>NC_006396.1:0-1200000 GCF_000011085.1 Haloarcula marismortui ATCC 43049
TCGTTGCGCTCACTCCGAAACCGGGCGGAGATGCTCACAGTCCCCCGCTGAAACGACCTCTGTACCGGATGCTGTCTCAATAACGAGCGCGCCCGGGAACTGTATGTCCACGGCTTCGCCCTCGATAGGGCCTCCCGGTGTCTCGACCCGGACCCGTTTGCCCAGCGTCGTCGCGTACTCCCGCCACGCCTCGACGACGCGCCCCGTATCCTGTCGCAACGCGTCGAATTCTTCTAGCAGTCGCTGCGTGAACAGTCGCCTGTCGAGCGGTTCGCCCCGTTCGGTCGAGAGACTCGTCGGGTTTGCTTCATCGGGCAGGTCTGCTGGGTCGACGTTCGCGTTGACCCCGATGCCCACGACGACCCAGGATACGCGGTCGGCCTCCCCCTCCATCTCGGTGAGGATGCCGACCAGTTTGCGCTCCTCGTCGCCGTGGCGGACGAGTACGTCGTTGGGCCACTTGATGCCGGCCTCGACGCCGGCCTCACGTGCCGCCCGTGTCACCGCGACAGCGGCCGCAAGCGTGAACACCGGTGCGTGGGCCATCGGCACGTCGGGACGGAACAGTACCGAGAGCCAGATTCCGCCGCTCGGCGAGTGCCAATCACGGTCGAGGCGCCCCCGGCCGCCGGTCTGTTCGTCGGCCAGCACCACAGTGTCTGACTCCCCTTCTGCCGCAAGGTCTCTGGCGCGTGCGTTCGTGCTGGGAATGCTGTCGTGGTACTCGACAGAAAACGGCGCATCGAGGCCGTATTCGACCGCGCTCGCCCCGAACTCCGGTACCGAATCGAGGGCGTAGCCCGCGTCGTCGCTACGGATCTCGAACCCCTCGTCACGGAGCGCTTCAACGTGCTTCCAGACCGCGGAGCGAGAGATATCCAGTTCGTCGGCGAGAGTCGGCCCCGAAACAGGACCGTCGGCCAGTGCATCGAGCACCCGGTGGCGTGTGTCGTTCATATCCGGGGCTTCGACCGGCCGGAATAAAAGGCGTCTGCAGTGCGCGGCGGGCAGGCCGCGCTCACCCGATCACAAAGAGCAAGTCGCCCATGTCGACGGATTCGCCCTCGCTGACGGCTACGTCGTTGACAGTGCCGCCGCGTTCGGCGACAATGTCGTTTTCCATCTTCATCGCTTCGAGCACACAGAGAACGTCGCCGGCCTCGACTTCGTCGCCTTCCTCGACGTTGACCTCCAGAATCGTCCCCTGCATCTCAGCGGCAACCTCCTGACCCTCGGCGGTGGTGGCACTGCCGCCTCCGCTGTCAGAGCTACTGCCACCCTGTGGCCGCTGTGGCTGGCTCCCACCGTCGGCGTCTACGTTGCCGACGTTGATTGGGGGTGCGCCGCGCTCTTCGAGGTCGACCTGGAAGCGCTTGCCGTTGACCTCAACGGTAAATTCGCGTTCGACGACTTCCTCGTCCTCGTCGCCTTCGCCGTCGGATTCGGTGACCGTGCCCCACTGCTCCTGCGCTTCTTCGATGCGCGTCCGGTCGAGGTGCTCGTCGAGGTACTTTGTGGTGTGTGTCCCGTTGACGAACTTCTCATCGGTGAGCATCAGGCGGTGGAACGGAACGACGGTCGGGATGCCTTCGATGTCGAAGTCCTTGAGCGCCCGTTTCCCGCGCTCAATACACTCCTCACGGTCCCCGCCGTAGGTGATGAGCTTCGCGATCATCGAGTCATAGTCCGTGACGAGGTCGTCGCCCTGCCGGAGCGCGTCGTCGAGGCGGACGCCGATACCGCCCGGCGGGTCGTAGGTGTCGAGGCTGCCGCCGGTTGCGGGCGCGAAGTCGTCAGCGGCGTTCTCGGCGTTGATGCGGAACTCCATCGCGTGGCCCTCGATTTCCACGTCGTCCTGGTCGAAGGTGATCTCCTCGTCCATCGCCACCCGCAGTTGCCACTTGACGATGTCGATGTCGGTGATCTCCTCGGTGACGCAGTGCTCGACCTGAATGCGGGTGTTAACCTCGAGGAAATAGAAGTTCGCCTCCTCACCGAGCAGTTCCCCTTGCTCGCGGTCGGTGTCCTCTTCGACGAGGAACTCGACAGTCCCGGCGTTGTAGTAGTCCGATTCGCGGACGCCGCGTCGGGCAGCGTCGCCGATCTTCTCGCGGAGCGCATCGTTCAGGGCCGGCGAGGGACCCTCCTCGATAACTTTCTGGTGGCGGCGCTGGAGCGAGCAGTCACGCTCGCCCAGATGCCGGACGTTGCCGTGGTGGTCGGCGATAATCTGGACCTCGATGTGGCGGGGGTTCTCCAGATAGCGTTCGAGATAGACAGAGTCGTTCGAGAAGTACGCCTCTCCCTCCCGTTTTGCGCTTTCGAGCTGTTCTTCGGCTTCTTCGGGGTCGTGGACGATTTTCATTCCACGGCCGCCACCACCGCCTTCGGCCTTGATAGCCACCGGGAACCCATTCTCCTCGCCGAACTCGACGACTTCCTCGGGGTCTTCGACCGGGTCGGTCGTCCCCGGGACGATAGGCACGTCAGCCGACTGCATGATCTTGCGAGCCTTCGTCTTCTCGCCCAGTGCCTCCATTGACTCACTCTCGGGGCCGACCCAGGTGACGCCGTCCGTTTCCTGCACGCGCGCGGCGAAGTCGGCGTTCTCCGCGAGAAAGCCGTACCCCGGGTGAATGGCGTCAGCGTCGGCCTGCTTGGCCGCGTCGATAATCGCTTCCTGGTCGAGATAGGAGTCTGCGGCACGGGCCGGACCGACGTTGTACGCCTCGTCCGCATACCGGACGTGACCGGCGTGCTTGTCGGCATCAGAGTAGACGGCCACTGTGCCGATGCCCAACTCCTCGCATGCGCGCATCACGCGCACCGCTATCTCCCCGCGATTAGCGACGAGCACCTTATCGAACATACGCCCTCATACTGAGAGTCGGCCCATAAAACTATGCGCAGATAGCGGCCAAATTTACATATATAATCATGTTAGTATAGAACATGACCACAAACCGACTCAGGGTGTCGCCGAGCAACTGACAAAAAACTGTCTGCGATTAGAACCGTTCGGCGCGGCCGGCAGCGCTCCAGGGGTCGGTCGGCGCGTCCGAGCGAACCCGAACGGACCGCTTCTGCGTGGCTTCAACGCGCCCGGAGAACGACCACTGTCTGCCGTCCCAGGAGTCACCGTCGTCTGCCGCCGCAGCCGCCGCGGCCGCTGCTGCCGCACGCTGGCGGTCGGTGAGGTGTGCGCCGATAGCGACGGCGATAGCAGCCGCTTCGGCCGTCGACGCGTCGTCGAGTTGGGCGGCGATTTCTGCGACCAGATCTGCATCGACAGCCGAGTCAGTGTCAGCCGCCATCGTTACAGTGGGATGTTGCCGTGCTTGCGGTCGGGCTGGTCCTTGCGTTTCCCCCGGAGGAGGTCAAGGTCGTCGATGAGCCGCGGGCGGGTTTCCTGGGGTTCGATGACATCGTCGACGAACCCGCGCTTGGCTGCGGTGTAGGGGTTCGCGAAGGCGTCGCGGTACTCGTCGATGAGTTGCTGGCGGCGTGCTTCCACGTCGTCGGCGTCCTCCAGTTCGTCGTCGTAGAGGACGTTGACCGCGCCCTGTGGCCCCATCACGGCGATCTCGGCGGTCGGCCAGGCGTAGTTCATGTCCGCGCCGATGTGCTTCGACGCCATCACGTCGTAGGCCCCGCCGTACGCCTTCCGCGTGATGACGGTCACCAGCGGCACGGTGGCCTCGGAGTAGGCGTACAGGAGCTTTGCGCCGTGGTTGATGATGGCGTTGGTCTCCTGGTCCTTGCCGGGCATGAACCCGGGCACGTCGACGAACGTCAGAATCGGGATGTTGAACGCGTCACAGAACCGGACGAAGCGTGCGCCCTTCCGCGAGGCGTTGATGTCGAGTGTGCCGGCGTTGACTCGCGGCTGGTTGCCAACGACACCGACGCTGTGACCGTCCATGCGGGCGAACCCGATGACGATGTTGCGCGCGAAGTCCTCAGCCACCTCGAAGAAGGAGTCCTCGTCGACGATACGCCCGACGACATCCGTCATGTCGTAGGGTTTCTGTGGCGCGTCGGGAACAGCCGATTTCAGTTCCTCGTCTCGGCGTTCGGGGTCGTCCCAGGGTTTGACCCGCGGCGGGTCCTCGACGTTGTTCTGCGGGAGATACGAGAGGAGGTAGCGGATGTCGTCCATCGCGTCCTTTTCATCGGCGGCCGTGAAGTGGGCCACCCCGGACTCGGAGGCGTGGGTCTTCGCGCCGCCGAGTTCGTCGAAGCCGACCTCCTCGCCGGTCACTGTCTCGATGACGTCGGGCCCGGTGATGAACATGTGGCTGGTCTCCTCGACCATGTAGACGAAGTCCGTGATCGAGGGGGAGTACACCGCGCCGCCGGCACACGGCCCCATGATGGCCGAAATCTGTGGGACGACACCGCTGGCTTGCTGATTGCGGTGGAAGATATCGGCATAGCCCGCCAGCGAGTCGATGCCCTCCTGAATCCGCGCGCCGGCGGAGTCGTTCAGCCCGATAATGGGTGCGCCCGTCTCGATGGCCTTGTCCATCACCTTACAGACCTTCTGGGCGAACGCCTCGCCCAGCGACCCGCCGAAGACGGTGAAGTCGTGGGCGAAGACGTACACCCTGCGGCCGTCGACTTTGCCGTAGCCGACGACGACGCCGTCTCCCGGTACTTTCTTGTCGGCCATGTCGAAGTTCGTCGAGCGGTGTTCACGGAGCGAGTCGATCTCGACGAAGGTGCCGTCGTCGAGGAAGTAATCGATGCGCTCACGCGCGGTGAGTTTCCCGCGGTCGTGTTGCGCCTCGATTCGTTCCTCGCCACCACCTCGTTCGGCCTCGGCTTTTCGTTCCCGAAGGTCCTCGACACGGTCATCGTGGCTCACGCGATATCACTTCTCCCGGACCGGAGCATATCCGACTCCTTGCGGGCATCCGAGAAAAGCGTTATCAAACTTAACCATTATTTCTCGTATTCGATAACGGAAACCGGCGGAGTTTTGAGCGACGGCCCGTTGCTTTCGCGCGTGAAGAACGTCACGGCCCGCCAGCACAACCCCTTTGGCTTCGACGCACCGTGTGAGCCGTTTGTGCCGGGGTACGGCGACGCCAACGCCCACTTCCACGTCATCGGTGACCACCCCGGCGTCCACGGTGGCGCAACGTCTGGCATCCCGTTTACCGACAACGCTGCGGCCGAACGCCTCCAGCGGGCGCTCGTTGAGGCTGGACTGCTCGCCGAGGCCGGCACGCCGCCAACCGTCGAGAAGACCTACCTGTCGTACCTGTATATGTGCGGCGGTGACCCACCGACAGACGCGGATTACGAAGCTCTGGAGCCGCTGTTCGACACGGAACTCCGGGCCATCACTGCCCACGTCCTCCTGCCTGTCGGCGAGCGGGCCACGCGACACGTGTTCGCGAACACGACCTCGGAGCCGACCGAGTCCATAGACATGGACGCGCGCCACGCCACGGAGGTCGTCGGGAGTGGCTGGCTCGTCTACCCGATCAAAGAGCCCGCGGAGTGGAGCGACGACGACGAAGACGCCCTTGTCGACGTCCTGACTGCGCTACTGAAGACCGACTATCGCCGCGAGGCGGACCTCGGGCGGTTCCTGCCGAACGACGACCCGTATCTGGTCCGGTAGCGGTTCTATTGATTCTTACAGCGGCTCCGACGATCAGAAACAGTGGCTACAGCGCCCACTCGTCGGAGAGCGGTTCCGCGGACGCCCAGTACGCGTCGAACGCCTCGATAGCCCACTCGCGGACGGCCGGCGCGGTCGTATCGATCGACGCCTGTAGAACGCCGTTGTCGTCCCGCAACAGCAGATGGACCACGTCGTCGGCGATCATCACCGCAAGTGGCACACCATCGGTTCGCACCCGGACTGACGCGTCCGGTTCGGCACGCAGCGATTCGAGTCGTTTCCGGAGTCGGTCGTCCGCCGCCAGTGCGTCTATCGCGCCGGGCGAGAACACGCCCGAGAACCGCTGTTCGCCGGCGGTGACCCGTTCCTGAACGACTCGAATCGCCTGGTCGTTGAACGCATGGGAGAACGTCCGGACTTCCTCGGCATCTCGAAGCAGGTCGAGCAATCGCTGGACCGGCGCGTTCGGGCGCGTCTGACTTGGAACGGTTATCGTGGCGTCGGCCAGATGTTGCAGGTCGAAGGCCATCGCATCGGTGGGGAGATACTGGACGATGTCGCGCAGCCGCCGCTCGGTTTCGAGGCTACCGAGGAGGTCGGTGAACCCGTTAGCAACGATGCGGCCCGTCGCCGTGGCGACGTACTCACCCCCTGTTCGGCGAATCCACGACCGCTCTTCGAAGTCAGCGATGATCCGGCCGAGCGTCGCCTGTGACGCGCCGGTTTCGGCCGCCAGTTCCCCGCGTGAGTGTGGCTCCGTGGCCAGAAGCCGCAACACCTCGACCCGGTTTGACGAGAGCGCGAGGAACTCGATCTCTTCGAGCGCCGATTCCATACCGCCACGTTAGGGAGTCCGTCCTAAATCGCTTTCGTAGTATGAAATAATTTCACACCGTGCACATCCGCCACGGGTGTTCGGCCGTTTCGCGTTATGTAATATTTTCTAAACGGGCCTATAAGCATCGATACCGTACTGTAGAGTACGATGATTCAGGTTTCTCTCCGTGCTCTCTCTGTCGGCTGTGCAGTCGTATCAGAAACTAAATACGAGGTGGCGGTATGATTTCGCGCCGGACGTTCGCCCTCGCCGCCGTTGCCAGTGTCCTGCTTGGCGGGACCTTCGTCGGCGCGAAGGCCGGACTGTCGTATCTCCCGCCGCTTCTGTTCGTCGCTCTCCGGTTCGACATCGCCGCTGTCGTGCTCCTTGGGTATGTTGTGGTGACGCGGTCCCGGGATGAACTGCTCCCACGGACCCGTGGCGACGTGCTTGGGATTCTCTCGACAGGCCTGTTCGCGCTCGGCCTCGCAAACGCGCTGATATTCGTCGGCCAGCAGTCCGCTACCAGCGCGGTTGCCGCTATCATCTTCAGCCTCAACCCGATACTGACGCCGGTGTTCGCCGCTATCTTGCTCTCCGACGAACGACTCTCGGCCCGCGGCGGTCTCGGGATGGTTATCGGCCTGCTCGGTGTCGGTCTCGTCGTTAGCCCTGACCCGGCAATGCTCCTGAGCGGGGGCATCGGCAAGCTCATCCTGTTCGCTGGCGCGGCTAGCGCGGCGCTGGGCAGCGTGCTCATCCGGTGGTCCGGCGGTGGCCTGTCGAGTACGGTCCGAACCGCATGGGCGCTCCCTGTCGCCGCCGCGCTCTGCCATGCGCTGAGCATCGGTATGGGCGAATCCGCGGCCACGGCGGTGTGGTCGCCGACTGCGATAGCAGCCCTGCTGTACGTCGGCATCTTCGCCGGCGCAATCGCCTACATCGCCTACTTCGGCCTGCTCGATGTCACCGGTGCAATTCAGGCCAACCTCATCTTCTACGTGGTCCCCGTCGTGTCAACGCTCGGCGGGTGGGCCTTGCTCGGTGAGGCAATCACCCCGACCGCAGTGGCGGGCTTCCTGACTATCTTCACGGGGTTCGTAGTACTGGGCAGCGAGTCGGTCGACATCCGGGCACTGCTCCCGGCTACTACCGACGAGGGTGACACTGTGTCCGAAAGTCTCGGCATTGCGGACGAACAGCGTGGGTTCGAGTCCGACTGAGATAGGCCGTTAGGGTGTCATATGCCTGTTTCGACCTCACTTAGGATAGGGAGTACACTGAGCCCGCCGGCCACAGAGATTCAGCAAAGTATTCACTCCACCGTCATGTATCCCTACGGGCATGACTGTCGGTGAAAATACACGCAGTCGACAACTGTTGATACCGATAGGCGGACTGGCGCTAGTGTTTCAGTCGATAGCGTTTGAGGGGACCTTCGGACTTATCGAGCATCCCGGTGTTTCCGGGGTCCTCAGAGACGTGCTGAGCGGTGGTCTATTGCTGGTGGCAACGGTCTGTCTCTTCGGTGGCGTGTATCTACGCCTGCGCAGTTCGTGAGCGACATGCCGCCCTTCTGCACGTGGCTAGGCTGCTACGGCTGGAAAAAACATCTCGCGACGACCGGATACACCGGGCGGTCACTACAAACCGTCGCGAAGAAGGTCCGCGGGAAACCGAGGCTGTGCGTCGGTTATATTGGCGGGATAATCGCGGGGTCCTCAGCGAGGAACAGCGTCTGCAGGCCGAGGACCAGCGTCAGGAGCACGCCGAGGATAACCACCGTTCGGACCATCCAGAGCCAGGTCGGACCGAATGCCCGGAGCCCACCCGTCCCCTGTCGGAGCTCGGCAACTGCGTTGGAGGAGAGCACCCAGCCGACGAACACTAGGATGAGCAGCACTGACAGCGGGAGGAACAGCTTGTACGCGAGCGTGTCGAACCAGCCGAACCACGCCAGGTCCCAGGCTGACGGGAATCCGAGAACGAACAGCACAACTCCGAGCATCGCCGCCAGAGACACTCGTGAGTATGACGTGTTGTCGACGCCGTAGGAGACTGTAACCTCGAGGAGGCTGATGGCGGAGGAAATTGCAGCGATGAGGACAACGCCGAAGAACACGACACCGAGGAGTCGACCTCCGGGGAGCTGTGGGAACGCCGACGCCATCGCGACGAAGATGGCCGACGGACCGCTGGTGTCGGGGCTGACGTTGATGGCGAAGAGAATCGGGAACACGACCAGCCCGGCCAGCACACCAACGAGCGTGTTCGTCACGACGATGATGCCACCATCCACCGGGAGGCTCTCGTCGTCACCGATGTACGAGGAGTAGGTAATCATGGCTGCCATCCCCAGCGAGAGGGTGAAAAACGCCTGTCCAACTGCGAACGGAATCAGGTCGCCAGCGTTCGCCGCCAGCGTGGAGAAGTCCGGTGAGAGGAAGTAGCTGTAGCCAGCCCCTGCTCCCTCAAGCGTGGTAACCCAGGCCGCCATCCCGATCATGAGGAGAACGATGCTGGGGACCATCACCTTCGTCGCCTTCTCGATACCGTCCTCGACACCCACTGCGACGATACCGACACAGATCAGCAGGAACAGTGCCTGTCCGACGACAGCTTCCGGCCCACTGGCGATGGCTCCGAAGTACTCCGCGGAGTTTCCGAAGTATGCGCCCGTTGCGCTACCGAGGATATATCGCATGACCCACCCGCCGACGACGTTGTAATACGAGAGGATCCAGAAGCCCGTAAAGACGCCCAGGCCACCGACGACCCGCCACTGCTTGAATCCGAGTTCCCCGAACGCGTCGACGGCATTGCGGTTCGTTCGCCGTCCGATGATGAACTCTGCCAGCATTGCCGGAAAGCCGATGAGCAACACGGCGACGAGGTAAAAGACGAGGAACACTGCGCCGCCGTTTGTCGCGGTCTTGAACGGGAACTGCCAGATGTTTCCGAGACCGACTGCGCTACCAATTGCTGCGAGAAGGAACCCGAGCCGTGAGGCCCACGTTTCTCTGTCACTCATTGTGATGCGGCATATTCTTTTGGGGTATAAAAACCACCGTGATTCCGATTCGCAATACTCCGCCGTAATATCAGGATAAAGACATAATTCCCGAAGCCAAACAACAGCCGAGACGTCAGCACTGATACCCCCTTGCCGCCGGTTCCTGACAGTGCGGATACGTGACGACGAGAAACGCGGGGCTAAGGCCGGGCGGCAGGCAGGCCAGATACAGCCACCAACGTCAGACCTCGCCGTACACCGGTACTGCCGCCCCGCTGGTCACGGCTGCGGCGTCAGAACAGAGGAACAACAGTACGTCGGCGATGTCTTTCGGGTCGACCCACGTCTCGAAATCAGCGTCGGGCACCATCTCCCGGTTCATCGGAGTGTCGATGACGCTGGGCATGACGGCGTTGGCTCGCACGGACCCGAGGTTCTCCGCCGCGATGGTCTCCGTTAGCAGTCGGACGCCGGCTTTCGACGCTCGGTAGAGGCCGTCGCCTGCACCGCCCTCCAGCGACGACCGCGCGGAGACGGAGACGATTGCGCCCTCGCTAGCCCGCAAGTGTGGAATCGCGTGTTTCGACGCCAGAAACATCGTCTTCAGGTTCACGTCGAACAGGAAATCGAACGTGGCCGCATCCGTCTCGTGGATCGGTGTGTCGCCGCGCCACGTTCCGGCGATGTTCAGCAAGTAGTCCAGTCGCCCGTGCTCGTCGACGACCGCGTCAATGGTGTCGGCGACGTCGTTCTCGTCGCTGAAGTCCGCCCGGTAGAAGTCCACGCGTTCGGGGTCGGAAAGCAGGAAATCCTCGGTGTTCGGTTCGACGATGTCACTACCACAGACGGTCGCCCCGGCCTTGAGAAAGGCGTTTGCGACCGCACTGCCCAGCGCCCCGCCAACGCCCGTGATCAGTACTATCTTACCGTCGAAATTATACCCGGTTGACATACAACTGTCAATGGATAGTAGTAATATAAAAGCCCATCTCAAGAAACCCGAGGGTCGAGTCTGTGGACCGACGATAGACGGTAGCGCCGGTCGGACTACGGCGTGACGACGAGTTTGCCGAGGAAGCTGTCGTTGCGCACGTCGTCGTGAGCGGCCGGGACTTCCGCGAGGTCGTAACGGCGGGCGACGACCGGCGTCAGTTCGTCGTCGGCCATGAGCGTCGCCAGTCGGGAAAGCACCGCGCCGAACTCGGGCGTGTTGAACATCGAGACGTGGTGGACGCTGAGGGCCTTAGCCCGGCAGCGCGGGACGTTCTCGAACGTCGCCGCGAGGTCGGTGTTCCCGATGGCGGCGATTCGCGCGCCCTGTGCGGCCACCTCGGCGTCGAACGCGAGGTAGTCGTCGAGCCGGTGGTCGAGAACCACGTCCGGTGCGCCGGCGTCGACCACCGCGTCGGCGAGGTCGTCCCGACTGTAGTCGAACACGTCGTCCGCACCGAGGTCGGCCAGTTGGTTGTGGTAGGCCGGTGACGCCGTCGTCGTCACCCGCGCTCCGTTCGCCGCAGCCAACTGGACCGCAACGTGGCCAACACCGCCGCTCCCGCCGTGAATCAGCGCCCGCTCGGCCGGCTCCAGCGAGCAGGCGTCGACGAGCGTCTGCCAGGCGGTGACGCCGACGAGCGCGACGGCCGCGCCCGCCTCGGCGGACACCCCGTCGGGGAGCCGCGCCAGATGTGATTCGGGAACAGTGACGTACTCCGCGCAGGTTCCCTGGAGCCAGTTGCCCAGCCCGGTTGCGAACGCCCGGTCGCCTTCGGTGACGGAAGCCACGCGCTCGCCGGTCGCGGCGACGGTCCCGGCACAGTCGGAGCCGGGTATCCAGGGCAGTTCGCCCGGTTCGTAGTCGCCGGTCCGGAAGTACGTATCGACCGGATTGACCGCCGCTGCCTCGACTTCGAGCAGGACCTCCTCTGGACCTGGCGTTGGTCGTTCGATGTCGTCGACGCGGAGCACGTCCGTCCCGCCATATTCGTGGAATCGTACAGCACGCATTGCAGTATGCGTCAGGCGGTATCGGCAAAACCTTTCCCCACAGTCCGCTCGGCTTCTGATATGGTTTTCATATCGCGGTACGTGCAGCGAAACCGCCGGCAGCGAACGGGTGGGGCCGGTGCCCATCTCTGCGACTGTAAGGTATATCAGTAGAGCAATAGAACGTTCCACCGGTAGCCGTTCCGAGGCGACGGATTTCTACAGTCGGTTGTGGTGCTTATCATCAGTGAGAATTGCGTAACAACCCTTTATTAGCAGGTTTGTGTAGAATTGCGTGATGGATTCAAATAGGGACTCGCCGCTCCCGAGCTTTATTGCTGGCAGTTACGCTGCCAGGCTCGGGGTGGCGCTTTCATTCGCGATACTTGTTATTATCGCTGCTGGAGTCCTGACAAGCGTGCAGGCGTCCGCCACTCTCGAAGAAGACGTGGCGGACGACATCACCGCGCTGTCAGAGACACAGGCAGTACAGTTAGACGACTGGCTGACGACATCGCGTCGGAACGTCCGGTCGACGTCGCGACTTCCCGTGTTCACCGACGGAACGGACACGGAGAAACAGCAACGACTGGAGGAGTTACGGTCCAACGAGGAACTACCGCCCGGTGTCGTCGCAGTGCACTACTTTGACACCGAGACAAGCGAGATTCGCGCCAGTTCGAATCAGGACTTCATCGGGGTCAACGCTGCCGAGCAAGGGGCACCGTTCGCTACGGACCCGCCGCAGTTCGACGGCCCCGACGACACGCACGTGACGGAGCCGTTCTCTGTCTCGGTCGTCGACCATCCGATAGTGGCCGTCGTTTCGCCGGTCCCCGGTGACGAAGACAGAGCGCTCGTGTACATGATCGATCTCCGGGAGAAGGCTGACCAGATATCGAGCCACCGCGAAGGGTCATTTACCACGGTTGTCAACACCGACGGGGAGTTCGTCTCACACCCCAACCACTCGATGATCGGGTCGACGGCACCGATTTCCCAGATGGAATCGGACCCGCTGGGCACGCTCGAACCCGGACAGAGAATGTTCCACGAAACAGACAGTATGTTGATGGGGCTGACCCGTCTCGAATCACACGACTGGGTCGTTATGGTCCACTCCGACCGGGAGGCCGCATACGCCCTGAGCGATCAGATCAACTCTGACCTCATTGGTCTCATCCTGCTTGCCGTCGTCAACCTTGGACTCATCGGGGTCACGATCGGCGGAAACACGATTGCTTCGCTGCGGCGGCTTTCAGTAAAGGCTGAAGCGATGGCCGACGGTGAGCTGGATGTCGACCTCGATACGTCCCGGGAAGACGAGTTTGGAACACTGTACGCTGCCTTCGATAATATGCGGGCAAACCTCCGGACACAGATATCTGAAGCCGAAACTGCCAAGCAGGAAGCCGAGGCGGCCAAAGAGCAGGCACAGGCTGCCCGTGAGGATGTCGAATCCGAACGCAACGAGATGGAGGCGCTGACCGGCCACCTCGAACTCAAGGCACAGCAGTACAGCGACGCCCTCGACGCAGCCGCCAACGGCGACCTCACCGCACGGGTGAAAACGGACAGCATGAACGACGCAATGGCGGAGGTCGGCGAGGACATCAACACGACGCTCGATGCGCTCGAAGACACAATCGCCGATATGAAAGCGTTCGCGACGAACGTCATCCAGTCCAGCGACCGTGTCAACTCGAACGCGGAGCGGGTCGACCGGGCTAGCAAGCAGGTGTCGAAGTCGATCAACGAGATCTTCGAGGGGACGACCGAGCAAAACGAAGGGCTTGAATCGGCGGCCGCAGAGATGCAGAACCTTTCGGCGACCGCACAGCAAGTCGCCTCCTCCGCCCAGCAGGTCGCCGACACGTCCCAGTCGGCCGCAAAAGTTGGCGAGGACGGCCGCGAAGCCGCACAGGAAGCTATTGCGGAGATGAGCGCTATCGAGGCCGAGACCGGCGAGACCGTCGAAGAGATCAACGCGCTCGACGATGAACTCGACGAAATCGGTGAGATTGTCGGCGTCATTACGAGTATCGTTGAGCAGACGAATATGCTGGCGCTGAACGCCTCTATCGAGGCCGCCCACGCTGACGGTGACGGTGAAGGGTTCGCTGTCGTCGCAGACGAGATCAAGGGCCTCGCAGAGGAGACCAAAGAGGCCGCCGCTGACATCGAAGGGCGCATCGAGGCCATTCAGGAGCAGGCCGGCGACACCGTCGAGACGATGGAATCGACCAGCACCCGAATCACTGAAGGCGTCTCGACGGTCGAGGAGACCGTCGACGCACTGGAGACCATCGTCGAGTACACCGAAGAGGTCGACACCGGCATTCAGGAGATCGACCGGGCGACCGAGGAACAGGCCCGGACCGCACAGGACGTGATGGGGACTATCGACGACTTGACGACGATCAGTCAGCAGACGGCGACGGAGGCGGACACCGTGGCCGGCGCGGCACAGGACCAGTCCGCGTCCATCGAAGAAGTGTCTGACTCCGCGACGGAACTCAGGCAGCGTGCTGACGATCTCGAATCGCTACTGGACCGCTTCACTGTCGAAAACTCCGCCGGGACGGGCACCGACAGCACGGCCGCTGTGGGGGATGACTAACAATGGCAACGATAACAACCTGGTTCACGCTGGGATTACTGGGTGAACTGCTCGGGACGGCGGTGCTGGCGTACGGCTACACGCTTGTCCCCGAAGAGACGCGGAAGCGGTATCTGCTGCTGATCGCGATTCCGGGTATCGCCATCGTTGCCTACGCGCTGATGGCGCTTGGCTTCGGGTCGATACAGAGCGAGGGGCACGCGGTGTACGTGGTCCGTTACGTCGACTGGCTGTTAACGACGCCGCTCAACGTCTGGTTCCTGGCGCTGCTCGCTGGCGCAAGCCGGGAGGACACGGTGAAACTCGTCGTCCTGCAGGCGTTGACTATCGTCTTCGGATTCGCCGGCGCGGTCACTCCATCACCGGTTAGCTACGCGTTGTTCGCAGTCGGTGGAGCGCTGTTCGGCGGCGTCATCTATCTCCTCTACCGGAACATCGCAGTGGCTGCGAAGTCGACCCTGTCCGACATAGAGGTCAGCCTGTACCGCACACTCCGGAACTTCGTTGTCGTCCTCTGGCTTGTGTATCCGGTCGTCTGGCTACTCGGTGCGGCAGGAGTGGGCCTCATGGATGTCGAGACCGCGACGCTCGTGGTCGTTTACCTCGACGTGGTCACGAAAGTCGGCTTCGGCGTCATTGCCTTGCTGGCGATGATCGACCTCGGCTCAGCCGGGGAGACCGCCGAGGAGCCGACAGCGGTTGCAGGGGACTAGCGAGGGGCAAGCGAAGCGCGCCCCTCGAAAATGCGAACGGCGACGAAAGGAGCCGTTCGCAGGGAGCGACCTTCGTTGCTGTGAAGTCCAGTTTTGTATGAGGCACTACACGCATATACGACGACACTCAACGGCCAGTCAGGACTGCTCTTCACTGGCAGTCCCAGTGGTCTCTGTCTCGTCAGTCGCGCCGGCCGCTTCAGTCCCGTCCACGGTATCGAGTGCGTCTGGAAGCTGATCTTGGATCAGCCAGAACGTCAGCCGGTAGACGCCATACCCGAGCAGGACGAATAACACAAGGTCGATAAGATACAGTTCGACGAATTCGAGGAGCGAAATTTCGTTGAGCGCGAGGTTGCCGGACAGGATGAGAAACTCAAGGGTGGCGAGGACAAACAGCGCGGGTGCAAAGAGGACCACCAGTCCGATGACGAGAAGTGCGACCCGTTTCTGTGAGGGGGAAACAGACATACCGCTAGTTCGCTGCCCAGACAGATAGCTCTACACGTTGCTTGTTACCAATCCTGTACCGACCGCCCACGCTATGCTATAGCTGACAGTGACTGAAGTGAACGGCGGACAGCGAGGGTATCGAATAAAGAGAAGCGCGCCAGTCAGTGGATGCCCATCGCTTCGATCTGCTCCTGATACCGGTTCCGGATGGTGACTTCTGTCACCTGAGCCACGTCAGCGACCTCGCGCTGGGTCTTCTTTTCGTTACACAGCAGCGAAGCGGCGTAGATGGCTGCGGCGGCGTAGCCAGTGGGTGATTTCCCCGAGAGCAGCCCTTGCTCGGCGGTGGTGTCGATGATTTCGTTGGCCTTCGACTGGACTTCCTCAGAAAGTTCCAGTTCGGAGGCAAACCGCGGGACGTACTGCTTGGGGTCGACCGGTTCCATCTTCAGTTCGAGTTCCTGAGCGACGTAGCGATACGTCCGGCCGATCTCCTTCTGTTCGACCCGGGAGACATCCGAAACTTCCTCTAGACTGCGGGGGATGCCTTCCTGTCGACAGGCCGCATACAGGCAGGCGGTGGCGACGCCCTCGATGGAGCGACCGCGGATGAGGTCCTCGTTGAGCGCCCGTCGATAGATGACCGAGGCGACTTCCCGGACCGACCGGGGGACACCGAGTGCGCTCGCCATGCGGTCGATCTCCGACAGTGCGAACTGCAGGTTCCGTTCGCCGGCGTCCTTGGTTCGGATGCGCTCCTGCCACTTTCGAAGGCGGTGCATCTGACTCCGCTTCTCCGAGGAGAGTGACCGACCGTAGGCGTCCTTGTCCTTCCAGTCGATCTGTGTGGTCAGCCCCTTGTCGTGCATCGTCTGGGTCGTGGGGGCTCCGACGCGTGACTTGGACTGGCGTTCGGAGTGATTGAACGCCCGCCACTCCGGCCCGCGGTCGATGTTCTCGTCCTCGATGACGAGGCCACAGTCCTCGCAGACGAGTTCACCACCGCCGTCGCTAGATATGGACTCCGACTCACACTCGGGGCAGGTCTGCTGGCCCGTGCTCTCGGACTCCTCCTCGCGTTCCTCCTGTTCAGAATCCCGCTGGCGCGTCGGCCGTTCCATGTGTTCTTTTACGGAGAAAAGCCAATCACGTATAAATGTTTGGGCGAGTCCGACAGTTTTGCCTGGTTTGGACGCGGTCTGTGAATCCTAAATGGAACAATTATGTTAAATTTACCTAGAGCTGTCTATGTTTCGAGCAAGCGATGGGTGTAATCGGCTGGCACACCTCGTTCTCACTCCGCGATGACGGTGGAGCGCGGACGGGCCGACACTGTTCGCCCCGCATATCGCGCTCTTTTAGTCCGGGACTCACCCACTTTGAGGTATGAGCAAGGTCAATATCGGGCTTCGGGGCTGGCGCTTCAACGAGGACGTGCTTGGGTCGGACGGGCGGGTCCGCCCGCTCAAGACCATGGAGCCGGAAACTCGCCAGCGGTTACTGGTGCTTGCAGAACGGGTTGTCGACCCCTGTGACGCCTGCTGGCTTATTCACGGCGACGAAGACATCGAACAGTGCAACGTCGCGGATGCTATCTACGGCGAGCCGATGGGCGAGGTAGTCGTCTGTTCGGACCACGAGACGGACTTCATCTACTGGTTCCGTGAGGAAGACGGCGAGGCCTACGCCGGTGATACTGACCTGGCCTCGGCCTTCCACGAGTGGTTCCTTGACGGGAACCGCGCCCCGGAGGGGTACGTCGGTCTTGAACACGTCGATGAAGACCCGACAGCGCTGCCAGAGGCCCCCGACAGGGACGAAGCGATTCCGGGACTCAAAGAGGAAGTCGAGCAGATGGACGAGGAGGACCTCGACACAATCGATATGGACCTCAGCGACCTGGACGTATGATATCGGTCGCCGTCGTCGACGCGGAGACGCCGGGCAACGTCGGCACCATCGCCCGGTCGATGAAGAACTTCGGCCTGTCGGAACTGCTGCTCGTCGACCCGCCGGAGCTAGACCCAGACGGCGAAGCGTATGGCTTTGCTGGCCAGGCCCGTGACGACATCCTGCCGAACGCCCGGACGGTGACGTTCGACGACATCGTCGAGAACTACCACACCGTCGCCTGCACGGCGACGACGAACGAGGACCCCGCCAACCACGTCCGGTATCCAGCGACGACGCCGGCCGACCTTGCCGACTCGCTTCAGGATGTCGAGGGCGACATCTGCGTCGTCTTCGGCCGCGAACGGGTCGGGCTCTCGAACGACGAACTCGCACGGCTGGACGTCATCTGCTCTATCCCGGCCAGCGCGTCGTATCCGGTGTTGAACCTCGGTCAGGCGGCCACCATCGTGCTCTACGAACTCCGCGAGCTAACTGTCGACGAGACCCAGCACCCCGAACAGCTGCACACGCTCGCCGAGACGCCGGCCGTCGAGGGGCTACACGAGGAGTTCGACCGATTCCTCGGCGCTATCGGTCACCCCGAAGAGAAACAACACAAGGCCCGGCGGCTGTTCCGGCGGGTGCTCGGGCGTGCGCAACCGACCGGCCGGGAGACGAAGACGCTTCGCGGTCTGTTTCGGCAAGCCCGACAGCGAATCGAGCGTGCCGAAGACGACTGAGGGTCAGTCGAGCTTTTCAGACCCAGTGTCGGAGTCGAACAGCGAACCGATGACGGCGTCGTGGGCCTTCCGCAACCGGTAGTGTAAGGTCGGCGCGGAAATGTCGAGTGTCGCAGCCAGTTCCTCCGCGGAACTCCCTCGCGGCCAGTCGTAGTAGCCGCGCGCATAGGCAGTCTTGAGCGCGGCGGCCTGTTTCGGCGTTAGCCGGTCGCGTATCCGTGTCTGGAAGTCAGTGGCCGTCGAGACCGGCTGGTCGACGTACTGCTTGCTCCGTAGTTCTGTCCCGGGCGTTCCCTCCTGAATCGCCTCAACAACGGCACGGACGTTGATATCCGGCGCCATCTCCGCTGTGAACCGCAGATCGCCGTCCGCTGCGACGGCCTGCTGAACGGCCCCGCCGTAATCTGCGAGCGTGTCAAGCGGCGATGTGGATATCTCATCAAGCGTGACTTCGAACAGGGGCGCTCGGTTCTCCGCCGCCGTTTCCACGACGGCACAGGACTCGACTGACGGCGTCTCAGTGAGCGCCTGACACACCCGGTCACTGTCCACACCCTTGGCGCGAACATAGTGGATACAGTTCCCGGAGCTGATCGGAACGCGCCGTTCGAGCGTGAATGAACAGTCGAGCATCGCGGAGAGGCCGGCGAAGATATCGTCGGAATCCGGCGTCAGGAACTCCAGTTCGACGGTCGTCGCCGCCAGCAATGACTGCTGACTGTGGACGCGCTGGATAGAAAGCGCGATAAGTCGCCCCAGATCAGCCAGGATGTCCGACTCACGGCAGCCAATCGTCGCTCCAGTCGATGCGTACACCATCAGTACGCCGTATGTAGTCTCGCCAGTTGTCAGGGGAACTGCCGCGACGGAGCAATGGTCTTCGATTAGTGGGCAGTCGATCTTGGTGTCCGAAGGCGTCGACACGCTGGCGATGTCCTCGACGACCTGTACCTCACCGGTGTCGATGGCGTCGATGGCGAGGCTGTGCTCGCCGGACGAAAGCTGCTCCGATGTCGCCGTGTCTATCCCAGCAGCGGCACCCAGTGTTATGCTCGTGGCACTCCCGCGGCTCCCGGTCCAGACGGCCTGGTACAGGTCCGATTCAGTGAGATGTGCACACACTGCCGATTCGATTCCCTCACGTGTCTGTGTGTCCTGTAACGCCTTCGCGATCTCTCTGCCCAGCACGTTGAGCCGCTGTGCCTGCTTGAGCTTGTCACGCTGTCGTTCGAGCTCGGTCTGGCGGTGCTTATGAGCGGTGATATCTCGCGCGACGAAAATGACAGTGTCGGGGTCGTACGCGCGACTTTCCAGCGGTGCGACCCGTGCCTCGAACCACCGCTTGTCACTGGGTACCTGCAGTTTGTACTCCACGGACTGGAACGACCCGGTCCGCAGGGCTGCACGAACGGCCGCCAGTAGCGAATCAGCGGTATCGTGAGGGAAGAACTCGTGTAGCGTCTGGCCGACAAGCGTGTCCGTATCGTCTACCGTCAGCATCGTCTCCGGGTCGGTCAGACAGTCGAGAAATCGCCCTTCCGCGTCGATAATGAAACTGGGGTCGGGAAAGGCAGTGTTCAACGCGTCCCGCTGTTCCGAGTGGCGCTGTCGTTCGAGTTCGTAGCCGGCCCAGTCGGAGAGCAACCGGACGAACGTCAGGTCCCACTGCGTGAACTCCGCTGTGCGCGGCTCCAGTCCGTAGAAGCAGAACGTCCCGTACACGGCTCCATCGACGACGACGGGCGCGCCGATGTAGTTCACAATGCCCCACTCCGGGTCAGCGAGGTCCGGCGCGTCCGCCTCAACGTCCCTGATCGCGAGCGGTTCGCGGTGTTCGACGACGTGTCTGCAGTTCGGGAGGTCCTCGATGCTGGTCGTTCGGCCGGCTTCGAGGTCGGCAGTCGTCGGTGCAGTGACTGCCTCGAACACGTACTCGTCGCCGTGGACCCGAGAGAGCGTCCCAAACGACGAACCGAGCGTCTCACAGCCGAGTTCTAACAGCGCGTTGAGCTGTTCTGTGAACGTCCGGCTTGAGTCGGTGCAGATGTCGTAGGCCGCTTCGAGCACCGACTCCCGTTGCTTCCGGGCCGTGATGTCGATATGTGCGATAGATGCGAACGTCTCCCCATCAATGGTGAACGGAGCAGCGTACAACCGGAACCACCGCTTCGCTGACTGGGTGTGACACGGGTATTCGAGTTCGAACGAGGATTGCTCGCCGGCGAGGACGGCCCTGATCCCCTCGGCTGCCTGTTGCCCAGTCGTGTCGTCAGCCATGTCAGCGACACCGAGGTAGTTCACGCCGAGCGTATTCGGTGTCACCTCTGTTCCGTTTGCCCGGCCGAACTCGCTCCATGTCTCGTTCGTCGAGAGAATCATCCCGGACGCATCTACGATCGCAAACATGAGGGGTAGTGTATCGATGGCTGGCCCGTACAGAGCGGGAACATCGTGGCCATCCATGACACTCGGGACCATGCGTTCAGTGTGGCGGCGAGCTACTTAAGGCCCGGTGTCTGGTTAGAACATTAATATTTCAGCCACGCTCATACCGGTGATGAATATAACCCCGAATTAGGGCTATAGCGGACTTTTGAGGGACCACATTCAAACGAAGCCCTGACATACCAACCACAAAATAGTCACATATTAACCAATTATCGACCGGCCCGGATATATCAGACATGACTCCGTTTCGCCCCGATTTATTCTAGGGACCTAGAGAGAGTGTTTAGGATGGTTACCACTGTAGCGACCCACAGGATACTCACTGCCTCACTATGGATTCCACTGCTAATCCAGTTCGCGTCGAACTGTTCGTCCGGTCCCTGTGTCCGGAAGCTGCAACGCAACAACAGAACTACGTGCTTGACCGGTTACAGGCTCTTGAGGACGCTGGCTGTATCGAGGACCTGTCGATACTGATCTGGGGACGCCGGATCGAACCGCGACTCGCACAGCGGACTGCGGAGGGACGACACCTGCTGGAACGGCTTTCCATGTTCGAACAGTGGGAACGGGACTCCGATGTCTCGCTTGACGCCTTCGACTGGCAGCACCCGGTGACAAACATGGTTTCCGACGAGTCGGTCAACGTCATCACGCTGCCGTCGCTTGCCCTCGCTGAGTACGTTGACGATGACCTCCAGCACGTCGCCCCCTGCACGCGGGATGGCACGGTCTACCGCGTCACCGATCGTGTCAGCCACCTCGCGGATACTGCAGACATAGCCGACGAAGTTGGGCATGAGCGTACTGTGGTACAATAGCGTTCGAACCGTCCAAACCTGACACGCGAACCGTCCAGATCCCAGCACCATACCAGGTAACATGAATACGAAACAAACCGAGATACCGGATTCGCTTCCAGTGGACGACCGGCTGTCGCTCCTGTCATCGCACTACCGGCGGTACCTCCTGTACGGGCTTTCACAGTACACGACACCGGTTTCACTGGCTGTGCTCACGGACACGGTGACCGAATTCGAACACGGGACACCAGCCGAACAGTACCGTGACGAGCGGCTCACGATTTACACGGCCCTCTACCACAACCACCTGCCGCGGCTGGTCGATGCCGGTGTCGTCCAGTACAACCAATCGGAAGACATGGTCGACATCGGGCCGAACGCGCCAGCCCTCGTTCCGCTACTCGAGTCGACGATAGAACACGACCTGTCGGCGAGCGGTAACGGGCTGTCATCGACCGCCGTCGATATCGCTTCCTTACAGCCTGAACGAAGCAATTAAGCCCGCTTCTGTATCTCTGAGCGCAACACGTCGCTCACCGTATCGCCGTCGGCTTTGCCACGGAGTGCGCCCATGCACTCGCCCATCAGCGCCGAGAACGCGCCCATGCCTTCCTCGGCGACCTGGTCCTCGTGGCGTTCGACGACTTCGGCAACGGCGTCACGGACTTCCGACTCGTCGACGCCGCCCAGCCCCTCCTGCTCGACAGCTTCCTCGGCCGTCAGTGACGGGTTCTCGGCGAGTGCCGTCAGGAGGTCTTCCATCCCCTCACGCGGCACGTCTCCGCCGTCGACCAGCAGAATTGCGCCCTGCAGGTGTTTGTCGGTGAGGTTCTCGACGGGCACGTCGTCGCGGCGGAGTTCGGTCAGCGTCGACTCCAGCGTGCCGGCGGCCAGCGTCGGATCGACGCCTTCGCCCGCCACCAGTGCCTCGAACAGGGGCCATCGCTGGCCGTAGGCGACCTGCTCAGCGAGGCCGGAGCCGAGGTCGAACTCACTCTCGTATCGGTCGACCTTCTCTGTGAGCAGTTCCGGGGTCTCGACTTCGGTTACGTCGGGTTCGACGGGTGGCACATCCGTCTCGGGGTACATCCGCGCTGCGCCGGGGAGCGGGCGGAGGTACCGCGACGTAGCGTCCTCGTTCGCGTCGCGGGTCTCCTCCGGGACGCCTGCAAGCGCCGTCTCAGCGCGCTCCGCAACGGCGTCGATGGCCAGCTCGGCGGTCTCCGGGTCATCAGCGACAATAGCGACAGCGTCCTCCGAGCCGGCCCCAACAGCGTCCCGTAGCGCCTCGACTTCCGCCTCGGTGACGCCGTAGGCCGGGAGTTCGTCTGTGTGGAAGATGCCGCCAGCGCCGTGGCGCTTAGCGTGGTCGGACAGTTCGGTTCCGAGCCGGCGGTCAGGCTGAATCTCGCGGCCCACGAGCCCGTCGAAGCCAGACAGCAGGAGGCCCTGTACTTTGCCGCCCGAGGAGAGCGCCCCCTCGATGACGCCCGAATCCGTGTCCTCGAACACCTCGGTCACGTCCTGTGGTTCGCCGACGGTGGCGCCGCGCTCGGCGAGCTCCTCGGCGATGTCCAGCAGTTCGACCTGCCGACGGACCTCGTTACGGACGAGGTCGTCGATGTCATCGAGGCTCTGGACGCCTTTCAGCTCGATCCGTGCGCCCTCCTCGATGGAGACGTTCACGTCCTGACGGATGGTTCCGAGGCCGCGCTTGACTTTCCCGGTCGAACGGAGGAGCATTCCGATGCGCTCGGCGGCTTCACGGGCCTGCTCGGGCGAACTGATGTCCGGCTTCGTGCCGATTTCGACCAGCGGGATGCCGAGACGGTCGAGCGAAAAGCGGACGCCGTCCTCAGTCTCCTCGATGCGCTGGCAGGACTCCTCCTCAAGCAGCATATCCTCGACACCGACCGGGCCGGCGCTCGTCTCGATGGCCCCGTCGTTTGCGACCAGCATCGAGCGCTGGAACCCCGTGGTGTTCGAGCCGTCGACGACGATTTTCCGCATGATGTTCACTTGGTCGGCGACGGACATATCCAGTAGCTGGGCGATTTCGAGCGTCGTCTCCATCGCTTCGCGGTCGACGCGGTGCGGTGGCTCGTCGTCCTCCTCGACGAGACAGGTCGTGTCGTAGGCCAGATACTCGAACTCCCGGTCAACCATGCTCTCCTCCAGCGCCGCCTCGTCGATCTCCCCGAGTTCGCTCTTTGTCGGGTGCAGATAGCGGGTAAAGGAGCGGTCGCTCTCTTCGGGTTCGCGGATCGTCGTCGGACAGTCACAGAACAGTTTCGTCGCAGTATCGAGTTGCTGGTGAATCTCTAGGCCAGCGACGAGCCCCAGCTCCTCGTAGTCGTACTCGGTCATTGTCGAGGTGTCCGGGACCGGGGGCCAAAAAACGCACCCTTCCCGCGCTCGCCGCCGCCCTTTTGGCTGTCTCGCCCTCACTGTCAGTATGCGCTGGCTGTCGACAGCCGCGGTGGTCGTTGTTCTCCTGACAGCCGGCTGTAACGCCTTCGTCGGCGCTGACACTGCTGCTCAGCGAACTGTCACGCCCGCCCCGGTCCCAACAGCAGCCGAGTCGGACACGGCAACGTCGCTGGACCCGCCGCCCGGCGTTACCACGGAGCGCCTCGAAAACGTCGCCCTCCTTGCGGCTGCCCACCGGCAGGCGCTCAACGGCACTACCTACACCCTGCACGAACGCTACAGCGAGTTCACAATCGGGAACGACAGCAGTTCCGTCCGGCGCGAAGAGACTGTCGCCGTCGAATCACCGACGCGGTACCGCGACGAGATGGTCAGAATGACGACTGACTCGAACGGGGCCGTCGAGCGGTACGAACAGTCGACCTACGCCGACGGCACCAACTGGTATGAGCGCCGTGACAACGGCACCGTCGAGCGCCAGCGCGGCGAGGTCCGGTTCAGCCGTGATAAGTACGCCTACCGGACCGCGTTCTACCTGAATCGCTACGCCGTGGTCAACCAGAGTGCCACGGCAGTCATTACACGGGACGGCGGCCGAGTCTACCGGATTCGCGGTTCCGGCGGCGAGATTCCAGCCGCGGAACGGCTAGAAGAGTTTCGTGTCGAACTGCTGGTCGAATCAAATAGCCTCGTCCGCCAATTTAGCGTCTGGTACCGTACCGAGGACCGTATCGTCGAATACAGTTTCTGGTACGAGGATATCGGCGAAACGACAGCGGAGCGGCCGGCGTGGCTCAACGAATCAACACCGGCGAATTGAGTGAGGTCGGCACGCGGCACCGCACGCAAAGCGGCTACAGACGGTCTGTCTCGGTTCGAACTTCGTCAGTTCCGGACGTGCTTCCTGCTCGGTCGTCGTAGTATTTCCGGCCGATAAAGTCGTCGTCGAGATTCCCGACCAGAGAGTTATACAGCCCCTCTGCGGACTGGTACGTGGCCTCACTGGTTCGGGCCAATACCTCACTCATTTCGACCGAGTCACCGTTCTGAGCGGCCAGTTCGATATCGCCGAGTTGCTGGACGACAGTGGCGTGCTCAGCGGGAAACTCACAGGCCTGATCGAACAGCTGCAACGTTTCTGAGTAACGCATCTATACAACACCTCTATATTCCTAATCAAAAAATATTATGAATTCTGTTTGTCCGGTGATGGGCTTCGCCGACCAGATCCGGTCGGTGGGGTGAGACCTACTATTTCGCTCCACTTGGCGCGGGAAAACATTTCACAGGTCGTGACATATATGTTCATATGACAATCCGATTGGCAATTCCGGACGACGTAACGGCCATCAATCAGGTGGCGACGGCGGCCTGGGAGACGGATTACCCGGACATCCTCTCTCGCGAGACAGCTGAGGACGGCGTTCGCGACTGGTACGCGCCCGAACAACTCGAATCAGAACTGGTCGAATCACAGACGCTCCTGCTCGTCGCCGAGCGCGAGGAGCACGTCGTCGGGTTCGCACACGCGACGTGGCATGAGACTGACCAGGAAGGCTATATTCTCCGGTTGTACGTCCATCCAGACTACAGGCGCGAGGGAATCGGCCGGTCACTGTTAGAACAGACCTGCGAGGAACTGTTCGAGCACGATATCCACCGGATCAACGCAATGGTCCTCTCGGCGAACGAACCGGGAGCCGAGTTCTACGAGGGATTCGGATTCGAATTCGCCGACGAGAGCGAAACCGAAATCGGCGGCGAACGCTACCCTGAGAGCCGCTACGTCCTCGCAGACGAGTCGCGGGTCTAGAAGCATCGGTCGCAGTGGCCCGATGCTGTTTACCTGCAATGGCGGCTGCCCGTCGGCACAGAACCGACCAGAAAACAGGGACACAGCAGGGGTCGTGCCACCCCGCGGCTCTGTCAGTCGTTCCTCGCGTTTCGGGGACCGGGACCCTCACAGCGCCGTTCCGGTATGAGAAATCTCACACCGTTCGGCCGCTCGCTACTCACGGGTCACTCTGTTCCCCGTCGTCGGGCGGCGATACCGCCCGACTGCTTGCGGGACCGAAGGTCCCGCTCCGCTCGCATTTCCGAGGCAGCTCCTTGTGGTCGTTCCCTCGCTACTCGCGGGTCGCTATCGCTCTCCGCTCGCACTAATGAGGGCCGCGCTTCGCGCGCCCCTCGCTACTCCTCGCCTAGAATGCCACGCTTCGTCATCTTCTCGGGGTCGAGCACGTCGTCGACCTCGTCTTCGTCGAGATAGCCCTCTTCGAGGACAACCTCGCGGATGGTCTTTTCATCAGCAAGCGCCTTCTTCGCGACCTTGCTCGCCTTGTCATAGCCGATGGCGGGGTTGAGTGCTGTTGCCAGCGCCATGCTCTGCTCGACGCGCTCGGCACAGTGGTCTGCGTCGGCTTCGAGTTTGGCGACGAACTTCTCGCCGAACACCGCGCTGCTGTTGGCGATGAGCTTGGCCGATTGCAGGAAGTTCGAAGCCAGCACGGGCTTGTAGAGATTCAGGTCGATCTGGCCCTCTGCAGCGCCAGCTGAGACGGCGGCGTCGTTACCGACGACCTGCTTGTGGACCTGATTGACCGCTTCGGCGACAACGGGGTTGATTTTCCCGGGCATGATCGAGGAGCCGGGCTGGTTCTCCGGCTGGTCGATCTCGCCGAGACCGTTGCGGGGCCCGGACGCGAGCAGTCGGAGGTCGTTTGCGATCTTGTTCAGTGAGCCGGCGACCGTCCGGAGCGCGCCGTGGGCTTCCGACATCGCGTCGTGGGCGGCCTGCGCCTCGAAGTGGTTGTCCGCCTCGCGGAAGTTGAGGTCGGTCTCCTCGCTGATGTACGTCGCGGCTTTTTCGGGGAATTCGGGGTGGGTGTTCAGGCCGGTCCCGACTGCGGTTCCACCGAGCGCGAGCTCGGAGAGGCGACCGTGAACGTCCTGAACACGGGAGATACCCTTCTCGACCTGCGTGCGGTACCCGGAGAATTCCTGCCCCAGTGTCACCGGCGTCGCGTCCTGCAGGTGGGTTCGTCCGGTCTTGACGACGGTGTCGAACTCGTCTTCTTTGGCTTCGAGTTCATCACGCAGCGTCTTCAGGCCCGGAATCACGTCCTTCTCGACCGCTTCGAGAGAGGCGACGTGCATTGCCGTCGGAATCACGTCGTTGCTGGACTGGCCGAAGTTGACGTGGTCGTTCGGGTGGATCTCGCGGGTCCCGATGTCACCGCCGTACAGCTCCGTGGCGCGGTTGGAGATGACCTCGTTGGCGTTCATGTTCGACGACGTGCCCGACCCGGTCTGGAACACGTCGACGGGGAACTGGTCGTCGTGTTCGCCGGCGATGACTTCGTCGGCGGCTTCGACGATACAGTCCGCCTTGTCTTCCGGAATCGTTTCGAGGTCGCGGTTCGCCTGCGCGGCCGCCTTCTTGACGACGCCGAGCGCTCGGATGAACCGCCGCCCGAAGGTTACGTCGCTGATCGGGAAGTTCTCGACGGCGCGTTGCGTCTGTGCGCCCCAGTACGCGTCGGCTGGCACCTGCATCTCACCGAGGCTATCCTGCTCTGTCCGGTACTCGTCGGTCATACGTCCGGGGGGTGGTCCGCCCGGTCGTAAAACCCACCGGTACGAGTCGGGACACCACTCGGCACAGCCCTGCAACTGCCGGGACAGTCGTTCACTGGCCACCACAACTCTGCAGTTGGAGAGCGGAGACCGTGGGACTCAGAACCCGTGACCTGGATAAACGTGTATTATCATTCGGAAATATTAAGTAGAATCTCTCTCCACTTACCATGAGTTCGACGCCACAGAGACGTTCATGACTGATGCCCCCACAATATCCGGTGACGGCGGTGTGTTGCTGCCGTCGTCGGCTGTTGGGGCCCGATGGGACACCGACGGACGTGACACATCGCGAACGCTCGCAGCCGGTGTACCCGCCGCGTTGCAATCGCTCGCTCGGCACGACGACGGGATGGCACACCCGTCATCCGGCGTATCCACGCCGCCCGCCAGCCTGTGTTGGTGCGACAGGTGGGCGGGTCGCGTGGTCTACGTGCGTGCTGGCTGGCGAGTCTATGTGACTGACGACACATCCGTCGGAACGATGGACGGCGAACTCACGTCGGCGAACCACTGACCAACCATGCGCGAGATACTCAGTAGACTCCTCGCCACCGGGGGTAGGCTCCGGTCGGCGGTATCGAGAGACGAATCGGACGGCGACCAACTGGCAACAGACGGCGGGGCGACGGTGAAGACGACCCGAGGCGATTCGCTTCGCAACTCGCTTCCGGTCGAATGGGAACTCATCGAATCCGCCCCGTTCTGGCTGCCGCCAGTCCTGCTTGCAGGTTTTTTTGTGTACGGCGCCATCGCCTGGAACTTCCTGTTGTCACTGACTGAGTACAACGGACTCGGCGGGGCCCAGTACGAGAGCTTCGACCTCAGTATGTACAGCCGCATGCTGAGCGACGGGGCGTTCTGGCAGGCAGCACAGAACACGGTGGTGTTACTTGTCGTGTTTACCGTCCTCTGTCTGGCGCTTGGCCTGTTCGTGGCCATCCTCATCGACCAGCAGATACGTTTCGAGAACACGTTCCGGACCATCTACCTGCTCCCGATGAGCCTCTCGTTCGTCGTGACGGCGACGATGTGGGCCTGGGTGTACAACGCCCGCAACGGCGTTCTCAATCAGTTCTTCCGAGTGTTCAATCTCGAAGGAGCCATCGTGGGACTACTCCGGCCGGCCGGAGTCAACGCTGAGGTCATTCAGTGGCTCTCCTGGAACACGACCGCACTGGCGGCGGTCATCTTCGCGCTCATCTGGCAGTTCAGCGGCTACGCGATGGTCGTCTTCCTCGCGGGCCTCCGGGCGATCCCGACCGAACACTACGAGGCTGCGCGGGTCGACGGCGCGTCGACGGTTCGGATGTACGCACGGGTAATCATCCCGCAACTCCGCGCTTCCGCGGTGTCCGCGTCGGTGGTGCTGATGGTGTTTGCGCTGAAAGCGTTCGACTTCATCTACGCGCTCCGTGGCTCACAGCCGGGGGCGAACATGGATATTCTGGCGACGATGATGTATCGGGTCGCGTTCGACAGCCTCCAGTGGGCGTACGGGTCAGCCGTCGCTATCGTGCTGTTTGCCCTCGCACTGCTGGTCATTGGTCCGTACCTCTACAGCGAATACCGACGGGGTGAACTATGAGTATCAGAGACGGCGGTTTCATCGACGAACTTCGCAGTACAGAGAACAGCCGTATCGGCCTGTATGCCCTCCTGCTGGCGGGCATTGCCTTCTACCTCTTCCCGGTAGAGACGGCCGTGATGACGATGTTCAAGACCGAGAGCGCGTTCGCTCGGACGCTCCCGTTCGCGCCGCCGGGCACTGACGGCTTCACGCTCGACGCGCTCACCACCGCCTGGAACACGCTCCGTCCGGGACTGGTGAACTCGCTGCTGATGGCGATTCCCGCGACGATTGTGTCGGCGCTGCTGGGCAGTATGACCGCCTACGGTCTGACGACGATTAGCTGGCGCGGGCAGGTCGGCGTGGTCGTCCTTATTATCGCGGGCATCTTCATCCCCTATCAGGCCGTGCTGGTCCCGCTGGCACAGTTCTGGTTTCAGGTGCTTCCGGGGCTGCTCAACGGCTTCGTCAACACCGTCTTTGGGTTCATCACGGGCGGCAACTGGCAGTATCCGAGCCGTAACGGATACGTGCAGTTGCTGCAGCTGTCGATCACCCACGCCGCGTACGGGATTCCGATCTGTACGCTGCTGTTCCGGTCGTATTACCAGAGCATCTCCGACGAGATGATCGAGGCCGCTCGCCTCGACGGCGCGAGCGCGTTCAGCATCTACCGCAACATCATCCTCCCGCTGTCGCTGCCGATGTTTGCGGTGACGCTCATCTACCAGTTCACGCAGGTCTACAACGACCTGTTGTTCGCGCTCGTACTCGTCAACGAACCGGCTTCGCAGGTGGCGACCCAGCGTCTCGCGGCGCTCACTGGTGGGGTCGTCCAGTCGTTTAACACCACGATGGCAGGGGCCATCGTCGCAGCACTTCCGACGCTGCTCGTCTACATCATGTTCGGCGAACAGTTTGCGAAAGGCGTCGCTGGAGAATAATCACGGAGGTATTCACAATGGCACAACTCACACTGGACGAGGTAACGAAGACGTTCCAAGACGACGACGGCGAAATCATCGCAGTTGACGAGGTCTCGGTCGACATCGAGGACGGGGAGTTCCTCTGTGTCGTCGGCCCATCGGGCTGTGGGAAATCGACGACGCTCCGGATGATTGCCGGGCTCGAAGACATCACGCGCGGCGAAATCCGACTGGACGGCCAGATAATCAACGACCAGCCGCCGGCCCGTCGGAACGTGGCCATGGTGTTCCAGTCCTACGCCCTGTACCCACACATGACCGTGCGGGAGAACATGGCGTTCGGGCTGGAGGAATCGACGGATATGCCCGACGACGAGATCAACGAGCGCGTCGAGAAGGCGTGCAAGGATATGGGCATCTTCGAGCTCATCGACCGCAAGCCCGGCGAACTTTCCGGCGGGCAGCAACAGCGCGTGGCGCTTGGCCGCGCTATCGTCCGGGACCCCGAAGTGTTCCTGATGGACGAGCCGCTTGCGAACCTGGATGCGAAGCTCAAAGCCGAGATGCGGACCGAACTTCAGGAGCTCCAGCAAGACCTGGACGTGACAACGGTGTACGTCACCCACGACCAGACGGAGGCGATGACGATGAGCGACCGCATCGCCATCCTCAACGACGGCGTCCTCCAGCAATGCGCGACGCCGCTTGAGTGCTACCACGAGCCGAACAACCTCTTTGTCGCTGGCTTCATCGGCGAACCGTCGATGAACTTCTTCCCGACGACGCTGGAGGGGTCGACGCTCAAAGGTGAGTGGTTCGAGTATGAACTCAGCGACGAGACGGTCGCCGCCGTCGAGGGCACGAGCGACATCACGCTCGGCATCAGGCCCGAAGACATCGAATTCGTTCAGAGCGACGTCGGTCCGAACGTGTTTGATTCGACGGTCCACGTCGTCGAGCCACGCGGGAACGAGAACACGGCGCACCTGCAGTTCGACGAATCGATGGACGACCAGTTTATCGCGACGGTTGGCGGGATGAAACAGCTCAAAGCCGGCCAGCACGTCAAAATCCGGTTCCCCGAAAACGCCATCCACCTCTTCGACACGAGCAGCGGATCGGCCATCCGGAACCGCACGCTCGACGAGATCGAAACGGTCGAATCTGTCGTCTGAGCTGAAACGGTCGTATCCGTCCTTATTCCGCTGTTGGTCGGTCGTGAGCCTCTGCTTTCACGCCCAACGGTCGAGTCCGGTCTGGACGACTGAGTCGTCAATGCGTTCGAACCCGCGAGCGACCTCGTCAGCATCGACCTCCCACTGGTCGGTGACGAACGTGCGAGCGGCATCGATGTCTGGCTCGATGCTGTCCGGAATTTCGTAGTCATCGGTGGCCGCGGGGTCGAGAAACAGGTCCCGAATGCGGTCGGCATGGTCGATGTGTTCGCCGCGGGCCGCAAGCACCGTGTAGAGGTCGCCGTGCTCGTGGAGGTCTTTGACGGCTGTTTTGGGGCCGATACCTGAGATGCCCTCGTTGAAGTCCGTCCCCATCAGAATCGCCGCGTCGACCAGTTGTTCCCAGGTAAGGTCGTGGTGCTCGAGTGTGGCCGCAAAATCCATCAGTTCGGGGTCGCCCTTCGACGTGATCTGCCGGAGCGTCATCGGCGCGCCGAACAGCAGCGCATCGTAGTCCTCCGTTCCGACGTAGTCTACGTCGCCACGCCGGGCCATCACCGACGCCTGCCCCTCACCTTCTGCCGGGGCGTCGACGATAGGCACGTCGAGGAGTTCCAGCAGGTCCCGCGTCGTGTCGACGATAGTGTCGGTCAACCGCTGCGTGCGGGAGTCAAGCTTGGCGACGCGGGTGCTGTCGCCCGCTTCCCGGGCTGCCTCCAGTTCGGACTCGTATTTCTGGCGTTGCTCGCGGCGCTTCTCGACCTCGTCGTCTTTGAGGTCCGTGACTGCGCCATCAAAAACGAACACCGGCGTCATGTCGTGCTCGAAAAACTTCGGTAAGCCCTGAACGACTCCAATGAGGTTCGCCACCTCCTCGCCGTTGCTGGTGGTGTACTTCGACTCGCTGGTGAACTTCACCGTCGTCGTCAGATAGCGATAGAGCCAGTTGTGGGCGTCCACGGCGACGACGCTCCCGCCGAGGTCGTCGAACGACACGTCCGACAGGGCCGCGAGCGACCGCAAATCAGCGTTTCCCATTGGCAGGCCTTTGGCCGACAGCCGTTTGAATCTCTCGGAGACGACGTGCTACTCCGTGATGGCACACAGTCAGCGGCGGTTGAGCGGCTCAGTCGGTCCGTGCGGACGGCTGCTCGGCCCACTCGTTGAGGACCGTCGGCGGGTCGGCGTCGGCCTTCGCTGCGAGAAACGACTCCTCATCGGGTGAGAGGTCGCGCTCCCGAAACAGGTCCAGCCCGGCCTGATACCGTTCGGTACTGCGGTCGCCTGGCCAGACGAGGTCGAGTTCGGCCATCCCCGATTCCGCGCCGCTAAAGCAGAACCCGGCCCGGTAGGCAGCTTGGTATGAAAAGGGGTTGTTGACGCCGATGGACACGTGTTCGAAGCCCCGTTCCGTGGCCCGCTCCCGAACGAATCGGAGGAGTCGGGCACCGAGTCGGTCGCCCTGTCGGTCCTGCCGAACGGTGATATACCGGACACAGAGGGTGTCCGGGTCTGTCCGGTCGGCGTCGAACGCAGCCGCGGCCACGACGCCGTCGTCCCCGATGACAGCCTTCCCGGTCGAGGTCATGACGAACTTGCCCGCGTACGCGAACTGCTTGTAGTCCAGCCGGAGCCGGTGGCCGTCCTCGGGCCAGCCGAGCAGCGTGAACTCCATAGTTCAGCTGAACGGGCCGCCGACTGTAATCAGTACTGGTCGCTGTTTCAGGGCACCAACCGTTGTCGTCAAATCCGAGGGAGGGAAGTGCCCGGAGTCAGAACTCTCTGTATGAGCGTCTCGACGGTGGGGAACGGTCGTATCGAACTGTCCGCTCGGACGGCGCTGGTCGCCGTCGGTGACCTGCTGGCGATTGCCCTGTTCGTCGGTGTCGGTGAGTTGACCCACGGTATTAATCCGATACTCAGTCCGGGTCGGTTTGCCGGGACGCTGACGCCGTTTTATATCGGCTGGCTCCTCGTCGCAGGGCTTGGAGGACTGTACACCGCCGCCGCGACCGCAACGGTTCGGGCGGCTCTCGGTCGCACTCTCGTGGGATGGGTACTGGCAGTTGGGATCGCACAGGGACTTCGGTCAACGGCGATGTTCCCCGGCAGTGCGGCGCTGACATTCGCACTCGTCTCCGTGCTTGTCGGGGGCACGCTGCTGTTGCTCTGGCGCGGCGTGATTGCAGTCGCAAAATAGAGCGGCCTGTAGCAGGGATGCGGTGTCGATGACGGACTATCGCAGGTTGGCGACTTCAAGCGACTCTGTCGACTGAATCCATGCCTGGTGGTTCTCCCGGTCGTAAATTACGAACTCCTCGTCCCCGATGTTCAGTTCGGCGTATCGTCGTTCTTGGTCGTCGGTCGCGGCGTCCGTCGTGTTGTCCGTTGCGTTCGTGCTCATTGTCTCGTTTGGAATCGGCGTTCCGTTTTTCTCCGGTTCAACGTATCTTGGCGTACCTAATAAGCACATGGACCCAGTTATCATCGGAGAAAATAGGCAGCATGACCACACCATGAATAACCTAATCTAGTTCTCAAATTCTGAAAATGGGCGCATAGCTGGGTCCTATCCCGAGAAACAAATAGTCGTTACGCACCCATCGTATAGCGGTTGGTAAACACTGTATTCCGGCTTTGTAGTAATACCACACACCATGCGCGTGGCCGCGGGCCAGGAATACCGGGTCGTCCCTGTCCTTATATTGTGAACAATTCACAGGAATAGAGACATATTAAGCTTTCCCCTATATCCAACCCATAACTTATGAGATTGTTACTCAGCGGGTACTGAGTAAATTTGTAGGGGCCATTGAGTGTATTATGCCGTATTTTAGGGAAACATTCATATACCACACTGCCGTAGGATAATTCATACTTATGACGGGTTATTACGACATCATTCTCGGACTCATTCCGCTCGCCATGGCCGGCATCACCGCCTCTCTGTTCGTTGTCGGCTTCGAACTGACGACAGCGATTCCGATGGCTTCTGTCGTGACGGTCGGCCTTATCGGCCATGCGATGTTTGTCCGTGCCCCCGTTGACCCGGTTCCAAGCGACACGTCAGCCCAGAGCGCGCAGTCGGAGCCGGTCCAGACCGCGGATTAGGCGCTGTCCCACCCGTCACTTCTCCTGTCTTCGATAGACCTTCCGTGACTGTGTACCCGGTCGAACAGATTGGCCACCGCCGGGCAGTATAAGAGTCGGTCGCCCAAACGACGGAGTATGACAACAGATGCGACAGCGCTGTTCTTGCAGAGTGACGAGGTCGCTGACCTCGCTGAACCCGCCGAGTACGTTGACGCCGTCCGGGAGGGGTATCGCCAGCGTGGCGAGGGGGCCCCGGCGACTCCCAGAACAACGCTGTTTTCGGACGAGCCTGCGGGCATGTTGACGGGCTATCTCGCGATTCTCCCCGACACCGGCGCGATGGGTGGATACACCTACGCAGCCGGTTTTAGCGGACGGGACGCACACTTCACGCTCCCGATTTTTGACGCCGACAGCGGCGACCCGCTCGCTGTCCTCGACGGTGCGAGCATGAACCCTCACAAGACTGGCGCGGCCGGGGCTGTCGGTGTCGACGCACTGGCTCGCCGTGACGCCAGCGACCTCGCAATCATCGGCAGCGGCGCACAGGCCCGCGGCCAGGTCCGTGCCACGGCGACGGTCCGTGATTTCGACCGCATTGAGGTGTACTCGCCGACAGCCGACAACCGGGAGTCTTTCGCTGCGGAGATGAACGACGCGCTGGACCCGACAGTCGCAGCCGTCGCGTCCCCGGCCGCAGCAATCGAAGGGGCCGATGTCGTTATCACGGCGACTAGCGCGAGCGAACCGGTGTTCGACGGTGACCTGCTCGAACCGGGCACCCACGTGACCGCGATGGGCCAGTACCATCCCGAGAAGAACGAGCTAGACGCGACGACAATCGAACGCGCCACGTACGTTCCGGACCTGCGCGAGCGGGTGACACAGGACGCCGGGTCGTTCATCAACGCCCTCGATGCGGGCGTCGTCGATGAGGACCACGTCCACGCGGAACTGGGTGATATTGTCGCTGGAAACGCCTCCGGGCGGCAGTCTCCCGAGGAGATTACAGTCTTTGACTCCGGCGGCACAGCCATCGAAACCGTCGCTGCGGGCCATATGCTGTACGAACGGGCGAAGGCAGACGGTCGCGGCGAGGAGATCGACTTCGCGCCCGCGAGCAAAGCCCTGACCGGCCGATAGCTGTCGCGAGAACGCAGTTTAGAGGTACGGACCGAGACCGAGGGCGTCGACCAGACTGATGCCCGCGGCGAGTGCACCGACGATGTAGCCGGCGATGGTCCCACCGTTTAAAAGCGGAAGTCCTGCGTGCGCGCGTCCCTTCAGCACCATCCAGAGCAGTATGGTCAGGCCGACGTAGGATCCGACCATCGCGGTCAGCGCTGGCAACGGAACGCCGAACACTGACAGTACGTCCGATGAGGCGAAGAACGCGGCGCTGGCGACGAGTATCGACGGAATAATCGCGTCACCGAGGCCGATAAACAGTGCGTCGCGCTCCAGTGGGTCGGCGTGAACGTCGTCACTTTCGTCCGCTTCGCCAGTGCCCGTCGTCGCCTCAGTGTCGTCGTTCGCCGCCGCCGAGTCATCGCTCGTCTCGTCTTCCGCTGTTGGGTTCGGCGTCGTCGCGTCGAGATAAGAGTACGACAGCGTCATCGGAATCACGAGGACGACAGGGACCCTGAGATCCATCACACCGGAGGCCAGCGTGAGCATATGTTCGGTCCCGTAGACACTGATCGCATCGTATACTGCGAGCACAGTCAACAGGACGAGCGCTGGCAATACGCCGAAACTGATACCGAACAGGCCGGCAGCGGCAGCCCCCATCACCGCACCGGCGCTGTCGATGACGTACCACTCGGGATAGACCAGCAGCGCCGTCCCCAGACCCAGCGCTAACAGGACGGCGCCGACGTTGAGGCCGGCGTACGTGAACACCGGCGGCACAAGTACCTGAAACACGTACAGAGAGAGCCAGGCCGCCGAGAAGACGATGAGCCCGCGAATGAGCTGATCGACATCGTAGCGGAAGGCAAGCAACATAACTGCCGTGGCAACCAGAATCGCCCCGATGTACATGAGGCTGTTCGTGGGGTCAGACGGGTCCTCGACAGCCTGGTAGCCAGCCGATTCGAAGGGCTGGACCAGCGCTAGCGCGCCGAGTTGGACGAACAGGAAGATACCAGCGATAAGGCCACAGCCGCCGAGGATTCGCCACCGTCGCTCCATGCACACACGTCCTGCAGGAACCGGTTTGAGCGTTACGAAGCAGGTGCGGACAGGCCTCGGCGGTTGGCGGGCTGTTACCGCGCGTAGAGGACCGCACCGACCAGCGCTGGGAGATGCACGGTGTCGCTCGGCGAGACTGCGAGGTACGGGCGCTCGACCGGACCGAACACGTCGACGACGGAGCCAACCGTCTGGAGCTCCTCGTCGACCACGGTGGTTCCCACTGACGCGTACTCGTCGTCAGGTGCCCGGACGACGGCCAGTCCCTGTGCGACCCGCGAGACAGTGCCGATGCGTTTCATTCACGGAGCGCCTGCATGTAGGCCGCTACGGCCCCGAGCAGGTCGCTTTTCGTCGCATCGTCTGCGTCCTTGACGACGACTCGCCCGCGGCCTTCGTACTCGCGTGGATACGTCTTGTCCCGTTCGATGACCGCGTCGTAACCGACCTGCTGGACGGCTTTGGCGATCTCGTCGACAGTCGGGTTCTCGACGGCTAGATCCAGTGACACACGACGCCCGTCGCTTCGCGAACGGTTGGCGTCGAGCGCCGCCGGCCAGATAACGTTCTCGACCATACCGGCAGTGGCCGCCCGTGGCATATATGGGTTATCGTCACCGTCGACAGTCGGGAACATGAAAATCAGATTAAGTATATGAAGAATCAAGCTTACATACCTCTGTAATCTATCCGTCGTATATGGTAAAGAAAGGGTTACTCGCTATCGCCGCTGTGGTGCTCCTCGTGGTCTTGGGGACGGGAGTGCTTGTCGGAGCACAGTTCGCAGGCGGGACAGCGGATACGACGACACAGACAACCGATTCACAGAGCGGCGATGGCGGCGGTAATGACGATAGTTCAACGGCGACGGCGACAGCGGGCAATAGTACGACGCCGACACCAACGGCGGAAACAAACGGAACAGCGACCCCGCAGCAGGAGTCGATTCCGGCGCGTGAGTTCAACGAACAGAACGTCTCGGACTACGTCCGGCAGTTCCTTAACGAGGAACGCGAGGCCGCGGGTGTTCCGCCGTTCGAATCGGGACTTCGGACAGAAGAAGGCCTCAACGAGATGGCAAAAAGTCACAGTGAACAGATGGCCATCGAAGGGAAGGCGATTCACAAGATCGACGGCGTCTCCAGTAAGGACCGATACGAAGACACCGGCCTCTACGACCGGTGTACGTTCGAATCTGCAGAAGGCGAGTACATCGAGCAACCGGACCGAAACCGATTCGAAGCGGTTGAGAAGACAGTCGCCGGACAACCATATGAGGAGGGCGGCGAGGAGCGATTCCACGCCACCGACAAGGAAGTCGCCAGAAAAATTGTGGATGACTGGATGGCGTGGCCGGACTACCGCGAACGACTTACGCTCCGCAACGCCAATATCGTCGGCATCGGCGTGGAGATCACTGACACTGGCAACGTGTACGCGACTGCCAACATCTGCGGCTAACGGTAGCGGGCCGGCTCCAGCCGTCGTTCCATCAGCCAACTGCTTGCGAGCGTCGTCGTCTCTGCTATATTCTGTGGTATTTAGCGCTTAGCGCGCCGACTGTCTGGACAAGCGCTCGTCACTATCGGCCCCGATAGGTGACAGACCGGCTTTCAGTCTGTTCTGAGACTGTGCTGAATTGCTGGCAAATGCAATGGTGTCGCACATACCATTCACAATCCTCCAGACTCTGCTGGCTGTGACGAGCCGTGATAGCTTCGGAGGGCAGCGTCGTAGCGTAGCTGACTCACAACACCTCGCTTGTACGCGTCGACTCAGAACCTTCCTGAACGGTCCTTATCGTCGAGCCTCTAGAGCGAGAACTGAAGCTGTACTAGTTGGCTCATTGCAATACGATACGAACTGAATCGTCAGCCAGCGTGGAAAAAAGAACGTGTCAGCGTCCGCGCTACTCGCTGCTGCCTTCGGAGTCGCCGCCGCTTTTCTGCTCTGCCAGCCAGTCCTCGTACTCGTCCTGCGGGACGACCTCGACGGTCCCGAGCATCTGTGAGTGGCCAGAGCCACAGTACTCGGCACAGTAGAGCTGGTACGTGCCGGTGTTACCCGCGTTGGTTCGGAGGCGGTTGTACTGGCCGGGGAACGCGTCGGATTTCAGTCCGAGTCCGGGCACGTGGAATGCGTGCAGCCAGTCCCTTGATGTCACGCGGAAGGCTACGTCTTGATTGGCCGGTATCTTCAGGTCCGTTCGAGTGGTTACTTCTGCCTGCCCGTCCCAACTCGATTCGTTGTAGTAGAACGTCCAGCCGTATCGCTGGGCTTCGACGGTAATGAGTTCAGTGTCCTGTTCCTGCAGGGCGGCCTGGTCACCGGCCTCGGCGGTGACGTACGGGCTCGCCATTACCTGGTAAGAGGCGACGCCGACAAACAGGAGAATAATCGCCGTCGCGATAGTCCAGGTCACTTCGAGTCGACGGTTCTCCTGCGTGGGGAGTGCCTCTTCCTGATTACGGAACCGCCAGACGGTGTAGATCAGAATCCCTTCGACGAGGACCGTAATCGGGATAGCGACGTACAGGAGGTTCATGTTTAGCCCCCAGATGAGGCTATCCGTCGTCGAGTCCTGAATCTGTGCGGCGGCGGCCGGCTCGACGGCGAGCGCGAGCAGCGCAGCACCGAACAGAGCGACCAGGCCGGCGCGTTTCCGGGTCATGAATGCGGCTTAGGATTTCGGGGATAAATAACTGCTGTCTTCGCCACAGGCCCCCGATTTGCAGCGATAGGACAGCAGAACCGTTCCGGATAGAGACAGCGGAATCGCGGGGTCTAAGTGGCCTCCATCGAAGGTTACAACAATGGCAGAGAGCCGGACCTTCACCGGGCTGCTCGCCGCGACCGCTGTTGGCGTGTACTTGCTAGTCCTCGCCGGCGCGACAACAACGCTCACGGATGCGGCAGCAGCCTGTACTACCTGGCCGCTGTGTGACGGACCGGTCGACGTGACGAACACGGCCCTGCTGGTCGCCTGGGGGCATCGACTCGTCGCCGCCGCCGTTGGACTCCTCGTGGTGGCTATGGCCGTCGTCGGGCTCCGATCCGGCTGTCGCGGCCGTGTCAAAGCAGCTATCATTATTGGGGCTGTGCTGTATCCGGTCCAGATAGCGCTCGGCGCTATCGTTGCGACGAGTGCCGAGACAGCTCTTCCCGGCGCCCACCTCGCGCTGGGGATGGGCATCTTCGGCTCATTCGTGCTGGCCCTGGCGTGGCACCTCGAAGCTGAGACGGGGAGTGATGACGAAACCCCGGTAAAGAATCCGACGCCTGCACCAGAACCGGCCGGAGACGACACCCCCGACCGGACCCCAGCGCTTACGTTCCGCGAACGGCTCGTCGGGACCGCGTCAGCGTACTTCCGCCTGATGAAACCCCGGCTCATGTGGCTCCTGTGTCTAGTCGCCGCAGCCGGGATGGCACTCGCCGCCGGGCAGACGCTCACTGTCCGGACGGTGCTGCTTACCCTCGGGGGCGGCGTCCTCTCTATCGGCGCATCGGGGACGTTCAACCACGTCCTTGAACGTGATATCGACAAGCGGATGGACCGGACCTCGGACCGTCCCATCGCAACCCACCAGATTCCGGTCCGGAATGCGCTGGCCTTCGGCCTGCTGCTTTCGTTTGCGTCACTCTGGCTGTTCTGGCAGGTGAACGCACTCGTAGCGGTCCTCGGGCTGACTGCGATTGTGTTCTACAGCGTCATCTACACGCTCGTGTTGAAGCCCAACACCGTCCAGAACACTGTCCTCGGCGGGGCCGCTGGCGCACTACCGGCGCTTATTGGCTGGGTCGCCGCCGACGGGTCGGTCGGCCTCCCGGGCGTCGTCCTTGCCGTCATCATCTTCCTCTGGACGCCGGCACACTTCTATAATCTCGCGCTCGCGTACAAGGACGACTACGAGGCGGGCGGCTTCCCGATGATGCCGGTCGTCCGTGGTGAAACGGAGACGCGCAAGCACATCGTCTACTACCTCGGAGCGACACTCATCGCTTCGGGTATTCTGGGCGTGCTCACGCCGCTTGGGTGGCTGTACGCCGTCACGTCGGTGTTGCTGGGTGCGGTGTTCCTCTGGGCTGTCGTCTTGCTCCACCGCGAACAGACCGAAGCGGCGGCGTTCCGGGCGTTCCACGCGTCGAACGCATACCTTGGAGCGGTCCTGATTGCCATCGTCGTCGACGCACTGGCACTATGAGCACCACGACAGCGACTCTCAGAGACGCGATACCAGACACGCGCTCGCTGGTAACCTGGGCAGCCGTATTGAACGCAGAGTTCATCCTTATTTTGGGCTACGTCGTCAACACGGCCCAGCCCGCAACGGACCCGTTTCTGCTGGTGTTCCCGTTCATCTGGCTCAACATCGCGGGTCTCGTTGCCCTGCGAGTGCGACCGGAACTGCCCAGCCGCCGTCGGACGATCGGCAGTGTGGTTATCGCTCTCGGCTATCTGCTTGTGTTGGGGTACGTCGGCGGCGTGTACGGCACGGGCGGTCAGGGAACTGGTCTCCGGCTAGTCACGCAGGCCCCGCCCGGGTTCTCGCCGACGGTCGTGTTCAGCGGCGCGACCCTGAGCGTAGTGCTCATCCCGTGGAAGGTCGCCGGCTATCTGGCGCTCTCGTATCTGGTGTTCGTGACTGCTGTCGATGCGAGCGGCGGCGCGGTGGGCGGCATTGTCGGTCTCTTTTCATGTGTCTCCTGTGTCCTCCCGATTCTTGCGTCGATACTGGGCGGGTTCGTGGGTGTCGGGGCAACGCTATCACAGGCGGCCCTGTCCCAGTCATACGGGCTCTCGACGGTGGTGTTTGTCACCTCGGTTGGACTGTTGTACGGCGTCCATCGGTTCGACGTGACGCTCGTCGGTCGGCTCCAAGCACTGGTCGACCGGCCATAGCGCTTTCAGGCTGACAGGCGTAAAGTCGAGTATGAGTCACGTCGAAATCGAATACTGTGTCCCATGTGGGTTTCGTGAGCGAGCAGTACACGTCCAGCAGGCGATTTTATCCGGACTGGAGCGGGAACTTGACAGCGTCCGACTGGTCATGGGTGACCACGGCGTGTTCAGGGTTAGTGTGGACGACGAGACTGTCTACGACAAGGCCGAGGCCGCCGACGAACTCAACGCAGACGCTATCGTGCGCGAGATCCGGTCGCACGTCAGGTAGCAGGCCGCAGTGCTACGGTTACCCGAACACTGTGGCGAAGCTACCCTCGGTTTGTGACGGCCTACTGCACAACAAACTATTTATTGTTCTGGTGTGACACTTTCGGCAAATGGCGACGAAAACCGAATTCTGTGACCACTGTGAAGACACCCAACCAGTCGTCACGGACAAGCCGTGGCTTCCGGCCGTCTGTCTGAGATGTGGCCGTAACGTGTAACCGATAGTCGCGCGAGAACGGAACTGCTTTCGGCCACCCGACCGGACGAAGGCGCATGGACGAGGTACTGGTCGCATCAGATGTCGGGCGGCGCTACGGCGATACGGTCGCACTTGACGGCGTTTCGCTGACGGCGACCACCGGAGAGGTGCTCGCGCTGGTCGGTCCCAACGGGGCTGGCAAGACGACGCTGGTGCGGGCGTTGACCGGAACGACAGATGCGACTGGCGAGGTAACCCTGTTCGGCCAATCGCCCAGAACGGTCGCTCGCGACCGAATCGGTCTCCTGCCCCAGTCGTTTGCGCCCCACGAGCGACTGACGGCACGGGAACTGCTCGAGTACTACGCCGGTCTGTACGACGACACTCGCGATGTTGAGGCTGTTCTCGACGATGTTGGGCTGGCCGACACTGCCAGCACAACGTACGAGAATCTCTCGGGTGGGCAGCAGCGGCGGACCTGCGTTGCGACGGCGCTGATTAACGACCCGGACCTTCTCGTGCTGGACGAACCGACGACCGGTATCGACCCGGCTGGTCGGCGTGACCTCTGGCGATTGCTGGAGGGACTTGCTGACCGCGGCGTAACGATTCTGGTCACGACACACTATATGGAGGAAGCCCAGCGTCTCGCAGACCGCGTCGGCCTCCTCGCCGACGGGACGCTCATCGCACTCGACTCCCCGGACCAGCTCGTGGCCGAACACGGCGGCGACAGCCAGCTCATCGTGGACGGGTCCTTCGACGAAGCTGCCGTCTCAGCCATCGACTACCCGGCGGAGACGGCGCTTCGGAACGGCCGGCTGGTCGTCTACGGCATCCGGCCGGAGTCTATCGGCAACATCACTGAGCAACTGGGGCAGGCCGGCATCGAGTACGACAGCCTGACCTGGAAACAGCCGGACCTGGAGGATGTGTACCTCGAACTCACCGGGACGGCTGTCGGCCAGCGCGGTGAACCACAACAGACGGAGCCGGTCGCGGGTGGTGCCCAATGAGCCGGCTGGGGCGACTCACAGCGGAGACGCGCGCGGCGTCGCTGGCCTTCCTCCGGCGACGGACAGCCGTCTTCTTCACCTTCTTCTTCCCGGTCATCATTGTCGTCATCTTCGGCGTGCTAGTCCAGACCCAGCCGGGCGGCGGCGGGCTGTTCACGGAGCCCCCGAGCTTCTACGCACCGGGCTATCTGGCCGTCGTTGTCTTGTTTACGCCGCTCTCCCGTGTCGGGAGCGAGGTGGCGCGACACCGGGATGGAAACCGCTTCGAGAAACTGGCGACGACACCGCTGACCCGGACTGAGTGGCTACTGGCGCAGACGCTCGTCAACGTCGTCATCATCGGCATCGCCGGTCTCCTGATCCTGGGTCTGATGGTGTGGCTCACCGGCGCGACAATCCGCCCGTCAGGGCTGTTGCTCCCCTTTGTCGGCCTCGGCGTCGCGCTGTTCTGTGCTGTCGGGGCGATGCTAGGCAGTCTCGCGGACTCACAGGACGGCGTCATCGCGGCGAGCAACGGCCTCGCGCTCCCGCTGCTCTTTCTCTCGGAGACGTTCGTCCCACAGACACTTCTGCCCGCGTGGCTGCCGACGTGGCTCTCGCCGCTGACATACTTTTCGCGTGGCGTCCGTGCGGCGACGACCGGCACTGGTGATGCGCTCGGCCCACTGGCTGTCCTCACAGTCTGTGCCGTCGTCGGTTTTGCGATCGGTGCGCGGCTGCTCCCACGGACGGACTGAGCGCCGACGGAAAGTTTTCTACAGGCGCGCGACTGACGACAGCAGGTCGGACAGCTCCGCTTCAGTCGCGTTCCCCGCTTCGATAGCGTCTCTGGGGTCACGACCCATCTCCTGCACGGTCTCGATGGCGTGGTCGGGGCCGTAGTCGTAATGATACACCAGCCACGCGGCGAGCACCTGTCCGGTGCGGCCGATGCCGGCCAGGCAATGAACGACGACCCGCTCTTCTGTCTCACAGGCGTCAACCAGGAACGGCAGGATATCGTCGTGGAGGCGGTCTTGGGCGATAAGTCGGTGGTCGGGAACCGGTACGTGGCGGACTGATGACGCTCCGAAGGCCTCCCGATAACGCCGGAGGTTGGCCCCAGCGTCGTCGAGCTGTTGCCCGGGAAGCAGACAGCAGACCCGTTCGATGTCGTGTGCCTGCATATGTGCGATCCAATCATCGAGCGCGTCCTGATGCGTGGCGGCCGTATGCCAGCCCGGCGCACAGGACCCGTAGACGTACTCTTCGTTGGAGGCTGCAGGCGCGAAGCGGTGTGGATTCACGATGGGCATAGCACCCGTTACCCTGCCTATCCTACCGATACCCTTCACTCTACCCACCCAGTTCTCAGCTGTGATTCTCTGAATAGAACACTGTCTCCGCCAGACTGCTTTCCAGCTCTGACCAGTTTCAGTGGCCACGTTTATACTGTCAGTTCCCCCTACGTCGAGACATGGTGACGTTTCTTGCCGGCGGGACGGGAACGCCGAAGCTCCTCGCCGGTGCCGACGACGTGTTTTCGCCGGCGGCGACGACTGTCGTCGCCAACACCGGCGACGATATCGAACTGGGAGGCCATCTCGTGTGCCCGGACCTCGACACCGTGCTGTTTCTGGACGGGGAGGTCCTCGACCGGGAGACGTGGTGGGGTATCGCCGACGACACCGCCGAGACACACACGGAACTGACACGGCTTGCCGATGCCGCCGGGCTTGACGGCGGACCACGATACCTTCCCGACGATGCGCAGACTGCGGGGCGAGACATCGCACGTTGGCGGCGCTTCTCCGGTGTCGCGGAGTTCATGCACATCGGCGACCGGGACCGCGCAGTTCACGTCACGCGCACCTCGCTGCTTGACGAGGGCCGATCACTGACAGCCGTGACGCGGACGCTCGCCGATGCATTCGGGCTGGAACGAACGCTGTTACCGATGAGCGATGACCCCGTCGCTTCAATTATCCACACGCCGAGCGGTCCGATGCACTTTCAGGAGTGGTGGGTCGGTCGGAACGGGGAGCCACCGGTCGAAGATGTTGAGTTCAGGGGCGCAGAACGGGCCAGCGCGACGGACGCCGTCCTGACCGCACTCGACGATACTGTTGTCATCGGTCCGTCGAACCCTGTGACTTCGCTCGGGCCGATGCTTGCCATCGACGACATCCAACGGGCACTACACGAGACAACGGTCGTCGCCGTCTCGCCGTTCATTGAGGACACGGTGTTCTCGGGGCCGGCGGCGGACCTAATGGCCGGTGTGGGGCTGGAGCCAAGCACTGCCGGCGTGGCTGAGGCCTACCCCTTCGCTGATTCGTTCGTGCTGGACGAGGAGGATTCGACGCCACTTGACGTGCCGGTTGTCCGAACCGACACGACCCTCAACGATGCGGCTGACGCTGAACGGGTGAACCGTGCCGTCGAAACAGCCCTCTCGGAGGTGGCCTGATGTTCGAACCGCGCGTCGCCCTCGCAAGTCTCAGCGGTGAGGCTGACGCCTCGTGGGCCCGTGCGGTCGAGTCTCACGTCGGGTGTGCGTTCCTCGGCGGTATTGCGCTCGACGACCGGACCCGCGAGGCCGCCCGAGCGATGACGGACCGCGACCGCTCCGAGTTCCTGCCCGACGACCCGGTCGCGTTCGTTGACGACCAGTTGGCTGCGCTTGCGGACGCACCGCTATGCCCGGCGTTCAACGTCCGGAGCGCGACGCTTGGCCCTGTCGAGCGTGCCGCCGCCGTCTGTCAGCGCCACGACGCTATCATCGAAATCAACGCTCACTGCCGGCAGGACGAGATGTGCGCTGCGGGTGCCGGGGAGTCGCTGCTTCGGGAGCCGGACCGACTGGCGGCGTTCGTGGAAGCAGCAGCGTCGACAGGGGCGACTGTTTCGGTGAAGGGGCGTGCTGAACTCGACGGCGTCTCGCTCCCGGCCGTTGCACAGGCCATCGAAGACGCCGGTGGTGATGTATTCCACGTCGACGCGATGGACTCGGAGTCAGTCATCGCCGACGTGGCCGACGCCACCGACCTGTTCGTCGTGGCGAACAACGGCGTTCGCGGGACGGCGACCACACGGGAGTATCTCTCGTATGGCGCTGACGCCGTCAGCGTCGGTCGTGCAAGCGACAAGCCGGAAACACTCGATACGGTCCGGGAAGCGACAGTAGAGTGGTTCGCCTCGGAGGTGTCACCGTGAGCGAGCGGTCGGTTGCACAGAACGCGCAGTTGGCGTTGCTGCTGGAAGTCACTGGGACGCCGAAACCCGGCAACGTCGACCGCAAACGGGAGTACGACGACCTCCGGTTCGAGCACTTCATGGCCGGCGCTGTGGGCGCACGGAGGGGGCTTGACCGCGCGGCCGCGGGCGACCCTCTCGGTCCTGCGTTCGAGACCGCCGTCGAGGGGATGGCCGGCCAATCCGGTGGGAACACCCAGTTCGGGGCGCTGTTGGTGCTCACACCGCTGGCGGCCGCGGCGAGTGATGGCCGACTGTCGCCTTCCGGTGTCGATGCCGTGGTTCGTGGAACGACGGTCGAAGACGCCGCGGCGTTCTACCGCGCCTTCGAGCACGTCGATGTGGCTGTCGACGACCCGCCAGACGGGCTGGAACCGCTCGATGTCCGCCGCGGGAGTGACGCAATTCCGGAACTCCGGGCGCGCGAGACGACGCTGTTCGACGTGATGGAGTCTAGCGCCGATATCGACGGCGTAGCTGCGGAGTGGGTCTCCGGCTTCGAACGCGTGTTCAAGGCCAGCGAGTGGTTACTGGATGGGTCTGGCCCGGTCGCTGACCGCGCGTCCGAGGTCTTCCTCGAACTCCTTGCGGCGGAGCCGGACACCTTTGTCGCCACGCGACAGGACCGCGAAACCGCTGTGGAAGTTCAAGAGCGGGCACAGGCCGTTCTCGACGGTGCGGAAACCGCAACCGGTCTCGCTGAGGAGTTCGTCAGGCGCGATATCAATCCCGGAACGACTGCCGACCTCGTTTCGGGGTCGCTGTTCGCCGCGCTCGAACGGGGGCTCGAAGTATGACCGGTGGCCCTTCGGCAGACAATGGTCCGGAATCCGGTGATTCCGAGACACAGTGGCCTGTCACGCTCGCTGGCGTCTCCGAGACAGTCGTCACCACGCTGGGGCCGAACGAGCGCTGGAACGTCGCTGCACTTGGTGTCCATGCACCGGATGGTGATGGGCCGGCCACGGCGACAACGTGGGGCCGGACCCGGACCTGGCGGAACTTTCGGGAGCGTGGTAGCGGCTACGTCCAGTTCACGCGCGACCCGGTTGACTTCGCCGAGGCGGCGCTGTCGGTCCGCGAGGAAGACGACCCTGTTATCGACAGCGCGGACGCTTGGGTAACGGTCGATGTCGAACGGCGTGACTCCGGGAATGAGGGGGACACGCAGTGGGTCGAGTGGGCGCTCAACCCCGTCGACAGCACCGTCGAGCGCCGGGTCGTTCCGACGACGAACCGTGGCCACGCCGCCGTCGTCGAAGCGACTGTCGCAGCCTCGCGGCTGGATGTGCCGAGCTACGACCGTGAAACGCTGCTGGACCGTCTCGCGTACTTCGAGTCAGTGGTTGAAACGGCTGGCGGTGAGCGCGAGCGGGCGGCCTTCGAGCGAGTGTGTGACCTGGTCGACGCCGACTGGTAGGGTACTCAGCACAGAATCTGGGGCAAGCAGGCGACACACGACGGCCCGAGACAGGCTGTGTCGCACTCCTGCGGGACCTGCCACGGCGGCGATCAGCGCATAGCTTTGGGTCGTCCCGCCCCTACTGATAAACATTCGCGTGCGTGGTCCGTTCCGAACCCTTTTTGAGTGCGACCAAGCAAGTAGCGCGCATGGCAATCAAACCCGCCTACGTCAAGAAGACCGGGACGCTCCTCATGGAGCGATACCCTGACGCCTTCGGTGCAGACTTCGAACACAACAAAGACGTCGTCGAGGAACTGACCAACATCGAATCCAAGGGTGTCCGCAACCGCATCGCCGGCTACGTCACCCGGAAGATGAACAACCCGGTCGAAGCGTAACTCGGTTCTTTCTCTCTGTCTCCCGCGGCACGTGAGCTACTGCTTTCTTCAGTCACAGCCCGCTACTGTTCGGGCTGGGCACGCTGGCTGTCGCTCTGGCGCTTCCGGTGGATGATGCCCTGCATGTTGGCGGTGCGGGCGGCGATGTCGCGGAACGATTCGCCAACGTCGCTGTCCTCGTCGAGCACGAGCGGTTCGCCAGTGGCACCGCCTTCTCTGACTTCGGGGTCGAGCGGAATCTCGCCGAGGAACGGCATCTCCGTCTCGTCGGCGAACTCGCGGCCGCCGCCGCTGCCGAAGATGTCGTGTGTGCCGCCACAGTCCGGACAGACGAACGACGACATGTTCTCGACGATGCCAAGCACTGGCGTCTCGTGGCGACCGAACATCCGGAGCCCCTTTCGGGCATCGTCAAGAGCGACTTCCTCCGGCGTGGTGACGATGACGGCCCCGGAGACGGGCACCTGCTGGAGCATCGTCAGCTGCGTGTCGCCGGTCCCCGGCGGCAGGTCCACGACCATGTAGTCGAGTTCGCCCCAGAGCACATCATCCCACAGTTGCGTGAGGACGTTGTCGACCATCGGGCCGCGGAAGATAACTGGGTCGTCCTTGCCGACGAGGAAATCCATGCTCATCAGCCGCATTCCGTGTTTCTCGACGGGAATTATCTCTTCGTCTTCTGTCGCCTGTGGCTGCTCGTCAGCGTCGAGCATCCGCGGAACGTTCGGCCCGTACACGTCAGCATCGAACAGGCCGACGCGAGCACCGAGCCGTGAGAGGCCGGCGGCGAGGTTCACCGCAACGGTTGACTTGCCGACCCCGCCTTTCCCCGAAGCGACTGCGATGACGTTCTTGACTTTCGGCAGTGGGTCTTCCGCTTCCGGGACGCCGCGGTCGACGCTCGCCGAGAGGTCGATCTCGCGGTCAAGGTCGCCTAGCGCCTCGCGGACCTCGTTCGCGATACCCGTCTCCGTTGGCGAGTACGGCGCACCGAGCGCCAGGTCGATGCTGACCTCGTCGTCGGTCACGTCAATGCTGTTGATAAGCCCGAGCGAGACAATGTCGTCTCCAAGGTCCGGGTCCTCGACCATTCGCAGGCGCTCGCGTACGTCGTCTATATTCATGCACACGGGTAGGTTCTGGAGATGCGATAAGGATTGTGACACTGCCGAACACGGCAGCAATCGATCGGACGACGCAGCGATGCGCCGGCATCGTTCGACGTAGCGATGTGTCGGCCTTATGTCGTTCAGACTAATTAGTACCTTCGCGTACGCAGGCGAACGAGATGGAGAAAGCAAGATTGAGTAGCCGTGTCGGACTCAGGGTCGTCGGAACACGTAGACGCTCTCACCGTCCAGTTCGGCGCGTAGCTCGCCGTCCTCATGATTGAACACGAGTCGCTCTGGCGTCCCAGCAAACGAGTGGAGTGGCATGCCGGTGTCTATCGCGCCATCAGGAGCTACCGCAACGTGTGTTCGGCCACTGAATTCAGCCCGGAGTGCCCCGTCTTCTGCCTCGGTAACAGCAGAAGGTCCCGCGAACCGTTCCAGATGGTTACGGACCGCCGTTCGGTTGGTCGGGTCGACGCTGCTCCCGCCGTCGGTGATGTGCCGCCGCATGTGTTGATGTGTGTTCCCAGTGATGAATGTATTGTGCTGGCCTAATCAATGACCCTGTGGCTTGCCACTTCATGTCTCAGTGGGTATGCCTTGCAGTCACGCGGCCGGCCCCCTTCGTTGCGTTTAAATACAACCCCGGAATAGAATCGGATAGACTCGTGTAGGGGGACCCGCCCCCGAGTCCGCGTGCTGCGGGCGCGAGTGTCATAGAACGCGTGTCGTGGTAGCCAAGCCTGGCCCAAGGCGCAGGGTTGCTAACTCTGTGGCGTACAGCCTCCGGGGTTCGAATCCCCGCCACGACGCTCACCCATCAGTACCTACATATGAGTGCAGAAGACCCCAACGCGGGCGAGGACGCGGATGCCGAAGAGGAGGAGGACATCCGCTATTTCGTCCGTATCGGACAGACAGACCTCGACGGGACGAAATCCGTCGAGCGAGCACTGACAGAACTGAACGGTATCGGCCACCGGGCCGCCCGAATTATCGCCCAGAAGGCGGACGTCGACCGGCGCGCTGTCTTCGGCAAGCTCGACGACGACGTCATCGAGCGCGTCGTCGAGCGCGTCGAGAACTTCGCCGACGATGTGCCTGAGTGGATGACCAACCACCAGAAGGACTACTTCACTGGTGAGACCACCCACGAGACCGGCAACGACCTCCAGCTTACCCGCCGGCAGGACATCAACCGCATGAAGATGATCGATTCCTACCGCGGTGTCCGCCACAAGCGCGGCCAGAAGGTCCGTGGACAGCGTACCAAGTCCACCGGCCGGACGGAGGGGACCATCGGCGTCAACGTCGAGGCGATCAAGGAAGAGCAGGCTGAAGATGCCGCCGCGGAGGATGACGAATAATGGCGCTTGGTTCAAACACGAAGTTCTACGAGACGCCGAATCATCCCTTCCAGGGCGAACGCATCGCCGACGAGGCCAACCTCATCGGCCGCTACGGCCTGAAGAACAAAGAAGAGCTCTGGCGCGCACAGTCCGAGCTTCGTGGCTACCGCCGTGAGGCACGGAAGCTGCTGGGCAGCGCCGGCGAGCACGAGACCGAGTCCGAGGAGTTCCTCGCTCGACTCAAGCGCTACGGCATCCTCAACGAGCAGGACCAGCTCGACGACGTGCTGTCGCTTGACGTGACCGACGTGCTGGAACGCCGCCTGCAGACGGTCGTTTACCGCAAGGGCTACGCAAACACGCCCGAGCAGGCCCGTCAGTTCATCGTCCACGGACACATCGTGCTGGACGACGCTCGCGTCACCCGACCCGGCATGACGGTGGAAACCGCCGTCGAGAGCTCGGTCGGCTTCGATGAGCACAGCTCGCTGTCGGACGAACTCCATCCTGAGCGCGCGGAGGCCCAAGAATGAGCGAAGAAACCGAAGACATCTGGGGCATCGCCCACGTGCACGCATCGTTCAACAACACGATCATCACCATCACCGACCAGACCGGCGCGGAAACGCTCGCAAAGAGCTCCGGCGGGACGGTTGTCAAGCAGAACCGCGACGAAGCGTCGCCGTACGCGGCGATGCAGATGGCCGAGGTCGTTGCCGAAAAGGCCCTCGACCGTGGCGTCGAAGGCGTCGATGTTCGGGTCCGTGGTCCCGGCGGCAACCTCCAGACCTCGCCCGGTCCGGGTGCGCAGGCGACGATTCGCGCACTCGCCCGAGCGGGTCTGGAGATCGGTCGCATCGAGGACGTCACGCCGACCCCGCACGACGGCACTCGTGCACCCAAGAACTCCGGATTCTAACCAATGACACAGGACTACGAGGTTGAGTTCGTCGAACGTGGCGAGCGCGAGGCGCGGATCCTCGTGCGCGGCATCACGCCGGCCTTCGCCAACGGCATCCGGCGAGCGATGGTCGCGGACGTACCGACGTTCAGTATCGACACCGTCCGCGTCATCGAGAACACCAGCGTGATGTTCAACGAGCAGATCGGTCTCCGACTGGGACTGGTCCCGCTGACGACCGACCTCGACGACTTCGAGATCGGCGATGAGGTGACGCTGTCGCTGTCCGTCGACGGACCGAGCACGGCCTACTCCAGCGACCTCGTCTCCTCGGACCCGATGGTCGAGGCCGCCGACGACAACATCCCGATCATCGACCTCAAGGAAGGCCAACGTCTCGAAGTCGAGGCAGACGCCGTCCTCGATACTGGTCGGGAGCACGCCAAACATCAGGGTGGCGTGGCCGTCGGCTACCGACACCTCCAGCAGGTGGAGGTCGTTGGCGACCTTGGCGAGTTCGAGGACGACGACCCGAACATCCTGCGTGGCGTCATCGAAGAGCAGGCGGCCGAACACGCCGCCGGCGACGCCACCAACGGCGAACTCGTCGCGACAGACGAGTTCGACAACGACCTTCGGAACCGCTACCCCGGCAAGGACGTCGAGGTATCGGACGTGCCGAACGCGTTCGTGTTCCACGTCGAGACGGACGGGTCGTTCACCACCGAGGAACTGGTCCTGCGCGCGGTCGAGACGCTGCGTGACCGCGCGACCGAACTGAAAGACGCAGTCCAGCTGTAACGATACAATGCCCCGACATACCCCACCACTACCGATGACCGCCCGCTCCCCGAGCGCGAGGACCGAAAGGGGTTTTACGGGGCACGCAAAACGAACAATCGCGCGCAGGGATAGCCAAGTTTGGCCAACGGCGCAGCGTTCAGGGCGCTGTCCCGTAGGGGTCCGCAGGTTCAAATCCTGCTCCCTGCACTTTTCCCACAACGGAGGAATCATATGAGTAAGACGAACCCGAGACTCAGTAGTCTCATCGCCGACCTGAAGTCAGCCGCCCGCAGTTCGGGCGGTGCTGTCTGGGGCGACGTCGCCGAGCGCTTAGAAAAGCCACGGCGCACACACGCGGAAGTCAACCTCGGCCGTATCGAACGATACGCCCAGGAAGACGAAACCGTCGTTGTGCCCGGCAAGGTGCTTGGCTCCGGTGTCCTGCAGAAGGACGTCACCGTCGCCGCTGTCGACTTCTCCGGAACCGCCGAGACGAAGATCGACCAGGTTGGAGAGGCTGTATCACTCGAACAGGCAATTGAAAACAACCCAGAAGGCTCCCACGTCCGGGTGATCCGATGAGCGTCGCAGAATTCGACGCGGATGTCATCGTTGACGCCCGCGACTGTATCATGGGCCGCGTCGCATCACAGGTCGCCGAACAGGCTCTCGATGGCGAGACGGTCGCCGTCGTCAACGCCGAACGCGCCGTGATTACCGGCCGAGAGGAGCAGATCGTAGAGAAGTACGAGAAACGTGTCGACATCGGTAACGACAACGGGTACTTCTACCCCAAGCGACCGGACGGCATCTTCAAACGCACCATCCGCGGCATGCTGCCCCACAAGAAGCAGCGTGGCCGCGAAGCGTTCGAGAGCGTCCGTGTCTACCTCGGCAACCCGTACGACGAGGACGGCGAGGTTCTAGACGGCACGTCGCTTGACCGACTGTCGAACATCAAGTTCGTCACGCTGGGCGAGATCAGCGAAACGCTTGGAGCGAACAAGACATGGTAACGAACACGTCTGGCAAGAAGAAGACCGCCGTCGCCCGCGCGACCGTTCGTGAGGGCGAGGGCCGTGTGCGTATCGACTCGCAGCCGGTCGAACTCGTCGACCCCGAGCTGGCGCAGCTCAAGATGCTGGAACCGTTCCGCATTGCCGAGGACGACCTCCGCGGCGAGGTCGACGTGGAAGTGTCCGTCGAAGGTGGCGGCGTCATGGGGCAGGCAGACGCCGCCCGAACCGCCATCGCTCGCGGACTTGTCGACCACACCAACGACGCCGAACTCCGTGATGCGTTCATGGAGTTCGACCGCTCGCTGCTGGTCAACGATGTTCGCCAGTCCGAACCCAAGAAGTGGGGCGGCCCCGGTGCGCGGGCCCGCTACCAGAAATCGTACCGCTAAGGTGATTCAGGTATGATGGTACCGGTTCGGTGTTTCACGTGCGGTAACGTCGTCGGCGAGCACTGGGAAGAGTTCAAAGCACGCACCCGCGAGGCCGAGGAGCCTGAGGACCCGGAGAAGGTCCTTGATGAACTCGGCGTCGAGCGGCACTGCTGTCGCCGGATGCTCGTCTCGCACAAGGACCTCGTCGACATCGTCTCACCCTACCAATGAACGCACAGGAAAGCCGCTACGAGAAGGCCCGCAAACTCGGCGCACGAGCGCTGCAGTTGGCCCACGGTGCTCCCGTGCTCATCGAGACGGAACACACCCAGCCGATACTCATCGCCGCCGAGGAGTACGACGCTGGCGTCCTACCGTTTACGGTCAACAGGAGTGATTAACGATGACGCTCATCACTGACATCCGACTCCGCCGCGTCCTCGACTCCCGCGGGAACGCGACTGTCGAGGCCGACGTTCTCACCGAGAGTGGGGGCTTCGGTCGTGGCAAGGCACCGAGCGGCGCAAGCACGGGCGAGTACGAGGCCATCGAACTCCCCGCCAACGAGGCCATCGCCAAGGCCCGCGAGGAGGCACTCCCGCGACTCATCGGTGAGGTCCACGCCGGGAACCAGCGTGACGTCGACGCGGCGCTGCACGCCGCCGACGGCACCGACGACTTCTCCGGCATCGGAGCCAACAGCGCCGTCGCCATCTCGATGGCGGCCGCAAAGGCCGGTGCTGACGTGCTGGGCGCACCGCTGTACCAGCATCTCGGCGGTACGTTCCGGGGCAACGAGTACCCAACGCCGCTGGGCAATATCATCGGCGGCGGCGAGCACGCCGCGGATGCAACCAATATCCAAGAGTTCCTCGCAGCCCCCGTCGGCGCACCGAGCGTCGAAGAGGCTGTCTTCGCCAACGCCGCGGTCCATCAGGAGGTCCACGACATCCTGGCCGACCGCGACCTGCCAGCGGGCAAGGGCGACGAGGGAGCCTGGGCACCGTCCGTTTCGGACGACGAAGCGTTCGAGATTATGGACGAGGCTGTTGAGACCGTCGCCGACGACTTCGGCTTCGCTATCTCTTTCGGCCTCGATGTTGCTGGCGCGGAACTCTACGATGACGAGGCGGACGGCTACGTCTATGACGACGGCGTCAAGTCCACCGAAGAGCAGATAGAGTACATCGCCGGGAAGGTTGAGGAGTACGACCTCGTCTACGTCGAGGACCCACTCGACGAGAACGATTACGAGGCCTTCGCGGACCTGACCGCACAGGTCGGTGACCAGACGCTTGTCTGCGGCGACGACCTGTTCGTCACCAACGTCGAGCGCCTGCAGGCCGGTATCAACGCCGACGCCGGGAACTCCATCCTGATCAAGCCGAACCAGATCGGGACGCTTACCGACGCTGTCGACGCCATCGAACTGGCGACGGCAAGCGGCTACGAGTCCGTCGTCTCCCACCGCAGCGGCGAGACGGAAGACACGACGATCGCACACCTCGCTGTCGCCACTGACGCACCGTTCATCAAGACCGGCGCGGTCGGCGGCGAGCGCACAGCCAAGCTGAACGAACTAATCCGTATCGAGGACAACGCAGTATGAGCGGCAACGAAAAAGAAGGTCTCGACGCGTCCGATTCCGACTTCGACCCGTCCGACGAGGACGACGAAGCGGTCGACGCGGAGACCGAAACGGAAGCCGAACAGCCCGCCGACGACGCCGAAGAGGCGACAGAGGCCGAACCAACTGACGATGAAAGCGAGGCCGACGAGGCCGCCGGCCCACAGCTGGACGAGGACGTCATGCCCGACGAGCAGTCGGAAGCTGACCTCCTCATCCCCGTCGAGGACTACCTCGGCGCCGGTGTCCACATCGGGACCCAGCAGAAGACCCAGGACATGGAGCGGTTCATCCACCGCGTCCGGACCGACGGGCTCTACGTGCTGGACGTCTCGATGACTGACGAGCGTATCCGCACCGCCGCGGACTTCCTGTCCAACTACGAGCCGGAGCAGATCCTGGCCGCATCGTCGCGCCAGTACGGCCGGTTCCCGGCCGAGAAGTTCGCCGAAGCGATCGGCGCGCGCGTCCGCACCGGCCGGTTCATCCCCGGCACGCTGACCAACCCCGACTACGACGGCTACATCGAGCCTGACATCGTGGTCGTCACCGACCCGATCGGTGATGCCCAGGCTGTCAAGGAGGCCATCACGGTCGGCATCCCAGTCATCGCGATGTGTGACTCCAACAACACCACGTCGAACGTCGACCTGGTCGTCCCGACGAACAACAAGGGGCGCAAGGCGCTGTCGGTCGTCTACTGGCTGCTGGCCAACGAGACGCTCGACCGCCGCGGTGCCGAGCCGACGTACGGACTCGACGACTTCGAGTCCGACATCTAACGTCGCTGAACCGTTCGTTTTCTCGCTGTCGAAGTGCGAGTGGCGATGCCAGTATCGCCAACACAAGACCTACCACAAGCCCCGGAGTAGGGCTGGCAAATGGCAGAGGGAGACACGTTCGTCAACGCCGTCATCGGTGCCGTCGCAACCGCTCTGCTGAGTGGATTCGTCCCGCTTGCGCCGCTACTCGGTGGTGGCATCGCCGGCTATCTCGAAGGCGGCGAGCGAGACGACGGCGTCCGTGTCGGATTGCTGTCCGGCGTCGTCGGGCTGGCGATATCGCTGGTCTTCTTCGTGGTCGTGTTCGTCTTTCTGGCCGCATTTCTGGCATTTGTGCCCGAAGCACTGGGCGTGTTCGGCGCGGTGGGACTGCTCGTGCTCGTCCTCGGAACAGTCATGACGGCTGCGTATTTCCTCGGCTTGAGCGCGCTCGGCGGCTGGCTGGGTAACTACGTCAAGCACGACACAACCATCGGCAATTGACCGGCTAGCCGCGCCGGCGGTAACTACATCACGGGGGACGCCACTACTGAGAACGCATATGCGTGAGTCGGTGACCAACGCCGGTATCGGGGCGCTCGTCACGGTTGCGCTGTCGTTCGTTCCCTTTTCGTCGGTGGCTGGGGGTGCCGTGGCCGCGGCGAACCACGGCGGCAGCTACCGAACCGGGCTCTGGTTGGGGACGCTGGCTGGCGCTTGTGCGATGGTCCCTTTGCTCGCCCTCTTCATCCCGGCGCTGTACATCGCCGGCCTCCTCGGGTTCGGGATTCCGCCCGGCGCACCGGGGTACGACTTGTTTCTGGCGCTCGTGTTCGCGTTCTTTCTGTTGTACACTGTCGGTCTCAGCGCTCTCGGTGGTCTCGGCGGCGTCTGGATATCGGCACACACCGACTGGGACCTAGACGCCAACCGCTGGCTCTGAATGCACGTGAACCGCCCGCTGCCCGACATTTGGCATACCATTCAAGCGTGTCCGACACCAACAGTAGTCGATGTCAAAGACGCCGCCCGGACCGAAGGGCGAACCGCTGTTCGGCAGTAGTCGCACGTACGCTCGGGACCCGTTCCGGTTCATCTCGGCACTGGAACGGGCCTACGGCGACGTCGCTCGATTCGATATGGGGCCGATGGACACGGTCATGCTGTGTGACCCGACGGCAATCGAGCGCGTGCTGGTCTCGGAGGCAGACCGGTTCCGCAAGCCCGACTTTCAGGGAGATGCGCTCGGGGATCTGCTGGGTGACGGACTGCTGTTGAGCGAAGGCGAGACGTGGGAGCAGCAGCGAAAGCTCGCAAACCCTGCGTTCTCGATGGCGCGACTGTCGGGGATGGCCGACCGCATCACCGGCCACGCGGAGGACCGCATCGCCGACTGGTCCCACGGCGATGTCATAGACGCCGAGCAGTCGATGACTAGGGTCACGCTGGACGTAATTCTGGACCTGATGATGGGCGTCGAACTCTCCGAACAGCGAGTCCAGACCATCGAGGAGCAACTGCTGCCGCTGGGCCAGCGGTTCGAACCGGACCCGATCCGGTTTGCTATGCCACAGTGGATGCCGATGCCGGACGACGCCGAGTTCAACCGCGCCGTGCGGACGCTGGACGAGGTGCTGGACGACATTATCGAGGTCCGCGAGGACTCGCTCGGGACGGATGAGGACGGTCCGATGGACTTCCTGTCGGTACTCTTGCGTGCCCGTGACGATGGGAACCAGTCGCCCGAGCAACTGCGTGATGAGATGATGACGATGCTGCTTGCGGGCCACGACACGACGGCGTTGACGCTGACCTACACCTGGTTCCTGCTGTCGGAACACCCCGAGGTCGAACAGCGAGTCCACGAGGAACTGGACGACGTCATTGGCGACGACCGGCCGGGGATGGAACACGTCCGTGAACTGGACTACCTCGAATGGGTGATTCAGGAAGCGATGCGGCTCTACCCGCCGGTGTACACCATCTTCCGGGAGCCGACCGAAGACGTGACGCTGTCAGGCTACGAGGTCGAGGCGGGAACGACGCTGATGGTCCCACAGTGGGGTGTTCACCGCTCCGAGCGGTTCTACGACGACCCCGAGACGTTCGACCCGGAGCGCTGGAAGCCCGAGCGAGCGAGCGAGCGGCCCCGGTTCGCCTACTTCCCGTTCGGGGGTGGCCCGCGCCACTGTATCGGGAAGCATCTTGCCATGCTTGAGGCGCAACTCATCACTGCAACGACGGCCAGCCAGTACCGACTGGAGTTCCAGGGAGAGACGCCACTTGAGCTGTTGCCGTCGTTGACCGCCCATCCCCGACAGAAAATGTCCATGCGCGTGCAGGAACGGTAACACGCACGCCGACACGATCGCTCCGGCGTCGTTGCCGGTTGCTACAGAGTAAGTTCGGCGTGCCAGTTGATTTGGTCACCAGCTATTTACTGCAGAGTCCCGTGTAAGCGTGCAAGAACAGCGGCCCTGCACGTCGCACTGGTGACCGATTTCGGCCTCGGTCACTACGGGAAGACCACGACCGCAACTAATTACCTACCCATCATGACACTGCTGCAGACAATCTCTGGCGACAACCGTCACACGCTGTTTGCAGTCGTCCTGCGCCCGGCCCTGTCTATAGACCGTTCACAGAGCTACATCGCTCCGGTAATCCTTGGTCGGTGGAGTGACATCTATCCCGGCGCAACCACCGGACTTGAACGGGATGCCGAATGACGCCTGAAACCGCTGGCGTCGGGGACGCCAGGGTCCGGGTCCTCTACGTTGGCACCGATTCGGACGACACCGAGACGCTGTCGACGGCTCTCGAACGCGAGAACAACCGCTTCACCGTCGAAACGGCTCGCACCGTCGACGAGGCTATGGCAAGGTTGGCTGCCGAGCCTGTCGACTGTCTCGTTTCCGACTACCGCCTGTCCAATGGGAACGGCATCGAGCTTCTGGAAACGGTCCGCGACGAGTACCCGGCCCTGCCGTTTATTATTTACACCGCACAGGGGAGCGAGGCAGTCGCCAGCGAGGCAATTTCGGCCGGTGTGACGGACTACCTCAGGAAAGAGCCGGGTGCCAAACAGTATGCCGGGCTGGCGAACCGAATCAGTGACGCCGTCGACCACTCCCGCTCACAGCAGGCGGTCAGCGAGCGGAACCGAGCGCTCCAGAGCTACGAGCGGATGGTCAACTCCATGCAGGAGGCTGCCTGTATTTACGATGCCGAAGACCGGTTCGAAATCGTCAACGAGACCATCGCAGAGTGGTACGACACGACGCGCAATGAGCTCGAAGGACAGACCAGTAGACTCGTTCCGCGTATTCGAGCCGAGGGTGAGACAGACTGTTATCAGGAACTGCTCGACGGAACGCGGGAGAAACTTAGCGGCGAAATCGAAACGGAGTTCCCCGGCCACGGACACGCGGTGGTCGCGTACCAACTAACGCCGCTGGTCGTCGATGGTACTATCGACGGCATCGTCGGCGTAGCTCGTGATGTTACCGAGCAGAAAGAGCGCGAACGGGAGCTACTCCGGAACAAGCGCGCGATAGACGAGGCCCCGGTCGGCGTCACCATCACTGACCCCAACCAGCCGGACAACCCGCTGATCTACGCTAACGACCACTACCGCGAGCTGACTGGCTACTCGCTCCCGGAGCTGCTCGGGAAGAACTGCCGAATACTTCAGGGCGAGAACACCGACCCGGAGCCTGTCGATGCACTACGGGACGCTATCGACGCAGGGGAGCAGGTGTCGGTCGAACTCCGGAACTACCGAAAAGACGGGACCGAGTTCTGGAACCGGGTTCGGATCGCGCCAGTTCGCGACGACGACGGCACAGTCGTCAACTACGTCGGGTTCCAGCAGGATACCACCGAGCGGAAGCGCCGCGAGAAACGATTAGAGGAAACGTCATCGCGGCTCGAAGCCCTCTTCGAGAACTCGCCTGATATGATCGATGTGCTCGACGCCGACGGAACGATTTGCGAGGTGAACCAGCGATTCTGCGCGGAACTGGGGTACGACGAAAGCGAGGTGCTTGGACGGTCGATCTGGGAGTTCGACCTGATGTTCGACGCCGAGGACGTGCAGACCCAGCTTTCCGGGTTCAGTGTCGACGAGCGCCGCAAGTTCGAAGGCCTGTACGAACGCCGCGACGGGTCGACGATGTCGGTCGAAGTGCATTTGCTTCGATTCAATCTCGAAGGAGAGGATCGCTTCCTGGCGATCAGTCGAGACATCACGGAGCGAAAGGAGCGCGAGCAGGAACTCGAACAGCAAAATGAACAGCTCGAACAGTTCGCCAGCGTCGTTAGTCACGACCTGCGGAACCCGTTGACCGTTGCACGCGGACAGCTCGAACTCCTACGTGAGGAATCTGACAGCGAGCATATCGACGCTATCGACACTGCACACCAGCGCATGGATACGCTCATCGATGACTTGCTTACGCTCGCACGCGATGGTGCGTCACCCGCTTCGCCCGTCGTGGTTGACCTCGAACAGTTTGTCCAGACGTGCTGGCAAAACGTCGATACGAAAGCCGCGACGCTCCGCACTGACATAGACCGGCCCATCCGCGCCGACGAAAGTCGCCTCCGTCAACTGTTCGAGAATCTCGTCCGCAATGCGGTCGAACACGGCGGTGACGACGTGAGCGTGACGGTCGGCGAACTGGCTGACGGCTTCTACGTTGAGGACAACGGTGCCGGTATTCCAGAGCCCGAGCGCGGGGACGTGTTTTCAGCCGGCTACTCGACCGCGGTAGAGGGAACCGGATTCGGCCTGAGCATCGTGAAACAGGTCGCCGACGCCCACGGCTGGACGGTCCGAGTCGTCAGCGGGGCTGACGGCGGCGCGCGGTTCGAATTTACCGACGTTGACGCCGTGTCCGAATAGGACTTCGATGGTCATCCTGACCGTCGACTCCGAAAACGCCTAACGCCCTGGGTGCACACGGGCGGGTATGGTCACGTCGAGCGCTCCCGGGAAAGTGTACCTGTTTGGGGAGCACGCGGTCGTCTACGGCGAGCCGGCGGTGCCCTGCGCCATTGAGCGGCGGGTGCACGTGACGGCAACCGAGATCGACGAGGGATTACGTATTCACGCGAACGACTTGCAACTGGATGGCTTTACTGTCGAGTACTCCGGTGACGGGGAGAGCCATCCGGACGTGGATGTCGCCGAATCGCTCGTCGAAGCTGGGATGGGATACGTCAACGAAGCGGTCGCACAGGCCCGTGACGCGGCCGATGCCCCTGAAGCAGGCTTCGAGATATCTGTGGAAGGCGACATCCCGCTTGGGGCGGGGCTGGGCTCGTCGGCCGCGCTCGTCGTCGCGGCGATAGACGCGGCGACCAGAGAACTCGGCGTCGAACTGTCAGCGAGCGATATTGCCGACCGCGCCTATCAGGTTGAACACGCAGTTCAGGACGGGCAAGCCTCGCGGGCGGACACGTTTTGCTCGGCGATGGGCGGGGCGGTCCGCGTGGAAGGCGACGACTGCCGGCGGCTGGAGGGCATCGACACCCTCCCCTTCGTCATCGGCTACGACGGCGGGGCCGGCGATACTGGGGCGTTGGTCGCCGGCGTCCGGGACCTCCGTGGAAAGTACGATTTCGCCGCCGACACCGTCGCAGCAATCGGCGACATCGTCCGCGAGGGCGAGTCAGTACTGGGAACGGGCGACTACGAACGGCTCGGGGAGCTGATGGATTTCAACCACGGACTGCTCTCGGCGCTGGGCGTCTCCTCGCGGTCGCTGGACTCGATGGTGTGGGCGGCCCGCGACGCCGACGCCCACGGCGCGAAACTCACCGGGGCCGGCGGCGGCGGCTGTATCGTCGCACTGGACGAAACGGACGACGCGCTCACCGCGCTGAAGTACACGCCGGGGTGTGAGGATGTCTTCCGGGCCGAGCTGGACACCGACGGAGTCCGGCAGGAATGACGGTCGTCCTCAAACTCGGCGGGAGCGTCATCACGGATAAAGACGACCCTGAGACGGTCGACCGGGCTGCGTTGTCGGCCGCGGTGTCAGCTATCGCCGAATCGCCGGTCGGCGAGGATATCGTCATCGTGCACGGCGGCGGGAGCTTCGGCCATCACCACGCCGCCGACTACGGCGTCAGCACGACCGAGGGGACCCACGATGTCGACGGCGTGCAGGCCATCCACGGTGCGATGTGCCGCCTCAACGCCGCCGTCGTAGATGCGCTCTCCGGGGCAGGCGTTCCGGCTGTTCCGGTCCACCCGTTCTCGGCGGCCACACGCGACGCCGACAGTGACCTTTCGCTGCCGACGGCGCAGGTCACGACGCTGCTCGACGAGGGGTTTGTCCCGGTCCTCCACGGCGACCTCGTCGCACACGCCGGTGCGGGCGCGACGGTTCTGAGCGGCGACGAACTGGTCGTCGAACTCGCGCCCGCTGTCGACGCCGACCGCGTCGGCGTCTGCTCGACCGTTCCCGGCGTTCTCGATGAAGACGGGGTCGTCATCGACCGCATCGAGGCATTCGAGGCTGTAGCACCGGCCCTTGGTGGGAGCGACGCGACGGACGTGTCGGGCGGGATGGCCGGCAAGGTCCGTGCGCTGCTCGCACTCTCGGCCCCTGCGCTCGTGTTCGGCCCTGACGCGCTCTCCGCGTTTCTCGCCGGTGAGAGTCCGGGGACGACTATCGCTGGTGATGACGCCGATTGATGGGACTGCCAGTCCTGTCGTCAGTGAATTCTGCTCAGAGCACGATTACTCGAAGTCAAGCCCAAACTGACTGATGGAGCGGTATCACTGCTTGCTCTCGACGGACAGGTAGCTTAAATATCACTTCACCGGCCGTCGTAACATATTTGTTCTCTGTTATCAATTATGCGACTATGTCTGCAGTAGGTCTGACCGACGTCTATCGATACGGAACGAGGTTTCTCGGGACATTACTTGTCGTCGCCGGCGTCGGTGGCGGCCTCATCGCTGCAGGGTACGTGCTGATACAGAACGGCTCGTTCAGTTCGCTCTCGGGGAACGCGGGCTATCGTGCGGTACTCGGCATCGTCGTCGGCGCGCTCGGTGGCCTCCTGTTGCTCTCCGGCTTGCTTGGCCTGACTCACAAGCTCATCGCCGACGCGACGATGGCGGGCACGCTCGCGGCCCAGACGGCACAGCCTGATGCGAGCGATGTGGCAGCTGGGAGTCCTCCGGCAAGTGACCAGACAGCGACTGACACTGCCGATGGTAGCGCTGCATCCGCTACCGAACCGGCTTCGAAGTCCGATGACCCGATGCCGGAGTCGACCGAGCCTGAGCCCGCTGTTTCCCGGGATACCGAGCCGGCTGCTGACCCGGCGGCTGCCGAGCCGGCGACCGGCGAGTCCGACGTGTCGGAACCGGTCGCTGACTCCGAGCCGAACACTGACTCGGCCGGTGACTCGGGAATCCACGCGCCCGCACAGCAACACTCCGACCCATCCGACGCGGCAGCGCCGTCTGCTGCCTCCGACACTGCGACGGCCGGGACTGACGGCGCTCCGGTGACGGCAGCCGACGAAGACCCGCTGGCGGATGCTGACTCGGCGACAGCTGATGACCCGGTGGCAGACGATGTCCCAGCGACAGATACGGGCCGCTTGGACGCCGACGACGCTTCAAAACCACCGACTGCTGACGAGACGATGGCCCCAGCGACAGCCGAAGACGCAGTGGAGACAGCGGCGGCCCAAGACGAACCGCTATCGGAGCAACAGCCGGCTGAAAACGTTGCCGGACCGGAACCTGAAACCGTGGACGACACCACTGCGGAGCCATCCCCGGCGGATCTCGCCGGCGACTCGGAAACGGTAGAACCCCGGTCCGAACCCAGCGAGCAGTCGGACCGCGACCTGCTCGCTGAGGACGCCGCTGAAGAACCAGAGCCGAGTACGGAACCACAGGAATGGACGCCGCCGGACCCTGCGGAGTTCGACACGGGGAGCGAGGAACCCACGGCGGCTGACGACTGGGAAGCAGATGAGCAAGCACCAGCCGACGACTGGGAGACCGAACCTGACGCCGATACCGAACCGACTGGTGTCGGCTCACTCGATGCTGACGAGGCGGACCAGCACGACGCCGTGACTCAGGACACCCGATTACTCGACGAATCTGGTGCGGCAGACACGTCTGGGGGCCCGCGAACGACGGACGACCTGTTTGGCGGCACTGATGACGACCAACCCGGACCCGAGGTTGACGAGAGCATGCAGGACGAGTCGGAGTCTCAGGACGCTGAGACACCTGCTGACGAGGACTCGACGCTTGCAGATGACGGTGTCACTGGCTTCGATGTTTCAGGTGACGACGACCCCCTCTCCGACCCCTTAGACGACGAGTAGGGACGAACCCACACCGTTTTAAGAAGCGCCGTTGTAGACCGAAGTAACCGAGCGCACGGCCGCCCGTGGACTGCGGTTTGGCGGCCGGCAGACGGCGGATGTAAGTTGCGGGACGGAAGTCCCTCCCACTGCGGTTGCACAGGCTACGGGCGTACCCGACTGGCCTGGAGCGCCGACGCGGACGAAGTCGCCTACATTGCAGATACCGTCGTTGCCGTGCCCCACCGGATGCCCGCGGCCGGCTTTCCACTCGGAGCTACAACTATGGAAGTCGAAATTGCGACAATTGGCGGTTACGAGGCTGTAGGCCGACAGATGACGGCCGTCCGTGCAGGGGACGACGTCGTCATCTTCGACATGGGCCTGAACCTCTCGAAGGTACTGATTCACGACAACGTCGAGACGGAACGGATGCACTCGCTGGACCTCATCGACATGGGTGCCATCCCGGACGACCGGGTCATGTCCGACCTGGAAGGCGACGTGAAGGCTATCGTCCCGACACACGGTCACCTGGACCACATCGGCGCGATATCCAAGCTCGCCCACCGCTACGACGCACCTATTGTTGCGACGCCTTTCACCATCGAACTCGTCAAACAGCAGATCAAGAGCGAGGAGAAGTTCGGCGTCCAGAACGACCTCGTGAAGATGGACGCCGGCGAGACGATGTCCATCGGCGAGCGCAACGAACTGGAGTTCGTCAACGTCACCCACTCCATCATCGACGCTATCAACCCTGTTCTCCACACGCCGGAAGGCTCGGTCGTCTACGGGCTGGACAAGCGGATGGACCACTCGCCGGTCATCGGCGACCCTATCGACATGAAGCGGTTCCGCGAGATCGGCCGCGAGGGCGAGGGCGTCCTCTGTTACATTGAGGACTGTACGAACGCGGGTAAGAAGGGACGTACGCCTTCCGAATCCGTGGCGCGTCGCCACCTCAAAGACGTGATGGACAGCGTCGCCGACTACGACGGCGGTATCGTCGCGACGACGTTCTCCTCACACATCGCTCGTGTCAAGAGCCTCGTTGAGTTCGCCGACGACATCGGCCGCCAGCCGGTGCTGCTCGGTCGCTCGATGGAGAAGTACTCCGGCACCGCCGAACGACTCGACTTCGTCGACTTCCCGGAAGACCTCGGAATGTACGGCCACCGCAAGTCTGTCGACCGGACGTTCAAGCGGATCATGAACGAGGGCAAGGAGAACTTCCTCCCGATCGTCACTGGCCATCAAGGCGAGCCACGCGCGATGCTCACCCGGATGGGCCGCGGCGAGACGCCCTACGAGCTAGACGACGGCGACAAGGTCCTCTTCTCGGCTCGGGTCATTCCGGAGCCAACCAACGAGGGCCAGCGCTACCAGTCCGAGAAGCTTCTGGGCATGCAGGGCGCGCGTATCTACGACGATATCCACGTTTCGGGCCACCTCCGCGAAGAGGGCCACTACGAAATGATCGACGCGCTCCAGCCGAAGAACATCATCCCGGCTCACCAGAGCCTCGAAGGGTTCGCACCGTACGTCGACCTCGCGGAAAACATGGGCTACAAAGCCGGACGGGACCTCCACATCACCCGCAACGGCAACATGATCAAGCTCACCGAGTAAATCGATGTCCGAACGCCATCAGCAGGTCGAAGACGCGATTGTCGCCCGACGAGACCGGGTCAACGACGCCCTCCCAGAGGACCTTCCGGTGCAGAAGCCGGACCACCTCTACGAGGCGTCGCGATACCTGCTGGACGCGGGCGGGAAACGACTCCGCCCGACGGTCCTGCTGCTGGTCGCGGAGTCGCTGCTCGATGTCGACCCGCTGACGGCAGACTACCGTGACTTCCCGACGCTCGAAGGCGGGCAGGCCGATATGATGTCGGCCGCCCTCGCCATCGAGGTCATCCAGACGTTCACGCTCATCCACGACGACATCATGGACGACGACGCGCTCCGCCGCGGGGTGCCCGCCGTTCACAAGGAGTACGACCTCTCGACGGCGATTCTCGCCGGCGACACGCTGTACTCGAAAGCGTTCGAGTTCCTGCTCGAAACGGGCGCGGCTCACGAACGGACTGTCGACGCGAACAAGCGACTCGCAACGACGTGTACCCGCATCTGCGAGGGCCAGTCCCTCGACATCGAGTTCGAGCAACGCGATGTTGTCACGCCCGAGGAGTATCTGGAGATGGTCGAACTCAAGACGGCCGTGCTGTACGGCGCGGCTGCCTCAATTCCGGCCACGCTGCTGGGGGCCGACGAGCAGACGGTCGATGCCCTGTACAACTACGGGCTCGACGTGGGGCGTGCGTTCCAGATTCAGGACGACCTGCTGGACCTGACGACGCCCTCTGAGAAACTCGGCAAGCAGCGCGGGTCCGACCTCGTCGAGAACAAGCAGACGCTGGTGACGCTGCACGCTCGCCAGCAGGGCGTCGACGTGGGCGACCTCGTCGACACGGACTCTGTCGAGGCCGTTTCGGAAGCCGAAATCGACGACGCCGTCGAGCGTCTGCGAGAGGTAGGGTCAATCGAATACGCCCGCCAGACCGGGCAGGACCTCATTGCGAGCGGCAAGCAGAACCTCGAAGTCCTGCCGGACAACGAGGCCCGCTACCTGCTCGAAGGCATCGCGAACTACCTCGTCGAGCGCGACTACTGAGCATGGACCAGACCCGGCGAGCCGTTCTCGCCGGTGTCGCCGGACTTTTCGCTGGCTGTGGAACGACGAGTCAGCGGACCACAACACCACGCTCGACAGCAACGGTGACCAGCACCACGGAGACGGTTCGCTACACGCATCTTCAGCCCTCCGGCAATCGTCACATTTCAGGTTCGGGCCGGTTCGACGCCGTCGACCCGATAGACATCGCCATTGAGGGCCACCCGAAGTGGCTCGTCGGACTGCCAGTCGAGGGCGGGAGTCTCTGGGTTGTCGTTCCAGAGGCAGGGGCCCCAGAGGCGGTTCGGGTGAGTCAGGACCGAGTTGAATCGGTTGTCATCGAACCCGACCTGCCGGCGGGCCAGCCACCAGCCGTGGTTGTTCAGGACAACGGCGTTCGGTTCCTCACTGCCGATGAGACAGGACCCAACACCCACGCCGTCCAGTTTCCCGATGGTACTATCGTGACAGTCTCAGAGGCTGGGGCCGTCCGCGTGGACGGTGACCTGCTCATCGAGGATGCTCTGCCCGACGCCCGAATCGTCTGGCAGGACGATGTCGCTGCTGTGCTCGCCGGTGCGACGGAGCGATACGACCACGGAGCGCTCGGTGACGAGGTCGAGGCCCGCGCTATCGTTCTGTTTGTCGCAGACGGAAGTGGGACCGTCCGCCGCCGAGTTCAACTGCCTGAACCAACGGTCGTCGAAGGTGTAGCACCGATTCTTGCGGACATTGACGACGATGGTGACCCCGAAGTACTCGTCACCGTCACCGGGCCCGATGAGGGCGCTCGGGTGGTCGCCTACGGACTGGACGGCGAGCGCGTCGCGACTGGGCCCGCAATCGGGACGGGCTTTCGTTGGCGCCACCAGCTCTGTGTCGCGCCGTTCTCCCCCGACGGGGCGCCCGAAATCGCCGTCGTTCGCACCCCACACATCGGCGGGACGGTGGAGTTCTACCGTATCGACGGTGACCGGCTCTCAATCGCGGCCCGCTACGACGGCGTCTCCTCGCACGCATTCGGCTCGCGTATCCTCGACGGTGGACTCGCCGGAGATCTGCTCGGCGATGGCCGACAGACGCTGGCCGTTCCGACCCAGGAGCGCCGGAAGCTCGTCGCACTCCAGCGGCAGGACGGCGTTCGGCAGGCAGCCCAGCGTGACATCGGCGCGTCGCTCGCCTCGAACGTTGCGGCGACACCGACTGACGACGGCGGCTTGAGCATTGCCGTCGGTCGCAGTGACGGTGTCGTCCGCGTCTGGCAGTAGGGTAGCTATTGACCCTGAATGGTGCTGGTCAGCAACTAAGACGTATCAGTTCATAGACAGCCGTGTGACTCGGTTCCTTCTCTACGGCGGCAAGGGCGGCGTCGGCAAGACGACCGTGGCCGCGGCGACTGGCTATCGGCTGGCGACGGCGGGCCACGAGACACTCGTTGTCTCCACCGACCCCGCGCACTCGCTGGCCGATGCCGTCGAGACCGAGGTCGGCGGCGACCCGACGGAAATCCGGTCGGGGCTGTGGGGCGTCGAGGTCGATCCACAGACGGGTATTGACCGTTACCGGTCACTGTTCGAGGTGCTGGCGTCGGAATTTTCCGATGCCGGCATCCGGATGGACGAAGAGGAAATCGCTGACCTGTTCACATCCGGCGTAATGCCCGGTAGCGACGAACTGGCAGCCATCGAGGGCATGGCGACGTACATCGAGAGCGACCGCTGGGACCGCGTGGTGTTCGACACTGCCCCGACCGGTCACACGCTCCGCCTGCTTGACCTCCCGTCGGTGATGGACCGCGGCGTTGCCACGGCGATGGACCTCCGGGACCAAGTTCGTCGGAAAGTCAACACTGCCCGGACGATGATGTTCGGCCCGATGGCGAGCCGGCGCGACGACGGCCCGGACGACTTCACCGAGATGCGCACGCGGATGGAACGGGTCGGCACAGTGCTTCGAGACCCCAAACAGACCGCGTTCCGGGTCGTCACGATTCCCGAAACGATGGCTGTCCGCGAGACGGAGCGGCTGGTCGCGAAGCTCCGCGAGTTCGACGTGCCGGTAACGACGCTGGTCGTGAACAAGGTCATCGAGGACGCCGGCGACTGTCAGCGCTGTCAGGGGAAGCAGGCGGTACAGCAAGAGTCTATTGCCGCGCTTCGGGAGTCGCTCCCCGACCTTGACGTGTGGACGATTCCCGACCAGTCCGGCGAGGTGACTGGTATTAGCGCGCTGGACAGGGTTGCGGAGTCTCTGGTGGATGTGAAGTGACCCGTAAAGACGAGCATCCGCGCGAGCGAAGCGAGCGCGGTTCACCGGAACCGAACTTAGTGAGGTTCCAGCCTTTTTCGCCCACGTTTGTCAAGGAGTGGTGGCGAGCATCGCGAGCCACCCGACGATGAAAAAGGTGGTCCGACGGCGTTTTGACCCTCCCAGTCGCAGGTCCCGATAATGGACGACGAGCTGCGAGACCGAATCACGGAGGCGGCGGAGACAAACGCCCTCCTCAACGCGGTCAAACACGATAGCGAGGCACAGGTCGGCGCAATAATGGGCCCGCTCATGGGCGAGAACCCGGAGTTCCGCGAGTACGGCGACGAGATACCCGGCGTTATCGCGCCGGTCGTCGAGCGGGTCAACGGGATGGACGCCGAGGAGCGCCGCGAGCGGCTGGCCGAACTCGCTCCGGAGAAACTCGAAGAGCTGGAGGCTGAGGACGAGGGCGAGGACCACCCACTGCCGGACCTGCCCAGCGCCGAGGAGTACGACACCGTCCGGATGCGCGTCGCGCCAAACCCCAACGGGCCGTGGCACATCGGCCACGCGCGGATGGCCGCTGTCGTCGGGACGTACAAACAGCGCTACGACGGGGAGTTCATCTGCCGCTTCGACGACACCGACCCCGAGACCAAGCGGCCGGATCTGGATGCCTACGACGCAATTCTGGACGCAATCGACTATCTCGGCTTCGAACCGGACGACGTGGTCAACGCCAGCGACCGCGTCGAGACCTACTACGAGTACGCTCGCAAGCTCATCGACAAGGGCGGGGCCTACACCTGCTCGTGCCCGCAGGGTGAGTTTTCGGACCTGAAGAACAACGGCGAGGCCTGTCCCCACCGGGATAAGGACGCCGAGACCACGCGCTCGGAGTTCGAGGCGATGGTCGACGGCGAGTACGACAGCGGCGAGATGGTCCTGCGGGTCCGGACCGATATTACTCACAAGAACCCCGCGCTGCGGGACTTCGTCGCCTTCCGGATGGTCGACACGCCCCATCCACGCGAGGCGGCCGAGCAGTACCGCTGCTGGCCGATGCTGGACTTCCAGAGCGGGCTTGACGACCACCTGCTGGGTGTCACCCACATTATCCGCGGTATCGACCTGCAGGACTCCGCGAAGCGCCAGCAGTTCGTCTATGACTACTTCGACTGGGAGTACCCCGAAGTCATCCACTGGGGCCACGTCCAGGTCGACGAGTACGACGTGCCGCTGTCCACGTCAAGCATCGCCGAACTCATTGAGGACGGCGAACTGGCGGGCTGGGACGATCCGCGAGCGCCGACCGTCGCCAGCCTCGAACGGCGCGGCATCCGCGGCGAGGCCGTTGTCGATGCGATGATTCAGCTGGGCACGTCCACCTCGAACGTCGACCTGGCGATGTCCTCGATCTACTCGAACAACCGTGACCTCATCGACGACGACTCGGACCGGGCGTTCTTCGTCCGGGACAGCGACGACCACGGTGGCCTCGTTGAGCGCCAGATCGTCGGCGGGCCGGACGCCGGCGAACCGCCGCTGCACCCGGACTACGAGGAGCGTGGCCGCCGCGAGATTCCGGTGACCAGCGGTGTCGTCGTCGAGGGTGACGACCTGCCAGACCACGGCGATCGTATCTGGCTCAAGGGCTACGGCTGCGTGCGACACACTCGCGACGCCTTCGAGTACACCGGCGACGATATCGACGCCGTCCGTGAGGAGGGCGTCGACGTGATTCACTGGGCACCGGCTGACGGCCCAGCGCTCCGCCTCCGGACGATGGACGGCGACGTATCAGGCGTGGCCGAACCGGGACTGCGCAACTACGACACTGACGACGTGGTGCAGTTCGAACGCATTGGCTTCGCTCGCCTCGACAAGGTTGCGGACGACTCGGATACGGAGTCCGTCGCGTACTTTACCCATCCCTGAAGCCGCCGTCACAACGACCCAGCTGTCGGTTCTTCCCCCTGACTCCCAGTCTCGACACCACTGAACTCGAATCGAGCACCGCCGGCTTCGCTGTCGGTAACCGTTAGCTCCCAGCCGTGGGCCTCGGCAATCGTCTCCACTATCGCCAGGCCAAAGCCGGTGCCGTCGTCGTCGGTACTGTAGCCCGATTCGAGGACGGCGTCGCGCTGGTCCGGCGGAATCCCCGGGCCGTCATCGGCGACGTAGAAGCCGTCCGGCGTGGCTCCGAGCGTGATGGTGACTACTCCTCCGCCATCGGCCGCTGGCCCAGCTCCGGGAGTGGCACCGTCACTGCCGTGTTCTACGGCGTTTTGCACGAGGTTCTGGAACAGTTCGGCGAGGCGGTCGGGGTCGGCCAGTACGTGCTCCGGCGAGTCCCGAACCCGGTGTTCGGCCGCGCTCGTGGGTGCGGCGTCCCAGGCCCGGGAAAACGTCTCCCGGAGCGATATCAGTTCGGGGTCGCTGATGTCACGCCCCTCGCGGGCCAGCGTCAGGGTGTGGTCGATGAGCGTCTCCATCCGGTCGAGGGCGTCCGTTGCGGCCGTTATCGATTCGCGCACGCCCGAGTCAGCGTCTTGTGACGCCAGTTCCAGATGGCCACTGGCAACTTGCAAGGGGTTCCGGAGGTCGTGGCTGACGAGGCTGGCGAACTCGTCCAGCCGCTCGTTCTGGAGTTCCAGCTGTTGCTCCCGCCGCTTCCGTTCGGTGATATCCGTGACAACAGAGACGCTGCCAACTACGGTGCCACTGAGATCGCGAATCGGGGCGGCGGCAAGGCTCACGTCGACACGACTCCCGTCTTTTCGTTCAAGCTCTGTTTCGTGGCCCGACAGACGCTCCCCTTCGAGGACTTGCGCGTGAAGTTCGGCGGTCTGTCGTCGGTTCTCGGCCGGGATAACGGGAACCGTGTCGCCCAACACCTCGTCGGCGCGCCAGCCAAATAGTTCCGTCGCGGCGGGATTCCAGACTTCGACAGTCGCGCTGGCGTCAAGTGCAACAATCGCGAGCGGGGCAGCCTCGACGAGCGTTTCGAGGCGCTCGGTCGTCATTGCGAGTTCGGACTCGATTTCTTTTCGCTGTGAGATGTCACGGACGATGCCGACACGGCCGGACTCACCGCTGGCCAGTTCGATGTCCGCCGCGTCGACTTCACAGGGGACCTGCTCACCGGATGCGGTCCGGATCAGGACCTCCTCCGAGCCGCCGTCCATTGGCTCGGTTCCCATCTGCCCTAGCACAGTCTCGAAGCGTTCGCCGACGAGACTGTCCTCGACGGTACCGACCAGCTTGGCGAACGGGTCGTTGTACGTGACAAACTGGTCGTGTTCGTCGAGGACGTAGACGGGTTCGCTGACGCCCTCGAAAATCGTCTTGTACTGCGTCAGCCGTTGCTCGCGTCGCTTCCGCTCCGTGATGTCCCGGAGGACGACGAGTCGACCAACGAGTCCGTCGAACCGGTCGGCAAACGGTGTCACTTCGAGTTCGACAAACCGCTGCTGGCCGTCCACGGAGAGCGCGAGTTCCGACCAGTCTGCTTGTTCGTCGTCGACTGTGAGACTGTCCCAGGTCGGAATAACGGCCTCTACTTGCTGGCCCACGAGCGACTCTTCGGGGCCAGCGAGGAGGGTTTCAGCCGCCGGATTCGCGTGGCTGATACAGCCGTCGATGTCCACGACGAGCGTTCCGTCCCCCATCTGCTCGACGATAGTTTCCTGCGCGGCCGGTACCGGGTCAAGCGTCTTGAACGTGTAGAGGCCGGTCGTCATCGCTATCCCAGAGACTCCCCAGGCGAAAATCGTGGCGTCCTCGGGAATCTGCAGGAAGTACTGCTGGGTCAGCGCAATGGTCCAGGGAGCCAGCGCCGCGATGAGGACGGCCGCGGCCTGTGTCCGGTACAGGTGCCGCGAGCGGACGAACAACTGAATAAGAACGATTGTCCCGGCAAGCGCCGCAATCAGAATCGTCGCTATGTGGGCGACGAACACTGCTGTGAGCCCAGCCCCCGGAGCCACCACCAGTGACCCCACAGAGCCGCTGGGCGGGAGGTCGAACAGTGATACGCCCGGGAAGACGAACACGCCCACAAGCACCAACAGGTCAAGCGATAGGAACCCGACAGCTCGCCGCGTCACCGACCTGTCGAAGTCGGCGTACTGCAACGCGGCGTACAGCCAGGTGATGGCGACTACGCCCTGAGCGATGGTTGCGACCTGCCGAGCCAGCAACTGGGTCGACAGCGCCGTCGCGGTGATGTCGACAGCGTAGCTGGAAGCACCGACTGCTAAGGCGAGGTGAAACACCACCATCGGTGTCCCGCCAGGTCCCTCACGCTTACGCCACGCGAGCAGTGAAAACACTGCGGAAAGGCCAGCTAGGACCCATAAAGCCGTCACGAAGCGGCCGTACATCGTTCCACTGAATATCGTCGCATCGTCACTTTATTTTATTGGTTAACGGCGCATTGACAGTAAAGAAGAACGGCTGTCTGTAGTCGGTTCCGTAGCACCCGGATTTGGGGCTCTAGTGCAACTGGGTCCTGCTCGCGGTGGTTGCTCTTAAGACCGCAGTGAGGTATCTAGTTGTTTGTTCCCATACCTCAAGGTACGTAAGGTTTTTTACGAACCGCAACACAACTGTCAAATGGATACGAGGTGATGGCCAATGGCACTGCCAACAACCACACCGAGTTCCTGGATGCGCGGTCTTGACCTTCCGTCCCGCCTGTTCGAAACCGGTAGCGACGACTACGAACTGTACGAAGAGGACGACGAGTTCGTCCTCAACGTCGAGCTCCCGGGCTTTGATGTCGAGGACATCGACGTCTCCTGGGACGACGGCATGTTGAACATCGCCGCCGAACGTGAGGACGAACAGCGCGGCGAGCGTCGGACCTACCACCGACGCTTCCGGTTCCCGAAGCGGGTCGACGATGAGGGTATCGCCGCGAACTACACCAACGGTATCCTCGAGGTGCGCCTGCCCGTCGAGGTAGGCGCGACGGCCCGCGGCAAGCAGATCAAGGTCGAAGGTTGACCGTCGGGCCGCAGGTGTACCGCCCGATAACCGACCTGTTCGCTTCGTTCGGAACGAGGCACCTGACGCTCAAGCTAGTTCCCAGCAGACCGCGGTGCCGGCGCGTCGTTCGACCCCGAGGCGAGAGCTGATAGCGTCGGGCTTATGTCCACGACGGCCCGACCAATGCCCGTGACAGAACGCGCCCCGGAGTCAGTGACAGTGCAGCGCGACATCCCGTTCCACGAGGTGGACGGCGAGACGCTGACGCTCGACCTGTACGACGCAGCGGCGGCCAGCGGCCCGAAACCGGTCGCCGTGCTCGTCCGCGGCGGCGCGTTCACGTCTGGCGACAAGGGTGAGTTCGCCCGGCACGCGCTTGACCTCGCCGCGGACGGCTTTCTGGTCATCGAGCCGCAGTATCGGCTCGCACCGGAATGGACGTTTCCGGCGGCGCTCGTAGATGTAAAGGCCGCTATCGAGTGGGCCCGGACGGAGGGAGAAAGCTACGGCGCGGACACCAGCCGAGTCGTGGGTGTCGGTCACTCAGCCGGCGCGAATCTCATCGTCCTGGCCGCGCTGACGGCGGACGAACCCGGATTCGAACCCGAACTGTACCCCGGCGCGTCTTCGGCACTGTCGGCCGCCGTCGGCTACGCCGGCGTCTATGACTTCCACGCGCTCGATACCGCGACTGATGTCCCAGCGGGTGAGGGCCATCGGGCGTATCTCGGCGGCGGGCCCGACGACGAACCTGCGGCGTACGACCTCGCCTCGCCGGTCGGTCAGGTGAATACCGACGCCCCGCCGACGTTGTTGCTCCACGGCTCTGAAGACGACGTTGTGCCGCCATCTCAGTCCGAACTGCTTGCCGACGCGCTCGGCCCCATGACCGATGTGGTCCACGAGACGGTGCCGTCGGACCACGGGTTCCCGTTCCACGGGGCCCAGTACGACGACGTGTACGAACGGACCGTTGAGTTCATTCGGCGAATCGGAACCGACAGTCCGGACACTGACGGCCCAAGAGGCGCAGGCGATGATACCGGCTTGCCCGGCGGCGACCTGTCAGGACCGACTGACCGCATCAGCGACCTCGGGTCGGGGGATGTTCACGGCTCGGATCGCCGCGACGGCCCCGGATTCTGACGGTCAGGTCGAAAAGTTAAGTAGCTCCCAAAAGTGAGATAAGATACCAATGGCCATAGACCCGGAGTTTGAGGAGAACCGCGACGTTGTCGAACAGCACGACGGACACAATGTCTGGGGCCCGGTCGACGAGCCCGAGGAACTGGGCATCCACGGGACACACGTCGCCGTCGACTTCGACATCTGCATCGCCGACGGTGCGTGTCTAGAGGACTGTCCTGTCGACGTATTCGAGTGGGTCGACACGCCGGATCATCCGGAGAGCGAGATCAAGGCTGACCCGGCTCACGAGGACCAGTGCATCGACTGTATGCTCTGTGTCGATGTGTGTCCGGTCGACGCCATCGACGTGGACCCGGGTCGCGCTGGTCGCATCTAAGTTACGAACGCTCCTGTTTTCGCTGGATTGTCGTACTTCGCACCCCGAATCTGAACGACCTGTAGCTATCGGTTCGTCAATATACTGGGCGCTGCCCGGATTCTCCGTCCCCTGAGACAGGGTCGCATACCTGTCATTCAGAATTGTAAACATACATTTATTATAGATTCTTGTGTGAGATACACTCACGAGGGTCATGGTACCATGCATACAGTTGTTATGACAAAGGGCGTTCCGGACTTCCGCGAGGGACAGGTATCGTTCGACGAGGACGGGCATCTCGAACGGGGAAAGACACCGACGGTGATGAACCCCAACGACAAGCACGCGCTCCGTGCGGCGTTCCAGACGAAAGTCCGCAACGGCGGCCACGTCTCGCTGATGAGCATGGGGCCGCCGGGGTACAAAGAGGTCTTGCAGGAAGGAATGCGGGACGTGTACGCAGACGACCTGTATCTCCTCTCGGACCGCGAGATGGGGGCCGCGGACACCTGGGCGACTGCGATGACTGTCGCCACTGGCCTCCAGAACCTTGAGGAGCAGCCTGATCTGGTGTTTGCCGGGTTCAAAACGGCCGACGGCGAGACCGGCCATACCGGTCCACAGACCTGCTGGTGTCTGGACTGGCCGATAATCACCCATGTTCTCTCACTCGATATCGACGAGGACGCGGGCACCGTTCGGGCGAAGCGACTGGTCGACGGCGACATCTCCGAGATTGAAACGGTCGAAGCGCCGATGCCGTGTTTCATCGTCGCCGACCCCGAGTTCGAACCGACCTATCGGAAGGCGAGCCACCGATTGAAACACAAGGACCTCCGCGAGGAGACTCAAGAGCGGGCCACGGAGTACGAGGAGTACCTCACGATCTGGGATCACGAAGGCCTCAACCTCGACCCGGACTACATCGGTCTGGACGGTTCGCCGACCATCGTCGCCGGCGTTGACCCGATTCCAAAGGCCCCCTCGGAGCGAGAAGCGACGGTTATCGAGGCCGACGAACGCGAGGCATTAGAACCGGTACTGGACGAACTCACGCCGTACGCGGCAGGTGACTGACAATGCCTGATATCGATCCCACGGAACACGAGATCGCCGAACTCGGACCGAAGATCAAGGACGTTGACGACGCCGACGAACTACAGGCGATGCTGGCACTGGAGGAAGACGGCGAGGACCGGGTTCCCGTCAAGACGCTTATCAAGGACCGCATCGAGAAGGTCGAAAGCGACGATGACGGCGAGATAGATCCGGAAGCCGTCGACCTCTCCGACCTTACTGTCGCCGATGTGGCGAACATGGTCCGAGACGTTGACGACGCCGACGTGCTCCGGGACCTGCTCGAACGCGAGAAAGCGGGCCAGGACCGGAAGACAGCGAAATCCCAGATAGAGAGTCGAATCGAATCCGTCGAGGGGACCGAAGAAGCCGAGGGCGAGGCGGTGACGGAGGTCGAGTACGTCCCGCCGGAAGAGAAGTACCCCGAACTCGACCACCCGACCAACGACAAGCAGTGGGTCGAGGGAACCGTCGGCGCGGAGTACCGCGATATGTGGGTCTACTGTGAGACGCAGGCCGGCGACCTCGTGGACGTTTCGAAGGAGATGCTCGGGAAGGCTCGGGAACTGATGAACGACTACAACGCGGCGTACGATGAGGACGAGCGCGTCGTCGCTGTGCTCATCGGGGCCGCCGCGAGCGACCACGTTGAAGATGTCATCGCCTACGGCGCGGATCTCGTCGTCTATCACGAGGACGACCGCCTTGATCGCTTCCGCCACCAGCCCTACACCGAAATCTTTTGTGACATGGCCAGAGCGGGTGGCGACCTGGCCGCCGATGGTCGTGAGGAGACCGAGTGGAAGGACTACCACGAACCGCGCTACACCGTCTTCCCGGCGACGAACAACGGTCGGGACCTTTCGGCGCTCGTTCAGGGGGAACTCGACTCAGGATTAGCGTCGGACTGTTCGGGGCTGTATATCGAGAGCGCGATGATATCCAACCCCGCGAAGGTTGGCACCGCCGGCGACAAGAAGGAGTTCGAGCGCGTGCTCCATATGAAGCGCCCGGACTTCTCCGGGTTCGAGTACTCGACGATTCTCTGTATCGACAAACCCCACCGGGATTTCCACCCACAAGGGGCGTCGGTGATTCCGGGGAGCTTCGAGATGCCCGACCCCGACTACGAACGCGACGGCGAGGTCGTCGACTACGGGATGGACATTGACGACGACTGGTTCACAGTCGAGGTCGAGGAGTACGACCGCCTCTCTGGCGGTGTCGACCTCTCCGGCCACGACGTGATTGTCGCCGTGGGCCGCGGTATCGGCGACGACCCGACGCGGGGCATCGAGCAGGCGCTGGACCTCGTCGACGCCTTCGACGACGCCGATCTGGGACTGTCCCGCGGAGTCATCACCTCATCATACTCTTTCGACGGCCACGTCGAGCAGTACGTCACCGAGGAGCGACAGATCGGCGAGTCCGGGCAGGAAGTCGAACCCGACGTGTACATCGCCGCAGGTATCTCCGGAGCGATTCAGCACAAGGTCGGCTGTGACGAGTCCGATACGCTCATCGCCGTCAACACCGACCCGGACGCCGATATCCGGGACTTCTCGGACTATCTCATCGAGGGCGACTTATTCGAGGTCTTGCCGCGCCTGACGGAGGCGGTCGAAACCGGTGAACTGGGTGCGATGATGGAGGCCAGCGATGACTGACACCGCCGAGAAGTACGAGGCAGTCGTCGTCGGCTGTGGCCCGGGCGGGGCCGCTGCGGCGGCGACGCTCGCCCGCAACGGCGTCGAAACGCTCGTCCTCGAACGCGGCGTCGACGCCGGGTCGAAGAACGTCTCGGGCGGGCTCATCTACGCCGAGGAGTCGGCACCCTACACCATCGACGGCCTGTTCCCGGACTTCCGCGAGGAAGCGGCGGAGCGGCCGGTGACGGAGAACCTCATCCACAATATCGCCGGCGACAGGGTGAAATCCTTCGACATCGGCGACCTGCATCACCACGACACGGCGTGGGCCGACGCGGTGTTGCGCCGGAAGATGGACTCCTGGCTCGCCCAGCAGGTCCACGAGCGCACCCGGGAGACCGGCGGCGGCCTGCTGACCGAGGTCCACGTCACCGGCCTGTTGCGCGAACGAGGCGAAATTGTCGGCGTGACGACAGAGGAGTTGGACCCCATCAAAGCCGACATCATCGTGGCGGCCGACGGCGTCAACTCCGAACTCGCCCGCGACGCCGGGCTGATGGACTGGGACGAGCCCGAAGAGTGGTTTCAGGGCGTCAAGGCAGTCGTCGACATGGAGCCGGAGGTCATCAACGACCGCTTCGACGTGGCCTCCGACGACGGCGCGGCCCACCTGTTCTCGGGCGACCTGTTCGACGGCGTCCGTGGTGGCGGCTTCCTCTACACCAATGAGTCCTCGCTGTCTATCGGCACCGTGTTCCACCTCGATTCCATCGCCGAGGAGCGGGCCGAGCCCCACGAACTGCTCGACAGCCTGCTCACGCATCCGCTCATGGCCCAGTGGCTCGGCGACGAATACGACGAGCGCGAGTACAGCGCGAAACTCGTCCCGGACTCGAAGAAGGCGGCCCATCCCTCGCCGCACGAGGACCGCCTCGTGCTGGTCGGCGACGCCGCCGGCCAGATGCAGGCACAGGGACCCATCATCAAGGGGATGAACCACGCGGTCACTGCCGGGGCGCTGGCCGCCGAGGCGTTCGCCGACGCGAGGGCACGCGGCGACCCGTCTCAGGCCGGCAAACTGTACGAGAAGAAGCTCCACGACGAGGGCGTGATGGACAAGCTCCGGCCGACCGGGTACAGGGTGTTCGGACAGCTCGGCGAACTCGGGCCTGTCGACAACCTCTCGAACGCTATCGCGGAGTCCGCCGTCGGCCGGTTCGGGGTCCGCGCGGCAGCCGGACTGCTCGAACGGGCCTACTCGTCACCGCGGTTGGTGTCGATGATTCCCGACACCAAACTGCCCTACGTGACGCTGCCGACGGTCATTGCCGAGGAACTGGGTGAGCCCGTGACCGACGAGAACACCGTCTCGCCACCCGACCTGGGTGACCGTATCGGCGACCTGACCTATGACGTGGGTGACCCGCACATCGAACTGGTCGACAAGTCCTTCGAGGCCTCGGGCACCGCCGTCACGGCCTGCCCGGTCAGCGCCGAAGACTTCGGCGGCGGCTGTTACCGCGACGAAATGGTCCAGACCAACGGCAGCGAGGAACACCTCGTGAGCCTCGACACCCAGCCCTGCGTCGAGTGTGGCACCTGTGCTATCGTCGCCGACACCGAGTGGGAACACCCCGCTGGCGGGAAAGGCGTGGAGTTCAACCAGGGGTGACCCGTTCGGTGATGAGTGGCCAGTACGACGACCGCCTTCGGGTGCTCTCCCGCCGGGCCGAGCAGACCCGCGAGTCGCTGGATCCCGACCCGCCGGACGAGGAGCGCGCGATGGAACTCCTTCGGGACGGGTTCGGCCCCACGGTCGCTCTGTACTGTGAGGCCCGGACCGGCGGGTCGTGGGTCCGCTTCTCCGGGGCGGAGTTCGAGCGACTGGAACGGATCATGAACGACTGGCTTGACTGCTACGCCGCCTGCTACGGCGTGGAGTTAGCCGGCACCTACAGCGTCAGAGCGGCCGCAGAACTGCTCGTCGATACACACAACGCTCGGGATGTGGCAGTGCTTCTGACCGGTGTTCCGGAGCAGTAGCGACTGTTTAGTTAAAAGTACATGGTTTTTGATAAAGGATTAAGTACTGTGTAGTGGTAGCAGATACCATGGAGCTGACAGAGCCACTGCAGTTCGACCACGAGGACAGACGGGACATCTACGAGTACGTCGAATCACACGGGTCTGTAGGACCGAGAGGCGCTCGGTCGGCGCTACAGATGGACCCGCGACCGTTCGGCCATCACGTTGCGATACTCAAACGCGACGGCGTACTGGAGGAGATCGACGGGGAACTCCGCGTCGCCTACAACGACACCGTCGAGGAGGAGTTCGAGGCCGACGACATCGAGTTCACCATTCGGCAGGCCCGTCAGGAGGACCTGACCGGCCTTGTCGGGGCCATCCGAGCCGCTATCGGCGGCGGCGAGTACGTCGACGCGGAGACCGTCGCCGACGTGGTGGACAGCGAGGGCGTGCTGCTCCGGCACAACGAGCTGGAGTCACGCATCTTCTTCGTCGCCTGCATCAACGACGACGTGGTCGGGTGGGTCCACCTCAAACATCCCGAAGTTGAGAAGCTCAGTCACACGGCAGAGCTAACGCTGGGTGTGCTCGAACGGTATCGGGGCCATGGCATCGGCTCGCAGTTACTCGCCCGGGGCACCGAGTGGGCGGCGTCGAACGGCTACGAGAAGCTGTACAACTCTGTCCCATCGACGAACGAGGACGCAATCGAGTTCCTCGAAGACCACGGCTGGGACACTGACGCCATCCGTGAGGACCACTACAAGTTCGGCGACGAGTACGCCGACGAGGTGATGATGGAAATTGACCTCTAATTCGGCCCCAGCGCCCGAATTGTCTTCCGAGCCAGCTCCCCGTCGACCTGCTGTGGCACAGTTAGCAGAAGCCGGTCGATGACAGCTCTGTCCGCAATTTTATCCCGTTTCTCTCGCGCCTGTTCCGGCGTCCCGGCGATGCCGAGATCAGCCGTCATTTCGTCAGTGACGAGCTCCGTCGCCTCGCCGCGGTCACCCGCCTGCCAGGCGTCGGCGATGCGCTCCGCTCGGTCCGGATACGTCTCCGCAACAGCCCGGCGGTACCCCTCGCCGCTGCCGACGTAGTAGGCGATGTGTTGCCGGAGTTCCTCGGTCGCTCGCTCGGAATCCTCGTGGACAACTGCCGGCACGTACGGTGCAACGGTGATGTCGTCTGGGTCCCGGTCAGCGTCGCGTGCCGTCTCTGCGATGTAGTCGAACGCCGACTCCAGTTCGGAGAACGCAATCATGTGGGGCAGCCAGCCGTCAGCGAGTCTGGCGACGACTCGCCTGTTCGCCGGCCCGAGGGCGGCGTGGTACACCGGCACGTCACGGTCTAGCGGCGGCACGCCCCTGACCGAGACCGCCTCACCGTCGTAGGTCACCCGCTCGTCGCCCGTCATGAGTTGTTTGATGATATCGATCGTCTCGTGGGCGCGACGGACCGGTCGCTCGAACTCCATGCTGTGCATATTCTCGATGGACCGGGCTGTACTCGTTCCCAGCCCCAGCACTGCCCGTCCGTCCGAGACCCTGTCGAGGGTCGTCGCTGTCATCGCCAGCACGGCCGGTGACCGTGAGAAGACGTTGAGTATCGCGCTGCCGATCTCGATATCGTCGGTCCGTGTCGCGATATCCGTGAGTTCGACAACGGAGCTAGCGCCCCACAGTTCGTTCAGCCAGACCGAATCGTAGCCGTGTCCTTCGGCTTCGACGGCCAGCTCGATTGTGCTGTGGTCATCAACGCGTGGCACGACGACTCCTAGATGCATGGTGTGACCGACTGTTGGAAACCTAATAAAGAATCGTGTTAATATCGTCCCAGCGTCTCACAGCCACCGCCGCGCTCACTCCTGGCCGATCATCCGCTCCTGCTCTTGCCAGTACTCTTCGCGGAGTTCGTACTTCTGGATTTTCCCAGTCGCCGTTTCAGGAAGCGAGTCCCGGAAGTCGATGCCTGCAGGGACCTTGTAGCTCGCGACGCGTTCTCTGAGGAATTCGAGGATATCCTGTTCGGTCGCGTCGCTGTCGGCCGTCGGGACGACAATTGCCATCGGGGTCTCGCCCCAGTCCTCACTCGGAGTTGGAATGACCGCGGCTTTCAGGACACCGGGGTGGTCGTACAGTTCGTCCTCCAGTTCGATCGAGGAGATGTTTTCGCCGCCAGAGATGATGATGTCCTTCCGGCGGTCCATGATCTGTATCATCCCGTCCTCGTCCCACGCCGCGAGGTCCCCAGTGTGGAAGTACCCCTCGGCGCGGTCGTTGAATGCTTCCTCGGTGATCTCGGGTTTGTTGAGATAGCGGTCCATTACCTGGTTGCCCTGCACCACGACCTCGCCGATCGTCGCCCCGTCGCGTGGCACGTCGGTCCCGTCCTCGTCGACGATTCGGATGTCGGTACACAGCGTCTCTGAGCCCTGCTTGACCTTGAGTTCACGGCCCCGTTCGGCGATACGCCGCGGGGAGTTGCTGGTCGTGATGATCGGGGCCGTCTCGGTCAGGCCGTAGATGTGGATGATTCGCCAGCCAAACTCGTCTTCGACGCGCTCGATGGTCGCCGTCGCCGGGGCGCTGCCGGCCGTCGCGATCCGCACGTCGCGGTCCCCCTGTGTCACTACGTCGCCGTCGTTTGCTCGGTAGTGCTGAATGAGCTTGTTCAGCACCGTCGGCGCGCCACACATGAACGACACGTCGTACTCGCGGACCCGACGGAAGGTGTCCGCGGCGTCGAAGGTCCGCTGACAGACGTGCGTCCCGCCGGTCCCGGTGATAGCGTAGGTGTGGCCCCAGCCGTTGCAGTGGAACATCGGGAGCGTCCAGAGGTACGTGTCGTCGTCGCGTATCTCCATGTGCTGATTGAGCACCAGCGAGTGCCAGCTTTCGGTCCGATGGGTCCTGACCACGCCCTTCGGGTCCCCTGTTGTGCCGGACGTGTAGTTGATGCTGGCGTCGTCGTCCTCGGCCATCTCCGGTCGGTCCGGTTCGGCTGTCGGCTGCCCATCGAGGATACCGCTGTACGCCTCCCACTCCCCGTCGATACGGTCGGGCTCGTAGCCGATGAACGTCTCCGCAGGGATGTCGTCCCGTACCGGCTGGACCTTCTCCGCGAAGTCGTAGTCGGCGATGACCGTCGCGGCTTCACAGTCGTTCAGAATATACTCGATTTTCGCGGGGTCGAGCCGGTAGTTCAGCGGGACGAACACCGCGCCGAGTTTGTTTGTCGCGTACAGCGTCTCGATGAAGTAGTGTGTGTTCGGCGCGAGGAGGGCCACGCGACTCCCCTTTGAGACGCCCCGGTCCGACAGCGCGTGTGCCAACTGGTTGACCCGCTCGTTTACCTCCGCGTACGTGTACTCGGTGCCGTCATGGGCGACGATACCGGTCACGTCGTCGTAGATGTCCGCTGCACGGTCGATGAAGTCGGTGGTGAGCATCTCGCGTTTCATGATAACATGCCTCAATTGTCGTATTCAAACCCAATTATTATTATATTTTCTTCGTGAACGTTTGACACCCTCTTAGCTCGGTACCTACGTGTGAATTAAAGCGTCAATTTCTGCGACAGCAGTCTATGGCCACTCGTCCTCCTGGCCGTCCATCGGCGCTGGGACGACGCCGTCCTTCTGCGCCCAGACGCGAGCGTGGGCCGGACACACGTCTCGGTTCGCGTCCCAGGGGATGTGGAGTTCGACCGCGGCCTCGTTTTCGCAGCCGTCCTCCGCACACTGTGTCATAGAAGCGCGACGGCAATCATGGTGACCAGTATCGACGCGGTCAGCAAGGCCTGGACGACGCCGGAGGCCAGCATTCCGACGGTGGTTACCAGCGCGGCCTTCGCGCTCCCTCTGGCGTCCTCCTGCCGATAGAACTCGACGACGAACACCGTCCCGGCGACGCCCAGCAGGATGCCGAGCGGGCCGGTGACGAAAAAGAGAACGAGCGCTACGACGCCGGCGAGGGCTGCCGTCCAGTTCGACGCCCCGCCAACGCGTGCAGCAACGGCTCCGCCCGCGATATCGACGGCCCACGTCAGCAGGCCAACCAGCGTCAACAGGGCCAGCAAGAGCGTCCCGGGGTCGGTCATGCCGCTGGCGACCCAGTAGAGATAGACGCCGGCGAGCGAGACGAGCGCGCCGGGGACTTGGGGCGTGAGGCTACCGATGACACCGCCGACTAGCAGGGCGAACGCGAGCACGAACAGCAGCGCTTCGAGGCCAAGCAGGCTCATAGGTGTCTGTCGAGTTCCTCCTGTACCCAAGGGTCGCCGTACAGACGCGTCAACCTTTCGACTATTCCGCCGAGGGTACGCATGCACTCACGCTCAGAGACGAACGCCAGTTCCTCGGTGACAGTTGACCATGGATGTGCCTGCAAGACCTTTCGGACAAGCAGGCGTTCTTCCCGCGGCGAGAGCGCGGTCGCGTCGGCTGGGTGCGACAGGTGTCGGCGGGTGAGGTCACGGAACGGCTTCGGGTTCGTGTCGAGAACCGACGCGCCGCCGGGGACGCCGGCAACCAGCCGCCATTCCCACTCTGAGAGCGATACCGGCCGCTCGCCGTCGGTCGCTCGAAGCACGGCTCGAACCACGTCGGGGTCACAGTCGTCGAGTGGGTCCGACAGCACCGCCGCGATTCGGTCCTGAAACCACTCCCTGTGGCGCGCCGCGAGCGCCGCCGCGTCGTCGGAACAGGGGTCGAGCATCACGACGGAGTACTCGCCGCTGGTCGCGTTCCGTGAGGTTGCGAGGTGGACGGTGTTGTAGCCGTTATCCGCCCAGAAGCGGACGAGTTCCGGCGTTGCACCGTAGCTGACCCCAACCCAGTCCACATGGTCGGCGAACTCCGCTCTGATTTCCGAGAGGAGTTTGGAGCCGAGTCCACGGGACCGGACCGCAGCGTGGGTTGCGATGCGGAGGACTCGCTGGCCGACCGGAACCCCGGCGGCTTCGTCCCGGAGTTGTGTCGATAGCACGTCTGGGAGCATATTCCCGCGAACGCGTCCGCCTTCGTACATCGTAGCCCGGGTCGACGCCGAGAGCCCGCCTTCCTGTGCCAGCAACGCCACTGCAACGACGTGGCCTTCGTGGGTCAGCGCCCGGACGGTGAGGTTCGGTGCATCAAGCAGTCGGGCCAGGTCCGAGGGTTCCGTCCGGTAATGCGCCAGCACGAGCAGGCCGAACACCTCCCGGAGCAGGTGCGTGTCGGCGAGCAGGTCAGCCGCCGACAGCTGTCGGTACTCCACGGTCTCCGGCGTCGCGTCTTCGATAAGCTGGTCGACCGGCGGGCGCGCGTCCAGCAACAGCGCCCGGAACGCCCACACCTCCACAGGGTCGGCGTCGCTGTATCGAATCGGCGTCGTCATCGACACGTCGGTGACGGCGAGGTCGCTTTCGGCAAGTCGGTCACGGAACCGGACGGAGAAGCCCCGGCCTGCCCCCTCGTAGCCGTGGACGGTCGTGGCGAAGGTGACCGCTGGCGCGTCGAGGAACTGTTCGAGTCGCCGGACCGGCAGGGCTGCGGCCTCGTCGACGATGACCACGTCGGGACCATCCGGAAGCGATGCCGCTTCGTCCGGCGGCGCATACCGCACGCAGCCCGCCCCTGCAACGTCGAGCCGCTGGGGGTCTGACGAACGGTCGCGCGTGAAGTCGACGCCGAACGCCTCCAGCAGGTGTGCCGCCCGCACGAACACCTCGGCGGCGCTCCGGTACTGCGGCCCGGTCACCAGTACGTCCCTGTCCGCCGCGGCGAGGTTTCCGGCAGCCAGCCCGGCGGCGCTGGATTTCCCTCGCCCCCGGTCGGCCTCGACCACGACTGCCTCGCCGGCGGTCTGCAGGGACTCGAACGCCTGGACCGCGTCGCGCTGGTCGTCGGTGAGACACTGAGCGTAGGTCTCAGAGCGAAACCACGCGTCGGTTGGCGGGGTCGGGCTTGGAACCGGGCGGCTCGGTGGCGGGTCCGTCAGGCCGTCCTGCTCGACAGTGCCCCTGTCGACGTCGACGATAGCGATACCTCGGTGTGCTCGCAACGTTTCGACGAACCGACGGCGGAAGTGGCCGCTCACGTCCTCGACGCCGAAGGGCGGGACTGCGAGCGAGGCGTCGAACCCATCGCGTTCCTCGGGCCACGTCTCCAGCGGCGGCGCGAGGAGGACGTAGAGGCCGCCGCCGTCGACCGCACCGACGGTCCGCCCGACCGCGTCCGGCCGCAGTTCCTCGTGGGCGTCGAAGACGACAGCCGTCCGCGTCCGGCCGAGAAGCTCCTCGGCACGGGACTGGTCGTGGTGTTCACAGTCGAGGAACGGCTCCGGACCGACGACGGTCGTCTCCGCGCTGGGAACGTCCGCCAAATCGAGCGCTGTTGCCGCTCGCTCCCGCGTCCGGTCGGGGTCGCCCGCCAGAACGAGTAGCCGCCGCTCGTTCGCGCGGCGGGCCTCCGCTCGAAGCGAGCGCGCGATGTCCATACCGGTGGTGGCGGACGCGCCAGTATGGACCTGACGGTCACGGCGCTCCCCAGGTACGCTTTTTATCGGACCGGACACAGTCGTCGGCATGGCTCCCCTCCAGACCCCGCTCTGTTCCGAGATCGGTATCGACCACCCAGTCGTGCAGGCACCAGTCGGGAGCGTCTCGACGCCGTCCCTGGCCGCAGCAGTCGCTGACGCGGGCGGCCTCGGGATGCTGGCGATGTCGTGGCGTGAGGCCGACGCGATCCGAGACGCGTACACGGACGCTGCAAACGCGACTGACGGCGTGGTCGGCGTCAACGTCGTCCTCGACGAGTCCACAGGTGTGCTCTCGCCGTCGGCCTGTCTCGACGCCTGTCTGGACGCTGGCGCACCGGTTGTCTCCTTCTCATTTGGCGATGCCGGGCCGTACATCGACCGGGTCCACGAGGTCGGCGGGACGGTGATGGTCACGGTTGCCAGCGCTGCCGAGGCCAGGGCGGCCGTCGACGCCGGGGCCGACGTAGTGGTCGCACAGGGCCGGGAGGCTGGTGGCCACGTCCAGAGCGACGTGACGACGATGTCGTTGCTCCCGCGGGTGGCCGACGGGGTTCCGGTCCCGGTCGTCGCGGCCGGCGGTCTCGGGGATGGTCGCGGCCTCGCGGCGGCGCTGACGCTGGATGCTGACGGCGGCTGGTTCGGCACTCGGTTCGTGGCGACCGAAGAATCAGGCGCGCACGAGGCATACCGGCAACAAATCGTTGACGCGCCAGAGACGGCGACGCGGTTTACCGACCTGTTCGACCGGGGCTGGCCGGACCAGCCACACCGAGTCCTCGAAACCGACGAGGTCCGACAGCAGGCCGGTGCCGATTCAGGTGGGGAAAGCGACGGTAGCGACCCCGAACAAATTGCACAGATGCCCGACGGCGAGCCGATTAGTCGGTTTGCTGATATGCCCCCGCTTGCGGGGATGACCGGCGATGTCGAGGCCCTGCCACACTACGCCGGGCAAAGCACCGGTCTCGCACAGGACGTCCGGCCCGCCGGTGAGGTGGTGGCCCGTCTCGTCTCGGACGCGCGGGCCGCGCTGGCCGATGCGTCGGCGGCCGCGGAATAGGCAGACCCCCCGACAGCACCCGTGTGGCGGGCTGGCACGGGATTTCGGCTTCGAAAGCGCTTTTAGGGCCGGTAGCACAGAATGGGGTACAGCCTGCGCCGAGTTGATGATGCTCCCAGCCTTTTCAGGATACACACCATCACGGTGTGACGGGCCTCGCGGCCCGGACACGGCGGGGGAGCCTGAGCTCGCGCGCAGGAGGTGAACATACAAATGCCAGTATACGTAGATTTCGACGTTCCCGCGGACCTCGAAGACGACGCCCTTGAGGCGCTCGAGGTTGCCCGGGACACAGGCGCAGTAAAGAAGGGTACAAACGAGACGACCAAGTCCATCGAGCGCGGCTCCGCTGAGCTCGTCTTCGTCGCCGAAGACGTCCAGCCCGAGGAAATCGTCATGCACATTCCGGAGCTTGCCGACGAGAAGGGCGTTCCCTTCATCTTCGTCGAGCAGCAGGACGACCTCGGTCACGCCGCCGGGCTCGAAGTCGGCTCGGCCGCTGCAGCCGTCACCGACGCCGGTGAGGCTGACGCCGATGTCGAGGACATCGCCGACAAGGTCGAGGAGCTTCGGTGAGGTGACCTCGGATGAGCGCTGAGGAATCCGAAAGCAGCGGTTCCACGCCCGCCGAGGTTATCGAAGTCGTGGGCCGGACGGGGATGCACGGCGAGGCCATGCAGGTCAAGTGCCGCATCCGCGAAGGCGAGAATCAGGGGCGCATCATCACGCGCAACGTTCTCGGCCCGGTCCGCGAAGGTGACGTGCTTCAGCTCCGCGAGACGGCTCGCGAAGCCGACACCATCGGAGGGCAGTAACCATGCCCCGGACACGCGAATGTGACTACTGCGGCACGGACATCGAACCCGGCACGGGCACGATGTTCGTCCACAAGGACGGCGCGACGACGCACTTCTGTTCCTCGAAGTGCGAGAACAACGCTGACCTGGGCCGCGAGGCCCGCAACCTCGAATGGACCGACACCGCTCGCGGTGAAGCCGGTGAGGCCGAGGACGAGGCTGAAGAAGCCGAAGCTGACGAAGCCGAGGAAGCTGCTGCCGACGCCGACGAGGCAGAAGCTGACGCTGACGCCGAAGAAGCTGACGCCGACGAGGCCGACGCAGATGCTGAGGACGAGGCGGGCGAGGAAGCTGAGGAGGCAGAGGCCTGATGTCCGAACACGAGCGCACGTTCGTGATGGTCAAACCTGACGGCGTCCAGCGCGGTCTCATCGGGGACATCGTCTCCCGCTTCGAGGACCGCGGCCTGAAGATGGTCGGCGGCAAGTTCATGCAGATCGACCAAGAGCTCGCCGAGGAGCACTACGGCGAGCACGAGGACAAGCCGTTCTTCGACGGGCTTGTCGACTTCATCACCTCCGGGCCCGTGTTCGCGATGGTCTGGGAAGGTCAGGACGCGACTCGGCAGGTCCGCACCATGATGGGCGAGACGGACCCCGCCGAATCGGCTCCCGGCACCATCCGTGGTGACTACGGGCTTGACCTCGGTCGGAACGTCATCCACGGCTCCGACCACGAGGACGAGGGCGCAAACGAGCGCGAAATCGAGCTGTTCTTCGACGAGGCTGAACTCGTCGACTGGGACCAGATCGACTCGTCCTGGCTGTACGAGTAACGCCAGGTCGACCGCCGCGTTTTTTCGAGCACAACCACCTTGAGGACGGCGTCCGTATCGCCAGTATGAGCCTGACGCTCTACCAGCTCGACGGCTGTCCGTATTGTGAGAAGGTTGCCGACCGACTGGACGAACTCGGTATCGAGTACGACAGCGTCTGGGTCGAGGCGCTACACTCGAAACGCGACGAGGTGAAGCGGGTCTCCGGTCAGCGGGGGGTCCCGGTTCTAGTCGATGACGACCGCGGCGTCACGATGGCCGAGTCTGACCGCATCCTCGAGCTTATCGAGACGACTTACGCGCCCGAAGCCCAGTCGGCGTAGAGATAGCGAGCGGCCGCGCCGAGACTCGCAAATAGCAGTGGGAGGAAAAACAGCAGAATGAGGAGCCATAGCACCGCAGGTGCGGCCTGTCCCTCACCGCCGCCATCGAACATGACCGTCCGGACGAACACGAAGCTCCCGGCGAATCCCGTTGCGACATAGCCGAAGCCGATGCCGGTTCCGACGAGCGCCGCTTCCTCGAGCAGGCTGTCCGACCGGGCATCGCCGCGATAGCGCTCAAACAGCGCGCCGACGACAAGCAGCGAGACAATCGGAATCAGAAAATAGACTATCGGCGGGATGCTCGCTCCCTGTGCGCCGTACAGGACGTTCCGTGCGGCCGAGCCGTACACCTCTGCGTCCGATGCCGTCACCAGCGTCGGCACGTGGTGGGCGTTGTACAGCACGAACCCGTACTGGACTAGTCGGTCCGACAGTTCTGGCAGGTCGACCGACGACGGGCCGACGAGAAACAGCAGGGCGACGAGCAGATACTCGACAGCCAGCGTCCCGGCTGCGACGCCGGCCGCGCGGAGCCACGGAAACGTTCGGAGGCTCTCAGCTAGCAGGTGACTCTCCGGCTGTGGCTATTCGGCAGTCGCAGTCGGTGGTTCATCGACCAGCGACTCGTCGACCGATGGTCCGGCCCCGTCGTCGCCCGCCTCGTCGGTCCCATGTTCAGTCACGTCTAGCCGTATCAACTTCAATGACGGAAAAAAGGGTTCCGGTGGTCGCTACTCTGACTCGAAGTCAAGCGCCGCGCCGTTGATGCAGTACCGCTTCCCGCTCGGCTCTGGTCCGTCGTCGAACACGTGGCCCAGATGACCGCCACACTCGGCACAGACGACTTCCGTTCGCTCCATCCCGTGGCTGTTGTCCGCTCGTGTTTCGACGTTGCCTTCCTGATACACGTCCCAGAAGCTCGGCCAGCCGGTTTCTGATTCGAATTTCCTGTCGCTATCGAACAGTTCCGTCCCACAGCCGGCACAGGTGAAGACGCCCTCGTCCTCTACGTCGATGAGGTCGCTGCTGAACCGCGGCTCTGTTCCAGACTCGCGGAGGATTCGGTACTCTTCGTCGGAGAGTATTTCGCGCCACTCTTCGTCGTTGTCCGGGAGTTCTTCTTCAGATTCACTCATGCTCTCCCGTACGCCCTCCAGCGGTAAAAGCGTAGACCTCTCCGGTAGTGCCAACCACGGTACGGTGGCAAAGACGCGGCATGCAATGGCCGTCTCTGGCGGCGCACAGGGCGTCTGCCAGCGTGGCAATCACAGCTCCTCGTCGATGTGATCCGCCGTCTTCAGCGCGAGCGCAGCAATCGTGAGTGTTGGGTTGTTCGCTCCAGCGGTGGTGAATACGCTCGACGACGCGATCCAGAGGTTCGCGAGGTCATGTGTCCGACACTGTTCGTTTACTACACTTTCTGCCGGATCAGTACCCATCCGCGTTGTTCCCATGTGGTGCGTACTCATTCCTCTCCCGCTCAGAGTTTTCACATCGGTAATCTCGGCACCGAGCTCTGTCAGAATCGACTTTTGGATCTCTAAACAGTGCTCCATCGTCTCCTGAGCGTGGGCTCCGTCAGAAAGATTGATCGACGGCACCGGTCGGCCGTGGTTATCTGTTTTCGAGTAATCCAGTGTGACCCGGTTGTCAGGCCGCGGCAGCATCTCGCCCGCGCCACGTATCGAGAGTGGATACGGTGGTCCCGAAGTCGTCGGAAGTTCAAGAGCGTCACCCAGTTGCATCTCGTTGAGCGGGTCTGTCGCGAGTTCAGCCAGTGCATCCGGAGTCGGGTTGCGAACGATGTCGAGGAACCGCGATGGAGATGTCGGTGGAAGTCTGGACTGCGCACCTCCTGACGTAGACTTCGCGGTGTTGCTAAACGTGAGGTGGTAGCTCCCGGGGCCGGTCTCCTCGTGCGCATAGAACTGATCGCTCCGACTGGAAACCCAGCCGATATTGCTCTGTCGTGTCGGCTCTTCGAGTGTCCCTGTCGTCCTAACGCTAGGGTGGTCCATGAGGTACCGACCGACTGCCCCGCTGGAGTTGGCTAATCCATCCGGATACACGTCCGAATCCGACAACAGCAGCAACCGCGGCGTTTCGATTCCGCCACACGCGATGACGAAGTGGTCTGCCTCTTGCCGGTACTGACGCCCGTTGGGGGTCGCGTAGACGACTGATTCCACGTAGTCACCCGTCCGGTCGTGCTCCACGGAGAGTGCCTGCACCTGATCAACGATCCGCGCACCAGCTGACTCGGCCTTCCGGACGTGGACTTCGGCGCTGTACTTCGCCCCCGACGGACAGGCGTTGCAAACGCCGTATCCGACGCATTCGGAGCGGTCATCGTATTCCTCGGAGTTGATGGCTTTCGGTTGGGACGCCATCGCGATTCCGAGTTCCTCACAGGCCTCGGCAAACAGCGAATCCGAGTAGCTCGGCTCGAACGCTGTCAGTGGATAGGGCTCTTTTCGCGGCGGCCCGTGTGGGTTGTCATCGGCCCCTGAAACGCCCATCTCCCGTTCGGCGCGCACGTAGTACGGCTGAAGGTCGTCGTAGCTGATCGGCCAATCCTGTGCTACCCCGTACCGCGTGTTCATCTCGAAGTCTTCTTGGTGAAGCCGCGGTGTGTTTGCGTCCCAGTGTAAGGACGTGCCACCGACCGCCTTCACACGGGTCTCGTTAAGCCGTGCATTGATGTCGCCGGTCGACGTGTATCTATCCCGTTCGCCATTACGCCAGAACGCGTCACGTTCGAAGTTCGGACGCAGCCACATCTCCATGCGTCGGTGGTGGTCCTCTGAACTCAACCGTTCGCCCGCCTCGAGTACCACGACATCGTGCCCGCGCCGTGCCAGCGAGTAGGCAGTGAAGGCTCCAGCCGGCCCTGCCCCGACGATACAGACGTCAGCCTCAGTCGGAGTTCGGTCGTCTGCGGCCGTCATCGTTCACCTCCCTCCGGCCCTTGCTGGTATGCCTCTCGCCCACCGGGATGTCCGGGCGGATTCTCGACCCCAAGCAGTTTGCCACCCGCAGGAGACGTAAACAGGACGTACAACAGGTCGCCTACGAGATAAAACCGGACCCGTTCCGCAGTTGTTCCGTCAGCAGTGGGATGCACTGTGGTCACGCCCATTGACTGCAAGACCTGTCGCCGCCGCCCTGCTGAAAGGTCGGCAATCCTGCCACCAAAGCGTGCGCTGGCGTGATCGTCGACCGCTTCGATAGCAGTAACGAGCTTGTCAAAATGATCTGGTTCCGGTTCAACCCGCCCAAACACGCGGCTCTCGATGAACGACCGCTCTATGGAGACCTCTGACGGGTACACCGCGCTGGCGATAGCCGTCAGCGCGTCGATGTGGGCTGCCGATGCTGGATGGGAGCTAGACTCCGTCGCAGAATCGGCAGCCAATAACTCGGGAGAGTCGGTGCCATATCCGTAGCCTGCAGCCGCGAATGCCGTGCCACCGAGGGCTGTGAGAAATTGGCGTCTGCTCGGAACACCATCGTCTGACTCGGACTGGTTTTCAGTCATTGGACAGCCCTCCGCTGATAATCCCAACACCATGCACAGTGGATGAGAGGACCTGCTCGTGGTAGGTACACCACCAAAGCATAGCGGTTAGCGCGACTGGCGCTGAGAGAACCACTGCCAGTTCACCGTAATTATACACACTGAGCAGGGCGGTTGTCCCAACAGTGGCTATCGGCGAACCGCTGCCGAGCAAGCCGTTGACGAACGCGCGGAATGCGCTTGCTGTCGGATACAGTCCCAGATCGTGGACGAAAACATCGAGCGCCGAGACGCCAAACAGCCACACAGTGCCGATGAAAAATACGCCGATAGCCGTCCCAGTGGTCGGCCCCTCAGGGTTTCGCCTGTGGCTCTCAGATTCGAACAACGAGTGGCCACGAGTGTCTGTCTGGCCGACATAGCTACCGAGACGTTTGACGGCTCCAATAGCGGCCAGTCCAAACACGCTGAATCCAACAGCCGCGATGACTCCCGGAAGGAATCCACTAACGGCCGTGTAGAAGCGTTGCGCCCCCAGAACCATTACCAGCCATGCCCCAAACGCTGTTGCATTGACCCCACTGACCAGCATGATTCCGGCATAGGCCGGAGCTACCCGGTGCATCGATTTCAGGCCCTGCCTTTCCTGACCGCTAGAGAGTCCGCTAGCGAGCCACACGACCCCACAGGCAAAAGCCAGTACCCATGCCGCCGTGCCTGCCGTCCAGTACCCGATGGTCCCATGGAAGCCGTCGTGGATGATGAGCCCAGCGACGCCACCGAGCGGTGTTGTGGGACCAATGAGAACGGTCGCTGCGACGAACGCGCCACCGACATACGCCATCGAGATAGCTGTCCGCGTTGCTATCTCAACTAAGAGAAACCCGAGAACAGCCGCTAGCGTAATCGTCACTTGGTCGTCTCTACCCACCCTGCATTGATTGTCTCTCCCCCACATACACCCCGAATAATGCCATTCCAGTATTGTTAGCCACAATTTAATTCAAAATATATCCACGGTTACGGCTTCCTCGACACTGGCTCCGAGCCGTGCCCACGTATTCCAACAGGATGGTGTCGAGCGAACCGGGCGCGCCACAGATACCGATCACGGGTCACGGCTACACTTCGGGAACGAATCGAAAAGCGGTGGCTTCGGCTGTCTTTTTGCAGTTCAGTTCCGAGTTAAAGCGCCGAAGCCAGGGGTGGGATTTGAACCCACGAACTCTCGATTACAAGTCGAGTGCTTGGACCACCCAAGCTCCCCTGGCACGGTTGCATACCTGCGTTGTGTGGGGACCGTTTAGAGAGTATCGTTTTCGGTCGGCTTTTCGAGTTCGATTCGGTGTGGTGCGTAGCCGTGTGCTCGATAGAACTGTCGGGCGGACTCATTGTCTGCCATCGCTTCCAGCGCAAGGATATCTGCACCGGCTTGGCGGAGTAGTTCCTCCGCCGTATCGAGCAGTTCGCTGCCGATTCCCTGGTTCCTGTGGACCGGTTCGACGAAGATGTTCTCGATGATGCCCCGGGTCTCGTCCTGTTCGTACCGGCCACTGTCGAGAGTCATCATGACGAACCCGATGATGTGCTGGTCTATGCGGGCGATACGAACATTCTCGGCGACGATGCGCTGTACGACAGTCTCCCGGACCGCAGTCCGGTTGCGGTCCCCGAACAGATGTGACCCGTGGGCACGCTGGCTCTCCGCCAGTCGGACCCACAGGTCGACGATGGTGTCCACGTCATCCATCGAGGCGGTGGCGATTTCCACGGTGCTACTCCGTGTTGTACGGTCAAAACAGTTCGGCTACACCGCTGTATCCGTCTTTGCGGGCAGAGGCCGCTGGAGTGGCTCAGACGTCACGACAGTCCGCACAGAGGAGCTGTCCGTTGAACGAGGCCAGATTCCGCGTAAAGGTGCTACAGGCGGAACAGATGCCCTGACTGTCGAACGAATCCTCGGCGGCGGATTGCATCCCGTCGGTCGTGGCTTCCTGCCCAGTTGTCGCAACCGGCGAGGGCTGTTCGACGACGTCTGTCGACTCGCTCTCTAATCGTGCAGTCGAGAGGATATCGTGCTCAGTCAGCGTCCCGAGCGGCTCTCCGTCAGCCGTTACTAGGAGGAACTCAGCGGACCGTGTCGCCATTCGGTCCCGGGCCGCCGGGAGTCCAGCATCGGGGCCAATTGTCGGAATGGATTCACGCATCACGTCGCCGACGGTGGCAGTCTCGGGGTCACCGCCGTCGACGATGTATGCCAGTACGTCTCTGTCCGTCGCGACACCGACTGGTTCGTTCCCCCGTAACACGAGAATCGGATGCTGATCCTCTCGGATCAGCAACTCCGTCGTTTCAAGGAGGTCGTCGGACTCGCTTGCACCGACGTACTCTCTGTTCATAACCTCCCGCACAGTGACCTCACCGTTCATGTGTGTCATTACCACATGACTGGTCTAAAAGATACCTCCACTACGTTTATATCGCGTGGTTCACAAGTTATTCACTTGTCTCGGTTTCGATGGTGACGGCCTCGCCAGTCGCCCGACAGGTTTCTAGTGCGTGCTTGGCATCCATCCCGGCCGTCGCTGCCGTCCGCCCGCGTCCGACGCCGACTTTCAGCTCCACGTCGACTTCTTCGCGGACGTGGCTGATTGCGTCGTGGTAGTCCGCTTCATCCAGGTCCGGACAGACTGCGATGACGTTGTCGCCGCCGACGAAAAACGACAGCGAGTTGTGGGCCTCGCGCATGTACTTCATGAGGGCTGCGTAGCCCTGCTCGATCTGAATGAACGTGTCGAACTCGTTGAGTTGGTCGGTGTACTTCTCGGTGGCGTCGTCGACATCGAAATGCGCGAGTTGCACGTCTGTCGGTTTCCGGAACTCCTCGTCGATTGTCTGGCCACGTAGCACTTCTCGTCGCCCCTTGTCCTGTGCACTCCCGGCCTCCTGAAGTTGCTCCGTCGCCGTTCCCAGCGCCGAGACGGGTGTCGTTCCCGTTGCGACAGAGAGGCTCATCGTCACGGGGTAGCGATTACCGACGGATTCCTGAATGAGTGCGTGTGCTGCCTCGTCCAATCCGTTCGTTACGGCGATCATGTTGTCGAACCGCGAGAAGAAGATGTAGCCGTCGCGGTTCCCGACCAACTGTGCGAGGTCAGCGTACAACCGGGACTGGAGCGTCTGAAGATCGACTTCACGGCGGGGTTCAGGCGTCACAGTCCACGGCCCGTAATTATCAATCTGTATATGGGTGATTTGGGTGTTGGTCACTGTCCATCGACAGTTTGGAAGCAATAGGTATTGCTCTGTCGGAATATACCCGCAGAACGGACTGGTAGCTGGTCCGAACCGGTGTCGAGTTCCGGACACACGGCCTAGTTTAGCGGTTGGTAGTTGGCACCGCATCGTAGCGCTGTATCTCGACGGTTCCAACCATCGAATCGTACGTGACGGTGTCTGTCGCCGTCAGTTTTGGCAGGTGCTCCGTGAACAGCTCCTCGGTGAGTTCGTCCCTCGCAGTGTCCGGGACCGCTGCTGGCTCGATGTCACGCTCGACCGCGAGAACCGCTGCCGCGAGGTCTGACACGACTACTGGCTCATCGCGGTCAGCCAGTATCGAGAGCGCGCGCCGACGAGTGTCATTCGACAACAGGTCAGCAACAACCTCCTCGGGAAGCCCGTGTCCGGTCCGGTCACCGTTTGAAGATGTCGTCGCCATACGCGACGCTACACCGGCCACCCACAAGTATGTGTCGTGCCCACACACTACACAATCAGGCCTGTTCGAGTCTGTACGGCCACCAGTCCGCCTCGCGCAGCGCGCGCCCAAGCGATTTGTGGAAGTCCGGGAAGTCCTCGAACTCCTCTTGATCGACGTATTCGAAGATGTCCGCCACGCTGACGACCGTCTCGTAATCGATCCGAACCGGGTGGTCTCCGTACTGTTCGACGTACTCCTCGGCGGTCAGTGGGAAGTCTTCGTCCTCATCGACTTTCTTCGCCAGCACAGCGTGACCGTACTTGCGCCGGCCCTCGCTTCCTTCCTCGCCGTCCGGATCGTGTGGCCAATCCATACGCGAGTCTCTGGACACTGGCACAAAAAGGGTTTCTCTCCCCGCCTACAGTTCGAAGCCGCTGTCGTTCCGGCTGCCACCCCGTCGGAGGAGCGCGATAACGACACCGAACAGCAGCAACGCACCGAGGAGTCCGCCGATGACCAGCATCGTGCTGATACCCATGACTGTCGCCGGAAGCGGGCCGAGTCCGCCGTCACCGTCAACCGCGGGTTCAGTCTGGATCGCTGGCTCTGTTCCCGTCGGTTCCGTTTCTGGTTCAGCGCCGCCGTTTCCGTCGGTCTGGACCTGGCTCTCGGTTACCTGAATCTCGCCGGCGTTGACATCGTTGAACTTGATCTGGAACGTCCCCGGCGTCGTCACGACCGTCGACAGCGTCACCGTCTGTTCGGTGTCCGCTGGCACAGTCACCGAGGTCTGGTTGACGACCGCATCGTCCACCCGCATCTGTGCGTCGTAGGGGCCCTCGATACTGCCGTCGTTGGCGACCGTCGCTTCAACGACGACCCGTTGCCCCTCAGGAGCCTGCTCGCTGACGACTGAGGTTCGCGTGATGCTGAATGCAGGCTCGATCTTCCCAATCGCATAGGCCGATGCGCCCGCCGTGTCCGCTTCGTATACGACTTGATCAGTCCGCTCCTCAACAACGCTCGTTTCAGCGGCTTGCCATGACCCGTTCACACGGTGATACACGCGGACCGCCGAAGCATCGATCCCGGCCGACTGGAGGTTCGAGCGGTTCAACACGAACTGCATCGACGACGGCTGAACCCCTGCTGACGAGCCAACGGTAACCACACCGAACACCGATGCATCGTCGTTATCGGGTACCGCGATGTCTGCGTCCGCGGGGTCTGTGTACTCGGTTACGTTCTGTGTGAACGACCGCTGGGATGCGTTTACAGTCCATGACTGGACCGTGAACGTCCGGTTCATCGCGCTCGGCATCTCGACTTCGTATGGCTTCGTCGTTGGAACCGCGCCGCCACGGACCTCGGTCTGTCGGCTAGTCGCATCCTGTCGTATCGTCATCGCAGTCGCTTTCTTGACCTGAACGGTACCAGCCGACCGTTTTGGACTTTTGACCGTAATCTGATATGTCCCAGGTGTGTTAAACGTTAGTGCCCGTGTCCGCTTTGCCGATGACCCGGAATCGACGGCTACCCGTTCGGTTGCTTTCGTCGTTCCGTTCGCCACGTACTCAACGCTCATCGCACCCTCGGAGCTCCCGGTGTTCTTGACCGTTGCGGTGACGTTTACCGATTCACCGGCCAGTATCGTGTTTACCTCTTTCGATGCGCCAGACACGAACAGTCGTGGTGCAGCAGCAGCAGGGTCTGCCGCTGTCGCTGCAAGGAGGAGAGCAACGACACAGACCGAGAGGAGGCTCGGAAGATGCTGCTCTGGGGACCTCTCTTCACGTACCATTACTCAAATATAATCCAGACCACCGACATAGAACCGCCCGATTGCCTCGATCCGGTAAACTGTCCTTACGAATCGGAAGGCAGCGAATTCTGTCAGCCTCGCGGTGGCGTCTGTCACCCACGTAGTCTGTTGCTACTGGTCTCGATGTCATTCAGAGCAAGATGTCACACGTGCTGCGTTCATGCGCTGGGACTTGCAGGGTTCAACTCGCCAGTGTGTACCGACGGCTCCTCGCGTATTCGCTCGGAGCAATACGGTGGGACTGGGATTTGAACCGAGCCGAGACGGTCCTGCTCACGCTGTTGCGCGGGCTGCGACTCGTCGGCTTCAAATCCCAGCTGGCGTACTTGCCACTCACGGTTTGTTCGTGGCAAAATACGGTGGGACTGGGATTTGAACCCAGGAATCCGTGAGGATACCTGCTTTCAAGGCAGGCGCAATAGGCCGCTCTGCCATCCCACCGCAGTCAAGCATATTCGGTGGGCCTTCTAAGACCTGTCGGTCTCTCTGACCACAGTCGCCGAACCCTCATCGTCAATGACACGTATTCCGAGGTCATCGAGGAACGCTGTCGTCCGTACCGGCACGACCCGACCAGCCCGGTTCCGGGCCCGGAGCAGCGGCACGATGGTTTCGAGATCTGCTCGCGTTTCGAGGACGGCTGACGGCGGGAGAAAGTCCACGTCGAGGCCGGCATCTCCAGCACGTTCGCCGATAGTTTTGACCGTCGGGGTGGCGTAGCTGTCCTCGAAATCTATCGGCTCGCCGAACCCGGCGTAGTAGACGCGGCCGCCCGCAGCGGGGCCAAGAACCACGCCGCTGGACCGGAGTTTCATCGCCGCGCTGTCGATGAGTTGTCGGTTCAACAGTGCCGCTGTCGGTTCGACGGCGGCGACGGTTGCGACGTCTTCCCGGTCAAGGAGGTGCGTCACTGTGTTCCCGACCCGACCAGCGAACGTCGACCCGACTTGGACCTCGAATCGGGCGTTGCCCGGTGATTCAAGCGCCTCTGTCACTGGCTCCCGAACCGCGGTCTCGGGGTCGACACCGTCTGGCACCTGTTCCGAAGGTCGATAGTTCACTAACAACTCGGCACCGCTGATCTCCACCGCACGACAGACATCGAGCAACATGGCTTCGTATAGCTCGGCGGCCTCGGCGTCGTCTACGATGCCGCCCGCCAGATCCTGTAACACGAACCCTTCGACTGGCGGGTCAGCCAGTACAGTTACCGTAGTCATACTGTCTTCTCGGCCCGACTGTGATTAGTCGCTTGTGTTCCGGTGTAGCCACGGAACAATTATAAGATGTGAGGAATACTTGATAACTAATAGAAACTATATGGAGCAACCCCAGACCTACAGATGTGATGGATGTGGGTCGGAGTATCGGGTGCTTGGAGAGCCGCAACCGAAGGTCGTGTGCCGCGACTGCGACCGCGAAGCCACGTTATCCGGGACGGCGGCGGCACAGCGGGCGTACCGTCTCGGCTACACACGGTACCGTGAGGCGCGCCGCCAGCTATCGGATGCGCTGGCGACCGTCGAAGACGGGGAGCTGGCGCTCGCTCGCGGTGGGTTCGACAGTGCCGCGTCGGATTTCGAGGACAGCGTCGAGGAGTTCACGACGGCTGTTCGCGAAGCGAACGACGACGTGCTGACCGAGTGGTCGGAACGAGCACGCAAGAAAGCGACCTGCCTCTGGCAAGCCGCCGAATGGCTCAGCGGCATGACCTACGCCAGCGAACAGGGTGAGTCGACACAGGCGAGCCAGTACCGCCACGACGCCGAGAACCGTCTACAGGCAGCAACGGAGTACGGGACAGTGTCGAGCCCGAAAGAGTTACTTCAGGCTGCTGCGACCGAAGTCCAGTCTGACACCTGACTACCGGCCGCGTCGGCCCTTTGTTTGCCGATAGTCCTGTCCAAGCGTCTCGCTGAAGTGTTCCAGAAACGCCGTCCGCTGTTCGTCGGTCTGTTCGCTTGGCGGAATCATTGGGAGGATCTCGAACCCGCGGCCGCGGATCGTCGTCGCGTGGCGGTCCTCAATGTCGAGTTCGTCCTCGCTCATCGTCGTGTACTCGAAGGCCAATTCTTCGAGCGGCCGTTGTCCGACCGGCAGTAGGATCTCGGGGTTGATCATCCGTATCTCGCTGTTGAGATACGGCTCGCAGTTGACGACTTCCTCGTCGGTCGCCTCCCTGTCGGGATGGCGACAACGGGTGACGTACGTCAGGAAGGTGTTCTGTAGCTGCGGCCTGTCGGCGTCCGGGTCCGAACACATATCGACCGCGGCGAGGATGTCGAGCAGTTCGCGCTCGTTCTCGCCGGTAAAGGGGAGACCGGACTCGTCAGCGCCGACTGCGGGCGAATCGCCGAGAACGATGAACTCGGCCCCTACGTCACCGTAGCCGTGGACGACGTTCTCGCGCGTCTCACACAGCGCGGGACAGTTCTGACACTCCTCGTCCATCCCGAACGGGTTCGACTTGGACTCCTGTTGTGCGTCCATGTTAGTCGTCGTCGATAGTTTTTGCGTGGGTGTCCGCGTCCTCTGGGTCGTTCTGCGGGCTGGACGGGTGGTAGTCGGTGTCGTACTCGCCTGGCCGACCGTCGAGTCGGTCGGGATTGATGCGGCCGCCAAGGAGCATGAAGTCAAGGACCGTACAGGCGAGCATAGCCTCGACGACCGGGACCGCCCGCGGCGGCAGGACCGGGTCGTGGCGGCCGGTAACGGTAATTTCCTTGCCTTCGCCGGTCTCCCAGTCGACAGTCTCCTGCGTCTTTGGAATCGACACCGGCGCGTGCCATGACACTTCGCCGTAGATGGGCTGGCCGGTCGTGATGCCGCCCTGAATCCCGCCGTGGTCGTTGCCGACAGGCGTGGGGTGACCGTCTTCGTCGAACTCCCAGTTCTCGGTGTACTCACTGCCCTTGGTCGTCCGGGCCTCGCGGCCGATGCCGTACTCGAAGTCGTTGACCGCCGGAATGGAGTACATCGCCTGGCCGAGCCGGGACGGGAAGCTATCGAACCGGGGTGCGCCGAGGCCGGACGGGACGCCGCGACACTCGAAGTAAATCGCGCCGCCGATGGAGTCGCCCTCCTTCTGGTGCTGGTCGGCCACGTCGCGCATCTCCTCGGCGGCCTCGGGGTCAGCACAGCGAACCTCGTTTTCCTCGCTGTGTTCGAGCATATCCTCGAAGGTGACCGGCCCAGCCTCGACGTCGCCGATCTGGCACACGTGGGCCTTGATCTGGACATCGTAGTCGGACTGTTCGAGGACCTGCTTGGCGACGCCGCCAGCAGCGACCCAGTTGACGGTCTCGCGGGCAGAGGAGCGACCGCCGCCGCCCCAGTTCCGGGTCCCGAACTTCGCGGAGTAGGTGTAGTCACCATGAGACGGCCGCGGGGCCGTGATGAAGGGCTCGTACTTGCCCGAGCGGGCGTCCTTGTTCTGGATGACCATCCCGATAGGCGTCCCCGTCGTGTAGCCGTCCTGAATCCCGGAGTTGATCGTCACCTTATCGGGTTCGCCCCGGGAGGTGGTGATCATCGACTGGCCGGGCTTGCGCCGGTCGAGGTCTTTCTGTATCTCTTCCTCTGAGAGTTCGACGCCCGCCGGAACGCCGGAGACGGTACAGCCCATCGCCTCCCCGTGAGACTCGCCATAGGTCGTCATGCGGAACAGACGACCGAACTCGTTGCCGTTCATTACAGTGGTGTCGGGGTTGCGGGCATTTGAACCTTGTAGATGCGCCCGTCAGTCGTCGAGCCACCTGACCCGGTCGAGGAACTGCACCGTCTTCGCCCCCTTGACCTGTTTCTCGAAAACCGCATCGAACACCTCATCTGTGTCGTCAGGCCGGGGCTCCCAGGTGTACCGTACCAGCGTTACGTCCGGATACTTCGTGTTGACCGCACGGGCGAAGTTGCCCTCTGACGAGGCAGTGCGCCGGCGTCCGACCACCACGCAGTTGAACTCGCGGTCGGCCAGCACTGTCATCGCCCGGTCGGTGTTTGGTGTCGTTACTAGTTCGACTGCCTCGCGCTCGTCGGCAATATCGGCCTGCAAATCAAGCAACAACTGGTCGTCATCGACGTAGAGGACTGTCGTAGGGTCCGCAGTAGACTGTTCGGAAGCGCTCGTTTGATTCACAACGTGTGTTGTGAATGTTCTTCGTCGCGTAAAAGCGCACTTATCTATCAGATACGTAATACTCTTTCATTGCAAAAACCGACCTGCTGGTGACCCGATACCCTATTGCTCGACAGCAGCGCCAAGCGAGTCGAGCACGTCGAAGAAGTCAGGGAAGGACACGTCAACGTGTTCTGCGCCGGTCACCGTCGTTTCGCCGTCGGCGACGAGGCCGGCGACGGCCAGCGACATGATGATGCGGTGGTCCGCACGGCCTTCCACGGTTGTGCCGACGAGGTCGCTGTCAGCGCCGTAAACGAACAGTTCGTCCTGGTGTTCTTCGACCTCCGCGCCCATCTTCGTGAGTTCCTCGGCCATCGCGCTCACGCGGTCAGTCTCCTTGTACCGGACGTGCTCGGCGTCGGTAATCCGGGTGACGCCGTCGGCAGCGGCCCCAAGCGTCGCGATGGTCGGCAGGAGGTCCGGCGTGTCTTCGACGCCGACCTCGATGCCAGTCAGCTCGGACTGTGAAACGGTGATTTCGCCGTGTTCCTCGTCCCAGTCGAGGTCGGCCCCCATCCGGTCGAGGATGTCAACGATGGCGGCGTCACCTTGCGCGCTCGGGAACGCCGACGTGACCTGCAGGCCGTCCTCGGCGGCGAGCGCGCCGGCCGCGAGCAGGTAGCTCATCGACGAGAAGTCCCCGGGGACGTTGTAGTCGCCGCCGTCGGGGACGTAGGTCTGGCCGCCGTCGACGGTGAAGCCAGCGTCGGTCTTCTCGGCGTCGACGCCGAACGCGTCCAGCACCTCCAGCGTGATGTCGACGTACGGTGACGACTTCAGCTCGGTCGTCAGGTCGATGTCGATGCCGTCCGGTGAGACGGCTCCGGCCATCAACAGCGCAGTGATGTACTGTGAGGACACGTCGCCGGGGATTTCGACTGCCCCGCCGTCGATGCCGCCGCCGACGACCAGCGGGGCCTGCCCGTTGTGGCGGGTCGACTCGGCGTCGCCATTCAGCTGTCCGATAGCATCGAGTAGCGGCCCCTGCGGGCGCGACCGGAGAGACTCGTCACCAGTCAGCACCGCGAGGTCGTCCTGCAGCGCGGCCGTGGCGGTGACCAGTCGCATCGTCGTCCCGCTGTTGGCACAGTCGATCACGTCGTCCGGCGTCTCCGGCCGGCCGTCGAAGCCCGTCACTTCGACCGTCGACTCGTCCTCAGCCAGCGAAACACTGCCGCCGTATGCTTCGACGGCTCGCATTGTGGCCTTCGTGTCTGCGCTCACGAGCGGGTCGTGGACCACTGCGCCGTCCGCGTAGCCCGCGGCCAGCACCGCCCGGTGGGTGTAACTCTTCGACGGCGGTGCCTGTGCCGTCCCCTCGACCGTCGACTCGGCAATCGTGATGTCCATGCCCGGTCGGTAGCGGGCGTTCGACAAGAGACTACCGCTCCCACCCCACTGCGGTGAGAGCAACGACCTTGTGGCTGGCAGCGGTACCACCGCTATGGTCCCAGCGATGGACAGCGCGACCGCTGTCGTCACGGGTGCGAGTAGAGGTATCGGCGAGCAGATAGCTCACGCGGTAGCGGGTGCAGGCGCACATACGGTCATCTGTGCCCGCGACGCCGAGGCGCTTGAGCGGGTCGAAGCTGATATCCGGGACGCTGGTGGCTCCGTGACCGCGATTCGCACGGACGTACGTGATGAGTACGACGTTGAACGGCTGGTCGAAACTGCCATGCGGGAAGGAGGCGCAATACAGTACGTTGTCGCCAACGCCGGCGTCTACCACGGCACCGCCGGCGAGACGCCGCTCACCGAGGAATCCTACACTGCCTTCGACGACCATATCCGGACGAACGCCCGCGGCGTGTTCTCGACGATCCGGGAAGCCGTTCCGCACCTCGGCCCGGATGCCCGAATCGTCGTCCCGACGGGTGTCGTCGCCCGCGAGGGAATGCCCGGCTACGGCTCCTACGCGGTTTCGAAAGCTGCCGCAGAGGCTATTGCTCGCGGATTCGCGGCCGACCTCGATACGCCGGTCGGCGCAGTCGACCCCGGACAGGTCGCGACGGACCTCTCCGGTGACGGCGGGCGCGACCCAGTGTCAGTCGCCGAAATGGTTCTCTGGGCGCTCCGCGATGCAGACCCGTCAGCGCTGGACGGCGGTGTCCTTGACTGGGGCGACTATCGGTCGGCGACCCGGTAACCGCCATCGATGGGTTTATTGGTAACAGGCCGGTGAATGTAGATAATGTCTATTAACTCAAACTCAGTATTTAATAACTCTGGACGGGTGTCCGCCGCCGGTATCGCAAGTGTCGTCGGTCTGGCGGTCCTGTCAGCCGTCGCCGTCACCGGTGGGGCTGTGAAAGTCCTCGTTATCTCCTGGGTCGCGTTCGCAGCAATGGCACTGGGCGCGTGGCTCGGTGCACGGGCCGACGAGACGAACCCCTACCGACTGGTCTGGGGCTACGGCCTCGCGAGCGGTGCGATGGTCACGTCGGCGGCCATGTTCCTCGTCCCGCAGGCGATGGGACTGGGCGGTCAGGCCGGCGCAGCACGAATCGGCGGCGTCGGCATCGCCGCCGGACTGGTCACCGGCTACGGCACCCACACTATCGGTCATCGACTGACCCACATCGAGACGTCCTTCGACATGACCACGATCGCTATCGCCGCCCACGCGCTCTCGGCCGGACTGGTCATCGGGCTGGTCTACGCTTCGATGCCGGACCTGGGTATCCTGCTCGGCCTCGCCATCGTCTCGCACAAAGGGCCGGCCGGCTACGCCGCCGCCCGGCGGCTCGGACGTAGCGACAAGTCCGCCACGGCGCTGTTGCTCCCCGCGGCTGGCGTTGGTCTGACGGCGATCCCATCCGCGCTGCTGCCAGTTCCGGAGTCAGCGCTTCTCAACGCGGTCATCTTCGGGTTCGCCGCTGGCATCTTCCTCCACGTTGCAATGGACTTCCTGCCGAACTGCGAAGCCGGCAGCGAGATCGATGAGGTCTGTGAACTCCACGACCACTCTCACGACCTGCTCGACGAACTCCGGACGCACGCCGTCGGGTCAACAGTAGTCGGCGCGGCCGTCATTGTGCTGGCGTGGGTCGCCATCTGAACGCGTGGTTGTCGTCACCGCACGGGCATTGTCACGGCGATACTTGTCCCGTCACCATCGGTTTGAATGTCGATATCGCCACCGACGTAGCTGATAAGCCAGTACGCGAACCACAGCCCTAGCCCGGACCCGTGTTCGAGCGGCTTTTCCTCCGCCGCTTCGATGACCCGGCGCTCCTGGTCCGGAACGCCCGGCCCGTTGTCCGACACCGTCACTGTCGCTGTCGTGTCGTGGCGCTCCGCCCGAATGGTCACTCGCGGTGCCGACGCGTCAGAGTGCTTGATACCGTTCTCGATGAGTTCCTGCAACGCCGGGACAACCTTTGCATCTATCGTCGACGACGTGACGTCGCTTTCGACGACGAACTCGGCGTCGGGATATGCTGCGGCCAGCCCGTCTGTGATATCACTGAGGACGGCTTCGAGTTCGCGCTCGACATCGTCGGTAACTGAGTCCGCGAGCAGTTCCTGCACGTGGTGGGCTTTCTCGCTAATATCGAGCAGGGACTGAACGTTCCCTTTGATCGTCTCAAGATGAGCAAGCGCGTCCTCGTCGTCGACTAGCTCTGAGAGAATATCTGCACGTCCGCTGATCGTCGTTCCGTTGTTCCGGAGATTGTGGCGGAGAATCCGGTGAAACACGGTGAGCTGTTGCTCGCGCAGTCGACGCCCGGTGATTTCGTTCTGAATCCCGACGAACCCCTGTATCGTCCCGTCTGCGTCCTGAATCGGGGCGATGGTCTGATTGAGGATGAACCGCTCGCCGGACTTGCGCTCGTTTACAATCTCGCTCGTCCAGACCTCGCCGCGACAGATTGTGTCCCAGAGCCGCTCGTAGAACTGTTCGCCCTGCTCACCGGATTTGAGTATCCGCGGCGTCCGACCGATCGCTTCCTCAGCGCTGAATCCGGTGAGTTCCTCGAACGCCGGGTTAACGTACTCGATGATACCGTTCGTGTTCGTTATCAGAATCGCATGCCCCGCGTGCTCGACAGCGTTTCTGAACCGCCGGAGTTCGTTGTTTTGCTCCCTGAGGTTTTCGGCGAGGTCTTCGGTGTGGCTGCGCCGCGCGAGGAGGTTCGCGATAGTCCGAAAGAGCGCCTGCGTATCCACCGGCGCTGTCACAATATCGTTTACGACGAGTGGCTGTTCCGCAGCGTCGATATCGGGGAGGTCAATCCTGACCGGGGTCTCCTCACGACGGACCAGAATCACGGGGCAAAACACCGGATCTGCCCGGTGTTTGTACTGTTCTATCGCTGCTCTGTATTTCGGAAACGACGACTCGTCGACGATGTGGAGGTCGGCCTCCCGGAACTCGCCGTCCGTGATCGGCGTGTGGTGTTCGGCGACGACGGAGGCGAGCGCGTCCCGGTTGCCATCGCCGGCCAGCAGTAACTGGATGTCAGCCATCGGTGGTTAGTGAGTGGACGACTGATTGTTGCCGTCGCCATGCTGTTCAGGGACGCCCTCAAACACGCCGTGCATTCCTGAGACGGGGTCGCCGACCTGTAGGCCGTCGGCGGTTATCTCGAACCGGCGAGGCACGGTTTCGAACCCGCCGACGCGCTTTTTTAGTGCGCCGACAACACGCTGGAGTTCGCCCGCAACCTCGATGTAGTTCTGGAAGACGATGTTGTCAGCGAGGTAGCTGACGTTCTCGCTCGTCGGCTCGTGCAGCCCGGTCACGTCTCTGCGCTGGTCGATCAGGACTACAGCCGTGTTCCCGCGCGTGAGCTGCTGTGTCAGGGCGTGGAGCCGCCGACGCAGTTCCACGTCGTCTTGGCCGCGCTTGATCGCGTTCTTGTAGCCCGCGATGCCGTCGATAACTACGAGTTCGGCCCCACGCTCCTCGGCCTGGGTCTTGACGCGGTTTGCGAACTCCTCGGGCGACAGCGCCAGCGATTCGACCTCCTCAACGAGAAGTGTTCCCTCGTCACGTAACTCCGAGAGCGGTATCCCGAACGTCTCACAGCGGTGGCTGAACGTGTCGATTGACTCATCGAACAGGTACGCGAGCGCCGGGGACCCGTCTGCCGCTGCGGAAGCCAGAAACTCCGTCGCTGTCGTCGACTTGCCGACACCGGAGGGGCCGCTAAGAATGGTTACTGTTCCGCGTTCGAGTCCGCCATCGAGGAGCGAATCCAGTTCCGGAACCCCGGCGGAAAACTGCGTGGGGTCGAACGACCGCGTCCGCTGTTCCGGTTCGAGCGCCGGATACACTTCGACGCCGGAGTCGCGGATCTCCATCCCATGTGAGCCGTCCTGCTGGCCGATGCCGCGGTGCTTGCGCAGTCGAATCCGCCGACCTGCCTTCTCGTCGCCGTAGCTGAGCGAGATGATGCCGTCGCTGAGCGACCTGAGTTGCGTGTCCATCTGATTGCTCGGCGTCTTGGTCGCCAGCACGGTCGTCTCCCTGTCCTGCAGGAAGCGCGCGAAGGAGATGACGCGCTTGCGAAACTGGTACTCGGTCGGTTCGAGATACTGGAAATGCGTGATGGGGTCGATGAGAACGCGGTCCGGGTCAACCCGCTCGATAGCCTCGCGGATATCCGAAATCAGGTGCCCGTCTTCAACGTCTCGTGGCTTGACCACGTCGTACGACTCAGCCTCCTCGAAGAACTCCGAGTCGGGACCGACATCGAGAAACGTCGCGTTGCTGATATCGATGCCGAGTTCGGCAGTGTTCGCCCGCAGATCGGACGCAGATTCCTCCGCATGAATGAACAGCACGTCGTCGCCGGCTTCAAGTCCTGCTTCGAGAAACTGCGTGCCAAGCAGTGTTTTGCCGGTTCCGGGCGGCCCGATAACGAGATAGAGCCGCCCTTCCACCAGTCCGCCTCTGAGAAGCGAATCAAGGCCGGAAATACCGCTAGAAAGCTGCGTGAACTGCCGCTCGGAAGAGGACATAGAAGGAGTATCGGACGGGGAGTAATAAGCATCTCGTGAGAAACCAACGTGTGATAACGACGGAGCCAGCGAGTTGTCGGCTGATTTGCCTCCGCGGTATCGATTACTGATATCTATTTGCCGTCGAGCAACTGCCCGGCAAGAATCGGCACGAACGTCCGCAATCCACTTTTTTAGCTCGGGTGTACCTCCTGTGGTCGCGCACCACTCCGAAAAAACGTGGGCGAAAAAGTCGACCACTCACTCCGCTCGTGGTCGTCCTATTCTTCACTAAGCAACTGCTCCGCCAGAATCGGAACAAAGGTGCCGATATCGGTGACCATCCCGACTGCCTGTGCGGAGCCGCGGTCGAGGAGTTGCGTCACCGTCGCGGGGTTGATATCGACGCAGACGACCCGCGTTGTCGAGGGGAGACAGTTCCCGACGGCAACCGAGTGTAGCAACGTCGAGAGCATCAGTACCATGTCGGCTTCGTGGGCCTGCTCTCGGATTGCGTTCTGGGCCTCGACGGCGTCGGTGATCGTGTCCGGCAGCGGGCCGTCGTCGCGGATAGAGCCCGCAAGCACGAACGGTCGGTCGTTGTCGATACACTCGTACATGACGCCAGACTCGATGGTTCCGGACTCGACGGCCTCCTCGATGCCGCCCTCGCGGATGACCTCGCTGATAGTGTAGATGTGGTGTTTGTGGCCGTGGCGGGGGTGGTCAAGGCTCTCGGTGTCCATCCCGAGCGAGGTGCCGTAGATATCTCGCTCGATGTCGTGGACGGCGAAGCCGTTGCCGGCCGAGAGCATATCGACGTAGCCCTCCCGGACGAGGCGAGCGAGGTCTTCACGCGCGCCGGAGTGGATGAGCGCCGGCCCACAGACCGCCATCACCTTGCCGCCCTCCTTTTTTGTCTCCTCGATTGCGTTTGCGATCTTGCGGATGGTCGACTCCGAGGGCCGCTCCGATGAGACGCCGCCCTGCATGAAGCCGAACGCGCCGCCGGAGTCACGGGGCCGCTCCGGCGGCTGGACCTTGATGCCCGTTTCGTCGGTGACGACCATGTCGCCCTCTTCGATGGCGTTGAGAACTTTCGTGTAGGCTCGGGGGCCGTCTCGCGGCGTTTCGTCGCCGCCGCTCGGCTGTTCCGAGGCGCGTTGCGCCTCGCTGGCGTCACCGTCCTCGACAACCACGGCGCAATCCATCTCCACGTCCTCGACTTCGATCCACTCGCCGTCGTGACGGATGAACGTCGGGTGGTTCGTCGTCGAATAAAAGCCATGTGGGACGACCTGGTCGTCGGGCGCGGGGACGAGCGTGGCGTCTTTCGGGTCGGACGGATTGACACCGTGCTGATGGAGTTCGTGGACAATCGACTGTAGCTGGGCCTCGTCGTCGGCCTCGACGAGCATTCGGGCGTAGGACTCCTCGTCTTTGTGGCGGCCGATATCGAACTTCTGGACGGAAAAGGAGCCGCCCAGGTCCATGATGATGCCGAAACAGGACTGCATCATCCCGGAGTCGATGATGTGGCCTTCTAGCTCGACTTCGCGAGAGACGGTCATGGCCAAGACATGGAGGCAGGTGTGTAAGACGGTTTTGGGTCTGCGCGACCCCGGTGGCCCGGCTACTGCCCGTCGACGTGTCGTTGCACAGCCCACGACCCCCCTTCACCAGTCTCACACAGGCGCTCAAAGAACCGCTGTAGTCCGTCGGACTCTGTGGTCGGCAGGACGTGCAATCGCACCGTTCCGTCGCGGACCGCGACGCGGAACACGTCGGTTGTTTCCTCGTCGCGGACCAGCCACAGCGGCATCGGCAGGTCGTGGAAATCACCGTAGCGGTACGGCCCAGCCGCAAGAATGTCGACGACTGTCTCGGCGAGGTCCGGCGTCGCCTGCTCCTGTTCCGGGATGAGTCGGAACTCCGTCCCGCCCTCGTATTCGACCCCGCTCCCGTGGGGAAAGCGCCGCTGTGGGTGGGCTGGGATGCTGAACGAGGGGTCCGTGGTCATCTGTCACGTAGTTGGGCGCTTTCGGATTTAAATTCGCGGGCCGTGCAGGGCTCGGTAGTATATTCTCCCCTGCGACTGTGGCGACCCGACGCGCTCTGGGGTCTAGCATGGCCGGCGGCGAACTAAAGTCATGAGAGTGAATTGTCTTACGAGTGAGGAATCAGTATGCGCGTTAGTCTGGCGGTGGTAGACCGTCTCGTCGCGAACGGCATCGATACCGTCTTCGGAATCCCGGGGAAGCAATCCCTCCCGCTGAACGAGGCCATCGGCAACCGGGACGACATCCGCTTTGTCGTGGCACGACACGAAACGGCGGTCTCACATCAGGCATGGGGCTATGCAGAAACGAGCGGGGAGATAGCGAGCACTGTTGTCGTCCCCGGCCCGGGCGATATGAACGCGATGAACGGCCTGAAAAACGCGCTGAACGACTGCACGCCGCTGGTGCATTTCGCCATTGAAACCGAGCCTGCGCTCCGGGGCGGTGATGCGATCCACGAAACCCCACCGGACACCTACGACAACGTCGTCAAAGAGAACATATTACTGAAAAACCCCGAAACGACAGCGGCGACAATCGACCGGGCAGTACAGATCGCGCAAACACCCCCGAAAGGGCCGGTTAGAGTCGGGCTCCCCAAGAATTACTTGCAGATGGATGTCCCGCTCGCCGGTGCAAGCACACCGTCGGCTCCGAGTTCAAATACTGTCCCGGAACAAGAAGTTTCGACAGCCGCCGAGCATCTGCTCGCGGCCGAGCGGCCCCTTATTCTGGCCGGCGGTGGTGTGCGAGCGTCGGGCGGGACGGCGGCGCTCCGAAGCCTCGCGGAGCGACTCGACGCGCCTGTCGTAACGACGTACAAGGGCAAGGGCGTGTTCCCCGAGGATCACGACCTCAGTGCCGGCGTGTTGGCCGGCAGCGCGAGCCCAGAGCTACTGGACTGTCTCGCCGATTCCGACGCTGTGCTGGCCGTCGGCTCTGACCTCGACGCACACGGGACACGCGGGTGGTCGGTCGAACTGCCTGAGACACTCATTCAGGTCACCATTGACGCTGACGACCTCGGCACGGGCTATGACCCGACTGTCGGCATCCTCGCAGATGCCGCGGACGCGATGACGGCGATTGAGAACAGAATCGCGGCGGCTGACACCGCTCCCGCCTCGAAGACGGACGGGGCCGAACGCGCACAGGCTGTCCGTGACGCCACAGCGCGTCGAATCGAACCGCTCGTGGATTCGGAACCGCCGCTGACCTCCGTCCATGTGCTGCAAGTCCTTCGAGACGCACTCCCTTCGGATGCCATCACCGCTGTCGACGCCGGGGGGTTCCGCGTCTGGGCGCTGAATACGTTTGCGGCGTACGGCCCACGCAGCTACGTCAACCCCGGGTCGTGGGCGACGATGGGCACCGGACTACCGTCTGCGATTGGGGCACAGCTAGCGAATCCGGACACGCCGGTCGTTGCACTGACCGGTGATGGTGGCCTCATGATGTGCGTCCACGAGCTTCATACTGCGGTCGCTGAGAATCTCCCAATTACCGTCGTCGTCCTCAACAACGATGATTACGCGATTATCAGCGAGGAGGCGGGGCGCAGCTACGACCTCGATCATCAGGCGTACGGATGGGACAGGACGCCGATCGATTTCGGGACTGTCGCTGCCGGGATGGGGATGGAAGCCACGCAGGCCGACACGCCGTCCGAAATCCGCACGGCGGTTCACGAAGCAGTCCAGACCGACGCGCCGACACTCGTCGAGGTCAGGACCGACCCGGCGGAGCCACAGGCAAGCGAGTGGATGCGCGAGTAGTGGATTTATCCAGCGGGAACGCCAACCACAGGTTATGTGTGGCCGCTACAGTTTGTTCTCCCCTCGCGAGGAAATTGAGACGCGGTTCGACGCCGAGTTTTCCTTCGACTACGAGTCCCGATACAACGCCGCTCCGAGTCAGGACCTGCCGGTCATCACCGACGAGTCACCGGGCACAATCCAGCGAATGGAGTGGGGCCTGATTCCGACCTGGGCCGACAGCCGAACGGACCACGGGCATATCAACGCCCGCGCTGAGACCTTGGCCGAGAAACGGTCGTTCGCCGAGGCGTACGAGTCTCGACGCTGTCTGGTCCCTGCTGATGGGTTCTACGAGTGGGTTGAGACGAGCGGCGGCAAGCAACCGTACCGCGTGGCGCTGCCGGACGACGACCTGTTCGCGATGGCGGGACTATACGAGCGGTGGAAGCCGCCACAGCGACAGACTGGGCTGGGAGAGTTCGGTGCAAGCGGCGGTGATTCGGGCGGAGAAGACGATATCGTCGAGTCATTCACGATTGTGACGACCGAACCGAACGAGGCCGTTGCCGACCTCCATCACCGGATGGCCGTCATTCTGGACCCCTCAGAGGAGTCAACGTGGCTTCGCGGCAGCGCCGACGACGTGGCCACACTACTTGACCCGTACGACGGGTCTATGCAGACCTATCCAGTTTCGTCAGCGGTCAACAGCCCTGCCAACGACTCGCCAGAACTCATCGAACCGGTGGGATAGCAACGGCGTTACTCGCTCGGCGTGTTCTGGCGCTTGAACTGGTGCAGCATCTTCCAGAGCGTGTCTTCGTCGACCTGATCTTCGGCGGCGGATAGCTGACGGTACAGGCCCTCAGAGACGGTAATCTCAGGCATTACTGAAACGATTGGCTGGAGACAACATAAGCTTCTGGAGACTCGGAATCGAGTGAATGTATTCGACCCACAGTATTCTGGGTGCTCTGTTACGGGGGCCAATCGTCTTCTCCCGGTGTATGCAGTCGTACGCACAGCGAGACGACGACGGCACTGTCCCAGCCAGCGTGACCGACCTCATCGGCGACACGCCGCTGGTCTGTCTCGACAGCTTTGCAGGCAATCTGCTCGGGAAGGTCGAAGCGGCCAACCCCTACTCGGTGAAGGACCGCATCGCGCTGTACATGGTCGAGGCGGCCGCCGAGTCCGGGGATCTCACCGACGACGGGATGGTCGTCGAAGCGACCAGCGGCAACACCGGTATCGGGCTGGCCGCTGTCTGCGCTGCACGGGGCTACGACTGCGTGCTGACGATGCCTGAATCGATGAGCGAGGAGCGCCGGCAGTTGCTCTCGGGGCTTGGCGCGGACCTCGAACTCACACCGGCCGACGGCGGGATGAGCGGCGCAATCGAGCGCGCGAACGAACTGGCTGACGCGCCGGGCACCGTCCGCGCTCGACAGTTCGAGAACGAGGCGAACCCGCGCGCCCACCGTGAGACGACCGGTCCAGAGATCTGGGCCGATACCGACGGCGACGTGGACGCGGTCGTCGCCGGTGTCGGGACCGGCGGCACGATCACCGGCATCTCGGAGTACATCAAGGAAAGGGTCGGCGCGGACCTCACTTCAGTCGCTGTTGAGCCTGAACAGTCCAAACTGCTCTCGGCGGCTGACCCGGACAGCCACGACATTCAGGGCATCGGGCCCGGGTTCGTGCCGGACATTCTCCGGCGTGACCTCATCGACGAAGTGCGGACCGCGAGTAAGGCTGAATCCGTGGCAGCGTCCCAGCGCCTTGCCAGCCAGGCAGGGATTATGGTCGGCATCTCATCGGGAGCGGCGCTGCACGCGGCCGCGGAGTACGCCACCGAACACCCCGAGGAAACGGTGGTCGTCGTCCTGCCAGACACCGGCGAACGATATCTCTCGACGGACCTCTGGGAATAAGGAAGAAACGTAGCCGCGCCGCGGAAAACAGGCTTCAGGCGACTCGACCGAACGCCAGCGTGCCGCTGATGCTCTCGATGTAGGCTTCGACGACCTGGCCTTCGCGCGCTCCGGAAACGAAGATGGTGTACTTCCCTTTCTCGGCGACGCCGTCGCCCTCGCGGCCAGTGCCGGTAATCTTGACCTCGTAGGTCTCGCCCTCTTCGAGCGTGGGTCGGTCCTGCTGCGTGTTCGAACTCGCACCCTTGGCGACCGGGCGGAACGCACCACAGGCCTGACAGCGCAGCATGTCGACGCCGTCCTCGTTTTTGAGGACGGTGTCGGGCAGGCCACACTCGGAACAGGTGACGTACTCGGCGATGTACGCGTCAATAGCGGCCTCGAAATCGCTGGTGTCGAACGAGCCGTTGTAGCGGGCTTCGCCGCCGTCGAACTGACCGTTGGTCCCGAACTCGCGCTGGATGGCCCGGTGGAGGTGCTGTGCGTCCCGTGAGACGGCGTCAGCGATTGCCTCTAAGTTTGTCAGGCGTGTGAACGCCCCGTCTGTCTGGCCTTCCGGGTCCGGAATCGAGAGCCGTTCACCGGCCTCCCGGGGCTGGTCTGGTAGCACGTCGTACGCACGCTGTAGAGCGGACTCGTAGTTCATACATTTTAGACGGTGCTGGCACGTAAATGGATTCCGTCACATCTGTGACTAACTACTGGCCAATGATATTAATACTGGGAGTGGATAATTGGTTGACATGGACCAGCACGAGCAGCCTGCAGAGACATCGGGATTACCGTCCGAGCGACTTGATACGCTGCTACGGGCGCTGGCAGCCGAGCCTCGGCGGATGATATACATATACCTCGCCGAACACGATTCGGCCACAGTCACGGAACTCACGGACGTGGTCGTGGGCTGGGTCAAAGCACGTGGACGGGACGCCGACGCCTGCAACTGGGACGATACCCGCACTGCGCTCCACCACCGCCACCTTCCCGTTCTCGATGACGCTGGCATCGTTACCTACGATGCTGACCAGCAGACCGCAACGCTGGCATCGCTGCCGCCGTCGACGACCGAGATTCTTGCGACAATAACCGATCTGGACGGCGCTGAGGCAGACCACGAACACTAACGATGGGCCGATGACAGTCAGCACGCTCCTCCGACGGTTTGAGGGTTCGGACGTAGCGATGACTGTGTACGGCCCGCCCGCAGCCACGGCTGTGGTCGAGCGTCTGGCAAGCCAGGGAATCGACGCCATCTGGCGGAAACTCCCGACCGGCCATCAGGATGCGTTCGTCGTCATCCGTCGGGACGGCGCGTTCGCAGAGACAGTCCCGCTCACCGCGCTGCAGGCGTTCCTGTGTACGCCGGCGATCGGTTCCGACGACAGCGGACCGCCTGACAGTGACCCGGGTCGACAGCTGCTCTACTCGGCGCTCGCGAACACGCTCCTCTCATCGCTCACGCCGGCACAGTTGCTTGAAACGTCTCGCGAGTTCGAGGACAGGGCCTACCGCGTCGGGAACGGAACCCTTCGAGTGAGCTTCCAGTCGCTGTCGATTTTCCGCTCTCAGCGCGCCCGATACGAGACGCTTGCCAGCGACACGGCCCTCGACATCCACGTGTACGGACAGGCGGACTGGGAGCCGCCGACGATTCCCGGAATCACGTTCCACCCACTCACAGACACCGCCCTCGAACAGGTGTGGTTGCTGGCGTTCGACGCCGCCGGTGACGACCAGAACAAGTGTGCACTCGTTGCTGAGGAAACTGCTGACGGGCCGTTCCGGGGCCTCTGGACGTACAGCCCGCGACTGGTCGACGAAATTATGGCAGCGGTTGTGGCTGTCGAGGAGTAGCCGGCGAAGTCGCGTCGATTTGAAAGACAACACAGCGGATGCTATCCCGGACACAACAGCGGAGCCAAAACCACGAGCCCATCAACGTTTGAGTAGTGCCCCGACAGGCCGAGAGCGTTCCCGAAGCGTCCCCTACTCGAGGTGGTGGTAGTCAAGCTCGTAGCCGACATCAACCGCCTCGCTGACTGCGTCGCTCGGTTCTGCGACACCACGGGTCGTCAGTTCGAGTCCTGTGTCACCCTGGTCCACGAGGATGTTCCGCCGCCAGTCGGGGTCTACGTCGGGCGCATCGGTGCGGTAGTGTGCGCCGCGGGACTCATCGCGCTTGCGCGCACCCAGTAGCAGCGCTTCGGCCACCGTGAGGCTGAACGAGAGGTCGACAGCGAGTTCGAACGACAGGCTGGTTCGGTCGCCGTCAACATGCATGTTCCCCGTCCGCTCGCGGAGGTTTCGGAGCTTCTCCAGCCCTGCCGACACCGACTCGTCAGTGCGGAGGATGCCAGCATGCTCCCACAGCAGGTCGCCGAGGTCCGCGAGGAGCTGTTCGGGCGTCTCGTCGCCGTCCGATGCCTCTAGTTCCCGCAGCGACTGGAACTCACGCTCAGCGATAGCACGCTGCCCGTCCGGCAGGGCCCCGTTGCGGTCGTCGCCTGTCACCTGCGTTGCGACGTGGTCGCCGACGAGCGCGCCGATGGCGACCGTCTCCGCGAGCGAGTTCCCGCCGAGTCGGTTCGCACCGTGCACGCCTGCGACCGTCTCGCCGACGGCATAGAGCCCACCGACGCCGGTTTCGCCGCTCTCGAAATCGATGTCGACGCCGCCCATCGAGTAGTGGGCAGTCGGTGCGACTTCCATCGGCTTCTCGGTGATGTCGACGCCGAGATCCATGAACCGCTCGTACATCCGCGGGAGCCGCGATTTGATGTACTCGTCTTCGCGGTGGGAGATATCCAGATAGACGCCGCCGTTCTCCGTTCCGCGGCCTTCGCGGAGCTCCTGCGCGATGGCGCGGGCCACCACGTCCCGCGCGTCGAGTTCCATCTGGTCCGGCGAGTACTCCTCCATGAACCGCTCGCCATCAGCGTTGAGTAGTCGACCCCCCTCGCCGCGGACCGCCTCGGTGACGAGTCGGCCGTCCCAGTCCTCGCCGTAGCGGTCGCCGACCATCCCCGTCGGGTGGAACTGAACGAACTCCATGTCCATCAGCGACGCGCCGGCTTCGAGCGCCAGCGCCGGGCCGTCGCCGTTGTTCTCCTCATCACGCGAGGAATGGCGGTTGTACAGGGCAGAGGAGCCACCCGCTGCCAGAACGATGTGGTCCGACTCGAAGAGGATGAACTCGCCGCTCTCCATGTCGTAGCCGGCCGCGCCGTAGACCTGATCGCCGTCCGAGAGCAGGCGGGTAATCATCACGTTGTCGCGGTAGGGAATCCCGAGACTCTGTGCCTTGTCGACGAGCGTATCCAGCATCGCCTCGCCTGTCCGGTCGCCGACGAAGCAGGTCCGACGGAACGACTGCGCGCCGAAGTACCGTTGATTGATTTTCCCGTCTTCGGTACGGTCAAACGGCATCCCCCAGTCGTCAAGCTCCCGGATTCGGTCGGGCATATGCTTGGCCGTCAGTTCGACCGCTTTTGGGTCGTTGATGAAATGCCCCTCGTCCAGCGTGTCTGCCGCGTGGATGGTCCAGTCGTCCTCGGGATCGAGCGACCCCAGCGAGGCGTTAATGCCGCCGGCTGCCCACGTCGTGTGCGCGTCGCCGTGGTCCCGTTTACCGATGACCAGCGGCTCGACACCGTTCTCGGCAAGTCCAATTGCGACCCGCGCCCCGGCAGCGCCAGCGCCGACGACCAGCACTGGGACCGACACCGTCTCGTAGTCGACTGCCGGACCCGCGTCGCTCGCCCGACCGTCGGCAGCCTGCTCGCCGTCAGCGGATGGCTTCTGTGGTGTCATCAACTAAAGTAGGGGCTGTGGACTTATGAGGGCTTCGCGCGCACACGCACACGCACACGCGCGTCTCGAAGGCCAGAAGACGACTTCCAGATGTGGTCACCGATTCGCTACCGCAGGCGGTTCGGGGCCGATCAGTCTTCGCCCGCTGTCACCGATCCGGCACCACCGGGCCCCGTGGCCGGCTCTTCGCTGTCGGCTCGGTCCGCATAGACGATCTGCCAGCCGGTCACCCCCATGAACAGGAGCACGAGCGGCGAGAGGAAGCCGAAGAAGTAGTACGGCGCGTATTCCAGCGTCGGGACGCCGAGCGTCCCGGCCATGAACAGTCCGCCGCTGCTCCACGGAATAAGCGCACTCGTCGTCGTTCCCGACGCTTCGATGGCTCGGGAGAGGTTCTGACTCTTGAGCCCCTGTTCGTTGTACAGATTACCGAGCGTCATCCCCGGCACCACGATGCTCACGTACTGCTCCGCCGCGAGAATGTTCATCGAGACGGCGGACACAGCGGTGACGCCCGTGAGGCTCGCAACGCTGTGGCAGAGTCGCCCGAGATGGTGGGAGAGCACCGCGAGCACGCCGGCCCGTTCAAGCAGGCCGCCCAGTGCGAGCGCGGCAATCGCAATCGTCACAATCCACGCGCCGCCGGTCAGGCCGCCGCTCTCTAAGAGTCCGTTTACGAGTTCCATGCCCGTCTCTGGGGCTGTCCCGGACTGTGCCGCCGACCACGCAGCGCCGAATCCGGTTCCCTGCACGAGCATTGCGGTCCCAACGCCCGCGAAGACACCTGTCCCGAGCGTCGGCAGGGCGGGGATGCCACGCAGTGCAAGCCCAAAGGTCACGATGACCGGCAAAAACACGAGCGGCGAGACGACGTACGTGCTCTCTATCGCCGCCTGGATTGACGCAACGCGGTTGGCGGGGATAGCCCCAGCCGCTCGCAGCCCGAGGCCGGCGTACAGGACGACGGCAATCGTGAACGCGGCGAGCGTGCCGGCCCGCATCGCGTTGATGTGCTCATACAGGTCCGTGTCTGTCACTGCTGCGGCCAGATTCGTCGTATCCGAGAGCGGGGACTGCTTGTCCCCCGTGTAGGCCCCGCTGAGAATCGCGCCGGCGGTCATCGGCTCTGAAATACCCAGTCCCGAACCGATCCCGATGAGCGCGACCCCGAGCGTCCCGGCCGTCGTCCACGAGGAACCAACGGCGAAGGAGATTATTGCGGAGAGGATAGCTGCTACCGGGAGAAACACCATTGGCGTGAACAGTTCCAGCCCGAAGTACATCAGGCTTGGAATCGTGCCCGCCTGAATCCACGACGCGATGAGCGCATAGACGGTGAACATGATGAGAATCACCCGCATTCCCATGAGCAGGCTACTGGCAATACCGTCGTACAGTTCCGACCACGAGAGCCCGAGGTGGTACCGTGCGAATAGGCCGGTGAAGGCAATTCCCCAGAACAGCGGGAACTGTGGGTCCAGATCGAAGGCAATGAGGCCCACGCTGAGGAACACGATCATCCCCGCGATCGGCACGAGTGCAGCCCCCAATGATGGCCGTTCAGACGGGTCGATATCGTCGAACAGTCGGGGTTCGAACTCGACCATCACTGACCCCCGTCGCGCCTATTTGACTGGACTCCGGCATGACTCCAGCCTATGGGTGGTGATTTCCGCCAGCCCTGTCGACACGCTCCGATACGCCTCTTCCGACCACTTGCGACGGCACCGCGTGTCATATTGATATCGGCGATAACCACAGGTGGGTTAAAACAGACACCATTCCGGTGTCGGCGTGGGGATTGATAGCTTACGGCTGTCTGTCGACAATGTGTGCGTCCGCCGGGGCAAAGCCGACTGTCACGGCCCCGGTCGGCGGGTCTTCGACTCGCAACAGGAGTTCGCGGCCCTCCCAGTCGAGATGAACGCGCGTGGTTTCGCCGAGAAACTCCGCACTCGTGACCGTCGCTGTCACCGCATTTCGGCCGGCGTCGACAGCAAGGCGTTCCGGTCGCACACAGAATGTGAGCCGGTCTCCGGACGAGACAGCCGCGGCCGGGTTGCTGTCACCATTCAGGGCCACTGAGAGCGTGGTGTCGTCGACTGTCACGTCTGCGATGGAATATCCACTCTCATCGTCAGAGTTGTCGGCGTCCTCGGCGCGGACGGTCGACCGTACCGCCGTCACCGTACCGCTGAGGACGTTGTTGTCGCCGACGAAGGTGGCGACAAACGCCGTCGCCGGCTCGCGGTAGATGGTCCGCGGCGGCGCGACCTGTTCCGGCGTCCCGTCGCGCATGACCGCCACGCGGTCGGACACGGCCAGGGCCTCTTCCTGGTCGTGGGTGACGTAAATCGTCGTAATTCCCAGTTCCTGCTGAATCTCGCGGACCTGCACGCGGAGGCGCTCCCGGAGTTTCGCGTCAAGCGCGCTCATCGGCTCGTCGAGCAAGAGTACGTCGGGGCCGGGGGCCAGTGCGCGGGCCATCGCCACCCGCTGCTGCTGGCCGCCCGAGAGCGTGTCGGGGTCCCGGTCCGCCATGCCGCCGAGGTCCACCAGCTCAAGCAGTTCGCGCACCCGGGCCTCGTCACTGCCGCCGCCTGGCGGGTCGGTGAACGAGAGCCCGTAGGCGACGTTCTCCCCGACGGTCATGTGCGGGAACAGCGCGTAGTTCTGGAAGACAACGCCTACGTCGCGGTCCTCTGGGGGGACGCCGGTGACGGACTCGCCGCCGAACCGGACTTCGCCCTGCGTCGGGTCCTCGAAGCCGGCGATGAGCCGGAGCGTCGTCGTCTTCCCGCAGCCGGAGGGTCCGACCAGCGTGAAGAACTCGCCGTCCCGAACGGAAAGCGACAGGTCCTCGACGGCGGTCGTCTCGCCGTAGCGTCTGGTGACGCCGTCGAGTTCGACGGCCGACGGGGCGGTCCGGTTCACGGCAGCACCGTCTGCGGGGGGCTCCTTAGAACCCAACCTCGTCACCTCCCAGCCGGTCGATGAGCAGGAAGCTCGCGCTGGTGACCACGAGCAAAACGACGCCCATCGCTGTCGCGGGACCGAGCCGGCGGCCGATGAACCGCTCGATGGCGATTGGCATCGTGAACTGGTTCGTCCCGGAGGCAAGGACAATGGTCGCCGAGAACTCCCCGATAGAGATAGCGAACGCAAAGGCGGCCCCAGCGATGACCGCTGGCCACACGAGCGGCAGTTCGATGTCCAGCAGCGCTCTGGCACGCGGCGCGCCGAGTGCGCGGGCAGATTCGACGAGCCTGTGGTCGATACCTTCGAGGCCGGGCGCGACCGTCCGAACCACGAACGGGTAGCCCGCGACAGCGTGGGCGGCGATGATGGCGAAGCCGCCGCCGACGGCGAGACGAGTCCCGCCGACTTCGACGCCGAAGACGAGGCCTCGGAGCAGGCCGAGGCCGACGACGATGCCAGACACGGCCAGCGGGGCCATCGCCACGGCGTCGACGAGCTTCCGACCGCGGTAGTCCCGGGTCGTGAGGACGGCCACGACGACGCCCATCGGCAGGGCAACGGCGAGCGAGGCGATCCCGAACAGCAGTGAGTTCCTGACCGCATCCCACGGCTGGACCTGGAACGATGCGCCGGTCGTCTGGCGGTCGATGAGGAACTGATAGTTCGCTAGCGTCAGTCCCTCCGGCCCGCTGAGGCTGGCGAGCACCATGCTCGCTATCGGCGCGACGAACACCGCCAGCGCGACGACGGCGTAGACAGCGAGCCCCAGTCGGGGGAGCAGTTCCCGGACTGAGAGTGACGGCGGCCTGAGTTGTCGGCGGGGCAGCGGTCGAATCCCCCGCGACCGGACGGTATGCTTGGCCTCGTAGCGGAGATACGCGTACAGCAGCCCCAGCGAGATGCCGAGTTCAATCAGCGCGAGGGCGGCCGCCTCGGCGTACTCTAGGTCGCGGATGAGCCGGTAGACGAACACCTCGACGGTCGCAAGCTGGAAGCCGCCCAAGGCGAGGACGATGGGGAACGTACTGAAGGTGAACACAAAAGTAAGCGCCGCGCCCATCAGCACCGATGGATACAGTTGCGGGGCGACCACGTCGCGGAACGCTCGGAAGGGGCTCGCGCCGAGGCTCCGGGCCGTCTCGACCGCGCTGGCGTCGACGGACTCCCAGGCGGCGGTGGTCACCCGCGCCACGAGGGGCGCGTTGTAGAACGCGTGAGCGATGACAACAGCCTCTAGCGTAAACAGGAGATTCACCTGTCCCAGACCGAGCGCGCCGAGCACGGCGTTGAGCGTCCCGTTCCGGCCGAACGTGGCGACGAAGCCCACCCCGACCATTATCGACGGGAGGACGAAGGGGAGAATCGTTAGCGATCGGAGCGTTCGCCGACCGGGGAACTCATAACGAGCGAGCAGATACGCTGCCGGCAGGCCGAGGGCGACGCTGGCAACGGTTGAGAGGGCCGCCTGATATGCCGTGAAGCCGATGACGCCCAGCCGCCGGTCCGGCGACAGGACGCTCTCGATGACGGCTCCCACTTGTTCGCCAGCGAGCAACCGCGCGGGCTCCCCGAAATAGAACGGATCCTGCAGTATCGAGACGAACACCCGTCCCGTCCAGCGGCCGTCGACGAGGACGCTGTCGATAAAGACTGTCGCCACCGGGTAGTAGAAGATGCCGAGCAACAGCCCGATAGTGCCGACCGCGAGCCCGACGATTGCCCGACGCTCGATAGTGTTGCGGACGGTTCGGCCTCGCTTGCTGGATGGACTACTCGCTGTCTCTGTCATCTTTTCGCTGTCGGCACCATCCGCGCCGCCGTCGAAATCTCGGGCCACAGTCCGTCGTCGTTAGTTCGAGGCGAACTGCCGTTCCCAGTCGGAGATCCAGCCCGAGACGGAGCCCTTGAGTTCGTCGTAGCCGAACGTGACTGGTTCCGGGGGCTCTTGGGCCAGTTCGGCGTAGTCCTCGGGGAGGTCGGCTGATTCTGTTGCCGGGAACTGGACGTTCCGGACGGCGATTTCGCCCTGGATTTCCGGGCGCAGCAGGAAGCCCATGAACTCCCGGGCGAGGTCGGGCGTGTCCGCTCCATCGAAGACCGCCATCCCTTCCGGGTTGGCGTAGCCCTGGTCGTTCAGGAAGCGGATCTGGTGTTCTTCCAGATTGGCGTCGTTCTGGTCCGCGAACACCTGGTCGGTGGAGTAGGAGACGACCATCGGCGCTTCGCCGCCCGACCACGCGCTGTAGGCATCGCTCCAGGAGCCAAGCACCCGAACGTCGTTGTCCTGCAGGTCGCTCCAGTAGTCCAGATAGCCGTCCGGGCCGAACTGCTTGACCGTGTGCAGCAGGAACGCCCGGCCGGTAGCCGAACTGGACGGATTCTGCGTGATGAGGTCGCCAGCGTGTTCCTCAGCAAGGAGGCCATCGAAGGTCTCCGGCGCTGTGGTCGCTGTGCCGTCGAACACCAGGCTGATGTAGCCAGTGTCGTAGGGAATCGCCCGCCCGTCGGGGTCGAATTGCAGCCCAGATTTGATGTCGTCCTGTCCAGCCACATCGCCGACATCGGCGAACAGCCCGTCGTCGAGGTTTTCGTCAACTCGGACGAGGTGGTCGGTGTTCAGTCCAAGGTACATATCCGCCTCAATGTCGACGCCGGCGTTCCGGCGCTCGATGTAGTGGTTGACCTCGTTGCTCGGTGTCTGCCAGATCAGGCGGGCGTCGAACTCCTCCTCGAAGCGCTGTTTCACCCACGCGCCTGGACTCGTCGACGGCGAGTCGACGAACGCGCTGTAGGTCCCGACGACCAGCGTCTCGTCGGCACCGTCGGCGCTCCCGGTACTCGTCCCGGAGGCGGTTGACTCGTCCGTGTTCGACGCCCCGGTGCTCGATTCGTCGCTGCCGCCCAGCCCCGCACAGCCGGCAAACGAGACGGACACCGTCGCGCCGGCCGCTGTCAGGAAAGACCGTCTATCCATTACACCGTGGTCACACCCAGTGGTACTTAATCCCGCTGTTCCTGAATCCTGACGCCTCAGCACTTCAAATGCCCGCAACAGCCGTTATTACCCCGCGGTACTGCAGGATGGTGACTGAGTTGTAGGCAACGACCGCGAGCGTCACCACGGCAAACAGGGCAAGAAAGACCGTCGCGTTGCGCTCGGAGAGCAGTCGCCATCCGGCGACCAGCCACAGCATCGCCCCGAACTTCACCAGCCAGAGGCCAGCCAGCCCGAACTCCGCAAGCATCGTGCTGACGACGGCGTTCCCCTCCTGCAGACCGACCGTGAGCCCGGTCATCGTCAGGAGGATATCTCCGACTGTTGCGACGAGGATGACGGTCCAGAGTACCGCATGGGTGTGCGATAGGTGGTGGTCCCGCCAGAGCGTCACCCGCTCACTGTCCGCCGCTGGGCCCTCTTTGCCGAGCATCATGGATACGTTGGGCGGACACGGCATGAATACTCGGGTCAGGACGTCGGCGCGTGCTGGAGTGGCTCGACTGACCGGAGCCGAACACAGCTTTTTGACGGTCCTCTCCGAGTGTAGGGTACGAAATGACACAGGACGTTCTCAATCGGGCACCCGACGACCGTATACAGGCGCTCGATGCAGACGGTGAAATCGTCGACCCGGACCTCATTCCGGACCTGTCCGACGAGGCGCTGGTGTCGATGTACCGCGATATGCGCTTTGCCCGCCGGTTCGACGAGCGGATGATAAGCCTCCAGCGACAGGGCCGACTCGGCACCTACTCGTCGCTGGCGGGTCAGGAGGGGTCACAGGTCGGGTCGACGTACGCGCTGGCCGACGAGGACACGATCTTCTATCAGTACCGGGAACACGGCGCACTTGTGGCTCGCGGGCTCCCCTGGGAGTACGTCCTCTACTGGATGGGTCACGAAGCGGGCAACGCCGCTCTTGGCGACGTGAACGTGTTCCCGCTGAACATCTCTATCGGCGCGCATCTCCCCCACGCTGTCGGCTGGTCGTGGGCAGCAAAAAAAAGGGGCGATGAGCGGGCTGGCGTCGTCCACTTCGGCGACGGGGCCACCAGCGAGGGAGACTTCCACGAGGCGATGAACTTCGCCGGCGTGTTCGAGACGCCGACGGTGTTCTTCTGCAACAACAACCAGTGGGCTATCTCTGTCCCCCGAGAGCGCCAGACCGCCAGTCAGACGCTGGCACAGAAGGCCGATGCCTACGGCTTCGACGGCGTGCAGGTCGACGGGATGGACCCCCTGGCGACCTACTCCGTCACCGAGGCCGCCAGAGAGCGGGCTGTGGGAGCAAACGGCGGCGAGCAGGAACCAATTTTCATCGAGGCTGTCCAGTACCGCTTCGGCGCGCACACGACCGCCGACGACCCGGACGTGTACCGGGACGACGCGGAGGTCGAAGAGTGGCGCGAACGCGACCCGCTGGACCGCATGGAGGCGTTCCTCAGAAACTGCAATCTGCTGGACGACGGAAAAATTGACGTGATGGACGACACCATCGACGAGCGCCTCGGCGAGATTATTGACAACGCTGAGTCCCATGCGCCGGACCCGACGGACCTCTTTACCGACGTGTACGACGAATCGACATCGAACATTGATGAACAGCGGGAGTACTTCGAGGGCCTCCGCGAGCGCCACGGCGACGACGCCCTGCTGGAGTCCGAGTAGCCGACCGAGCCTGTTATTGCCGTTCCGTCGCTTCCGTCTACTGTGACAGAGTGGCCACCGGTGGACCCTGCCGACGCAACGGCTGTTGCACAGCAGCGTGACGAACTGGTCGCGGCGGTCCGGGACCACGCCGGACAGGTCGCCTACCAGCTCGCCCGGCTGGAGGGCGGCGACTACGGGCAGGCAGACATCGAGACTGACCGCGGCGAGTGGACCGTCAAGTACGAGGGCGGCGATCTGGAGTATCTGCGGTTCTCGCCGTCGCGCGGCTCGGACACGTACGTTATCTCGACCAAACAGCCGCCAGAGCCGGAGCCGCTAGCGGCCGCGCTCGCCGACTACGACGCCTTCGTCGAGGGATTCAACGACTACGTCGCGTCGCTCGACGGCGTGCTTGACGACGTGTCGACAGAGTTCCCGGAAATCGCAACAACCGATGGCGTCGTGGCCGAACGCGACCGTGTCCTCGGCCGCGTCCGCGAAATCTGTGACCAGATCGCGCGGGAACTCCAGCGTTACGAGGGCGGCGACTACGGGACCTTCACCAGCCGAATCGGCGGTACGCGCTGGGAACTCAAATGGGACACTGACGGGGCGTCGTACCTCCGGGTCGGCGGGAGCAACGGGCTCTATCTCCTCTCGCAGTACGAACCCCCTTCGGCAGCCGACATCCGCGAGTACGCCCCGCAGTTCGCGGATTTCGTCGACGCATACAACGACCACGTCGACGAACTGGAATCGGACCTCGGAACCGTCGAACTCTGAGCCGACGCAGTCTGTACTCTTTCTGGTAGCGGTCCGCCCGGTGAGCGTGTGGTCTGTCAATTCGGCCAGCGCTTCCATTTTCCCGTAATCGCAGTACAGCAGTCGAATTACTGCCGAATACCACCGAACAATATGTCGGCAGTGTTTTCAGGGGGCCTCACCCAAGCCGGAGGTATGAGTTCGACCGAAACCGTCGATAGTTCGGCTGTGAGCAGCGGGACAATCAGTGATTACGTCGAAGCGATGGGACCGTCCTGGATTGCGGGCGCAATCGCCGCCGGCCCGGCAACGATAGCCAGCCTCGTCACTGCTGGGGGTGCGTTCGGCTACAGTCTCCTGTGGGTCGTCGTCCTCTCCGCAGGGGCGGGGGCGCTGGCGCAGTATCTCGCGATGCGGCTGGGACTGCTGACCGAGCGTGGCATTGTCGCCGTCGTCGAGGACCACCTCGGCGAAACGTGGGCGTGGCTACTGGTCGGGGACGCGGTACTCGCCGCCGGCGTGGCACAGCTCGTCATCATGAAGACCGTCGCTACCGTTTCGGCGACGGTAACCGGTATCGACGCGCGCATCTGGGGCGTCGTCTGGGCGCTCATCCTCGCAGCAGGGCTGGCGGGCGGGGGCTATCGCTTCCTCGAACTGGCCGCGAAAATCCTCGTCCTGCTGGTCGTCGTCGCGTTCGTCGCCAGTCTGTTCGTCGTGCCCATCGACGCCGGCGCGGCGGTGGCCGGACTGGTCCCCTCGGTCCCGTCCGGGAGCGCACTGGTCGCGGCCGGCATCCTCGGCGGCGCGGTCCACATCACGCTCATCACGATGCATTCCTACACGATGCGGGCACGCGGCTGGACCCGCGAGGACTACGACCTCGCGACGGTCGACGTGGGGGCGTCGATGCTGGTGGCCTTTGGCATCTATAGCCTCGCCATCTTTCTGGTGACGGCGAGCGTACTCACCTCTGGCGACCTCACGACGGTCGGCGCTGCTGAGGCCCTCGGACCGCTAGTCGGCGACAGCGCCCGCTGGCTGTTCCTGCTCGGCCTCTGGGGTGCTGCCGTGTCGACGCTCGGAGGCAACACCATCGTCCCGCCGTTCCTGCTCGCCGACAAACTCGGCTGGGGTACCACTATCGAGGATAACCGTTACCGCGGCCTGCTCGCCGCCGTTGCGCTGCTGTCTGCACCGGGCGCGTTCATCGGCGGGAACGTCCTCGGCCAACTCGTCCTCGTGCTCGCGCTCGGCACGGTCGGCACGCCGTTCGCCATCGCCCTTGTCCTCTATCTCCTGAACTCTGCTGCGGTTCCGGAGTCGAACTCGCTGCTCGCCAACGTCGGCGGGCTGGCGCTCATCGCTGTTTCGGGCGGGTTGGCCGCGAACTTCGTTGTCGAACAGCTCGGCGGGGGCGTCGGCCCACTTTCAGGGTTCGTGCTGGCGTTCGCTATCGCGCTCGGTCTCGCTATGGCTGGCCTCGGCGGGAAGTTCCTCCGGGAGGAACTCCTCGCGTGACCGGTCTCCAGTTCCCGCTCTCGGGGTCGACGCTCGTCACTGGTCCCTCCAACGCCGGCAAGACGCGGACGACCGCGGCCGCCCTCAACGCCTGGCTTGACAGCGAGGGCACCGAGGGTGTTGTCGTCCTCGATTTCGCACCCGAACTCGAACGCGACGGGACAATTCTGGGCGGTCGCCTTGACCGCTTCACCACTGTGCCGGAGGCGGTCTGGCTCGGTCGCATTGACGCCAGTGCACCGCGGGCTGAGAGCGAGACGGCCGAGCAGGCGGTCGCGCTCGCCCGGGACAACGCTCGCCGTGCCGAGCAACAGCTGGACGCACTCCCGGAGACTCCCCGGGCGGTGTTCGTCAACGACGCGACGATTCCGTTCCAGCACGATTCCGTTGCGGTCAGCCGGCTCACCGGATACTGTGAGAAGGCGGACGTAGCCGTCCTCAACGCCTTCGACAGCGACGAGCTGGGCGTCGATGACCCGGTGTCTCGGGCCGAGCGGGACGCGCTCGACCGACTCCGGCACTGGGCCGACCGGACCGTCGACCTGTCGTAGTCACCGTCGGTCGCATCCCGGACGCGCCAGCGGCTCGCTACTGCCCGCCGCGTTTCCGGAACCAGACGCGCTCGCCGACCGGACTTTCGTCGTCGCCGATGTCTAGCCGACTGACGAACAGGTCCCGAATGGCCATGGTGACGACGAGCTCAGCTGGCTCACTGGACTCGTCTTCGACAGTGACGACACAGTGGCCATCGCGCTCCGCTATCTCGGTGATTGTGCCGACCGTCCAGCGGTCGCGGTGGTGTGACGGTTCCCGTGCGTGAATGCGGTCGTGATTCATCCGAGTTATTTCAGCGGTTCCACTCGTAGAACCACCACGCGCCGCCGAGCACTATCAGGCCGATTCCAAGCGTCGATGTCGCAGGTTCCGGGATGATGAACAGCACGAGTCCGATGAGTACCATCCCGACCGGCTCGAGCTCGTCGAGATACTGGATGATGTCCATACGTGCTGCTTCACCCGCTTGCGGTATAGAGGTTTGTCTGACTACTGACCGCGAACAGAGAGCAGCGACCGGGTCAGCGGAAGCGGAACGTTTCGAGGTTCTCCGGCGCGAAGGTCCGGATGTTCTGGTCGTGGTACAGCGACGAGGAGAGGTCCTGTGTCGCGGATTCGTCGCCGTGCACGCAGAGGATTTTCTCAGGTCGGGGGTTCATCGTCTTCACGAAGTTCTCTAGCCCTTGTCGGTCGGCGTGCCCGGAGAAGCCGTCGACCGTTTCGACGGTCATCTCCAGTGGGACCTTCTCGTTGCGTCCGCTGCCGCTGACAGGAACCTCGTCGATGCCGCGCTGGATTCGTTTGCCGAGTGTGCCCTCCGCCTGGTAGTCGACGAAGGTGAGCGTCGAATCCGGGTCCGGGCCGAGTTGGTCGAGCCAGGACATAACCGGGCCGCCGGTGAGCATCCCGGACGTAGAGAGGATGATACAGGAATCGCCGTCGGCGATCTCTTCCCGTTCCTCGTCACCGCCGTCGATAGGATTGAACCGGTCAGCCAAGAACGGGTTCTTGTCTTCGTCGAAGATGCGATCCTGCAGGCCGTCGCGGAGATACTCGGGGTAGGTCGTGTGAACGGCTGTCGCCTCCCAGATCATTCCATCAAGATGGACCGGCATCTCGGGGATGTCGCCGTTCCGCATCGCCTCTTCGAGGACGAGCATGAGTTCCTGGGACCGCCCCACGGCGAAGGTCGGAATGAGGACCTTCCCGTTGCGGTCGTAGGCGTTCTGGATGATCTGCTTGAGCTTTCGCTCCGAGTCTTCCTGGTCGGTCTGGTAGTCGTTGCGGCCGCCGTAGGTCGACTCCAGCACGAGCGTTTCGACCCGGGGGAAGTCGTTGACAGCGCCGTCGAACAGACGCGTGTCGTCGTAGTGGATATCGCCGGAGAAGGCGACGTTGTACAGCCCGTCGCCGACGTGGAAGTGACACACTGATGAGCCCAAAATGTGGCCGGCGTTGTGCAGTGTCAGCTTGATGTCGGGCGCGATGTCCGTCACGTCACCGTACTCCAGCGGGATGGTGTGTTTGATCGCCTCACGGACCATCTCGGAGTCGTACGGCGGGGTGCGGCCGTCGTCCGCGGCGGTGTCGAGGTGATCGAGTGTCAGGAGTCCCATCAGGTCCCGTGTCGGCTCAGTGCAGTAGATGGGGCCGTCGTAGCCGTACTCGAACAGGAGCGGGACCAGCGCTGAGTGGTCGAGATGTGCGTGGGTCAGGACGACGGCGTCGATGCCGTTGGTCCCGGCACCGAACGCCTCCGGAATGTCCAGATACGGCTGCTCGCCGTTGGCACCGGGCTTGTTACCGCAGTCAATGAGGATTCGCGTGTCCGGCGTCGAGAGGATGAACGCAGCGCGGCCGACCTCCCGACAGCAGCCCAGCGTCGTAATGCGGACGTACTCGTCGTCCGACATCGGCTCGCGGTGGATCTGCCGGCCGACGCGTTCGAGGATGTCACGGCGGTCCTCGCGCTCCTGTTTGAGGAAGTTCCGGACGTTCTCGACTGTCGAGGACTCGATGGGTGGCGTCCGAACGACCTCGGGTGTCCACCCGACCTCCTGCGTGATCTCACGCAGGGTCGAGCCGCGTCGACCGATGACGACGCCGGGCTTCTGTGCCTGGACGACGACTTCACCGGTGTCAGCGTGGAAATTCAGGTCCATGACGCCGGCTTCCTCGGGGATGAGCTCCCGGATCGCCTCTTCGGCCTCGGCTGGCGGGGCCAGTACGTCCGGGTCCGGTCGGACCGTGATGCGTTTCCGGAGCTTCGATGCGAGCCGGCGAACGAGGTCGCTGTTCGCGGCGAACTCCTTCGGGTCACGCGTGTATATGACGAGTTCCGGTCCCTCGTACGTGACATCCGAGACGGAGATACGGCGCGGGACTTCCTCGTCGATCGTTGCCTTCACGTCTTCGAGTTGCTTGTCTACAGTGCTCATAGCTCAAAACGGGTCATCCCGGTAGCGGGGCCGTCCACGGCTGGTGCGGGCCGACCTGGTGCCGCGGGATGTACGCTCTCTAATAAAGTCATCAGTTATCGGTGAGTTGCCTCCGGACGTGGAGAGATGTCCGGAAAACCGTCCTCTATTTCTCAGTATTCCCCTCGTGTTATAAAAGCCTTCGCAATACGGAGGTCGGAACTGTCCCGCAGTCGCCGCTCTGTGCGCCCACAAGCGGTAAGCGGCCTCCACGTGAGACCCCAGCATGCGACTGACGCCTGAAACTGTCCACGAAGAGTACGACTGGGTGCAGGAGCGGGGCGACGACGTTGTCCCACTAGTAAACGAAACGCGAGCCTATCTGGGTTCGCAGTTCGGTGTTGACGTTGACACGCTCACAGACGACGCCTACACGGCTGCTATCGACGAGGTGTTCGCCGACGGTGACCGGGCGGTCAACGTCGCCGCGCTGGTCCGTTTGCTCCGAGGACTGGACGTTACTGACGATTACCCGGGTTTTGTCGTCGACGAACTCCTCGGCCGCGAGTTGGCGGCTATGATCGCCGGTGAGCAACCGCTCCGACTGCTTGCAGAGGCGACCTTCCACCTTGCGGACGTACGAACCCACGGCGATGACACAGCCACTGCGGGTGCTGACGATCTTGATGCTGCGCTCGCGGCTGGGGTCCAGACACGCGTCCCGGGTTGGCCGTGGCAACAGACTGAGAATCCGTTCGCTGTGGAGTGAAATCGGGTATACTGTTGCTGTATCTGTCTGTTATGCTTTCTGCCATTTAAATCTTAAATATAACGAGTATTATGTTATTTTAGGGAGGAAATATGAACCAAGAATGGGATTGTGACTATACAGATAGTCCCAATGCATGTTTGGTGAGCCGGTTCCGAGTCAGTGTCCAGAGTGCGGAGTAGTCGCTGTCCGGATACACAGGGTTGCACCGTCCTTTCACGAGCGCGGAGACGAGTGGAGCATCCGTGCCGAGTGCCGCGATTGTCACGATTACACCGAGTGGTTCGACTGACTGAAAGGGGGCCGTAAGCGTGGTGTTGCAGTCTACTGCAGCCTCTGGGTATTGCTGGAGCGGCCGTTCACATCCCTCTCCGTCTCCCTATTGGGTAGTTACCATTGTACTGACCATGTAGCCTCCGAGAACCGCAACTGGCCGGTTCTGTTCTACAGTCAGTGTTGACTGTGCTGTGAGTTGTACGCTGCCGGCCTGGGTGTAATTCAGGGGGAAAATAACATTACTGACAACTGAGAATTGTGTATTAGCCAAGAGGAAACCAGACGATGTCCAACTCCAAAATACCAGGACAGTGTCCGAAATGCGGCTCAGTGAACGTCAACGTCACCAAGGTGGCGCCGTTGAACCACGACCGCGGTGAGAGATGGGCGACCCGCGTGGAATGCGACGAGTGTCCGGACTACGTCGAATGGATGGATTAATCGCGGTTAGCCGCTGGCAAACGAGAACGAAGGCGCCGTCAGGAACGCTGTCTCGTATCCCTCGTGACGAGACACCTGTGGCGGGGCGACGACGTCGACACTGACGGACGGCGCTTGCGCTGCTGTCTCGACGATTGCGCCGTAGTGATATCCGAGTTCGGGGTGGACCGCGGCGGTCAGCGCGTCTTCAAACAGCGTCTCGCTGTCGGCCTCTACGGTTCCGTCGAGGGACATCATCGGGAGGGGAACGCGGTTGTACGGTGTCCGAGCCGAGACGGCGAGGTACGACTCACCGTCGGCAAGGAACGCCGCGTCCTGCAGCCACGTAACGGCGTAGACGCCGTCACTCCCTTTGTCCGTCCCGAGGACCGTTCCGGGCAGGGCCGACACTTCGGGGACCTGCGAGGTTGGCACCATATCCATGTTCATCAGGTCGACCGCCGCGCGTTCGCCCTGTGAGTCCGGGAACTCCTCAAAGGAGAGCTGGTCGCGCGTGTTCTGGGCGAAGTCGAATTCGACCGTCGCCTCGCCGGCCTCGTTGAATCGGCCTTCGAGGGCACCCAGCCGGCGCTCGCCCATCCCGTTGACGCGGACCGAGAGCTGATAGACGCCGTCGCCACCGAGTGTGTAGTTGTCGCCGTAGTGAAACCCCATGTTCTGGGAGATCATCGGCCACGGGGACTTGTCGGCGACTGTCTCGCCGTCGCGCTCGATTGTGATTGAGAGGCCGGCGGACACTGGGAGTACCATTTCCGTTTCGGGGTCCCAGATAGTCGCCATCAGGTGGACGCTGTCCTCGCTCCGGATGTCGACCTTTTCGGCTGTCGTCCCGGTTACTGTCCAGAACCGGTGGGGAAAGGAGTAGCTCAGTCCGACCATGTACTCGCCCGCCTGCGCTATGCCGGCCATCCCCATCCCCTCTGCGTGGGTTGGGCGGTACGTGGCGTCAGGGCGGTTCTCGACCAGCGGTGGAGCGCGTGTCGACTGGGAACTCAGCGAGCCACACCCCGCCAGGACCGTCGTGCCGGCGAGGCCGGCACTGGCGAGGAACTGTCGTCGATTCATAGACCGTCTTTGGGTCCTCATCTGAAAGACCGTTCTGGTACGGCGGCCGAAAGCAGGACTGCGTGGCTCCGCCTACCGCTCACGTGTCCGGGTTCGCTCGGGGCAGGGAACGCAGCGAGCGTGGCGGAAGCAGGTAGTTCCCGCGTCGCGTGACCGTCATATACTGGAGGATACCGTTGTTCACTCGCTGCCCGACAGCGGAGTCGTTCGCGACATCGGTGCCGTTCATCGCCTGTTTTGTCGCGACGAAGTCGGCAATAGAACGCTGTAGCGAGAGGAAGTGCAATCCCGCTTCACCGCCGTCGGTCGAACTAAAGTCCCGGCGGAGGAGCGTCGGTGTTCCGTCTTCTCTGACGCGGGACATCTTCTGTGCGTGGCCGACAACGCCCTCTCGCCGGCCGCTGTCGACCACGTCTTGTGGGCACTCACCGGCACCGTTGTCAGTGCCGAGGTTCTCGCCGACGCCTTCGACCTTGTCCTCGGCGGCGTGGGCCGGACAGAACATCTTCGAGACGCGCTGGTCTCGGGAGTCCTGTTCGTACCACTGCTGGAGTTGCAGCCGGATTTTCGAGAGGTGCTGGGTCGCGCCGCCGGCGAACGGCCCCGAATCGACCGTTACCCGGTCCTCGGAAGCCTGGTTCTCCTTGAACCCGGATTTGAATCCCATGAACAGCGGGGCCTCCTCGGGGACCGGTTCGGAGTCCGGAACCCCGTCGACGTCTTGATTCTCGGCGGGCAGACCGGCGCCGACGAATCCCGTCACAGCGGGGCCTCCTCGGGGACCGGTTCGGAGTCCGGAACCCCGTCGACGTCTTGATTCTCGGCGGGCAGACCGGCGCCGACGAATCCCGTCCGGCGCTCCGCCTCGCGCAGGACACCCTCGAAGGTAGCGCTCATCTCGTGGTCGTTCACCGTGTCTCGGTTGCCTTTCAGCGCTTCCTCGGCGGCGATAACGGCCCGCTCGTCATCGCTCGCGAGGTGTAGCAGTGCGTCTGGTGTGTCGAGTTCTGGGTCCTCGAAGGGGGCAAGCGCCATTGGTTCGGGCAGGTCGACACCGGCTACGTCGGCCTCAAAGCGGTCGAAGTAGGCCGGACTGTATGCGAGCGTGAACAGCAGTCCCTCGTTGCTCCACTCGTAGGCCCGTTCGAGGTCTCGAAGCGCCGCTTCGACCTGCTCGCGGTCGGCATCGGTCGGCGGTCCGTCGCTGGCGTAGTCAAGCAATAGGAGGACGTGGTGTCGCGACAGTCGGTTGTTCCCCGCGTCGTCCGTCGCCAGCGACGCGTCCCAGGCGTGCTGACGCGCCGGGAGAGACGAGGGGTCGTCGGTTCCCTTGGGTACAGTTCCCGACCCGCGGTCGAGACAGGCAGCCAGCGCCGCGGTGCCGCCGATGGCCACGGCGCTCTTGGCGAACTCGCGTCGGGAAATCCCACGTTCAGTCATCATCGACGCTATGGGCTGCCCGTGCAATTGGATTGTGGTACAGGACTCGAAAGCACCCGCTGCCCACGGAAACCGGGCTACTCGCTCTCGAACAGCCGGTCGAGTAGCCGGGTGAAGCGGCCCGACAGGCGGCTGGATACCGTGGGCTCAACTGCCGCGAGCAGTTCGACCGTCAGGTCCGGCCGGCAGAGCGCCAGCGTCACCCGGCCACTGTCTCGGCGCTTTTCCACGATGTCGTATTCGACCAGACCGCGCAGGTGGTGTTCGAGCGTACTCCGGGCGATATCAAGGTGGTCGGCTACCTCGTCGGGGCGAGCGGTTTCGCGCTCTATGAGCGTAAGGAGAATGTCTCTCGCCGTCTCGCGACGGAGGAAGGCGATTGCGTGGCGCTCCCATGAGTCAAATGACGACGTGTAGTAATGCGTGCGCCCGTTGACCGACTCGCTGTGAACGCGGTCAAGCCGGGACAGGTGGTACTGGACCTGTCCCGTTGCGAGGTCCAGCGCCCGTGTTAATTCTCGGAAGTGGACGCCCGGATTCGACTCGATATGCCGGTAAATCCGAACTCTGGTGTCGCTCATAGTCCCTCCTCATCGAGGCGTTTCTCGACTGTCCGGGCGTAGTACACTGCGCCGAGGACGAGCACGACAAAGACGGTATCGAGCGCGTGTTCGAGGAGATGGTGGGTCGGTGCTGAAACCACTGAAAACCCAGATAGCAGCGCAATGAGTGGCCGGACGAACAGCGCGGTGAGTGCGAGCGCAATCAGCAGATATGCACGCGTCCCGCGCTGTCGGTACGCGGCCAGGGCGAGCCCGCACAGGACTGCACCGGCCACGGCAGAGAGGACAACGACGGCGACGATGTCCCAGCTCTCGGCACCGGAATGCCCTCCAATACTGAGCAGGTTCATCAGGCCGTCACTTCGCAACCACGGTGCCTCAGTCGTTCGGTTTTGCGCGACTTTTTTATCGGACCGCTGAGACGTGGCGGTATGGACTGCATCGGCTTCATCTGCGAGCCTGAACACCTGGTGTTTGGTGCCGTCGCAGAGCGGCTCTCCGCTCGGGGGTTTGACATCCAGTTTCTCCGCCCCGGAAACCCGGTGGCCAAAGCCGATATCGACGACCTATCTGCACTCGTCAATACAACGCTCGGGCCGGAGTCATTCAGCGCCCTTCGGTACGCCGACAGCGTTGGCGTTGAGACGTGGAACGGGTTCCTGCCGACGACGGCGCTTGCCTGCCGACTCGTCGCCCTGCACGGACTGGAGCAGGTCGGCTGTCAGGTGCCGACCGTCTGGTTCGAGAAGCCCGACTGCGATTACATCCCCCGCACTCGCTACTCTTGGGACGGTGTGCCGGTAAACAGTGACGAGGGTGATTTCTACCAGGCCTGTGTTCAGGAGGAGCCGGTGGAGTACAAGTACTTCGCCGTCAACGACGGCCGCGAAACCCATCTGCGAGCGATTCAGGTCCGGTCGGAAGTGTCCGGGCTGGACCGTATCATCAGCGAGGAGACCGTCGAGGTGACGCTTGCGGCCCGCGTCCGGGAGTTGCTAGACCGCTTCGGCGCGCGGGCACTCTGCGTCGAGTTTGTCGAAAGCGAATCGGAGTTCTACGCACAGGGTGTCGACCCCGTGCCGGGATTCGCTGGGACAGGGATGGAACGCCGCGTCGCCGACTCCATCGCCTCCCTGACGACAATCGGTGCCTGAGTCGGCGTCGTCAGGGACGCTCGATAGTTCTGCATCTGGTACCAAGGCACAAGATTATACAGGCGTACCGACGTGGTGGTGACCGGAGCTTCACATGAGCACGTTCGTTCATCTCATCGCGGATTACGGCCCGGCCGACCCGGCCTTCTCAGAAGTCGTCCATCGTCTCACTGCCGCTGACCCGACGATGACCGTTCAGTCGACCGAAGTCAAGCCATTCTCGACGGTCGCCACTGGATTCTGGATCGCGCAACTCGGTGTCCACAATCCGACGTTCGACGACCTGCTGATTTACTCGAACACGGCACCACGAACGACAGAGTCGACGCCAGAGCGAGCCGACACCGGCGGGGCGCTCTGTTATCTCGAACTGGACAACGGCGTCCCCGTCGTCGCCGTCGATGCCGGCTACAACCTCTCGTTTATTGCCGACCACGCCGCGACCTTCCGTGAGATCGAACTGCCGGCGGACACCGGTCAGTTCCGCTCGCGGGACGTGTTCCCGCGCCGCGTCGCCGAAATCGCAAACGGGAATCACTCATCTCTCGGGGCGGAGCGGTCACTCGACGACGTGCCGGCCCCGCCCGAGTCCGTGGTCTGTCACGTCGACGGCTACGGGAACGTCAAGACCTCGATCCGCCACTCAGCGTTCACACCGGAGAGCGACACAGTCACTGTCGAACTCAACGGCGAGTCCTGTGAGGCCGTCGTCAGGGACGCTGTGTCGAACGTTCCGGAAGGGTCCCTCGCTATCGTCCCGGGGTCAGCAGGCGGGGACGACCCGTATCAGGAACTGTTCCTTCGCGGCGGGTCCGCGGCGTCAACTTTCGGCACTCCTGGGCCCGGAGATGCCCTCTCCATTCGGGCTGAACAGGCCTGATACCGGCCCCGATACAACGGTCCTCGCGGCGCGGAGTGGGGCATCGAACTGGGTCGGTCGGCGTGCCAGCGGCTCACCACCCTTCGGGGAGTTTATTAGCGCCGTGGGCCACGACACACCTAATGAGTGGCGAGCAGGAACTCGGCATCACCGAGAGCAAGGAGCATTCACCCGGCGAGTGGTACGCCGAGGTCGTCCAGAAGGCCGGCCTCGCGGACTACGCCCCTATGGGCGGGTTCATCGTTACGCGCCCACGCGGCTACGCTATCTGGGAGCGTATCCAGAACAACCTCGACGGCTGGTTCAAGGACACTGGCGTGCAGAACGCCTACTTCCCACTGTTTATCCCCGAGAGCTATCTTGAGAAAGAGAAAGACGTTGTCGAAGGGTTCGACCCCGAGGTGGCGTGGGTAACCCACGGCGGCCACAATGAACTCGAAGAGCGTCTCGCGGTTCGGCCTACCAGCGAGTCCATCATCGCGCCGTTCATGGCACAGTGGACTCGATCGCACCGGGACCTCCCGATGCGACTGAACCAGTGGTGTTCGGTCGTCCGGTGGGAAGCAACGGAGACGAAGCCGTTCTTCCGCACCAAGGAGTTCCTCTGGCAGGAGGGTCACACCGCCCACGCCGACGAGGACGGCGCGTGGGAGGAGACGATGACTCGTCTGGACCAGTACGCTCGCCTCTACGAGGAGGTCATGGCGATGCCGCCGCTGAAGGGCCGCAAGCCCCCTCACGATAAATTCCCCGGCGCGCACACGACGACTACCATCGAGACGTTGATGCCCGACGGCAAGACCGTGCAGGCCGCCACCTCTCACTACCTCGGGACCTCCTTCGGCGAGGCGTTCGACATCACCTACGCCGACGCCGACGAAGAGGAGAACACGGCCCACACGACCTCGTGGGGACTGTCCTGGCGCGCGATGGGTGCGCTCATCATGACCCACTCCGACGACCAGGGGCTCGTCCTTCCACCAGCGCTCGCCCCCGATCAGGTCGTCGTCGTCCCGATCTGGCAGGAGGACAACAAGGACGAGGTCATTGACTACGCCGCCGACCTCGCCGCCGAACTGGACGAGGCCGACGTCCGGGTCGAACTTGACGACCGCGAACACCGCAATCCCGGATTCAAGTACAACGAACACGAACTCCACGGCGTTCCCCTCCGTGTCGAAATCGGCCCCCACGAGGTTGAGGACGGTGAGGCCACGCTGGTCCACCGGCCCGACGGCGAAACCGAGACGGTCGACCGCGACGGCATCGCCGACACCGTTACCGACCACCTCGACACCGTCCACGCCAAGCTATATGCCAGCGCTGAGGAGACGCTGGAAGGCGAAATCCGTGAGGCTGAGTCCCGCGAGGAAATCCTCGGCACTATCGGCCAGCACGGCGGCTACGTGAAATGTGGTTGGTGTGGCGACGAGGACTGCGAGGAGCCGATCAAGGACGCTATCGCGGCCGAAATCGTGATGGTGCCCCTTGACCGCGACGAGGAGCCGATCCACGAGGACTGCGCCATCTGTGGTGAGGACGCCGAGGAGACGGCTTACTTCGCCAAGAGCTACTGAACGGGCCCGAGCGGAGCGAGGGACCGAAGTTTTCGCCGACGTTTTGCGACGAGCGGTGCGAGCGTATCACGAGCGCACCCGAGGAAGTAAAAGGTCGGAACGAGACGGCCTACTTCGCCAAGAGCTACTGAACGGGCCCGAGCGGAGCGAGTGGGCATCAGGCGATCCGGTTCAGGAAGTCGTCGGCCTCGCGCTCGCCGCGTTCGAGCAGGTCCTCGATGAACCGCGGGTCACGGTCCACCTTCGAAGACGGAGTGTGCTTCCTGGCGAGTCGCAGGTGTCGGATCTCGACGTGTCTGTATTCGTCGGGGAGATAGCCAGCCCGTACCCAGTCGTTCACTGTTTCGATGAAGTCCAGTTCCTGATTCAGCGAGATGTTTCCGGACAGTTCCTGCCGGCGGTCGGTGATTTCCGCCAGCGAGGTCGGGACGCCGTCGTAGGTCTGTGGCTCGATCTGGATGACCCAGAGTTCGTCGGGCTTTGGCCGCTCGCTGGTCAGGAACTCCTTGACTGGCGGGTTCTGCGAGAACAGGCCGTCCCAGTGCCAGTGGTCGTTCATCTCGACGGCCTCGTACAGCAGCGGATACGCGGCGGACGCGAGCACCGTCTCCGGGGTAATGGCGTCGTCTGAGAAGGTTTCGAACTTGCCGCTGTTGAGGTCAACCGCACCGATGGTCACGTGCGGCGGGGTCGCAGCCGCGAGCGAGTCGAAGTCGTCGAAGTCGATGTGTCGGTCGAGCAGGTCCAGATACCAATCTTGGCCGGCATTGCCCGGCACTGCGTACGGCGAGACCTCCGGGATGGGGAACATGAGCTGTTGGAGGCGCGAGCGCCAAACGAGCGACTCATTGACTAGAAACTCGCCAGGGTCGGCCGCGGCGACGTCGCACCAGACATCATCCAGCATGTCGGCCGCGCGGTCAGGGCCGGCGCTGAGCAGGCCGTACCACGCGGTGACCGCACAGAGTGCGCCACCGGAGGTTCCGCTCAGTCCCACGAGTTCGTAATTAGCGTCGACAGCGGGTAGCAGTCGCTTCAGCGCGCCGGCGGTGAACGCGGTGTGGCTGCCGCCGCCCTGACAGGCGATAGCGACGCTGGGAGCATGACCAGACATAGTTTAATTCATATACGATGGGCTTGTATAGATAGATGCCGGCTGATACTGCCGTGAAGCATATTGCCACCGCTGAGGGAGTATGCGTTCTCACGAAGGTACAGCTAGCAGTATGAAGGAAGGATGGGGTCGGGGAGCGTGTGACATTTTCCTCCGTGCCCCCGATAATCACTGCTGTCCCTATGTATATAAATCGCCGTCAGACTACAGTCATACAAACGCCAAACGGCGAACAGATACCGTCGTAGGAAATACAGTTCTACAGACAGTTTACGACAGCAATGGAAGGCCGACAGCCCTGATGCAACCGACCAGTTGGAGTGGGATATCGGAGACAGGAGGCCAATAGTTGAAGGGGTGCATACATCGTGGCGAGCGCAGAATATTAAGACCTTATATATTTCTCAGCAGGTGAAATGGATAGATATCCGGAACCAACACGGTTATATCTCGGCCTATGTTATCGACTGTCATGGACGACGTGTTTGTCGGACGAATTATGTCATCGCCTGTCACCACTGTTGCCGCCGACGCGAACGCGAAAGCGGTCGCCAAGCGGATGCTTGACGAGAACATCAGTTCTGTTGTTGTCGTCGACGCTGACGGAGCGTTGCTGGGGATTCTCACCTCCACGGACTTCGTCGAAATCGCCGCAAAGGGTGGCGATACGGCGGGGTTAGACGTGTCCGAATTCATGACGACGGATCTGGTTACAGTGACGGCAAACGACCCGGTTGAGGCGGCCGCAAGCGTGATGTTGGACCACAGTGTCCACCACCTTCCTGTCGTTGATGAGACGGAAGGAGTCGTCGGAATGTTAACGACAACTGACATGACGGCCTACGTTTCTGGTATCGAGCAGTCATCTGCACCCGTGCTCGGCTGAACACCAAGTGAACCGCCGGCCTGCAGACGACTTCTTATAAATGATGATACAGTTCGAACAATCGTTATAAATATATATTCCCTAATGTGGGGTTAAACAACACTAATACCATTAGGATTACCCTCTTATAGTTGCATCCCCAGTCGTGAAACACATGGTTGAGCGACAGACAGGTCTCTCTGCAGGCGACGCCGGGCTTGCAGATCCCACGGACGAACGGTCGAACTGTGGTGTCGGAGTCGTCATGGACCTCGACGGCCAGAGCGACCACTGGGTTGTATCGGACGGACTCGAACTCCTCGACAACCTCGAACATCGAGGGACGACAGGAGCAGAGCAAGATACGGGCGACGGAGCAGGCATCATGCTCCAGATTCCACACGAGTTTTTCGCTGCCGAAGTCGACGCCGACCTGCCACCCGCTGGCGAGTACGCCGTCGGCACGCTCTTTCTCCCGCAAGACGACGAGGTCGCCGAGAGTCTGAAAGACCTCGTCGAGACGGAACTCGCCGCTGAGGGCCTCGATGTCCTCGACTGGCGCGACGTTCCCACGGACAACAGCGATCTTGGCGCGACGGCGCTCGAATCCGAGCCCGACATCGTTCAGTTCTTCGTTACCTCCGCAACGGGCAAAACCGGGGACGCCTTCGAGAACCAGCTATACATCGGCCGCCGGGCGCTCGAAAACACAGTCGAGGAAAAAAAGCCGCCGGGCCACGAACGATTCTACGTCGTCTCGCTTGCAACCGATGTCGTGGTGTACAAGGGCCTGCTCAAGGCCGAACAACTCGAAGACTACTACCCTGACCTCGAAGACGAGCAGATGCAGTCGACGTTCGCGATGGTCCACGCCCGATTCTCGACGAACACGTTGGGCGCGTGGCACCTCGCCCATCCGTATCGTCGCGTCATCCACAACGGCGAGTTCAACACGATTCAGGGGAACATCAACTGGATGCGCGCTCGGGAAACCGACATCCAGAGCGACGAGTTCGAGGGCGATCTGGAGAAGATCAAGCCCATCATCGACGACCCCGAGCAGTCAGACACCGCGAGCGTCGACAACGCGCTCGAACTGCTCCTGCAGGGTGGCCGCGACCTCCCCCACGCCCTCCGGATGCTCATCCCCGAGGCCTGGCGCGGCGAGATGAACGACGTGACTGGCGACCGGCGTGATTTCTATGACTACCACGCTTCGCTGGTCGAACCCTGGGACGGCCCGGCCCTCGTCGCAGCCACCGACGGCGACCGTATTGGCGCTGTGCTGGACCGGAACGGGCTGCGCCCGTGCCGCTACGATGTGCTTGAGGACAACACGCTCGTGATGTCCTCCGAAGCCGGTGCGCTCGAACACGACGCCAGCGAAATCAAGGAACGCGGGCGCCTCCAGCCCGGCCAGTGTTTCCTCGCTGACCCCGAAGAGGGTCGCGTCATCCCCGACGAGGAAGTGTTCGACGACATCGCCGACGACAAGTACGGTGAGTGGGTCGCCGAAGAACAGGTCGACATCGACGAGGTTGCCAACCGCGAAGACAACGCACCCCGGGACCCTGCGGATGCACTCCGGAGCCAGCAGGCCATGTACGGCTACACGTACGACGAGGTCGACCACCTCATTGAGCCGATGGCCGAGAAGGGGAAAGACCCCGTCGGCTCTATGGGCGATGACACGCCACTGTCGGTTCTCTCGCAGTTCAACCGCCCGCTGTTCACCTACTTCAAGCAGCTGTTCGCTCAGGTGACGAACCCGCCGCTTGACTACATCCGCGAGGAACTCGTTACCTCACTGGAGTCCCGGCTGGGCCATCAGCGTAACATCCTCGACGAGAGCCAGGGCCACGCCCGCCAGCTCGTGCTTGACTCGCCAATCCTCACTGACGAGGAGACGCAGTCGATCAAGGACCTGAACGCCAACGGCATGTCCACGAAGGTCATCGATATCACCTACAAAGAGGGCGGCGACCTTCGCCAGGCCGTCGAAGACGTGCGGGCCGAAGCCGACGCCGCAGCACGGGAACACGACATTCTCGTGCTCTCGGACCGTGCGGCCAGCGAAGGCCGCGTGCCGATTCCGAGCCTCCTTGCCGTCGGTGGCATCCACCACCATCTCGTCCGCAACGGTCTCCGCAACCACGTCGGGCTCGTCGTCGAGTCCGGTGACCCGCGTGCGGTCCATCACTTCGCGACGCTCATCGGCTACGGAGCCGGCGCGGTCAACCCGTACCTGGCCTACCAGACCATCGAGGACCTGGTGGCCGGACCGGACGGCGCGGACCTGGCTGATGCCATCGATGCCTACATCACTGCCGTTGAGGACGGCCTGCTGAAGACGATGGCCAAGATGGGTATCTCCACGGTCGAGTCCTATCAGGGTGCCCAGATCTTCGAGGCCGTCGGCCTCTCCTCGGACTTCATCGCCGAGTACTTCGAAGGGACGACCTGCCGGACCGACGGTATCGGTATCGAGGAAATCGAGGACGACCTCACCCAGCGCCATGATGTCGCCTGGAGCGAGGAAGAGCCCGATATGCCGCGACAGGGCGAGTACGAGTTCCGCTCGAACGGCATCCACCACCAGTGGAACCCCAACACGGTCGGCAAGATCCAGCAAGCCGTCCGGATGGGCGACTACGATACGTACAAAGAGTTCGCCGAACTGGTCAACGACCAGAACGAGGAACTCCAGACGCTGCGTGGCCTACTCGAATTCGACTCCGACCGCGAGTCCATCCCCATCGAGGACGTCGAGCCGGTCGACGACATTGTCGAGCGCTTCGAGACCGCGGCGATGTCGCTCGGGTCGCTATCGCCCGAGATGCACGAGAACAACGCCATCGCAATGAACCGGCTCGGGGCCAACGCCAACACCGGCGAAGGCGGCGAACCGCCCGAACGGTTCGACACCGAGAAGGAGTGTACGACCAAGCAGGTCGCTTCTGGCCGCTTTGGCGTTACCTCCGACTACCTCGCGTCGGCTGACGAACTCCAGATCAAGATGGCACAGGGCTCCAAGCCCGGTGAGGGTGGCCACCTGCCCGGCAAGAAGGTCAACGAGATGATTGCCCACGTGCGGTACGCGACGCCGGGCGTCGGCCTCATTTCGCCGCCGCCGCTGCACGATATCTACTCCATCGAGGACCTGAAGCAACTCATCCACGACCTCAAGGCCTCAAACCCCGAGGCTGACATCAACGTTAAGCTGGTCTCCGAAGACGGTATCGGGACCATCGCGGCTGGCGTCGCCAAGGCCAACGCCGACGTAGTCCACATCTCGGGCCACGACGGCGGGACCGGTGCGTCGCCGAAGACCTCAATCAAGAACGCTGGCCTCCCGTGGGAGCTCGGTGTTTCAGAAGCCAATCAGATGCTCCGGGCCACCGGCCTGCGCTCGCGCATCAAGGTGACCACCGACGGCGGCATGAAGACCGGCCGTGACGTGGCCGTCGCCGCCCTGCTCGGTGCCGAGGGGTACACCTTCGGGACCGCCTCGATGGTCACCTCGGGCTGTGTGATGGCTCGGCAGTGCCACGAAAACACCTGTCCGGTCGGCATCGCCACGCAGAACGAGAACCTCCGCGAGCGCTTCCCCGGCGAGCCACAGCACGTCATCAACTACATGACGTTCGTGGCTCAGGAACTGCGCGAGATCATGGCCGAACTCGGCTTCGAGACTATCGACGAGATGATCGGCCGACCGAGCGTACTCAAGCAGCGCGACGACGTGAGCCAGCCCAAGGCCCAGAAGCTCGACCTCTCGGGCGTCATCGCTGAGCCGGCCGACAACGACGGCCGCTACAAGCAGCGCGAGCAGACCCACGAGGTCGACGAACAACTCGACTGGGACCTCATCGACGCCGCCGAGGACGCCATCTACAGCGGCGACCCGGTCGCTATCGACACCGATATCACCAACGTCGACCGTGCGGTCGGGGCGACGCTCTCGAACCGCATCTCCCGCGAGCACGCAAGTGACGGCCTCGCGGACGACACTATCCGGGTCGACTTCGACGGCACGGCCGGCCAGTCCTTCGGCGCGTTCCTCGCACAGGGCGTGACGATGGAACTGACTGGGACGGCCAACGACTACGTCGGCAAGGGGCTCTCCGGTGGGAAGCTCATCGTGAACACGCCGGATCAGGCACCCTTCGATCCGTCGGAGAACATCGTCATCGGCAACGTCGCGCTGTACGGCGCGACGCAGGGCGAGGCCTACGTCAACGGCATGGCCGGCGAGCGCTTCGCCGTCCGAAACTCCGGGGTCAAAGGCGTCGTCGAGGGTGTCGGTGACCACGGCTGTGAGTACATGACCGGTGGCGCTATCGTCGTGCTGGGCGAGACGGGCAAGAACTTCGCGGCCGGGATGTCCGGCGGCGTCGCGTACGTCTACGACCCCGACGGCGAGTTCGCAGCGAAGGCAAACACCGGCATGGTGTCCCTGGCCGATACGCTCGAAGGCAAGGACCGCCAGATGATTACTCGACTCGTCGAAAACCACGCCGCCTACACCGACTCCGACCGAGCGGCGGAGTTGCTTGACGACTGGGACGCCGAAGTTGAGAACTTCACGAAGGTGATGCCCGACGCTTACGCTGAGGTCATCGCCGACCGCGAGCGCGACGACGTGCGCAACGAGCCGCCGGCCAAGGCCGCGGCGAGCGCCGAAGCCGCCGAGGCTGACTTCGCCGCCTCGACAGACGACTGAAGCGCCACTGTTCGACGTTTTGTCTGTCGTCAAGGGCGCTGTTTTTCCGCCACAATCGAGCCGCGTTCTGTGGTCGTAATGTGACACCGTGACAATCAATCGCTGGTCCTATAGCTGTCGGGCCAAAGTGCTGGACATGGTCCCCGTACAACCACCCGTCGTATCGCATCGGAGCACAGCATGAGTGACATCCCCGGTCCTGACCCCGATTCCGGGTCGGACATCGATATCGATGTCGGCCGTGGCCTCCGCATTGCCGTCAGCGTCGTTGTCGCCCTCGCTGTCGCAACGGCGCTGTTCGGTGGCTATCATCAGGTCCCCGAAGGCCACGTCGGCGTCCAGAAATCGTTCGGCGCGGTAACCGGCGATCAACTCCAGCCGGGCGCACACATCATCGTGCCAGTCAAGGACTCGGTTCAGGACGTGGAAATCCGACCCCGGACCTACACCATGGCCAACACTGAGGGCGAAGGCGACAGACCGTCACAAGCCGATGCGGTGACCGTTCAGACCATCAATGGGACGACGGTCGACATCGACATCACCGTCCGGTACAAGATCGAAGAAACAGACGCGTCGGGATTCGTCACCGAATGGCGGACCGTCGGCCAGGCGGAGGAGCGACTTATTCGACCGTCTGTCCGGTCGCAACTCCGGAATGAGGCCGCAGGTATCCAGACGAGCGAGATATACACCAACGACGGCCGCGAGCGACTCGGCGCGGCGGCACAGCAGAAACTCGAATCCGCGTTCGAGGGCGAAGCGCTCGTCCTCGAAGAAGTACAGGTTCGTACCGTTGACCTCCCGGACTCGTACGATCAGGCGCTCAACGACAAGGAAATCGCAAAGCAACGCGTCGAAGAGAAGAAATTCGAGATTCAACAGGCCGAACGCGACAAGGAACGGCAGGAGATTCAGGCCGAAGCCGACGCCCGAGTTATCGAGATTCGCGGTGAGGCGCTTCGGGAGAACCCGGTCGTGCTGAAACAGCAGTACGTCCAGAGCATCGACGATTCGGATAAGGTCATCCTGGCGACTGACGACGAAGGAACACCCATCATCCTGCAGACTGGCCGGAGCAGGGGCGGGAACACGTCAAGCGCCGATACAGGGTTCTCGACGAACGTGACGAACGCGACGGCCGGCAACTGACCACAGACGCGAGGGCGCACCTCATTCGTTTTTTAGCCGTGCTGTTCTCTGGAGAGGGTCGGTCGTCATGCCTCTCCAGCAAACACTCGGTGTCGACTGTCAGACCGCGGCAGACGCTGGCGGTGAGCCACACTGTTTTGCTGGTCCCGTCCGAGAACGGCGTATGGACAGTGTCCTCGTCATCGGCGGCGGTCGGTTCATCGGTCGGCACACAGTCACCGAGTTCCGCGACGCAGGCTACGACGTGACAATGCTCACCCGCGGACGGCGTCAGAATCCGTTCACGAACGCTGAGGTTGCCCACATCGAAGGTGACCGACGTGAGCGGGACACACTCGAAACTGCTCGCGAGCGGGTCAACCCGGACGTAGTCGTCGACTGCGTGGCGTACTTTCCGGAGGATGTCCGAGTGGCGACCGACGTGTTTGCCGATGTCGGCGCGTACGTGTATATCTCAAGCGGCGCGGCCTACGGGGCTGAACGGACGCCCAAGCGGGAGGGGGAGACGCCGCTTGCAGGCTGTACTGCCGAGCAGGCCACAACTGACAGCGCGGAGACCTACGGGCCACGGAAGGCCGAAGGCGACCGCGAAGTGTTCGCTGCCGCGGAGGACGGCGTACAGGCGATGAGCGTCCGGCCGACCGTCGTGTACGGTCCCTACGACTACACCGAGCGGTTCGCCTACTGGGTCGACCGCGTGGCCGAATACGACCGGGTCGTCGTTCCCAGCGACGGCCTCAGCCTGTGGCAGATGGCCTACGTCGAGGACGTGGCGAGTGCGCTCCGTCTCGTCGCGGAGCGAGGGACGGCTGGCGAGGCCTACAACGTCGGCGACGAGCACGCGCCGACGCTCCGGGAGTGGGTCGACCTGCTTGCCAGAGTGCACGAGACGGATGTCGAGACCATCGGCGTCGGCGAGCGCGAACTCAGGGCGGCGGGGCTTGCCCCCGACGATTTCCCCATCTACCGCGACTCACCGCATCTGCTGTCGACGGCAAAGCTCCGAGGTCTGGGCTGGTCGTCGACGCCCCACGAAACGGCATTGGCGGTGACCGTCGCCGAACATCTGGAGAACGACCGAACCGGCCGTGAGTTCGGACCTGACCGTGACACGGAAGCAGCGCTTATTGACCGCCTAACCGAGTGACAACTACGCCCGGCGGAGCGTCGTGTGCTTGACCTCGTAGTCCTCTAAGAACGCACCGTATCCGCCGACGGTGATGCGGCTGTCTCCGGTATCGACGACCAGCGAATTCTCGAACCCGAAATCGCTGTTGTGGGGCGCAACGAGGTTCTGTCGGACATCAACCACCTCACCGGATATCACTTCGAAGTCGTCGTCGGAGCCCGTCGGCCGTGCGTACAGGTCGGCGACGACGGACTCACCAGCCCGGAGCGCAAGCGTGGTCGTGAACACGACGGGGCGGAACATATCGTACCGAGCCGGGAGTGACGGGGGTCGCGAAACGAGGACCTCCTCGCCTATCGGCCAGTAATTGCCCAGGTAGGAACCAACCAACACTGCTGCGACAGCCTCTTGCGTAAACGTGATCGCGTTCGTCTCGTCGTGGTCCCAGCTGAGCATCGTCGACGGAGAGACGAACCCGCGCTGCTGGTCCGTCGCAAGCAACGAAGGCGCGCCGTCGAGGCCGATTCGGACGGCGTTGGCGATCTCCTTCAGGTCCAACTCCATCGTCGCCCGGTCGTAACTCGACAGTGTCAGGAGCACGAGGATGCCCCGCTCCCGGGCACGGCGGAGCGGGTCGCGGATATCGGGGAGTCGTCGGGCCGGGATCTGAAGGATAACCTCGCAGTCGGCCGCTTCGATGTGTTGCTCCAGCCGTTTGACGATGGTCGGTCGGGACTTGACCACCTCGAAGGTGTTATTCTCGGCCGCGGTGTCCTCGTATCGGGTCTGTACTGCCGCCTCCAGTGTGTCCAGTTCGCGTTTTAGCGCGCTGAAAGCCTCCGACGGGGGTGTCGCGCGAATGACCGTCGGCGTCCGATGGTCGTCGACGCTGACGAAGCCGTCCACGGCCAGCGAATCACAGATGTCGTACACGTAGCTTTTGGAGACCCCCGCCGTTTCGGCCACCGTTCGGGCTGTTGCCGGTCCCTTTTCGACCACAGCGAGGTACGTTTCCGCCTCTGTCTCGGAGAGGCCATACTGCTGGAGTCGGTCCCGAACGGGCGCGCTGGGTTGGCGTGTGGAGTCAGGCATGGATGTCCTGCTGAAACCGTGCTGGCTGATTCTCTGTCACTGGATCGCTGTTTCAGCTAATCTAATCGAACATACATAATGATTGGTGGGTGTGGGAGCGGGCCGGCATGTGTCTGTGCGTAGTGGGTATTCGGGGTCCGGTGCGCCGGCGGGAACACCCCGGCGTAGGTTGCGGGACCTGTCTCAGGATCTCCCACGAACCTCGTCGAGCAAGTCAACGACGTCTTCCATGGTGGGGTCGCGGCTGGTGTTGTTGCCGTTACCATTGTTCCCATTATTGCCCCGACCGGGGGTACTCCCTGACCCGTCCGGGAGGCCCGGAACGGGGTCGGGATCGGTGATGCTCGCCGTGTTCTGGACCGTGAGCGTGGCCGTCGGGCCGTCTTGGCCGACAGTAAGTTCGTACTCACCGGCTTCGACGACCTTCGGGCCAAGTCCGAGCACGTCACCGGGAACGACCTCCAGCGCCGTCAGGTCGACAGTCACGTCGACTGTGGTCAACTCGCCGGGGCCCAGCGAGACGCGCTCGTAACCGAGCAGCCGGCGTCTCGGCTGGAGCACTGAGCCATAGGACTGGGTGTTAAACACCTCGACGATGTGCTCGCCGGCCATCCGGCCGGTGTTTGTCACCTCGACGCTGACGGTCACCTCGGACTGGTTCGCCGGGTTGCCGACAGTGGGCTGAGTGACCGAGACGCTCCCGTACTCGAAGTCGGTGTAGGAGAGCCCGTGGCCGTACTCGTAGATTGCGGTGTTATCTGTCCCGCCTGTCGATGTTGGGTCGTAACGGGTGTACTGCACGGGTGTGGTACCAACGTTCTCTGGCCAGCTGAACGGGAGCTTCCCGGAGGGATTGTACTCGCCGACCAGCGTCTCGGCGATAGCGACCCCGCCGTCGCTGCCGGGCTGGCCGGCAAACAGGAGGGCGTCAAGCTGGCTAAACGTTTCTGGAGACCCCCGTGGCGAACCGGCAAGCATGACGCCGATGATCGGCGCCGAATCGTCGGTGGACTCGACGACGGTGTCGAGAAGCGCCTGCTGGGACTCGTCGAGCACCAGTTCGTCCCGGTCACCGAACCCTTCGTTGTGGGTTCCCTCGCCGAGCACGACGACGACGACATCGGATTCAGGTCCAGCCGACTCGACCCGTGACCGCTGCTCGGCGGTAAAGTCGAAGTTGCCGTTCTCGTCGCTCTGCTGGTTCCCGCCGTCGCCCTCGCCGGCCCACCAGGTGGTGTTCTCGTACGAGGTGGGAACGTGCGTGAGACTGCCGACGCGAGCGCGGAGTTCCGCTTCGAGGAGGTTCTGGCGCGGGAACGGGCCGCCGGCGCTGGCCCCCTGCCAGCCGAGCGTCCAGCCGCCGTGTTGCATCAGCGCGCGGGTGTTGTTGCCGTTGCTGTCGACGCCGGGGCCTGTCAGCAGGACGCTCTCGTCGCCGGATAGCGGGAGCGTGTCATCAGTATTTTTCAGGAGGACCATCGACTCCTTTGCCATCGTCTCGGCGGTCTCCTGTGCGCCGCCGAGCACGGTCTCGATGCGGGACTCGTCGACTGTCGGCTGCTCGAACAGGCCGAGGTCGGCCTTTAGTTCGAGGATCCGCCGGACTGCCTCGTCGATGCGCTCCATCGGAATCGCACCGTCTTCAACGAGGCTGACCACGGTGTCGATGAACTGAACCGGGCCCGGCGCGTCACCGCCGTTACCGATCATGTACATGTCGACGCCGGCGTTGATCGCCATCTCGGTCGCCGTCTCGAAGTCGGGTGCGTAGTCGTGGTTCGTGATCATCCGGTTCAGGTCGTCCCAGTCTGAGATGACCATTCCCTCATAGCCGTAGGTGTCCCGAAGTAGCGTCGTCAACAGCCAGTGAGAGGCGTGGGCCGGAACCCCGTTTATCGACCCGCTGTTGACCATTACCGTCCCGGGTTCGGATTTCAGTGCCTCCCGGTACGGCGGGAGGATGTTCGTCCGGAGGTCACGCAGCGACGTCGAGGCCGGTGCGCGGTCGTTGCCGTTGTTCGGGATCGAGTAGGCCGCGAAGTGTTTGACACACGCCGTCAGCCGGTCGTCGTCCTCAAGCGCCCGTGCTCGCACCCGCGAGACATCCGCTTCGAGTTTCGGGTCCTCGCTGATGCCCTCGAAGAAACGGCCCCAGCGGGGGTCCCGCTGTAGATCAGTCGTTGGCGCGAAGGTCCAGTGTGCGCCCATCGACGCCGTCGCGTCGCTCGTGTGCCGTTCGGCCGCCTCGATCAAGCTCAGGTCGCGCGTCGCACCCATGTTCAGCCGTTGGGGGAACACCGTTGCCCCTGCCAGCAGGCCGTTCCCGTGTGTCGCGTCGACGCCGTAAAGGAATGGGATGTCGTGGTCGGCGTTTTCCAGGTTGTACTCCTGTAGGGCATTGATTCCCTGAACCACGGTCTCGCCGTCGAAGCTCGGCGGTTCGGCCCCACCTGAGAGGATCGACCCGACGCCGAGTTCGCTGAAATACTCGCCGACCGTGTCAACCCCGAAGCTGTCGGGGACGTTCGATTCCTCGGGTTCCGCCTCGAAGGAGCTAATCGCGACCTGCGTCATCTGGGCCGCTTTCTGCTCCAGTGTGAGGTCGCCGACGAGCGAATCGACGTCCGGTTGCGCCGCGGCGGTTCCAACACCTGCGCCGGTGGCAGCCGCTGCCGTGGCCACGCCGGTCGCTTTCAGAAACGTCCGCCGAGACGCTTGCATGCCGTCATCAGTCGTGTCATGTGCCATGACAGGCGCACCCAACCGTGGATGTTAATAATTGTTTTTGGAAAACTGGTGTGTAATCTTTGTCAAAAGATTTGCCGCCGGTTCGGTTTCGGCGCCCTGACTGATGCTGCGCACCTAAACTGTTTTCACGCGTGCCCGGAGACAGGCAACCATGTTCGAGAAACGCACCTGGATTCGCCTCCCCCGGAACGTCGTGGTCGGGCACGGAGTCCTCGGGCAGACGATAGAGGCCGTCAGCGAACTCCACCTGACTGGCCGGCCGCTGGTCGTCTCCAGTCCGACGCCGCACGATGTCGCTGGCAAGCAGGTCGTCGCACAGTTCGAGGACGAGGGGTACGACCCATCCGAGATCGTCATCGAAGAAGCCAGTTTCGACGCCGTCCAGCAGGTCATCGACCACGCGAGCGACATCGACGCGGGCTTCCTGCTTGGTGTCGGCGGTGGGAAAGCTATCGACATCACGAAGATGGCGGCCGACGACCTGGGACTGGGCTTCGTCTCGGTCCCGACGGCCGCGAGCCACGACGGCATCGTCTCCGGCCGCGGCTCTGTCCCCGAAGGTGATACGCGCCACAGCGTCGCTGCCGAACCACCACTGGCCGTCATCGCCGACACCGAGGTGCTGGCGGAGGCCCCCTGGCGGCTGACCACTGCTGGCTGTGCCGACATCATCTCGAACTACACTGCGGTTCGGGACTGGCAGCTCGCCCATCGCCTGAAGAACGTCCACTACTCGGAGTACGCCGGCGCGCTCTCCCAGATGACCGCCGAGATGCTCGTCGAGAGCGCTGACTCGATAAAGCAGGGGCTCGAGGAGTCATCCTGGATTGTCGTGAAAGCGCTCGTCTCCTCCGGCGTCGCGATGTCCATCGCTGACTCCTCCCGGCCGGCGAGCGGCGCAGAACACCTGTTTTCCCACCAGCTGGACCGGCTCGTCCCCGACGGCGCGCTCCACGGCCATCAGGTCGGTGTCGGCTCGATAATGACCGAGTACCTCCACAGCGGCCAGAAAGGCAAGTGGCGAGACGCCAGAGACGCGCTGGCGGCCATCGGCGCGCCGACGACGGCAGACGAACTCGGCATCGACGACGAGACGGTGATCGAAGCGCTGACCACGGCCCATCAGATCCGCGACCGCTACACGGTGCTCGGGGACGGAATGAGTGAAGAAGCGGCCATCGAAGCGGCGACGGTCACCGGCGTTATCTAAACCAGTTCCGCCACCGCGATATCGCCCGCGTCGTCCCACCGGATCGACGCTTCAGCCTCGCCGGTCGTCTCAGCGCCACTGCTTTCGGCCGCGGTGCTTTTGATCTCCGCGTCGAACACGATACTGAGCCGGTACACCGTCTCGGCGTCCGGGTCCGCCTCGTTTCGCACGCCACAGATGGTCGCTCGAACCGCGTCCCGAATCGTACACGCGACGCCGGCCGTTTCGGTGACGACCCGCTCGACCGCTGTCGCCGGCCGCTCGGCCCCCTGTGTCTGGCCTTGCGGGATCTCCCAGGACCCGTCAGCGTCGCTCAGCAACACGTCGCCCGACTCGTTGTGGACGAACGCGTGCACGTCGACCTGCCCCTCCCGTGAGCGCTCGACAGCACGCTGGTACGCCTCCGAGCCCACCGAAAAGGTGGTCTGGTCCACCGGCGTCGAGCCGAACTCCTGTTCGAGCCGGGCGAGACGCTCTTGCACCCGTGCTCGCGAGCGCTCGGCTATCTCCATACGAAACGGTGCTTCGGCAGCATAATAAATCCGCCTGAACACTCTCATGGTTTGAAACTACCCGGTGCACCGGTGACAACACGCGTACAGTGGACCCGCGACAACGTTAGTATGACTCGCTCAGACGTGGTCGTCGAGGAATTCGACGACAGCGGTGTACGCCTCAATGCGGTTCTCCCGCTTGCTGATGCCGTGTCCCTCGTCATCGAAAACGAGTTTCTCCACGGGAACTCCCTGTTCGGCCGCTTGCTCGGCGATTTGCTCGGCCTCGCCGACCGGGACACGCGGGTCGTTGGCCCCGTGGAGGACGAACAGCGGCGCGTTGATTCGGTCGACGTTGTTGATCGGCGAGATGGATTCGAGGAACTCGCGGTCCGTATCAAGAGACCCGTACTCGGCCTCGCGGAGTTCCCGCCGCCAGTCACCGGTGTTCTCCAGAAACGTCACGAAGTTGGCGATGCCGACTACGTCGACGCCGGCCGCCCAGAGGTCCGGGTACTCAGTCAGTGCCGCAAGCACCATGAAGCCGCCGTAAGACCCACCCATCGCCACGATTCGGTCGGGATCGACAGCCGGGTGATTGTGGAGCCAGTCGACGCCGGCCCGCAGGTCCTTTACCGAGTCCATCCGCTTTTCCACGTCGTCGAGGTGCGTGTAGGCCTTCCCGTAGCCGGTCGACCCGCGGACGTTGGGCTCGAAGACGGCGTAGCCCCGCGAGAGGAAGTACTGGGTCAGGCCCGAGAACGACGGTCGGCGCTGACTCTCCGGGCCGCCGTGGATATCGACGATGACGGGCGTGTCGCCGTCAGCACCGGCCCCGTCAGCTGCACCGTCCGGCGGCGAGAACAGCGCCGGAATCTCCCGCCCGTCGAAGGAGTCGAACCGGACGACCTCAGGCTCGATGAGCGTCTCCTGCGGGATGCCGGCCGTCGAGGCGGCCGTCCACTGCTCGCTTTCGCCGGTCTCAGTCTCGACGACGAACACGTTGGTGTTGACCGTCCGCCCGGTAACGCTGACGGCGAACCGTTCGGCATCGGGTCCCCACGAAACGCCCCCGGCCAGCCCGCCCGGCAGGTCCGGCGTCGGGAACGTCTCAATGGTTGTCGGCCCTGTCAGTTCGCCGACGGTGAGTTCGTTGTAGCCGTCGATGTTGCGCGAGTACACGAGACGGCCACTGTCCTTGTCAAGCGCGACGCCGTCGATGTTCCACTGGTCGTCCGAGCGGACGATGTCGAGGTCGCCCTCAAGCGAAAGGCGGGCAAGTTCGAGCGTGTCGCTTTCGGCGTCGGTGACGAGATACACCGCCTCGCCCTCCGGTCCCCACGACGCGCTCGTGTAGCGGACCTTCCCCTCGTGTGGCGTGAGATGGCTGCGGTTCCCGCTGTCGATGTCAAGCACGTAGATGTCCTGGTCGAAACTGGAGTGGGCCTCGCTGACCAGCAGGCGCTCGCCGTCGGGCGAAAAGCCGCCGACGGAGAACCAGCCGTCGCCCTCCCAGACCAGTTCCGCGTCGTCGCCGGTCGCGTCGCGGTCCTGTACGTAGATGTCGAAGACGGCCTCGTCGCGGCGGTTCGACGCGAACGCGAACCGCTCACCATCGGGCGACCAGCCGCCCCAGCGGTGTTTCGCGTCGGGCATCCCAGTGAGTTCGTGGATGTGCCCGTCCGCGTCGAGCCGGTATAGCTGCGCCCGCTCGTTGCCGCCCTCGTCCATGCCGAAGACGAGTTCCTGGCGTTCGGGCGAGAAGTCGACGAAGCTCACAGTGTCGTCGTAGAACGTCAACTGTTCGGGCCAGCCGTGGGGTTCGGGAAGCGACCAGAGCTGGGCAACGCCGGTCGTGTTCATCAGGAAAGCGAGCGTCCCGTCCGGCGCGAACGAGCTGCCGTAGGCGCTCCGGACGTTGAGATAGCGCGAAAGGTCGTACGCGGTCACAACGGGAGGGAGGGCAGGCACGGGCAAAACCTTTTGTTACAAACGGGGGCTTTTTGAGCGGCCACGTCGTCGCCCCTGTATGCGTGTCGCGGTCGTCGCCATGGAGACGAGTCAGTACCGGGACACAGTGGGCCGGACCCGGCTGGAGCGGGTGGCTACCGAACTCGCCGCTGCCGGCCACGACGTGACCGTGTTCTGTTCGCAGTGGTGGCCGGGGTTCGACAATCAGCGCGAGCGTGACGGCATCACGTACCGCGCCGTTACCGTCTCGCCGACTGTCCCTTCCTTCTGTGTCCGCCTCCCGGTCATGTTGGCACGATACCGCCCGGATGTCGTTCACGTTCACCCGACGCCAGCGTCAGTCGCGCTCGCGGCCAAGACCGGTGCAACGCTTTCGCGTGCGCCGCTTCTCACGGAGTGGTTCGGGGACGAGAATGTGCCCGAAAACCGCCGGGCTGGCCTTGCACTCCAGGCGTCCGACTGTCTCATCACCCCCTCCGAACTCGTCCGCACGCGGGTCCGCGAACGGGGGGCGACCGCGGACCAGACTGCGATACTCCCACAGAGCATCGACATGGACCTCGTCAGTGAAGTCGATGCTGGCGAGGAAATTGACGTGGTGTACGCCCACCGACTGGACGGCAGTGCGAACGTCGAATCGCTACTGCTGGGTCTGGCGGAGCTCAGGCAGAAGGGCTGGTCGGCGACGATCATCGGGGATGGGCCGGAACGAGCGCACTACGAACAGGAGGCGGCCGACCTCCGTATCGACGACCGCGTGACCTTCGCTGGCGCGTGCGACACTGAAGAGCGCGTCTCGATTTATAAGGGTGCGCACGTGTTTGTCCAGACAGCGTTCCGGGAGTGCTTCGCCACAGATCTCCTCTGGGCGATGGCCTGTGGCTGTATCGGCATCGTGGAGTACCAGGCCGAGTCGTCTGCTCACGAACTCATCGAGCAGCGCGACCGTGCGTTCCGAGTGACGAACCCGCAGGAAATCGCCGACAAAATCACCGAATCGGCCGGCTTCGAACGCCGGACCGTCGACGAGTCCTGCGCCGAGTTCGACCACGCGCAGGTCCGGGCGAGGTACGAGGACCTTTACGAGAAGCAAATTGAGGATGCCGGTCTTTTCTAATCGGCACGGGGCTCAGACGCGGTGAGGACGGGGACAAATCGCCGCCCGTCAGTACGGGATGACGCGGAACCCTTCTGGAAGCACCAGTCCGAACACGAGGAACAGCACGGCCGCGATACCCGCCGCCATGAGGGCGTAAGGTGCCTGGCTCCTGACGTGGACCATGTGGTCGCTCCCGCTCGTTGAGGAGGCCAAGACGGTCGTGTCGCTGATTGGCGAGGTGTGGTCACCGAAGATGCCGCCGCTGAACACCGCGCCGAGGACCAGCGGGAGGTTCGCGCCCGTCGAGAACGCCAGCGGGATGGCGATGGGGAACATGATGCCGTAGGTCGACCACGATGACCCGTCGGAGAAACTGACGAAGGAAGTCACGAGGAAGACGCCCACCGGAATGATGAACGCCGGCACGCCGCCAAAGACGTTCGTCACGAACGACGAAACACCCAGTATCGTCACTGCGTTCTGGATGGAACTGGCGAACATCAGGATGACGGCCGCAAGGAGGATGCCCTTGAAGCCGACCATCATCGCATCAGTCGCGTCGTCGTTCGACGGGATGTCGCCCTTCCAGCGATACAGCAGGAAGCCGACGATGAGCGCGGAGAACGAGGCCAGACCGAGCTGGACGCCGCCGATGTTGAACGCCCAGGGACCGCTTGGCGGCGTGATTAGCTGCCAGCTGCCGAGCTGGAGCAGCGTGGCCCCCATCCCTTCCTTCCCCTTGACGTAGATGACGGGGCTGGCCCGCCAGAACATCGCGCCGAGGCCGACGACAATCATCGTGAGGATCGGCCAGGCGAAGTTCCGCCAGTCCGGCGTGGCAGTTTCGGATACCTCGTATTCGTCCATCTCAGCGGAAATCATCGGGTCGGCGTCGTCGCCGACGACCTTCCCCTCGTTTCTCGCTCGGGACTCCTCGGTCCCCATCCCGTAGATGTTTGGCACGACTTGCCACGCGACGAGGCCGGCGAGGCCGAGCGCGATCCACGAATAGAAGCCAGTAAACAGCGTGTTGAAAAACAGCGGCCAGACGGCCCCGGTCGCCGCGGTAACTTGCTCGCCGCCGGTGTTCACGAAGTTTGTCATCCCGGACGGCAGCGTCCCCTGCTGCTGTGCCTCGACGAGGCCGCCCCCGATGAAGCCGACCATCGCCGCCCCCCACGTCGAGTAGAACGCGAGCCGGGAGGCCGGCGACCCCGCTGAGTCGACGTAATAGGCCAGCTTGGCCCGCGAGACGTCGAACTTGTCGGTCAGCGGCCGCATCATCGAACCGACCACGAGGCAGTTGAAGTAGTCGTCAATGTGGATTGCGATACCGGCCAGGAACGCGGCCTTCTCGGCGTCTGCGGCGGACTCGGCCCGCGCCACCAGGGCCTCCAGCACGCCCTGTATCGCACCGGCTCGAATCATCAGTCCGATCAGCCCACCGATGGCAAAGATGGCGAGCAGGACGTTCTTGACGTACCACTCCCCGAACAGCGGGGCCGTGGCGATTATTTCCGGAACGAGCTTCAGTCCGAAGATACCGCCAAGTACGATGCCACCGACGCCGACCGTCCAGGGACTCCCGTCCTCGGCCTGTGGCTGGACGGTCGCCACCTCACCGCCAGCGGTGATCAGGTCCGATGGGACCCCCACTGCCTGTGGGTGTAATGCGCCCACAAGGACGCCTGTGATGACGATGCCCACGAACAGCCCGATAAGCGCGTCTCGGGTGTACCAGGCGAGACCGATGGCGACGAGCGCTGGAACGATCGACCACGGTCCAGCCGCGATTCCCTCAACCATGCCGGCAGGTCTAGGTGGCGCTATATTAAGGTATGTATTCACACCCGCGTCAGGGACGGTCCAGACGAAACCCGTTTGAGCGTCGGTCCCCTCCATTCGGTAGTGACAGACGAGGAGCCAGCCGACCGAGACGACGACTCTGACTCCACCCCGGAACTCGAACTCGACGCCGTCTACGACGCCATCGACGCCGTCGGCCGTCCGCATCTGACGGCGACGGAGTTCTCTCGCAAAACGGATCTGACGCCCGACGAGGCACGGGCGGCACTGGAGCGTCTCGCCGACGACGGCGACATCGAGCGTCAGGACGTGTCCGAGGTCGAGTCCGTGTGGTATCCGACAGATATTGCCGAGGTGACCGACCGCGAGCGTGTGGTCCTGTTTCCCGACCGCCGGGAAGTCGTCGTCGAACATCCCGACCAGTTCACGCGAGCACAGCTCTCGCAGTTCGCCCGCCTGCAAGACACCAACCGCTCGGGCGGCTACGTGTACGAACTCCGCGAGGAGGATATCTGGGCCGCGCCCCACGAGTCCTTAGACGACCTTCTGACGACGATGCGGGACGTGCTGGGCGAGCGCTCGCCTCACCTCGAAGAATGGGTGACGAGCCAGTGGGAACGAGCCCGGAAGTTCCGCCTGAAGACTCACGAAGACGGGTACGTCGTACTCGAAGCTGAAAGCGACGACCTGATGGGCAATGTCGCACGCCCGAAACTTGACGACGACCACCTCCGAGCCCCCATCTCGGACTCGGAGTCGTGGGTCAACGAGGACGCGACCGCCGAAATCAAGCGCACGCTGTACGAGGCAGGCTATCCGGTCCGGGACGACCGTGATCTTGAAACGGGCGACGCCATCGAGATGGATTTGCGCCTGCGCCTGCGAGACTACCAGCAGGACTGGGTGGAGCGGTTCACCGAACAGGGCTCGGGCGTGTTCGTCGGCCCGCCCGGGTCGGGCAAGACCGTCGCCGCGATGGGTGCGATGGCCGCCATCGGCGGCGAGACGCTGATTCTCGTCCCCTCGCGCGAACTTGCGACACAGTGGCGCGACGAACTGGTCCGACACACCTCCCTGACCGACGACGATATCGGCGAGTACCACGGTGGTGAAAAGGAGATACGCGCCGTCACTATCGCCACCTATCGAACCGCCGGAATGGACCGCCACCGGAAGCTGTTCGACCAGCGCAAGTGGGGCCTCATCGTCTTCGACGAGGTCCACCACGTCCCCTCGCCGATTCACCGCCGGAGCGCGGACCTCCAGACCAAACACCGGTTGGGATTGACCGCCACGCCGACCAGAGAGAGCGACGACGAGGAGGAGATATTCACGCTCATCGGTCCGCCAATCGGGACGGACTGGGGCAAACTGTTCGACGAGGGCTACGTCGCCGAACCGGAGGTCGAGATCCGTCTCGTGCCGTGGGGGGACGAAACCGAACAGTCCGAGTACAGTTCCACGTCGGGCCACGACCGCCGACAGGCCGCCGCCAGCAACACCGGAAAAATCGACGAGATACGCTACGCGCTGGCCGAGAACCCGGCCGCGAAGGCGCTAGTGTTCATCGAGTACCTCGACCAGGGTGAGGCTATTAGTGAGGCCATCGATGCGCCGTTTATCAGCGGCGAGACGCCACACGCCCGCCGGGAGAAGCTGTTTGACGAGTTCCGCCGCGGCGAACTGACCACGCTGGTCGTCTCCCGCGTCGGCGACGAGGGTATCGACCTGCCGGACGCCGAACTCGCGCTCGTCGCTTCCGGACTGGGTGGGTCCCGTAGACAGGGCGCACAGCGGGCCGGGCGGACGATGCGCCCCGCTGGTGACGCCCGGATGGTCATTCTCGCGACGCGAGGGACGACCGAGGAGGACTTCGTCCGTCGCCAGATGCGCCACCTCGCTTCGAAGGGCATCCGCGTGACCGAGACGGAGGCCGAGGCCGTCGAGCCACCGGCAAAGACGGAGTGAGCAGGGATAGGGCTACGCTCGCGCCCGGAAAAACGCGAACACCCCACCGAGTTCGTCGTCGACGGTCTCGACGTCGGTGACGGAGAAGCCGGCCTCGGCCAGTAGCTCGCGATTGCGCTTGCGGCCGTGGAAGCTCCAGGCCATCTCGGTCCCGGTCTCCAGCCAGTCCTCGTTGTTGCCTTCCCATTGTTCGTTGCCCAGCGCGGTCAGTAGCCGACCGCCCGGTTCGAGCACGCGCTCGAACTCGGCGAAGACGGCGGCGTGTTCCGCTCGCGGGACGTGGATGACCGCGTGCAGTGAGACGATCGCATCGAACGTGTCTGCTGGGAACGGCAGCGCTGCCAGATCTCCCTGACAGAGCCGCGGTCCGGGGACCCGCTTGCGCGCCGTTCGTAGCTGCTCGCGAGAGATATCCAGCCCCGTGACAGTGTGGTTGGCTGCGAGAACGTCCATCGCGGGCGTCCCAGCGCCACAGCCGGCATCGAGGACCCGACTCTCGGCGGGCAGACGGTCCGCGAGGGCCGCGACCAGACCGCGCTCGCGACCCTCGCCGTCACGCTCGGCCGCGTAGGTTGCGGCGATATCGTCATAGCCCTCACGGACGATGTCGCGTCGGTTCATACGCGGTGCTCTCGACAGTCCGGAATAGCTCTTTGGGTGGTGTGTGAGCGGGTACAACCCGGTTCCACCCCTCTGATTATGTGGCTGGCTGGCGCTCGAAGTTACGCTGTATCTGTGTCGAGTCGACGTGCGGTCTCGGCCACGTCCTGAATCTTCTCTGTCTGTCTTTCGTTCGTCGCCGCGAGGTCGTCGAGCTGTGCCGACATATCGTCGATGCCGCTCGACAGTTCGTCGACCATGCTGGCGACCTCTTCTGTCGACGCCGCCTGGTCGTCGGTCGCCGCAGAGACCTCCTGAATGCCCTGTGACGCCTCGTTGACCGCCGAGACGATCTCTTCGAGCCGTTCGGCTGCCGTCTCGACCTGGTCGATGCCCTCAGTCACCTGCTCGGTCACGGTTTCGAGGCTTTCGACGGCGTCGACGGTCTCGTCCTGAATCTCCGTGACGGTGTCCTCGATCTGGTTCGCGTGTTCCTGTGAATCCCCGGCGAGCGTCTTGATTTCGTCGGCGACGACAGCAAACCCATCGCCAGCCTCTCCGGCGCGTGCGGCCTCGATGGAGGCGTTCAGCGCGAGCATATTGGTCTGGTCAGCGATGTCGTTTATCACTTCGACAATGTCATCGATTTCGTCGGCCTGCTCTCGGAGGCCGGCGATGTCTGTGGAAACCGTATCGACGGCGTCGTCGACATCGTTCATCATGGTCGCGGCCTGCTGTGCGGCTTCGTTCCCGCGTTCAGCCTTTTGTTCGGCCGATGTGCTGGTACTCGCCACCTCCTCCGCGGTCGAGGCAATCTCCTCGATTGTCGCGCTCATATCCGCAACCTCGCCCGCCACTTCGTCCATCGACTCGGATTGGGTTTCGGCCGTCATGGTAATCTGCTTGTTCGTCTGTGCGACCTCCTCGGCTGAGGCGCTCAGTTCGTCGATTGGCTCCTGTAGTCCGCTTTCGACTTCCTGCATCAGCGTTTGCTGGTCATCGATTGCCGATTCCAGACGCTGGCTGTACGAGTCGATGTAGGTGTCCATCGCGACCTGCTGGTCAAGATTCAGGAGTTTGAATACGGAGAGCGCCCGCGACTGCATTTCTTCGAGGGCCTCGTCCCGGGCAGCGTCGCCTGATTGCAGGTCTTCGACGATTGTCCGCAGGAAGTGTTCGAAATAGATGCTGTAGGCCCCAAGATATATTTTCGGGCCGAGGTCGAGCATATCGTGAATCTTCCCGATACGGGCCCGGTTCTCGAAGTACTGTTTGTCGTAGGTCCCGGCGACTAGGTCGCGGAGGTACTGCGTCTGTGTGTTTTTGAGCTGGTCGACTGACTTGGTTGACCGCCCAAAAATCTCGACAGTCTCGTCGAATGACTGCAGATGATCGTAGAAGTCGTCGACGACAGCTTCGGCTCGGGCGTTCGTCTCGTCTGCCATCGCGGTGAGATTGTCGACGTCCGACCCGTCAAATCCAGTGAATTCCTTCCGCCAGCGTATCTCTCCGGCGTCCAGCCCGATACGGTCGGTGAGCGTCACACCGTCGACGCCTGCCCTGTCAGATTCAGTGATACGCGCTCGTGGGCCTGTACGCTCGTGCTGAGATGCCATGGCGAAAGGTCAACAGACATAGGGGTTATATGTTCGCCCCTAATTCTCACCATTGAGAAATATAAACAGAAGGGCTAAAAATTTGGGGTCGGCAGTCACGTCCGGCGATTATCCGGCCGCCTGTTCAGCAGTCAGAATCAGTCCTCGAATTTCTGTGGATCACGGGCTGCCTCGGCGACGCGAACAGCAGCAACGTTCTCCGGGACGTCGTGGACGCGAACGATGTCGGCCCCCCGTTCGGCCGCCAGCGTCGTCCCGGCGATGGTCGCCTCCAGACAGTCGCCCGCTTCTTGCCCGACCAGCCCGAACAGCGACTTGTGGGAGTGCCCAACCAGAATCGGGCAGCCGAGTGCCTCGAATTCCGGGAGGCGGTCGAGCAGTTTGAAATCTTCCGTGGGCGATTTCCCGAAGCCGACGCCGGGGTCGACGATAATCTGGTCGCGGTCGAGCCCGGCCTTTTCGGCGAGCAGAATGCGCTCGGTCAGCTGGTCGATGCAGTCCTCGACCACGTCGTCGTAGTGGATGTCGCTGTCCGGGTCGACTGGTGTCTCGATGGAGTGCATCACAACCACCGGCACGTCGTACTCGGCGGCGACGAGGCGCATCTCGGGGTCTTCGAGGCCGGACACGTCGTTCAGGATGTCCGCGCCGGCGTCGAGTGCCGCTCGCGCGACAGGGGCCTTCCGCGTGTCGACGGAGATGGCGACATCTAGCTCCGAAAGCCGCTCGATAACCGGGACGACGCGGTCAATTTCCTCCTCGACCGGGACTGGTTCGGCACCGGGTCGAGTCGACTCCCCGCCGATATCTAGGATGTCCGCACCGGCCTCAACCATCCGCTCGGCGCGGGCGACGGCATCCTCGACGGCATTGTACTCGCCGCCGTCGTGGAAGGAGTCCGGAGTGATATTGCAGATACCCATGACGGCCGTCCCGTCGTCCCAGGGATACGCTGCCGACGTGTCGGGCTCGGACTGTTGGATGGACAGCGCCCCCCGCAGTTCGTCGGCGAACGACGCGAGCCCGTAGGGCTGGCCGTCCAGCTTCTCCGCGAGGCGCTTGTACTGGGCCATCGTCGCCATCATGACCACGTCGAGGGTTTCCTCGCCCTGTCCGTCCAGCCCAGAGACGGCACATTCCCCACCCAGCGACAGCAGTTCCTCCTTGAGGTACTGAGCCTGTCGCGGCTGGACACGGGTACGCAGGACGCGGTGGACGCCCTTGCCTCGCATCCGCCAGGCCCCGGTATCGGTAATATGGGCGCTCTCGATGGTTTCCCGAGCCTCGGCCAGCGAATCCACCTGTTTGGGGACTAGCGACCGTGACCAATTAGTCCGGGCCTCCCGCACGGCGTACAGCGACCCCACCACGAGGACCGCGTCGCCGGAATCCGCGGCGTCGAGTGCGATATCGAGCGCCCCTGCAACGTCGCTGCGCGTCTCGACCGTGGCATCGGTCGCGTTCTCCACCGCGGCCGCAACGACGTGGTGGGACTCCGCCCGGTCGACGTTGGGTTGGCAAGCGACAACGTGGTCCGGGTCCGGCAGCGCCGCGGCGATGCGCTCGTGGTCCTTGTCGACCATCGCACCGATGACGACGTGGAGGTTGTCGTAGTCGAACGAGGATAGCGTCTCCGCGGTGCGCTCGATGCTTCCGGGGTTATGAGCCCCATCGAGGACGACCAGCGGCGACTCGTTCATCACCTCGAACCGACCGGGCCAGTGGGCGTTTCGCAGGCCGCGTTCGAGGTCCGTCTGTGAGATGTCCGCGACTTGCTGGCACAGCGTGGCTGCGATTCCGGCGTTCTGTGCCTGATGTGCGCCCAGCAGCGGGAGGTAAGTATCGACGCGCCAGCCGGAACCGTCGACTGAGACTGCCCCTTCCAGCCCTTCACGACCGTCGTACGTGGCCGTCACGTCGGCATCGTCGCCCTCGCCGACAGTCACAACGTCGTCGGCGACCTCGCGGACGGCGGCCAGCGCGTCGCCAGTCGTCCCAGCCACCAGTGGGGCGTCCTCTGGGGCGACGTGGGCCTTGTCGTACGCGATTTCTTCGACGGTGTCGCCGAGGATGTGGGTGTGTTCGAGCGTCACGGACGTGACAGCGCTGGCGACCGGGTCGACCACGCTCGTGGCGTCGTATCGGCCGCCGATACCGACTTCCAGCACTGCGATGTCGATGTCCTGACGGTCGAACTCCCACAGTGCCAGCGCGGTCATCGTCTCGAAGAAGGTGGGCGAGTCGTTGGCCGCGGCCTGTTCGGTCATGTCCGCTCTGACCGACTCGACGAACTCGACGAGGGCGGCTTCGGAGAGCTTCCGGCCGTTGATACGGATTCGCTCACGCACGTCGTCGAGATGTGGGGACGTGTACAGTCCGACATCGAGGCCGGCTTCCCGTAGCGTTCGTTCGACCATCCGCGCGGTAGACCCCTTTCCGTTGGACCCCGCAATCTGGATGCAGCGAAGCCCCTCCTGTGGGTCACCGAGCGACGATAGCAGGTCCTGCGTGGCATCAGTACCGGCTCGCGGGGCGAACCGGCGCAACTCGAAGAGGAAGTTCGCGGCCTCGTGGAACTCCATGGTCGGGCTATCGGAGCCGCTCGCTTTAGCCTGTCGGACTGGCACGTGTCTCCGGCGTGAAGACGCCCCGAACAGCCCGCCAGCCGTCGGCCTTCGCTGTCCTGCGAGCGACAATTACGCCTGTTCGTTCCGGTCGCGCGTGGCCCACCGACCGAGCGCGCTCGACAGAATCAGGAACGCGGCCCCAAGCAGCGGTGCCGGGTCGATCTTCGCTTCCGGCCGTTCATCGGTGTCTGTCTCATCGTGCTCCGGTTTCTCTCGCTCCAGCGTCTCCGCTCCCATCTCAGACCCGGTGACGCCAGCCGGCTCGGTCTCTCTCCCGTGGTCCTGCTGTCGATGCCCGGACTCAGTTTGTGGCATCTCTGCGGCCAGCGTTGTCTCTTTGGTCTCCGGGGTTTGCGTGTCCTCGGCCTCTTCTACCGCTGCTGTCGGCTCGAACTCCGTTTCGGTTGGCGATGGCGTGTCAACGGCTGACTCGGCCGGTGATGCCGTCGCATCCGGGCCTTCCGTGTCCCATTCCGACGCATATTCGTCAGCACTACCAACATCGGTTTCGTCAGCGTTGCGGCGACGGTACCACCAGAGGCCGACCGTAGCCCCGCCGAGCGCGATGAGGGACAGCCCCGTGCCGAGCAGCCCCCACTGTCGCCACAGCGACCCGAGGCGGTCCGTGAGACTGGGGCCGGAATCCTCGGCCTCATCCGGCTCTGCTGGTCCCGGTGATGGGACAGCAGTGGCGTCGTCGACAACAGCGACGCCGGGAACAGCGTCAAGCACCGAGGCGACGGCGTCCCGTTCCACCTCGACTTCAAGAAACGTAGGTGCGTCCATACCTGACCTGTCGTCGGGCGACCATGTAAAACCCGCTCAGTGCTATTCCCGGGCCGGCTCGTATTCGGTGTCGGTCGCCGTGGGCCGCGACAGGTCAGTCGCGATGTCGTCATCCAGCAGTTCCGTCTCCGTCCTCTCGCCCTCGCCGAGAAGCGCCTGCAGTTCCCGCTCGTATTCGGCCTCGGAGAGTTCCCCTTCGACGTACCGGCGCGTCAGCGCCTCGTGTCGCTCCTCAACCGTCGGCTCCGGTGGCGCGAACACATCGGAGAGCCCAAGCGACGCCAGCGGTGGAATAATCGATTCTAGACGGCCGAGACCACCAGCGACGCGCTGGCTCTTCGGAACCGACGCCCGCCGGGCCAGCGCACGGACCAGCGCGACCGACAAAACGATATCGACGCCCACGAGCAACAATGTGCCAAGCAGGAACGTGGCAAACGTCTGGACAACCGCGCCGCCACCGAGAAGCGCCCCGAGTGTTGCCACGACACCAACGATCCCAATCCCGACGGTCCCCAGTGTCGTCAGAACGACGGCGGCAAACAGAAGCAGTAGCCGGTTATCTTTCACCCAGTTCACACCAACGATAGCCGGAGGGCGTTAAAATGGTTTGTGTCAGCGCTCGTTCTCTCGTGACTCCGGATCGGTTCTGGGAACTTCGTCAGTTGCCGGGACGTATGAGCGGCCGGAGGCGGACCATCCGCCCCAGATCCACTCTCGGAGAGTGAGCTGGCGCTTGGGTCCTTCGTCCCGCGCCGTTTCGAGTCGCCGTTCAGTCGTATGGAAGTAGTTGACGACGGTCACGAGGACGACGCCACCGACGGAGTTGCCGAGGAGTACCGGCAGAACGAACTGCCAGAGGCCGACAGACAGCGCCAGTTCGCCGATGAACACCAGATAGAACATCTCCGTCGCAGAGACGACGACGTGGTAGAGGTTTCCGAACGGAATCGCCAGAAACGAGATGTATATCAACACGAGCCGCGAGATGCTGTCCCGCAGCGAGTAATCGACCCAGACGACGCCGGCGACGATGAGGCCGGCGAACACTGCCTTCGAGAACAGCGTTATCTGGGATGTCTCGATAGCTTTCTGCGCGAACCCGGCGGCAGCCGCCGCCGCGTCGGCGGAGAGAACGTTGGTCGTCGCCAGCGCGAGCGCGCCGAGCATCCCGCCGAAGAGGTTCGAAATCAGGACGACGACCCAGATACGGAGCAGCGACGGGATGCTCGCCAGCCGTTCGAGGACGAGCGCGACCGGTGGGAGTGTATTCTCCGTGTAGAGCTGATAATCCCCGAGAATGATGAAGACAAACCCGAGTGGATACAGGAGCGCGCTCAATATCGGGTCGCCGCCGGTCTTCGCGTACAATGACGCGTACAGCATGAACGTCACTGTGATAGCGAACCCGCCCGCGACGCCGGCGAAGAACATCTCGCGGGTCCCAACTGTTACCTCCTCGTCTGCCGCGACAATGATGCGCTGGAATATCTCGTCGGCGGAGAACCGGTCCCGGATGACACTCCCACCCGCCGGCGCACCGCTTCGAGAGACGTCCACAGCGTCGCGGACAGCCTCCTCCCTGTCTTCATTATCTGCCATCGGTCGCTGATTCAGTATCCGGTATCAAACCTCTTTCGTTGCCGATAGTCAGCCCGGCAACGCCCCGGAAAAAGTCCGCCATCAGTCGTGACGGAACCACCCATAGACTCGCTGCACTCGTCTATCGAGGTTCGGACACCCCCTCGTTACTGCTCAGTCGTGTCTGAACGACCGCTGACCGGTGAACACCATCGCGATGTCGTGTTCGTCCGCGGCCTCGATGACGCTCTCGTCGTTCTTCGAGCCGCCGGGCTGGATGACCGCTTCGATACCGGCGTCAGCGGCCTCCTCGATACCGTCCGGGAACGGGAAGAAGGCGTCCGAGGCCATCACAGCGCCCTCGGCGTCTTTCCCTTCTGCGTGCTCGTCGGCCTTCATCGCGGCCAGTCGGACGGCGTCGACCCGGGACACTTGCCCCATGCCGATGCCGACCGTTTCCGTCCCGTCAGCGAAGAGAATGCCGTTGGACTTGACGTGTTTGAGCGTGTGCCAGGCGAACAGCATCGACTCGATCTGCTCGTCGGTCGGCTCGCGCTCGGTGACGACTTCAAGATCGTCGACTGAGAGGTGCTGGGTGTCCCGCTCCTGAACGAGTCGGCCCCCAACGAGGGGCTTTTCGGTCAGGTTGTCGGTGACCTCGAAGTTCTCGTTCACATCGAGAACGCGGAGATTGTCCTTCTCGAACAGCACGTCGAGCGCGGCGTCGGTGTAACCGGGCGCGACGACGACCTCCTTGAAGGAGTCGATGATCTGCTCGGCGGTGGCGGCGTCACACTCGCGGTTCAGCGCGACGATGCCGCCGAAGGCGCTCATCGGGTCCGTCGACAGCGCCTTCTCGTAGGCGTCGGCCACGGAGTCGGCGGTCGCACAGCCCGCAGGATTGGTATGCTTGATGACCGCGGCGGCTGGCTCCTCGAACTCCTTGATGAGATTTAGCGCGCCGTCGGCGTCGTTGTAGTTGTTGTACGACAGCGCCTTCGCGCCCTCGTTCAGCTGGTCGGCGTGGACGACGCTGGCCTCCGAGACGGTCGTGTCAGTGTACAGCGCGGCGTTCTGATGGGGGTTCTCCCCATAGCGCAGACTCGATGCGAGGTCATCCGAGACGATGCGGCGGGCAGGGAAGTCTCCGCCCTCGTCGCCCTCTACTGAGACCGTCCCTTCATCCCAGTCGATGGTGACGCGGTCCTCGGCGAACCACTCGATGACGCGCGGGTAGGCGGTGAACTCGCCTTCATAGAGCACGCGCTCTTTGAGACTGTCCTCGTCGTCATCTTCGAAGACGGGAATCGGTTCCTGCGTGACGATGGGGCCGCCGTCGACGCTTTCATCAAGGACGTGGACGGTACAGCCCGTCACCTTCACGCCGGCGTCGAGGACCTGCTCGTGGGCGTTCGCCCCGGTGAAATTCGGCAGGAGACTCGGATGGACGTTCAACGCGGTCGGTGTCCCTTCGAGGAACGTCTCGCTGAGGACGCGCATATAGCCGTCCAGCGTGACAAGGTCGAAGTCGTACTCCGAAAGGGCGTCGAGAACGCGCTCCTCGTGGGACTCGCGCGATTCGTCCGCGTCGCGCTCGACGACTTCGGTCGGGATGCCGCGTTCGGCGGCTGCTTCGAGTACCGGCGCATCTGCGTCGTTAGTCAGAACGACGGCGAACTCCGCCCCGCCCGGGGCGCGGTCCGCGATGTTCATGAGATTTCGGCCGCGGTTACTGGCCATACCGGCGAGTTTCATGTGGGACTGACCGACCGGACCGTGCAAAGTTGTTGCGAAACCCCCGGCTGGACTGTTGTGTGCGACCACGCCACATTAGCTATGTCTGTATTCTCGGCGTGTACCGGTTCGGTGCGCATTTGTAGCCCGCCGCCAACTCGCCCGTATGGCGAAGCTACGGTGTCAGCGCGCGGGTGCGGTCGCCGCCGTCGGTGGTGTCGTCTGGGTTGGCTGGGCCGTGGTGCTGTCCGCGACCGGTCAGACCGAAATGAGTACCTCCATCCTCGCCGGAACCGCCCTCTCCGCACTCGGTGTCGTAGCCGGTCACTATGCCATTGAGGATTTCTACGGCGCACGGATGAAGCGGCCAGGGACCATCGGTGCGTGGGCCGGCGGCCTCGGCGGCCTCGTTTTCGCCATCGGACAACTGGTCCGCCTCCTCTCCGGTGGTGGCGAGGCGGTCATCGCGGTCGGCGTACTCGTGCTGGTCAGCGGGTCGTTACTGGTCACCGTCGGTCTCGTCAGGACGCGCATCCAGCCGCCGTGGCTGGGCGTGTTGCTTGGCCTCGGGACTATCGCGTTCCTCGGGTTCGAAGTCCAGCCAGCGGCGGCAACCGTCTACGGCCTCGCGTGGGTCGCACTTGGACAGGACCTCTATCGCTTTGACCCACCGGATGGCCGCTTTGGCGATGCCGACGGCGACTACGGCTGGCTGAGTTGAGGATTGGCCGCTAGCGGGACCACCTTTTCACTCTCTGTCGAAGGTATTTCGATGTGGACGAAAATATGGCTACTTGATATGTGTCATCGGCTTCGACAGCAGCGGCAGTTATTTAAAATTATTCTAGACTTAGATTGACGCAGCCGAGTAACCACAATATCAGGGGTTCGGACCGCCTCACTCGCGAAGATATGTAGCTCAAAAACCATAATATTCATTAGTAAGATATTCTATGTTAATAGTGTAATGCAAGCAGTACTACTAGAAGAGTTTCAGGAGCCGCTAACAGTACAAGAAGTCGAACGCCCCGAACCGGAGCCGGACGGTGCCGTCGCCGAGGTCATCGGCTGTGGTATCTGTCGGTCCGACTGGCACTGCTGGCAGGGGGACTGGGACTGGTTCGGGTACCGGCCTGACCCGCCACACGTCCTCGGTCACGAGCCGACAGGCCGGATTGTCTCTGTCGGCGAAGACGTCGAAAACATCGAGGAGGGACAGGAGGTCGCCATTCCGTTCAACTTCGCCTGCGGGAACTGCGACCTCTGTCGAAACGGGCGGGAAAACATCTGCGAGAACCACATCGGTCTCGGGTTCATGAATCAGGCACCCGGCGCGTTCGCCGAGGAGGTCCACATTCCCAACGCCGACCTCAATGCCGTTCCGCTCCCGGACGACATCGATGCGGAGTCAGCCGCCGGCATGGGCTGTCGGTTCATGACTTCCTTCCACGCGATGGCCCACCGGGCACCGGTCAGTGCTGGTGACGACGTCGTCATCCACGGCTGTGGTGGCATCGGGCTCTCGGCGGTCCATATCGCGAACGCTCTTGGCGGCAACGTCATCGGCGTCGACCTGATGGACGAGAAACTGGACCGCGCCGAAGAGCTTGGCGCTGTCGCCACCGTCAACGCACAGGAGGTCGACGACCCCGCAAAGGCGGTCAGGGACATCACTGACGGCGGGGCCGACGTATCCGCAGACGCCCTCGGTATCGCAACGACCTGCCAGAACGCCGTAAACTCGCTCCGCAAGGGAGGAACGCACGTCCAGATCGGACTGACCACCAGCGAGGAGGCGGGGATGGTGTCGCTCCCGACCGACGAGTTCGTCGCCAAAGAAATCGATTTCAAGGGGTCACTCGGGCTCCAGCCGTCGCGGTACAGCGAAATGCTGGACATGGTGGAATCGAGCAAACTCGACCCGACGGCGCTGGTCGAGGACACGGTCGACATCCACCAGGTGCCCGACGAACTGGCCGCGATGAGTGACTACAACACGGTCGGTATCCCGGTCTGCAACGAGTTCAGCAATTAACGACGCGCCTCTTTTTTACCGAACCCCCGTTTCTGCCCCGTTCCACCGTCACGCCACGCGTCGCAACTGCACCGCGTCGCGGTTGCGGGAGAACGACACGCTTTTTCGCGCCTCCCGCGCACACTCGGGTATGACCGAGAGAGGGCCACTGGCCGCTGTTTCGCCGCTCGACGGCCGATACGCCCGCTACACCGAACCGCTCGTCCCGTACGCCAGCGAGCGGGCGCTGATGCGCGCCCGCGTCGAAGTCGAAGTCGAGTATCTCATCGCACTTGCCGACCTCGACGCCACACCATTGTCAATCGACGATGGTCAGCGCGCGACACTCCGGGCGCTGTACGAGGAGTTCGACGACGAGGACGCGAGCGTCGTCAAGCAACTCGAAACTGAGGGGTACGGGGAGTATTCGGCGACCAATCACGACGTGAAAGCCATCGAGTACTTCATCCGACTGGGTATGCCCGACGACCTCGATGCCGCCAACTGGATTCACTTCGGGCTGACCAGCGAGGACGTGAACAACCTCGCCCAGCGGCTGCTGGTCAAGCCCGCCGCTCAGGAGGTGCTGATTCCCGAACTCCGCGAGATTCGGGATACGCTGGTGGAGATGGCCCACACCTACGCTGACGTGCCGATGCTGGCTCGCACACACGGCCAGCCTGCGACGCCGACGACGTTCGGCAAGGAGATGGCGGTCTACGCCTCGCGGCTGGGGCAGGCCATCGGTCGTGTGGAGCGTGCTGCTGAGGGCCTCTCCGGAAAGCTCGCCGGTGCGTCGGGAACCTACGCGGCCCACGTCGCCGCCTACCCTGACGTGGACTGGCCGACGTTCGCAGAGTCCTTCGTCGGCGGCCTCGGACTGGAACACGAACCGCTGACGACACAGGTCAACCCCTGTGACGACCTCGCGGTCCTGTTCGACGCGCTCCGGGGCGCGAACAACATCTTGCTTGACCTCGACCTCGACGTGTGGCTGTACGTCTCGGACCGCTATCTCGGGCAGGAGGCCGTCGAGGGCGAGACTGGGTCCTCGACGATGCCTCACAAGGTCAACCCCATCGACTTCGAGAACAGCGAGGGGAACCTCTCGAAAGCGAACTCAGACCTTCGCTTCCTCGGCGACTACGTCACAAACTCCCGGCTCCAGCGGGACCTCTCTGACTCGACGGTCAAGCGCAACATCGGGGCCGCCTTCGCTCACTGCCTCATCGGCTACAGCAAGTGCCAGAACGGGCTGGCGAAGGTCGTCCCCAACGAGCAGGTAATGGCCGACGACCTGGCTGGGACGCCAGAGATCATCGGCGAAGCCGTCCAGACGATTCTTCGCCGCGAAGGGTACGCTGACGCCTACGAACAGGTGAAGAAGGCGACGCGGGGCCGCGAGGTTACTATCGAGGACTTCCACGATATGTTCGCCGACCTCGACGTGAGCGACGAGGTGCGGGCCGAACTGGAAGCGCTGACGCCGACCGATTACACGGGCATCGCGGAGCAGCAGGCCGACGACAGCTGAGGAGCGCTGTCTGGCCGCCACCGTTTTCGGGTCGACACGTCCCCCCGCGGTAAACGCAACTATCACGAGTGTGGCCGCCTTCATTGGCAATAGATGGTCTTCGGCACTGACACGCGGGTTCTGACGCTCGCGTTCGCCCGGATGGCGGACGCGCTGGGGAACTCGTTTCTCATCATCGTTCTCCCCCTGTACATCGCCAGCGGACAGGTGTCGCTCGCCGGTATTGCCGGCCAGCAGATACTCGGGTTCACGCTTCAGACGGAGACGCTGATCGGACTGGTGCTCTCCCTGTTCGGTCTGCTGAACAGTTTTGGCCAGCCGTTTACCGGGCGACTCTCAGACCGGACCGGCAAGCGCCGGGTTTTCGTCCTTACCGGACTGGTACTGTTCGCTATCGGGAGCGCGGCGTACCCGTTCCTCTCTTCGTACTGGGCAGTCCTCGCTGCGCGGGCGTTTCAGGGCCTTGGCGCAGCCTTTACGATTCCAGCGACGGTCGCGCTGGTCAACGACTACGCCGCGAGTGACGCCGAGCGGGGCGGGAACTTCGGCGTGTTCAACACCTTCCGGCTCATCGGCTTCGGCTTCGGGCCGATAATCGCTGGCGTCGTCATCACCGGCGGACTCGCCGCGAACGACGTGGTGACCTACCGGATCGCCGGGACCGCGATATCCGGCTTCACCGCCGCCTTCGCTATCGCCGTGTTGGGCGCTGTTGTGAGCCTTGCCCTCGTGTGGGCGCTGATTCAGGACCCGCCGTTCGAGGCAGAGGCCGGAAAAGACCTCTCGATAGCGATTCTGGACCGGGACGGCGAGGGGCTGGATTCGGTGTTCGTCCTCGGTGTCGGCACGTTCATGATGGCGTCCACCATCGCGCTGTTTGCCACGCTCGAAGGCCCGGTTCGAATGCGGCTGAATGAGTCGACCCTGTTTTTCAGCGTCCAGTTCGCCGCCGTCGTCATCGCGAACGTCGTCTTTCAGGTGCCCATCGGGCGGGCGAGCGACCGGCTCGGACGCCGGCCGTTCATCGTCGCCGGGTTCGTCATCCTCGTCCCGTCGGTGTTCGCACAGGGAATCGTAACAGGTCCGTGGCTCATGCTCCTGGCACGGTTCGTTCAGGGCATCGCCGTTGCGCTGGTGTTTGCCCCGTCGCTCGCTCTTGCCGGTGATCTGGCCGGTGCCCGCGGGTCCGGAACGACGCTGTCTGTCCTGACGATGGCGTTCGGCCTCGGCGTCGCTATTGGGCCGCTGGCGTCGGGCCTGCTGTACAACTTTGGGTCGTTCAGTACGCCCTTCACCGCGGGTGCCGCGCTCGCGTTCGTTGGACTTGTCCTGACGTACACGCAGGTCGAGGAGACGCTAGACCTCGGGCAGGAGTCGGACCAGCCGGCACCGCAGGACTGAGACCGAGGACTGCGACCGACTGCTCAGCCGGCCGTCAGCCACGAAGACCGCTAACCGGAACGATTAGGATGTACGATTCCATATAATGTGGTATGTTCACAGACCGCTCGGATGCGGCGCAACAGCTTGTAGCCGCGCTGCGCCAGCGGGATGTCGTCGGCGATGTCGTTGTCACGCTCGCACCGAACGGCGTCCCGGTCGGCAACGTGGTCGCTGACGCGACCGGACTTCCAATGGATGTCATCGTCATACAACGTATACGCGCGCCAAACCACCCTGAGTTGACTATTGGGGCCGTCGCGCCGGGCGGCTTCTCGTGGATTAACAGCCCGATGATGCGGTTCCTCGACGTGAACTGGGAGTACGTGCAGGAGGCGAAGACGCACGCGAGCGACACTGTTGAGTCACGAGCGGTCAACTACGGCGAGACGTGGGGGCCGCTTGACGTGGCCAGCAAACGGGTTCTGCTGGTCGATGATGGGATTCCGACGGGGGCGGCGATGCGTGTCGCAATTCAGCGTCTGCGAAAGGCAGGTGCGAACGAGGTTATCGCCGCTGCCCCCGTCGCACCGCCGGACGTGCTCGATGAGGTGCGGCGGTGGGCCGACGACGTCGTCGTCCCGCTAAAACCGGCGGCGTTTCAGGCGACTTCGGACTACTACGAGGAGTTCGACAGCGTGACAGACGAAGACGCAACCACGGCGCTCTCTGACCTCGTTCAGCGGCGGTCGGCGTAGGCCAGTCCGTCGGCGAGGCCGTGGCTTAGACCAGCCGTTCGACTGTCTCTCGCACAGCTCGTGCGGCGGTTCGAACTTCCGAGAGCCGGACGTACTCGCGTTTCGAGTGCGCGACAGCACCTGTTTCGTCGCTCAGGTCGCCGGGGCCGAACACCACAGTCGGCCCGTTGTTTGCGAAATACGAAGCTTCTGTCGCGGCCCCGAACTGCCGGACCCCGCCGCCGCTAGCTTCCTGCAGTGTGCGGACCAGTTCGGCGTCGGTGTCGGTTGCAAACGCCTCGGGAAACGGCGTATCCGGGCGGATGAGGTCCACGGTGAGGCCCATCGATTCCGGGAGCCACTGTTCGAGGTGGGCCTGCAGGTCCGCACAGAATGACTCGCTGGTCTCCGGCGGGACGCTCCGCCGGTCGAACGTGATAGTGCATTCGGCTGGGACCTGATTGGTCGCCTCGCCGCCCTCCACCATCGACGGGGTGAGAATGGGGTAACCAAGCGTTTCGTGTTCGCCCGGCCCTTTCTTTTCCTCGTAACTCTCCATCGCCTGCAGTATCGGCGCGGCGGCTCGAATCGCGTTGTGGCCGCTGCCGGGGTCGGCGGCGTGGGCACTCTCGCCGTGGATGGTGACCGTCCCCTCGAACTGGCCGCGGGCGGCCGTACACACATCGAGGCCAGTCGGCTCGCCGACGATGTAGCCGTCGGCGTCGATGGTGTCAGCGAGGTGTGCGCCGCCGGTCTGTGTCGTCTCCTCGTCGGTAGAAATCGCCAGTGTGACCCGGCCGTCGTCGGGCGTCACGGTGAGGAACGCATCGAGGAGCGCCGCGAGCGGCCCTTTCGCGTCGCAGGCTCCGCGGCCACAGACGATATCGCCGTCCCCGTCACCGCCAGTGCCGTCGATAGTCTCGTCTGGCCCCGGCGGCTCTGTCCGCCGCTCGTAGGGCAGATGCGGCGGCACGGTGTCGATGTGCGTATTGAGCAGGATATGCGTTCCGTCCTCGTCGCCCCGCGAGACGACGACGTTCCCGAGGTCGTCTATCTCCGGGTACTCGCCGGCGTCTTCCAGCGTGTCGACCAGCAGCGAGCGCATGTCGTCGACGTGCTCGTCTGACCGCGTTTCGACGGCCCGCCGGTGGAACGATGGGATGTCGAACGCCATTACCGTTCCATGCGGGTCACGTCCGCCAGCGTCTCGCGTTCCCGCACGACTCGCGTCTCGCCGCCCTCGAAGGCAACTTCTGCCGGCCGTGGCTGGGAGTGGAACTGGTTCGCCAGTTCGTAGCCGTACGCACCGGCGTTGCCGATTGCCAGCAGGTCAGTTCGCTCGGGTCGAGCGAGCGGTCGGTCAGTGCAGAACACGTCGGCGCTCGTACAGCAGGGGCCGCCGACCGACACCGGTTCGGCCTCCCGCTCCGGAGCGGTGACGTTCCGGATCGGGTGGTAGGAGCCGAACATTGCCGGTCGGATGAGTGTTGCCAGCGAGGCGTCGACGCCGACGACGGTCGCCGCCGGCGTCTCCTTGACCGTGTTGACCTCCGTGAGGATGCACTCGGCGTCGGCGACAACGTACCGGCCGGGTTCGAGTTTGACCTGCGCGTCGAGGTCCCCGACCGCCTCGCGGACCTTCTCGCCGACAATCTCCATGTCCAGTGGCTCGACGTCTTCTCGGTACGGCACGCCAAAGCCGCCGCCGAAGTCGACGAAGTCCAGTTCCGCGCCGTCGGCGATGACCTCTCGGCCCATGTCGGCGACCTTTCCGATGGCCCGACAGTGGTCGTCGAGGTCGTCGTGAAGGACGCCGCTGCCGGCGTGGGCGTGCAGGCCGACGAGGTCGAACCGCTCGCGCACGTCGGCCGCGACCTCGGGCACCTCGTCGTAGGGAATGCCGAACTTAGCGTCTTTCCCCGTCGCGACCTTCTCGTGGTGGCCCGTCCCGATACCGGGATTGATGCGGATGGCGACCCGGCCGTTGTAGCCCCGCTCTTCGAGGCGGTCGAAGGTGTCCCGCGCGCCCCCCGTAATCGTCAGCCCGGGGTGCTCTGCCGCCAGTTCGACGGCACGGTCGAGGTCGCGGTCCGGCGGATTGACGGCCGTGTACTGGAGCGTGTTCGGGTCTGCGCCGGCGTCGATAGCCCGCTGGAGTTCCCCCCAGGCGGCACACTCGATGTCAGCGCCTGTCTCAAGCAGTTTCGACAGGACGGCCTGACCGGTGTGGGCCTTCGCGGCGTACATGACGTGGGCGTCGGGAAACGCCGCGGCGAACCGCTCGTAGTTCTCGGCGACGCGGTCGAGGTCAACGACGTACAGCGGCGTGCCGTGCTCGGCAGCTACCGCCTCCAGACGCTCGTGGTCCCAGTCCGCGAGGCGGCGGACCGGCGGCGAGTCGTGGCTCATTGGGGAAACCACGGTGTCGGCGGCTAACAAGGGTTCCGTTTCGATACACGCAGCGCCCCAACTGGCCATCTCGCTATTGGCTGACGCCTAGCTGGGGCCGGCGCTGCACGCAACAATCGTCTGTCGGGACTCAACGACACGTCGGTACGTGCGCCATGTACTTCGATTCACGCAAACAGTACTGTTGCCGGACGCTATCCCCGGTCACTCTGTGCGTTCTGCCGACTGCCCTCGAACGTGTACGACACCGTCGTTTGTCACATCGATGCGGAGTGGCACCTGCACCGTGTCCTGCTGAATCGCCCCATCGACGGCGTCATCGATGAGTTGCAACAGATTCGAGGAGCCGTAATTGACCTCCACACCGGCCTCATCACAGGCGGCATACACCGTCGGTGGAATATCGTAGATATCGGTCCCGGCCTCGATGTCAACACAAACGGGTGCGGTCAGGGTGTTTGCGAAGGCGACCGTCTGGCGTGCTTTTTCGACGTTTTCTCTCGCATTGCGCTCGATACTTGAAATATTCGCACGTGACGTGCCGAGCAACTCCCCGATATCACTCTGACGAATATCATGTTCGCGGAGCGCAAGCACCTCCGCCTGACGACGCGTTAGCACGCTCTCGTCCGCATCAAAGCCGACAGCAGCGAGCAGTTCGTCCGGGTCGATTCGCTCATCCATAGCCACAGGTCGGTAGCTGGACTGAAAACAACGTTGTTGCCAGCCGCGAGCGGCCATCCAAGGCCGTACTAAGTAAGGTGGACTGACCCTGAGCGACAGCACAGACTGCTGACTGCCGAGTTCACTGTTCGGTAACGGACACAGCGCCTGGCGACTGCCAGCGGGTCACGTCGCCGCTTGGGTGGCGTGCCATGACAATCGATTCGGCGTCGTGTGACCGGGCGAACCGCTTTACGACGGCAGCTTCGGCGAAGTCATCCGGAGCGTCGATGTACACCCGTCTGGTCAGCCCATCCGTGTGCAGTGACACCCACCCCGCCAGTGCCAGTTCGGTTTTGGGGTCCAGTGTTCCCTCAGCAGCGTCGGGCACCACCGCCCGGTACAGTCGCTCGTGCATCCCTGACGGGACGATGTATTTCGTCCCGTCGGGGGCGATGGACACGTTGGTGGCCTCGATCTGTCCGGGCGGGACTTGCGGGAACGGGACGGTCACATCAATCGAGTGAGATATTCACCGTCTTCGTCTGCGTGTAGTGGTCGATTGTCTCCTGCCCGATCTCTCGACCGATTCCCGACTGTTTGTATCCGCCGAACGGCTGGCCTGCCGGGAAGTCGTTGTAGGTGTTGACCCAGATGTTCCCCGCCTCGATGTCTTTTGCACACTGGTGTGCCTTCGAGAGGTCTTCTGTGAGGACTCCTGCTGCGAGGCCGTAGTCGACATCGTTAGCCAGTTCGATCATCTCATCGTACTCGCTCCAGCTGAATACTTCCTGAACCGGGCCGAATATTTCCTCCTGGACTGCTTTGCTGTCGTGGTCAATCTCGTCAATGAGCGTCGGCGCGACGAAGCACCCATCCGAAAGGGCCTCGTCGTCCGGCTGACTTCCCCCAGTGACGAAGGCTGCCCCCTCTCGTTCTGCCTCCTCGATGTAGCCCAGCGTCCGCTCGACCTGCTCCGCGGTCACTTTCGGGCCGAGGTCTGTCGACTCCAGCAGTGGGTCGTCAACAGTCAGGTCCTCAGCTGCAGCCGCAAGCTCATCCAGGAACTCGTCTTTGATATCTTCGTGCACGAACAACCGTGACCCGGCACAGCAGCACTCACCAGTATTAAAGAAGATCGACGTAATCGTCGTCTGGACAGCCTGTTCCAGGTCTGCATCAGGGAACACAACGAGCGGACTTTTTCCGCCCAGCTCCAGCGTCACGTCGGTGATGCTTTCGGCGGCGCTTTGCATTACTTTACTCCCGATTTCTGTCGATCCAGTGAATGCTAGTTTCCGGATGTCAGGGTGTTTCGAGAGTGGCTCTCCTGCTTCCGGGCCGAACCCGGTGACGACGTTAACGACGCCGTCAGGAATCACGTCCTCCGTGATTTCCATCAGTTTGAGAATACTCAGCGGCGTCTCCTCAGCGGGCTTCAGTACGACCGTGTTCCCGGCCGACAACGCCGGCGCGAGCTTCCAGGCCGCCATCAGGAGCGGGAAGTTCCACGGGATTATCTGTCCGACAACCCCGTACGGCTCCCGGAGTGTCTGGACGTGGCGGCTATCGTCGGTTTCAATAGTCCGTCCCTCGCCCGACCGGGCGAGACCTGCGAAATACCGGAAGTGGTCGATAACGAGGTCAATATCGATCCGAGCCTCGGTAATCGGTTTCCCGTTATCTAAACTTTCGAGCTTTGCGAACTCCTCGCTTCGCTCCGCAATGGCGTCTGCGATACCGTCCAGCATCGCCTGACGTTCGCCTGTGGATAGCTCGCTATACGTCTCATCGTATGCGTTCCACGCGGCCGCAACCGCGCTATCAATATCCTCGGCTGTGCCGGCTTGCACTTCTGCAAGCGTTTCACCGGTTGTCGGGTCTATTGTTTCGAATGTCTCCCCGCCGCTGCTCTGGACCCATTCGCCACCGATGTACAACTCCCGCCGATCCGGCAGCACCTCGTTTGCCGCCTGTTCGTGCCGCTTCTTTATCGCTGACTTCCGCTCTGTGGCGCTTTGTTGCTTGCTGTCACTAGACATATCTACGACCAATATTCCATGCCGTTAACACTTAAATCTGCATGGTGGTGTAGTCAGTAGCAATTACAAAATGCCGGCTTTTAGAAGGAGTGAAACTAGTATTGGTTTCGTTCTGCCAAACACAGTCCTAAATTACAATCGACCTGTCGCCCGGGATACCGCCGAAGAACGTCGTCGGGAACCACTGTCGACCTATCCCCAAATGTCGGATAGGCAATACAGAAATACTCGCCCGGGTCCAGCCCCAGCAGCCGATGCCCACGTTCTGAGTTCCGGTGCTTCGCGCGCTTCCGCCACACTTTGAGTGTGGCTCCTGTCCTCGTCGTTTCCAGCGTCATCTCCTCCACTGGCGACGACACCGCCGCGTTTCGAACCGACCGCTTGGATCGGACGGGTACAGCCCGATTCACACTCCTTGGGTAGTATTCTCGTTGCCCGATAATATCAACCTATATTTATTATCTTTCCAATATAATTGGACCGTATGTCTTCCAGACTTTCAAGCGGTGGCATCCGGGTCGCGACGCTCGCGGTCGTCTCGCTCGTTTTGCTCTCAGCTGTGACTGGTACCGTCGCCGCGCAGTCGTATCAGGGAGCAAGTGGAACGATAGTCATCGGACCTGACGAGACGTACGACAGTGTCGAGGGGGTCGCCGGAACGGTCATCGTCCGCGGGACGGTGACCGGCGACATCGCAACCGCAGCGGGAACCGTCCACGTCACCGAGACCGGCGAGGTGGGCGGCAACATCGAAGCTGCAGCGGGGACCGTCCGCATCGACGGCACCGTCGGCGGCGACGTGAGCGTCGCCGGCGGCACAGTCGAGATCGGTGAGACGGCACAGATCGACGGGAACCTCGATGTGGGCGCGAGCTACCTCGCGCTTCGCGGGACAGTCGACGGGACCGTCCAAGCCGGCGCGGAGGAGTTTGTCCTCGGGCCGACGGCGTCGGTCGGCGGCGATGTCCGCTACGACGCCGCGACGTTCACCCGCGCCCCCGAGGCCGCGGTCGGTGGAAGTGTGGTCCGGGACGAAAGCATCGGCGCCAGCGCCGGTCCGGAGTTCGGTGAGTTCGCGCTGCCGTCGTGGTTCGGCGTCGTCTACGGCCTGTTCGTGAACCTCCTGCTGGGCGCGATCCTACTGGCTATCTTCCCGTCGTTCTCGGCGCGCGTCGCCGGCCACGTCGCGGAGCGCCCGGCCAAGTCCGGCGGCGTCGGCCTGCTGGCACTCGTCGCCGTTCCCGTCGTCCTCGTTGTCCTCCTGTTCACCATCGTCGGCATCCCGCTCTCGCTCGTCGGTGCCGTCGCCTTCGGGGTCGCGGCGTGGGTCGCGGTCGTCTACGGCCAGTTCGCCATCGGGTCGTGGGCGCTCTCGCTCGCTGACCGGGAAAACCGCTGGCTCGCGCTCGTCGTCGGCCTCGTCGGCTTCGCTCTCCTCGGCGCGATTCCAGTCCTTGGCGGCCTGCTCGAACTGGTCGCGTTCCTGCTCGGCCTCGGTGCCCTGGCGCTCACACTCCGAGAGTCATACCGAAACCGCGGCGCGGAGCCATCTGGAGGCCGGCAAACGACGCTTGATGAGAGCGCCGGCGACACCGCCGCGGCGTGAACGACGGCTGACGGAGTTGCGACGACGGTCACGCCTCGCTCGCCACGCTGTCGGGAGCCCTGCGACCCCTGGCCGCGGCGTAGGTCCAGCCGAGGAGCAGCCCGTAGGCGAGGTGGGCGACGCCGACCGACGCCACGACGAGGACGCTCCCGAGCATACCTGGCAGCGGGACCAGCGGCTCCGGGAACGACTGGACCCCCAGCGCACTCATCGAGACTGGGAGCAAGAACCCTGTCGAGAGCAGACCAATCGCGGCTGCGAAAACCACGCCGGCCGCGACGCTCTCCCCGACGGACTCGATCTGGCTGTGAAACACCGGCCGGGAAACGACGAACGCGAACAGCAGGCCGGCGAGGGTGCTGTTCAACAGGTGGACGACCCATCCGCCGACCACGGTCGGCCAGCCGTACAGCGCCCCGATAAACGGCATGAGGTTCGCTCCGGCGTGGAACACGACGCCCATGCCGACGCCAGCGACCAGCCCGCTCACACCGCCAGCGACCCATCTGTACTTCGTCACCGCAGAGAGGCGAGAGACGGTATGTCTCTGGCTCATGCGACATGGTTTGTAGTATGGTAACAAATATACAGACGATTGTTCACGCCGCGGTAACGAGTGCTTGTTCGCGCGGCCATAGCAACACATCCGATGCCCACCGTCACCCGGAGACGATACTTCACGGCTCACGACGGTTGCTCTGTCGAGAGCCGCGGTTCGCGTACCCCTCGCTGCTCCACGGCTCCCCCGCCGTTCCGCCGAGGTTCTTCGCTTCGCTCAGAACCTCGCTACTCGCGGGTCACTCCGTTCCCCGCTCGTTGTTCCAGGCGCTCGCGCCTCGCTACTCCCGAAGCGCGTCTTCTCTCTCTGTCGCTTCCAGCGTCTCCTCCTCCACATCGGTCGCCACGACAGCAGGCTTGTACGCCCCGCCGGGGATCAGGTCGTTCTCACCGACCGAGGAGTCGACGAAGCGCTGGAACGCGCGCCGCTCTGGCGGCAGTTCGCCGTACAGTACTTCATCCTCGACGAGGTCGTACACCGGAATCCGGGGTGTCAGGAGCGTGTTCTCGCCGACAATAGACCCTTCGCCGACGACGAACCCGCTGGTGACACGGCAGCCAGCGCCCAGCGACACCTCGTCCTCGACGATAACCGGCGCGTTTTCGACCGGTTCGAGCACGCCGCCGATAAGCGTATTTGCGCCGAGTTTGACGTTCTCGCCGATCTGTGCGCAGGAGCCGACGGTATCACAGGAGTCGACGAGCGTGCCGTCGCCGACGTACGCCCCGATGTTGACGAAGGAGGGCGACATCATGATACAGTCCTCGCCGAGGTACGCGCCCCGGCGGATGGTCGTCCCGTCCGGCGTGTTGCGAGTCCCGCGCTCGCCGAGGTCCGCGGTCTCTCGCAGCGGGAGTACATCGTGGTAGTCAACGCCGCCGTACTCGCGAGCGACGGTCTCGCGGAGGCCGAAGTTCAGCAGAATCCCCTGTTTGACCCAGGCGTTTGCCTCCCACTCGCCGCCGGACTTCTCCGCGGCACGGACCTCGCCGGCCTCCAGCGCCGCGAGGAACTCCGCAAGTACGTCGAGATGGTCGTCAGTCGCGTCGGTCGCTGAGAGGCCGTCCTGTTTCCGCTCCCAGAGGGCTTCGACATCTGCTTGCAAACTCATGACCAACCATCTCTCATGGACGCTATTACTTATCGTGGTTTTCGACCGCAGTCCGCGCCCGGCACATCTCTGTCTCTGGGCCGTGCTGGCAGCCGGCAATTTTCGGCACGCTAAACTCGCCGACGGGGGGTGTCAACTGACCCAGAAAAAAGTTTATTATGATTATTGTAAATTTACAACGCGGATGACTGACGGCGATTGGCACGACCGTTCGGTGAATCGACGAGACTTCCTCAGTGGCATCTCAGGGCTGGTAGCGGCAGCAGCCTACTCCATGGAGGTTCCCGAAGGAATCGCTGCGCAGGTGACCTCTGGCGACAACTCCGACGTTCAGAGCGTGGCGTCTCCGGATGGCGCAATCGAGGTGACCGTCGACGTGTCCACGGGCGTCCCACAGTACGACGTGGCGTTCGGCGGGACGACGTACATCGACCTGTCTCCCATCGGGTTCGAGTTCGCGAACCAGGCGGCGTTTGGCACGGCCGTCAGCGGGTCCGGACCGGACATCACCGTCACGGGCAGCGAGAGCGGCACCAAGACGGAGACGTGGGAGCCCGAATGGGGTGACTTCGAAACGGTATCAGAGGACTACAACTTCCTCCGGCTGGGGCTGGAGGAAACGGCGAGTCCCGGCCGCTCGGCGAACATCGAGGTGCGGGTGTTCAACGACGGGCTTGGCTTCCGGGTCGCATTCGACAGCGACTTCGGCGATTTCACCATTAGCTCCGAGACGACGGAGTTCAACTTCAGCGGCGACTACACGGCCTGGTGGATTGAGAACGAGTACGTGAATCCGCGCTTCGAACAGGAGTACACCGAGAGTTCGCTGAGTGCCATCCCGGCCGGTGACAAGGTCATCGAGACGGACGACGGCACCAGTCCCAACAACAACGTCAAGCGGGCCGGCGCACACACGCCGGTGACGATGCAGGCCGGCGACGGCACGTATCTCAGCGTGCACGAGTCGAACCTCGAGGACTACGCGACGATGGCGCTTGCCGCACAGTCCGACAGCGGGAGCAAAGAGATGGCCGTCGACCTGGCCCCGCTGCCGGACGGCAACAAGGTGTCGGCGTCGGCCCCACACGTCACGCCGTGGCGAACCGTCCAACTCGGGACCTCGCCGAGCGACCTCGTCGAATCACAGCTGGTTCCGCTGCTCGCTGACCCACTGGACGGGAGCGTGTTCCCGACGAACTCCGACGGCACTGTCGACACAAGTTGGCTGGAGAACGGCCGCAAGTACACCGGCATCTGGTGGACGATGATTGCCGGAAGCGCCAACTGGGAGTACAAGAGCGACAGCGAAATCGAGAACAACGGCAACAACCCCGCAGAGTACATCCACGGGGCCCGGACCGAGCGGATGAAACGCTACATGGCCTTCTCCAGTGAACACGGCATAGACAGCGTGCTCGCGGAGGGCTGGAATAAGGGGTGGAGCAGCTACGGGGCCAACAAGGACGGGACCGACCTGGAGATGGGCGTGACCGAGTCCTACCCGGACTTCGACGTGCCCGAGGTCACCAGCTACGGGGCCAGCCTCTCGAACCCCGTCGAGATGACGATGCACGACGAGACGTCGGGGAACCTCGTCAACTACGAGGACGAAATCCAGAACGACGGCATCTTCAGTGGCTACGAGAACGAGGGGATTCGCTCAATCAAGAACGGGTACGTCAACGACCCCGGGCTGTACGGTGATTCGAGCGACTCAACGACGGTGAGCCACAACCAGCACTGCCAGCGTTCTGTCAACCACCACCGACTCGTTATCCAGGAAGCCGCTTCGAACCGGCAGATGCTGGAGATTCACGAGGGTATCAAACCAACCGGGGAAATCAGGACGTACCCCAACGTCGCCGCTCGCGAGGTCGTCAAGGCCCAAGAGTACGACGGGTTCGGCTCGCTGGGGTCGAACGTCGGCCGCGACCACCACGTTCTCCTGCCGTTCACGCGGATGCTCGCCGGGCCGACGAGCTACCAGCCCGGCATCTTCGACATCACGTTCAACGACAGCGAGGGCGACCAGATTCAGACCACGCGCGCCAAACAGCTCGCGATGTACCCGAACTATCTGGGCGGTATCCAGATGGCTGCCGACCGGATGGAAGCTTACGTCGACGAGTCCTTCGAGGTCGGGGAGTTCGTCCAGGCACCCTCGGGCACCCTCAACGGCATGATTACGGCCGACAGATGGCGCAACGCCTTCGGCGCGCACTACGTCCCGGTCGACCCGAACCGGGAGCCCGACGGCGCGACGGTCCGGTTCACGGTAAAAAACGTCCCCAGCGCCGGGACCTACGACCTCCATCTGCGCTACGCGGCCGATCAGGAAGACAACTCGACAGCGGTTCAGGACAACGGCAGTCCCGAGGCGACGCTCGTCGTTAACGGCACAGAACAGACGCTCGCGCCGTCGTTCACGAGCTACTGGGACACCTGGGATATCCACACAGTGTCTGTTGACCTCGACGCGGGCACGAACCGTATCGGCATCAAGCTCGGGTCGAACGATGTCGGCGGTTTCAACCTCAACACCGTTGGGGTCACCGACCAGGGCGCTGGCGCACCGTTCCCGGCCGCCTACAGCAACTTCAGCGACAGCGTCGCAGCGGCCGAAAACTACGACACCGAGCCGGAGTTCGACTACATCGAGAACGTCCCCGTGAGCTGGGACGAAACGGTCGCCGTCGACGGCCAGATTGGCGATTACATCGTGACGGCGAAACGGAGCGGCGACGAGTGGTACCTCGGGGCGATGACCGACGGCACCGCCCGCGACCTGACTGTCTCACTCGATTTCCTGTCGAGTCAGTCCGACGGCTGGACGGTCACCGAGTACGCTGACGCCGCCGAGGCCGACGTGGACAACAACCCGACCGCAGTCGTTATCAGCGACTACAACGTCTCGGCTGGCGACAGCGTCAGCATCTCCATGGGCGCGGGCGGCGGGACCGCCATGCGCATCCTCCCGTCCGACGGCAGCGACGGAAACGACATCGTCTCCGGTGAGGCGTATGTCCTCCGGAACCGCAACAGCGGCAAGGCGCTAGATGTCGAGTTCGCCTCGACCAGTGACGGCGCGAACGTCCATCAGTACGAGTACAGCGGTGGCGACAATCAGCAGTGGGTCGTCACCGACCTCGGAAACGGCTACTACAAACTGGAAGCGGTCCACAGCGGCAAGGCGCTGGATGTCGATGCCGCCTCGACCAGCGACGGCGCGAACGTCCAGCAGTACGCCTATGCCGGCGGTGAGAACCAGCAGTGGGCTATCGAGGAGAACGCCGACGGAAGCTACCGACTGTTGGCCCGCCACAGCGGCAAAGCGCTGGATGTTGAAGCCGCCTCGACCAGCGACGGCGCGAATGTCCAGCAGTACAGCTACGTTGGCGGCGACAACCAGAAGTGGACCTTCGAGCAACTGTAGGCCACGCAGCGTCGCCCTACCGGCAATAATCTTCGCTGCTTGCAGTTTCGTTTCGGTGCGATGACCCGGAAGACGTGCGGCGAAACCGGGTCGCGGGTGAATTCGTCCGTTTCAGCCAGTATCTTGCCTCTCAGGTCTGCCAGCGGCGTGTTGCCTCAGTCTGACCCGTGTCCCGGAATGTAACCACACTCGGGGCACATGCTGATTTGGGGTGCCGCGGCTTCGAAGGAGGCCGCACAGTGGGGACAATCGGACGCGGGGAGTTGGACAGATTGCTTTGTTGCCATACAGATTCGTTGCGCAGAGAGACGTATAAGGCTGATTCTAATATTGGCCGAAGTATACAAGGACGTATAATCAGGTATGTATCTCTCGCGGTTCTACGCGTCGACCACGTCGCCGAACTCGTACCATCCGCTGTCGCGGCCGACGAGCCACGTCGCGGCGTCGAGTGCGCCGGCGGCGAACACGCCGCGGTCCTCGGCTCGGTGGGAGAGCGAGAGGACTTCGTCATTGCCGGCCAGTACGAGTTCGTGCTCCCCGCGAACGTCGCCGGCCCGGCGAGCGAACACGCCGATTTCGTCGTCTTCACGCGGGGCGTGCCCTTCGCGGCCGTACACTGGTTCCACGTCGCGCTCTTCCTGAATTACGTCGAGGATGCTGCTGGCCGTTCCCGACGGGGCGTCGACTTTGCGGTTGTGGTGAGTCTCCATGAGTTCGAGGTCGTAGTCGTCGAGCGTGCCGACGGCCTCGCTGATGAGACGCTGGAGGACCTGAATCCCCTGTGAGAAATTCGTGGCTTTCAGCAGCGGAATCTCCTCGCTGGCGTCTTGCAGGCGGGCCAGCCCGTCCTCGTCGAAGCCGGTGGTTCCGACAACCATCGGGACGCCCGCCTCGACGCAGGCCTCGGCGACGGTCAGCGCACCCTTAGGGACGGCGAAATCGACCACAACGTCCACGTCGTACTCCCGGAGCGCAGCGGCGGCCTCGGCCGGGTGGACGACCGGGACGTCGTCAACCGCATCCGTGTCGCTGGTCGCGAAGCCGACCACGACCTCGCTGTCGGTGGCGGCCTCGATGACGGCCCCGCCCATCTGGCCGGTGACGCCGTTGACCGCCACTCGCGTCATCGCTCGGCCTCCGCGTACTCATCTTCGAGGTCTTCGGTTTCGAGCGTGGCGAGCACGTCACGCAGGTGGTCGAGGTGTTCGTCGGACAGGCGGGTCAGTGGCGAGCGGAGGTGTGCTGGGCCGTAGCCCCGGATTCGCATCGCCTCCTTGACCGGAATGGGGTTGGTCTCGACGAACATCGCGCGGAACAGCGGCCCGAGTTCGTGATGAATCGCTTGCGCTCGCTCGAAGTCGCCAGACAGCGCCGCCCCGACCATGGCGCAGGTGCGCTCCGGTTCGATGTTGGCCGAGACAGAGATACAACCAGTTCCACCGACTGACAGCATCGGTAGCGTCATCCCGTCGTCACCGGACAGCACCGCGAAGTCCTCGTCTCGTGTGCGCTCGATGATCTCGGAAATCTGGTTCATGTCGCCGCTCGCAGCCTTGTATGCGCGGATGTTCGGGTGCGACGCGAGTTCGGCCGCCGTGTCCGGCTCGATGTTCTGGCCCGTCCGCGAGGGGACGTTGTAGACGATCTGTGGCAGGTCGACAGCGTCGGCTAGGGTCGTGTAGTGGTCGATAAACCCCTGCTGTTCGGGCTTGTTGTAGTACGGCGAGATGAGCAACAGGGCATCAGCGCCGGCCTCGGCGGAGCGCCGCGATAGCTCCAGTGCTTCCTTGGTGTTGTTCGACCCTGAGCCGGCGATGACTGGCACGTCGTCGACGGCGTCGATGACCGCCTCGACAACCTCGATGTGTTCGTCGTGGGAGAGCGTCGCCGATTCGCCGGTCGAGCCGACAGGCACGAGTCCGTCCACGCCGGCGGATTCGAGCCGCTGGGCGTCGTCTCTGAGTGTTTCGAAGTCAATACTGCCGTCTTGATGGAATGGCGTGCACATCGCTGGGAACACGCCGTGGAAGTCAATCGCTGTCATTGCTGTGTGTCTGGTGTCGCTGTGGGTTCGGTTGTCCGGTCGGAAACGGTGCGGTAGCCGGCCGATACCGCCGGCTGTTGTGTGTCAAACGACCTGACCCGAGACGGAGTCGCCACGTCCGCCACGAGTCGCTAAAACGTCGGCTTGCGCTTTGCGCGGACGACGCCCTCACCGGGGAGCCATGAAGCGGTTCCGGACTGACGGCGTCGTCGCATGGTCGAGTAACTGCGTGTGACTGACTTAGCTTTTGTGTTCTCGCGGTCGCCGTTCACAGTGTGTTCGAAGCGCTATCGAATCGTGGACGGCGCGACTGCACCTGTAAAGTTGAGTTCTGCCTGAAACAACCGGTCAGTAGACGTGCATATTGGTCATACCCATTTCCTCGCGCTCAGCCCCAGATTGATTCTGGAACCGAGATGAGGAGAATAACGAAGACAACGAGCGTCCCGAGGCCGAGCATTCGCAGGACTCCCGCTGAACGTCGTCGATTCGGGGGCAGGAATTCCGCGAACCCAGAGAACGCAAACGCGATACCCAAAAAGAGCATGTTGTGAGGGCCGTCGAGTACAATACCGAAATACACCCACCCAAGGATGCAGATGAACGAGAAGAGTGAGAAAAGGAGCCCCTTCTGCCGTCCGTCTGGCTCACGAAATAACATTCGCTGAATTGTCATACACATACTGACAGACGGTGGATTTAATAAATTGTCCGGCTGCACTGCCCGGATGTCCGGTTGCTGTATTGATATATTCTCTGCACGGATAGAACTGCTGAACCGACAACAACTGGTTAGTTGGGGCATAATTACCCCGCTGTTTCACGTTTGTATCCCGAAAGCATATTCGGACCGATAGCCAATACCTGATATGACAGTTTCCCAGCCGGGACAGCGCGTGGCCGTACTGGCCGACGCGCAAAACCTCTATCACACTGCCCGGAGTCTTTACTCGCGGAACATCGACTACGAGGCACTACTGGAAGAGGCCGTTGACGGCCGCGAACTGACCCGTGCTATCGCCTACGTCATCCGAGCGGACTCGCCCGAAGAAGAGTCGTTTTTCGAAGCGCTCGTCGACATTGGCTTCGAGACACGCATCAAGGACATCAAGACGTTTCAGGACGGGTCGAAGAAAGCCGACTGGGATGTCGGGATGAGCCTCGACGCCGTCTCGCTGGCGAATCACGTCGATACAGTAGTGCTCTGTACCGGCGACGGGGATTTCGCTCGCGTGTGTCGATATCTCCGCCACGAGGGCTGTCGCGTCGAAGCGATGGGATTCGAGGAGTCGTCCTCCGAAGACCTCAAAGCGGCCGTTGATGGATTTATCGACATGAGCGACGACTCCGACCGGTTCCTGCTGTAGCCGAATCAGTGTCTGGGCGGTCGCTCCGCCGCTCTGTCCACTGCTGTTTACCCACGTAACCGACATTCTCCCGCGGTTTTCTGCGGTTCGACGGGCCTACAGCTACGGTGTTTGGGTTACTGTCGAAGGAAAAGGTTCTCTCGGCGGTTAGACCGGGCGACCGTCTTCTGACGTTCCAACGAGGAGCGCTCCGGCGGCCAGCCCCAGCGCAGCCAGCGCTCCGGCAGCGGCCGGGATGCCGATGTCGATTGCCCCTGTACCAAGGATGAGCACGCTGCTGATCGCCAGCAGCAGAGCGCCCAGCATTACTTTTCGCGTGTCTGTAGCCATATCACCAATCCCTAAGAAGTCATCGGGTATAAATTTCCCCAAAACCGATGGAGGAAAGTATGGGACAGGACAGCAATACCCATATTTCTCCTGCGAAACGCCACCGCTCCAGCTCGGCAGCACGGTATTTCGGGCCCACCTGCACAACTGAAGCAGTACATACATCCCCTCGTAGTGCCCCCGACCAGTTGGGTCATAGCGACAGCATGTTGCCACGTGTTGAGGCGTGTCGGTACACCCTCGCGGCTGCTCGTCACGGACCAGGCGCGAGATAGAGACCCACTGCAGTTCCAAGCATCGTCGTCGGACCTCCGACACGGATTGGATACAGAGGCACACGCCCCGCACACTCGGGCCGGGGCGAGTGACGGAGCGAACCACTGGCATTCCGGTTCGAGTCTGTCACCCAGAGGGCCGGACCGCTGATTCGGAACGGACCGGGGGGAGTGGCACTCAACATCGCCACACAATTTCTGTCGGCCGTGGTTCGGGCAGCCACGGTCTGGCACACATTTCGTTTCGGATTCCACTGGATAGTGGCACGGACGGAACCGAAAGGCGGTTTATCACCCGGCATCGAACACGGGCAATGAGTGACGATGAGTTCCGCGGGCTCCGGCGTGCAGCCGACTACCAGTTCGGCGGTGGCGGCGGGACGGCGCTGTTCGCAGGTCCCGATACCCTCGACGTAACACACACCAGCTCCGGCCGTCCGCGGCAGGTCCATGCCACGGATGGCCGGATCGCTACGTACGGCGACGACGGGCGCTTTCGGCTCGGACTCGCCGGCGGGAACCGGCTCCTTGATGCATTCGACGGGCCGCGACATCGCGTGGTCGTTGGCGACGAGAGCGAGCCGTTCATCCGCGAGGGCCGCAACGCCTTCGCGAAGTTTGTGCAGTCCGCCGACAGCGCCCTCCGTCCGGGCGACGAAGCCCTCGTCGTCCACGAAGACGGCTATCTGCTCGCCGTCGGCCGCGCGGAACTGCCCGGCAGCGGCATGGACGACTTCGAGACGGGGATGGCCGTGAAAGTCCGGCAGGGTGCAGAGGACTGAGACGGAGTGGCGTCGTGACCGCCCGGTACGTGCCGACCCCGGGGTTGGGACTCTCCGGCCCTGCTCGACACCATCCCGTATGACAAAAAGCATTTGCTGCTCCCGTCGGGACGAGCGATATGCGCCGCCGCACCCTCCTCGCCGCGCTCGCGCTCTCCCCAGTCGCCGGCTGTGTTGCGCCCGGTGACGACACGGCGACGACCGGCTCGACGACACCGACAGCCACAGCGACGCCAGCGGAACAGTCGACAGCACCCGTGACCGAAACACCGCAGGACACGCCGACACCGACAGTAACGCCCGCCCCCGACGACCCGATCCTGTTTATCATCGACAACGACACGGACAGTGAACAGACTGTCACACTCACCATCACACGGGACGAAGCGACGGTGCTCGATGAGACGGAGACGCTGGTTGCCGGCGAGTCCGTCGAGTATGACCCGACCATTGGTGCGACCGGAACATACACGATTACTGTCGCGGTCGCTGGCGGTCCCAGCCGGACTATCGAACGGAACATCGGTCGGTTCGCGGTCAGCAGCGGCTCGAATCACTTTGTCGATATTACCGCTGACGAGATCAGAATATACTGGGAAGAGTAGTCACAGCACCAGTCCCGACTGCAGTAGCCACACTAGCAGCGTGACCGTTACGGCACTTGCGATGGTCGTCAGGAACACCGTTGCACTGACGAGTTCGCTCGGCGACTGGTCCCCTGTCCCATGGCTGAACGCGCCAACGAGGATGATGGTCGTCACGCCGGTCGGCGTCGCCAGCAGTAGCACGACGACCCGCGCGACCGTCTGGTTCTGGAACCCGACTGCGAGCACTGCGGCGAACGCGAACACTGGCGCGAGCAGGAGTTTCAATGCGCTGGCGATACCGACGGACTGGAAGTCGCTGTTCCCGTCGACGTTCGAGAGTTGAATCCCGAGGATGAGCAACATCACTGGAATCGACGCGTTGCCAAGCAGTTCCAGCGTCTGCATCACTGTCGACTCCGTCGGCGGTACTGCGCCGACCCACCGGAGTGCCAGCGCTACGACGACGGCGTAGATGAGCGGCACACCGAACACGCGACGCATATCCGCCAGCGGGCTGCCGCCGCTGCCCCGCGCGGCGATGTAGATGCCGACGGTGTAGAGCAACACGCCCTGCAGTGCGGTCACGAGGACGGCCGTGCTCCGCCCCGTCGCACCGAAGGCGAAATCCGCCAGTGGAATGCCGTAGTTCCCGGTGTTGGGAAAGATAGACACGAGGACAAACGCGCCCAGCAAGGGTTCCGAGTGGCCCGTGAGGCGACCGACACCCTCTGCGAGGAGGACCATTGCGGCGGTGAACAACACGACGGCGAGGACGACGCTCAGAATCGTGTCGCCGGCCAGCGAGGACGTGGTCAGGCTGTGGACGACGAGCGCCGGTGCGAGGACGTACACCGTGATGGTGTTGAGCGCGTCGGGGTCGGTGCCTTGCAGTCGGCCGAGCGCGAAGCCCGCCGCAGCGACGGCGACGACCGGGAGGATCGCCGTGGCGAAGATCGACAGCAGTGACACGGCGGAGATGCACGGGCGAGCCTTAGAATCGTTACGAAGCCGTGGGTGTGTGCCGGTTTCGTCCGGTCGACGGGCCTGTCCCGCGACAAACGTCGGTCCGAGTCCGGGTCGCTACGCTTTTCTGCCCTGCCCCGCCAGTCCTACGTATGTTTGGCGGAGGCGGCGGGATGAACCCGCGCAAGATGAAGCAGATGATGGAACAGATGGGCATCGACATGGAGGACATCGATGCGCAGGAAGTAATTATCCGCACACCTGACGAGGAACTCGTCTTCGACGACGCGGAGGTCCAGCTCATGGAAGCCCAGGGCCAGAAAACGTATCAGGTCGTCGGCGAGCCTGAGAGCCGCGAACTCGGCTCCGGCGAAGGCTCGGCCGCGGCTGAGGGCGATTCGGACGAGAGCGACAGCAGCTCCGGCGTCGACGAGGACGACGTCGAACTCGTCGCGATGCGGGCCGGCGTTGACGAAGACACCGCGCGAGAGGCGCTCGAAGCCAACGACGGCGACCTCGCGGACGCGGTCGACGAACTAGAGTAACGTGGCGTACCTCTTCGTCCACGAAGACCGCGAGTACCTGCTGGACCCCGGCGAGCGGTTCGAATCCGACCTCGGCATTCTGGAAGTGCCCGAAGACGTGGAACCGGGCGATGTCGTCGAGACGCATCTGGGGACCGGCTTCACCGTCCGTCGACTCCGCGGCCCGGACCTGTTTACCCACCTCGAACGCACCGGCGCGCCGATGATGCCCCGCGACGTGGGGCTGGTCGTCGGCAAGACCGGGGTAGCCGCTGCGGACCGTGTCCTCGATGCCGGGACCGGGACCGGCATCCTCAGCGCGTACATGGGCCGTATCGGCGCTGACGTGGTTACTTACGAGCAGGACCCAGAGTTCGCCGAGGTCGCGCGCCAGAACATGGAGATCGCCGGCGTCGCTGATACCGTCGAGGTCCGGACCGGTGACATTACGGACGACCTCGACGACCTCTCGGGCTTTGACGTGCTGACACTCGACACCGAAGACGCACCGACTGTGGTCGAGCGAACGCCTACGCTGCTGGACCGCGGCGGGTCGCTGGCGGTGTACTCCCCGTTCGTGGAGAACACGCGCGAAGTCGTCGCAACGGCCACCGAGGTCGGCCTCGACGGCGTCGAAACGCTTGACACCATCCAGCGGGAGATGGACTTCGACGACCGCGGCTCCCGCCCATCGACCGGTGGCGTCGGTCACACCGGATACCTGACATTCGCGCGGCGGCCCTGACGGCCTCCGTCGGTCTGCTCACCCCCTGTTGTTGGGGTCGACTTTAAACATGTAGGAGTGCGTATGGTATACTGCATGAGCGAATCAGAGACGCCGATGGAGACGACAACCTGGCCAGACCTCGCAATCGGGCTTTACGACCGCCTGACTGGGCGCAATGCCGAAATAACGTACGACTTCGACGACATGGAAGTCGATGTCCCGAGCAAGGCCGGCGAGGACGCCGAGCACGCTCGCTGGCGGGTCGACGGCACGCTGACCATCACGACACGCGACAACGACTGACAGTGGTCACCACGACGAAGGCGGTCGGTGATCTGTTCGACCTGATCGAGCGAAAGCCGGACCTCCTCGTCGACGCCGACCTGACCGTCGAGCGGGACGGGGTCGCGTTCACCGTCCGCGGATACGACGACCTCGTCGCCGTCGACTTCCCGTCGTTCGGGGCGGCGCTCGATCTCTGGCGGGATCGACTGGTCGGAGGACGGGACGCCGCCGCGGCGCTGGCCGCTGCCGGACTGACGGCTGAAATCCGCGTTCGCGGAGCGCCCGTTGCCCGCCTCGGCGCGGACGCCGTTCCGAGTTCGCTTATAAACCGACTCGGTCTCGGGCCGATCCAACTGTTCCTCGACGGCGCGCTCCTGGCGATTACGCCACGGCGCGAATGAGGGAAAGCAGTTCGGCCCGGTAGTCCGACGGCGTCCGCCGGAGCGGTTCAGGCGGATTTTCCACACTCAAGAGGGTCGCCAGCGACCGGTCGGGATACGCCCCAGCGGCGATACGGAACCCGTCGCCGTGCCAGACGCCAACCCAGCCGGTAATCGACAGCGTCGCGTCGATCGCTTCGAGATCGAGTTCGGCGCTGTAGGTCCGGAGCCGCGCTCGGTCGCCGCTGTCCACGCGGACTCGTTCTCTCCGCCCGCGCTCGATGGACTCGAACCCCCTGTCGGCCAGTTCATCGGCGAAGGCTGACTGGGCCTCTGAGCGGACTGTCGGGAGAATCATCGCCGGCCCGATGCCCGGCGCAAGCGGCGGGGTAAACGATAGTGCGGTCGCGAAAAAGAACCGCCACTGGTGGTCGAGCCCGATTGCGTCCCGGACGGCCTCACGCGTCTCGGCAGCATCGTACACCTTCGTCGCCCCCTCGACGCGGGCTGTCGGTAATTGAAAGACTGTTTCGACGCTCTCGTCGACGAGCTCCCAGCCGCCATCGCGTAACTGGTCAGCGGGTACGTCCGGGTACGCGGGGTCAGTGGGCACGGGCTGGCCTCAGTGGTCGTCCTCTCGCCACTTGTGTTCGCACTCGGTGCAGGTGAAAAACCGAGTCTCGGACTCGTCGGCCGCGCGGATCTGCTTCATTTCGTAGAAGGCCCGCTCGTTGCCACATTCGGGACAGCGAGCGCCCGTCGTCGGCCCCATGTCTTCGGCATCGACCTCGGAGGTGTCGACGACTTCCGACTCCTCCTGGCCCTGCGTGGTGACGGCCATCTCCTGTTCGGCCTCGGCGTTTCGAGCCTTTTCGTAGCCGCAGCTACCACAGACCCAGCGCTCGTCGTCCGTTTTCATCATCGAACCGCATTCGTCGCAAAACTCCATTGTAGTACCACCGTTTGCTTGCCGACCGTGTTAAACACCCGGTTTCGCCCGGGCCGTTCTCTCTCCGTGTTGCCGTGTAGTGTGGAACGAACAATAAAATCGGCGTGTCGACCGTCTCAGTCGTTTCGAACCCACGCCGAGCAGGCTTCCATGTCGTCCATGACTTCGCCGTGGAACGAACAGTACGGCTCGATGTCGCCGTCCTGCATCACATACTCGAAATGCCGGCAGTTCCCGCAGTATGTGTCTGGTTCGCCCTGATGGACCGCCGTCTCGGTAATCGCATCGCGTCCCGTCGTCGCCGTACCGCCGTCAGCCGACGGCGTTGCTTCCGGGCCTGCCTCAGCTATTCTCGGGTCGAGTGTGTTCTCGGAGGGGCCGGTCTGGTCTGCTCCACTTGAGGCGGTGGTTTGCTGACCGGTGCTCGAACGAGTGTTCGCCTGACGGCCCGACTGTCGCTCCGTCGCTGTACCGCTGCCCGACTGTCGATTGGACCGCGTGCTGCGGTCAGACTGCGTGTCCCCCGTCGGTTGCCGACGGCAGCTGTTGGCCCTGCGTGTATCGTTCGAGCGCTGTCCGGTCCCGCCGTCGCTGACAGCGCCCTCGGTACCCGTCCCCGGCCGATTCGTCTGCGTCTCGACTGTGCCGTCCGGGTCCTGTCCGAAAAATCCGATGCCGCCCAGCCCCGGGAGCGTTCGGGCTTCTTCGACGAGGCGAATCGTTCCTTCCTCGGTCACCTCCATGCGTGCCGTCCCACCGGGGTCGTTTCGCGTCTTGAACGTCGCAAGCGACGCGAACAGGCACCAGAACGTCGTTACGATACCAGCGAAGTAGACGACGCCGGTAAGCAGTGCCAGCAGCGGGTCGCTGCTGGTCCAGCTGTAGGGGTACAGCGACTGGAACAGGCCGACGCCGCCCGCTGCGACACCTGTTCCGCCGAGCGCAGTCAGCCGGATTCGACGACTGGCCGGCAATACCGCGAACACGCCGAGAATAACCGACGGCAGCCCGAGCCCGGCGATGATGCCGGCGACTCGCCTGGCTGCGTAAGCGTCCAGCCCGTATCTGTTTCCGAGGGCGGTCGTTGCGAGTGCGATTGCCCCGACGAGTCCGGCAACACCAACGAGAAACAGAGCCGTCCCGACGAGTTGCTGGCGACGCGATGCGACGCGTCCAACCTCCCCTTCGTACACGTCGGTGAGACTAGTCATGCAGTACACTACTGCTACATCCGATAAAACTACCCGTCAGACAGATGCATGACGCGGGCACGCGCGTACGCAGTCCGACAGATACGCGAGCCGTTCCGAAAGCACTAATCGGACCCACGGGCACTGTTCGGGTATGAGCGACGACGAAAGCGAGGACGCGGAGGAGCCGGCTGTCGAACTCGGCGACGGACCCGACGTTACCGGTGCGCCGCTTTCCCGCGTCTCGGCCCGGCTCACCTGGGGCATCGAACACAGCACTATCGTCGACCGCGAGGGTGACACGACGGTTCGGACGCCCGACGGCCCGCAGGAACTGGCAACGGTGCTTGAGGACGTCGACGTGCCGTATTTCTCCGACCGCCAGGAGTTCGAGAGTGCAGTCCGAGATGTCCTCGGGACCGGTCCTGTTCCGACCGAGTAATCTGGGTAGCGGACTTTTGTCTGGCCGGACATGGCTACATCATCTGGTCTAGCAGTGGTCCGTCTGACGACATGGGCCGTGTGGCACTGCTTTCTACGCGGCATTCCGCCATCGTATTTGAACCACAGGGTTTGATACCGTCTGTTGTGGAGACAGCGTGTGTTCCGTAGGAGGGGGATGTCTTGGAAAGAGCAAACGGCATTCGCTATCTGGGGACTCGGGGTTATCATCGTTCTCCGAACCCTGTATGATGTCTTCGGCGTGGAGGGGCGCGAATTAGCTATCGTTGCTGTTGTCCTGTTCTTTGGCTCGTTCTACGGTGTGTTCATGCCAGTCTGGCGACGGCTCTCTGCGGAGTGAAGCACAAGAAGAGCGTCTGTGCGGTCACAGCGGGTCAGCGGTCCGACGCAGTACGGTTCGCTACCGTAGCGCCACAACACAACAGCGTACAGTTACCGCATATTTTCGAGCGCACACACTGTGTCGGAGATAATCCACTCCGTCTCACAGTCGGCGTGCTCGATACTGAGCGCGTTGAAGGTCTCTCGTCCGTCATCGACCGTTATTTCGAACGCTCGGCTACGAAGCGACTCCGGATGGGGACTCGGTGGGGACACACATCACCCTCATAGGGTGGGACCGATAAACGAGTCGATTCGCGGCGAGAGGGCCGTAACGCGCCGATTGGCCGCCGTCTGGCGATTGGTCAGGATTCGGCTCGGTCGCTCACTTCGGCTCTGCCGCGGCGCTTCCCGAACAGGTACGCGGCGACAATGAGTGCGAGGGGAACGACGAGAAACAGTCCCATCATGACGAGGAGAATGCCCAGTTCGATAGCGCCGGGCATACCGGGAAACAGGAGGAGGGCCATACCCATCGTACATCCGCCCGTCGCAAAAAGCCACCTGCCAAGTGAGCGGGTGGACTCGCTCCCACGGCGTCAGGCTTAGACGTGTGGCTCCGGCAGGAGGTCGTCGAACGCCTGCGCGTCCAGCCACTCACAGAGCCTGACAAGCTGTTCGGTCGCGGCCTCGAACATCTCCGCGCCCTTCTCGGCCGTCGCGTCCGTCTGGTCGCCCAGAACGCCGTTGTCGGTGTTATCGGCGGCGTCGTAGAAGGTCCGTGAGCCGTATTTGTTTGTCTCTGCCGCCTCGACGCTCGGAATCCCGCCGTCCCGTGCGTCTTCGAGGCGGTCGTCGTGAACCAGTTCGGAGCGCAGGTGTTGAATCATGGCCGTCTCTTTCGGCCCGCCGTGTGGTCCGTTCTGCTCGAACAGGTCGTCCACGAGGTCCGGGATGCTCTCGTCCCACATCCACTCGATAGCGTACAGCACTTCATCGTCCCGGAGCCGGCGGCCGACCTCCCGGAGGTGCTCGATATTCCCACCGTGGGCGTTCACGTAGATGACCCGGTCGATGCCGTGGTACGCCAGATTCCGAGTGAACGATTCGACGTAGTCACGAAACACCGGCGCGTCGACCCACATCGTCCCGTTGAACTGCCTGTGATGGGGACTCACGCCGACGTTGATCGTCGGGGTGCAGAGGTAGCCAGTCCTGTCGGCGGCTTCCCGGGCGAAGGCTTCCCCGATGAGGTGGTCGGTCGCCAGCGGGAGGTGCGGCCCGTGTTGTTCGGTCGATCCGAGCGGGACGAGCGCGAGCGACTCCGTCTCGAAATAGTCGTCGAGGTCCGGCCAGGTCTCGTCAGCGAGATACATATCACGTGCTGGAACGGGCGAGTCTTCAATCTGTGCCTCGTGACGACCGTTACGCTGGGAGTAGGCGAGGGAGGACGTGCTCAGTCGAATAGCTCGTAGACGCGAGCCTCGTACGGCGCGAGCGTCACCGTTCCCGGGTCCGTGTCGTCACAGTCGTAGTTGCCCTCGAGCAGCGTCGCATCGGCGTACTCGACCGGGAGGTCGAGGGTCTCCGTTGCGTCGTCGAAATGCAAGACGACGAGGATTCGCTCGGTTCCCGAGTCCGCCGACAACGACCGTGTGAAGGCGAAGACAGTTTCGTGGTCGGGGAGCAGGTCGGTGTAGTCCCCGTACACCAGCACGTCCCTGTCGGCGCGCAACTGGATGAGCCGCTGGTAGTAGCTGTAGACGGAATCCACATCGGCTTGCTGGTCGGCAGCGTTGATCTCTCTGTAGTTCGGATTGACCTGAATCCAGGGGTCGCCGTCGGTGAACCCGGCGTTTTTCGAGTCGTCCCATTGCATTGGCGTTCGAGCGTTGTCGCGGGTCCGGTAGCCGACGATATCTTTCACGTCATCGTACTCCTCGACCCCGTCTCGGTCGAGTAACTCTCGCGCGTGGTTGATCGCGTCCACGTCGCGGAGGTCGTCCATCGTCTCCCAGTCGGCGTTCGTCATCCCGAGTTCCTGCCCCTGATAGACGTATGGCGTGCCACGGAGCGTGAGGATGAACGTTCCGAGTAGCTTTGCGGATTCCCGGCGATAGTTCTCGGGGTCGCCGTAGCGGGAGACGCTCCGCGGCTGGTCGTGGTTCTCCCAGTACAGCGTGTTCCAGCCGTCCGCCGCCAGCCCGTCCTGCCAGCGGCCGATGATACGCTTCAGTTCCGGCAGGCTCCAGTCACCGACAGACCACCGCTCGCCGTCAGCGTAATCGAGTTTCGTGTGCTGGAAGTGAAACGCCATGTCCAGCGGGCCGTCTGTGTCGGCGTACTCGAGAGCCGATTCGACGGTGAGCTGTGGCATCTCCCCGACGGTCATCACGTCATAGTTCGATAGCACTTCCTCATCTAACGCCGTCAGGTACGACAGCATCTCCGGGCCGTCGATGAAATGCTCGGCGCCAACCCACTCGCTGTCCGGGTCGCCGTCGGGCAGCCCCTCGACTTTCGACAGAAGGTTGATGACATCCATCCGGAAGCCGTCGATGCCCTTCTCCAGCCACCACTCGATGGTGTCGAAGATGTCCGTCCGGACCGAATCGTTGCGCCAGTTCAGGTCCGGCTGTGAGGTGTCGTACAGGTGGAGGAAGTACTCGCTGCGCTCCTCGTCGTACTCCCACGCGGAGCCCCCGAAGAAGGACTCCCAGTTGTTCGGCGGCACGGGGTCGCCGTCTTCATCTGTCCCGCCCTCGCGCCAGATGTAATAGTCCTCATACTCCGGGTCGCGCTGGCGGGATTTCCGAAACCACTCGTGCTGGTCCGACGTGTGATTGACGACGAGGTCCATAACGAGCCGCATATCCCGGTTGTGGACCTCTTCAACCAGCGCTTCCCAGTCGGCCATCGTCCCGAACTCGTCGTAGATGGTCTGATAATCGCTGATGTCGTAGCCGTTGTCCTTCTGGGGAGAGTCATACACCGGGTTGAGCCAGATGACATCGACGCCGAGGTCGGCGACGTAATCCAGGCGCTCAATGATGCCCTGCAAGTCGCCGACGCCATCGCCGTCGCTGTCGTTGAAGCTCCGGGGATAGATCTGGTAGACGACTGCTTCCTTCCACCAGGCGCGCGCTGCGGTCATACACAGGGGTAGCCTGACACGTCGCTTAAATCCACGGGTTCATACAACACCCGTTGTAAACTCTCTAACCATGCCGAGCAACGGCGGTCCCAGTACCGCTACAGTTCCAGCACCGTGTGTCGCGGCAGTTCGAGGTCGTAGCCGACGGCCGAAACCGTCTCAGTCGGCCAGTCGCCGGTCCCGGACAGCAGTTCGATGTCGTCGTCGGAGACGAGATACGTGTCTTCGCTCTTTGTCCCGTCGATGGTCGGGTTCCAGGCGTACCCATGTGGCAACGCGACCTCGCCCTCATGTCCAGGCGTGGCGATCCACTCACGGCCGGCGAAGCCCGTTGCGCCGCCCTGATGATGGTTCTGCCACTCACCCTCCCAGCCGACCGCGGCGTAGGCGTCCTGAATCGCGTCGAACACGTCGCCCGCTGTGCCGCCACCCTGACCGACCACCTGTGTCGCGGCCAGCGCAGTGGTCTCGACGCGGGCGGCCTTGTGGGTTCGCTCCATGAGCCACTCCGGCGGGTCGAACGCGACTGCCCGGGTGGTGCTGACGTGGAGCCCGTCTCGCTGGACGGTCACCGATATGAGCGCGTAGTCGCCGAGTTCAGTGTCAGTCGAGGTGTAATGGCGGTATGATTGCGCCCGCTCGGCGCTGCCAACGAGCACGACGGGCGTGGCGATGCCCCGGCCTTCGAGCTTCTGTCGAAGCACCGCGGTCACATCGAGTTCGGTATGCGAGGGTTCGACTTTCCGCGCGACAGCCTCGACTGCTTCAGCCGTGTCTCGCGCGAGGTCACGGCACTGCTTCATCTGGGTCTCGGTCAGCGGCTGTCGGAGTTGTGTGGCGTCGACTGACTCGAAGCCGGGGACATCGAAATCAGCCGCCGCCGGGGCCGGACTCGCATCAGCAACAGCCTCGGCCAGTGACTCCGCGTGCCAGTCGAACGTCGCAACGGTCACATCGCCGTCGAGTTCCTCGTCACGGAGCCGCGGCGCTTCGATGTTATTGGCGACGACCCGTACGCCGTCGCTGTCGTAGCCCGCGGCGGCGACGCCGATGTCACCCTCCCGGTCGACGACATTGTCGCCTCCCCCTGTGAGCCATGCGAAGGAGTTCGGTCGGGCGAACCAGACGGCTTCGAGTCCCGCTGTCCGGAGATACTGGTCGAGTCGGTCTGTGAGCGTCATGCCCTGACATCCCGCCGGCCCCAGTAAAAACCAGGGACAACACGCGGCGACAGGACCGGCGCCACAGGTCTCCCACAGCGGCAACCACGACACACATCTTGCTCCTATCGTGTTCGACGCCGCTCCTGACTCACTCGGCGATGCCGCTGTCAGGGTCCCGGGACTGGAGCAGCGAGTACATGACGGACTGGAAGGCGTCGCTGTCGACGGATTCTACGACATGGGTGTTCGGGTCCCCGTCGGTCACACCGTTGACGTCGACGCTGGTGTACCCGCGGGTGAGCCCGTCGCGGTCGTCCACCGCGACGTGGTACGTCGACACCGCCTCGCGGAGTTCCGGATACGCCAGCAGCGCGGCGGTGACGCTGTCCGGGAGTGCCGTCCATCCGGGGTCGTCGGGGCCCTCGCTGTTGAACGCCCGGGCCTGCTCGGTTACCGACTCGAAGAACGACGCCAGCTCAGTGTCGAACGCTGATACTGCTCCGAACTCGGATGAGCCAAACACCGCGTCTCGAAGACACACACCCCAGTCGACAAGCGTCACCTCGAAGGCGTTGAACACGCGTTTGGCAGCGTCGGGGTCGACCCACAGATTGAATTCCGCGGCAGGAGTGACGTTCCCCTCACAGTTGACGTTCCCGCCCATCACCCACACCTCATCGACAAGCTCCGGAAGTTCAGGCTCGCGGGCGTACGCCAGCGCCAGATTGGTCAGCGGGCCGATGCAGAGCAGCGTGATTTCGCCAGGGGCCGCCCGACAGCGGTCGACGATCTCATCTGGTCCAAATCCGCTCGCTGATTCGATGTCCGTTTCGGGAAACAGGTCGCCGCCGAGGCCATCCTCACCGTGGATATACGCCGCGTGTTCGAACTCCTTGAGAAGCGGCTGTCTCGCCCCTTCGTAGACGGGCACGTCGAGTGAATCGGCGAGTTCGAGCGTGTAATTCGCGTTCTCGACCTCTCTGTCGAAGGGCACGTTCCCGGCAACGACCGTGATAGCTTCGACGGTAACTCGGTCACTGAGACAGAAAAGGAGAATCGCCTGTGTGTCGTCGCCCGCGGTGTCCGTATCGATGATGACGCGTCGCATACCCGCTCATCGCAGGGCCCATACAAATGTCTCGGGCCGCAACTGTGTGCCACATCGACACTCCGGCACTCGATAGCGACGGATGAACGACCAACCGACGCCGTGAACCGCCGGGATTACACCATTTCGAGGCGGTGTCCGCTGTCGTCACCGAGCGATTCGTACACGATACGCGCGGCAGCAATGTCCTGAATCGCGAGACCGGTCGAGTCGAAGACGCTAATCCCGGACAGGTCGTCACGGCCCGGCGCGTTCCCGACGACGATCTCGCCGAGTTCGGCGTCAATATCCGACTCGTCGATTTCGCCCGTGCTCCAGGGGACGTTTATCTCGCCGGAGTGGGTCGTCTGTTCGAAGTCGTCGATGACGAGGGTCGCCTCGCGGATGACCTCCGTGTGGAGTTCCTGCTTCCCTTCGGCGTCGGCACCCATGGCGTTGACGTGGGTGTGCTCCCCGAGGTCCTCAAGCGTGACGATGGGGTCTTCGACCGGCGTGACCGTCGACAGGACGTCACACTGGGCGGCCTCCGAAATCGTGCCTGCTCGGACGTCGAACTCGTCGCCGAAGGTGTCGATGAACCGCTGGACACGGTCGTCGTCGAGGTCGCTGACGATGACGGACTCTATCGGTCGCACCTGGGAAATGGCCTCCAGTTGCGTGTAGGACTGGACGCCAGCGCCGATGATGCCGAGCGAGGTCGCGTCCTCGACGGCGAGGTGGTCCGTCGCCACGGCGGCGGCCGCACCGGTTCGCTTCATGGTCAGTGTCGTCGCGTCCATCACCGCAAGCGGGAAGCCGCTCTCGGGGTCCGTGTACACGAGCGTCCCCATCACGGTCGGCAGGTCGAACTCGTCGGGGTTGTCTGGGTGCACGTTCACCCACTTGATGCCCGACGCTTCCCAGTCGTCCGTTTCGAGGTAGGCCGGCATCGACCGGAAGTCACCGTTGTGCTGTGGCAGGTCGATGTAGGACTTCGGCGGCATCTGCGCCGTGTCGTTTTCGTATGCGGCGAACGCGGCCTCGATGGCCGGAACGAGGTCCGCCATCTGGACGGTCGCTTCGATGTCCGTGCTGGGGACGATAGTCGTCTGGTTGTCCTGTCGTGCTGTGGAATATAGTGAATTGCTCATAGTGTTGTGAATGTATTATATCGGTTTATTTGACCGCGCGATACTGATTCAGTGGCTGCTCAGCTCTCTGTGGCACTCCTAGAACGACCCTTGAGACAGCGTCTTTCTGTGAGTGACACGGCCGCGGTGCTCGCCGTCGTCGAACGATTCGACCTTCGCGAGCACACGACAGCCAACGATATCTGCCTCGCCGTTCTCGAAGTGAAGGCGAGTCTCGCCGACCTGTGCGACCAACTCGCCGGATTCCTCGTCGAGTTCGGTGACGTACACTTCTATCTCTTCGCCCGCCTCGAACGTCGGCGTGGTCGACCTGAAGGACATCCCGGTGAGGAACTTGCTGAACATACTCATAGACGGGTCACATCCTTGGATTTGCGGTCAGTGGTGTACTCGAGCCCGAAGCCGGTCAGCGCGGAAACGAGGAATACGCCGAACAGGAACCAGCCGTGGAAGACGTACGGCCACACCTGCACGGGGTTGACAATCATCGCACTGGTGAACCACTCGTACTGTCCCGGGAGACCCTGTAGCGTCGCGAAGCCGATGAGGACGCCACCGCCCCACGGGAAGATGTATCCGAGTGCCGAGGTGTTCGCGTCGAGGATGTTCGCCCGGCGGTAGCTGTTGATATTGTACCGCTGGCCGATGCGGGCGATGTACGGCGCAATCGCGATTTCTGCCGCCGTGTTAATCGTGATCATCGAGTTGACGAGGGCGGTGCCGACCACCATCGTCGTCTCGGCCTTTCGGACGCCCGTTGCGACGTTTTCAAGCAGCCATTCCTGTATCGCTTCGAAGCCACCGCCGCGGATCATAATCTCTGACCCGGCGACGATGAGCAACACGAGCACGATTAGCGGGAAGAAGCCGGCTGCACCGTTGTAAATAGAGCCGGTGACGCCGGCGTTCTCTGCCGCAACGACTTCCGCGATTGGTAGTCCGCCGGCCCAGCTCGCGGCTGCTGACGTTTCGGGAACCTTGAACAGCAACACGTCACTCAGCGGTGCGAGACCGAAGACGACGTTGAAGACAACCGCAACGATGAGTCCCCACGAGATCGCTTCGACAATGTGTCGGCCCATGACTGCCGTCACGATGACGACGAGCATGGAAATGAGATGCAGCAGTCCTGCTGGTTCGCTATTCTGAACGAACAGGTCCTGTGCTTGCTGGGAGATGTTCAGCCCGCTCATCGCGTTTCCGGCGAAGACGTACGCCGCAAGCGCCAGTACCGCCGCAACAACGGCGTATTTGAACCGCGAGGCGACGACGCCGCCAATATCAGCGTCTTGGGTCACCGCGCTCACGATCGTCGTATCGCTGACTGGCGCGAGGTTGTCCCCGAAGACGGCCCCGGAGAGAATTGCCCCGAACAGCAACACCGGGTTCGCACCGAGCAGGATGCCAGCCGGGAAGAACAGCGCCGAGAAGGCGACTGCTGCGCCGTAGCCGGTTCCGATACCCGTCGTGAACAACGCTGCGAGGATGAACGTGGCGGCCGGGAACAGCGCGCCCCCGACGTCGGCCGCGTTCGCTGCCCAGACGAGCCCGCCGACGAAGCCGCCTGCCTGGAGCGTGTTCGAGAACATCCCTGCCCAGAGCCACGCGACGACCGCCGTCGCGGCGACTCGCTTCGTCATCCCATCGAAGATGGTGTTCGCGTAGTTCTTCCAGTCCCCTTTGGCGAAGAACATCCCGACGATGAGCGCCACGAGCATTCCCGCGACGAGTCCAGTCGTATCCCCGATACCGAACAGGCCACTCTGGACAATCGCCCACAGGATAAACAACCCTATGGGAATAACACTCATCCACCGTCCGCCGTAGAACTCGATTGCTTCGACATCCGGGCCGGAGATCTCCTCGATCTCTGTCCCATCGCCACTATCCGTGTCTGACATACATTCTGTGCCTCGTCAGATACACACGCAAAAGTTCATGATAATAGCTAACTCACCGGTAACAAATCATCGGAGCCGCCTCTGGTAAAGTCTCATCTCGTCACGAGCGCTGTAAATATATAAAAGTCCACTTCTACTGGATTTTGGGAGACGTATCGACCCTGTATATAGCCCAAATTGAAGGGACGGATGCTAATTTCATGCACATTTCTACAAAATATAACCAATAGTAATCAGACACTCAATAGACATCATATTCTGGAATAATATTCACCGAATCTGTTCCACTATGACCGGACTTTTTTATACCGGTATCAAGTTCACAGTAGTATGGATAGCTCTAGCGGTCGTCGTCTCCAGACGACCGAAACCTCCCTCGCAATCATCGATGCGGTAAACGAGCTGGGGGAGGCTCGAATGAGTGAGCTTGCGGACCGGCTGGACCTCTCGACGAGCACCATTCACGTCCACCTCAAGACACTTCTAGACCAGGAGTATCTGGTCAAACGAGGCGAGCAGTACCGACTCGGCATGAAGCTGTTCCACCTCGGGGAAGGCGCTCGAACCCGGAACGAGTGGTACGAGGTCGCCCGTCGCAAAACACACGAACTCGCCGATAGCTGTGGTGAGGAGGTCACGTTTGCCATCGAAGAGTACGGGCGTGCGATAACGCTGTTCAACGTCGTCGCTAACGTCCCGTCGAAAGGGTTCCAGGTGGGCCGGTACTACTACCTGCACAACTCGGCAGTCGGGAAGGCGATCCTCGCCGCGTTGCCGGAGACCCGAGTCAACGAGATTCTCGACCGGTGGGGACTGCCCGCTGAGACAGAGTACACGGTCACCGACCGAGAGACGCTTCTGGAAGACATCGCCCGCACGGAAGAGCGCGGGTACTCGGTGAACGACCAGGAGGCAGTCGAGGGGCTTCGGTCGGTCGGCGTGCCGGTCACCGCCCCACACGGCGGCGTTCTCGGCGCACTCGACATCTCCGGCCCGCTGTATCGGCTGCCGCCGAACGATGAACTCGCATCGATGCTGCAGGACGTTGTCGATGAACTGGAGTCGGAACTCGGGGTACAGTAGCGCTCAGTCGCGCCTGTCGTCACAAGCGAGGAGCAGCTGTGTGACGCCGATTCTGTGACCACAGACGTGCCAAATCAAAGTACGGCCTGCGCGGCTCTACTGCCATCAGTCTCGGTCAGTGCCGCTGGGACCGAGAAGCGTGGCCTCGACTTTCCGGAGATGTTCGTGAAACGTCGTCTTCGCGATACCGAGTTCGTCGGCTAGCTCACTTCCGCTTACCGCTCTCGGGTAGTCGTAATAGCCGCGTTTGCGGGCTAGTTCGAACACTTCCCGCTGCCTGTCGGAAAGTTGCCGGACAGCCAGTCCGTCCCGCTCCCTGCTACCGGTGGTCGCCGACGTGATCTGTGTGACGGTTATCGTCGCGTCCTTCTGTGCGCACACGGCGTCGAGTTTCTCCTGTATCGTCGCTCGCGATTCGTCGATAGCGACTGTCCAGTACTCGGTTCCGTCGCGGATTCGGATCGGCTCTTGATTCATGAACCCGTGTGAGACCAGCGCGTCGTGGATGCTCTCTTCGGGGCCGTATTCGACGAGGAGCGTCCGCGTCGCTTTGTTTACCGGTGCTGATATCCCGCCGAAACTACGGCGGGTATCCATTTCCGTGACTGCATGAGTGTGGTCCGACGCTCGGGTCGCCGCAACGAGCGCCTCGACCGCGGCTGCCGACTCAGCGTATGCGACGACGTGGGCCTTGACCTTCCCGTCGACTAAGTACGCAGCGTTGACCAGCAGTCTGGCCGCAGTGGCCGCCGTCACTTCCCGCATCCAGCAGTCAGGATGCTCCAGTTCGAGCGTCAACTGGAGGCCGCCGCTGGACCGAGCAGCGGTCATATCGGAGCTGTCAGTGTCCATTCTTTCTGGGTTCTGGGACGTGGTCTCGCTCTCATTACGGGTTGTCGTCCTCCATCGACGGTAACGATGCCACACATGTAAGGCTCTGGTTTGTCAGTCACGCCCGCGGTGTGCATCAGTATGGACTTGCGGCGAAAATACGACGAAGACACGCCCGCCATTGTACTCGCAGAGGGGGAGTTCGGACACCCGGAAGGGAAGACGGCCAACGGTATCGTTATGCACGGAGAGCTGTTCGACGTGCAAGCCGTCGTGGACTCGACGTGTCCAAGCTCCTACGCCGGCGCGGCTCTCGATTGGTCGGCTGCTGACGACGTGCCGGTCGTCGAAACCGTCACCGAAGCGCTGAATCAGGCTCCGGACGCGGCCGTCCTTGTCATCGGTGTCGCGCCCGCTGGCGGTGACCTTCCAGAAGCGTGGGTTGAGGCCATCCAGCGCGCGATGGAGCGCGGCTGTGATGTTGTCTCTGGCCTGCATGTCTTCCTGAGTGAGCGCCCAGTCTGGACCGAGCGCGCCCAGCAACACGGTGTCGACCTCGTTGATGTCCGGAAACCACCGTCCGTATCTGACCTGACCCTTGGTGATGGTCGCGGGGACGAGGCCGACGCAGATGTCGTCCTGACGATGGGGACCGACTGTGCGGTCGGGAAGCGAACGACGACCTTCGAACTGTACCGTGCGGCGACCGAGGCCGGACTTGACGCCGGCTGGGTCGCAACGGGTCAGACCGGCATCCTCGTCGGCGCGGACCGCGGTGTCGTCATCGACCGGGTTCCGGCTGACTTCGTCTCGGGCGTCGTCGAGGACATGGTGCTCGATGTCGCAAGGGACCACGATATCGTGTTCGTCGAAGGACAGGCCGCCCTCACGCACACCGCATACGGTGGCGTGACGCTTGGGTTGCTCCACGGAGCGGCCCCCGATGCAGTCGTGCTAGCCGACGACCCCTCGCGGAAGGCCCGGTCCCACTTCGACGACCTCACCGTGGCCGGCGTCGAGGCCGAACGCCGCGCAATTACCGACCTCACAGAAACGACAGTCGCCGCCCTCTCCACGTGGGGCGACCCGGAGGCGGAAACCGCCAGAACAGGGCTTCCGGCGGCGAACATCTACGATGATGACGGCCCGGAGACACTCCTTGCGGCCGTTCTGGGGGCGCTATGACTCGTATCGAGCGCGTCTCCGCCGAACCGCTTGAGCACGAACTGGATGAGCCGTTCGAAATCTCACTCGGAACCCGAGAGAAAGCACGGAATCTGGTCGTTGCAGTGGAGACTGACTCAGGTATTGTCGGCCACGGGGAAGGGTCCCCGTTACCGCCAGTGACTGGCGAGACGCAGGCAGCTGCCGTGGCGACTGCTCGGTCGGTAACGTCGATGCTTGAGGGGGCTCCACTCGCTGACTACCGCGAACTTGTCGGCGAGGTGCGGGCCGCAATGCCCGGAGCGGTTTCGGCGCTGTTTGCTGTCGAGACGGCACTGCTCGACGCCTACTGCCGCGACCGGGGCATCCCGCTCTCGGAGCTGTTCGGCGGAGCGCCGACCCCAGTTACGACGGATATCACCGTTCCGATAGTCACGCCCGACGCGGCAGCCGAGCGAGCCACGCGCGCCGCAACTGCGGGCTTCGACCACATCAAGGTCAAAACCGGCGGGGCCATCGACGACGACGTTGCCCGAACGGTTGCGGTCGCGGACGCTGCACCCGACGCGACGATTACGGTGGACGCGAATCAGGGCTGGACGCCGAAGGCCACAGAGCAGTTTGTCGACGAGGTGACGGCGGCCGGGGTTGACCTCGCCCTAGTCGAACAGCCGACGCCGAAGGACGATATCCGCGGTCTCTCGAGGACCCGCGACAGACTCTCGGTCCCCGTCGCCGCGGACGAGGCCGTATTCACGCCGGCGGATGCGACCGCTGTGGTTCGTGATGGGGCCGCCGACGTGATCAACGTCAAACTCGGAAAATCAGGGCTCCTCGGGGCAGCTGCGATTGCGGCCATCGCTGAGGCCGCCTCGCTCGATTGTATGCTCGGCTGTATGCTCGAAGGCGCAACCGGGATTGCGACGAGTGCCCACCTTGCCGCTGGGCTCGGTGCCTTCGACTACGTCGACCTCGACGGCCACCTGTTGTTTGAGGAGTGCCCGCCATCGATGTCATCCGGCCCGCGTATCGATATCGACGGGCCGGGACACGGCGTTTCACCGCCGGCGGCTGTGTCAGAGGCGACTGAGAACTGAAGCTGCGTGGCTCGATTTCACACGCAAAATAGCGTCCGAGCGCTTACTCTGCGGACTCTGCTGCCTCTTCGACGTCGGGACTGTCCTCGGACGTATCGCTGCTAGTCGCTCCGTCTATATCTCCGTCGTCGGTTGTCGCACTGTCCACAGTGGCAGAGTTGTCGTCGGCTGTATCGGCCGCCGGCTCGGTATCGTCAGAATCGCTCCGTTCGATGGCTGGCTCCGTAGTGTCAGTGTCAGCTTCGAGCGATTCGGCCATCTCCGCCATTGCTGCAGCGGACTCGTCCGGCCGGTCTAGCACTGTCTCAGTGTGCATCCGCATCTCCTCGCTGGCCCGGATTGTTCCGTCCACCGTCGCGTTCTCGTGGAGTTCGACGGTCGTCCCGGAGATATCGCCCCAGACCTTCGCGCCCGGGCCGACGCGGACGGTGCCGCTGCGGGTCGTTACGTCCCCTTTGATCTCCGTGCCCCGGCCGACCACGATATCGTCTTTCGCGCGCAGGCTCCCGAAGACGACCGTATCACGGCCGACTTCGAGGGACTTCGCGCGGATGTTGCCGTGGAGTCGGCAGTCGTCGCCGACCGTCGCCGGCGTCGAGACGCGCCAGGCGTCGTCCGAGACGCTCGCACCGCGTGGAATCAGAACCGGGTCGTGCTCGTCACTCCCGTCGTCTAACATCTCGTCGATTACCTCTTCGGCCGCGTCTTCCTCGCCGATGCGGAGGAGCTGTGAGAGGTAGACGAACAGGAAGACGATGGTCGGCATCGGGTTGCGGATGACGATCCAGCCGTTCGCCTCGAACCCGTTCTCGATGTCCACGTCGTCGCCGATATCCAGGTCGCCAGCGACACGGAGTTCGCCGCCGATATGTACCCGTTCGCCGATGTAGGCGTCCTCGCCGACGAGCACGTTGTCCGCCACGTCGCACCACATATCGAGCCGACAGTCACCTTCGGCTTCAATGTGGCCGCCAAAGCGGACTCGCTCGTCGGCGATGACTGTCCGCCCGCGCACGCCGAACTCCACGGTCGACTGGCCGCCGACGATGACGTCACCGTCGGTCACCAGGTCGTGTTCCTCGACAGTCGTCCCGTCAGGAATGTCGAGTTCGGACAGCGGGTCGGAGCCGAGAGGCACGGTTTCTATAGCGGTTTCGTTCATATTAAACCCTCATGACGTGCATGACGGGCGTCTGACGCGGGTCAGACGGGAACGGCATCGCCGCGGTTTCGCGCTGGCGGCACAGTCAGTGGCGGGGTATCGAATCTCGACGATAGGGGAACGTGACAGCTGAGCGGCCATAACGAACTAATTCGCTGCTACAGTGACTCCAGTATGTTACTCGAACGCCGCCACCTCTCGCTTGCACTTGTGGTGCTATTGATAGCATCCGCTGGCTGTAGCGGGCTGTTCGGCTCTGAAACGGGCACGGGCACATCTGAGACACCGACCTCGGCTGATGCCAACGGCCCCGCACCCGGTTCGTCCGGCTTCGACGCGGGGGCCATCGAACGTGGACACTTTGAGACGCTGTCGAACTCGTCGTTTACCACCTCGCTGTCGTTCCAGCTTTCGACAGTCCGGGACGGGAAGAACCGGTCGGTGTTCATCAACCGAACCGTCGCTATCGACCGTGAGAGCGACAGGTCGCTGGCGACGGGCGAACTGGTCCAGGCCAGCGGCGACACGCTGGCGACGACGACCTACACGGCTGACGGGACCACCGCCGAGCGTCGAGTCCTCACCCGCGGTGACGACAGGAGGACGGACTACCGCTCGGCATCACCGCCGTACGATGGCCAGGTCCAGCCCGTCAACGAGAGCAGCGTCATCGACCGCTCACTGCTCCAGTCGCTCGGGTCGGACATCAACTGGACCTACGCCGGAACCGAGACGGTTAACGGTGACAGCGTCTCGCGGTTCGAAGCGACCGGGAGCAACGTCACTGGCTTCGCGGCCGACAACGCTGTCTCGACGAACGTCTCGGCCAACGGGACGACGGACACGGCCAGTGCAACGGTTCTCGTTGATGAGGACGGCGTCGTCCGGTCGTTCCAGTACCGGGTGACCACCGAGCGGGACGGCCAGCCGGTGACGGTGACGCTGTCGCTCTCTGTCTCGCAGGTCGACGACACCACCGTTGCGGAACCGGACTGGCTGGCGAACGCGTAGCGCCGGTAACCGACGGCAAAGACTACAGCGACTGCCCGGCGCTGAACTGTCTGGCGACCCACTCTGCACTGTCGAGCGTCTCGACGCTGTGCTGCAGGCGCGAAAGCCGGTCACTGGTTTCAGCTTCGTCCAGTTCCAACGCCCGCTCGATGGCGTCCGCAATCGCCTCGATGTCGTGTGGATTGACCGTCAGCGCACCGTCGAGATGGGTCGCCGCGCCAGCTAGTTCGCTCAACACGAGCGCCCCATCGCCATCGGTACAGGCGACCGGGTACTCGTGGGCGACGAGGTTCATCCCGTCGCGGTGGGGCGTCACGACCGCGACCTCTGCGGCCCGGTACAGCCCGGCGAGCGTCTCGTTGTCGAGGTTGGCCTCGGTGTAGACGATGGGTTGCCAGTCGTCGGTTCCGAACCGGTCGTTGACGCGTTCGATGGCGTCGACGACGTCCGCTCGGTACCGTCGGTAGGCGGCGATTCCCTCCCGTGTTCGGCTCGCCTTCTGCACGTACGTGAAGTCGCCTCGCAGGTCCGGCCGCCGGTCCCAGAGGTGTGCCAACGCCTCAATCCGCTCGGGGATGCCCTTCGAGTAGTCAAGCCGTTCGACGCCGAGCGCGAGACGGATTGACGTGTCCGAGCGGCTGCCGCCCAGTACGGTATCCCGGATACTGGCCACATCAGTGGCCCGCGCTCGGTCCCGAACCCCCCCGACGTCGATACCCAGCGGGTTCGCGACGGCGCGCGTCCTGTCACCGTCGCGAGTAACTGTCCCGCTGTCCGTGTCGACGGTCGCCGCAGGGAACGCGCTGTCGACGCAGTGCAGGAACTGCTCGGCGTACCCTGCCGTGTGAAAACCGATGATGTCACAGGCCAGCAATCCGTCAAGCAGCGCGTCGCTGTGGGGGCAGTGCCGGAACACCGACGGCGCGGGCCAGGGGATATGCCAGAACTGCAACAACGTCGCATCTGGCCGTCGCTCCCGGACCAGTCTGGGCGCGAGCGCTAGGTGGTAGTCTTGGAACCAGACCGGCTGGCCCGCATCGGCGACCGTATCGACGGCCTCAGCAAACTGCTCGTTGACGGCGCGGTACTGCTCCCAGTAGGCCGGCTCTGCCCATATCCGACCCGTATCCTCGTGGCAGAGCGGCCAGAGCACTTGGTTGGCGTAGCCGTAGTAATAGCCCTGCACCGCCGCGTCGGAGAGCGGGACGCGTTTCAGGTCGTACGCGGGGTCAGATGGCGGTACTTCCACGATGCCTTCGTCGGCGACGGCCATGTCGGCGTCGCCGCTACCCCAGGCGACCCAGGTACCGCCCCGTGACTGCATCACCGGGTCGAGTGCGCTTGTCAGGCCACCGGCTGCGGACTGGACCTGTATCTCGCCGTCGTCGTCCTGCTCGTGGCTATACGGTTCGCGGTTCGAGACGACCACGAGCGAGTCCGGAACGGCATCGTTCTGCGCGTTTCCTGACACTCCCGGGCCCATTTGCCGCTGGTAAGGACTGCCCCGTCTTGAGGCTGTCGTGGAGCGCTGGCGTAGCGACATAGCGTAACAAGTCATCGCTGCCTGTGAAGCCCGCCATCTGTGTCTGACGGTAAGAGAAAACTTATACCGGAGGCCTCGAAAGAAAAGGGTGAAAGCCGAAAGGGCACCCGGGTAGGGGTACACGGACGTGCCATTTCGGCTCAACTCGGTTTATCTGGACACGAATTCGGCAGCGAGAGCTACGCTGTGGGGCATTTGTGTGTGGGTGCGATGTGACTGGCTCGGTGAACAAGACAGAAACACGCCCCCCGCGTAGTGCGTGACGAGAAATGGAATTTCGCACCTGGGAACCAGTGTACGAGGCTATCCTCGACGACTTCGGCTACCCTCGTGACGGCGACGAACGCGCCTGTGACCGCTTCGTCGAACTGCTCGGTGACGACAGGACGTACGACCCGGCGAGTCTTGGACTCGACGGCGCAGCGGTCGCCGTCGCCGGGGCCGGCCCGTCGCTCGAATCCGAGGCCGACCGGGCAGCCGACGCCGATGTGGTACTCGCGGCCTCCACGGCCGCCGACCGCCTCCGGGCGGAAGGCGTCGCCATTGACTGCATGGTCACGGATCTGGACAAGAACGCCGACGCCGGGCGGGAACTGACAGCTGCCGGGACACCAGTCGTCGCCCACGCTCACGGTGACAACATCCCCGCACTGGAAACACACATTCCGGCCTACGACAGCGAGTTCGTTGTGCCGACGACACAGGCGGCCCCTGCCTCGCCGGTCCGCAACTACGGCGGCTTCACTGATGGCGACCGTGCTGCGTTCTTCGCGGACCAGTTCGGTGCTGCCTCGCTGGTGTTCCCCGGCTGGGACTTCGAGGACCCGTCTGTGACGGCCGAAAAGCGCCAGAAACTCCGCTGGGCCGAGCGCCTGCTGCGCTGGCTGGAACAGCGCCGCGGCGAGCGATTCGACGTGCTTGACGGCCGACGCGACGATATTGAGCCGGTCGCTACCGACTGAAACCGACTCGCAGACTCAGGGCGCTAACACGTCGATGGTCGTGTCGATAGTGTCTCGTTCTGCAGCGCGGGGGAACGAGATGTTGATTGCGTCCACGCCATCGATGTCCTCGAACTGTGCGATGCGGTCGCGACAGTCCTCGGGCGTGCCGGCAACGGCAATGCTGTCCAGTAGCTCGTCGCTGATGGCATCGACGGCGGCCCCCTTGTTGCCCGACCCCCACTGCTCAGCGATTTCGTAGGCGGTGTCCTCGTATCCCTGCCGGGCCAGCGCGTCGCGGTAGAAGGTCCCCATCCCGCCGATGTAGAAGGCCACGTGCTGACGGGCCAGTTCGCGGGCCTGCTCCCGGTCGTCCATCGCACAGCAGGTCAGCGACAGCGTCACTCGTTGGTCGGCGCGGTCGCGGTCGCCGAGGTCCGCGCCGTGCTCGAAGTCTTCCAGCCGGTCCCGCAAGCCGTCCGCGGTCAGCATGAGTGCGTGCCAGCCGTCGGCGAAGCGACCGGCGAGTTCGACCGACTTCGGGCCGAGACCACCGGCATCTACGGGCGGCGCGGGTTCGGGCGGCTCACAGCGCAGTCGGAACCCGGACAGCGAAAAGATGTCTCCGTCGTAGTCGACCGTTTCCCCGGAGAGCACCTGTTTCATGATGTCGACGGTCTCCCGCGTGTACTTGAGCGGGCTCTCGAACTCACGGCCGTGCCAGCCCTCGATGACGATAGGCCCGGAGGGTCCGACGCCGGCGCGGAAGCGGCCGTCCGAGACTTCCTGTAACGTCGCCGCGGTCTGGCCGAGCAGCGCCGGCGACCGCGAGTACACGTTCAGAATCGAGGAGCCGAGGCCGACCGTCGACGTATGTTCGGCAATACTGGTCAGCGTCGTCACCGCGTCCCGCCCCCACGTTTCTGGGAGCCAGACCCGGTCGTAACCTCGGTCCTCGGCCTGCTGGCTCATCCCGACGAGCGTGTCGACCGACGGCTGGGCTGCGACCGGGAGATACACGTCTCGCGCTGTCATCTGTCGCCCTCCACGCGTTGTGCGGTGACCGGGCAGACTCCTGTTAGCGACTGGAACATATGTATCTGAGACATGGCTCGCAGTGCGGCCGCACGGGAGATAAAGCCACATGAGAGGGGGAGTGTCGCCCGTTGTCCGCGGTTTATTGACAGGGGGGTGACCGGGTTGGCAGCGTTTCGGGAGAGGAGACTGCGGACCTGACGGCAGCCGAAATGTATATTATCTGTTCTCAATTCTCGGCGAGTGAACCCGTGAATCCCTATGCCCTCCTCGGAGCCGCGATTGTGTCCGAACTGCTCGGGACAACGTCGCTGAAACTCTCGGAAGGCTTCTCACGCCCTGTCCCCAGCCTCGGGGTCGTCGTCGGCTACGGCCTGGCGTTCTATCTGGTGTCGCTGACGCTTGAAGACCTCCCCATCGGCGTTGTCTACGGCACCTGGGCCGCGCTGGGAATCGTCGGTGTGGCCGCAATCGGAATTGTCGTGTTCGACGAGCCTATCGACCTCCCCGGTGCTGTCGGCATCCTGCTCATCATCATCGGTGTGTACTGTGTCAACGTCCTCTCGGAGATGTCTGCGCACTGAGCGGGACCCGGTCACGACACGCCCAGCGTCGAGAGCGCGCCCGTGCCTGACGGCTGTGTGCCTGACTCGGCGACCGGCTATATGAGGCACCCGGTTCTACGGGTGCCTATGCCGTTCGACCCGGACCGCGTGACGACGATCACATTCGACTCGTACAGCACCATCGTCGACGTTGAGGCCGCCCAGAAAGCCCTCGCCGACCGGGTAGACGACCCCCAACCGGTATCCCGGCTCTGGCGCTCCCGCTCGCTGGCGTACACGTTCCTCGCGAACCAGATTGACGCTTACAAGCCGTTCTACGAGATGAACCGCGATGCGCTCCAGTACGCAGTAGATGCTCACGGTGTCGACATCACGACCGAAGAGCGCGACGAGATTCTCGCAGTCTATCACGAACTCGACGTGTTCGACGACGTTCGTGACGGCATGAACAAACTCTACGACGCCGGCTACGACCTCTATGTCGTCTCGAACGGCAACCCCGAGATGCTCGACTCCATGGTTGAGTTCGCCGGCATCGGCGGCCTGCTCGAAGACACCGTCAGCGCCGACGAGATCCAGACGTTCAAGCCAGCAGCAGAGCTGTACCGTCACGCAGCGGAGCGAACGGCGACCAACATCGAGGAGATCGCCCACGTCACCGCAGGCTATTTCGACGTGTACGGGGCGATGCACGCCGGGATGCAGGGTGTCTGGGTCAACCGCGACGACGGCCCGTGGGACGCCTTCGCCGGCCAGCCAGACCTCACTATCGGGTCGTTCCACGACCTTCACGACGAACTGACCTGAGGAGTCGAACCGGTATATTGTGGTTCCGGTTGGGCGGGTCTATCGAGGGAGGCAGAACGCCCTGTTCGGAATCACTGTCCGTACCCGGCGTAGAATTGCTAGAAAACCAATGGAGTCGATCGGAGCGGCACTCTCGGCCGAACAACCTTCGAGTGAGAGCGAGGATAGCCGTTCGGTCAGGAGACGTGTTGGAGGTGGCTTGAGGAAACTGTCCCAATCAGAACAGTCGCTCAATCAGGTCCTCATCCGTGTCTCACCGCTCACAGTGGTGGGTGAAGCTATTCGCCGTCAAGCGCATGTATCCACTATCTCGGATCAACATAGCAAGCTACCAGTCCGACAATTCAGTATCACTACCCGCGCATAAGCTTCAACACTTCGTCGACGACATCGGTTTCGACGGCGAGAATATACTGCTCCTCAGCCTTCAGAACCGTATCAGCTCCCGCGAGTTCCGTTCGGTCCGCCGTCGAGATCAGCAGGCTGCCGGACGGAAGCGCAATTTCGTCGAGACGACGCCCCGCCACAGGAGCGGACGGGGCGACGGTTACCTTGATGATATCGAGGTCTGCGGTCGGATAGACGAGTGTCCGGATGTCTTCCCCGGTCAGGATATCTGCCGCGTGGTCCCCACCGAGATATTCGGGTAGCAGCGTTGCGTCGACGACTTCATCGTACTCATGATCCGCCTCCGTCTCCGCTCTCGCGATGGTCCGAATCGAGGGCGCGTACTGCTGGGCTTCCATGCAGATGGCGAGGTTCGTGCCCGGTTCGTCGGTGAGCGCTGCGATAGCGTCGGCCTCGGCCAGGTCGGCCTGTTGCAGAATCGACGGTCGCGTGGCGTCACCGTGGATGACCGGCCCGATATACGCATCTGACAGCGCCTCGACGCGCTCCTCGTCGGACTCGATCAGCAGTACGTCGTGACCCTGATCGACGAGGTTTTCGGCGGTCTGTTTCCCGACGCGGCCGCCGCCGGCGATGACGAATCGCTTTGTCTGGGCCATTAGCCTACTGTTGACAACGTGCCATCTTCAATGCCCCGACAGTTCCAACCGACTGAGAACACAGTCGGCCGTACTGGGGGCCAGTCAGCAGAAGCTTTTATCAAATCCCCTCACAGTTCTTACAATAGAAGAACTCACCCCGGTACTCAAATGGACCGAATAGAGTACATACAGCGTATGATGGACGGCGCGCCGATTACAAACAGGATGCATGAGTAAGAGCCAGACGCGGTCGCCCGAAGCTGAACTTGGGCTACTTGACGCGACGATGATCGGGATGGGTGCGATGATCGGGGCCGGTATTTTCGTGTTAACGGGGTTGGCCGCCGAAATCGCTGGACCAGCCGCGATCCTCGTTTTCGCACTGAACGGCGTCGTGACGGCATTCACGGGACTGTCCTACGCGGAGCTTGCCGCCTCGATTCCGAAGAGCGGCGGTGGCTACGCGTTCGTGCGGGAGATATTCGACGACTTCGCCTCGTTCATCATGGGTTGGATGCTCTGGTTCGCCTACATGATTGCGGGGGCACTGTATGCGCTGGGCTTTGCGCCGAACTTTCTCGAACTGTTGCACGTCTACGACGTGGTCCCGTCACCGGACGAGATCGGCGCTGTTGCAGTTCCGGTCATTGATGTCGGGCTCCCACCGGCCTTTTTGCTGGCGTTTATCGCGGTTCTGGGCCTCGTGGCGCTCAACGCCGTCTCGACGGCTGCCAGCGGTAGTGTCGAGACGATTTTCACAATCATCAAAGTCTCCATTCTGGTCGTGTTCGTCGCGTTCGGGCTCACTTCACCGATGTTTTCGGGGGCCGAATTTCAGCCGCTGTTTCCGGAAGGGAGTGGAGCGGCTGCCGTCTTGCCGGCGATGGGACTCACTTTCATCGCTTTCGAGGGATACGACCTCATCACCACTGTCACGGAGGAAGTACAGAACCCGCGGGAAAACATCCCCAAAGCGATTTTTATTAGCCTCGCTGTGACTGTCGTCGTCTATCTGGCCGTTGTGACAGTCGCCATCGGGACGCTCGGGGCCGAGGGACTCGCCGACGCTGGCGAAGCCGGCATCGCCACGGCAGCAACATCGTTCATGCCGACCGGGTTACCGATTATCCAGAACGGTGGGGCACTCATCGTCTTTGGCGCTGTGTTCTCGACGCTCACTGCCCTCAACGCCGTCGTTATCGCGTCGTCACGCGTCGCGTTCTCGATGGGGCGTGAAGGGCAGTTACTCCCCTCGATTGGCCAGATACACCATCGCTACGGGACGCCGTTCGTCGCCATCCTCACCAGTGCCATCGTGATGCTTGGCTCAGTCGCACTGCCGACACAGAGCGCCGGCAATATGTCGAGCCTGTTCTTCCTGCTCTCGTTTATCATCGTCAACGTCGCGGTCATCAGACTCCGCAGGGAACGACCGAACATGAACCGGCCGTACGAGATGCCGTTCTACCCGGCACCGCCGATAATCGGTATCGCACTCAATCTGATTCTGACGGGGGTGCTGATAGAGTTCCTGCTCCGGACGGATCCACTGGCACTGGGACTCAGCGTCGCATGGATCTTGCTCGGCGCAGTCGTGTATTTCGCCCTCAAACGGATAAGACAGCAATCGGACCGTGAACAAGCGACTGCCGTCAGCGAAATAAAACCCGAGGCTGAAGACTAACTCATGACCCGAACACTCGATATTATCATCGCAGGCGGTGGACGCGTCGGTTTCCAGACAGCCGAGATACTCGCCGACCGCGGTCACGATGTGACGATTATCGAACGCGACGAGCGGATGGTTTCGGATATCGCCGATCAGTGGGTAGCAACGGTTATCCAGGGTGACGCGACGAATCCGGACATCATCGAACAGGCAGGCATCGAGCGAGCGGACGCAATTGCCGCGCTCACAGGTGAAACCGGACTGAACCTTGCGGTCTGTTTAGCTGCTGCGGAGCTGACGCCCAACATCCGAACGATTGCACGCATCGACCGCACAGCTGGTGAGGCGTACACCCGATTTGTCGACGCGGTGGTCTTTCCCGAACGAGCCGGTGCGAGGGTGGCAGCAAACGAAATCCTGGGGAGCGATGTCCAGACGCTTGCCGACGTGACTGGCACCCTCGATATCATGCTCGTCCGCGTTACTGACGGCGCTCCGGCCGCCGGAAAAGCACTCACAGACGTCCGCTTTCCCGAAGGCACCGTCGTTGTGTCCGACGATAACGGTGAGCGGATCGCCCGTGCCGACACGACCCTGACACCGGGGAGCCGCTACGTTATCGCCGTTGAACCTGATGTCGTCGATGAAGTACTGAACTTGATGCGCGGCTAGTGACCCGCAGTCAGCCTTCCCTCATCGCTGCGCGCTCCGTGTGATACGCTCTTTTCCACGGACAGCCGCGGGCAGTCAGGATGCGACGCAGGAGTGCGTGAAAATTTGTCGCTGCAGTACGACCAGCCGCGGCACTTAGACGCGCCGGGATAGCGAGGTCCGTAGTTCGCCGGCAAGCTCCCGGTGCCCGTCTTCGGCGAGGCTGTCGGTGACGACCTTCAGCGCAGCCGCGGAGCCGCCGACGTAGAGACTCCCGCCGTCTTTCTCGACCACCACTACATCAGTCACTTCGGCGACGGCCCGGAGGCTTGCCCGGGCGTCGTCGGTCACATCCCCGAGCAGGAACGTGAGTGTCGCGCCGTCGTCGGTCCCGCCGGCGACCGTCTCGCCGAGCGCCTGATGACGCGCCACTTCCCGCAGCGTCACGTCGGTCAGTTCCGCCACGGTGGGACCGGAGTCGGTCTCCGGTCGTGTCGTCCGCTCGTCACCGAGCGCGTCGGCCACTTTGACCACGTCGTGGGTTTCACGAGTGTCGTGGGTTCGGATGATGTGTGCGCCGCGTTCCGCTTCCATCGTCGCCGCGGCCAGTGATACGGCGAGCTGGTTCTCCGTCTCGGGCTGGTCGGCCAGATCGCCGAGGAAGTCCTCGCGGTTGGTCGCGGTGAGCATCGGCCGGTCGAAGGCGCGGAACTCCCGGAGGCGGCGGAACATCTCCCAGTTGTCCTCGAACTCCTTGCCGTCGTACCAGCCGCCGAACGCCGGGTCGATAATGGTCTTATCCGTGAACCCGTCCCGCTGGAGCGCCTCGAAGATGTCGTCGATGGTTTTCAGCGCACCGGGACTGGCCAGGTCCGGCGGACTGGCCATCTTGACGACCGGCATATCGTGGTCTTCGACGACACCTTTCATCTCCGGGTCGGCGAAGCCACACACGTCGTTGATAACGTCGAAACCGTGGCCGATCGCTTCCTCGGCCACCTCAGCATAGCGCGTTTCGAGCGACAGCGGCACGTCGGCGTCGAGTTCGTCGACGAGCGGCGCGACCTCTTCGAGTCGGTCTTTCTCCATCTCGACCGGTTTGGACTCGTATTTGGGGTTCGCTGACTGGAGGCCGACATCAATGATGTCCGCGCCGGCGGGGACGAGGTTCTCCTCGATAGCCTCGGCGGCTTCCGCGGGGTCCAGATACACGCTCGGCTTGTACCCGGAGTTCGAACTCATGTTCAGCACGCTCATGACGCGTGTCGGGTGACCATCGCCCACCGGGAGGCCATCGATTTCGACCGTTCGCATACCGCTCTCTGAGGACTGTGGATACAAAGGTCTCGCGGCATCGGCGAAACGGCAACGCCACGCGACATATCACTGATACAGAATCACCGAGTTTTTATATTCATGCATGAATTGTACGGGATGGGTGGGGAGTTAATGATCAGATTCGATCTCGATTCGTTCGAGGCTGTAACACAGCAGCTGATGGCTGCGGAGTCCGAGCGGGAGATCTGTGAGATCGCAATGTCCGGAGTTTCGTCTGTGTTCGACGTGCCACTCGGAGCGCTGTGGCTGTATGATAGCGACGCTTCGGAACTGCAGTTGGCTGCGTCGACGGAGCGGGCGGACGAGGTGTTCGACCGGCCGGTGACGTACCGACCCGGCAACAGCCTCTCGTGGGAGGCGTTCGAGCAGGACGATGTCCGGACGTACTCCGAACTCGACGACGAGCGAAGCCAGTACAACGAAAACTCCCCCGTCAGTAGCGAGATCATTCTGCCGCTCGCCGAGTACGGGGTTATCAACATCGGGTCGCTGACCCCAGCTACATTCGACGATGAAACGGTTCGACTCGCGCGGATGTACGCAACGCACGTTCAGGCGGCACTGCAGAAAGCCGAGCGCGAGCACGACCTCCGCGTCCAGCGCGACCGGATGGAACAGCTCATTGGCGTCGTTTCACACGATCTCAGAAACCCGCTTCACGTTGTCGAGGGGCGACTCGAACTCGTTCGAGAGACCGGCGACCTGTCCCATCTCGACGATGCGGCAGAAGGCGTGGCTCGCATGAAATCGCTCATCGATGACCTGCTGACCCTCGCAAAGAAGGGGTATGCGGTCGAAGACCGAACAACGATTTCACTTGACACCATTGTCGAACGGACGTGGGAGATGGCCAGAACAGCCGACGCAACGCTAAAGATCGAAGGGTCCGCCCCGGTGTTCGGTGACCAGAACCGCCTCAAACAGGTGTTCGAGAACCTCTTTCGGAACGCGGCGGACCACGCTGGCGATGACGTGACCGTCTGGGTCGGTCCGCTTGTCGGCGACGGGGCAGCCGAGAGAGACAGTGCGAACGAGCGAGGCGAGGGCCGAGTGACAGGTTTCTACGTCGCTGACGACGGACCGGGTATTCCAGCCGACAAACTGAACGATGTTCTCTCGGTCGACGCCTTCTCAGGCAGTAACAACGGCCTCGGCCTGTCTATCGTTGCCCAGATCACCGACGCCCACGGCTGGGACATCTCGGTGTCTGAGAGCAGGGCCGGCGGCGCACGATTCGAAGTGACCGACGGGACGAAACCAGTCTCACCGTTTCACTCCTGGTAGCACGGAACTGGCGACTGACAGCGTCTGAACTGGGTGCCAGTGCTGTCCGTGGTGGGATTGACAGATTTATTTGGTCGCCCACTGTATGGTAAGTCAGTGCAGACCCCGGAACAGGACATCGAAGCCGTGCTCAAAGAGTCAGGTCCGGAGTACGAGGGGTTCCAGTTCGAGACCCCGGGTGGGGGCCACCAGAGCGATGTCTACATGGTAACGCTGCGCCACAACGGCGAGGCATACGAGGTGGTCGTGAAGTTCAAGCCACAGGGCGATGTCCCGTTTGCTGTCGAACCCTGTCTCCACGACTTCGTCGCCGGCCGGACCGATGTCCCTGTTCCACGCATCCTTGTCTACGAGGACAACCCCGACGCCGATGTCCCGCCGTATTTCGTCACCGAGCGTATCCACGGCGAGAATCTGGCCGAGGAGTTCGCCGGGCTTTCGACTGCGGACCGACGGCGGGTGCTGGCCCAGTCCGGCCGGATACTCGGCGATATGCACTCCGAGATCGGGTTTGAGGCGTTCGGTCGGCTCACGCTTCATGACGACCGGATCATCGTGAGTGACTGGATGGGCAACTGGCAGGAGTACTTCGAGAGTCTCACTAGATCCCACCTGTCCCACCTCGATGGGACGCCCTTCGAGGACATGACAGACCGGGCGTGGGACTGTATCGAACCGGCCCTGAGTATGGTGCCCGAAGACGGCGTTCCGCGGCTGGTACACGACGATTTCAGGCCGGCAAATCTGATGTTCGAGCAGACGGAGGAATCGCCGATTACAGCTGTCCTCGACTGGCAGGACGTACTCGCGGCGCTACCGGAGTACAACCTCGCACAGACCGAGTTCCTCTTCATTGACTCGTCGTTTCAGGACCCGGAACGGCGCGAATCGCTCCGAACGGTGTTCCACGAGGGATATCAGGAGATGCGCCCGATGGAGTTCGACGAGGGGTACGAGCAGCGACGGCCCCTCTACCAGCTCTCGACGCTCCTGTGGCGGATGGCCGGCTTCGAGGCCGTCTTCGACGACAAGTCAGGCCTTGCCGCCGCTCGGGCCGAAGCCCAGTACCGCCAGCAGTTCGAGCGGCTCGTCGAGGAGATACAGACGAATTAGGCCGTTTCGGGCGGTTGGCCGCTGTCGACAAGCTCCCACACGGACTCCCAGTCGAGTGTCGTCCGTGCGCCGGATGACTGCGCTGCGAGTGCGCCACAGGCGTTGGCGACTGCGAGCGCACGCTCCGGGTCAGTCTCCTGTGCGCTGGCGAGCAGATACCCGGCAGCGAACGCGTCGCCCGCGCCTGCAGTGTCCACAGACTCTATTGGATACCCAGCGTTCGTGACCGTTTGGTCGCCGATGTGGGCCGTTGCGCCGCAGTCCCCGTGCTTGACCACAACTGTCGGCACTGTCTCGAAGAGCCCGCTGTCTCTGGCGTGGTCGGCCTCCCGGTCGTTGCAAAACAGGATCTCCGCATGTGAGAGCACCGATGAGTAATCGCGGTATGGAAGCCGCCGGCCGGGGTCGAAGCTCACCGGAACATCCGCGGCCGCGGCGTCGCGTGCGAGCGTCGCAGCCGTCGTCGGATTTTGGCCGGTCAGGTGGAGGTGGTCGGCCTCGGCTAGGGTCTCGGCCGGGAGGTCCGACGCGTTGAACGCCTCGTTGGCCCCGTCGTTTCCAAGCACCGCGACATCGCCGTTCTCGTCCACGATGAGATATTTCACGGCCGTCGCCTCGTCCGACTCGATCAGCAACGTCTCGACGCCGGTGGCTGCCAGTTCGCGACGGGCCATGGTGCCGTGGTCGTCCCGGCCGACGCTACCGAGGACTAGCGGGTCCGCATCAAGTCCGGCCAGTGCGACGGCCGCGTTCGATGCGCTCCCCCCGCTAGACTGTGACCGGTCAGTGATGCGCCCCTCGCCGTCGGGCTTCGGAAGGTGGTCGACGTGGAGCGTCACGTCCCAGTTGACGTGGCCGGCACAGATGACGCGCATATCCACGGCTGGGAGGGGCGCTATCATAGCAGTTTCCCACTGCGGTCTATGCAGCATATTTAACACTGACCGGAACGGACCGGCGCACATGGTAACGGTCCCCGATAGCGTCCTCCCAATGAGTTGTCGGACCAGCATACGATTACTACAGCCAGAGGTGACTGCGTGATGCGTCACGGTGTGGCTGTACTCGCCTGCTTGGTCATCGTCGGCTCGCTTCCGCTGTCAGTCGCCGGCGCGAGCGTCAACGCATCGATATCAACCGTTGACGTGTCGCCGTCATCGCCAGCGCCGGGCGAAACCGTCACGTTCGACACGACTGTCCGGAATCTTGAGAGCAGCGATGCCCCGCTCGAAATCAACGATATTGCAATCCGGAAGTCGGGCGGCAGAGGAATCACAGAGTACGAACGCGTCTCGGACCTTGGCTCAATTTCGCCGGGCAGCACACTGGAAGTACCCCTGACCGCCTCGTTTGATTCGGCTGGAAGCAAGGACCTCCGCGTCATCGTGTACGGCCGTGACCGCAAGACCGGAGACAACATCGAACTCAAATATCCGGTCCAGTTGAACGTTCAGGAGCGGCACCCGCAGATGGATATCACGGCTGACGACTCTGTCGCCGGCGTTGAGTCGACCGGGGAGGTCACCGTCGCAAACGGGCTCGACACCCAGATAACGAACGTTGAGATTGTCGTCGAAGGCGATGGCGTCAAGGTGACAAACAGTCTGACAGTCCGGTCAAGCGTCGCAGAGAACGGCTCGATTACAGCCCCGTTCCGGTTCCGACCCGAATCTGCCGGCGAACACTCACTGACCGCAACGATTAGCTACACTGTTGACGGAGACACTACCCGTAGCACGACACGGACGACAGTCATCGATTCGGACCCGCTACGGAACAGTGTGGAACTCGATACGACTGCGGTCGGCAGCGGCACTGACCGCGCGTTGCGGGTCGCGGTCTCGAACGGGGCCAACGCTCCGCTCTCGGATGTCATGATTAGTGCAACGTCGGAGAACGCGTCGTTCCAGCGTGTCCTGCTTGAGAACATCTCAGCGAGTACGACCCGACAGGTGCGACTGAACGCCACGATGGACGAACCCCGTGCGGATGTCACTGTCACGGCCAACTACGAACTCGGGACTGAAACGGAGCAGATGACGACCGAAACGACGCTCCGATCCGTCCCGGGAACGATCGACCTCACCGGTCTGGACGTGATCCGACAGGGGGGACGCCTCCAGATTTCAGGGAGTGCAAGCAACGTCGGGTCGACGGATGCGGACAGCGTCCTCGTCAGCGTCGTCAACACTGAGAGCGTCACTCCGGCGACCCCGAACCGGGATTACTTCGTCGGCACGGTCCCGGCCAGTGACTTCGTCTCCTTCGACGTGTACGCCCAGACGACGGGGAATGTCACGTCGGTACCGCTGGAGGTGACCTACCTCGTCGACGACACGCGGAAGCGACAGACGTTCGACGTGGATATCGACCGGATGGGCGCTTCAGCACAGCAAGCGGGCCAGGACGACGACAGCGGGGGCGGTGACCAGAACAGTATGCTGCCGGTGTTCATCGCCGGCGGCCTGGCACTACTCGTCGTCGTCGGTGTCCTCGTGCGCCGCTATCGCCGCGGTGACGACGATATCGAGGTATGACGGTTATCGACGCACAGGGACTGGTCAAGCGCTACCGGACCGGCGGCCAGACCCTCTACGCACTCGCGGGTATCGACTTCACCCTCGAAGCCGGCGAGTTCGTCTCGATTATGGGCCCCAGCGGCAGTGGCAAGACGACCCTGCTTAACATCCTTGGACTGCTAGATACGCCGACAGAGGGGACCGTCCTGCTTGAGGGGCAGGACGTGACCGGCCTCGGCGACAGCAAGCGGACCGCGCTCCGCAAGCAAACGATAGGGTTCGTGTTCCAGCACTTCTATCTCCTGCCGACGTTGACTGCTGTCGAGAACGTCGAAGTACCACTGCTGTTGGACAGTGACCCGAAAGTCAAAAAACGGGCCAGAACGCTCTTAGAGCGGCTTGGGCTCGGTGACCGACTGGGCCACAAGCCCGACGAACTCTCCGGCGGCCAGAAGCAACGCGTCGCCATCGCCCGCTCGCTCATCAACAGCCCGAAGGTCGTTCTCGCCGACGAACCGACGGGTAACCTCGACAGCGAAACCGGGCGGCAGATACTCGACGAGTTCCAACGCATCGCCGACGAGGACGACGTGGCAATCGTCGCAGTCACCCACGACGACCTGGTCAACGAATACGTCGACCGGACCGTCCATCTGGTCGACGGCACCATCGGGAGGGAACGAAAAAATGGCGGGTAGGTTCTTCCCGGCCGCGCTGATGGCGCGGCGCAACCTCACGCGAACGAAGATGCGGTCGTTGCTGGCGTCGCTGGGTATCGTCATCGGCGTCGTTGCCATCGCTTCGCTGGGGATGTTCGGCGTCGCGCTCCAGTACTCGTTTACCCAGAACCTCGGCAACGTCGGAAACCAGCTCACGGTGTATCCGAACTCCGGCGAAAACATCACTGAACTCACCGAACGAGATATACGCTCGATCCGCCGGGAGGCGAGCCCAACAGCAACTGTCTCACCGGTGAAGACCCGCGTGGAGCCGGTGTCGTACAACCGCGAGGACGCAGTCAGGGAAACAATATACGGCGTTGAGAACCCGGCGGAGTTGTACGAGGCCAAGGAGGGGCGGGTATCGCCGTTCCGGTCCGGTGCGCTTGTCGGGTCGAACGTCGCGGAGGAGCACGACCTGCATCCCGGGAGCCAGATCACCGTCAACGGGACCAGTGTCCGTATCCGGGCCGTGCTCGAAGAAGGTGATCCGTTCTCCTCGACGAACCCCGACAACCGAATCATCATGCCGGCGACGTCGTTCAGCCAGCGTGGCTACTCGGAAGTGTACGTTATTGAGTCGACCGGGACACGGGCCAACGAGACGGCAATGGGGATCCGCGACGCGCTCAACGACCGTGAGGAGCGGGTCTTCGTGCAGGAACTGGGCTCGCTCGTCGACACCATCGAAGAGCAGTTCCAGATCATCAACACCGTCCTCGCCGGCATCGCATCGATTTCGCTGCTCGTGGCCGGCATCTCGATTCTCAACGTCATGCTGATGTCCACTGTCGAACGCCGGGAGGAAATCGGCGTCCTCAGAGCTGTCGGCTATCAGAAGCGGGATGTCCTCAAAGTGATGCTGATGGAAGCGACGCTGCTTGGGTTCCTCGGTGGCGTCGCTGGTGTCATTCTGAGCCTCGGTGCCGGGCTGGCGATAAACCACTACGCCGTCGGTGACGCGATGGCCGTCTTCAGGCTACCGAACGCCTGGTACGTCGGTGCGGCGTTCTCCTTCGGGGTGCTGACGAGTATCGTCAGCGGGCTGTATCCGGCCTGGAAAGCAGCGAGCGAAGAACCAGTCGACGCGCTACGCGGTTAAATCGTCGCGTCGACGCCCGGTTCCAGCAGCGGGTCGGTCCGGTCAACCGACAGCGAGTCGAACTGTGCGAGCCAGTCTTCGTCGCCGCGCTCGAAAGCCTCTAGCGCGTCGCCGACAGTGTAGGTCCGTTGGTTGTCCGAGCACGGGAATACGCCCTCCAGGTCGTCGCCGTAATAAATTGCCAGCGAGACGACTGGGAACACGACCACGTCGTCGACGCGGTCCATCCCGACGTAGCTCCGGTTCCGCCGCTCGAACGCCGGTTCGAGCGAGTGGCCGTTCTGGCCTGCCCAGTCTGTGAACTCCTCGTATGTCTGGATGGCTTCCGACCGCTTGTCCTCCGCCATCGTCCTGATCCGCTGCCACTCACCGGCGACCATCGACTCGCTGAACACGCCGTTGGCCTCCAGTCGCTTCACCCGATTGAGCACCTGCTGTTGTGCGTCGAACGTGCCGTACGTATCTCCACGAAGATACAGTTCTGCCCGAAGATGTGTGTCCCCTGTCATAGCTTTCTCATCGCTAGCTTCTCCAGAGACCCTCAAAACTCTTTCCCAGACTTATGTGCTAACACACAGCACGAACTTATATTCGAGAATCATTGGTTTGAGGCGCTCTATATCCATAATATAGGGTATTCACCTGACTATGGAATACCCTTATACTATTAGTACATCAACAATTATATTCCTCTTGGGTCGATGTTAGTTTCGATGTCTGTCGAACAAACGTACGGTGTGTCTCTTCCAGTTTAGACGGCAAATTCACAAATTTATAAGAAAGTAAATAGTTGTCTTCCGGGTGCCTTGGTGTTCAAGCATTCCCGTGACGGACAGTTCGAGATCGCGCTGGTCGGAGTTCCACAGTTCTTGGTCGACCCCGCACCCGATATGGTCGCCAGATGTGTCTGCTACATTTGCCGGTTCAGGGGCCGCCGCGTGCGAGAATGTTCGATAGCTGCCGAAATCAAAGCCCACCTTCGTCGAAATACAGTCAACCGTGCACCGTGAGCAGACTCCTGTCGGTCGCTCAGCCCGCGCTGCTCGCGGGTCGCTCCATGCACGGCTTCACCGATTCAGGTTCGAAGCGCAGCGTGTCCCGCACCCTTCGCTTGGTATTCGAGAGCCCGCACCACGTTCGGACTCTCGCTACTTGTTCGCTACAAAACAGTTGACAGCTCGCGGTCGAGACTGCTCACCGATTCAATCGTCCGCTACACAGACGCTTGACAGTTTGCAGCCGAGACTGCTTACCGATTCAATCGTCTGCGTGCGCTTCCGCACCACTCGCAACAACGTCAATCTCGCCGGCATCCAGCTCCTCTTCGATTTCCCGGGCGGCCTGCACCATGTTCTCCATCTTCCCGCGGGCGACCTCACGGGGCAGGAGCTTCACGCCACAGTCCGGCGAAACGGTGAGTCGCTCCGGGGGCACGACTTCCAGCCCCTTCTTGATGTTCTCCTTGATTTCCGCAACGGACTCGACCTCTGCGGTGTGGGCGTCCAGCACGCCCATGGCGAAGTCCTTCGTGAACTCGTGCTCTTTGAACACGTCGAGCTGGTCGTAGTCGCCGTTTGCGAGTTCCAGATCGTACTCGTGGACCGGGTAGTCCAGAATTTCGGGGTAGATGCGCGAGTAGTCGCCGTAACAGACGTGCAGGCCGAGACGCACGTCGTCAGGGATCTCGTCGACAATGCGTTCCAGACACTCGCCGACGATGGCGTGGTCGTCCGGCGTCGTGGCCAGTGCCGGCTCGTCGATCTGGATGTATCGAGCGCCAGCCTCGACCAGCGCCTCGATCTCCTCGTTGACGAGGTCGGCCAGTTCGTAGGCCAACTGCTCCTCGCTGTCGTACACTTCGTTGAACGACCAGTTGGCGAGCGTGTACGGCCCTGTAATCGGAACCTTGACGGGCCGTTCGGCGACCTCGTCAGTAAACTCGAACTCCTCGACGAGCCACTGCTCGCCGTACTCGACCTCGTCGGCGACGCTCGGCTTGTCGAAGTAGTTGTGGCCCCACACCTTCACACGGCCGTTGAACTCGTAGCCGTCGATGCGGTGGGCGAAGTACTCCACCATCTCGTTGCGGCGCATCTCGCCGTCACAGATGACATCGAGGCCTGCACGTTCGTGCTCGTGGGTGATGAGCCGCGAGGCGTCGTCTTTCGATTCCTCCCACTCGTCCTCGCCGAAGTCGGCGTCCTCATCCTCGAACAGCTCGCGGGCACGGTCGTGCCACTTGGGCTTGGGGTAGGAGCCGACGACGGTCGTCAGCAGGAAGTGGTCGTTCGGGTGGTCCGCCGGTTTGAACTGGTCTCGTGGTCCTGTCATCGTTATGCCTCCGCCGCCTCCAGATCCGCGGCGTTTGCGAGCGCTTCGAGCTTATCTTCGAACTTGTTCACCGGGAGATAGAACGTTTCCGTGTTCGCCGTCGCGTAGACGGTGTCGTAAGCAGTGTTGGTCTGCTGCTCGAACCAGTCGATTCGGTCCCGGATCGTTTCGGGCGACTCGACGAGCGTGTTCTGGCCGTCGACGACGCCAAGCGCCACGTCGTCCTTGGTGCCGTACTCCTGGACGTTGTAGACGGTCTGGTCGTGGTTCGCAACGAGGTCGAAGCCGATGGCGTCCACGTCGGCGTCCATCAGGTGCGCGTAGGCCTTCTCCTCGATTGCGCCCCAGTAAGTGTGAGCGACGACCTCGGCGTCAGCGGCCGAGGCGACGGCGTCGATTGCTTCGGCGGCGCGCTCGTCCTCGCCGTCGGCGGGTGCGTTCTCGACCAGCGACGGCTCAAGCAGGAACAGCGTCTCGACATCCGGGAACGCGTTCACTTCCTCGACGAGGAAGTCGGCGATAGCATCGAGGAACGCGGCGTCGTCACCGTAGTGCTCGTCTGTCGCGAGGTCCGCAAGCGAGTACGGCCCGGGGAGTACGGCCTGAAGGCCGTTGTCGACGTGCTCGGCGGCCGCGCCGAGGTCTGCGGCAACGTCGCCGCCGTCAGCACTCAGGTCGCCCTGTACGACCGGCTCTCGGTAGAAATTGTTGTTGTCGTAGTAGCGGACGATGCCTTTCGTCTCCACGCTGTCGTGGACTGCAAGCGGGTGCGCAAGCATGTCGTCCCAGCGGAGTTGGCCCTCGACCACGCGGTCGAGCCCGGCGTCCTGCTGGATGGTGATGACGTCCTCGCGGGCCTTGTCGTAGGCCGCGACAACCTCACCGGATTCGTCGCCCGAGATGAGGTCGGTCTTCTGATGGCCCTTCAGATCTGCCAGTTCGTCCTTGGCCCAGTCCGGGAGCGGAAAGAGCCCAGGGGTCGTGGCGATTACCTGTGTCATTGCCAAGGAGTAGTCAATGACGGGCTTTAATATTTCCTATTCACTAAAATGCTTAACAGTAATCAATCTCGATAGAACCGCAGGACGACGAGGGCCTCGTATGGGTGTTTCTCACTCGCAAGCTGCTCGCTCGCCAGCCCGTGTTCGCTCGCGTACGCTCGCACTGCAGCCGGGTCCGTGAGACTGCTGACGAGCATGAGTGCTTCGCCGCCCGGAGCCAGCACGCGCTCGACAGTTTCGAGAAACGGGTCGACGAGTCGCCGTCCGTCGTCGCCACCCGACAGTGCGTGCTCCATCCAGTCGTCCCACTCCTGTTCGGGCGGCGTCGGCAGGTACGGTGGATTGAACGCGACAAGGTCGAAGGCGTCCGCCCGGAACGGCTCGACGAGGTCGCCGCGAACGACCGGGACGCCGTTCTCGGCCGCCTCTCGACAGGCCAGCGGGCTCACGTCGACGCCCACCGCCCGTGCCCCGGCGTCGGCAAGCGTCGCGGCGACATAGCCGGAGCCCGTCCCCACATCGAGGACGGTATCACCCGCCTCGACTCGCTCGCGGGCCGTCCGGGCCAGCAGGTCCGAATCCTCCGCTGGCTGGTACACCGACTCGACGCCCCGCTGGTCGGCCAGCGAGGGGCGTTCGGTGCCGGAACCGTCGCCCCCGTCGCCGCTGTCGTTCGCCTCTTCACCCATCTCAGGCCTCCGGCTGCCCGACCTCGTACGCGAGTGTCGCCAGCGTGGCGAAGTCGGCTGGTGTGAGCTTCCCGGCACGGGCGCTCATGAGGCCTTCGTCGGCGGCCTCGACCACCGCGTCAGGGTCGCCCAGCCCGGAGATGTGGGCCGTGTTGCGGACGGCGTTGCGCATCGTCTTCCGGCGCTGGGTGAACACTGCCTTCAGGAAGTCCATGAAGAAGTCGTCGCTGGGGACGGTGTAATCCGGGGTCCGCGGCATCGTCCGGACGAGCGCACTCGTCACACGAGGCTGGGGGTCGAACGCTTCCGGCGGCACCGTCTCGACGACCTCCACGTCGGCGTAGTGGCCTGCCGTAACCGACAGCCGCCCATAGTCGTCCGTCGCCGGGTCGGCGGCCATCCGCTCGGCGAACTCCTGCTGGAACATCAACAGAAGCGGGCGCTGTTCCGGCAGCAACCGAAACGCGATCTCCGAGGATGCGCCGTAGGGTAAATTCGAGATGCTGGCGGTGAAATCGGGTAAGTCAACTTCAAGCGCGTCACCCTCGACGATAGTGAGCCGGTCCGCCGCGACTTCCTCGGTAAATTCCTCGCGGAGATGGGCCGCGAAGTCCGGGTCGCGCTCGACTGCAGTCACCCGCTCGGCCGTTGCGAGCAGGCGGTCGGTCAGCGCACCCGGGCCTGCGCCGATCTCCAGAACGTGCGAGAGGTCTATGTCCGCGTCGGTCGCGTACTCTGGAATTCGGTCCAGTACCCGGTCGTCGACGAGAAAGTGCTGGTCCTGCCGGGTGTCGGCCCGTTTGCCGGCCCGCCGGACAAGCGCGTCGGGGTCCCGAGTCCCTGTCTCAGTCGTAGTCATTAGCGAGCCGTAGCGGGTCGCGGTAGAAAAGGGTCGCCTTGTGCTGGTGGCCCTACCCTAGCTGCTTGCAGCCGACAGTGTTACGAGGACTGTTCCTCGCGCCGGACGAACAGTCGGTACTTCAGGTCGTCATCCTGTAGCTCTTCGAGTATCCGCTCGACAAGCGTCTCCTTGGGGCTGTGGAGGCCGCTGACGCGCTTTTCGAGGTCTTCGAAGCTCTCGAAGGGTTTTCGCTTTCGCTCGTCGAGAATCGTGTTCCGGAGTTTCTTCCCGATGCCCGGCAGGAGGTTCAACTGGTGGAGTCGAAGCGTGATCGGCTGGGCGTCGTTGTAGAAGTCGACGAAGCGCTGTTCGTTCGCCTCGACAACCTCCTCGACGGCGTAGTCGAGCTCCGAGCGGGCACCGCTCGGAATATCCTCGAACTCGACTTCCGTCACGCGACCGAACTCTGTCAGATCAATGCGGTCACCGAACGCGATATCGGCATCCTTGTCCGCAAGCTGCAGCTCGTAAATGTAGAACTCATCGATGTCGAGCGCGTACGCGAGCGGCTCCTTCTGGTGCTGTGGCCGGTCGTCTCCAGGCCGCCCGTGCGGGAGGACATCGAGGACAGCCGCCATCATAGTGTCGCCGCCGCTCTCCGATTCAGTCATGTCAGGCAGTACGAGCACAGCACACTTAATGCCGGTGGATGCCCCCAACCGCTTCACGGGACGCCGTCGCTCTCTTCATGTTCGGTTCGACGGCAGCGGAAAGCGACCACTGTTCGCGTGGCTGGTCGTTGTCGAAATCAGAGAAAGAGCGGCGGCAGCCGAACTGACGGCGTCGTTACGCGTACTGCTTGACGATGTTGATTATCTCGTCGAGTTCGTCGCCGTCGAGCGTGTACCGCTCCTGAGCGAACACGGCCCGGAGCTCGTCGCGGTCCAGCGGCCGGAGGTTCGCGATCTTGTAGGCCGTCGGCGTGTCGACCTTCTCGAGCTCTTCGAGCTCTTCGACCAGCTGCAGCGACTCCTCAGGGTCGAGGAGGGCAAACCGGTTGACGTGCTCGATAGCCCGCTTGAGCTCGTAGCGCATCTCGCGGTCCTCGTCCGCGGCCCGCTCCATCTCGAGGTCTTCGAGTATCTCCTTGGTCTCCGCGACCGTCAGGAACTCCTCACTGACTTTTTCTTTGAATATCGTCATTCTTGCCGGCGCAGGTGCGCAGCGGTGACGATGATGGTCTTCTCTTTGCCACCGTCAACGATATCGACCTTGTACGCGTCACCCTGCTTCCCCTCGACGGTTCCGGTCTGGCCGTCAAACCGCGGGTGGAAGCGCCCGTTCGGCACGGACGGGTCAATCTTGAGGTGGACTTTCTCGCCGTCGTCGAACTCTTCGACGGCGCGCTGGGGCGGCGAGGTGCCGCGGTCGCGGGGCTTGTTCTTGAGCTTGCCTCGTGTTCCTTCGAGAGGTCCGTTTGAACTAGGCATTCTTGCTCTTCGCTAATCCGGTCGCCCTAATAAAACGTGCGTTCCGTGACTGTCGCCAGCCACGCGTTTGCAGTTGCTACGGAGCCGAGTAGAAAACGACAGCGACGAGTCGACTACAGGCGACCGGTGCTCTCGATGGAGACCGACTCGACGTCATCGACGTTCGCAAAGGCCTCTTCGACGGCTTCCGTGCCACCAGTATCGTCAGGGACGATGACCGTTGGCGTCAGCGCGACGAGGCCGAAGGCGACGTCCTCGCGCTCGAATCCGTTGATCTTCGTTCCTTCGGGAAGCACGCCCTCGAGACGCTCCTGCAGGTCGTCGAGGTCGACTTCGGGGCTCTCCGGCATGACCTTGATCTTGGCTGCTACTTTCCCCATTGTTATGGCCCCATGAAGCCGCAATCCGGGCATTTGTAGAGGTTGCTCTGCTTCCGGCAGGTGGCACAGCGGTAGATCTGCTGGCCACAGTCCGGGCACTTGAACGCGGCGGCGTTCGTGCCGGCGATGTTGATGCCACACGAGACGCACTTGCGCGCCTGTTTCTGTTGGCTCTCGCTCATACCACTCCGTATCCGACCGCGGCTTTTAACGATTGCCAAACGCGACCGCCACCGCGAGTGACTGCCATGGCCCTAGTTCCCGGGCAGGATGTCCCCGAGCGCAGCGCCGATCGCCATCGGGACGAACGCCACGGCACAGATACAGGCCGATTCGTAGACGACTGCGGGGTCGGTCGACCACTCGACCAGCCCCCACCCAGTAAGGAGCGCGACGGAAACGACAAGTGCCGTTCCGGTGACGCCGACAAGCCGCCGCGGCACGACCCCTAGTATCCGGTTCGCCACTCGAACGTCCTGAAAGTCGGCGACGTACAGAATTGAGATGACTAGCCCGATTGCGATGATGACTGTCGCGGCGAGATACAGCGGGTGCTGGGCGATGTGAAGCCCAGCATCGACTGTCCCACCTTCGACGGCCATCGGAATCCCGAACAACAGCGAGCCAAGCAGTGCTTCCGCGAGGTCGGACCGCCCGAAGCCCCAGACGACCCGACCAAAGGTCGCAGGCTCGTGGTCCTGTGAATCGGCGGCCGCACGCATTGCATCCCGGACCTGCCGTCGCTCGTCTTCGGAGTCGACGAGCTGTTCTAGCTCCTGAAGTTCGTCGAACAGCGTCGCGAACTCGTCGTCCTCCCTATCCGGTTCGGCCGGGGGGTCCTCCTGCGTGCTCATCTGAGATCGGGCTCGCTATCTCGCGTTGGCACGTCTGGGTCCGGCTCGGCACCGGTCGTCGGTGTGCCGTCTTCCCAGACGTAGAATCCCTCGCCGGTGACTGCGCCGCGTTGCCCGTCTGCGACCTTCTGTCGGAGCAGCGCCGGGGGCGCAAACCGTTCATCAAGCCGTTTGGAGAGGTCTTCGAGCGCTGTGAGCACCGTTTCCAGCCCGTGGCGGTCGGCGCGGACGAGTGGCCCGTCACGGTCCGACTCCCCGCGCTCGAACGTCCGGTCGATGTCACGAATCCCGGCGACGCCATCTTCGACCATCCGGATCGCTTCGGCGATGGCAGCGAGTTCGAGGCGGAGCGCGGCGAACCCTGGTGTGTCTCGCACGACGACTGGCGACGCGTCCAGACTTTCGACGAAGTCAGTGACGCGGTCGCGGGTCGCCGCCGTCGTCTGCTCGGCGATGACGACCTCGACGATAGCGCCGTCTGGCGGGTCGACGAGGTTGAGGCCAACGGCACGGTCCGGGCTCCGCAGGCCAGTAGCGACGGCAGTCACCGACAGTGACGTATCGCTGACGGCGATGATCGTCTCGTCCTCGACCATGGTCTCAGTTTCGGCGACCACCTCTCGATGGCTCTCCGTCCCGCCATTGGTTGCGTCGATGACGACATCGCTGCCGCTGACGGCGCTTTCGAGTCCGGTGGTTCCGTCGATACCGGCCGAGAGGTCCCTGTTGAATGCGCGCCGGATCTCGTCGACCCGGTCCATCACGTCCGACGCATCCGTTCCCTGAAGACGCACTTCGTGGCCCGCACGGACACATCGCTGTGCGACATCCCGCCCCCGCTGTCCGGTTCCGAGTACGGCCACAATCATGACAGTACCACCGCACTCCCGGCGTTAATCCTTTACGCCGCGGTCTGTCGCGGTCCGCCTCTGGTCTGTACTGCTTGTGGGCTGGATAGCGAGGCCGGAGCGACGGCAGTACGCTTTTTTCGACACCGGCTGTATCGCCGCGCATGGACATTGGTGTACTGACGGTCCCGCTGGGCGGACAGTCACTCGACGACGCGCTGGCGTATCTCAGCGACTTAGGCGTCGACGCGGTCGAACTAGGGTGTGGCGGCTTCCCCGGCGACGACCACCTCGACCGGCAGGCGTATCTCGACAACGAGGAGAAACAGGCCGAACTCGAGGCGCTTTTAGACGAACACGACCTCCGGGTGAGCGCGCTGGCGACACACAACAATCCGCTTCACCCGGACGACGAGCGCGCCGCAGAGGCCGACCGGGAACTCCGGGAAGCGATCCGGTTAGCCGACCAGCTCGACGTGAACACCGTCACGGGGTTTTCGGGGCTGCCCGCGGGCGGACCTGACGATGAGGTCCCGAACTGGATTACCGCCCCGTGGCCGACCGAGCACGCCGACGCCCACGAGTACCAGTGGCGCGTCGCCGACGAATACTGGTCGGACCTCGCGGCCCATGCGGGCGCACACGACGTAGATGTCGCCATCGAGATGCATCCCAACATGCTGGTGTACGAACCCCGCGGGCTGCTGGAGTTGCGCCGCCGGACGAACGACCGCATCGGCGCAAACTTCGACCCGTCGCATCTGTACTGGCAGGGTATCGACGTGACCGAAGCCATCCGCCTGCTCGGTGAGCACGACGCCATCCACCACGTCCACGCCAAGGATACGAAAGTGTACGAGTCAAACGCCCGCGAGAAGGGCGTGCTGGACACCGCGCCGTACACGGACGAGGCGGACCGGTCGTGGCTGTTCCGCTCTATCGGCTATGGCCACGACGAGTCCCACTGGAAAGACGTCGTGTCGACGCTGCGGATGGTCGGCTACGACGGTGCACTTTCTATTGAACACGAGGACTCGCTGACCAGCGCCCGCGAGGGGCTCGAAAAGGCCGTCGACGTGCTCGACCGCGCTGTCTTCGAGACCCAGCCCGGCGACGCCTACTGGGCTGAGTAAGCAATAGAACCAACGAAGCGGCTTTTTTGACACTTACTCTTATATACTGTCTGTGAGATACTACGACTGGATTCCCGTATCCAGTGACACTTATGGACATCGAACTCACACACAAGCCCTCGTACACGCACGTCCGCGCTGCCCTCGACAGCGGCGAATCGATACTCGCCGAACCCGGCGCGATGGTCAGCCACTCGCCGACTATCGAAATCGAAACGACGACCAGCCGGGATGGCCTCCTCAGCTCCGCGAAGTCGATGCTTGGCGGCGAGTCGCTGCTCGCAAACGAGTTCACCGCCAGGGGCGGTCCCGGAACCGTGACGCTCGCGCCGCCGACGCCCGGTGACGTCCACCACCACGAACTCACGGGCGAGACGCTGTACGCCGTCGACGGGGCGTTCCTCGCGTCCGACCCCGGCATCGACATCGACTCCGAGTTCGGCGGTATCAAATCGCTGCTGGCCGGCGCGAGCATCACGCCGCTGGCGCTGAAAGGGACCGGGAACGTCCTCATCGAGGCCTTCGGCGGGCTGGAGACCGTGGAACTCGACGCCGGCGAGTCCTACACAATCGACAACGACCACGTCGTCGCCTGGGAGGAGTCAGTCAACTTTGACGCCCACCGCGTCGGCGGGCTGAAGTCGACGCTGCTCAGCGGCGAGGGCCTCGTGATGGACTTCACCGGCCCCGGAACAGTCTGGTACCAGACCCGCGGCCTCGCCTCGTTCACCTCGGCCATCGCGGACGCGCTGCCCGGAACAGGTGACAACGACGGCAATTCAACCGGTATAGACGACTTCATCTGACTGTCGAAAGCCCGCCGGAGAACAGCTCCCTTCAGGAGAGCGCTTGCGTGATGTCCGTCGACGACACCATGCCGACGTAGTCCTGATGCTCGTCGATGACTGGGAGGTGCTTGATGTCGTAGGTCGTCATCATCGCGGCGGCCTCGCCCAGTTCGAGCGAGGTCGTCACCCGCTCGACCGGCGACGTCATCACGTCGCCGACGGTCGCCGACGAGAGGTCCTTCCCGCTTGCGACGGCATCAACGATGTCGGTGGTGGTGATGATGCCCGCCTCTGCCCCCGGCACGAAGATGCCGTTGATGTTCTGCGCTTGCATCTGCGTCGCGGCCGCTTTGACGGTTTCGTCGGCAGAAATCGTCTCTAACGGCGTCGACATGATATCCTCGATACGAACGGTCGTTTCAGTGGCCATGGAGTATCAACACGGGCATCCGGTTTTGGCTTTTCCCTCGGGGCGGCCCGCTGCCCTGCCGTCACCATGAGCGTTATTTCGGCTCCGAGTGAACAGCCGGCTATGACCCTCGATATCGGTATGCTCGGCTACCGCTTCATGGGCAAGGCCCACGCAAACGCGCTGGACCGCCTGCCCATGTTCTTCCCCGAAGCGCCCGCCGTCAACAAGGACGTGCTCGTCGGCCGCGACGAGGACGCGCTGGCCGACGCGGCCGACCAGTTCGACTTCGACCGGACTGCAACAGACTGGCGGGCTATCGTCGACGAGGTAGACGTGTTCTACAATCTCGGCCCGAACCACGTCCACGCCGAGCCGTCCATCGCGGCGCTAGAGGCCGGTACGCCGACGTTCTGCGAGAAACCGCTTGCGCCCACGCTCGATACGGCTGAGGAAATGGCCGAGGCCGCTGCTGACGCTGATGTGCCCGCAGGCGCGGCGTTCAACTATCGGTTCGTCCCGGCCATCCAGTACGCGAAGGGGCTCATCGACGACGGCGTCCTCGGGGAGATTCACCACTTCCGCGGCCAGTACCTCCAGGACTGGCTGGTCGACCCCGAGGCCCCGTGGTCCTGGCGCAACGACGAGGAGATGGCCGGCAGCGGGGCGCTCGGCGACCTCGGGTCGCACACGGTCGACCTGGCCCGGTTCCTGCTCGGCGACGCCGCCGGCGAAATAACAGACGTAAGCGGCCATCTCCGGACGTTCACCGAGGAGCGCCCTGTGGAGGGCAGCGACGAGACGCGTCCGGTGACCGTCGACGACGCCTACAGCGCACAGATTGTTTTCGACAGCGGCGCGATGGGAACGCTGGAAGCGTCGCGGGTCGCCAACGGCCACAAGAACGCCCACACTATCGAAATCGAGGGGTCTAAGGGCGCAGTCAAGTTCGACCTCGAACGGCTGAACGAACTGCAGGTGCTCACCGAGGGTGACCGCGGCTTCCAGCAGGTGCTTGTCACGGATGAAGACGACCCCTACGTCGACCACTGGTGGCCCCCCGGCCACGTCATCGGCTGGGAACACACGTTCGTCCACGAGAATTACGAGTTCCTCTCAGCCGTGGCCGATGGCAGGCAACAGGAGCCGTCCTTCGCCGACGGCCTCGCCGCACAGCGAGTCCTCGACGCCATCGAACAAAGTGACGACCGCGGCGAGCGGGTCAGCCTGTAGGGCCGCGAACCGAAACCCCCTTTCGGCGGCCACTGGTAGGTCCTGCCATGCTCTCTATCGCGCTGGCCGGGAAGCCGAACGCCGGCAAGTCTACTTTCTACAAGGCGGCGACGATGGCCGACGTGGACGTGGGGAACTACCCGTTCACGACCATCGACGCCAACCGCGGGGTCAGCCACGTCCGAACGGACTGCCCCTGTCTCGACCGGGAGGAACGCTGTGGTGACGATAACTGCCGGGACGGCAAGCGCTACGTCCCGGTGGAGCTCATCGACGTGGCCGGCCTCGTTCCCGGGGCACACGAGGGGCGCGGCCTCGGGAACCAGTTCCTCGACGAGCTGTCGACCGCCGATGTGATCCTCAATGTCGTCGACGCCTCTGGTGGGACTGACGCCGAGGGCGAACCCGTCGAAGTCGGCGAGCACGACCCTGTCGAGGATGTCCACTTCGTCGAGGAGGAGATGGACCTGTGGCTCGCCAGCATCGTCGAGCGCAACTGGGAGTCAATCGAACGGCAGTCCCGGTCGCCGGATTTCAAGCTCGACGAATCGCTCGTGGATATGCTGGCCGGCGTCGGGGCCTCCGAACTCGACGTAGCACGGACGCTCCGTGACCTAGAGTACCCCGAGGACCCCATCGCCTGGACCGACGAGCACCGCGAAGCACTGGCGACAGAGATACGCCAGCGGACGAAGCCGCTCGTCGTCGTCGCGAACAAGGCCGATATCGCTCCGGAGGGAAACATCGAAGCCCTGCAGGAAGCCGCCGACGTGGTCGTGCCCGCGACCGCCGACGGCGAACTCGCGTTGCGCAACGCCGCACAGGCTGGCGTCATCGACTACGACCCGGGCGACCCGGACTTCGATATCGTCGGCGACGTGAGCGACCAGCAACGAGAGGGGCTGAACCGCATCCGTGGCGTGATGGACGACTGGGGCGGCACCGGCGTTCAGGGCGCTCTCGACACCGCCGTCTACGACCTGCTCGACCATCTGACGGCCTACCCTGTCCAGAACGAAACGCACTGGACCGATGGGCAGGAGAACGTCCTCCCCGATGCATTCCTGCTGCGACAAGGAGCAACCCCGAAAGACCTTGCGTACGCTGTCCACTCAGACATCGGCGACGGCTACATCCACGCCGTCGACGCCCGTGAGAACCGGCGCATCAGCGATGAGACGGAACTTGAGGAGGGAGCGGTCATCAAAATCGTCAGCGACGCGAACTGAGCGCGCGGACGGCGCTACAACCGCCATCTCGGCCACCTATTTCGGCAGCAGGTCCCGAAGCGTTGCCCGAATATCCTCGCTCCCGGGACTCTGTGGCACTTGCCCGAGCACGTCCTGACCGAGTCGCTCTGTCGTCGCACCGACTGAAAGCCTGTCCAAGAGCGACCCGTATTTTAGCGCCAGTCGCGGCGACACGTCGAACAGCAGGTCACGCTTCCCGATGAGCGAATGGGTTATCGACAGAATTTCGACGGCGGTGTCGACGTACTGCTGTCTGGCGTCGTCGTCACCGTAGCCAGCCAGCGCAGCCAGCAGGAACTGCTCCAGTTCGGCCTCGCGGTCGTGGAGCGCTGGCGGGTCCGAAAGCATCGTCGTCCCGTCGGGCCGTTCCGGGAGCATGCTCCGGCGGGGCGCATACGAGAGGACCGCACCGGTGGTCGGCGTGGTCGCGGCGGGCAGTGGTACTGCCAGCCGCTTCGAGGGGGTCGTATCGGTGAAGACGACGTGGAGGTTCGCCGGTTCGCCGCGCACCGGCTCGTCCCAGCCGTCGGGAGTATGCGTGTAGCCGCGTCGGAGCGCCTCCCGGAGCGTTCGCTGAATCCGTCCGCCGTCGCCCTGTAGGTCCAGATGGAGTACAACGGGGCTGTCACCGCTCTCGTCAATGAGGGACCACAGGGCCGGAAGCGCGTCCGCAGCGCCGGCGGAGAGTTCGTAGCAGGCCACGCCCTGCTCTGCGGCTAGCAGTCGGGCGAGCGTACTGCCGCGCCAGCCAGTCAGGTCGGCCACGTAGAACCACGGGAGCGTGTGTATCGGGCCGACTGCGGCGTCGCCGGCCGCCGTGTCGATAGTTGGCGGGACCGTTTCGAGATAGCTATCAATAGTCGCTAGTTCGGGGGCGAAATATTCGGTCGTCGCCGGAGGGAGGTCGGTTGTCCGGCGACGATGGTCGTCGACTGAAGCCATAGTCTGTGTAGGCCCGAGTACCGGAAAACGGTGACGAGAGAGCGACTGACAGTGAGTCGAACATTCGCGACAGGCATGTGCGTCCCGACAGCCTCTGATTCTGAAGTCACTCTTGCCCGACGAATCGGTCCCTCTCTCCCGCACTCCGCTCCATTGCCGTTGCCGGCCGACGAAGGGAAACCCGTTTTTTGCCCCGTCCCGAATCAGGCGTATGAACGTACGGACGATAGCTGACCTTGGTCCCGACGAACGGGCCGCTTTCTTCGACCGCGACGCCGGCGTCGACGCCGTTAGAGACGACGTGCGCGATATTGTCTCGCAGGTCCACGAGGAGGGCGACGTGGCGCTCCGGCGCTTCGCCGAAGAATTCGACGATGTGTCGGTGGGCAACATCGACATCACCGACGCCGCAGAGCGAGCCTACGAGGAAATTGACGACGACGTGCGCGAGGCAATCGAGGACGCCGCGGCGAACATCCGCGCGTTCCACGAGCGACAGGTCCCCGAGGACTGGCGCGACGACTTCGAGGGGCGTGAACTGGGCCGCCGATTCCGCCCGCTCGACAGCGCTGGGGTGTACGCCCCCGGTGGCACGGCGGCCTACCCCTCCAGCGCGCTGATGGGCGTCATCCCGGCGAAGGTCGCTGGCGTCGAACACGTCGCCGTCGCCACCCCGCCAGCCGAGGAGGTCAACCCCGTAACGCTGGCCGCCATCCACGTCGCCGGTGCTGACGCCGTCTATCAGGTCGGCGGCGCACAGGCCATTGCGGCGCTGGCCTACGGGACCGAGACCGTGAGCGCGACGGATATCGTCGTCGGCCCCGGCAACCGCTGGGTCACAGCAGCGAAGGCCGAGGTCCGTGGCGACGTGGCAATCGACTTCTTGGCCGGCCCCTCCGAAGTTATGGTCGTCGCCGACGGCGACGCGGACCCGGAACTGGTCGCGGCAGACCTCATCGCACAGGCCGAACACGACGAGAACGCCTCTGTCGTCGCCGTCACCGACGACGCGGACCTCGCCGAGCAGGTCGTCGATGCCGTTGACGAGCAGGCTGACGGCCGGGAGCGCGAGGCAGTCATCCGCGCCGCACTGGACAACGACACATCTGGCGTCCTCCTCGCTCGTTCGATGAGCGAAGCCGTCCTCTTCGCCGAGGAGTACGCCGCCGAACACCTCTCGATTCAGGCCGCTGACGACGAATCGCTCCTCGAACGGATTCCCTCCGCCGGGTCCGTGTTCCTCGGCCCGTACAGCCCCGTTGCAGCCGGCGACTACGCGACCGGGACGAACCACGTCTTGCCGACCGGCGGCAACGCGCGGGTCACCGGCGGTCTCTCCGTAGACACGTTCGTCCGGTCGACGACAGTCCAGCGCCTCTCCGAGGATTCGCTGGGCGACATCGCGGACACGATTACGACTCTCGCCGAAGCCGAAGGGCTGGACGCCCACGCTGAGAGCGTCCGCAAACGGTTCGAGTAGCTGCCACACCGGACAGCACAGTGGCCGTCGATATATCGGTGTGAGTCCGTCGGTACTCCGTGCTTTCGTCAGATGCGTGGGTAGGACCACGCCGCGTCTGCGTTGCTGCCGGGTCACCGAATAGCCTGCAGCATAAGATGCTTGATTTTACAGGTATCGATACCTATTGCGCCCGGTGTATGCGTAATTCGCAACCCAGAAACAACATACCCGGAACGAAGAGATACAACTATAACATATCAATATTATAGAATTTTAATCGGCGTCTGGGGCGGCAGTTAGGCATGAGGCCTACGGACCTCCCTGAAATAGACACAACAGCACAGAACCGGCGAACGTTCATGCAGCGAACTGGCGGCGTTTCGCTGGCGGCTGTGCTCGGACTGTCTAAAGGCGCCAGTGCGATGGTGGACGACGACGGCAACTTCGAATCGGACCCGTACACGTTAGGGATCGCATCCGGTGACCCGCTCCCTGACTCTGTCATCATCTGGACGCGGCTCGCCCCGAACCCCCTCGAAGCGGACGGTGCGATGCCCAGTGAGACATTCAGCGTCGAGTGGACGGTCGCCACTGACGAAGGGATGAGCGATATCGTTAACACCGGGACCGCGACTGCCGAACCGGACCACGCGCACACTATCCACGTCGACGCAGACGGGCTTGAACCCGCTACCGAGTACTACTACCAGTTTGCGTGCCGCGGTGAGACGAGTCCGATTGGCCGGACCAAGACCGCGCCCGCCGCCGGCGCGTCCGTCGACGCGTTTCAGTTCGGCTTTGCTTCATGTAACCGCTGGGTCGATGGCCACTACACAGCATTTGGGCAGATGGCTGAAGACGAGCTTGACCTCATCGTCCATCTGGGAGACTACATCTACGAGTACGGCATCGATGTTTCAGAATCACCGCGCGAAAAGTCGCTCCCACAGGAATACAAGAAGGAGACGACGGATCTTGACACCTACCGACTCCGTTACGGCCTCTACAAATCAGACCCGAATCTGCGAGCCGCTCACGCCAGCGCCCCGTGGCTCGTTACTCGCGACGACCATGAGGTCGACAATAACTGGGCAGGGAACGTTCCGCAGGACCCCGACAAGCAATCTACTGAGGCGTTTATACAGCGCCGCGCGGCGGCATTGAAAGCGTACTACGAGCATCTGCCGTTCCGGATGGAGCAAAAGCCCGACGACGCCAGCCAGAAGCTCTACAGGTACTACGAGTTCGGTGACCTGCTCGATTTCAACGTCCTCGATACGCGGCTCTATCGGTCCGACCAGGCCTGTGATGACGTGTTCAATAAGGTCGACTGTGCGGAGCGCTTCGAGGAGGACCGAACCATCCTCGGGGACGCACAGGAGGAGTGGTTGCTTGAGAATCTTTCGGCCACTGAGACGACGTGGAACGTGCTGGCGAACCAGCTTCCCTTCGCGACGATGGACTTCAAGCAGGGGCCAGAAGAAGGGTTCCGGACAGAGCAGTGGGACGGCTACGTCCCCGAGCAGAATCTGGTCAAAACTGCGTTTGAGGAGGACGCCAACAACCCGGTGGTCATCACCGGTGATTTCCACTCTCACTGGGCGAATACGCTTATCAGTGCCAAAGACGGCTCCAGTGAACCAGTTGGCGCGGAGTTCGTCGGGACATCAATCTCGTCGGGCGGGAACGGCACCGACATGGACGACTTCGGTCGCTACGTCGTCACAGAGAACGACAACGTAGAGTACTACAACAATCAGCGCGGCTACGTCCGCTGTACGGTCACGCCTGACAACTGGACGACGGAGTTTCAGGTCTTAGAGTACGTCGACGAACCCGGTGCGCCGATGCGAACGGATGCAACAGTTGAACTCACCGCAGGCCAGCCCGGCATCCCCGATGACAACCCGTTGATCCTCGCCGACTCTATCGCCGTCGGCAACGGCAAGAACGGGACGGCAGAACTGACCGGCCGCTGGCTGGAGACAGGACTCTCAGGCGCAGCGATGACTGTCACTATTTCTGACCCCGAAATCGCAACGATAACAGGTGTGTCAGTCGCTGACCCATTCAGTATCTCCGAGACGGACGTTGCCAGTGATGGAGCGTCCGCCGATATCCGGTTTGCCGATGTGGAAAAGAACGCCCAGTCAGTTGTCGGTGGCACTGACACCCGACTTGCCACGCTCGACATCCGTGGACAGAGCGCCGGAACGGCTGACATCGAAGTGTCGGTCGAGAGGCTTGATGACGACAGTGGTACTGCGCTCGTAGCGAACACGGAACTGGGTGTCATCATCGTCGGCCCGCCGCCGGTCACCGGGAGCGACGAGCCGACCGACCCCGACGGCGACGGCCACTTCGAGGATGTCAACGGCAACGGGCGGGTAGACTACGATGACATCCAGCTGTTGTTCGACAATTTCGACGATGACAGCGTCGCGCTCAACAAGACGGCCTACGACTTCAACGAGAACGGCAAGCTCGAATACGACGATATCGTTACGCTGTACAGCGAGGTCAACTGAATGGGGGGCGTTCCCCCTGTGCCGGCGTCACTGTTAACACGTTCGGGCGTCCACGTAAGTGTATGAGCAGCACAGCGGACGACGGCGACCCGAACCTCGGGGGCGAGGACGTCGCCGTCACCGAGCAGGCAGCGGGAGAGGCACTGGACCTCCTCGAAAGCGAAGGCATGGATGTCGAAGAATCTGGGCTCCGTCTGTACGTCCAGCAGGGCGGCTGTGCCGGACTCTCCTATGGGATGCGGTTCGAACACGCACCCGAGGAAGACGACGAGGTGTTCGAGCGCAACGGGCTCCGCGTGTTTGTCGACGACGCCAGCATCGACTACATCGAGGGGTCAGTCCTCGACTACGAGGGTGGCCTGCAGGGAGCCGGGTTCCACGTCAAGAACCCGAATGTGGTTAGCGAATGCGGCTGTGGCGAGTCCTTCCGGACGTAGCTACGCTTCGAGCTCGAACGCCACGACGACCTCGGCCTGGTACTCGCGGCCCTCGACGCTAGCGATCTCGACGCCCAGTTCCTCCACTTCCACCCATTTGAGATTGTCCAGTGTGGCCTCCGCGCGCTCGATAGCATCGTCGGCGGCTTTGTCGAAGCTTTCCGAACTGGTCCCGATGAGTGTGATCTTTTTGAAAACCATCTGCGTGCTATTTGTTCACACAGATATGTGATAAAAGTACGGACAGGTCACTGCGACTGCCGGTTCAGCAGTGTCTCGACGTGACCGACCACGTCAGTGAGGTGTGCTGTCCCCCAGATAGCCACGATAATGGCTCCGATAGCGTCAAACACGAGGTCGAGCATCGTGTCGCTGAGCCCGAACTGTGTCAGAATCGTGTCGTTCCCGGTCGCCGAGGCAGCAAGCGTAATCGAGAACTCGATGACCTCCCAGAGCACGCCGAAGGCCATCACGAACAGGAGGAGGAACACGAACATGAACCGCGAGGGAATCGAGATCTCGTCAGTGTGCTCGTCGAGCGCACGAACGGTCGTGTACCCGACTGCGGCGACAACTGATGACGAGAGGGCGTGGGTGAAGTGGTCCCACCACCAGATACTGACGTAGAAATTCTCCTCGGACCCCGGGAGGCCAACAGTCCCGAGCGCGTGGAAGAACGCCGCCGAGGTAATCCACAGCGTCAGCGCGGGGTCGAGTGCAATGCCATAGTCCCGTTCTAGCAGCGCCGGGAGTTGCGTGACGAGGATGGCGACGCCCGAATTGACGATGATGCCGACGTTGCCCCGCTCGATACCAACTGCGAATAGGCCGATGAGAGCCAGTGACAGACTTCGCGAGAGCCGTTGCTGTGTCGCCGTGCTGATGCTGAAGCGGTCACGGACCCTCATAGGTCAGGCTGGACCTCCTCGGGGACGCGGCTGGTCCCAGCCTGCCGGCGGACGTAGTACGCGAAAACCACCCCGGCACCGATGCCGGCGATGGTCGATGCGACGAACTCCCACATTATCGCTTCCTCGATGACGTGTTCGGACACCGTCGGATCGAGGATGAAGGTGGTCCCGAGAAACTGGTCGGCTACCCAGCGGACGACGGCCCAGACGCCGGCGGTAGCCATCGTGGTGATGGCCACAAAGACGACGGCGAACCGGGGCGTCATCCGGACAGGGGTAAAGAGCTGGAGTTCGACGGCGAGAATGAGCGCGATGGCGGCAACCGAGAGATACGTCGCGAGATTACCGGTCATCGAGAGCGTCGCAAACAGCCGGCCGACAACGGGTGACGCCGCCAGCAAGAGGATTTCCCAGGGCAGCATGGCGTCCCGGTTGCGCAATAGAACTGGCGGAAAGAGCGCCAACGCCGCAACGGCCGCCGCGAATCCGGCCCACAACAGGTCGGCCTGAACGGCACTTGTCACCGAAACGGCCGCGAGCATAGCGACGATGCACCACGCCGCGATGGCGTTGACGCGCCTGTCCCGGAGCAACCGCGCCACGTCTCGGCTCATATTGGCTGGTGAGTCGCGACTGGAAAAACCCTATCGACCGATATCGGCGCGGGGATTGTTTCAGATAGCGCCATACGCCATGGCATACGCGAGCGCAGCGATAGACACTGCCGCCAGCCCCGTCACGACCGTCTCCAGCCAGTCGACACCGTCACTGAAGGGCCGGGTCGGTGCGCCGACGACGCCCAGTGCGAGGACGCTGAACACGAAGTGCGCGGACTGTTCGAGCGTCGGTGCGGGCATGAACAGGATGGCTGCTGCATACCCCAGTCCCAGCGCTGCCCGCGGACGGACGAGTCCGGTCAGCGTGTAGCCGCGGAGGTGGACGTACGTCCACACGGCGAGCCACACCGTCGCAAGTTCGATAGCGAACGCCGCCAGAAGGTGCGTGGTCGGGTCGGGGTGGAGCATCACCCGCTCGGCGACGAGTGTCACGTCGAAGGGGTAGAAGAACGGGGGCGGGCCGCCGGTGAAGAGGTCGCCGAACGGGTGAGTAAGGAGTCCCAGTAGCGCTAGCCCGGTCACCGTCCGGGGGCTGACATCGCGGGACTGTGCGACTGTGGCGACACCTAGTACGGCCAGAACGAACACGAGCATCACGAGTCCTGCGATGGGACCGCTGACTGCGCCCGTGAGAACGGTCAGTACGGCGCCGATGGACAGCGACCCGATTCGGGTAGCCCGCGAGTTACTGGCCCAGAGGCCGGCGGCGGCGGCGAGTGCCGCCCCTAACAGGAGCGAGTGTGTCGGCCCACGGTGGACGACGTTTGCTGTTTCCCAGAAGCCGTCGGCCGTCAGGTTCTCGGCGGCCCCGACGAGTAGCCCGAAGGGGGCGTAGACGATATCAACGTCGGGAACTGCGGCGAACAGGCCGGCGATGACGCCCAACTGGACCGCTCGCTCACGGGAGAGCCCAAGCCACCACGCGGCGAGGGCGCCGAGGGCGAACGCAAGTAGCGCGTGGCCGACGAACATACGTCGAATATGATGTCGATAGGCTTAAACACCACGTGTGAACGGGTAGCGCGGCCCTCACCCTCGCTCAGGACTCGGACTCGACTTTCGTCCAGCGTTCTTCGATGGCCGCGTTGGCCCTGACAACGGTGTCACCGTCGACGCGGAACCGCGTCTTCCGGAGTTCGATGGCGGCCACCTCCCCGGTGGTGTCGCCGGCTTTGACGGTGTCGCCGGGGTTGAAATCGGGGTCACGGAGGAGGTAGACGCCGGCAACAGCGTCCTTGATCATCTCCGATAGCGCGTATGAGACGCCAAGCGCGAGGAATCCGGTCGCCGTGCCCAGCGACGCGGCGATGGCGGTCAGGCCGACGATAGAGAGGAAGGATAGCGCCACGCCGAACCACAGGAACACGAGTACGATCACCGACAGAAACTGTCGGTACACGGGGGATTCGCCGGGCAGCGACCGTTTCAGAACGGCCCGGACAACGAACATGATCGCTTTGATGCCTACCGCAGCGATCGCAAGAAAGACGAACGCGGTTATGAGGCGCGGAAGTGCGTCAATAACGTTCGTAACTAGCTGTTCGAGCGCTTGATTGATGACACCGACTTGCACGCCGGATGGTGAAGGGAGAGGCCCCTAAGTGTTGGCGTCAGCCGACATGGCTGTATCGCCGGGGTGACGGACCACCTCGTAGTCGCCGTCCTCAGTAATCCCGATGACAGCCCAGTCATAGGATACGTCCTGCCGATTGAGGCGGCGGCTGAGGTGCGTCGCATCGTCGGTGCGTGTGACGAAACAACGCAAGTCGCCGCCCTCGGGTATCGGGTCCTGCGAGTTGAGCACTGTGACAGTGACGACGCGCCAGTCGCGTTCCGCTCGCAGTTCGGTGCCAGTGCGCGACACGGTGTATCCGAGGTCGTCGAATATCGACCGGGCCTGCTCGTCGAGTGATGTGGTAACGGCCCCCATCTGAGATCCAGTACCACTGGCTATCTGATAAACGTTCCCACTGGCCATGCTGTTGACAGTTCGCCTGGGGAAACGGCCAGGGAAACAAACGAAATCGGCAGCGCTACCAGTGAGACAGGGACGCTTGGTGGGTGATTCGACTCGGCACAGGGGCTGGGGTAGACCTAGCTCAGTGGCCGGCGTAGGCAGTTCGGCCGCGCAGGCCGACTACTACTCGTGAGCGGCGTCCCACTCTTCGGCTTTGCGGAGGTTCGAACAGTCGTTACAGCGGATGCGTCCCATCGAGTCCATCGCGTTGTTGAACGTCTCGCAGTTGCTACAGAAGTAGCCCCAGCGGCGCTCGCGGTCGGCGTCGCGGTAGACGACGTAAAACGCGCCTTTCGTACCGGTGTCGCCGTCGCTCCGGTCGACGTACAGCGTCTCTCCATCGGGACCGTCGAGTGCGTCCATACGGACTCATGACGCGCCAGCGGCTAAATCACTGCGGAAACCATTAATGGCTGGTTCCCCTGCACTATGGGTGTGAGTCCCCGGATCATCCACTACTCCGACGTGGAGAAAGCGTACGATACACCCGAGCGAATCGGGCGGTTTGCGGGGACAGTCGCCGCCGCTGACGGCCCGGATGCGCTGGTGGTCGGCACCGGAGACAACACCGGTCCGGGAGTGCTGTCGCTGGTCACCGACGGCGAGCAGTCGCTCGACCTCTTCACTGCGCTGACGCCCGCGTTCGAGACGCTGGGGAACCACGATTTCGACCACGGACTCGCGATGACGCGGGAGATTATCGCACGGTCGCCACAGGCGTGGCTGACTGCGAACGTCGAACAGGACGGCGAGCGGTTTGCCAGACGATTGACCCGACCGTGGGCGAACCGGATCGTCGACGGAGTGCAAGTCGGCTTCGTCGGTGTCACCAGCCCGGACACGGCCTCGGCCAATCCACAGGCGACGACGCTGACGTTCACAGATCCGTTCGAGGCTGTCAGCGAGGCGGCCACAGCGCTTCGGGACGCCGGGGCGGAGGCTGTTGTCGTGCTCTCACATCTGGGCCGGATTGACGAGAAACTGGCCCGCGCCTGCGACGTGGACGTAATCCTCGGCGGGCACGTCCACGAGCGCCGCATCGACCGTCTCGACGGGACGCTGCTCACCAGACCAGGAGCCAACGGCCGGACCGTCGTTGAGGTCGACCTTGCCGGACCGGAACCGACTGCACAGTTCCGCGAGACAGCTGATGGCCCTCTCGATGACCGCGTCGCGGCGGCAATCGAAGACAGGCTCTCCGCAGCGGGACTGCACGAGGTTATCGGTCACGCCGCCGACCCCATCGACCGTAGTCAGGCGACGACCTACGGCGGCGAGTGTCGGCTCGGCAACCTCGTTGCGGACGCGTACCGATGGGCGACGGGCGCAGATGTGGCCCTCCAGAACAGCGGCGGTCTCCGAAACGACACGGTTCCGCTCGATGGGGCGCTGACGGTCGCCGATATGGTTTCTGTCGTCCCCTTCGAGGAACCCCTGACAGTCGCCGAACTGACGGGGGCGGAGCTCCGGACGCTGTGTCGACAGGGGAGCGGGCAACAGGTCGCGTTCGGCGAGCCGGACTGGTGGCACGCCCATTTCAGCGGCGTCGAACTGGTCTGGAACGATGATACACAAATCATCGAGCGACTGCAGGTCGACGGGCGACCGGTCCGCGACACCGAGACGTACACGCTCGCGACGAGCAACTACCTCTACTACACCGAACTGGAGTTCCCGATCCTCACCGAATCCCACCGGGTCAGCGTCGCCGACGTACAGTACAGGGCGCTGGCCGACTACGTCCGCGAGACGGACATCGCCCCGGCGGTCGACGGACGACTCACTCGTCGCTAGCGATTTAAACCTCGGCGCGGTACGTTCCGCCGATGCCACAGGTCGTCGTCCCGGTCAGATACCCACTCTCGGAGAACTCCCGAGCCACGCTCGCGGAGGCCATTCAGATCGCCGACGCGGAAGATGCGGACCTCACCGTCCTCCACGTAAATCTATACCAGAATAGCCACCACGTCGACCGGACAGAGCTCAAACGCGCCGTCGAGCAGGCGTTCGGCCACGTCCCGCGGACGCGGTACGTCGTCCGGTCGGGGATGCTGGTCGAAGAGACGATCCTCGATGAGGTCGCTGCACAGGACGCCGATATCGTCGTCATCGGGAGCAAACAGGCGAGTCGCTGGCGACAGATGATCCGACGGCTGGTCGACGACCCCGATGTCGAACAGTTCCTTCGCGAGGAACTCGACTGCGAAATCGTCACCGCCCAGCCGGATGCCCAGTCCAGCCGTCACTCGTCGCCGAGTTCATCGGGATCCTGACGCGGCGGGACCGGCGCGTCTCCGGTGGCCGTGTGGGACCGGTCAACGCCGTCAAGCCCGCCCAATCCGTTGGTGAGTGAGACGTTCATCTCCCCGCTGGTGTCGTCGAAGTACAGGTGGGAGTGTGGATAGGCGATTTCGACATTTGCGTCTTCGAGCCGCCGCCAGACGTTCGTCTGGACTCTCGAGCGGGCAGCAAGCAGCTTGTACGGTTCGGTCACCCAGTACCGTAATGTCAGCAACACGCCGTGGTCGGCGAAATTGTTGATATACACCGTCGGCGAGGCGGGGTACCGGGCCGCACCGACGCGGATGTCCGGCCCGCCGGAGATGACGTTGTCCACTTCCCGGGCCGCCGCTTCGATGAGGCTCCGCGCGACGGCGATGTCACTCTCGTAGGTGACCATTACGTCAAGCGACAGCCGCGTTCGTGAGTCCTCTGCCGAGTAGTTGACGACATCCCGCTGGCGAATCTCCCCGTTGGGGATGACGAGAAACGTGTTGTCAAGGGTGAACACTTTGGTGTGTCTGAGTGTGATATCTTCGACGAACCCTCGCTGGCCAGTGTCGGCGAGTTCGATCATATCACCGATCTCGTATGGCTGGTCAGCCAGCAAGAAGACGCCAGAGATCAGGCCCCCGAGAATCGGGGCCAGCACGACACCAACCACGGCAGAAAACACAGTGACGGAGAGTGCAATATCACCCAGTTGCAGACCGTAAATGCCCAGAATGGTCAGCAACGCGAAAATGTACACACCGGCACGGATGCCGCGAAGCGCTGTTCGAGTGAGACTTGGCCGCCGGAACTGCTGAGCGACGCGCCGACCCAGAAGACGGACGAGAACGCGGGAAACGACAATTGCCAGCCCGATGACGATCAGGGATTTCCCGATGTTGGCAATCCACATCGGGATTTCGAAGGGGAGCAATCCACCGATGTCAGTGGCTACCTCTGTCGCCACTTCCGTCGCGGCTTCGGTCGGCGTCGGAGTGGGTGTCTGCAACGGCCAGACAGGGCCAAAACGCATGACATGGAATCAATCCCGCCACGAGAAAAGGATTCCCCTCCCGAACTACTTAGCCATCTCACTCTGTTTGAGATAATATGTCTTCAGATGACATCTCGGTGGTCCTCTCAGACGACCGACCACCGGTAGATACGCTGGCAGTCGGTGTCTCTGAGTACGGCCTGGCCGGCCTCACAGCCGTCGATTATCTCGCTGACCAGCACTCGATGCGCGAAGTCGGCCATCTGCGGACGTCGGAGCCGCCGTTCAGTACCCCTTTCGAGAACGGGACCCCGAGACATCACACACGGCTGTATGTCGATGAGGCGTCGTCGTTTGCTGTCTTAGTGGGTGAGCGGTTCGTGCCGCCGGCTCAGGCCGGATCGCTCGCTGGCGCAATTGCGACCGCGGGGAGAAAACTGGGGGTTTCAGACATTACGATGCTCACCGGCGTCCCCATCGCACACGGCCCGGACGACCACGTCCCGTTCTACATTGCAACGCCGATGTATCAGGAATCGTATCTCAACGACACCGACATCAGACCAATGGGAAACGGGTTCCTCGACGGACTGAGTGCCGAGCTAGTCACGCGCGGAATCGATGAGTCGCTTCCAACCGGTGTGTTCACGACGCCAACCCACCCACAAGCGCCCGACGCAGCGGCCGCAATCAGACTGCTCACTGCGTTGAAAGAGAGCCACTCGATCCAGATTGACACTGGTCCACTGGAGAACTTCGCTGCGAACATCGAGGCCCACTATCAGGCACTTGCAGAACGGATGGACGCCGCCGATTCCGACCAGTTCGCTGATGACCGAATGTACATGTGAAGGGTAAAATTTGGCACGAGTGTCCACATTTACTGGGATTTAAACTATACTAATTCCACATTATGCGTGAACAATCAAACATTCTGCCGACACATTTTTGAGCCTACAGCGCGTTCTTTTCTTTGATGACCTCCACCGAAATCTACACGACCAGCGCGGTCGACTCAGACCCACCACCACAGACGCGGTCCAAGACCTCGCTGTTCTGTCCCGACTGCGGTCACGAGAGCGCAGTGACTGGCGACTGGACAGCCGAAGCAACCGAGAACAGTTTGTTACTCCGGTGTCCGGACTGTGACACCGTCGTCCAACAGCGGTAGGACCACTACGTAATTACTCCTCATCCTCTGTAGACGAGGAGCCGCCAAGACTCTCAGCGGGCGGACTCACTTTGATGAACTCAACGGCGAGATACACCACTGAGATAACGGCCAGTATGAGCAAGAAACCCGCTCCTGAAGAACGCTGCAGACTCACACCAACAGTGGCAAGCGTTGCAACGAGCACGGCGGTACACCGACGGATCGTCTGGCGGAGGAGGGCAGTGTCGTCCATACGTGGCTTCTTCACTGCCAGCAACAAGAACCTTCGACCCCGGTTTCCGTTGCCGGGACCCGCCCTGCTGGCCAGTGATGCCGGAACGAACGTACAGCAGTCTCAGTACTCGTGGACCCCGTCGTCAGTGACAACTGTATCCAGCAGGTGCGTCGGCGTGGCGTCGTAGGCCGGGTTTGCGACCTCGAATCCGTCTGCCGGCTCCCGGAGCACCTCCGACAGTGGCCGAATCTCGTTTTCGAAGGCGAATGCCCCGTCGACGTACTTTGCGGCGGCCCCGACGACCGTCACCGGAACGTCGTTGTCCGCCGCCGCCGTCGCAATCGGATACGTGCCGATGCGGTTGTACAGCGTGTCGTCGACGATGCAGTCCATGCCGACGAGCACGCGGTCGACCTCTGGCATGAAGTGCCCGGCGGCGCTGTCGACGATAAGCGTCACGTCGACCCCGTCCCGGTCGGAAAGGTGGCGCGTCATCTTTCGACCGAGGAAGCGCGGTCGGGACTCCGTAACGTACACCTCGAAGCTGTGGCCGGCTTCGATGGCGTCGTCGATGGCCGCAAGGACGGTCGAGGAGAAGTCATGCGTCAACAGCACGTCGTCATCGGCGATCTCCGACACGGCGCGGGCAGCGGCGCGGTCTTTTGACGACTCCACCGAGTCGATAACGTCGTCGATAGCCTCGTTGGTCAGTTCCTTGGCGGCCGCCACGTCGTCGGGCTCCGCATCCGAGACGGTGTTCACGATCCGGTGCTGGGTCGTATGGAGGGAGGCGTGTGAGGGGTTCGCTCGCCGGAGGGCGCTGCTGTTCCGGTCGAGCGAACGGAGGTAATCCTCGACCGTCGGGTACTCCCTGTCAGTCAGGTCCCGGAGCGCCTGGGCGGCTTTGACTGCGACCACGGAGGAACTGTGGGTCTGCATCTCCGAGATCTCCTCGACAGTCTCGTCTATCATACCGGTGGCTGTGAGTTGAACCGATATGTGTCTTCCCCTCGCCGTCGAACAGCATTTAACGCCGTCTCACATTAGGAGTGATAGACGGCTATGGGACAGTTTAGGACTGAGACAGTCGGGATGACAGAGGGCATCGGCGTCGCCGTCCTCATCGGACTGACGCTACTCGTCACGGCTATTGTCGGGCTGAACGTCCTCGTCATCGAGGACGACGACGGCGGCGGCCCGCAGGCGAATTACAGCTACGACTACATCTCAGATAATCAAGTCCTTATCGTCACACACGAACGCGGCGACGAGTTCAAAGCTGGGAACGTCGACATTCAGGGCCCTGACAATCGGGTTACTTGGGCAGAAGTGGCTGGCCGAGACTCGGAGGCAACTGTCGGACCCGGCGATGTTGTGCAATTGAGCAGCGGGAGTGCCTATCAGCAACAGGTGAGGGCACAGGACACAATCACGATCTATCATAACGCGAGCGGGAATCGGACCCAGCTGGACCAGTGGAACGGCACGAACTGACCAGCACGGTCAGCGTTTCAACCCGGCTCAGTCCGCCGAGACGACGGTCTCCCGGTCGCTCTGTGCCGGCCGACCGAACCAGTCATCGAATGAGAGCGGCCCGGCACCCATCGTGAACACCGCCGAGGCCATTCCGAACAGCGTGATGTGTGCGAGTACCGGGTCGTCAGGCAGGCCGAACAGCGTCGTGGTGAACAGGACAAAGGAGACAGCCGCGGCTCCGCGGGTCATGAAGCCGAATATCAGCACTAGGCCGACCAGCATCTCAGTCAGGCCAGCACCGAGCACCCACATGCCAGGGTCGACGGGGACGACGGCGGTGAGATTGTACTTTTCGACGACCAGAAGCGCCTGTCCGGGTTCAGCGAGTTTCTGGAACAGTCCGAGATAGATGAACGTCACACCCATGCCGACTCGGATGATGACTGGGACGTACTCACGATACGTTGCCGTTGTTGTGTCCAGAAACCCCTTGAGATGGTGCACCGGGTCAACGCGACCGTAGTAGGTCCCGTCAGTGCTGGCGACCCGCTGGAGCATATGGTCCGCGCTCGGACGACCACCGCCAAGAATCAACAGTGCCAGAAAGGCCGGCACGTACTCCATGGCGAGTACGACACCGGGGTCAACGCTCAGCGCCCAGCCGAAGGTCACCAGCCCAATCGTCGTGACAATACGGGTCGCAAGTCCGAACAGGAGTGTGAACCCCAGCCCGATAAACAGGATGCGGACGACCGGGCTCGTTGCGGGGTCAAACGTCACCGTCGGGGCGAACAGATACCCCTGAAAACCGGCACCGACGAGTGGCAGCCCCACGCTGAGTCGGAGCATCCACGGGACGAGGTCTGCGTAGCCGACGAGCACGTCCCGAAGGATGACGATGTCTGCAATCGTCGGTCGGACCCAGAGATACGCCGCGAGGCCGCCAGTCACAGCCAGTCCCGAGATGCCGAAAACGGCCGCATTCACCGGGTTCGATAGCACGGATATCGCAAACGCCACTGCATCAAGGGCCTCGCCCGGCCCTTCCGTCACGTAGTCGACGTGTGCCGCCGCAGGTCGCGAAAGGAGCGTGAGCACGAGCGCGACAGTGCCGATAAAACTCGGTATACGCGTGTCCATACCTGAGAATTTGTGCGCTATCTACCTAATCCTGTTCGTCCGGTCCGTGAAACTGGACGCTTAGACACCCCTCTCTGTAGGCGGTGGAATTATATCCACGCCTCCACTACTTATACGGCAGTGAGCGTCAACATCGAGACACAGATCGTCGAACGCGGGGACGACGAACACGTCGACGCGGCGTGGCGGCTCAAGGAAGACATCCGGGAGTCCGACGGCGTTCTTCGGCAGCGACGGGGGTTCTTTCGCGACGCCTACCGACGGTCGACCACCTATCTCTACATCGACCGCTCCAAAGACCGCCTCATCGGCTTCGCCGCGGTTCGACGCGACGGCTACATTCTCTTTCTCGCAGTCGGTGACGAGTACAGGGGTCACGGCTTCGGCAAGCGGCTGGTGGCCCGCGTCGCCGAGGACTACGGCAGCGTGACCTGTCACGCCCGGGCGACGAATCGGGAGGCACTCGGGTTCTACAAACACATCGGCTTCGAGATCACGCGGCGCATCGACAACTACTACGAGGACGGCGGCGACGCCTACTACCTCAAACTCGGCGAGGACTCGATTACGGACAAGCTGTCGAAGTTCCTGCGCGGCTAAGCGAACGCTTTTCAAGGGACCTCCCCAACGAGGTAGCCGATGGAAGAGCGGACCCGAGCGTACCTCCGTGGCCGGTTCGGCGATCACTACCGACAGGCGTCCGTAACGCCGCCGCCGGCCGCGAACGAACGTGAATGGGGGTTCATCCCATGGACTGAAGGCCCCGGTGAGACGATGGTCCGCCATCGCTCGCTGCTGGACCTCGGCGAAATCGAGGACTTCCTCGGCCGCCGAAAGCCCCGCCACGTCTACTTCTCCGCGGGCCGCTACGACGAGCCGAGCGCCTCGACGATGTCGGACAAGGGCTGGCGCTCCTCTGACCTCGTGTTCGACCTCGACGCCGACCACCTACCCTCCGTAGTGCTGGGCGAGGACAGCTACGCCGAGATGCTCGCAAAGTGCAAGGACGCGTTGCGCAGGCTGCTCGACTTTCTGGAAGACGATTTCGGCTTCGATGACCTGACTATCGTCTTCTCCGGTGGCCGGGGCTACCACGTCCACGTCCGTGACGAGCGTATCCGCCACCTGGAGCGGGACGCGCGCCGGGAGGTTGTCGACTACGTCCGCGGCATCGGGCTGGAGTTCGACGAACTCGTCGACGAGGAATCCGTCGCCGGCACGGCTGGTCGGTCCAGTCCGGCCCAGAAACGGACACTCTCGACGGAAGGCGGCTGGAGCGCCCGCGCCCACCGACACATGCTCGCCGTCGTCGATGACCTGCTCGCGATGGAGGAGGCCGACGCGCTCGAACAACTGCAGGAGTACGACGGCATCGGCGAGGGGAAGGCGACGGCGGCACTGAACGCCGCCCGGTCGAACTACGAGCAACTGGAAGCCGGCAACATCGACGTGCATCCGGCGTTCTACCAGCTGGCGAAGATTCTGCTCCACGAGGTCGTCGCGGCGGACAACGCACCGATCGACGAACCGGTGACGACGGACACGAACCGGCTCATCCGCCTGCCCGGCTCGCTGCACGGCGGCAGCGGGCTGGAGGTTCAACGAATCGACCGCGACGACCTCGATGCGTTCGACCCGCTGGTCGACCCTGTCCCGGAGACGTTCCGGGGCCACGACATCACCGTTGAGGTGACCGACGGCGGCCTCGTCGAACTGGATGGCGATAGCTTTACACTGGAGGCGGGTAATCAGACTGTACCAGAGCACGTGGGCGTGTTTCTCATGGCCCGCGGGCGTGCTGAGAAGGGGAAGGAATGAACGTAGACGAGCTACAGTCCGTCCAATCGCGGGAACGCCAGACCGACCAGCTCCAGCAGCTGCGCGAGACGTTCTACGAGGACGCCGGGCAGTTCATTCAACAGCTTCGGTCGGAGCGCGACCGCGCGGCCGAGCGCGCCGAGGACCCCTTCGACTCGCCCGAGGTCAACCGCCTGACGGACGACATCAAGACCGCAGAACAGACCGTCGAAGCGGTCTACGAACGGCGCGTGGGCAAAATTGTCAAAATGGCGTCGCTGGCCGCGGCGGACATGCCGACCGAGGACGATGGTCTCACACAGGAGGAACGAGACCTGTTCGAGACGATGGTTGAGGCCATCGAATCCAACCGAGGCCACGTCCTCAATGTGATCGCGGGCGAGGCTCCGACCGGCGCGGTCGGCGACGAGCCGAACTCGGGCGAGCGACAGGCCCCTGACCCGGACCCACAACAGACGGCAGACGAGGCGACAGCCGGTGAGCCCGAGCAGTCGACGCCGGACACCGGCGTTGACGCGGCTGACATGATGGGCAGCGGTGGGGACCAGTCCCCGCCAGCAGCGGATTCCGACGCACCAACGCCGCCGCCCGAGCTGGACACGGGCAGCAACCCCACGGCTGACGGCCAGACTGACCCGGCGGACGTGCCGGCCGGCGACGACGTTCCTGCCCCGCCAGCTGAACAGAGTGCTGAGTCGACCTCCGGCCCTGCGGCGGACCCGACGCAGGCTGACGGCGGAACGCAGTCACCAGCCAGTGCTGACACGGGGGCCGCCGACGTAGACCGGCGCACGGTCCGCATCACGGACGACGTGGGCGAGATATTCGGCGTCGACCAGCGCGAGTACGACCTTTCGACGGACGACGTGGTGACGCTGCCGGCCGACAACGCCGACCCGCTAGTCGAACAGGACGCCGCCGAGCCGTTAGAATAAGCCGACGCGACGGGGGCGAACGGGCCGCTGTGTGAAACGCCGCTGGATACCCTGTTCTGCGGCAGCGGCGGACTATTTATATACAGTCGTTCAGTTGATACGTATGAACACGCACGTCCGCATCGTTGTTGCCCTGCTCCTCGGTGCACTCGTATTTGCTGTCACGACCGTCGTGGTGACCGCTGGCTTCGAACCACAGATAGAGTTCTCGCTGCTCATCGGACTTCCCGTGGGTGTGTCGGCCGGCCTGACCGCGCTGTTTGCCAGTTACGTCCTGCTGTGGCACCGCGATCAGGCGGCCGCCGGTACGGTTTCCGGGCGCGCTGTTCGCCTTCGGCTGGCAGCGCTGGCGACCATTGCGGACTTCGTCACGGTCACCGCGGCCGGCGTTGGGCTCTACGTGGTCCTCGGTAGGAGTCTCGGTATCAGCCTGCTTATTGCGGGGCTCCCAGTGACACTGCCGCTTGCCGCCGCCGTCGGCTACCTCGTGGCCGGTGGCAGCCGTAGCGAACTGGGTGAGGTCCAGACGCAGTAACCGCGGTCTGGACAGCAGATTCGGCTGCCGACGTTCGTTACGGCTCCGGTCTGGTCCCGAGCGTGAGTTCGACTGTTTCCTGTGCGCCGTCGCGCTCGACCAGTACGTCGACCGTCTCGCCGGGGCTGGTCTCCAGTGCAAGAAAGCTCCCCAGCGCCTGCCGCGTCGGCGTCGGGGTGTCGTCCATCTGTCTGACCACGTCACCGCCAGTGGGAATTGCTGTCCCCGAAATCGTCGTCTCCCCATCGCTTCCCTGCAGAACGCCCGCCGCCGGACCATCACTGACCACACGAGTGATATACACTCCCGACCCGGGGTCCAGATTGTTCGCCTCAGCGACTCGCGGCGACACACTCCGGAGTCCAACACCCATGTACGGGTGGTCGTAGTCGCCGGTCTGGATGAGCGACGGCACGACGCGTTGGGTGAGCGGGGCGGAGATGGCGAACGCGACGTTGTCGCCGCCACCTGAGTTGATGACACCGACCACGTCACCCTCAAGCGTGACGAGCGGCCCCCCGCTGTTGCCGGGGTTGACCGGCGCGTCGGTCTGGACCGCATCGGCGATGGAGAAGTTGTTGGCGCTCTGGAGCGTGCGGTCGACGCCACTGACAATGCCCGCGGACACTGAGCCGGACAGTCCGAAGGGGTTCCCGATAGCGACGACTTCGGTTCCGACTGTGGGTTCGGTCTCGACGAACGAGAGGGGGGTCACGTCCGGGGTCGCACCGATGCGGAGGACCGCCAGGTCGCTGTACACGTCTGCGCCGACGACGGAGGCAGTCCGCCAGCCAGTGTCAGCAAAGCGGACGTAGTACTCGTCCCCGCCCGCAACGACGTGTTCGTTCGTGACGATATGCTCGTCGTCAATGAGGAAGCCGCTCCCCTGCCCACCACGGGAGTCCTCGGCGTACACCCTGATCGAGACGACGGCATCGGCCACCTCCTGATACACGTTGGTGTAGACGCTGTCGGACTGTGCAACCGCGTCGGCTGACTCCGGCTGCTCTCCGGTGTCACTGCCTGAGTCGCTGCCGGTCCCGGGACTCTGACAGCCGGCCGTGGCTGCGACGGCTGTCCCGAGGGCTCCTAACATCGCCCGGCGAGTGAGAGACTGTTTCATACTGGGGCGTGGGTCTGTGCCGCGAAAAAGGCACGGTCAGAACTCTTTACCGCAACCAGAGTGCCTGATTGCCGTGTGCGCTGACTCTCAGTTCGGCCCGCAAGCGGGCACAAACTACAATCGTCCCGATTGCATACGGGGGCGCATGGCAGAGGATTCATCGGGAACGAACACGCCGACACCGGGGTTCGTGTTGCCCGGACTGCGATGTGGTGTCGAGATGGCACTCGTCGGGACGATTGTCCTGCTCATCGGCCTCCCGACCGAGGAACCGATACGGCTGGGAATCGTCTTCCTGTCGGCGCTACTGGCAATGACAGTGGTACTGTTCTGGGCAGTCGGCCGGCATATGCGGCGCTGGATCCGGTACGCACAGGGGAAGCCGACGCGGACGACGCCGTTCGACTGAGAGTGGCGACCGCCCCGGCTATATGTAGAGTCGATACTGCCCGTTTTAATATCTCAATCGGAATATTTTATTAACTTATTGCACCGTTGGACCTGTTTTTAGCAGCCGAATTAATAAGACAGGGTAGCCTAGCCCCGGTAATGACAGAGTCCGACGGTTGTTCGGATGGCGGTGCGTGTGGCGGCGCGAGTGCCGACGGTCCCCCTACAGCAACGCACTCGCATGATGGGCCCCACGTCGCACAGCTGTCCGTCCCGGAGATGGACTGTCCCTCCTGTGCGGGAAAGGTGGAGTCGAGCGTCCGTGAACTGTCTGGCATCAAGGCCGTTGACCCACAGGTAACAACGGGTCGACTCACCGTTGAGTACGACGAGACTGAGACGGACGTGGATGCGATAGCGGCGCGCGTCGAGGCGGCGGGCTACACCGTCCCAGACGACGGCGGCGAGACGCTGCGATTCAGCGTTCCGGAGATGGACTGTGCTTCCTGCGCTGGGAAGGTCGAAAGCGCGCTCGGTGGGGTCGACGGCATCAGAAGCGCCGAAACACGCCCGACCACCGGGACGGTCGTTGTCACGTACGACCGGGACGCGACGACGGAAGGAGACCTCGTGGCCGCTATCGAGAGTGCCGGCTACGAGGTCACGGAGACGACGGGCGAGGACGACACGGGGACCAGACAGCCGGACGAAAACGGCTCGCTCTGGACCAGTTCGAGAGCGCTGAAGACGTGGGCCAGCGGCGTGTTCGTGGCCTTCGGCCTCCTCTTCGAGTTCCTGTTGCGCGGCGCGAACGCGCAGGTCGGAAGCGTGCTCGGCTCGCCGCTCCACGTCGCCGATATCCTGTTTCTCATCGCGGTAGCGACCGGCGGCCAGGAAATCCTGCGTGGCGGCTACTACTCCCTGAAAAACCGGAATCTTGACATCGACCTGCTGATGTCTATCGCCATTCTGGGCGCGCTCACCGCCAGTCTGGCCTTCGGCGAGGCGCTGTATTTCGAGGCCGCGACGCTGGCGTTCCTCTTCAGCATCGCGGAACTGCTAGAGCGGTACTCGATGGACCGCGCGCGGAACTCGCTTGCGGAACTGATGGACCTCTCGCCCGACGAAGCGACGGTCAAACGTGACGGAGCCGAGGAGGTCCTGCCTGTCGATGACGTACAGGTCGGCGATGTCGTCGTCATCAGGCCCGGCGAGAAGATTCCGATGGATGGTGAGGTCATCGACGGAACCAGCGCGGTGAATCAGGCCCCGATTACCGGCGAGAGCGTCCCGGTCGACAAGACCGAGGGCGACGAGGTGTACGCTGGAACCATCAACGAAGAGGGGTATCTGGAAGTGCAGGTCACGGCGGCGGCCAGCGACAACACCCTCTCGCGCATCGTTCAGATGGTCGAAGACGCCCAGTCGAACAAGACCGAGCGCGAGCAGTTCGTCGAGCGCTTCTCGGCGTACTACACGCCGGTCGTCGTCGCCTTCGCCGTTCTTGTGACGCTTTCGTCTCCCGCCGTATTCGGGGTGGCGTGGTCGACCGCGGTCGTGCACGGACTGACGCTGTTGGTGCTTGCCTGTCCCTGCGCATTCGTTATTTCGACGCCCGTGTCGGTCGTCTCAGGTATCACCAGCGCCGCGAAGAACGGCGTACTCATCAAGGGCGGGAACCACCTCGAAGCGATGGGTGATGTCGACGTGGTCGCCTTCGACAAGACGGGGACGCTGACGAAAGGTGAACTGACCGTCACCGACGTGGTTCCGCTGAACGGGAACACCGAACAAGGAGTTCTGCAGTGCGCTCGCGGGCTCGAACAGCGGAGCGAACACCCCATCGGCGAGGCCATTGTCGCTGAGGCGGGGACCGCTGGCGTGGAGAGCGCCGATGTCGACGACTTCGAGAGCATCACCGGCAAGGGCGTCCGGGCGGACCTTGACGGGACGCCCCACTACGCTGGGAAGCCGGGGCTGTTCGAGGAGCTCGGCTTCGACCTCTCACACGTTCACGCCACTACCGATGGCGGCGTCGTCACAAAAACGGCCCAGCAGCTCTGTGAGCGCAACAACTGTCTGGACCTGCTGGAAGACGCCGTCCCCGAGCTTCAGGCCGAAGGGAAGACGGTCGTCATCGTGGGCACGGACGAAGAGATAGAGGGCATCATCGCCGTCGCCGACGAGGTACGCCCGGCGGCGAAAGCCACCGTTTCACGGCTCCGGGACTTGGGTGTTGAGCGGACGGTGATGCTCACCGGCGACAACGAGCGCACTGCGGGGGCTATCGCCCGGGAGGTCGGAATCGACGACTATCAGGCCGAACTCCTGCCCGACGAGAAAGTCGCCGCTATCGATGACCTCGTTGCCGAGTACGAAAACGTCGCGATGGTCGGAGACGGCATCAATGACGCGCCGGCACTGGCGAGCGCGACCGTGGGCGTCGCGATGGGGGCCGCTGGCACGGACACAGCGCTTGAGACGGCCGACATCGCCCTGATGAGTGACGACCTCTCGAGGCTCCCGTACCTGTACGAACTGGCGAACGACGCGAACGGCGTCATCCGGCAGAACATCTGGGCCAGCCTGGCGGTCAAGGCTGGGCTCGCGCTCGCCGTGCCGTTCAGCGTCGTTCCCATCTGGGCTGCTGTGCTGGCCGGCGACGCCGGCATGACAACGGCCGTGACCGGGAACGCGCTGCGGCTCTCACGAGTCCGGTCGGAGAGCGGCGACGGTTAGATATCGCCGGCGCGGATGTCCGCGATTCGCTGGCGGTCATACAGCGTCTCTTCCTCGTCGAACTCGTCCGGGAACAGCTGTTTTGCGGCTCGCTCTGTCTTCGAGAGGTTGATAATCGGTCCCTGGTACATCCCGCCAGCCGGGTACACAGCGCCGTTCTGCACGGCAGTGAGCTGGCTTGCTGTGTCGTGGTCCTGCAGAAACGAGCGGTACGTGTCCTCGAACGCTGTATCCGTCCGATGGGTGTCCGTGTACAGCAACAGCACCTCCGGATCGATTTCGAGGAGCGGCTCGTAGTCGATCGTCCCTCGGTCGGACGTGAAACTCTGGATCTCGCTCCCGGCGAGCGCATCGCTCACCCCCAGGTCGCGCCAGTGCTTGTATGCCGTTCGGTCCCCGAGCCGGTACGGATAAAACGTCTCCGGCTCGGTCGACCCCGGCGAGAGGAGCGCGATTTCCGGACGCTGGTCTTCCGGGGGGAGCCGTTCCTGCAATCGGTCGAGGAACCCTTCGTGGAGACTTGAGAGTGCCCGGAACCGGTCCTGTCGCTGGAACACTGCGGCTACCTTCTCGGTCGCTTCGTACAGGCTGTAGTACGGATAGTCCTCATGCCAGGAGTACGTCGAGAAACTGGTGTTCCCACAGAACGGGCCGACGCGTTCGTGCATCTCCTCGACATCCGACCGGTCCCAGTTCGGGATGAGATTCACCATGTAGTTGGGGTCGATGAAGTGAACACCGGCGTCGATTTCGAGTAGTAGTTCCTTCGAAATACCGTCCTGCCAGAGTGAAACCATGTCCTCTTTCGACGGTGAAAGTCCCGGCACGTCCTCGTAATGCCACGTGCGGTACTCCCCGCTGAGAACGACCGCGCTCGGTTTGGTCAGGCCGAGTGCGACGCCCATATCGGCCCAGCTGGCGTTTTCTGCGACCCACGTCTGTGGCACTGTCTCGAATGACACCTCTCCCACTGGTTCGACGGTGACGCGGTAAGGCTTGTCCGTGGCCGCCGTCTCCGCCGGTTTGGACTCCGTTGCTGTTGTTGTGGCCGTTTCCGTGGCAGTCTCCGAGTCCGACGGGTCTGAGCCGCTGCTTCCCGTACACCCAGACAACAGTCCTCCAGCGAGGACCGTCCCGCCGCAGGTGACGTATTCGCGTCGTGTCAGCTCCGACTGGTCATTTGAATTACTCGACATGATTTTAGGCTAGCCTAAAAAATATAAAACGGCTTCGGTTCCCGTCCCATAGAACGCTCCCATCGAAGCGTGGCTACCGGTGGGGCCAGTGCAGTCAAACGGACAGACTGGGAACACGCTGAAAGACCCTTCGGATAATCACCATGACTGGGTGCTGCCAGCGGTGATAGCTTGGGACCGGTCTCTCGCTCGGACACCACAGAGCCAGTCCACTGTAATATTAAGTAGACGCCACGAGTAGCGTCCATCCGGTATGGAACTCACATGGTACGGCCATTCGACGTGGCACGTGACAGTCGACGACACCGAATTGCTCATCGACCCGTTTTTCGATAACCCACACACAGACACCGACCCCGAAGAACTGGGCCCGGACTACGTGTTGTTGACCCACGGCCACGCCGACCACATCGGCGACGTGGACCGCTACGAGGGCTGTGGGCTCGTGGCGACGCCGGAGGTCGTCGAGTACTGCAAGGACAACTTCGGCGAGTTCAACGCCGTCGGCGGCATGGGGATGAACCTCGGCGGCACCGTCGAAATCGGCGACGCGTTCGTCACGATGCACCGGGCAGACCACACGAACGGCATGGAAACCAGCTACGGCGCGAGCGGCGGGATGCCAGGCGGGTTCATCATCTCCGATACGAAGCCGACACAGGTCAGCGACGCAGAGTCGACGACGTTCTACCACGCCGGCGACACCGGTCTCATGACGGAGATGCGCGACGTCATCGGCCCGTTCCTTGAACCGGACGCCGCGGCGGTGCCGGTCGGCGACCACTTCACGATGGGACCGATGCAGGCTGCCGTTGCTGTCGACTGGCTGGACGTCGACCACGCATTCCCGATGCACTACGACACGTTCCCACCCATCGAAATCGAGACGCAAGACTTCGTGAACGAGGTCAAAGGCACCGGAAGCGATGCCGACGTTCACGTCCTTGACGGCGACGAGACCTTCGAGCTTTAATCCGGTCGTTCCACGTCAGTCACGGTAAACCGTGCGCCGCCGTTCTCGCTGTCACCGACCGACAGCGACCACCCGTGTTCTTTTGCGATCCGGTTGGCGATGTAGAGTCCGAACCCGCTGTTTTGTTTCTCCGATGCGTACCCCGCCTCGAACACCCGCTCCGGTGGCGAGACATCAACACCGGGCCCATCGTCCGCGACGAAGAATCCAGACGACGTGGCCCCGACGCGTATCGCAACGTCGGGGCCGCCATGTTCGACAGCGTTCGAGAGCAGAATCTCAACAAACAGGCGCATCGACTCCGCGTCTGCCAGCAGTCGCCTGTCAGATGTTACTTCAAGCGACGCGGCTTCGAGCGACAGCGAACTCCATACGTCCCAGACGACCGTCGAGAGCCACTGTTGTTCGGGTTCGAATGTCGGCGAATCACTTGAGGCCAGCGAGACGACCTTATCAACAATCCCGGAGAGTTGGTCGATAGAACGCTCGACTGCGTCGACGTGCTCGTCATCGGCCTCGATTTGGGAGAGATGGCCGGTCGATACCTGCAGTTCGTTTCGGAGTTCGTGTGCGGCCAGCAACGCCACCTTCCGGAGGCGTTCGTTCTGCTGCCTGAGGAGGCGTTCGCGTTCCTTCTGGTCGGTGACATCCTGCGTAATGCCAATAAGGCCGGCCAGCTCGTCGGTTTCGTCGTACCAGGGGACCTTCGACGTTCGGAGGTGTTTCCCCATTGACGGCGAGAACTCATGGACATCGAGGATGTCGGTCCCGTCGTTGATGACCTGTAAGTCGTCGCCGCGTGCTGCATCCAGATACGTCGCCCCGGCGGGGAGTCCGTCTTCGTCTCGCCGGCCAAGCAGTTCCGGGGGTGCGTACGAGGAATCGTTGAGCAGCAGATAGTGCCTGTCAGTGTCTTTTACGTACAGGTGTTCGGAGTTCCGTTCGAACATCGTGGCGAGGATCGTCTCCGGCCGGGAAGCCGGCCGTGCGGCCATTGTCTCACTGTTTTCGAGCGCCTCACCGACTGCGGCTGCCAGTTCCGGCGAACCCAGATCGTCGGCAGCGACCGTCTGAATATGGCCTCCACGGTCCGCCGCACTGCCGTACATGATCACTGGGAGGTCCGGATAGAGTCCCGTAGCCGCCTCCGCCAGGTGTCCGCCCGCCATCCCCTCACACGTCACCGGGACGACGAGGCAGTCAACCGCAGTACGTAGCAGCGTTGTATCGACGCATTCGGGTTCAGCCGTATCGACCGTGGCGTCGATTGCTGCCTGTTCAAGTGCCGCCTGTAACTGCTCTCCGGCAGCAGTCTCGGTAGCGATGAGGAGGACAGTCGGCGGGGACATCAACACGCCCACGATTTGTACTGGGATTGTAAATATGTTTAGTAGTCATGATGACGATGCGACAGGAAGCAACAACGGGACGAGCCTCTACGACCGATACTGGACACCGGTGTTCGCAGTGACCGGTCATCTTCTGTGTGTGCCCGTTAACTGGGCTGAATGGACACTATGGAGCAATTTCATGGCACGGTACCTGCCTCCTGACCAGAGAACCGTACGGTGATGTTCGATAGAAAGAGCTGTCGACGGGACAGCCAATAGCCAGTAATGATGGTCAGATGAAAGGATTCACAACAACCGAGTATCCGGACAGCGTATAGCTAGGTGTGTCCGAAACGTACGTGTGCGCCCGATGTCAGGACGCCGTCGAGCGAAACTTCGAGGTTCGGTCGATCATCAGGACCTGCAGCGAGTGCGGCGAGAACGGACGGTTCCTCCACAGGTCGCTGGTTGAGTCGCTCTCTACAATCGCCACGGAGAACCAGCCGGACGGCTGGGACCAGATGACACTGGACGAGCGGTTCGAAGCGGCGCTCAAAGAGGGCCTCATCACGGTCACACGGAAATAAGTCTGTACTGCCGGACTGACAGCGCTGTTCGGTCCGATAAAAACCCTGAGGTCGTTAGGCTCTCAGTCCCACTTCGCGCCGGGGTTCGTCACCGCACCGTTGGCCGCGGAGCCGAAATCATTGTGGTACTTGGCCAGTACGCCGCTGTCGTACGTCGGTTCTGGGTCGTGGCCTTCGAGGCGCTGTTGCATCTCATCTTCGGTGAGGTCGACTGACAGTTCGTGGTCGTCGATGTCGATGGTGATGGTGTCACCGTCCTCCAGAGCGGCGATTGGGCCGCCGACGAACGCCTCGGGGGCGACGTGGCCGATAGAGAAGCCGCGGGTCGCGCCGGAGAAGCGGCCGTCAGTGAACAGCGCCACGTCCTCTGCGTGGCCCTGGCCGGCGACAGCCGAGGTGACGCCCAGCATCTCGCGCATCCCGGGGCCGCCCTGTGGCCCCTCGTTGCGGATACAGATCACGTCCCCGGACTCGACGTGGCCCTCCTGAACGTACTCCATAGCTCCTTCCTCCTGCTCGAACACGCGGACCGGCCCCTCGTGGTGGAGGTGGTCCTCGCCGGTGATTTTGATGACCGCACCGTCGGGCGCGAGGTTGCCGGAGAGGATGCGGATTGCACCGCGCTCGTGGATGGGGTCCTCGACAGTGTTGAGATAGTCCACATCGAGGTCCTCGACTGTTGGCGGGTCGATCTGTTCGAGTTCCTCTGCGATTGTGTTGCCCGTGACCGTGAGCGCGTCACCGTGGAGCAGGCCGGCGTCGTTCAGGGCCCGCAACACGACCGGGACACCGCCGACCTCGTGGAGGTCGTTCATGACCCGCTCGCCGCCGGGCTGGAGGTCGGCGATTTTGGGCGTCCGGGCGCTGATTTCGTTGAACGTCTCGATATCGAGGTCGATGCCGGCCTCCGCCGCGAGCGCGAGCAGGTGGAGAACGGCGTTGGTCGACCCGCCGACCGCAACCTGCAGGGCGATGGCGTTCTCGAAGGACTCGCGGGTGAGGAAGTCTGAGGGGCTACGGCGTTCCTGCACTACTTCGACGGCGAGTTCGCCGGCTCGGCGGGCTTCCTCGTAGCGGGACTCGTGTTCGGCCGGCGGGGAGGCCGACCCGAGCGGCGCGAAACCGAGCGCTTCGGAGATAGATGCCATCGTGTTGGCGGTGAACATCCCGCCACAGGAGCCCGCACCGGGGCAGGCATGGCGTTCCATCTCGTCGAGTTCGCCTTCGCTCATCTCCCCGTCGGCGACCGCGCCGACGCCCTCGAAGACGTTCTGGATAGTGACCTCACGCCCGTCGTGCTCGCCGGGCATGATGGAGCCGCCATAGAGGAAGACGCTGGGCAGGTCCGTCCGGATGGCGGCCATCATCATCCCAGGCATGTTCTTGTCACAGCCGCCGATGGTGACGATGCCGTCCATGCGCTCGCCGAAGGTGACGAGTTCGACTGAGTCGGCGATTATCTCACGCGAGATGAGCGACGCCTTCATCCCCTCGGTCCCCATCGAGATGGCGTCGGAGATGGTGATGGTCCCGAACTCGATTGGCATCCCTTCGGTGTCGTCGATACCATCGTAGGCGGCGTCGGCCACGTCGTCGAGATGGACGTTACACGGCGTGATGTCGGCAGCGGGGTTCGCAACGCCGATCATCGGCGAGGAGAGGTCCTCGTCGTCGTAGCCCATCGCGCGGAACATCGCGCGGTGGGGGGCTTTCTCGTATCCCTCCGTCACCTCGGTACTCCGCAGGTCCGGGTCTTTTTCCGGACGTTCTTGCCGCTCCTGATTGCTCATATTTCACCGAGGCCATGGGCAACCTTAAATAACTTGTACTCACGCTAACGTCCCACATGAGAGCACGGCGAAACCCACCGGTGACAGCAGGTTCTTTTCCGTCGGGAACTTCCGCCGCGGTATGCCGACGGTCACGACCGCTGCGCGACTTCATTTCGGGTTTCAGAACCTCTCGCTCGCCCACGAGCGCCTCTATGGCGGTGTCGGGCTTGCCCTCGACGAGCCGCGGCTGACCGTCGAGGCGACACGAGCCGACACAGTCCAGTGTGACGACCCGGCGACCGAGCCGTACGTTCAGCGCGTCGTCGACGTGCTTGACGTTCCCGGCGCTGCTGTCTCCGTCGAGGAGCGGTTCCCGCGACACGTCGGCCTCGGAAGCGGCACACAGCTCTCGCTGGCGACGCTCATCGCCGTCGTTCGGGCCTACGACCGGACCGCTGACGCACGGACCTACGCGCCGCAACTGGGACGGGGCGGCCGAAGCGGCGTCGGCGTAGCCGCGTTCGAGTCGGGCGGATTCATCGTTGACGGCGGTCACCCAACGGAGCGGTTCACGGCCGAACCCCCAGCGGAAGGCGACTGGGATGTGCCGCCAGTGCTGGCGCATCACGACGTGCCCGCACACTGGCGTTTTGTTATCGTCGTCCCGGACACCGACCCCGGGCAGAGCGGGAGTGCGGAAGACCAGAGTATGCGGCAGGCCGTTGAGCGCGCCGACCCCGGCATCGCCGACGAGATTTCGACGTTACTGACTCGCCGGGTTCTTCCTGCGATTGCTACCAGAGACCACGACGACTTCGGGCAGGCCGCGGCGCGGCTGGGCCGACTCAACGGCGCGTGGTACGCTGACGAACAGGGCGGCGTCTACCGCCCGCCAGCCGGCGCACTCGTCGATTCACTGGCGAGCGCCCCGGTCATCTCCGGGGCCGGCCAGAGCTCTTGGGGGCCAACCGTCTGGGGACTGACGACAGCGGACTACGAATCGGAGGCCCGTGACGCGGGTGTGCTGGCACTCGATGCGGCCGATGTCGACGGAACGGTTCGCGTTGTCGCGCCCCGGAACACCGGTGCGTCGCTGACTGAATAGGGGCCAAGCGGCGGGCCGTTCAGTACCAGTCGCCGGAACTAACGACGATGCTTGCAGCCGCCAGTGCGGTTATCCGTCTCGCCAGCGAATCCTCGGCGATGACTGCATTGTTCTCACCGCTGGAACTCCGCGAGACGACAGTCCCGAATCGCGTCATGGTTTCACCGATGTGCCAGTACTCCTGTGACGCCCGCGACGGCCTCGCCACCGACTGGCACCGGACACATCTCGGCTCCCGTGCCGTCGGCGGCGCGGGGCTGGTCATGACCGAAGCGACCGCCGTCGAAGCTCGCGGCCGCATCTCGCCGGAGGACCTGGGTATCTGGAGCGACGAGCACGCGGCGGCGCTGGAACCGATTACGGGGTTCATCAGCGAACAGGGCAGCGTCCCGGGCATTCAGCTGGCCCACGCTGGCCGGAAAGCATCCATCGAACGACCGTGGGATGGGCACGACCCGCTCCAGCCCGACGACGGGGGCTGGGAAGTCGTCGGCCCGAGTGACGACCCGTGGCCGTACGAGGACACTGAGGCACCGCCGACGACAGCGCTCGACCAGGACGGTATCGAGGCTGTCATCGACTCGTTCCGCACCGCCGCCGAGCGCGCGCTCGATGCCGGCTTCGAGGTTGCAGAGGTCCACGCCGCTCACGGCTACCTCCTGCATCAGTTCCTCTCGCCAGTGACGAACCACCGCGAGGACGACTACGGCGGCGACTTCAAGGGGCGTACGCGACTGACACGGGAGGTTACCGCTGCCGTCCGTGATGTCTGGCCCGACGACAAGCCGGTGTTCGTCCGTATCTCGGCGACTGACTGGCTCCCCGACCGCGACGCATGGACCGTCGAGGACTCCGTGCGCCTGTCGGACCGACTCGCCGACATCGGTGCGGACTTCATCGACGTGAGCGGCGGCGGCATCCACCCCGAATCCCGCCCCGATTACGCCGGTCCGAACTACCAACTCCAGTACGCCGAGCAGATTCGAGCGGAAACCGAGTCGGACATTGCTGTCGGCGCTGTCGGCGGCATCACGACGCCCGAACAGGCCGAAGCCGTCATCGCTAATGACCGGGCCGACATGGCTATCGTCGGCCGCGAACACCTCCGGGACCCGTACTTCACGATGACTGCTGCGAAGGAACTCGACGCGACCGACGAAATAGAGGGGCCGCCACAGTACCGTCGCGCCTGGGGCTTCTGACTGCCCTACACCTTATCGAGGTCGAGGTCGACGGCGTACCAGTCGAGCACGAGCAGGAAGGCCGCGCCGACGGCACCAGCGGCGACGAACGCGATGAGCACGTCCGTCGAAAAACCCACTTTGTCCTGCACTTCCACGACGGGGGCGCGCAGCGCGCCGACGACGAGCGCGACGAGGAAGGCCAGCGTGGCCCGGCGGTTGTAATCAAGCGCCCGCCGGACGACGCGCGCGATGGTGAACAAGCCGACGAGTCCGCCGAGAATGAACGTCACGACCGGCACGGCGGTCGTGGTCACGTCTTCGGTTGGGCCGCCAGTAACGAGCGCGATGAGCGCGTCGACAAACTCACTGAGGGCCGTCGACATGCGGGTGTACTGGCCGAGGATAATGAGCAACAGCGACCCCGAAATACCGGGCAGAATCATCGCGCTAACGCCGACCATGCCGGCGAAAAAGACCAGTGCGAGGCCGCCACCATTTGTGGCGGCGTTCGAGACGCCGGACACGTAGAATGCGACCAGAAAGCCGACGACGCCGGCCCCGGCCTGAAATGGGGAGTCGACTGTGAGACTTCGCAGTAGCACTATCGCTGAGGCGGCGATGAGCCCGAAAAAGAATCCGAAGAGGAGTGCCGGCGTCTCCTGACTGGCGATGTGGACAATTCGTGTCACGATGACGACAGCGGTGGCGACGCCGGCGACCAGCGCGAGGAGGAACCAGATATCTATTTCGAGGAGTTCGGAGAACGCGCCACGGACATCGACACCGCCGTCAACGGGAGCGAGTGCGCGAAAGAACTGCACTATCCGGCCCGGGGTGACGGCGGTAATCGCAGCAATGAGTCGCTCATAGACCCCGGCGATAAGCGCGATTGTCCCGCCAGAGACGCCGGGGACGCCATCGGCACTGCCCATACAGAGGCCGATGAGAAACGTTCGAAGCCACGCACGGAGCGGCGGCACCGAGCCCCGAATCGTCGGCAGGTCGCTTGGGTCCCGGTCAGGATGAGTGGTCATCACTGAACGCTTCCAGCATCACGCTCAAATCCCTTGTGGAGTCCCATCGTGTTATGGAGCTATCACAACGACGAAACTGCGGCTGAACAAGTAGTCCGCGACAGCGCTAGCTCCGCTGCGATAGCGTGAGCACGCCGTTCCTGAGTGTCTGGACTGCGCCGGCGGCCGGCAGGTCGATGTCGAACTCCGTCTGGAGGTGCGGGGCGTCGACGGCCACGATAGCCTCCGTTCCGATGATGTCAACTGTCACGTGGTCGTCGCTAACCTGAAGTGAGTCGAGGTCGACGGCGACCGTCCAGCCGTCGTCGTGGTCGGTGTGCGAGACGTGTAGCGGCGACCGTTCAGTTTGTGCATCCATTCGTCATCCATGAGTATGTGTTACACACATAAAGGTCCCCGTTCGGCGCGTGCCAAAGGGCGCGGTGCAAGACAATGCAGGCACTCTGTCCTTACAGGGCCGGGCCGAGATAGCCCCACGCTTGCAACCGATCCCCGTCGCCGTCGATCCAGCGCTCGCCGATGTCGTCGCGGTAGTAGCGGTTCGGGATACGGATAGCATCGACGCGCTTGTAGGCCTGCTCGCGGGCCGCCTGCATTGTTTCGCCTTTGCCCGTGACGACCAGCGGCATCCCGCTCTCGCCGGCGACCCGCCACTGCTCATCAACCCGCTTTGCGTCCTCGATGTGGATGCCCTCACGGCTGTCGGATTCGAAGACGACCGCGGCGTTGCGGGAGTTCTCATCGTAGGTCTCCTCGTCGTCGAATGGGAACGGCGGGAGGACGACCCGAACCGCGACCTGATATCCACGATGGACCTTCAAGTCCGGGTCGCGCCCGTGTGCCAGATCGAGGAAGAACTGGCCCGTTTCTGATTCAAACGACTCTTCTTGGAGCGCTATGGTCGGATAACCAAAGCGCGGCGTGAACTCCAGCGGATAGATCCCGCTGTCGTTGACGATACAGTTGATGTCGATGCTGCCGACGTACCCCTCGTCGGCGAGCCAGCCTTCCACCTTGCCGAGTGTCTCTTCAAACAGTTCGTTCCGGCCGGCCCAGAACATTGAGGTTCCCATCTCCCCGGTCGAGGGACCGATGTTGCCCGGGAACAACTTCTTGTGCTCGAAGTTGAAGTTGACTGGCTCGACGAACGAGTCGCCGTTGAAGAACCCGCAGACGGCGATTTCGACGCCCGCAACTTTCCGCTGTAGCTGGAATCCTTTCATCCGATGGCCCCACGCCTTCTTGTAGGCACGAAGCACGTCGACGATATCACTGCCGTCGTCCTCGTTCCCGACGTAGAGGAGTCGCTTGACGTTCTGGACTTCCCCAAGCGGTTTGATGACGTACGGGGCGGGGTTCTCCTGTACGTGTTGGATGCCGGCGTCGAAGTCCTCGAAGACGTGGTGCTCGATAGTGTTGACACCGTGGTCTTCGAGTATCTCCATCGCGTAGCCGCGGTCTTCTTCGAGCGCGTCCGTATTGGGCGTCCCGCCGACGACGGCGTGACCTTCGGCTCGGAGTTCCCGTGCGATTTCGCCGGTACCGATATCGCTGCCCACCCAGATGTCGTCGAAGATGACGACATCAGCCCAGTCGAGGTCCTCTCGCCAGTCGTCAGTTTTCGGGACGAACCCGTCGGCGATCTCCTGATCGCTGTTGGCCTCGATGTAATAACGAACGTCGTGTCCCTCCTCGGTGACCTGCCACGCAATGTCGCCGATGAGCGCTGCGTCCAGCGAACAGAAGAGGAAATTTGCCATAGCACGTCTGCGAGCGGGTGCGGGGTAAACGTTGTCCGTCGTGCCGACCGCGGGTCATCCTTATCGCGATTGTTGCACGCAGGAGTGTCATGCCGGCCCGTTGGACACCCATTGCTTATTTAAATAAACCCGCTCGCGTAAGCCGAATCGTTTTAGTCCCCATCTGTAAATTGCCACGTATGACACGCGACGAACTCGCGTCCGCGAGTGAACTGCTCGAATCGGCGGCCGAAGACACTGGCAGCGATGAGGCGAGCGAACGCCTCGCCGAACTCGCCGACCAGCTTGACAGTCTTGCGACTGACGAACGCGGCCCGGACCACGGTCGACTCGCCCGCATCCAGTCGGCGCTCAACGACCTCAGTAGCGGTGACGCGGACGACGTGACCGAAGCCATCGAAGACGCCGACGACAAGATCAACGAGTACCGGTCCGACCTCGAAGGAGTCTGAGGCGGCGCTTCTGCGCCAGCGCATGGCTGTCTGGTGACTTTCTGCGAGGCAAAGTCGGTTTTCGAACGCGATAGAGCACTACGATTCGGTTGCGGTTTCCTCGTCGACCGGCTTGATTCGGTGTGTCGCGTCGTTGAGCCTTTCGGGGCTCGTAGTCGGTAGATGACTTCGCGGGGTTCCGTATCGTCGACGTACGGTGTTTTACCGTCGTGCGTGATGACCGCTGTCTCTTCCGGCTTCAGTTTTCCGTCAAACCGGCCGACTGGCGCGTAGGCGACGCGTGGACCGGTTCGGTTGAGTGCAATGACGTACCGACCAGCGGTGTCGCCCGTGTTTGTGACCGTTATCGAAAGCGTTGGCTTGGCGGGCTCGGTGACCTGCTCTGGCCCGCCAAGCGTGATATCGAACGAGGGGAGCGGGATTTGGAGTCGGTCTCGAACTGCCTCCGGTGGCGTCCACTTCCCGCCGGGCCAGGACAATTGAGTATCGCTGGCTGAGCCGGTTTCGGGGAGGTTGAAGACCAGCGGCCCACCGGTCTCGGTGAACTGTCGGCCCCACTCGCCATCGCGATACAGGCCGTTCCTGAACGTCTCGGGGCTGTACGTCGACCCGTCGAACCTGAGTGAAAACGCGGTGCGGTCTACTCCCGAGCCCCGGATAGTTGTTGTCAGCACGAGGAACTGGCCGTCGGCTGGCTGGACAGTGATAGAGTCGGTACCCGGGACCACGACGCCGGGCATCACCGCGGCGTCGGTAACCGTCACCGCGGGCGGCGGCCCGGTATCAGTTTCGCTGACGACCGGCGACCGGACCGGCGTCACTGTTTCGGTGTCAGCAGTCTCACCCTGACATCCAGCACCGATGATAGCCAGTCCACAGAGTGCCAGAACACGACGGCGGTACATGACTCTGGGTTGCCCTGCCCTGAATAAATGCCTTCAGAAGGCTCAGATTCTGTTTTGACCGACCGTTCCCCGTTCGACCGGAGCCCACCTGCCTCCTCGCTTTGCATAGTCTGTGTTACCGAAATTCAGGCACGGTCTGATTAAATAACATGTTAATTAATGTTTGTGTCTAACCAAAAGCTTTTGACAATTCCGTTGGTTTCGGTCAAATGTATATCAGGTTGGGGGAATTGGGTGGCGGCACCTTCCCTACGTGGTGATATCAATGAGCAAATCAACGAAGGGCCAAACGGCCCCCAAATCGATGCGTCACAAACAAATACTCGACGTAGCGGCCGAGAACCCTGAGGCGTCCATCGCAGAGCTTGCGGCCGAAGTACCGAGCGCGACAGCGGAACTGGTCGAACGGGTCCTCGAAGAACACGGCGACCCGGCTGAAACCGACGAGACGGACTCGTCCGACGAGTCACCGGCTGAACCGTCGGCGGGGTCACAGTCGCACCCGGCCCCCGAGGACCTCTCGTCGACAGAGCGCGAGACGCTCCGGGCAATTCAGCAACACCCCACCGCGTCCCAGCGAGATCTCGCAGAAACGCTCGGCGTCACCGCTTCGACCGTGAGCAATCGCGTCAACGGCATCGACGGGTTCGACTGGACGAACCGCGAGGCGTTCGCAAACGCTGTGTTCTGCGAGCAGGAGACCGGGTCGGCGACCCCCTCCGGTAAGACCGAAACCCCAGCATCCGACAGCGAATCATCGGAGTCAACAGACACCCCAGATGACGCCGACGGTCGGGTGTCAGAACCAGATACCGCGTCAGACAGCACCGAGTCCTCTATCGCGGCGGCCGAAACAGCAGCCGGCGAGGTGAACACCACACTGACAACGTTCCAGTCGACTGTTGAGGACCTCTCCGAACAACTGGCCGAGCTCGAAGGGCAGGTCGAAACCATCGCGGATGGCGGCGGATCGCCGCAATCCGACCCGTTTCAGGACCCCGAACTCGTCCATAAGGTTGTCCACGCGTGTATGGACTCCGAGAAAATATCCGAGGACGAAGAGCTCCGGATTCTAGATTCGCTGCTCTAGTTGTACTCACGCCACCGGTGGCCACATTCTTGACACTTGAAGAATCGCGTCGGCGGTTCGTCGGCTGACCCGGTCTGTTTGATCGTGTACCACGCTTTGCCGTGCCCGCATTCCTCACAGGTCACGTCGTCGGCCGTGGGCTTCCCCTCGAAGTTCGACCCCTCCTCGGTCTCTATCAGTTCGTCGTCGCTCTGTTCGTCCGTGCTGACGAACGCCGCCGCGCGGTCCTCGTCTTTCGCGACCCGCGCGCCACAGGACTGGCAGACCATCTCGTCACCATCGGCGTGCATCATCGAGCCACAGTCGTCGCAGAACTGCATACACGCCCGTCCGACACCGAGGCAAAAAGCCGTTACTGCTCGTCTTCGATCTCGTGTTGCTCTGCGACCACCGGACAGTCCAGCAGCCGGACCGTCTCCATGTCGAGGAACTCCATGATTTCGGTCCCGTCGTTCGTGCAGTGTGCGTTCGGCGGCGCGGAGAAGTGTTCACACTGCTCACAGTAGCGGTGTTTCGACACCTCCGCGTACCGGCTCTCTGGTGTGGTTTCGTTATCGTCGTCCGCGGCGATTTCTGCCCACACCTTATCCGCGTCGATGTGGTCGACATCGACCCGCTCGAACGCGCTTTCGCCGCTCCCGAAGGGGTCTTCGCCGCGCTCGTCCATTCCCGAGAAGGGGTCATCTGAATCGGGTGACGATCCAGAAAGTGGCCTGTCAGAGTCAGTTACCGAATCTGAACGAAACTCTTCCGTGTCGACGGCTGAGAGCAGGTCGTCATCATCAGTTGCACTGGGACCCGTCTCGGACATATCGTCGGTCGGTTCGTCGCTCGATTCGATGTCGGTCCAGCTATCGTCGGGTGGCTGGCGTGCGTCTGTCGAGTCGTTCGCGCCGTCAGGCCCCGCATCGAGGCGCTCGAACGGGTCGCCCTCGCGCTCGTCGCCAGAATCGAGTTCTTCGAAGGGGTCTCGTTCGTCGTCACTCATTGGTCTCGCCCGGTTCAAGCTGTGCTGCGGCCACCAGCCGCGCCTTCGAGCGGATAATGCCGCCCTCGGGTCGCACGTCCGACACTGTCGTGTTGCAGTGCGGACACTGGGGTTCGGTCAGGAGCCCAATATCGACCTGCTCGTCACAGTTCGAACACCGTGCCGTCGAGATGTTCTCCTGTGCCGCGGCGCGTTTCAGCCGGTCGACCGCTTTCTGGTTCTGGTCCCGGCCGCCATGGTCGTCGCGGAGGTCGCTGACGACCCAGGCGACGCGAGTGAGTTTGTCTTCGACATCGTCGAGACGGGCGTCGATGTCGGCGACTCGCTCGTCCTGCGTTTCGACCGAATCGGTCAGATCGCCTCGAAGCGCGGTGAGTTCCGTCTCCATCGCGTCAATCTCCTGTGAGAGTGCCTCGATGCGGTCGAACTCCTCGTGGCTGTGGTCAGCCGGCGCTTTCGCGTCAGCCTCCCGTTTGACCTGCACGACGCGCTCGCGAACGTCGTCGATTTTCGTCTGAAAGTCCGCTTCGAGCGCGTCAAACCGATCGGCAAGCTGGCGTTCCACCGTATCGACGATATCGGGGATCTGGGCACTCACAGCGCTCTCGGTCGCCGCTTCGACTGAGCCGTTCAGCTTCTCGTCTACGGTTGCGGCGACGACGGCATCCAGTTCGTCCGACGACGGCTGGAGGTGGTCGCCCATTTCGCCGTCCGAATCGGCTGTTGTCATGTATGCGGCCAGCAGTTGCTCCATGACGGCGTCGCGAGGCACGCCGAGTGCCTCGGCTTGCTCGGTCAGCCACTCGTCTAGATCTGCAGATAGCTCGACGTACACTCCCCCGTCATCAGTCGACTCGGAGGACATTACGACACCCTTGACGAACAACACTGATAAGGGTTTACCGCCGATTTCAGATACCGAGAGTGGAAGCGACCACGCAGCAGCGTTCTCGTTGTTCTCTGCCGACAGCTACAGCCAGTTGTCCCGCCGACTATCGCTATCGAATCTTGCGCACGTCGCTGATGTCGAAGCCGGCATCGCCCAGTTCAGTCTCGAACTGCACGATGTCCTCGTCCTCGATCTGTGAGAGGACGCCACGGAACTGCTGGACGACGAGGGTTCGGGCGCGAGTGGAGCCGCCGGATTCCCACGCGAACTCCATCGTGCCGTGGGAGGCGTCGACGAGTTGCCCGTGTCGCACCGTCGACAGCGTCTCGGGATTGATGTGCAAGAGGAGCAGACAGCCCCACTGATGGGCCGCCTTCTGAAGCCCCTGAACGAGTGAGCTGATGTCCGACCACTCGATTTCCTCACCCATGGCGCTGACAAGATCCGATAGCGAGTCGATGACGACGAGGTTGTTCGCCGCCACCTCGTTCAGCACCATGCCGAGCGTCCCGAGCAGGTCCTCCCGCTCGTGCCGCGCCCGGAGGTCGGTGATCGATGCGGTTTCGCTGGCGTACCATTCCCGTGGCACCGGACTGATGTGGAAATATCGCTCTGAGAGGTCGTGGAACTCGACCGCCCGGCTCCCCTTATCGACCACATCGTCGTCCATCGCCAGCCGCATCTCGCTGACCAGTTGCGATTCGTTTGTCGTAAACGAAATGTAGTGGACCTCGTCCGGGGCGACAGCGTCCGGCGAGCGGTCGCCGTAGTAGAGGTCGTGCAGCTCCGTGTCTACCTGTTCGAGCCCGTTGATGAGTGCGCTCGTATGCATGAACTCCCGGGAGCCAGCGCCGGCCTCGCCGGAGAGCAGGACGACGCTCCCCGCGGGCGCTCCACCGTTGATGATGGAATCAAGCTGGCGGATTCCAAACGGGATTCGATCCATACGTCCACCTACCTACGTGGTTGCTTAAACGCTTGGCCTGTCTCGGCGGTCGTGACAGGCGGGCAACAGCAAGCCACGAGGTCACCGCCAGACGGCACGGCCGAGCCGGGTTTCTGAGAGGTCGAAGTCGAAGCGGTCCGTCCAGAGGAGGCCAGCCCCCAGCAGCGCGGCCAGACCGACCGGTACCCAGTTCGCGTAAAACAGGTTGATACCGCCCCACAGCAGGACGAAGCTCACCAGGTCATCGAGCATGAACGGGCAGTCCCGGAGTCGCCGGCGGAGCCCCGCGCGGTCGAACCCGAAGTCGAACAGGAGGACGGCGACTGATCCCGACAGGAGCCAGCCGGCGTAGTTCTGCCACGGGACGCCGTAGAACTGCGGCATCTCGTAGATCCAGAAGCCGATGGCCACAGCACCCGGATCAAGCACGAGGTCAACGAGCATGACCGTCGCCAGCGTCGCCAGCAGCCGGACCGCGGTTGACGCCGCCCTGTTGCCGAGCAACAGCAGGACGAGCAGGTAGGCATTCAGGACTAGCGGGAAGAAGAAGACCGGGAGCCCGAACGGTACCTCACCGAGCAACATTGGGCCGAGGTCGACGCCGTAGATGAACTCGCCGTAGGGCCAGCCGGTCCGGACACCGACAAGTTCGATGCCGTAGGAGTAGAGCGTCAGCGCGACCAGCGCCAGCCCGGCACGGCGGTCCACGAGCGGAAAGACGCCGGCCACGAGGGGCAGTCGCATCACGAACGTTCCGAACAGGACGAAGTAGGGGTTGAACGCGAGCGGGTCGGGCAACAGTCCCTCGGCGCTGGCAAGCAGGGTGACAGCGCCGACGAGCGGGAAAACGACGGCGATGGTAAATCGGTTCTCGGTGACGAACTGGTCGAACTGCGCGGTCGCGTCGGTCTTTGTCTCCGGGAGCGTCCAGCCCGCCAGCGTTCGGTCTTCGCCACTACCCATACAGCATCACCCACAGCGCAATGAGCGTGAACACCATGCCGACGACGGTGTTGATCGCAGGATACCACCAGTACGCCTCGTCGATGTCGACGCCGATGCCGAGAATCCCGAAGACAAGGCCGGGGTAGACGAGTAGTATCAGGCCGAATACCCAGTGCGTGTAGGTGAATACGAACGCGGCCGTGAGCCAGCACATCACGCAGTAGTAGTAGGTGTTTGACTCGCCCAGAAACGTCGCCGTCGTCTGGATGCCGGCCTCGCGGTCGGGTTCGATATCGGGAATCGCCGAGAAGGTGTGCATCCCCATCGCCCAGAGCCACGCGCCGGCGACCGCTGTCGCTGGCGGGGCCACCCCTTCGATAGCGGCGTAGCCGATGACACCGGGCAGGATGTACAGGCCGTTCGAGATGGAATCAAGGAACGGCGTCGTCTTGAACCGGAGCGGCGGGGCCGAGTACTCGACAGAGAGCCCAATCCAGGCGAGCAGGGCCACGACCCCGAGCGTCGGCAGCCCGAGAACGAACAGTAACGCGAGCGCGCCGCTGGCGACGACGATGGCTGTGATAGCGCTGTCCCCCCGGTAGCTGACCTCCCGGCCCTCGTCTTTCTTGGGATTGTGCTCGTCGATGTCGGCGTCGAAAATGTCGTTGACGCCGTAGAGGAACACGTTCCCAGGGATGGTGAAGTACAGAAACAGCGCGATAGCCAGCGGCGAGAACAACTCTCCCGGGCCGTCGGCCGCGTAGCTGACGCCGACGATGACCGGGCCGCCGAGGTACAGCCAGAACCGCGGCCGGGAGAGCCGCAACAGGTAGCCCACAAGCGTCTCCTCCGGCGGAATGACGGCGGTAATGCGGTCGGTCGGGAGTTCGGGCATTACTCAGGCGATATCCTCGATGAGCGCCTCCGCGGTGTGTTCGCCGCTGATGAGACACATCGGCACGCCGATGCCGGGCGTCGTGAACGACCCCGTGAAGTAGAGGCCGTCGACGGCCGACGAGCGGTTGTTGGGTCGCAGCAGGGCGGTCTGGCGGAGTGTGTGTGCCAGCCCGAGAGCTGTGCCCTCCGTGGCGTTGTACCGCTCGCCGAAGTCGGAGACGGCGAACTGCTTCTCGTAGACGATGCGGTCGCGCAGGTCGACGCCGGTGTTGTCAGCGATGTCGGCAAGCACCTTCTCGCGGTACTCCTCGCGGATCTCGTCGCCGTCGTGCAGCCCCGGCGCGATGGGGACTAAGACGAACAGGTTCGAGTGGCCGTCGGGGGCGACGGTGTCGTCGGTTTTCGAGGGCACACAGAGGTAGTACGCCGGGTCATCGGGCCACGCGGGCTCGTCGAAGATGTCGTCGAAGTGGGGGTCCCAGTCCGTCGGCAGGACGAGCGTGTGGTGCTTCAGGGGCTCCACGTCGCCCTCGACGCCCATGTACATGAGGAAGGCGGACGGCGCGTACGTCTTGTCGTCCCAGTAGTCGTCGTCGTACTGGCGCTCGTGGTCGGGCAGGAGTTCCCGTTCGGCGTGGCCGTAGTCGGCGTTGACAACCACTTCGTCGGGGTGGGTCGTGTCGCCGTGGACTGTCTCCACGAGGAATCCATCCTTCCGCCGGGAAATCTCGTTGACTTCGGCGTCGGTCTCGTAGGTGACGCCGAGTTCCTCGCCGAGTTCGACAAGGCCGTCGACGACCGCGCCGACGCCGCCGTCGGGGTAGTACACGCCGAGGTTGAAATCGACGTGGCTCATCATGTTGTACAGCGCTGGCGTCGTCCGCGGAGAGCCACCGAGGAAGACCAGCGTGTACTGCATGATCTGCTGGAGCTTCGGGTGCTCGAAGTAGTCCTCGACGTGGCTCTGCATCGTGCCGATGAGCTGGAGGCCGACCGGCGCGGCAGTCATCACGTCGAGGTCGACCCAGTCGCGCAGCTCCGAGCGGTCCTCATAGACGAACTTGTTCATCGCCGTCTCGTAGTGGCGTTCGCTCGTCGCGAGGTAGTCCCGGAAGGCCTCGCCCGCACCGGGTTCGTACTCCTCGAATTTCTGGGCCATCTGGTCGTTGTCGCCGGTCACGTCGATCTGGTCGCCGTCCTTGAAGAAGACCCGGTAGTGCGGGTCGAGCCGCTGGAGGTCGTAGTAATCGCGTGGCTCCTTGCCGAAGTACGCAAAGAAGCGCTCGAACACGTCGGGCATCAGATACCACGACGGACCCATATCGAACCGGAACCCATCCACCTCCAGCCGGGAGGCGCGACCCCCGAGTTGCTCGTTTTTCTCCAGTAGCGAAACGTTCGCATCTGCGTCCGCCAGATAGCACGCAGCGGAGAGCCCACCGATGCCGCCACCGACGACAGTCACGTCTTCACCGGACAAGTCACTCATTACTAGTATTGAGGGGCTGGAGCGTCAATAAATGAGCGGCCAAACTACATCGGTATGGTATTCGTGGTCATATATCGGGCCACCGAGCGACTCAGTGGGAGACGTATATGGGGATGGGGGCCAGACTGACACGTATGGAACCTGACCTCACAGCACTGGACGCATATCTCGATGACGCCGGCGTCGACGGTTACCTCCTCGATGCGGATTCTGAGGTGTCAGACCAGTATTATCTCTCCGGCTTCGACGCGCCGGACCCGTTCATCACGCTGTACGACGGTGACACACATCTGCTCTTCCCGCGGAGTCTGGAGTTCGGCCGAGCCAAGCGCGAGTCGCGGGCCGAGACCGTCGAACGCTACGTCGATTTCGACCACCAGAGCAAAGTCGAGGAGTACGGCCCTGACGAGGCCGTTTCACACGTTCTCGCAGATTTCCTCGCGGCCTATGACGTAGATAGCGTGGCCGTCCCGCCGCGGTTCCCGCTCCGGACCGCAGACAGCCTGCGCGAACGTGGTGTCGACGTGTCGGCAGACACCGACGGCATCGTCACGGAGATCCGAGCAACCAAGACCGAGACAGAAGTCGACTACGTCCGGACGGCACAGCGGGCCAACGAGGCGGCAATGGAGGCTGCTGAATCGCTGCTCGAAGCGTCGGACATTGCCGAAGACGAGACGCTCGAAGTTGACGGTGAGACGCTGACGAGCGAGCGGGTGAAAGAGGAGATCGAGGTGACGCTGCTCCGGCACGGCTGCTCGCTGGACGAGACTATCGTCGCCTGCGGGGCGGACGCTGCGGACCCTCACGACTCTGGGAGCGGGCCGCTCGTCGCCCACGAGCCGGTTATCATCGATATCTTCCCGAAGGACAAGGCGACGAAGTACCACGCCGACATGACGCGGACATTTGTGAAAGGCGAGCCCAGCGAGACGGTGCGCGAGTGGTACGACCTGACCGAACGCGCGATGGAGGCCGCGTTCGACGCGCTGGAACCCGGTGCGACCGGCGCGGACGTACACGACGCGGTCTGTGACGTGTACGAGGACGCCGGCGAACCGACGCTGCGTGACGACGACCGAACGGAGACGGGATTCATCCACAGCACAGGCCACGGCGTCGGGCTGGACGTCCACGAGCTTCCACGGCTGGCGCCGAACGGCGGCGAACTCGAACCGGGGCACATCGTCACTATCGAGCCCGGCCTCTACGACTCTGCTGTCGGCGGGGTCCGAATCGAGGACATCGCCGTCGTCACTGCCGACGGCTACGAAAACTTGACCGAGTACGAGATCCAGTTTGTGGTCTGAGGTAATTGAATCGGCCCGAAAGCTATAGTTGCAGTTTCATTCTGGCCGCCGTTACTCTATGATACTCCTTTTCAACCGGCTTGTTACCACACAACAATATTTCTGCGCCACCATCATGAACATTTATTATGGATGGGTCAAAAGGTGGTGGTACCCAATGCTTGTATCAGATGTACGCCCTGCACGCGACACCCACACTGCACTGCCTACAAACCACAGACGCCGGCCGACACGACCCCTAGGATGACAACACGAATCACGACCCCCCGAAACGAGGACTCGTACCCGACAACCACACTGCCCTTTGACAACGCGGACGACCAGTCTCGGTCCCGCCGCGCGCCGAAGATGTTCTCGCCGACCAATCACGCCACGATGGGCCAGTTCGACACTGAGGCCACGGACCCGCGCTAAACTGGGACACAACGCATATCCCGCAGGCAAACCTCCGTGTCGATATGGCTGATTACACCACAGTATCGATTCCGAAGGACCTCGCGGAGCGCGTCGAAGAGACCATCGAAGGGACGAGTTTCTCCAGTACGTCCGACCTCGTCCGGTTCCTGCTCCGGAGTATCGTCGTTGAACACCAGCGGGAAGGGGAACTGACCGAAGCGCAGTTTCAGGATATCACTGACCAGCTGCGAGACCTGGGCTACTTGGAGTAGCTGGGTCGCTACTGCGGATACTTCTCGGGCGGCTCGATGTCGAGAATCGTGACATCCTGCGCTTGCCCGGCTCTGTCAAAGGCTCCGAAGGTGTCGATATCCCACGGCGGGATGCCGACGAAAATCACTTCATGCAGGTCGTCGGTCTTGCTAACACCCATGTACCCCTCGGGATGGGAGACGAACCGGCCCTGCGTCTGGCCGGCTGGCGTCCCCAGGTCGACGCCGAACACTGCCTTCACTGAGGCCCCGGCTGAGGGGAGATAAAAGTCAGTGAACACCGGCGTCTCGTCCGGCAAGTCTGTGTCAGGAAGCTCTCCAGCAGGCGTGACGGCCAGCGAAATCGTCACGTCGTCAGGTTCGGCCTCGCTGGCGAGCCGTAACAGCGTCTCGACGAGTCCGCGTGTGACGTAGACCACGCCATACTTTCGCACGGCCCGGGTAAAACGGCGTCGTTTGACCCGATTTAGCCGAGCACGAGCGACTTGAGGTTCTTCGCGTACAGCCCCGGCGTTCGGCCGCGGGACCCGCGAAGCGCGTAGTCGATGGCCTCGGCGGCGTCTTCCATCACACCGTCTCCGTGCCCGACCAGCACTCGTTCGGGGTCAAGCCGCGTGAGCTTCTTCGGCGGGAACAGGCGCAACATCGGGTGGACACCGAGTCGTTCGTCGCCGGCGAGGAAGTAGTCCGCCGCCCCGACCGCTTCTGGGACGACGAGCGTGTCGTCTTCGTCGCCATACAGCGCGGCTTCTTGCCAGAACGAGTTCTTGATGATCTTGTGGACGCCGTAGTCCGTGCCCGGCAGTTGTTGGTGCATGCGTTCAACCGGTGCGTCGATATCTTCTTCGACACCTGACATCCAGTCGGGGATATACACCGGCACGTCGTGTCGATTCGCAACGGCGGCGCTGTCGCGTTTGTGTCGGTCTAACAGAATGACGACGCCAGCCACCTCGCCGAACTCCGCGAACAGGTCGTCGATACCGTCGACGTCTATCGGGTCGGCGACGAACACGCCGGCATCCGTTTTGAGAACGTGACTCGCCCGGACCATCATCTCGTCGGGGTACGGAATGTAGCTCACGCCGCGCTCCCAGCGGTTCGTCTCCAGCCACTCCGTCGCCTCGCTCTGACCTTTCATTGGCATACGCCTCTGTACGAGCCTGACGCGAATAAATGGTCGCGAACGGGAAACACGCGTGCTGTCGTTGTTTCGCCTGTGAAACGGCGTCCACAGCGGCTTTGTCAGTGGCGGTCGAAGCGCCGATATGCTCTCATCGCCCGCCTGGATCACGCTAGAGGTGAAGTACCCAGACCGTGCGACGGCGTTCTACGAGGCCTTTCTGGAACTTGATGTCGTTTCAGAGAGCCCAGACGAGGCCGTACTCGCAGCCGGCGACACCGAACTCAGACTCCGCTCTCCGGGGGCGGTGCCGCGCGGCGGGCTCCACACCCACTACGCGCTCACGATTCCCGAGCGGGAGTACGATGACTGGTACGACCGGCTGGACGAGCGTTTCGACTTGGTCGAACACACCTTCGGGGACGCGCGGTCACTGTACTTCTATGACCCGCAGGGTAACTGTGTGGAACTCGGTGAGCGGGCGGTCGACGGCGCTGGCGTCACCGGCCTGTTCGAACTCGTCCTCGAAGTCGAGGAGTTGTCTTCGGCGGTGGAGTTCTACACCACGCTAGGGTTCGAACTGGTCGACGACGGCCGCGACGAAGGCCGGGTCAGGCTGTCGACCGGCGACCTCGACCTAGAGTTGTGGTCACCACGGCTCGGCATCGCCGACGCCCGCGGCGGCGTCCACGTGGACTTCGGCGTCGTTGCCGAAGACCCGAAATCGACGGCAAGGGAAGTCGCTGACGACGCGCTTGCGGTCACATCGGTCGACGAGGGCGTCCAAATCAGGGACCGGGACGGCCACTACCTGACGCTGGTATCAGCGTAGGCGGCCGCTGGTGTCGGCGTGGCCGCCCAGTGATATTCGGGGATGCACTCGCTGGATGCGAATATAATGACCTCCCCCTGTACTAGTAGCCGTATAGGCCCCTCATAGGTAGGTTCTTTTCGTATCGAGAGCCACGTTCGAGTCGAGGATGTCCCTGACTGACTCCCGGACTGAACACGATGTCCCCGCGAAGGCGACGCTGTTCTGTCCGGACTGTGGGCACCAGAGCAGGTACGACGGTGACTGGGCTGTGGTCGAACGGTGTGGTAGTACGCACTACCGCTGCCCGGATTGCCACACCCAGATCACGACCCGACCGCGCCACACTGACAGTGGGTCCCCTCGTTTCTTTGACACCTACTGGCAAGCGTGGAACCACGGTATTCGCGTGTGGCACGGCCTGTTGCAGCGACTGCTCTCGCCGTGAGCGGTCGTGCTAGCTGTTCTGTCGTCGGCCGAAATCGCTACGCCCGTGGTTTCGATAGACATCACAGAGAAATGTATCGCCCACGACAGCACCGCTCGGTGGATGCAGCCTGTTGTGTCGCTCAATCCAGCCGCTCAGAGTCGATGCTGACCCCCGGCGGCGTCACAATCAGGAACCCGCGGAAGTGCATCAGTTCGCCGCCGGCCTCGCGGACCGGTCGGGCGAACCCGGCTGCAAGCTCGTTCAGGTCGCCCTCGACGTTGAGGACCAGTACCGACCCGTTCTCGATGGTGTCGATCCACTGGTCGGGCGATTCCGATCCGTCAAGGACGCCGAGCACGACGCGATTGCTACCGGCCCCATCACGGTCCTCATCCATCTGGTCCTCCACGGCCTGTAGGTCCAGCCCCTCGAAATCACTCATAGCCACATACATGGGCGGATAGAGCAAAAATCCTCCCCACCTGTCTGACGCGCGGCAGTCGCACTAGCCGCGGTCGTACCTGTGTGACGTGTGTACGCATCACCGCCTTATGGACAGGTATAAATAGTGGAAGCATCCAGTTACGGGTGCTTATGTCCAACAACGAGGGCACGTCGGAATCTCCGGCGGATCGAGTTCTTCCAGGGCACACTGGATTCCACGTCTGAGATAACAGACGCACGGATTTTCGACACCACGCTGCGCGATGGTGAGCAGTCACCACGCACGTCGTTCAACTACGAGGACAAACGCGAGATAGCCGCGCTGCTCGACGAGATGGGCACCCACGTCATCGAGGCCGGGTTCCCCGTCAATTCCGACGCGGAGTTCGAGGCAGTACGCGACATCGCTGAGTCCACGCAAGTGACGACCTGCGGACTGGCGCGTGTGGTCGAGAAAGACATCGAGGCGGCTCTGGATTCCGGTGTGGACATGGTCCACACCTTCGTCTCGACGTCGGACGTACAGTTGCAGGATTCCATGCACGCGACCCGTCAGGAGGCACTCGACACTGCCGTCGACTGTGTCGAGATGATCAAAGATGCGGGCGTCGAATGCATGTTCTCGCCGATGGACGCGACTCGGACTGACGAGGACTTCCTCGTCGAAGTCATCGAGGCCACGTCCGCGGCGGGGGCGGACTGGATCAACATTCCGGACACGTGTGGGGTCGCCACGCCGCGGCGGTTCTACGACCTCATCGAGATCGTCGACGACTGCACCGACGCCTACATCGACGTGCACACGCACGACGACTTCGGACTGGCGTCGGCCAACGCCATCTCCGGCTTTGAGGCCGGAGCCAGTCAGGCGCAGGTGTCGGTCAACGGGATCGGCGAACGCGCCGGCAACGCGGCCTACGAAGAGGTCGTGATGGCGCTGGAGTCGCTCTACGATGTCGACACCGGAATCGACACCACCCGCATCACAGAGCTGTCGCGGATCGTCGAGGAGAAATCCGACATCGGGGTGCCGGCGAACAAGCCTGTCGTCGGGCGTAACGCCTTCTCCCACGAGAGCGGTATCCACGCTGCCGGTGTCATCGAGAACTCCGACACGTTCGAGCCGGGTGTCATGACTCCCGAGATGGTCGGGGCCACACGCGAGCTCGTGCTCGGCAAGCACACCGGAGCCCACTCGGTTCGGGAACGGCTCGTCGACGCCGGATACGACCCGAGCGAGGCGGAGGTCCGCGAAGTGACTCGCCGCGTCAAGGAGTACGGCGCGGAAGAGCAGGTCACCATGTCGGTGCTTGAACGGTTCGCCGAGGAGATCGGCGTGACCGAGGAGAGCGAGGAGGTCCGGGCGTAGGCCAATGACCTCGCTTCCGGCTGTCACTACGAGTGAGCAGCCACCGGTGAGTACCCGGTTTCGAGCGGTTGCCCGCCAACAGCTATCACAGAACGTTTATTATTCGGGACGAACTGCATTCGGATGTGATGACCGCGGCTGCTGGACGTCAGGTTCGAACCCCCACCAGCACCGCGACCGCTATTCTCGGCGTGCGTATTGTAGGGGCACTATAGCCCCTCTCTTTACCTTTTCACCCCCGGCCGAATCGATTCGTCATACCACCACAGAGTCATCAGTCATGCACGCAGCACACACATCACCGCGGTATCGACCCCGAACACGAACAGACGGAGGGATGACACGATGAGCGAGCGCGCATCCGTCCCCAAGGAAGAGGAAGAAACAGAACCAGAAACCGAACAGGAGCCGGTCACAACGGGCGCGCAGTCGGTTATTCGCGCGCTCGAAAACGCCGAGACCGATTACGTCTTCGGCGTTCAGGGCGGTGCAATCATGCCCGTCTACGACGCGCTGTACGACTCCGATATCAACCACGTCACGATGGCCCACGAACAGGGGGCCTCACACGCGGCGGACGCGTACGGCGTCGTCACCGGCGACCCCGGCGTCTGTTTCGCCACGTCCGGCCCCGGGGCGACGAACCTCGTGACCGGCATCGCCGACGCCAACATGGACTCGGACCCGGTCATCGCGCTGACCGGCCAGGTCCCGACGGAATTCGTCGGCAACGATGCGTTCCAGGAGACGGACACGGTGGGCATCACCCAGCCGATCACGAAGGAGAGCTACTTCGCTGCCGACTCAGACACTGTCGGCGACGATGTCAGCGAAGCGTTCGCGCTCGCTGACGCCGGCCGGCAGGGACCGACGCTGGTCGACCTGCCGAAGGACGTGACTCAGGGCGAAACCGAGGTTGAACCCGGCTCCCCCGAGACGCCGGAGACCTACGAGGTGCCGGAGGAGGCCGACGACGAAAACGTCCAGGAGGCCGCAGAAGCTCTAGCCGAAGCCGACCGCCCGGTCATCCTCTCGGGTGGCGGCGTCATCAAGGCAGACGCATCGAGTGCGCTCCGTGAGTTCGCAAAGGAGTACGAGATTCCGGTCATCACGACGATGCCCGGCATCGGCTCCTTCCCCGAGGACCACGAACTCTCGCTTGAGTGGGCCGGGATGCACGGCACCGGCTACGCCAACATGGCGATTAGCAACACCGACTGCATGCTGGCCATCGGGACGCGCTTCGACGACCGCCTGACCGGCGGCGTCGACTCTTTTGCCCCCGACGCGGAGGTCATCCACGTCGACATCGACCCGGCCGAAATCAGCAAGAACGTCTACGCTGACTACCCACTCATCGGAGACGCCCGGAACGTGCTCCGGCAGCTGTTCGACGCGATGCCGCGTGCGCCGGACGCCGACGAGTGGCGCGACCAGTGCCAGACCTGGAAAGATGAGTACCCGATGGACTACGACACGCCCGACGACGAGCCGCTGAAGCCGCAGTACGTCGTCGAGCAGTTCTCGGAGATGACGCCGGACGACACTATCGTCTGTACCGGCGTCGGCCAGCACCAGATGTGGGCCTCCCAGTTCTGGGAGTACACCGAGCCCCGGACGTGGGTGTCGTCCCACGGTCTCGGGACGATGGGGTACGGCGTGCCAGCCGCCATCGGTGCCAAACTCGCCGCGCCGGACCAGGAGGTCGTCTGCTTCGACGGCGACGGCTCGTTCCTGATGACCGTGCAGGGCCTGTCGGTCGCGGTGCGTGAGCAACTCGATATCACCTACGTCGTCCTGAACAACGAGGCGGTCGGGATGGTCCGCCAGTGGCAGGACGGCTTCTACGAGGGCCGCCGGATGGCCTCCGAGTACCCGTGGATCCCACAGTTCGACAAGCTCGCCGAGGCCTTCGGCGCACGCGGGTTCACGCTCGAATCCTACGACAATGTCGAGGAGACGATACAGGAAGCACGCGACTACGACGGGCCGAGCGTCATCGACGCTCACATCGACCCCGGGGAGAACGTCTTCCCGATGGTCCCAAGCGGCGGTGACAACGGCCAGTTCGCGCTCAACGAAGACCATCTGGACATGATCTAACAATGACTGGAGGAATGCCAGGCCCCGCGCCGGACGAACGGATGCGCCCGAAGGGCCGACGCAACACGCAGGGAATCCGCGTCGACCCCGAGGCCGAAGTGACACACGAACCGCGACAGGCGGTGCTGTCCGCGCTGGTCAAACACCGGCCGGGCGTGCTGTCGGAAGTGTCAGCGCTGTTCAGCCGACGGCAGTTCAACATCGAAAGCCTGACCGTCGGGCCGACAGTCGACGACGACACAGCCCGGATGACGATCCTCATTGAGGAGCCGGAACCGGGGATCGACCAGGCGAAAAAGCAACTGCAGAAGCTCGTGCCAGTCATTTCGGTCAGGGAACTCGAAGGCGAGGCCGTCCGCCGGGAACTCGCGCTGGTGAAAGTCAGCGGCGAGAAGCCCGACGATGTCAATGCGGTCGCCGATATGTATAACGGGCAGGCAGTCGACGCGTCGACCGACTCGGTCACCGTCGAGATTACGGGTAGCAAGCAGAAGATCGACGCCGCCATCGAGGCGTTCAAGCAGTTCGATGTGCAGGAAATTGTGCGAACCGGGGCCGCCGCACTGGAACGCGGCCCGAAAACATTAGAGAAAGATGTCTGACGAACTTACCACAACAGTCTATTACGACGAGGACGCTGACGTATCGACAATCAACGATGAGACCGTAGCCGTGCTGGGTTACGGGTCGCAGGGCCACGCCCACGCGCTGAACCTTCACGAGTCCGGCGTCGACGTAATCGTCGGCCTCCGACAGGACTCTTCGTCGTGGGCTGACGCCGAGGACGCGGGCCTCCGTGTCGAGACGCCCGACGTGGCCGCCGGCGAGGCGGACCGCGTCGTGATGCTCGTCCCGGACACGATTCAGCCGGCCGTCTACGAGGCCATCGAGGACGAACTGGACGCCGGCGACACGCTCCAGTTCGCACACGGCTTCAATATCCACTACGGCCAGATTGAACCGCCGGAAGACGTCGACGTGACGATGGTCGCGCCCAAATCGCCCGGCCACCTCGTCCGCCGGACCTACGAACGCGGCGAGGGGACGCCGGGTCTCATCGCGGTGTATCAGGACGCGACCGGCAACGCCAAGCAGGAGTCGCTGGCCTACGCGAAGGGCATCGGCTGTACCCGCGCTGGCGTCATCGAGACCTCCTTCCAGGAAGAGGTCGAGACGGACCTCTTCGGCGAGCAGGCCGTCCTCTGTGGCGGCGTCACCGAGATGGTCAAGGCCGGCTTCGAGACGCTGGTCGACGCCGGCTACGCGCCGGAGATGGCCTACTTCGAGTGCCTGAACGAACTCAAGCTCATTGTCGATCTGATGTACGAGGGCGGCCACATGGGCATGTGGAACTCCGTCTCCGACACGGCCGAGTACGGCGGCTTGACCCGCGGTGAGGAGGTCATCGACCGTGAGGGCATGGAGAAAATTCTCGAAGAGGTCCAGAACGGCGAGTTCGCTCGCGAGTGGATCAACGAGAATCAGGCCAACCGACCCGCCTACAAGCAGTATCGCGACGCCGAACAGAACCACCAGATCGAAGCCGTCGGCGAGAACCTGCGCGAACTGTTCGCGTGGGGTGAGGACGCCGACGCAGAGACGACAGAAGCCCCAGCAGATGACTAACGAACGCACGGATCCAACGGACGGCGAACAGAGCGAATCGCGCACAACGATGGGAAGCATCCAGCACACCCACCCTGAAACCAACGGAACCTTCGGCGCGGTGTTCCGCCGCGGCCCGGTCGTGGCCGCTGACGGCGGCGAACGCGACGCGGAGGAGGAGGAGACTGACGAGACGATGGAGGACATCGACCACGAAGCACCCGACGAGGGTGTCACCCGCGCGTACGAACGCGGAACTGAAGGACGGGACGAGACAGTATGAGTCAGGGAACGCTGTACGACAAGGTATGGGACCAGCACAAAGTCACGACCCTGCCGAACGGCCAAGACCAGCTGTTCGTCGGGCTGCACCTCATTCACGAGGTCACCAGCCCGCAGGCTTTCGGCATGATCAAAGAGCGTGGTCTTGAGGTCGCACGCCCGGACCTGACCCACGCGACGGTCGACCACATCGTCCCGACCGCCAATCAGGACCGGCCCTACAGCGACGACGCGGCCGAGACGATGATGGCCGAACTTGAGGAGAACGTCCGCGACGCCGGTATCCAGTTCTCTGACCCAACGACGGGCGACCAGGGTATCGTCCATGTCATCGGCCCGGAGCAGGGCATCACCCAGCCCGGCAAGACCATCGTCTGTGGTGACAGCCACACCTCGACCCACGGCGCGTTCGGCGCGCTCGCGTTCGGTATCGGGACGAGCCAGATCCGCGACGTACTGGCCACCCAGACCATCGCGATGGAGAAACAGAAGGTCCGCAAAATTGAGGTCACCGGCGAACTCGACGAGGGCGTCGAGGCAAAGGACATCATCCTCGAAATTATCCGCCGGCTCGGGACCGAGGGCGGCGTCGGCTACGTGTACGAGTACGCCGGCGAGACAATCGAGAACCTCGACATGGAAGGTCGGATGTCCATCTGTAATATGTCCATCGAGGGCGGCGCTCGCGCGGGCTATGTCAACCCCGACGAGACCACCTACGAGTGGCTCGAAGAGACGGACTACTTCCAGGAACACCCCGAGAAATTCGAGGAACTCAAGCCCTACTGGGAGTCCATCCGCTCCGACGAGGACGCCGAGTACGACGACGTCGTCGAAATCGACGCGGGCGAACTGGACCCTGTCGTCACGTGGGGAACCACACCCGGCCAGGGCATCGGTATCGACGACCCGATTCCGGAGCCCGAGGATCTGGCCGACGACAAGGTCGACACCGCCCGCCGCGCCCAGAAGCACATGCGCGTCGAGCCCGGCGAGACGATGGAAGGGTACGACATCGACGTTGCCTTCCTTGGCTCCTGTACCAACGCTCGGCTGCCTGATCTCCGCCGCGCGGCCCGCATCGTCAAGGGCCGTGAGGTCGCCGACGACGTGCGAGCGTTCGTCGTCCCCGGTAGCCAGCGCGTCCAGCGCGCCGCCGAGGAAGAAGGCCTGAAAGACATCTTCGAGGAAGCCGGCTTCGAGTGGCGCAACGCCGGCTGTTCGATGTGTCTGGGCATGAACGAGGACCAGCTGGAAGGCGACGAGGCCTGTGCCTCCTCCTCGAACCGGAACTTCGTCGGCCGGCAGGGCAGCAAGGACGGCCGGACCGTCCTGATGAACCCGCGGATGGTGGCTGCTGCGGCCATCACCGGCGAAGTGTCTGACGTGCGCGACCTGAAGGAGGTGACCCTGGCATGAGCGACGCGACTGAGGACATCCCTGAAGTCGACTATGTCGAGGGGTCTGGCATCCCGATCCACGGGAACGACATCGACACGGACCAGATAATCCCTGCGCGGTTCATGAAGGTCGTCACCTTCGACGGGCTGGGCGAGTTCGCCTTCTTCGACCTGCGGTTCGACGACGAGGACAACGAGAAGGACCATCCGTTCAACGAGGAGCGGTTCCAGGACTCGAACGTGATGGTGGTCAACAACAACTTCGGCTGTGGCTCCTCCCGCGAACACGCGCCCCAGGCCCTGATGCGCTGGGGCATCGACGCCATCATCGGCGAGGGCTTCGCCGAGATTTTCGCCGGAAACTGTCTGGCGCTCGGCATCCCGACGGTCACCGCCGACCACGAGACGATCAACGCGCTCCAGCAGTGGGTTGATGACAACCCCGACGGCGAGATTGAGGTTGACGTGCGAGCGGAGACTGTCACCTACGGCGACAACGAGATCAACGTCAGCGTTGACCGCGCCCAGCGCGAAGCCCTTGTCGAGGGCAACTGGGACACGACGGCGCTGATGAAGGCTAACAAGAACGCTATCGAGGAGACAGCCTCGCAGTTGCCGTACCTCGATCAGACGCGGTCGGATATCGAAGCAGACGATTGACGCGAGGTCACTTTGTGACCTCGGTTTGTGCGAACGGCAGAGCCGTGCGCGCAGTGCGCTCCTTTTGAAGCGCCGATATCCAGATCGCGGAGGGCAGCTACTACCGTCGGCCTCTGTCGATTTCTCCCTTGGAGATGGCAAGAACAATAGCTGTGCGGGGCGCGTTCTTCCTGCATGGACCAGATTCGGGAGATACACATCGCGCCGCTGGGGCACGAGCGTGACCGGATCGCCGAGCCGATTCACCAGCACAACGCCGACGACGTGTACCTCCTCACAGCGACCACAGAGCTGTCACGGTTGACGCCGTACCAGCAGGCACTCGTCAAGGAACTGGACGCCAACGGCGTTAGCGTCGAACTACACCGAGCGGATTTACACGACCTCTACGACGTGCTGGCCGAGGTCACGACACTAACTGCGGACCATCCCGAGGACATCGTGCGTGTCAACGTCTCAAGCGGGCCGAAGGTGGCGGCTATCGGAAGCGCCATCGCGTGTATGGCGACGGCGGCGACGGCATACTACGTCCATCCCGAGGAACACGTCCCATCGGTCGCTGCGGAGCCACTCACCCGCGGGATGGAGCGCGCGGAGGTCCTCCCGTCGTATCCCATCGAAGCTATTTCTCGTGACCAGGTCGCGGTGCTGGACTATCTCAAGCGGACAAATACGGACACCTACACCGCAAAAAAGTCGGACCTCATCGAGTTCGCCGAGGACGCTGGTCTTTCGTTCATCGACGACGCCGACCCGGCAAACGAGAAGGCGAAGTTCGCGCTGTTGAACGCGAACATCGTGGACCCGCTGGTCGAGGACGGCTACATCGAAGTCAACGATGTCGGACGGACGAAACAGGTTGCACTGACAGAGACCGGTGAAAACGTTCTCCAAGCGTTCCGACACAAACTCTGAATATATGTCACTCAGACGGTTGTAACACGCAAGAAACAGAACCTAATGCTTTCATAGTTCCACATTATATTTGAACACAGTTGGGCGACGCCCACATGAACCACTTCTCGATAGATGACATCAGGGTACTCCACGTTGACGACGACCCCGGCTTCGCCGAAATCGTCTCAGAATTCCTCGAACGGGAAGATGACGCCTTTTCCGTGGAGACCGCGACGAGCGTCGACGATGCACTGGTGATGCTTCAGGACATCCAGGTCGATTGCGTCGTCAGCGACTACGATATGCCCCAAAAGGACGGACTGGACTTCTTGGAACTGGTCAGGCACGACTACCCCGATCTCCCGTTCCTCCTGTTCACCGGCAAGGGATCAGAGGAAATTGCGAGTCGGGCGATTTCGGCCGGCGTCACTGACTACCTCCAGAAGGAGGCCGGAACGGAGCAGTACACCGTATTGGCAAACCGAATCAGGAACGCGGTCCGGAGCGCACGGGCCGAAACCGCGGTCCAGCGCACGGAGGACAGGTACCACAACCTCGTCGACACTGCGCCGATCCCGATTCTCCTTTTCGACCGTGACTGGAAGGCCCTGTACGCCAACGAGGCGGCCATAGCGTTCCTCGATGCGGACTCCTTCACAGAGATAGCCGGGAAGAAGGCGAGCGACTTTCTCCATCCTGACGAGCGGGACGCGGCCAGAAAGCGGTTCCAGCGGCTGATGCGCGAGGGCGTCTCGGTTCCGGAACGAGAGTACCGCGTGATGACCGCCGAGGGCGAGGTGAAGACAGCGACGATTGCCACCGCACCCGGCTACTACCGCGGCGAGCAGGTCGCTCAGGCGATGGTGTACCGATAGCCGGGGGACGATTGCACATTTAGAATGTTGGACGACGCCGTTTGTCTGTCTCAGTCCGTGGATTACACCAGTAGTAGCAATTGTATTGATAGTATACATAGTATCAACTGTTTCTGTAGTATTGAGATAGAACCTACATAGTCGCCATCGCTACGAACAGTTGCGCACGGGTCGCCAGCGATCACCCCCGATTTGCTTCGGCCCTCCACACGCTCACGTCGTCCGCTGGTCACCCGTGCCATCCCCCTGAGCGTGTCCGTTTTCTGTGTTGCCGAGCCGATATCGCACCCCGTTCACTCGCGTGTGGAGCGCCGCCAGTTCACAGGAGACGTTCGGAACCGATACGCCGGAACCGAACGACTTTCACCAGCCGGCTACGTGCCTCCCGCTATGACACACGAGATAGCCGTTATTCCGGGCGATGGAATCGGACAGGAGGTCACACCCGCCGCGGTCGAAGTGCTGGAGGCCATCGACGGCGTCGACTTCGACTTCGTCGAGGGTGAAGCCGGCGACGCAGTGAAGGAAGAAACCGGCGACGCGCTCCCGGAGGAGACGCGCGAACTGGCGGCCGACGCCGACGCGACGCTGTTCGGCGCGGCTGGCGAGACAGCGGCCGATGTCATCTTGCCGCTCCGGCAGGTCGTCGGTTCCTTCGCAAACGTCCGCCCGGCCCGCTCGTATCCGGGACTCGATGCCGTCCAGCCCGACACCGATATCGTATTCATTCGGGAGAACACCGAGGGTGTCTACAAGGGCATCGAGAGCGAGATTTCGGAAGGCGTCACTACCTGTACGCGGGTCATCACCGAAGACGCCTCTGAGAAAATCGCCGAATACGGGTTCAGCTACGCGAAGCAGAACAGCTACGACGATGTGACGATTGCCCACAAAGCCAACGTCATGCGCACTACAGACGGGCTGTTCCTCGATGCGGCCTCGGCAGTCGGCGAGGACCGGGACGCGTCCTACGATACGGCGCTCATGGACGCGCTTGCGATGCATCTGGTCATGAACCCACAGGATTACGGCGTCGTCATCTGTCCGAACCTCGCCGGCGATATGCTATCGGACCTCGCCGCGGGCCTCGTCGGCGGCCTCGGCCTGCTGCCGTCGGCCAACATCGGCGAGGAGAACGCGCTGTTCGAGCCGGTCCACGGCTCCGCCCCGGACATCGCTGGCGAAGGCATCGCCAACCCTTCAGCGATGATTCTCTCCGCAGCGATGTTGCTCGACCACCTCGGCTACGACGAGCAGGGCGATGCAGTTCGGACGGCTGTCGAGTCCGTGCTCGATTCGGGGCCTCGAACGCCGGATCTGGGCGGCGACGCATCCACTGAGGACGTGACCGCCGCGGTTATCGACGAACTGTAAGCAGTTTTCTCGCGTTCTATCTGGGCAGAAACAAGCACGGCCCAATAGAAAGAGGTAAAACCGAAGCGAAACAATCACAGCCGAAAGAATGCTCCCGGCCGAGCGAAAGCGCACTATCGTCCAGTTGGTGACAGAGCGAGACGGCTGTTCAGTGTCGGAGCTGGCCGCGGAACTGGAGTTCTCGAAGGCGACGATACGCCGTGACCTCCGGGACTTGGAATCACAAGGCCGGATCGAGCGGTCCCACGGCGGCGCGGTGCCGGCGTCCTCCGTTGGGACTGAACGCCCCTACGGCCAGCGTGAGGTTGACCACTACGCCGAGAAGCAGGCGATTGCGGAGCGGGCCGCTCAGGAAGTCCGGGAAGGGCAGGTGGTCTGTTTCGATGCCGGGTCGACCACAATGGAGGTTGCGCGTGCGATCCCGGACACCGACTACGTCGCGGCGACGAACATGCCGGACCTCGCCACTGAACTGGCCGAGGGGGATGTCGACACCAAACTCACCGGTGGGAGCCTCCGACCGCGAACCCGCGCGCTCGTCGGCCCGACGGCCGAGCGCGCCGTCGAACGGATGAACTTTGACCTGCTGTTTCTGGGGACGAACGCGCTCGACAGCGCCGCCGGGCTGTCGACCCCGAACGAGGACGAGGCGGCGATCAAGGAACTGATGGTCGAGCGTGCCCGCCGGGTCGTGCTGGTCGCCGATGCGTCGAAGTTCGGCGACCGGAGTTTCGTCAGCTTTGCCGCTCTGGATGAGGTCGATCTGCTTGTCACCGATGCCAGCCCACCCGGGGCGCTCGCTGCGGCACTCGCGGACGCCGACGTGGCTGTCGAGGAGGTCAGCACATGATTGTCACCGTCACCTACAATCCCGCGGTCGACCAGACGATCCAGTTCGACGAGCAGATGGCTCCCGAGCGTGTCATGCGGGCCAACAAAGCGCAGTTCGACGCCGGCGGGAAAGGCATCAACGCCGCGCAGTTCCTCACCGCGATGGACCGGCCCTGCGTTGCGACGGGACTGCTAGGTGGGTTCACGGGGTCGTTCATCAGAGAGACGCTGCAAGACGACGGCGTCGAGACAGCCTTCATCGACGTGGACGGGACAACGCGGCTCAACACCACCGCTATCGCAGCCGTGGAGGAGTACAAGCTAAATCAGGCCGGCCCGACTGTCGGCGAGTCGGTTGTCGACGCGCTGCTCGAACAGGTGCGAGCGCAGTCCCCCGACCGCGTACTCATCGGTGGGAGCCTGCCGCCGGGGCTGTCCCCCAATGCTATCGACCGCATTGCGGCCGGTGGCGACTGGGAGACCATCGTCGACACCGGCGGCGATGTCCTTCGAGAACTCGACGCGCAGTATGGACTTTGCAAGCCGAACCGCGCCGAACTCGGTGACGCGACCGGGGCCGACGTCTCTACCGTCGAGGGGTGTGCGGACGCGGCGGACGCGTTCCGGGACCGGGGCTTCGACCGGGTGCTGGCCTCCCTCGGCGCGGACGGCGCGGTCCTTGTCGGCGACACAGGCCGACTGTACGCGGAGGCGCTCGACATCGATGTTGTCGACACCGTCGGGGCCGGCGACGCGCTCCTCTCTGGCGTCCTGAGCGCGTGGGAAGCCGGCGCGGACGACGAGACGGCGCTCCGAACCGGCGTGGCCGTCTCATCGCAGGTCGTCCAGCGGGCCGGCACGGCCGTTCCGGACCTGAACGATATCGGCTCACTCCGGGATGGCGTGACGGTCCGACGGCTGTAGCAGGCGGAAACTGGTTTTGGCGGCAGTCGAAAAATCAGAAACGGTGCGGACCGCTCAGAACTTCTCCAGATACTCGTCGACGAACGCGCGCACGTCGGCCAGCGACGGCTGGTCCGCGGTCCGGACGAAGTAGCCGGCGACGGCGTTGCCGACGACGACGGCGGCCGCAGGCGAGAGGTCGGCGATGCGGGCCAGCCCCAGTCCGGCGTTGAAATGGTCGCCGGAGCTGGTCGTCAGCTCCGGGTCCGAGACCGAAGGCACGGCCACGCTGTCGGTGCCCGCGGCGGTGACGACGACCGACTGCTCGACACCGTGGCCGACGAACCAGGTCGGTTCCAGCGCCTCGAACACTGCCTCGGCGTCGTCGGCGAACGACCGCTCGGCGTCGCCGGCGTAGGCGTCCGCGAGGACACCCGTTTCGGCACGGTTCGACGTGACCACCACGTCGGTCACTTCGTCCAGCCGGCCGATGGCCTCCCGACCGGCGCGCAGCCGGTCGGCGTCGAGTTTTCGTACGTCACCGGGGTCGACCAGCACGGTCTCGGGCGGGTCGTCAATACCATCCCACAGGGTACGGAGGCCGTCGAAGACCGTCGGCAGGTCTGGCGTCTCTGACCAGTAGCCAGTTCCTAACAGGCTCGCGCCGTCGAGTTTCTCGGCCAATCGGTCGTGGCCGAAGGCCGTGTCGAGTTCGGCCCAGTCAAGCGACATCGTGTCGCCGATTTCCGTGAGCATGAGCTTCCCATCGTCGAACTCGACAGCGTCGGTGACGCCGGGTTCACCCAGCGAATGGAGTTCGTACTCGCCGAACTCCGTCTCGAATGCGTCGTGGACCGGGTCGCCGTACATCCCGACCATCACGGGGTCGAACGACCAGCCGCCGAAGGCCCGCGCGAGGTGGCTGGTGTGGCCGCCGGTTCGGCTGCCCTGCTGGAGCCACTCGAAGGAGAGCGAACTGTCGGCGGCAACGGAGCGGTCGATACGGTCGCCGAAACTCTCCAGTGTAGCGAGGCGCTCGTGGCTCTCGGGGTCGATGCGGTCAGCGACGACCTCTCGGACGCGGTCGAGGTAGCCGTCGAAACCGAAGACGACCCGCCCGGTATCGATAGCGTCGGGGAGCGCGTCGCTGGTGGGCAACGCCTCATCCGCTGTGGCGACGGCTCGGCGCGTCTCCTCGTCCATGGCCTACAGGACGTCGTCGGCTGTCGCGTCCTCGAAGATGACGCCTTCGAGTTTGTCCAGAATGTCGTAGGGGTCGTCGCGCTGCCAGACGTTGCGACCGACCGCGAGGCCGGCGACGCCGACGTCCATGCAGTCCTCGACGAGTTCGAGGAAGTCGCGGTCCGAAGTCTTCGAGCCACCGGAGAGCAGGACGCGGTTGTCTGCGGCCGAGCGGACGGCGTGGGCCATCGCTTCCTTGTCACGCGGGTACTTGACCTTCGTGAAGTCAGCCCCGAGTTCGAGCCCGATTCGGGCCGCATAGGCGATGGTCGACGGACTGCGGTGCTCCTTGATGGCCTGTCCGCGCGGGTACGACCACATTGCAATCGGCAGGTCGTGGTCGCGGGCGTTCTCCTGCACCGGGCGGAAGTCTTCGAACATATCGGTCTCGCGGTTGACACCCGGGTAGACGGTGTAGCCGATGGCGTCAGCACCGAGTTCGGCCGCGTAGTCGACCGACCAGTTCTGGGGCGAGTACGGGTCGCCCATCCAGAGGTCCGAACCGCCGTTGAGCTTCGCCAGCAGGTTCACGTCGTCCTCGTAGCTCGGGTAGTACGTTTCGGCGAGGCCCTTCCCGACAGCTAGCGCCGTCACGGCGTCGTGGGTCGCCATCTCGAACACCTCACGCGGGTCGAGGCGCTCCTCGACGCCGCTGAACTGCTTGGGACCGTGCTCCAGTCCGTGGTCGTGTGCTAGCACCAGCGTCTTGTCGTTCCGTACGAGCGGTGAGTCACCCAGTGGTCGCATGTGTCATGTTTCTACCCAGAACGACCATTAACCGTTTTCGGTTCTGATTTGTTACTACTGTTCGCGTTTGTTTTTGAGCGAGGGCGGGAATTAAGTGTGTTCCAGTGAAAGGTTCGGTTATGCCATCAGTGGAACTGGACGCCGAAACAGTGGCGCGCCTTGACGACCTCCGTGTCGAGGACGAGTCGTACGACGAAATCGTGACGGAACTCATCAACATCTACGAGGCCGAGGAGCTAACACTGTTTCACAGCGGCGACTAACCCTGGGCCTGCTCACAGACGGACTTCCAGCGCCCGTTCGACTCCAGTTTCTCCTGCAGTTGCTCAGCGTACGCCTGTGCGAGCCGTGCCGCCTCTTCCTCCTGTTGTTTGTTCCCGCCACCGGACCCACTTAGTCCAAGCGCGTCCTTGACACCTGAGAGGAGACCGCCGCCTGAGCCTCCGGACTGGTCACCGCCGGGACCGCCCATCGGCCCTTGATTGGCGACCCGTTCCATCTCGGGCATGACGCTAGAGAGCTTCGACGTATCGGCGACGATTCGAGCGGCGTCGGGGTCACCCGGGTTCTCGATCTCGAACTCAACGGCAGTCATCACCAGCCCCCACTGCTGGCTTGAGAACGACGACGCTTTGACCTGTTCGTTGAACCGCTGGTCGACCGCCATCCGTTCGCCGGCGATGCGGTCGGTCCAGTTTGAATCGCTCATAAACTGGTGTTTGCGGGCCGGCGGTATGAGCGTTTCCCGCTCCGTGCGGTGTTATACGGTAAAAAGTACCGTGTCCGGGCCGACTGTTACGGCGCTGACTGCCGCGACCGCTACGTATTATTGTCTCCAAAACGGTTCCAATATGTTAAGTTAGCTCATGATATACTTGTATCTCAATGACTACTGAGTTTGGGACAGGGCAGGCGACGGGGGACTCTGGAGATGCAGCAGCGATGGACGCCATACGGGAAGCTATGGCCGACATCTCGGCCAGCGAACCGGACTTCTGTCAGATTTTCTGCTCCCCGGCATATGATTACGATGCGGTACTGTGGGGTGCGCGAAGTGTTGTCGGTTCAGATACCGAAATCGTGGGCTGTTCGTCTTCCGGGGAGTTCACTGAAACCGGCTCGGGGAACGGAACTGTTACAGTCGGCGTCGTTTCGTCGGACTCGATGCGGTTCTTCTCCAGCATTTCGACTGAACTCAGTGCTGATCCCGAACGCTGTCTGTTCGAAGCCGTTCATGACCTCCCCGCGAGCGGCGACCCTGCTGTCGATGGGTATCCGCATCGGACGATCATCAACCTCCACGACGGCATGGCCGGAATCGGAAACAAGGTCACGCGACTCACCGAGCAGTACCTCGACGACGAGGAGACGCCGGTCGTCGGCGGGTCTGCGGGTGACGACCTCCAGTTACAGCAGACCCACGTCTTCCGGAACGACCGCGTCGAGACGGACGCCGTCGTCCTCACGCTCATCGCCGCAGAGGACGCGCTACCGGTGACCGTCAATCACGGCCACGAACCGATCTCCGAGGCGATGACGGTAACCCGTGCAGAGGGAAGCACTGTGTACGAACTCGACGGCAGACCTGCCTTCGAAGCCTGGCGGGACGCGATTCGGGAGGACGCGATGGAGACATACGATATCGATGTCGACGAGCTGGAGGCGGGGTCGGAAGACCTTGTCATGTTGCTCGGTCGCTACGAGCTCGGTATCGAGTCGGAGCCAGAATCTGACGCGGACGGACTCGCTTCCCGAATCAAGACCTTCATCGAGAGTAAACTCATCTCGACGACGGGATACAACATCCGATGGCCGGGCCATACAACCGACACCGAGGGGCCGCTGGACTTCGCTGTCACTGTCTCCGAAGGAACGGAAGTGGTGGTGACACATAGCAATAAATCCGACCAGGTGTATGCGGTCCGGAACGCCGCCAACAACGCTGTCAATGAACTCCGCGGCGGAAGCGTCGCGGGTGGGTTCGTCTACGACTGTGCCTGCCGTGCGATGATTCTCGGCGAGGATTTCGATGACGCCGTCGACACGATTCACAGCGCTATCGACGCGCCCTTCGCCGGCTTCGAAACCTACGGTGAAGTCTGCTCGGCCGACGAGGATTACACTGGCTATCACAACACTTCCTCAGTCATCCTGCTGTTCCCGGAGTGACGACTACGGGACTGCGACCAGCGAAGAATAAACGCCACTCTTGTTCCTGTCCCTCAGACGCCGGACTCGATGGTGATTTCGGCGTGTAGCTCATCCTGCAGCGCCGAGTGGACGTGACAGATGTCCTCGGCGAGTTCCACGATATCCTGCTCTTCGTCGGCGAGTGACGCCTCGACCTCGACGTGGAAGTCAATGTATTCCAGGTCGTCGTCCTCATCGAGACCCGCAGCGACCTCGACATCGACGCTGCCGATGTCCTCGTGGCCGTACTTGTCGGCGGCGACGCGCAGTGCCGGGATATAACAGGAGGCGTAGTCGGCGGCCAGAATCTCGTTCGGCGACGGGCCGTTCTCGCTCAGCGCATCGACGATAAGCTCCCACTCGCCGTTGATAATACTCTCTACTGTGTATCCTTCCTCGCAGGTGCTCTCGACTTCAATATCTGCCATAGCAATCCTGTGGACACGGCCCTCCCCCTAAACGTTTCCTGCATGGCATTTCTGTGCGGGGCACTGCCGAAAGATAATACACTTCCAGCCCGTACAAAGAGGCAATGGAACACCTCGCACCGTCGAACGTGCCGGTGTACGCGACGCGGGAACACCAGCGCGAGATCTGGGAACGCTGTCGGGACCGTGGACACCCGGTCCTCGCCGTCAGAGAGGCGACGCGGGGATTCATCGTCCGGTACGACCTCCAGCACCTGTCCTATGAGCTCTCTGACGCCACCGTTCAGGCGCTTCGGGACCGTGTGCGGTCCCGCCGACCGTACCCGACGACGACGGACCCGATCTCGGAGACGGAGGGCGTCGGCGGCGAGGCCGGCCCGGTGTCCGGCGAACTCCACGCGGGTACCGAACAGGCTGCCAGAGAATTAGCCTCGCACATCTCTGGGTTCGTGCTGGACCGGTCGAACTGGCGGTAGTGCCGAACCAACACGGCTGTGGCTTTTTTACACAGCCGTGTCTTGTTGCCCTATGGCAGTCGCCCGACACGAGACCGGTCCGTTTGCGACCGTGAGTGCCCTGGCCTCGCAGGTACATCCGGTGTTCATGTTGCCACCGCTCGCGACGTCGCTGTTCGGTGGGTTGCTCTCCGGTGGGTTCTGGCCACCGGTGGCTGTGCTCCATGCGGGCGCGATGTTCTTCGCCGTCTACACGGCCCACGTCAAGGACGGCTACGTCGATTTCCACGTCCGCGGCGAGGACGACGACCATCCCCTCACTGGTGCTGGCTGTCGCATGGCGCTGGTCGGTGCTGGTGTCGGCTTCGCGCTCTGTACGGCGGCCATCTGGCTGCTGGTCGGTCCCGGTGCGGCACTGCTGACGCTTCCGACTTGGATTATCGGCTACACCCACGCGCCGCAACTGGATATGAACCCCGTCGGCGCGACGATGGGCTATCCGGCGGGTATCGCGCTGGCGCTACTGGGCGGCTACTACGCGCAGGTGACGACGCTGACGCCGCGTGCCGTCGGTCTCGCGGCCGTGTTCCTCCTGTTGCTGACCGGCATCAAGATCATCGACGATGAGCAAGACTACGACTACGACCGGTCGATACAGAAACGGACCGTCGCTGTCGTACTGGGTCACCAGCGTGCCCGACAGCTTGCGCTCGGCCTGTTCGGAGTGGCCCTCCTTGGAATCGTGGGGCTGTCCGTGGCATTGCCCGGTATCCCGCCGAGTGCTGCGGCGGCCGCGCTCGTCTTCGGGGCGGTCGCGGCTATCGCTCAGCGAGGCGACCCCGAAACTGCGACGATGCTGCTGATTCGCGGGTCGTATCTCCTGTTGGCCGTCCTCGTGACCGCTGTCTGGTTCCGGCCGCTGGCGTGAGGATGTAGCCGTTCTGGCAGTCATGTGTTCGCTGGCTGTTCGAAACTGCTATCGCTCGAAACCGCCCTCGTCAGTCAGCCCGACACGTGTGTGAGGACGTGGGTCGCGGAGACGACCAGCGAAATCGTTACCATCGAGACAGCCATGACACCGGCGACGACCGGTGAGAGGTTCCCGGTGAGGCCACCGACTGCGAGCAGCACGGCGGCAATGATCGTACAGACCAGCAGGGCCAGATGGACGAACAGCCACGGACCGATACGTCGCAGTGAATCGAGCAGCGTCTCGACTCCCGACGGCTGTGTGGGCCGAACTCGCTTACCGGGCCGGTAGTACTCCGTGGCAGTCCCGTAGCCCGTGCTCCCGCCCCGAGTCTGGGTGGGCCGCTGTGTCGCTTTCGCCGCTGCCTCGTCCGTCGTTTCTGCGTCGACCCGCTGGTCGACGTACTGCTGTGCGATGTCACTGACACCACCCGTAGCTGTGCCTCCGTCCGCGCCGCTGTCGACGTGCCTGTTGACGTATGCGTCGTGACCGAGTCGGTCGTATCGCGCTCGCTCGGCCTCATCAGTGAGCACGTTCTTCGCCTGCGTGAGTCGCTTGAACCGTTCTCCGGCGGCAGGGTCGTCACTCACGTCCGGGTGATGCGCTTTCGTCTGCTCCCGGTAGGCGCGGACTATCGTCTCTTCGGTGGCATCTGGGTCCACCCCCAGAATACCGTAGAACGTCGCTTCCATACACACCCCTGTGTATTTATCCAGTTGGACTAGGCGTATAATAAGGTATTCACTCCCTCACGCTACGATATCGCTCGTCTGTCGCCGAGTCGCCGGACTGAAACTGCGTGGCCACCACCGTCTCTGTATGGACGAAGACACCGAGGACTGGGAGACACAGTTGCAAGCCAACCGGGACGAGAAAGACCGCTTTTTTTCCGAACACCGCCAATCACCGATTCCACCGGAGGAACGCGATGATTTCGACGGACTCAGCTACTTCGACCCGGACCCCGACTATCGGGTCGAAGCAACGGTTACCGTCCACGAGACACCAGAATCAGTCGATCTGGAGACGAGTGACGACCGAACAGTGCGCTATCTCCACGTCGCAACGCTCTCGTTCGACCTCGACGGCGAGTCCCGCGACCTCCATGCGTTCCGGCAGGCCGCCGACGAGTCACGGACGCTCTTTGTTCCGTTCCGGGACAAGACGACCGGGCAACAGAGCTACGACGGCGGCCGATACATGGAACTGGAACCCGACCGCGACCTGAGTGACGGCGACGAGATTACGCTGGATTTCAATCTCGCGTACTCGCCATTCTGTGCCTACAGCGACACCTTCTCCTGTCCGCTCCCGCCGGAGTCAAACTGGCTCGAAACTGCGGTGACGGCCGGGGAGCGGACAGACTGAGGCGTCCTTGCCGGCAGTCACGACACCAACACCAAACGAATTGTTTACACATCGCCACGACCAAGACAGTGTATGGCAACGGCGACCCGCGACCGTCCGATTCTGCAGGCCTTCCAGTACGGGTTTACGCTTTTCTCGGCGCTTTCGCTGGGTGTGATAGGACTCGGGTTCGGATCAGTCCTGCTCCTTACCATCGCTTTTTCCCTGTCACTCGGCGCAGGAGTCCAGATAACCGAAGTACAGACACTGGTTCTTGGGTTGATAACGGTCCAGGGAATCGGCTGCCCGGTCATCGCATACACGTACATCAAACTCAGGCCGGTGATCAGAGCGAAGCTCCGTGAGGTATTCTCGTATGCGCCAGACACCGGAGCATTCAGTATCGGCATTTCTGTGCCGAGCCTCCGTGAGGTCGGCATCGTCGTGCTGGGCTACGCCAGCGCAATGGGCGGGCTCGTAGTGGTGGCTGTCGTCATCACGGCGCTCGTCTCGATGTTCGGGATAGAACCGGCAACCAATCAGGCAGCGGAGACCGGGATGGAGAACCCCGATGTCCTCCTCCTGTTGATTCCCGCCTCCTTCCTCCTCATCGGCCCGGGCGAGGAACTGCTGTTCCGCGGCGTCGTTCAGGGCCGCATCCGGGACTACTTCGGCCCGATTTCGGGCGTCGCCATTGCAAGCGTCATTTTCGCTGGCATTCACTACCCCGCCCTCAGCGGTGGGTCGGTCACGGGGAAGCTGGTCGCGGTGAGTGCCCTCCTCATTCCATCACTCATCCTCGGCACAACCTATGAGTACACGGACAACATCATCGTCCCGTCACTCATCCACGGTGCATACAACGCCACGCTGTTTACTGGTCTGTATGTCACCGTGAAGTTCAGTGGTGAACTCTCGTCCGCCGCGAACGTCCTCAGTAGCAGCGGGTTCTGACCGACCCTGTCACAGCAGGGCCGTGCTGTCTGACGTTTGTAAATCATGTGGTTAGTTTACTGACCTTTACACGCAAGGGAAGGTGACATTCGTGTTCGACAAGTATTTCTTAAATCCGGTTTTTGTGACTTTTATACTCTCTAAGACAGAATTAGCATTCTATCTATCACCCGATTTTTACCCAGAGACAGGCGATACATTGATGCTATTACTTTGAAATGACAACCCTCTTATTGCAGTTTTCGCACAATGTTTAAACAGATGGCTGGTTCAGTGCGTGTCTTACATGTCGATGACGAACCGGACTTTGCCGATCTAACTGCGGCATATCTCGAGCGGACCATGGATTCACTCACCGTCGACACCGCGATGCGGGCCGACGAGGTTATCGCGGACCGTCCGCAGGACACGTATGACTGTATCATCAGCGACTACGATATGCCTGGCATGAATGGGCTGGCGTTCCTCGAACGGATTCGCGAGGACGCACCGAAGCTTCCGTTCATTCTCTATACTGGGAAAGGCAGTGAAGAGATCGCAGCCGAAGCAATCTCCGCAGGTGTTACGGACTATATTCAGAAGGAACCGGGAACGTCTCAGTACACGGTGCTAGCGAACCGGGTCCAAAACGCCGTCGAAGCCCGCAGAGACGAACTGCAGGTCACGCGTGGGCACCGCGCAATGAACGCGGCTTGGGATGGCATCAGCACGCTGGACCACGAGGGCCGATTCACGTATCTGAACGACGCCTACGCGGCCACGTTCGGCTACGAGCGCGAGGAGCTTCTGGGCGACCACTGGCAGAAAATCCACTCGGCAGAGGGCCTCGAAACGGTCAATGGTGAAATCCTCCCGGCTGTCGACGAGACCGGGACGTGGACGGGTGAGACACTGCTCGAACGCGCCGACGGGACACAGTTCATCGGCGAACACACCGTCGCGAGCATCGAAGATGACGGTGCTGTCTGCGTGGTCCGTGACCGGACTGACCGCGAAGAACTTGACAAACAACTGCGACACGAGCGCGAACGGTTCCGGCTGCTCGTCGATGCGGTCGAGAATTACGCGATATTCCTGCTTGACCCCGACGGTCTCATCCAGTCGTGGAACGTGGGTGCAAAACAGCTCACCCAGTACGAGGAATCTGATATCCTCGGCGAGCATGTCTCGACGTTCCACACCGAGAAACAGGTAGCCGACGGCATCCCCGAGCAACTGCTGCAAGAAGCCGAGGAGTGCGGTAAGGCCATCGACCGCGGGCTCCGGGTTCGGAAGGACGGGAGCACGTTCTGGGCCGATGTGACCGTCACGGCGCTCCAAGAAAACAGCGACGCCCGCGGCTTTGCGAAAGTGATCAAGGACATCACGGGGCAGATCGAACGGGAGCGACAGCAGGCAATGGCCGAACGCTACCGGGAGAAACTCTACGAGATCACGAACGATTCGGATCGCCGGTTCGAACAGCGGTTAGTGGACGTGTTGGAACTCGGTGTCGAGTATCTTGATGTCGACCAGGCCCATCTCGTTGCAATCGACCCTGAGGCGGGAACGCATGAAATAATCGCCATTAGCGGCGACCCGTCTCTCACTACCCCCGGCGATATCACGTCGCTTTCCGAGACCTACTGCCGACGAACCGTCGACTCCGACGGTCTGCTCTCTATCTACAGCGCCGAGCAGCAGGGTCTGGATGACGACCCCGCATACCAGCGGTACGGTATCGGCTGTTACCTCGGTGCGAAGATCGAAGTTGACGGTGAACTGTTCGGGACGGTCTGTTTCGTTGCTCGTGACCCCCGGTCGGGCCAGTTCAGACAGGACGAACAGGCCTTTGTCGAACTGCTCACCCGCTGGTTCAAGTACGAACTGAGCCGACGCGATGGACAGATACAGTGGCCGTTAAAAATGTGAACATCTGAAACGTCTCCTTGTCGGGCGACGGCTCGCGCTGACGTACGGCCTGATTGATAGCGGGTAGGTCAGTCATCGACTGCGGCTTGTTCGGGCTGTCCGGTTTCGGATCCGGAGTCGTATTTCACCTCTATGTACAGCAATGCGACGATGGTGAGTGTTGCGAGAGTTTGCACGGCAACGGTCATCGGCGCCAGTGGAGCGAACACCGCTGCTCCCGCAGCTACCAGTAACCCGGCGCGGCTCGGCAGCCTGAGTTGGCCTGAGAAATAGTTGACAATGGCGGTCACGGTGGCGACGAGACCGGTGCCCACGACGACGAACGTAATCGGTGTCGCCGGAACCGACCAGAACAACAGACTATCGTTGACGACGAAGATGTACGGGAGAACAAACAGCGGCGCCCCGAGCACGAGCGACTTTCCGGCGGTCCGCCAGAAGTTCCCGCCTGCGACCCGTGCCGTGACGAGGCAGGCGATGGCAACCGGCGGCGTCAGCGCCGAGAGAATTGCGAAGTAGAACACAAAGAAATGGGCAGCGAGCAGGTCGATGCCAGCCTCGGTCAGTGCTGGTGCGATCAGCAGCACGGCCGTGATGTAGGCCGCGACGGTCGGCATCCCGAGACCAAAGAGAAGCGCGGCGACCATCGCGAACATGAGCAACAGCGCGAGCACGCCACCCGAGAGTTCAACGAGGCTGGAAGCGAACACCTGCGTGAACCCGGTGAGGTTCAACACACCGACAAAGATGTTCATCACGCCCAGCGACACCGCGATCGGGGCTGCGTTCTCCATCCCGCGGCCCAGGCCATCCAGAGTGTCCACGAGAAAATCGCGGATCCCGTAGCCATCGCGGAAAAAGATCCCCTGAACGAACGCAGCCGGGAACGCGGACATGATCGAGAGGAAGCCTGCGTACAACGGGTCGTACAGAAGGATGACCAGTGCGTACAGGAGCACGGCCAGCGGGACCCACAGCGCGAGTCCCTCGACGATCAGGTTACGAACCGATATCTGCCCGAACGAAACAGCGGTTGTCGTCCGACCGAAGATCGCATTTAGTGCGTTTTTCCGATCCTTGTCGACCGTTTCGACGTCGGTCAGTTCGTCCTCATCAATCTCGCTTGTGAGCCCTTCCTTGATCGTCGTCATGTGGACACCGATTGCGACCGTCCCGTAGAAGAGGAGTGCCGGCAGAAATCCGACAACGATAATCCGCAGGTAGCTCGTCCCAGTTATTTCGGCCATTATGAATGCCGCCGCACCCATGATTGGTGGCATAATCTGGCCGCCGCTGGAAGCCACCGCCTCGTAGGCCGCTGCGGTATCTCTGTCGAGCCCGTGACGCTTGAGTAACGGAATGGTAAACGCGCCCGTCGTCGCCGCATTGGCGGCCGCACTGCCATTAACCGACCCCATGCCCATGCTTGCGACCGTTGTCATCTGCGCTAACCCGGACCGGACCTGCTTGCCGATCAGCGTTCCAACCTGGACAAAATACTCCAGCGCACCGTACGCTTCCAGCAGTCCCGCAAGGATCATGAAAATAATAATGAATGTCCCCGAAACCTCGACAATGACGCCGAAAACGCCGCTACCGAACTCAACCGTCAGGCCCTGCACGAGCCGTTCGGCCTGAACCCCGTTGTGGTTCAAAATCCCCGGGAAGTACGGGCCATACAGCGCATACGCAAGGCCAACTACCCCGACCAGCGACAGCATTGGACCGTAAACCCGCCGGCAAACATCCAACAACAGCAGGATGAGCAACAGCCCCATGAATAAGTCGAGGTCGGTGTATATCCCGAGTTGCTCGTAGACGATGCGGTTGAAGGCGATAAAGAGGTAGCCGGCGACGACGGCCGAGAGAGCGGCCTCAAGTAGTGTCGCGTAGTTTCCGAATCGCTCCCGACGTGTCTTGGGTTCGGGTTCAAATGCGAGGACAGCCGCTCCGACAAGCATGAAGCCGAGGTGGGCGATTTTGTGCTGGTCCTGTTCGAACGGAAACAGCTGGGTAAACCAGAGGTGATAGGCCGTCGAGGCGATTCCCAAGGCTATCAGGAACCCGTACTTGCCCATGCGTACCCGGTCGGGACCGACCCAGCCCCCGGGTGGGTTTTCCCCCGTCATGGCTGGCATCGATGGGGGAGCCGGAGGAGATACGGGTAGCCCGCGTTACCCCTCATATTCCTCAAGTGTGGTTAGTCCGTCCTTCCACAGACCCTGTTCCTTGTAGTACTTCTCCGCGCCGGGATGGACTGGTGCGTTCGGCGAGGGAAGTAAGAATTCCTGCGCGAAGTCCGGGCCGGCGCGCGAGAGCACCGAACTCGCTTCACGGACCGCGCCAATGTCTTCCATGACCGTGCGTACGAACTCGTAGCCCAGTTCCTCTGATACCTCGGCCGGGAAGATCGTCTCGTAGCCGACACCGACTGCCGGAATGGAGTCCATTCGAATATCCTGCCCGTCCCAGAGGCTGGCGGGCGTCTCGATATACGTGTAGGGCAGGTCGGAGTTGGCCAGATCTGACTGGTCGAACTCCCAATTGACGACCGCAACATCGGCCTGGGCGCTGGCTTCCTGCGCCCATCCGGTCAGGACCTCGCGGCTGACCCCGTAGACCATCATCATATCGAGGCGGCCGTCTGCGAACTGTGCCCCTTGATCTCCCCAGCTCATTGACTGGAGGTCGTACTTGTCCTCGACATTGTCGATCCCGGACAGTCGGAACCCGTCAAGCCCGGCAAAGAAGTTCGTCCCGCCGCGCTGGCCGAACGCCATCGATACCGATCCGTCCTGGGGAATGTCAGATACTGTCTCGATGCCCGCCAGTGCGTCGTCAGTTCGTCTGACGAGGTAATACTCCAGAGTCATGAACGGTAGCACCTGGGTCATCGTCTTACCGACTGGTTCCCCATAGGGGTCTCCCCCACTGTTCGAGCGTGCGACTGCCCAGTCAGTACTCTGGGCGACATCGATGTCTCCCTGAGCGATTAACCGAGGGTTTGCCGCGGTCCCGCCGGTGGTCTGGGCGCTCATGCTGATGTTGCTTGACTTGTCGGAGATCAGCTGTGCCATCGCTACCCCTGATGCGTGAGTCGCTGTCTCCGGTCCCGACGTCCCAATTGTCCAGCTTGTACTGCCGCCACTGCCATCACTCCCATCACTACCACCGCTCTCGCCGCCACTGTCGCCACCACCGCCGCCATCGCCACTACCGCTATCCCCACCACAGCCAGCGAGGCCTGCCAGGCCAGCTGTGCCGACCATTTTCAAGAAGCTACGCCGCTTGGAAACCAGACTATGTTTATCGTTCCTGAACATTATCTAATCTACAAATATGATGTCAACCAAACAATATTTAAATGTTACTGCAAATACTTTTGTCGTACTGGGATCGACCGTGAGAAAATACGACGCAACCCTGAGTGAATCATTACCCCTCGAACGATAGTGGTCGCCTAACGATATTACTGAGGCTGTAAAAATGACAGACATGGGTCTACTCGATGGCCATAGTCCCGGGAGCACCGGCATCAATTATTCCTGAATATCCGACTAACAGGGTGCAACTACGAAAATACCTGCCTCAGTGACACACTAGAGCCAATGTGGACAGTGTCAGTACTATTTCAGACGTACCCACTAACACACTCGAAATGTACGCCCGGAACACTAACGTCCGGCATCATCCTCGGCGGTGTGCCACGTCAGCCGGCAAACCCTCGTGCCGGGCGGGTCGCCGGATACGGCGACCGATTGCGCGAGCGGCGTCAGCCGCGAGCGCGGGTGATTACGGCGTAATCACCGAACGCCCAGACGGTGCAACCGTCTGGCGGGTCGTTGAATAACGACCAGATGCGGTGTGAACCGCGGTCATGTCGCGTGCCCGGGTTCTCCGGGTCGTCATTGTCCCGGTGACGGGTCTCAGCCGGGGATTAAAGGCACGCAGCCGTAGTTAGCCGGTCGCACACCTAAGGGTGACGTTCAGACGGCGTAGTCGTCCTCGCGCAGTTGGACGTACTTGCCGTTGCGGGAGGAGAACTTCCCCCATTTGTAAGCCAGAACCATCTTGATGCCGTTGTAGCCGCCACGGAGCGCCGCATCGGCCTTGATTCCGCGGGCGTCCATCAGGTCGTTGGCGGTCCTAAAGGCTCGGTCCCAGTCGCCGGGTCGCCAGTCCCGAACCATGTCCGCGAAGGTGACGTTCCGGAGGATTTCGTCGCCGATGGCGTCGTGCCAGGCGTCGTTGTACCGTTCGAGGCGGTCGTTCGCGGCGAGGCGGCCGGCGATTTTTCCGGTGCGAACGGCGACGTGGTCGCCGCCCTCGTGGAACGCCGAGGTGGTCCCCATTGCCCCACCGGCCACAGCGATGCCAGCACCCACTGGGGATTCTATCGGCCGGGTCGAGGAGATGGGGTACGTTTCGGTCCCCTTCGATTTCCCGCGCTCTTCGACGAGCGGGAAGTCGTCGAGGTCGTACGCCTGAAACTCCCGTTCGAGCAGTCGCTCGATGTACTGCCGGCCCTGCGGGATGCTGTCGTCGCTCGCGTTGAGGAGGTCCCACTCGGCACTGTCGTAGGCGTCAATATCCAGCCCGATGGGCATCGTCAGACCGATGCGGGCGACGGAATTGTCGTTCGGGAAAATCCACGGGTACGCCGTGTGACCGGGCATAATGCCCCACCAGAACTCGATGAACTCCGGTGTGAACAGCTCCTCTGGCATCCGGCGGTGCTCTTGATAGGCGATGTGGTTGACCTTGTTCGACGGCATGATATCGGCCATCGTCTGTCCGGCCGGGAGGAACTGGTCGAGCGTGCCGCCGGTGATAGTCCGCTGTGGGCCGTCGGCGAGAATCACGTACTCGGCGGCGATGTCTTCGCCGTTGGCCAGCCGGACGGTGTGTCGCGGCGAATTCCGGAGGTCTGTCTCGACGCTGGTGACGCTGACGCCGACGCGGTAGTCTGCGCCCGCGTCCGTCGCCCGCTCACGAAGCCAGTCGTCGAACCGCGCTCGATGGAAGGTAATGCCGAAGCCGTCAGCGCTGGAACTGATACCGGTCTCGGTAAGCGTCATCTCCGTCGAGGGGCCGTAGAACTTCGCCCCGTCGAGTTCGCTCAACACCACGTCTTCGGGGAACTCCGACCGCGGGATATCCATGATGTCGAACCAGTAATCGAGCAACCCGGCGGCGTCCGTCGAGTCCGGCCCCGTCCCCTCGCGGTCGGCTCTGGGGACCCCCTTTTCGAGGAGGACGGCGTCGGCCCCGTGGTTGGCTGCAGCCTCGGCCGCCGACGACCCGGCCGGGCCACCACCCACAATGGCGACGTCTACGTGTTCCATACCCGCTACGGTGTCCCGCGCCCGCTAAAACCTATTGTCTTGCATCGAAACTGGGGTCTGACGCGCTCACCTGACTGAACTGGAACGCACTGTGCCCTACGACTCGGACACTGCGTCGGCGAGTGATACGTCGTGTTGTTCCAGCCGTTCGACGGCCCGCTTGTACGCGTCGCTCTCCGCGAGTGCCGTTGCCCGTACTGCGTCAGCGACTGTGTCTCGTCGGTCGGCAAGTCCCAGGAGTTCCCGACGTTCCGTCTCGTATTCGCACCGGCGCTGAACTGCCGAGAGTACCGACAACAGGGTATCCCGGTCGGCGGGCTTTCTGAGATACGAATCGACGGGAATGTCCAGAATATCCACGTCAGGCTTGACGCTGCTTATCATCACGACCGCAGGGGTAACTGACCGCTGTCGGAGCTTTTCGGCGACCGTTTCGCCGCTCAGTTTCGGCATCTGTCGGTCCAGCAGTACCGCATCGATTGAGTCGTCAATCCGCTGTAACCCTGTACGGCCGTCACCGGCCTCTATAACCTCGTATTCTTCCGGAAGCCAAAGTTTGTAGAGCTGTCTATAGTCCGTATCGTCATCAATTACCGCAACGCTCGTCGGTCTCCCCATTCCTTCGAAGTTCTACGTTGGTCATCCTACAAATATGCTAAGATATCGGTATACTATTAGTACAAATTTTACTAATCTAGACTGGTAATTCCCCCGTTCTCTAAATACTAAAATTCTAACAATATCTCCGGCGCGCGGTCACCAGACTGCCGGCACCGTTTTGAGGCCCCCGCGTGGAGCAGACGGTATGGCTCCGCACGCCACAGGAGAGGTTCAATGGCCGACATCGTCGTGACGCGCTACGGCGTTCACGGAATGCCGGTCGACCAGTACGTGACAGCGCTCCGGGAACGACTGCCGGAGTGGGATGTCGCCGTCGCAGAGACGCCCGAAGCCGAGCGGGACTTGATTGCGGATGCGACAGTTCTGACCGGCAACGATGTCTCGCCGGAACTGGTCGATACTGCCGACTCGCTGAAGCTGTTTGCAGGGACATACGCTGGATACGACCACCTCCCGCTCTCGGACCTGGCAGACCGTGACATCGCGCTCACGACGGCCTCCGGCGTCCACGGGCCGAACGTCGCCGAGAACGTCGTCGGCTCGTGGCTCGCCTTTGCCCGGGGTTTCTTCACTGCCCGTCGCCACCAGCGCGACCACATCTGGCAGTCGTTCCACACCGACGACTTCGCCGGGAGCCGCGTCTGCGTCGTCGGGCTGGGAGAAATCGGCGAAGCAATCGTCGACCGCGTGCAGGGATTCGACGTGGAGACCGTTGGCGTCCGCTACTCGCCGGAGAAGGGTGGCCCGACGGACGAGGTGTACGGCTTCGACGAGATCCACGAAGCGGTCACCGACACGGAGTACGTTGGGCTCGCCTGCCCGCTCACCGACGCGACGCGCCACCTTATTGACGCGGCGGTGTTCCGGACGATGCATCCTGACGCCGTGCTCACCAACGTGGCCCGCGGCCCAGTTGTCGATACCGACGCGCTGGTCAGTGCGCTTCAGCGCAACCACATCGGCGGCGCGGCACTGGACGTGACCGACCCCGAACCGCTGCCCAGCGGCCATCCGCTGTGGGACTTCGAGAACGTCCTCATCACGCCACATAACGCCGGCCACACGCCGAGCTACTACGAACGGCTTGCTGATATCGTCGCCGAGAACGTCCAGAAGGCCGAGCGAACCGGCGAATGGGGCGGTCTCAGGAACCAAATCGACCTCTAGTCACTGCCGGCTGGCGAGATATCCGGCGCGGGCTTCGTACACCAGATACGAGACGACGGTCACACCGAACACGCCGCCGAGTAGGTGCGCGACTGTACCGCTCCCGAGGCTAGTGCTCCCGACGGTACCCTGCAGCAGTTCGACTACGGCCACTACCGCCGCGAGCCCAATGTACCGCCAGCGGGCCGCGACCGGAAGCGTCTCGCTATCACCTGCCAGCGCGAGATACAGGTGTGTGCCAGCCAGAACGGCGAAGTACGTAGCTGCGACGAGCACGACCGAGGCGACAGGGCCGAGCGGAACCGCCCGGAACAGGAGCGCCCAGACGAGGACGACAGCGCTCACCACCCCGATCTGAAGCTTCGTATCGCGGGAGACCATGTGTACGCAGTCGATACTGATCGTGAAAAGTGTCTACCTGGCGACCGGATCTCGGTCAGTTCCGAAAAACCGCACTCGGCGAGGCCGACCGTTACAGATAGCCGCGCTTGTTGAGCAGTTCGCCGTTCAGCACGCTCGCGCCCGCGGCACCGCGCATCGTGTTGTGTGCGAGGCAGTTGAACTGGACGCCGTCGGTCGTCTCGCGGAACCCGCCGACTGCGACGCCCATGCCGTCCTCAACGTTGCGGTCAAGGCGGGGCTGTGGGCGGTCCGGTTCCTCGAACACCGTGATGAGTTTCTCCGGCGAAGACGGCAGGTCGATGCCGGTCACGGACTCCATCGCGGCCTCGGCGTCGGCCGCAGAGATGTCCTCAGCCGTGTCGGCCCAGACGTTCTCGAGGTGGCCGTCGAGCGTCGGGATGCGGTTACAGGAGGCGGCCACGTCCATCTCGTTGAGCTGGACTTCTGCGCCGTCGAACGAGCCGAGCAGTTTGCGCGATTCGCTCTCCATCTTCTGCTCTTCGCCGCCGATGTGTGGGATGGCGTTATCGATGATTTCCATCGACGTAACGCCGGAGTAGCCCGCGCCGGAGACGGCCTGCAGGGTCGAGACGCGCACGTCGGTCAGGTCGAACTCGCGGTCGAGGGCGGCCAGCGGCGGCACCATCGTGATCGTCGAGCAGTTCGGGTTCTTCAGGAGCGCGCCGTCCCAGCCGCGCTCGTCGCGCTGGACCTCAAGAAGGTCGACATGGTCGGCGTTGACCTCGGGGATGATGAGGGGCACGTCCTCGTCCATCCGGGCGTTCGAGGAGTTTGACGAGACTGTGTAGCCGGCTTCACAGAACTCCGGTTCGACTTCCGCGCCGACGCTCGACGGGAGCGAGGAGAAGATGAGACCGACGTCGTCGGGCACCGAATCCGGGTCGGTGGCGCGGACTTCTAACCCAGCCACGTCCTCGGGAATCGGAGAGTTGACGCGCCACTTGGCGGCGTCCTTGTATGTTTCGCCAACGCTCGCGTCGCTGGCGGTCAGTGCTGCGATTTCGAACTCGGGGTGGGGGTCAAGCAGCTGGATAAGTCGCTGCCCGACTGCGCCAGTCGCACCGAGCACACCTACGCGTACAGTCATCGCTTGACACACGGCTACGGGTGGTCAAAACAGTTTGGATACGAAGCCATACCGCCGCCCTCGTCGGGTTACTCGTTTTCAGTGTCTTCGAACACCCATTCGATGACGCGGGCCTCGACGAGGTCCCGCTCCTCGACGTAGGGGTCGTCGCGATTCGCCAGCGCCTCCTCGGCCTCGGCGCGCATCTCCGCCTCGATGTCCGTGTGGTCCGGCTCGTCCCGAATGTCGTTCAGCAGCGCCTCGAAGTCCTCCCGGAGGTCGAAGGAGGCGCGGGCGGCGTTACACCGGGACAGCGGGCTCATCCCGGTCTCTAACACGAGGTCCCGCACCGTCTCCCAGTCGGAGCCACAGAAATAGATGGACACCTCGCCGACGATGTCCTGCCAGGCGATGGGGTCGGCGTGCTTGAGCAACGGGACCGCCCGCGGCGGCAGGTCCAGACGGGTCTTCGTGTCGGGATTCCCGCACAGACAGCAGGCTTTCTCCGTTTTCCCCGTGTACATGTGCGACAGTTGGGTCGGAGATATTTGGACCCATCGCAGTCGGACGGTGGCTCTCTACACCGGAATGAACTCGGGGTCCACGTCATTCAGGCGGTCGGTGTTCGAGACGAACTGATAGAAGTCGCTGTAGAGGTCCGTACACTTCCCGTCCACGTCGTAGCGGAGCGTGTGCCAATCGGCGACAACGGCGCAGTACTGCTTCGCTCGGGTGAGCGCGACGTTTAATCGACGGGGGCCGTCGACCGGCCGCCTGAGGAACCCGACGGTCCCCTCGGCGTTGCTTCGGACGAGCGAGAGGACGATGGCCGTCCGTTCACCGCCCTGAAACGAGTCGATGGTGTCGACAGTCACCCTGTCTCCAGCGTCGGTCCGCTCTGTGAGCGTCTCGCGGATACGTGACACCTGCGCGCTGTACGGTGTGATGACGCCGATTTCGTTGGCCGGCACGTCCGACAGCAGGTCCTCAACGAGATGCGCGACAAGGCGGGCTTCGGTGGGATTGGACTTGGAGTGCCCGACGGTCTCGACCCGCCCGCCGACGTTGTACCCCTCTATCGCTGGCCGGTCGGGAAGCGGGTCGACGGCCCGCCCGTTCCGCAGCGTTCGGTCGTAGAACCGCCGGTTCGGGAAGTACGCGATGTCTCGGTGCATTCGATACTGGGTCTGTAGCTGAAGGCCAACACCGTCGTAGACGCCGCCGTCGGCGTAGAGATGCTCGAACAGCGAGTGGCCGTAGCTCGATTCTGGCGGTTCATCGCTGGCGCTGTAGGGCGGGAGCTGTCGATGGTCGCCGGCCAGCACGGCGCGGTCGGCCCGGACCAGCGGGATACACGACGCCGCGCAGGTGGACTGTGTCGCTTCGTCGAGCACGACCAGGTCAAACTCACGGGCGAGCGTGGCGGCGCTGTTGTTTGTCACCGCCACTACGTCGGCCCGTCCGGGCACGTCGCTGTAGGCGCGCCGGACAACGTCGTTTGCCGACTGGCTCGCGTTCACGCGGTCGAGCGTGTAGTCGCCGTCGCCGTGCTGGCCGTAGGCGTGCAGCGACTGCGGGTCGGCCTCGTCGCTCCTCGACGACCCCGCCACGAGGTTGTCGACGGCCTGATTCGAGTCCGCACACACCAGCACGTCCTCACCGGCCTGTGCAGCACGCCGGACGATTTCGACCAGCGTCCGCGTCTTCCCGGTCCCCGGCGGGCCGTGAATACAGAACAGGTCGTCGGCCAGCAGCGCGTGCTCGACGGCCAGTTGCTGCTCCTGATTCAGTTCCGCGTCGAACTGGTCGCTCCGGGCGGCTGCTCCGTTTGAGAATGTTATCGGCCGGTCGCCGGCGAGCACGTCCCGGAAGCGGTGGTCGGCCAGCGAGTCAATCGCCTCCCGTTCGCGGTCAAACGGAACGGGATTGAGCACTGCTGTGAGCCCGTAGGTGGTGTCACCGTCGGTGAGTGCGCTTTCGAGCGCCGTCGCACCGTCGACCTCGGCCCAGTTCACCGCGACCCAGACCGACCGGCCGCGGATACGCTCGACTGTCGCCGGCACCGGGAACGGGCCGTTCTCTCGGGTCCCGTCCACGTCGTGAACCAGCACCTCGTTTCCCTCGTGGATGCCAAACACCGACTCCACGACAAACGCCCAGTCGCCGTCCTGCCTGGCGGCGACATCCGCGGGCGGGTCGACGTGGAACCGGTATGTGCCGTCGTCTCGGCCCCGCGCATGGAGTTCGGGGACTGCGTCGCCACCGGCCTCGTACACCCTGTCAGGTGAGCGCCGCTCGGCGCGCTCTCGGTTTTGCCGGCGAGTCGCCTCGCGTTCGCGCTCAACGTGGGAACGCAAGCCGTCGAGCAACTCTGCAGACGGGATCGGATTTCGGGCCGGTTCGCTGTCGTCTACTGGCGAGTCGTAGGAGGGTGGGTACGTCTCCGGGACGTAGTCGGAGTGCCAGAAGCGGATCCGGTCGGCCAGCCCCGTGGCTCCGAAGGCATCCGCGTCGACGAAGTCCCGCTCGCCGTCGCGCTCGAAGACGAATATCCCGCCGTGGAGGGAGTGGTCGGTGAAGGCGACGAACTCGTCGGTGACCCGCGCCGAGTTCGGTTCGTGCAGCGGGATACAGACCCAGTCCGCCTCGGGGTGGGCGAGTTCGTCGTGATGGCCCGCAAACTCGGCGACCGGCCGCACAGGGACGACATCGCCGTGGTCGTCGAGGGCGTCGTCGTCGGGGACACACAGCGATGCGCCGTCGAGGTCGAAGGACCCGATGACGTGGTCGAACAGGAGCGACATCTACCCCCGAATGTGCCCTGCTGTCATAAAACAGTACGGCCCACCTCGACCATCGTGTTCAGATAAGCTGATTCCATGCGAAGCTGAACGATCTGATCCAATCATCGGCTGTTTCCGCTTCGGCGTTGCTGAAACAGTTTGAGAAACAGACAGTTCGTCGTTTTATTTCTCTGAAGACACGTTCAACAGCATTCCGATTTCCATGTTTTTCGTATCTGAAATCGAAGCCATGTCGTTGACACACAGCTTGTAACGATCTGGAGCCATCGACGAGAAACACGGCGTCGTCGACGTCGTGTTTCTCAGAGAGTTCGGTGAGAAATGCATGGGCGAGAACCTTTGTTGTAGTTGGTCTAAGCTTCGTATGAAGCAATTTGTTCGTTTGTGGATCGACAGCGGCGTACAGCCAATATCTCTCACCGTTGAGTTGGATCACAGTTTCGTCAACCGCAACGTGATCCGGTGACTGTCCATCTTTGGGCTGTAAATCTGCTTTGTGAACCCAATTATAGACAGTTGATCGAGCGCGTTGGACACCGAATATTTCAAGAACCGAGACAGTATTCGAAAGTGATAGTCCAGCCAAATGCAGCTGAATACTCAGCTTCATCAGCAGTCGCGGTGTCGCTTCTCGCTCCACAAAATCTAAGTCGATTTGGTCGATACTACCGCCGAGGCCGGCGTTTTTGGGCATAGACACTTCAAAATCGCCGTGCCTCACTCTTCAATCCTTATCTGAACACTACGATTAGTTTTCTCCAAAAGTTTATGTGCTATAGTAATTTACACACGCCAGTATGGATTCAGGGAGAAATGGTGGTGGGCCGTCCGTCTTTAGGCGAGACCTACTCCGTTCGATTGGTGCCGCCGGGTTGGCCGGACTTGCGGGCTGTGGTGGCAGCGAGGGTGTGACAGATGGGGACGGGACGCCGGCCCCAACTCCAGTTGGAAACTTTCCGGTATCCGGGGATTCGGTGACGTTCGGTTTCAACGTTGCTTCCTCCGGGGCGTACTCAACGGCCGGTAAGCAGGAGATACGCGGTTTCAAACTCGCGGTCAAGCACATTAACAACGGTGGTGGGTGGGTAACAAGCGAGAAGTACAATTCGCCTCTGGACGGTGACGGACTTCTGGGCAAAGATGTCGAATTCGTTGTCGAGGACACGGGTGGAAGTTCAGATACTGCCCGAAGCAACGCACAGCGGCTTGTTGATGGTGAGGAGGTGATTATGCTTGCTGGTGGGACATCAAGCAGTGCTGGCCTGGCAAATCAGGAGGTTGCTGCGCAGAACCAGGTTATCTACATGGCGACGATGGCTAACACGAACTCGCTGACGGGTGCTGACTGCAACCGATACTCCTTCCGCGAGATGTTCAACAACCACATGGCGGCCGAGGCGCTGGCCCCAGCCCTCAGTGACGAGTTCGGAAAAAATGCCAATTACGTCAAGATCTTTCAGGACAACGACTGGGGTCAGACGCTCCGGGACGATATGGATGCAGCCCTCGGGAATGTCGGCTGGGCACCTGTCTGGGATACGACTGCACAGGTCGGGACAAGCGATTATTCCCAGTACGCCGCAGACATCAAGTCGGTTGATTTCGACGTGATCGTCCTCGGGCTCGGCGGCCTCGACGCAGTAAACGCACTCAGAGCGTTCCGAGACGAGTTCCCGGAATCGAATATCGTCCTTCCGATGGCTTCGAGAGAGATTGCCGAGACCGCAGGCGGTGCGATAGAGGGCGTTATCGGAACAGTCGCCTGGAGTCGGGCGATCAACTCGCCGCTGTCTAACACCTTCCGAGAAACGTTCCGTGAGGAGTATGGCAGTTCGACGGGGTCCTCGAAATCGGCAGCCCCATCGGGGGCAGCGCACATCGCGTACACGCAAGCGTTGCAATACGCCAGCGCAGTCGAGCGGGCGGGAACGTTCAACCCGATCGATGTCATCGGAGCGCTCGAAGGACACGAGTACGACGCCGGTCTCGGACCGCAGACGCTCCGGGCCTGTGACCATCAGGCGATGCGTCAAGTACCGGTTGTAAGGGGGAAGTCAGAGATACAGCAATCCTACGGCACCTACTACGACCTGATTGGGGAGCCAGCGGATGTACAATATGCGTGCGACAGCGGGCCAGCGGCTAACTGCTCGCTTGGAGGGAGCTAAGTATGAGTTCAGGAGAGACACAGATACCAGACAGTTCAGAGAACGATTCGAACGCCTCCGGTGGGATTCTGGCGACAGTCGTCCCGGATGCCATCCGGCGAAACTTCGCACTCAAATTCGGTATCGTCCTCTTTATTATGGCGCTGTCGGTTGGTCTCGTTGGCCTTGCCGCGACAGAGCAGGTCAAAAACTACACGGAACAACAGGTTCTGAGTGACTACGAAAACGCCGCCGCACAGGAAGCTGACATCCTGTCACAGTGGGTCGACCGAAACCGGCTATCGACCCAGTTCGTCTCTTCCAACGACATCTGGGCCAGTAGTGATACCGATGATATCGATATCGAACTCAACAATCGGAAAGCCGCTTTGTCCGCAGATGCTGCCGACATCCATCTGGTTGAACGCAATGCCGCCCAATCGCAAGTTGTCGCCAGCACATCTAACTCACAGGTGCTGACCAACTCACCGCTCGAATCGACGAGCAGGGCCTGGCTTACCGGTACGAACTTCGAAACGGCAAGCGATGTCGTCGTTTCCGACGTGTACCAGACGAACTCGGGCCCGGTCGTCGGCTTTGTCAGCCCTGTCGATGCCTCGCAGAATCGGTATATCCTCATCGAATACTCGCTTGACGAGATCGCGAACTCGCTTCAGGGGAACAACAGGGCTGAAGGCGGGTTTACCCAAGTCGTCAACGGGTCGGCGGTCGTCATGATCGACGAACCCAGAGACGGGAGCCGCGGCCTCGGTGGGAATATGCTGCAGTCATACAGCGAGAACAGTCGCGCTAACGAACCGATCAGCGAGGCGAACGACCTTCGGTCCTCGGAACAGCAATCCGGTGTCACCGCTGATATGCCGGCAGCCGACGTGCTCAGCGAGCGCTACACCGTCGGCTACGCACCGATACAGGGGACAGACTGGGTCGTCCTCGTGCACGCGCCCAACTCCGCGGTCTTTGGCTTCGTCCAGAACGTCCAGCAGTACGGGCTCATCGGGACGGCGCTGATGGTGTTGCTCATTGCGGGCGTCGGTGCGATACTCGGATACAACACGGCAACATCGATCGACCGCCTGACCCGAAAGACGGACCAGATGCGACAGGGGAACCTCGACATCGATATCGCTACCAGTCGTATCGACAACATCGGTCGCCTGTACAGCGGGTTCGCTGATATGCGCGACGCCCTCAAAGAACAGATCAACGAGGCCGAGCGTGCACAGAAGGAAGCGGAGGTTTCCCGCGCCGAAGCCCTCGAAGTCAACAAGTACCTCCAGAAGAAGGCCGAGGAGTTCTCCGACGTGATGGAGGAGACGGCCGCTGGAAACCTCACTGAACGGATGGCGACAGACGGCGAGAACGAGTCGATGGACCGTATCGCCAGCGAATTCAACGGCATGGTCGACGAACTCGAAAAGACCATCGGCCAGCTCAACAGCTTCGCCGACGAAGTCGCGGAATCTGGAGACGTCGTTCTGTCGAGTGCGGAGTCCGTCCGTGACGCGTCCGAACAGGTCGCCGAATCGACACAGAAGATCTCCGACGACGCCTACGACCAGAAGGACCGCCTCGCAACCATCTCCGAGGACCTCGACACCCTCGTAGACACGCTCGAAGAGTTGGAAGCGGATAATCCGGACATCGATCTGGGCGACTCGCTTGAGCGGTTCCGGACGGTGGCGACGACGCTACAGTCAGCCGCCGAAACGAGTGACCAGATGATGGCCGAAACCCAGACCGTCGCCGGCGCAGCCGAAGAGCAGGCTGCAGAGCTCAACGAAGTGTCCTCGCGAGCCGAGCAGCTCAAACGATATGCGAAACCACTCGGTGACATCCTGAACCGCTTCGAAACTGAAGCCGAGCACGAGTTCGTCTTCTCGGGCGGTCCGTCACAGAGCCTCGGAGAAGAGGAAGAGGAGTAACCCGCCTCACTGCTCTCACCGAAACCGACTTTCGCGCTGGCGTCGTACCAGATTCAATGAGCGACGACGCAGGCGATATCTCACGAGCAGAACTCGCCGAGTACTGTCGAACCCAAGCTGCGATTCTTGCGGGCCATCTGGACCAGCGCAGTGCGGAGCTTTCCGATTTACTTGCGGAGATCGAACAGGACACTGCTGATGCGCGCGCCTCATTGACTGGGGGTCCCGAACGACCGGACGCCAGTGCGGAGGCGACTGTCGCAGACATTGAGGCCAAGCAGGAGCAAGCGCAAGCGAAACAGGCAGAACTAGACGAGTACCGAACGCTCGCTGAGGGGTATACCGATCTTGCAGAACAACTCGCCGGGGGCTCCGGCGATCTTGAGACCGTTCTGGAGTTCGAAATCGACACCGATGCGCCGACGTATTTCGACACCGAAACGACGATTCTGGGAGCGGCGACCGGAGAAGATGGGGACGGCTGATTTCACAGTGAACAGGCGGTTATACAGCGTCGGCTTCTGCTGACAGCCCTCACGGTGAGCCAACGCTGAATTCAAGTAGCTCGTGGGGAGAGACTGTCCTCGCCACGAAGGAGCCCGGCTCACCTCTTCCGGAGTCAGTCGACGTGCCAGCGTGAGATAGCCCGCCGTTCCCCAAGGGATTGCTCTCCAATCTGAATAGGTAGTGCTAACTCAAATTCGATATAGCCACATACAGTTTATGTGTTCCGGGTAGATCACCGAGGGTGGAGTATAGAGATTACCATCGGTAATTACGGAATGGATCACCCGCGGAAATATCAGTCAGTCAGCCCCACAGTCAGAAACCCCAGCAGGCCCGAACTTATGAATTAAACGTACGCTCGACGAGGTATTTGACCAGATAGAACCCGCCAATAAGGGTGACAGCCATGACTACCAGTACAATCGCAATCATGAACAAAAGGACGAGTGCGTCGTTAGCCACCGGACTCACTCTCCTGAGAGAACGCGTGTCGTCGGGAACGCATATCGCTAGCTTCAGTCTCGACACGCTAATGTAGGAGGGTTTCGGTTCAGCAATATTAGTGCTCGTGAGTTATACTGGAGTCCATCTATCGGAGGTGTTTGGTGTTACGTGCGCGGAGCTGCCACGCCGAGACAGGGTCGCTTGAAGCCAATACAAGGCTATTCTCGGTGCACTACACTCTCCGGATGATACACAAAGACAGCGAAGCGCTACGCGGGTTCTTCGATACGAACAGGTCTCGTGACGAGCCGAATACGTCAGTCACAGGATACCGAGCCCGCCGGACTTCCGTGGCAATGATCGTGATTGGCGTGTACGCAAAGGTAGCATTCGCAGCACTCATACATCGTCGAATGAGGCGAGCAGTCTGAGTCTGAGTCTGAGGTGCCGAATGGGGTCCAATTGAAAACTGATACAACCACACCAGGCGTCTCCAGCTCGAAACCGCTGGTGACCCACATTATTCCGACGACAAGAAGCAGGCTGGACCTACGGCACGACGGGGCTGAGTGCACCTGTCGAGCGTTGCAACCCGCGACTGTTTCTGGCGAGGCACGGGACACGCTACTGGCCGACGAAATGGCGCTCCGGACATTGGTGCGCATACTCTCGTCTCCCGTACTCCACGACTGACGAGCAATACCTGTACGAAGGCTGTGAGTTGGTCCAGCGGTTCCGTAAAACGACAGAAAAGCGCCCAGTGACAGTCCAAGTTGCCCGAGAAACGGAATCGCTCGGAACCACGGAAGGCGGAGTTTTCTGGACGGCCACAGAGGCCAATGCAGTAGCGAGCGTTTCCGGCAACTGTCCCGGAAGCGGACCCGACGCCGCCACGCTCTAGAAGCGCTATGTCGCGCCCTCCTGGAACGACTGGACGAGGGCAGCGTGGACTCAGTGTCTCTCGGTGAGAAGGATGCCGGAAGTGCCTGCAGTGGGCGATGCAGGCCTGTTGACGGGGGATCAAGACCACGCTCACTGTCCGGTATGTATCAAAGGCCGAGCCGACCGTACGTTGTCAGAAACGGTTCTGGAGTGGCACGCAAAACAGGCAGTCAAGCTGACGACGCGGCTCGTGGGATTGAGCGAGACGACCACGCCTATTTGGAGTCTACCCTTCATTGTCTCAAAGACTAGCGCATAGACCGGAGTACCGTCCTGTGTGACAAGCATCTCGCGTCCGGGAACACTAGACTGGCTGAGACTCAAGAGGAAAACTGCCGCCGTTCTCCGCTGAGAGGATGCCAGCTACAGTGACACATACCACATCCGAGGGACTGTGGATGCTACGTAGCGTGGGAAGGTCAAGGAGCCAACCGAACCGTGCAGGGAAGTCAGTGAGGCCGAGCAGGTAGACAGACTGCCAGCTCCATAGGTTCGACTTCGGCGAGTAGTGGATCCTGTATAGTCTCGGACTCTCCCCGTGGTCGTTCACTGCACCAAATCGAATACTAATACCTGTTAACAGGTGGTAGTCTGCTTTCGTCCACCTGAATCTGGTTGGGCAGGCGGACCAACCAGAGAGTACGGCGATCTGCACCTGTTTTAATATTTGTGAGTGTGTGCTTACTATCCGTCAAAATGTAGAATTTTTTGCAGTAACGCAGCAAATTCCGGTGAAATAGGGTACTACACACCCAAATAAGTGTGTTTATCTCTGAGTATGGGACTACATTGAAGTTCCCGGCGTCCGAGGGTGAAATGTGTCCAGTGACAGTGAGCGAACGACGGTTCGGACGTACATTCCGGCCTACCAGAAAGAACAGTGGCAGGCCCACGCCGAGGAACTGGATATGAGTCAAAGCGAGTTCGTCCGGACGATGGTACAGGCGGGTCGAAGCGGATTCGAGTCAACAGCCTCCGAGACAACTGAATCAGACGCCGCTGGGAGCAATAGTGAGGAACCCCATTCTCCGGACGCTACCCCTGGGGGTGACGGGCTGAAAGACCGGGTCCAGGAGATCCTTGCTGACGGGGACTACTACGAGTGGGACGACCTGCTCGCAGAGCTGACCGACGATATCGAGGAGCGACTCGAAGACGTACTGCAGGAACTGCAGTCAGACAACAAAGTGCAGTACAGTGGGCGACACGGGGGGTATGTTCGAGACGAATGAGCACAGATACAGCGACACCGGACGCCGAGTCGGACCCGGTCGGGTATTTCCTCGATGATATCACGTACCACGGAAAGAGCGACCGGACTCGTGCGTCCTACGAGCGCGTCCTTCGGGACTTCGAATCCTATCTGGCGGACGGCCACCAGCCCCTCCCTGTCCGAGAGGCCTCGCACCGGGACTGCATGGCATACGTCCACAGCCTCCGTGGTGATGTCGAGGAAAGCACTGTCGCGACGTATGCCTCCTATCTGCACCGGTTTTTCGCGTACATGACTCAGGTAGGCGCCTTCGAATCGAACCCGATGACGCTGGTCATGGAGGAGATGGATGAGTCCATCAACACCGACCCGACCCGCCGGGAGATAGACCTCCAGTCGATGCGTGCGTTCGTAGACAGCGTCTCGCACCCGCTAGAGCGAGCTATCATAGTGACACTGTTGAAGACGGGAATGCGGGCCGGCGAACTGTGTAACCTCGATATCCGTGACCTCAACCTCGAAACCCCCGGGCCCAGACCGGAGATCCCGGTCCGAGCGGGCCTCGACGGGCGTCCGGACTCATTGTTCGTCGCCTCGGACCCGGCCCGTGGCGAGGCCAGCAACGGGGAAGAACGGACCGCGTCCAACAAGCGGAAGCGGGAAACGACGATTCCAGTCGACGCCGAGCTGGCATCCGTGCTACGACGCTGGCTCGCGATTCGGCCGGACACACAGTCCCCGGCAGCGCCGCTGTTTGTGTCTACAAGCGACAGCTGGGGAGAGCGGGTCACGCCGAACATGGTACACCACATCGTCGAATCCCACGCCCGCGAGTTCGGTTGGTACACGGACGGTGGGGGAGCCGAAGAGAACGTGACGCCGCACTACTTCCGGCACTTCTTCACGACGCATCTTCGGGACCGGACCGGCGACCGCGGCGTCGTCAAATACCTCAGAGGCGACGTGGCCCAAGACGTCATCGACACGTACACCCACGAGTGGGGGACCCGAGTCAGGGATGTATACGAGGCTGAAATCTACTCGCTATTGTAATTTTTTAATCAATTGTTTAACACCGTAATCGCATTCGGGATGGTCGCTGCTGAACTAATAAACTTCATAGCGCTATATTGAATTGGGTGCGTTCTGCTTCGGATTTATGCAGTCTCAATGACTGTTTTGCTAATTGCATACGGGACAGGCGGGTTCCATGCGCCGGTTGCCCCGTGGAACGATCCTGTGGTGAAATCGGTCGAACAGTCCGCTGACAGGCACTTTCCAAACAGCAAGCCAGTGTATAGCACACCACAGACTGAGACGGGGGCAGAACCAGAGACTGTCGGCACTAAGCGCACACACTCACATATCAGACGCTATCTGGAGGAAGGGCCATCTGGAGAAACTACTCAGGGTCCAGAAGTTTCGACTCGGCGGTTCGGAGATGTTCGAGAAGCGTCGTCTTCGAGATATCCATCTCGGCGGCGAGTTCGCGGACCGAAATCCCGCGCGGCCACTGGTAGTAGCCTGCTTCGCGGGCTGCTTCGAAGGCTCGTCGCTGAGCCGGCGTTAGCGAGTCGGTTCGCAGCCCACCCACTGACCGCTCAGTATCGCTGTCCGGCGTGACGATGGATTCGACCGACACGTCAGCGTCGGCATCAGCCTCAACAGCCTCGAGTGCGGGCTGAATCTCGGGCCGTTCGCCGGTGAAACTCACCTGCCACCGTTCGCGGCCGTCTTCGATGCGAACGGGGGCGCTGTGGACGAACCCGTGTTCAAGTAGCGTCGGACAGACCAACTCACCCGGGTCGTACTCAAGCAGGAACTGCCTGACGACGGTGCCCGGCGCATCGCGCTTGTGGCCGACACGTGCCTGAAGTTCCTGTATCTCTCCAGCGTGGGATGACGCGCGGACTGCGTCGAGACAGTCCTCGACAGCCGACTTCGTGGCACCGTACGCCGTAAACACGCCGTTGACCGATGCTGTCGGCGACTGTGCAGTCTGTTGCACCGTGTGTGCCAGGATACCGCCATCGGTGCGGTCGGTTGCTTCGATAGCCCAGCAGTTCGGGTGCCACAGGTCGAGCGTCAGTCGTGCGCCGGCGCTTTCAGTGTGACTCATGGGATGTGCTGAAATGATTGGTTGGGGGCCCTAAGAGAGTGGTCATTGTCTAGTGTGTCCGACACCGGCGGTTGCAGTGTGCGATTCGACGCGGTCCATCAGTGCTGATGCCGACACAACGAGGGCCAGGTACAGTATTGCCACCAGCACAAACAGTTCTGTATACTGGTACGTCTCGTTAGCGAGGGTGCTTGTCCTGCCGTACAGTTCCTGAACAGTGATGAAACTCGCCAGCGAGGAGTACTTGATGAGATACACGAGTTCGTTCGTCCAACTGGGAAGCGCGAGTCGCAGACCCTGTGGAACGACAACGTACCGTATCCCTTCGAGCTTTGAGAGCCCAATTGCGCGTGCGGCAGTCAACTGGCCGCCGTCGACCGAGTCCAGTGACGCGCGCAGATATTCGGACTGGTAGGCGGCGCTGTTCAGCGTGAAGCTGATAACGGCGACCCAGAACGCCTGTGCTGGAATGAATCCGACACCGACCCCCGGGACGCCTCTGAGAACCTGCGTGAGTGAGGTCGCGAAGTAAAGCACGAACAACTGGGCGAGCAGCGGCGTTCCGCGGATGAGTTCAGTGTAGGATAGGGCGAGCCACCGTGCCCACCGCCCTCCGTACACGCGAACGACGCTGAGCGGGAGCGCCAGCGCGAACCCGAGACAGACACTGAAGACCGTCAGTAGGACCGTCGTCCAGATGCCATGTGCCAGCGCCGGCAGGTACGCCGTCGCGTCGGCGGCGAACCGGAGCGTCTCAGCGAACCATGCCAGCGGCGCTCCGGCGGCACCGAGCGGCGCGGCGAGCGATGCGACGGTATCCGCTGCTGTCAGGAACGGGGCCGCCGGGAGAAACGGTGTGCCACGGTCGAGTCCAAATACTCCTGCGAGAACGAAATCGGTAGTCCACCGGGCCAGAACCCAGATCCAGAACAGCGTCAGGCCGATTGTAAGTGGACGGACGGTAAAGACTGTCCCGACGCGGTCCCGGAGCGGTGATGTTGTGGATTCAGCTGTGCTCATGCCGTTTCCTCGTGCGCGTGCAATCTGCTCAGGAACTGCTCGGTTCGGTCCGCTGTGGGGTTCTGGAACAGTTGCTCCGGTGGGCCGTGTTCGACGACCTCGCCGTCATCGAGGAACACGATGTCAGACGCGGCCGACCGGGCGAAATCCATCTCGTGACTGACCACGAGCATCGTGATGCCCTCCGCTGCGAGGTCGCGCATCACCTCAACGACCTCGCCAACGAGTTCGGGGTCGAGCGCGCTGGTTGGCTCGTCGAACAGCAGCAGTTCCGGGTCCATCGCGAGTGCGCGAGCGATGCCGACGCGCTGTTTCTGTCCGCCAGAGAGTTCGGCGGGGTATGAGTCCGCCTGCTCCAGCAATCCGACCTGTTCGAGATGCGTCCGTCCGGCGGCCTCGGCGTCAGCAGCGTCCATCCCGAGTACTTTCTTTGGCCCGAGCGTGACGTTTTCGAGCGCAGTCAGGTGCGCAAAGAGGTTGAAATCCTGAAACACCATCCCGACCTGTTTTCGCAGTTCGTTGACGTCGGTGTCTGCCCCAGTCACGTCTTCCCCGTCGAGCGCAATCCGGCCACTGTTGATCTCGGTTAGCCGATTCACACATCGGAGCAACGTGGATTTGCCCGAACCACTGGGCCCGATGAGGACCGTCACGTCGCCCTGATCCATCTCGAGGCCAACGCCTTCCAGTACTTCTTCGCTCCCGTAGGACTTGTGCAGGTCGTCGATTGAGAGTAGTGGCTGTGTCATGTCGTTCCCTCCGGTACCGCGTAGTAGTCGCTGAGTCTGTCGAGCGACCGGTTCGTCGCGAACGTCAGCACGAAGTAGACGAGGCTGACGGCGAGGAATATCTCGAGTGCCGCAGTCGACTGCCCGCCTTCGTAGAGGTTCTGGCCCGTCGTTAGGAGTTCGCCAATACCGATGACGATAGCGATGCTCGTGTCCTTGAGGACGATAGTAAACTCGTTCTGGAAGCCCGGAACGCTCCGGCGCAGCGCCTGCGGGACGACGACGTGCCGAATCGCTTCGAACCGGGACATTGCGACGGCGCGTGCCGCTTCCAGTTGCCCATCGTCGACGCTCTGGAGCGCACCGCGGAAGATCTGGGACTGGTAGGCGGCGCTCCGGAGTCCGAGTGCGATGGTCGCCGTGACGAACGCGCTACTGGAAACGGACAGGCCGAAGTACAGGATCATGATGATGACAAGCAGCGGCGTGCCACGAAGGACAACCCCGACCTGTTCGACCAGCCGACGGGCTCTGTCCGAGCCGTACACCTCTATCGCACCGGCCGGGAACCCGATGGCGAATCCAAGGAGAATACTGGCTACGGTAAGCGCGACGGTGACAGCTGTCCCGCCGAGCAACAGCCCCATGTTATCGACAACGAACAGCCAGTCGGCAGTCTGGAGTAGGATTGCTGCCATGGCCTCACTTCTGTCCGAACCACTTCTCGGTCAGGTCTCGGTACGTCCCGTCGTCCTCGACTGTGGTTAGCCCGCTGTTGAGCGCGCCCGCAAGCTCGTCGTTACCGGACTGAATCCCGAAGCCGAACTGCTCACCAGTCTCGTGGACGAACGCAGACTTGATCGGGCGGTCTGCCACGAACGAGTTCGCGACGGGGACATCGATGATGATGACGTCGACGTTTTCGTTTAGCAAATCCTCGACGGCGAGTACGTAGTTACCGTATGCATTGTACTGCGACTCTGGAATCGTCCCCGCTTCGATGAGCTGATCCTTGATGACGGATTCACCGGTCGTCCCTTTCTGTGCCCCGACCGCTGCCTCAGAGAGGTCTTCCAGCGACGACGGTGAGAACGACCCGTTCTCCCGGACGATGATGGCCTGATTCGAACTGTAGTACGGGTCAGAGAAGTCGATGGCTTTGTCGCGTTCGTCGTTTATCGTCATGCCCGCCGCAACGACGTCGACGTTCCCGTTGTTCAGCGCTGGAATGAGTGATTTGAATTCAAGTTCTTCCCAGCCGCTCAGTTCGTACTCCGTCGCCGCGACAACGGCTTCCAGCAACTCGACGTCGAAGCCGACGAGTTCGCCGTCCTGTTTCATCTCAAACGGCGGAAAGCCCGGCGCTGTGCCCGCGGTGAGCGTCTGTGAGTCCCCGCTGTCCGACTGACAGCCAGCGACCGACAGGGTCGCGACAGTACCACCGATTGCCTGCAGATACCTCCGTCTGTCTACGCGTGCCTCTCGTGGCATAGTGCCACAGTCGAATCAGTCATATTTTAACATTTCGGTTACCGCAGAAATAGCGAGGGTCAGGCGGACGCGACAGGGTCTGCAACCTCGGTAAACACCGAATCGAGGATGTCGAGACAGAGTTCCAGTTCGCGCTCGGTAACGTCGAGTGGCGGGAGGAGTCGGAGAGATTTCTGGCCACAACCGAGCGTGAGGAGGCCGTGCTGGAGCGCGGTTTCCATCACGGCGTCGCGTCGATCAGCCGTATCGAACTCCAGCGCGGTCATCAGGCCGAGGCCGCGCACGTCTTCGACCAGCGAACGGCCCGCCGAGATTTCGCGGAGCCGATCCATGAAGTACGTCCCCTTCTCGGCGGCGTTATCTAGCAGGTCGTGGTCCTCGATAGCAGCAAGAGTCAGCGCGCCGCGCATCGAGCCGAGGATGTCGCCGGCCCCCCACGTCGAGGAGAGCCGCGACGTTTCGGACGGGAAGATGTCCGACCGGGAGACGGTTGCGCCGACCCGGAGCGCTTTCGCGCTCGTGATGACATCCGGTTCGATGTCGTAGTGGTCGACGGCCCACATCTCGCCAGTGCGGCCGACTCCTGACTGGATTTCGTCGGCGATGATCGGGATATCGTGTTCCCGGCAGAGGTCGTCGACGGCCGAGAGGAACTCGGGATTCGGAACGCGATAGCCGCCTTCGCCCTGTATCGGCTCGAGGATGAGGAACGCGACTTCCTCGGGCGGGATGTGGCCGGTGTCTGCGTCGAGTTTCGAACGGAGGCGCTCGACGCCAGCCTCGGAGTACTCCACGTCGTGAATCCCGCTGATTTCGGGGAATTTCCGGCGATAGACGGATTTCGAACGGTTCAGCGAAAGCGCCCCCAGCGTCCGACCGTGGAACGCGCCGTCGAAGGTAATGCCGTACTTCGGCGTCTCGCAATTATCGTAACAGATCTTCATCGCGTTCTCGACGGCCTCGGCACCGGAGTTCGAGAGGAAGACGGTGTCGAAGTCGTACTGGCTGGTAATATCGGTCAGTTTGTCCATCAGGTGGGCAGGTCCCGGTAGCGACGTTTCGTCGGGTGAGCCGCCGGTGCTGATGTAGAAGTCCTGGCCGGCGATCTTCAGCGGGTCGACCATGTCGAACTCGTCGGCACGGTCGAGCATCTTCGGGTTGTTGTATCCGAGCGGCGACGCAGCGACGTGGCACGTGAAATCCAGCAGGACGTTGCCGTCCGCGTCTGTACAGAACGGACCGATTGCGTCCTCAGTGATGTCCCAGACGAAGTCGTACACATACGTGCTCGGCGCGGCGGTTTCGTGATGGTACTCGACCCACTCGCTGCTCTGTGGGCCAGGCATACTATCGACACATGGCTCTGCAGTATCGCGGTCCATGCTAGCATAATCGAAATCATCAGTAATAAATCACTGTGTTCCGGGCCCGCGTACCGGCCGCATAACTGGGTCCTTGCTGCGGTTCGAAACTGGGCTACAGGATCCGCTTGCCGAATGCGCTGGCGGCGAGTTCGGCCGCTCGCTCGCCCGTCGTGTTGCGCTGGTCGAGGATGGGGTTGACTTCGACGACATCGAGCGAGCGCAGCACTGATTCGGCGGCGTCGCGGTCGGCGACCCGTTCCATCGCCGTATGTGCCTCCCGGTAGGTGACGCCACCCGGGACCGGCGTCCCAACGCCCGGCGCGTCATCCGGGTCAAGCCAATCGAGGTCGAGGCTCACGTGGATGTCATCGACCCCGTCAGTCGCGATATCAAGTGCCTCATCGGTGACTGAGCCGATACCCTGCTTGTCGATGTCCGCCATCGTAAAGACGGAGATGTCGCTCTCGCGGAGGACCGCTCGTTCGTCAGCATCCAGACTCCGTGCGCCGACGATGACAGTGTTCTCCTCGGCGACATTCGGGGCGGTGGCCCACGGCATCTCTGCGAAATCGCCGTAGCCGTGAGCGGCCGCAAGCGGCATCCCGTGGACGTTGCCGCTGGGCGAGGTGGTCGGGGTGTTGTAATCCCCGTGCGCGTCGAACCAGATGACGCCGAGTTCGGACGCCTGAGCCGCACCGCGCATCGTGCCCATTGCGATAGAGTGGTCACCGCCTAACACCAGCGGCACGCTCCCGTCGGCTATTTCGGTCGCCACCCGGTCAGCAAGCGTGTCGGTCATCTCCGCGATAGCATCGAGGTACTTCGCACTGGCGTCGGCGGACGCCGGTTGGGACTGTAGCGTCGGCGGTGAAAGGTCCCCCGCGTCAGTGTAGTCGACGCCGGCCGTATCGAGCGCGGCGCTGAGGCCGCCGTAGCGAATCGCTGACGGACCCATGTCGACGCCGCGTCGGTCGGCACCGAGGGCGAACGGGACACCGAGCACCGCGACAGGTGACGTGGGACGACTGCGGTCTCGCGACTGGGTTGACTGAAGCGACATCCGTTGTTACGGCCATAGCCCACGGGCGTTCATAGCGTCACCGATTCGCGAGAGCGCGACAATATAGGCAGCCGTTCGCCACGTGACATCGCGATCCTCGACTTCGGCCTGCAGGGCCTCCCAGGCATCGAGCATCTCGGCTTCGAGTTCGTCGTTGACTTCTTCCCGGGACCAGCTCCGTCGGTTGATGTGCTGGAGCCATTCGAAGTAGCTCACGGTGACGCCACCGGCGTTGGCGAGGATATCCGGGATGACTGGGATATTGCGTTCCTCAAACACTGTATCGGCCGCTGTCGTTGTCGGGCCGTTCGCTCCTTCGACAATAATGCTCGCCTGCACGTCCGCAGCGTTCTCCTCGGTCAGGACGTTCCCGACTGCTGCGGGAATGAGGACATCGACATCGAGTTCCAGTAGCTCGGCGTTGGATAGCTGACGTGGTGCGTCAACAGCCCCCAGCTGGCCGTGCTCGTCACCATCGGCGGAAATGGATTCGATATCGAGGCCGGATTCGTCGTAGATACCGCCGTCGACATCGCTGACAGCGACAACGGAGGCGCCCCAGGAATCGAGGAGGCGTGCGGCGTTCGCGCCCACAGCGCCGAAGCCCTGTACAGCCACAGTGGCTCCCTCGACGCTCCCATCGTAGTAGTCGAGTGCTTCGCGGGCAACGATAGCGACGCTTCGGCCGGGTGCCTCCTCACGGCCGTGCGTCCCGCCGACTGCCGTCGGCTTGCCGGTCACAATTCCGGGAACCGTCTCGCCTTCCTGCATCGAATACGCGTCCATGAACCAGGCGACGGTCTGCTCGTCGGTCCCCATATCGGGTGCAGGGATGTCTTTTGTCGGCCCGACGACTTCGCGTAGTTCCTCGGCGAACCGGCGGGTCAACTGCTCGGTCTCCTGTGCGTCGAGCGTCGACGGGTCGACGACGATGCCGCCCTTCGCGCCGCCGAAGGGCAGGTCCATCACCGCGCACTTCCACGTCATCAACATCGCCAGCGCCGTACACTCCTCGGCGGAGACGCTTGGGTGGTATCGCATACCGCCTTTGTATGGCCCTCGGACCTCGAAGTGCTGGACGCGATATCCGTTGAACACTTCAACACTCCCGTCTGTCCGGTGGATCGGAACGGATACCTCGACAGTTTTCGATGGGTGACGGAGCTGTTCAAGCATCCCCTCAGAAAGGTCGAGGTGTTCGGCCGCTCGCTCCAGTTGGCGGCGGGCAGTCGCGATTGGCGATTCGTCCTCGTCTGTCGCTTGCTCTGGTGGCTCCTTCTGTGTGCTCATGATTGGTTGGTAGGTTTGGCGGTGCGTACGCCCACTCGGGACCAATGGGGCGAGTACGCTGGGTTGTTCAGCACGCTGTGTCCGTATGTACTGTCAACATCCGACGGCTGGAGTGAGACAGTGTATCGGCATCAATACTGGTATTGTTAATAAACATTTGGGACTGTCTTCGAGGCAGATAATTTGATACTAGCAAAAGTCAACAAAAATTCCTCAAGCAGTTCTCAGGGAACAATAAGCACCTCTAATGCCCTATCTGTAAAATACTGCCGTTAGATGGACTTGATATGCTCAATTTGAGAGGGATTACAGTATTTGCACAAAGGTGCGCCTGCTGGCACAGAGGATACTGTATGCGCGCTATATCGCGTCTAACTACCGGATAGGGTGCCGGCAACTGGTTTGAGAAAGTCAAAAACAGGCTTAGCGTCGTAGCAGCGGAGTACTGTATCGAGGTATGTCGGCGACAACGGTCCAATCTCGGAGTCTCCGGCCGTAGACCGCATACAGCCACAGCTACTCGACCCGCTGTGCTATCCTGGCAGGGCCACTAACGATGGTACGACTGTTATTGTGGATGCCTTGCTGGAAGAATCGCCCCGACCCACCGTCACAGTAGCGTAGCCGAGATTTGAGCTATCCAAATGTTGGAGGGCGGATACTGTCGTTGGTTAGTGGTCATCGCTGACACACAGCGACGAGCGTCTGACGCCGCTGTTACGTGCTCCGGTCAAACGAGGTCATTTCGAGATTGACTTCGATGAGGTTCGCTGCCTCCATCACCATCTCAGGAATTTCGCTGTCGAAGCGGGCCCCTTTCAGACGGCTGGTCGGTGCAGTCACACTGACCGCGCCAACAACGGTCCCATCGTTGTCCAAAATCGGCGCACCGACTGCCCGGAGGCCACGGATCTCTTCCTCGTCGTTTGTCGCGTATCCTCGCTCCTGAATTGTTTCTAGCTCGTCACAGAGCGTCTCTCGGTCCGTAATCGTGTGCTGTGTCTGTTGTGAAAGGCCTTCCCGGTCGATTATTTTCTCAACGCGCTCGTCCGGGAGACACGAGAGGATTGCCTTCCCCGAAGCGCTGTCGTGGAGGTGTTGTGGGGCCTCCCGCAACTGGAGGTGGTAGTCCATCCCGACGGCGTGTTCGCCCCGCCGCTCGTAGATGGCGACTTCGCGGCCGTCGTTTTCGACGACCAGATGGACGTACTCACCGGACCTGTCGGCCAGTTTGTCGACTTCCTCCTGGCCGGCAGTGTAGAGCTCTGTCTCGTTGCGGACGTGTTCGCCCATCGTGACGAACCGAAAGCCAAGCTGGTACGTGTCGTTGTCCTTCGTGAGAAAGCCACAGTCGGTCAGGGTCGCAAGATACGTGTGCAGCGTTCCCTGGGAGAGTTCGATTCGCTCGCTCAGTTCCTGCAATGTCGCGCTGTTTGCCTCTTGTACGGCTTCGATGATTTCGCAGGCGTTCTCCACGGACTGTATCCGCCGGCCCGTGTTTTGTGTGTCGGCGTCGTCGGTCATTACCGAGTAGAGTTGCCGTCATTATTTAAAACCCAGATGTAAGCGATGAGCGGCCGGACCAACCAGCGGCCGCTGGCAACCGACACCTGTCAATACCCGACACAATAAGACTGTACGGGTACCGGTATATAGAAATACTTCGCTCGAAACATATCCAAAGTCGTGTTTTTTTAATATTACTCATGCAGATAGACAGCCTTCAGCTATCGATATCGCAATTATATCTCAATAATCCGAGTTTGTAGATTTAGTTAGGCGCAAAAATAATCACAGATGTGCCTATTTTTGATTCAGTAGCGAATTTTGACCCTCGTATATTTTAGATGGTACGTATTTATATCCAAATCTGATCGGTAGGTCTTGGTCCCGGAACCAGATGCTATTCCATTCCAACTGGAATTGCCGATGTACCGAGACCGCAAGACACACAGCGAACGCAACGCTCCTGTCCCGAGTGCCTTTATAAATAACCGTCCAGAACACGGTGGTGTTGACGGGTAACTAAAACACTTATTGTTGTTACTGAACGAGAGACTAGTATGTCAACGACGCCTGCGCAGGACGGCACGCAGTGGTTCCTGCACACATGGCGAGACCACATTCTCGAGCCGATAGAGACGGCTCTCACTGTGCTCGACGTGGAGCATACCGAGCTTGCAGCCGAGCAAGACGGGCTCGAGGACTTTCTACAGCGTCTGCGTGCCGTCGACCCCGCCCAACAGCCCTCCGCCCCCGTTGGTGCGCGAAGTCGACAGTCCGAATCTGGCCCCGTCAAAGCGCTACGGGACGCCTACGCCGACACGGTGCTGGCTGTCGACCATTACGAGTCAGTGTACGACGAATCGCTGGTCGAGAACGTCGCTATCGAGTTCGGGCCAGACTACGCAGCGCTGTTTCACCCTGAGACGAACGTCGGGTTCTCACCGCCGCTCAAACGCTCGCTGGTGGCCGCGGCTGAGCAAGCAATCGACGAACGGATCTCGCTGGACCGCGCTGTCAAAATCGAACAGGAATCGATGCAGGAGTACCACAGCAGTTTACAGGAGATCATCGAGACACTCGACAGCACAGTCGTGCCTGAGTGGTATCGCGAGACGTTCCGAAACGACGTTACAGCGCTGCTACAGGAGCGCCAAGACCAACTCCACGCAAGCGTTCACCGGTTCGAGACACACGAGTTCTGCACGTATATGTACGAAGAGCAGTTCTGGACGTATCCGGTGTTGACCAGTCTCGCGCGGCTACAGGAATCTGTGGACAGTTGAACGAAGGCGGTCCCCAGAGCAGACAGTCGTAGGCGTCACCGAAGCGCGGTGAACTGGCCGCCGGCATCCACCACCCAACTCGGGGAGCCCAGAGACGATTACACAGTCGTTGTATTCTGTGGCAATCGTCACGAAGAGTCACCATTCACTATTTACCGGCGAACATATTCGCCCGGCTTCCTGCCAAATGAGAGTGCGGTTCCCTATATATACAGGCTGGTCTTCGAGTTGCAGCCGTGAGCTATCATGGAAACGCGTAGAACATTCGTACGCGGTCTGGGTCTCGCGGCTGGAGTCGCGCTGGCTGGCTGTTCGTCGGGCGGCGGGTCCGACAGTGGCGATGACGGCGATTCGGGGAGCGGCGGTGACGCGTCAGACGGCGGCGAGACCGAGTCCAGTGACGGCGGGAGCGGGTCCGAGTGGGCCGAGACGAGCACCGTCGAAATGACGGACGAACTGGCATACGAGCCGAAGAAAATCCAGGTCGAGTCAGGGACGACGGTCACGTTCGAGAACGTCGGTAGCATTGGCCACACGGTGACGGCCTACGAGGAGGAGATTCCCGACGGCGCGAACTACTTCGCGTCCGGCGGGTTCGACTCCCTGCAGGCCGCGAAAGACGGCTACAGCAACGGACAGAAGGGTAATATTCCGAAAGGTGAGAGCTACGAGGTCACGCTGGAGACGACCGGGACGTACGAGTACTACTGCATCCCCCACGAGATGAACGGGATGGTCGGCACAATCAAGGTGGTCTGATATGAGTAAGCACGAAACCCCACGCGACCCGAACGAAGTCCTCGAAGAGTACGAAGAAACGCTCGACTCGGTGCTGGCGGAGGTCGAGTCCCCCGATGAGGCGACAACGGATGACGACATCTCCCTGGGACTACCCGGCCTTTCGCTCGGTCGCCGGGACTTCATGAAAGCCGGCGTCGCCGCCGGTGCGATGGGGTCGGTGGCCGGCTGTTCAGCGTTGAGCGGCGGCGACAGCAGCGCTGGCAGCCAGTCAACGCCCTCGAGCAGCGGTGCGAGTCACACGGTCGAGCCGGGCGAACACGACGAGTACTACGGCTTCTGGTCCGGCGGCCACTCTGGCGAACTGCGGGTCATCGGCATCCCGTCGATGCGTGAACTCACCCGTATTCCGGTGTTCAACACCGACTGTGCGTCGGGCTATGGCTTCACCGACGGCACGCAGGAGATGCTGGAGGAAGGCGGTGGCTACAGCTGGGGTGACAACCACCACCCGAACCTCTCGGAGACGGACGGCGACTACGATGGCGAGTATCTGTACGTCAACGACAAGGCCAATGGCCGCATCGCCCGCGTGAACCTCACGTACTTCGAGACGGACGCAATCACTGACGTCCCGAACATGCAGGCCATCCACGGGTGCTGTGTCCTTTCGCCAGACACGAAGTACGTACTGGGCAACGGCGAGTTCCGCGCGCCGCTGCCAAACGATGGGACCGACGCGAAGAACCCGGACAACTACACGTCGCTGTTCGTCGCCGTCGACCCCGACTCGATGGAGACCCAGTGGCAGGTCAAAGTCGACGGGAACCTCGACATCGTCGACACCGGCAAAGAAGGTCGGTGGGCCATCTCCTCGGCGTACAACAGCGAGGAGGCCACCGACATTCAGGGCATGACGAAGGACGACCGGGACAACGTCAAGGCCTTCGACATCCCGGCTATTGAGCAGGCTGTCGAGAACGGCAACTACGAGGAGGTCAACGGCATCCCCGTCGTCGACGGCACGCAGGGAAGTTCGCTCAACCAGGGCGACCGCCCCGTCGTGAAGTACATTCCGACGCCGAAAAGCCCCCACTGCGTCGAGGTCGGGCCGAACGGCGACTACGCTTTCATCGCGGGGAAGCTCTCCCCGACGGTGACGATGCTCGACCTGAACGCGCTGGCCGACTCCTCCGACCCCGATGAGGTCGTCGCCGGGCGACCGCGTGTTGGGCTCGGCCCGCTTCACACCACCTTCGATGGGAACGGGCACGCCTACACGTCGCTGTTCATCGACTCTCAGACAGTCAAATGGGACATTCAGGCCGCCGTCGAGGCCGAAGAAGGGTCCGAGGACTCCATCATCGAGAAGCAGGACGTCCACTACAACCCGGGCCACATTCAGGCCCTTGAGGCGATGACGACCGACCCGGACGGAGAGTGGCTCGTCAGCCTCAACAAGCTCTCGAAAGACCGGTTCCTCCCGGTCGGCCCCATCATGCCCGATAACGACCAGCTTATCCACATCGGGCAAGGTGAAAAAGAGATGGAACTGGTCGCGGACCATCCGGCCTACCCCGAGCCACACGACTGCGTGTTCGCCCACAAAGACAAGATAGACGCCAAGAAGGTCTACGACAAGGACGACTACGAGGAGACCTACATTACCGAGGAGGACTCGGGTGTCGAGCGCACGGGCGAGAACAGCGTCCACGTCAAGATGACGACCAAGCGCTCGGAGTTCGGCCTGCCGGACTTCACGGTTCAGGAGGGCGACGAGGTGAAACTGTCCACGACCAACATCGAGGGCGTACAGGACATCATCCACGGCGTTGCCATCCCCGAGCACGACATCAATTACGCCGTGGCGCCACAGGACACCCGGGAGGTCACGTTCACCGCTGACGACCCCGGCGTGTACTGGATCTACTGCACGTACTTCTGTAGCGCCCTGCACTTGGAGATGCGCAGCCGGATGATCGTCGAACCGGCGGAGGGGTAGCGCCACAACCCATTTCGGAGGTGTTCAGCCATGCAACGACCCACCATCGACGACTTCCGTGAGATCCGGCGGGGCCTCCCCGCGGTAGCGGCGCTGCTGTTCGTCGCGGCGCTCGCGTTCCCGATGTGGCGCATCAGCGTTGATGCGGTGCAATACCCCAGCACGACGCTCCGCGTCTCCCTGTACGCCTACCCCCACCTGACCGGGGACTTCATCGAGATGGCGCGGCTGAACCACTACGTCGGGTTCTACTTCCCCGACCCGGTGTTAGTCGAGCCGAACTTCCCCGTTGAGGAGAACGCCATCGACGTACCCGAGTGGTCGCTCGGGCCCGTCGCGTTCATCGGCGTATCACTGCTGTCAGTGTTCGTCGCCGTCGCACCGACCGTCGACAAGCTCAAGCGCGGCCTGAAATACCAGTTCGGCGGCACCGTGCTGGTGTTCACCGTGATGCTGGCCGATATCCAGTACCGGCTCTGGGAGGCCGGCCACACGCTCGACCCGGGTGCGCCGGTGATGGGCGTCGCCGGCTTCACACCGCCGCTGTGGGGGCAGTACCAGGTCGCCAACATCACCAGCGTCTCCCGGTTCGGCCTCGGCGCGTACATGGCCGCCACGGCCGTTGGACTGCTCGCGGTTTCGTACTACTACCGCGACCAGGCGGCGACGTTCAGCGAACTCCCGGCCCGATTCCGTAACGGGCTCACCGGGCTTCCCGACGCCGTTCGGGACCGTGATGGCGACACCGACGACGAGGAGGACGCCCCGCATCACCCGACGACCACCGCGGCCGAACCTGACAAACCAGAAACCCACTCATGAGCCCACTGTCCCACGATTTCGAGCGCGTGTTCGCCGTTGGTACCGCGGTCCTGCTCGTGCTGTCGGTCGTGGCTGTCGGGATGGCCAGCGCCGGCGAGGCCGACGGCACCCGCGACGACCTCGCCTTCGACCCCGACGTGCCCGACACCGGCTCGTTCACCACCCCGTCGGCCGACGGCACCGCGACGGTCGACGGCCAAACGTACGACAGCGCGCAGGCGGCGGTCGACGCCGCAGACTCCGGCGACACCGTCACGCTCGACGGTCGTTTTAACGAGACGCTCGTCGTCAGGACGCCGAACGTCACGCTCTCCGGGAGCGGTTCCGCGTCGACGCTGTTGCACGGTGATGGCGATGGCGATGTGCTCGCCGTCGAAGCACCGGGTGTGACCGTGTCGGATATCTGGGTCCGCAACAGCGGCTACAGCACCGCGACGAATGACGCCGCGATATTCGTCAACGCAAGCGAGGTCACTGTCCGCGACAGCCGCGTGACCGACATGACCTTCGGCATCTGGCTTGACGGTGTCGATGACTCCGAGATACAGAACAACACCATCGTCGGCCGCGAGGAGATAACGCAGTTGACTAGACGCGGCAACGGCATCCAGATCTGGAAGACCGAGGACAGCGTCATCCGGAACAACGACATCACCACCGTCCGGGACGGGCTCTACTTCAACTGGGCGAAAGACGTCAACGCCAGCGCGAACACGATGTGGGACCTCCGCTACGGCGTCCACTACATGTACTCGGACGACTCGCATCTGCGGGATAACACCGCCTTCGACAACGACGTCGGGTACGCGCTGATGGTGTCGAAACACCTCGTCATTGAGGACAACGTCGCGGTCAACAACAGCGGGCAGTCCGGCCACGGTATCCTCGTCAAGAGTATCGACGACACGGACATCCGCGGCAACCACCTCGTCGACAACGAGAACGGGCTGTTCGTCTACAACTCCGTCAGCAACCGCATCATCGGAAACCTCGTCGTCGGCAACGACGTCGGCGTCCACATCGCCGCGGGGAGCACCGACGGCACCGTGACCGAGAACAGTTTCATTCGCAACAACAGGCCGGTGCTCGCGGTGATGAGCGACCAGGTCCACTGGAACGAAAGCGTCGGGAACTACTGGTCCCGGGCGAACCCGACGGACGTTGATGACGACGGTGTCGGCGACACCCGCTACCAGCCGGCTGGGACGGTCCAGCAGGTGACCGCGGAAAAGCCCGCTGCGCGGGTGTTCGCCAGTAGCCCGGCCTTCGACGCCGTTCGGCTGGCTGAGTCGTCCGTTCCAGTCGTTCAGTCGCCCGGCGTGGTCGATGCCCGCCCGCTCACCGAACCACCCCACGAGAACTGGAGGAGCTACTATGAACGTGATTGACGTCGACGACGTATCGAAAGCCTACGGCGACGTGCAGGCGCTCGATGGACTGAGTCTGTCTGTCGAACGGGGAGCTACCCTCGGCGTGTTCGGCACGAACGGGGCCGGCAAGACAACGCTGTTCAAACTGCTTGTCGGGCTGAACCGACCGGACGAGGGGAGCGTCTCAGTCGCCGGTGCGGACCCGACCGACGGGACCGCCGTTCGCGAGCGGGTGCGATACCTGCCGGAACACGCCGGCTTCCCGCCGAGCCTGACTGGCCGCGAAATACTCAGCTTCCACGCCCGGATGCGCTCGGTACCCCGGGAGGACCGAGACCACCACGTCGAGCGCATCCTGCACACTGTCGGACTCGCGGACGCCGCGGACCGCCGGGTCGGCGGCTACTCAAACGGAATGAACCGCCGGCTCGGCCTCGGGACGGCGCTCGTCGGCGAGCCGGCCGTGTTGATACTCGACGAACCGACCGCGGGGCTCGACCCCGACGGCATCCGGGCGTTCCACGAGGTCGTGGAAGCCCTTGCAGCCGAGACGGACGTGACTATTGTCTTCTCCTCGCACGCGCTCGGGGAGATTCAGCGGCTCTGCTCGGCGGCGGTCATCATCGCCGACGGACAGGTGGCAACCGCGGGGCCAGTCGAGGAGCTTCGCCGCGCTGCCGCCGACGAGGTGACGGTGTCGCTGTCGCTTGCGTCCGAGGCGGCTGCAAGCGACGTGGCGACCGACCTCGGGACCTCCGAGGCAGTGTCCACCGTCAGCCGCTCCGGTGCAGACGTGACGGCACGGACCACGCCGGCTGATGCTTACGACCTCCTGACCGCCGTTGGTGAGGGGGCCAACATCGACCGCTTCGAGGTCCGCGAGCCTGGCCTCGAAGCCGCGTTCCACGAGGCCGTCGGGGCGGATAACGGCGATGGCTCCGGCTCCGACAGCACAGCGTCGGCAGCGGCTGCGGAGGCGGCGACCGAGGACTCGGGAGGTGAGCCGGCATGAGCGAGGACGAGTCATCGACGGACCCGGCCCCCGACGGCGGCGTCGTTTCGGTCGACGCTCCGGCTACCCGGTTGCACGACGGCGGAACCGAGGGAAGTACGGCCACGGACGCTGCCGACGAATCGGCGCTCGCCCGGCTTGCCGACAGCAGTCTGCTGACCATCGCTCGCCGGGAGTACCGGCTGGCCGTCCGGAGCCGGTGGGCGCTCGGCGTGGCGCTGCTGTTCGGCCTCTTCACCACCGCAGTCGTCCAGTTCGGCGCGAGCTCGGTCGGCCCGGGTCGGTTTGACGCGGTGGTTGCGACTATCGCCGAACTCGGCGTCTACCTCGTCCCGCTGACCGCGCTAGCGGTCGGCTACGACGCCATTGTCGGTGCCGACGAGCGCGGGTCGCTCGAACTCATGCTCGCGCTCCCGGTCACGAAAGGCCGTGTCGTTGTCGGCACTGCCATCGGCCGGGCGGCGGTGCTGTCCGGCGCGATGTTGCTCGGCTTCGTTCCCGGCGCGCTGTTGACTGTCCGCTACATCGGTTTCGCCAGCGTCGGCCAGTACGCGACCGTCGCCCTCGCTGCGGTGTTGACCGGCTGTGCGATGCTCGGCGTGGCGGTGCTGGTCTCGACAGTCGCACGGACGAAAACGCACGCGCTCGGTGCCGCACTGGCCATCTGGTTGTGGGTCGCGCTGTTGCACGACTTGGTGGCGCTAGGGGCCGTCGCGGGGTTCGACCTCGGGTCCGGCGCTATCGCCGCGGCGATACTGCTCAACCCCGTGGACTGCTTCCGCGTGCTCGCACTCGCACAGGTCAACGTGGTCGCTGGCGGCTTCGGGAGCGTGCTGGCACAGGCCGGGCTGACCACGCCAATGGTCGCCGCGGGACTCGTCGCGTGGGTCGTCGTGCCCGTCGGCGTCGCCGCGAAACTCATTCAGCGGCGGCGTCTCTGAACCTAAATCGACTGCAGCGCTGTTTCTTCTGGTTCCTCGAACAGACTGGCGACCCGTTCCGTCGTCTCGGTGCGCTCGTGAGCGTTTTCCAGAAGGACGGTTTCGCTAGGGAACAGCTGCTCGCCGAGTTCGAGCCCGTGGTCCCGCGCAGTCGACCCCGTAACGGTGAGGTAGACGCCGAGGCCGGTCGCCGCGATGTCTGCCTCTTCCTCGCCGCCCTCCGTGGGATACGTAAAGGAGACGCCATCGAGCGCACTCGTTCCGAGGACGGCTTCAACGAGCCGCTCGTACCGCGGTGAGATACAGAGTTCACCCTCGTAGTTGGTGACGAAATCCCGGTCGAGAGGCCCGTCCTGTGTGTCCATGACCTCCGGCGTCGCTAGCAGTGTGTGATACACTGTATCGCCCAGCCCGGTCACGACCCGTACGTCGGTGTCCAGCGGATCGATGCGGTCGTTGATCTCGTGGATGGCGGTCAGCGGTTCGTCCCGAAGCTGAACGACTTCCTCGAGCACAAGGTCGGCGCTGTCGAACCCGAGCGCAAACTCGTGTGTCCGGAGCGCCCGGAACGGTTCCTCGCGGCCGACCAGCTGGACGTCACCGTGTTCGGTCGGCACAGTGACGCTGTCGAAGACGATCCGTCGGGGCATCCCGTCGCGGTCGTCACGGAGCAGCGTATACTCTGGCTTGTATGGCGCATCGAGCGAGGAGTAATCGCTGATGCGATGGTACACGTCGGCGACCGCGTCCTGATTGCCTTTGGTGACGGCCTTCTCGTAGCGAAGCGTCGAGATGATATCGTCGGCCAGGTCGGTCGTCCCCGTGCGTCCGGCGAGTCGCTCCAGCACTGCTTCGAGGGGCCGGCCCTTGCGCGGGACGGCCACTCTCGTCGTCGTCATTATGCAGGCACAGACGGGGGACCGGTAAAACGAGTTCGGTTAGTCGCCGCCGCCGATGACCGACGACAGCTGTTCGCGCCACTGTTTGAGCTCTTCGATCTCCGATTCGGTTTCGTTTATCCGGTCAGCGAGTTTCCCATCGTCAATCTCCTCGCGGACGGCTTCGATGTCGTCTTCGAGATCGTCAAGCTGCCCTTCGACGCTCTCGACTTCTCCGGAAAGCTCGTCGACCTTGTCGGAGGCGGACGTGGCTGTATTCGTCGCCGACTGGACCTCGTCCTGAAACCCTTCCAAGGCCTCTTCGAAGGAATTGAGGCGCTCGCCGAACTCCTGAATCATGTCCTCGCCAGTGCCGTTCTCCTCGAGGAACTCTTCGAGGGCATCGGTGTACGCACGGAGGTCTGCAACATCGCTCTGGATGCGCTGAATCCGAGCATCATTGACGCCGCCAGTGTCGCTGTCGTCCTCAGAAACGGCGTCAAGCGCGCGCTTGAGGAGCTTCACGTCTTCGGGTGAGACGTTCTGATCGCGGATTTCCTGTGCCATCGTCGCAACGACAGCGCCGGATTGTACCTCGGAGTCCGCCGGTGCGGCGTTGCTCTCTTCGGGGGCTTCGACACTTGCGTCCGGGTTGTTCGGGTCCGAGAGGTCGAGCGTCTCGATATCCTCGTCGTCATCGTCTTCGAGACCGGGAACGCTGTCAGCGTCACCAGCGATGACGTCTCGGACAGCCTCGTCGCCGCCTCCGACGAGGTCCTCCTGGTCTTCATCCAGTGGCGGGTCCACACTCTCGATTTCGGGTTCCGTCAAGAATTTCTCGACGTCGTCGGTGCCCGTCGCACGAATGCCGTAGACAGTCGTGTAGTCGGCTTCGGCTTCAAGTTCCTTCTCGAAGGCGATCCGGTTTTCGTTGATGTCCCAGTACTCGCTGCCGTACTCGGGGTGGAAGCCCAGATCCTCGACTGCCACGTCGTCTGGAACAGTGTCGACTAGCCTGACTGTCACCGGAACGGACCGCCGCGAAGTGAGATTAAACGCTATCGCGGGCACGGGAAACTCGTCCGCCTCGAACCGCTTGGTCACTGTCACACCATCGGCAGCGACAGTGACTTCGTCGTAGGCTTGCGAATTGCTCATGGTCTGTATGGTCTCAGCAATAGTATTAAAGGTACGTACCTGACCAACATTTACGCCTTTTTTCTATACGACGGTCATTAATATAATGTGTTAGACGTAAGCTCAGTAACACGAACAGGGCGTGAGACAGGAAGGATTGATAATCCGTCTGCTCAGCACTGGCAGACCGCTTTCAGTCGAGGTCGTACCGATCGCCGATTTCAATGATTGAAAACGTCGAGGGATGCTCGAAGCTGTTGGCGTGGTTGTGCAGGACGGTCGGCTCCGTTGTCATTCCCTTCCACATGTCCCAGTGGGTCGGGATGAGGGTATCCAGCTGGAGTTCGTTCGCGGCTTCGATAATCATGTTCTCGTCGTTGTACCACTGCGTTCGCGTCGGTTCGCCGGTCTCCTTGTCGTCGATCATCCCGACCGTCCCGAACGCGAGAACGCCGGCGTCAATGTCGTAGCGCTCGCCGACAGACTCGAACTCGCCGGGGCGGGCGTCGCCGCCGTGGAAGAACGTACCGGCGTCGTGTTCGAACACGTACGACACCGAGTGCTCGGCGTCGGGATCGTTGGCCGGTTCGACGTGAACTGTCAGGTCGCCGATTTCGAGCGTGTCCCCCTCCGTGACTTCGTGGAGCTGGTCGTCGGTGACGCTATAGTTCTCCAGCCACGCCTCCTCTCGGATAACGTCGTGACCACTGTCAGTCGTATAGTAGTCCGCGCCCGTCCCGGCGAGAATCGGCGCTTGTGACGGCCCGTGAACGTGGTCGGTATGCTCGTGGGTACCCAGAACCGCGTCGCACTCGGTGATGTCTTCGGGATTGAACGGCACTGGGACCATCCGGACGGTTCGCGGCGGGTCGCCCGTGCCGAGATACGGGTCGATGAAGACGGTCGTCCCGCCACTGGATTTCACGATGAAGCCGTTACAGCCCAGATACCAGATCGCCAGTCCGTCGGGTGTCGCCGACTCCACCGCACGCGGGAGCCAGTCGTCCCAATCAGATTCGACTGTCATGTCGGGAGATGCCACGCCCGGTCGCTAAGATGTTTCGAAGACGCCGGGCCGTCGGTCGCTGGCTGCTGTACGGATACTTCGGCCAGCAATTCGAACCGACCTCCGCAGTCGCCGATGGCTTTCGGTCGTCGTGGGGCCTCTCGCTGTCTGAGAACGGAGCCCTCGGTTTATTTACCAACTGAGAGAAATACAACCTGTATGTACGATCACATTCTCCTCGCCTCGGATGGAACAGAAGCTTCAACCAACGCCGAGTCCCACGCGATTTCCCTCGCAGCGGAACACGGTGCGGCCCTCCACGTGCTGTATGTCGTTGACGAGGACGTGTACACGGCCTACAGCGGTGACGAATACGTCGACGAATCGGAGGGGCCCGAGCATGGTCTCGAAGAGACGGGTCAGGAGACGCTGGCCCGGATACAGGCCGACGCGGAGGCGTCGGGCGTCGACGCAACGACGACCCTGAAACACGGACGGCCGGCCGAATCCGTCATCGAAACCGCCGACGAGGCGGACGTCGATCTGCTCGTGCTCGGGACGAAGCGGCGGCCGGCGGAGTACCGGAGTCTCCTCGGCAGCATCACCGACAAAGTGCTCAGGCTGAGCGAGCGACCAGCGGTCGTGGTGAAAACCGAAGTCGAGGAGTAACCCTCAGTCGGTCAAGTGTTTCGCTGACTGGCAATAGCTGTCGGCGGCATCGGCGCTCCTGACCGGCAGCTTCAGGGTCGGCGAAAAGTACAACCGCGAAAAATACCGGGGTTCAGTCCTCGCAGCAACCGCCGGCTTTCTGGCCGAAGTCGACAGCCAGTTCCTCGGACACGATCTCGTTGAGTTCCTGCAGGCGCAGTTCGAGTTCGTTCTGGGCCTCAAGATAGTCGCTCATCACCGGGATGTCGTGAAGTTCCTCCTGCTTTTGCTGGACCTTCCGGAGGTCCTCCTGAGAGGCGTTCCCGGTCTGGCGGGCGAGCATGAACTCCTCGCGGATCTGCTCGAACTCCTTGATGGCCGCCTGCGCCTCGTCGTGGTTTTCGACGGCGTCTTTCGTCTCCTTGAATCGCTGGTACACCGGGAGCTCGGCGATTGCTTCGCCGAACTCTGTAGCGAGTGCCTCGACGCGGTCACCGTCGATGTCAGCGGCGGTATCGGTCTCGATACTCATCGCTATATCGTATGGACTCGGGCGGTATAGGCCTGCCGAAACCGGGTTGTTATACGCAGGACAGTGCCTCAGTGCTAGCACAATAGGCTGCGTCTGTTACGTTGGGCAGGACCCGGAACTGTGGTTCCAGTTGCACATAGCCAGCCTTGCTCGGTCTCGATATGGCGAGCCGGAGTTATCAGTGGTTGTAATCAGCCAGAAATGATATATCCTGCCCGTTGGTCCTTACAATAATGGCTAAACAAGCTACAACGAGCAGACTGTTGCCGGAATCTATGGACAACAGTGGAGAGTTCTGGCTTCACGCATTCGAATCGCTTGTGGCAGATTTACCGGAGCCGGCGTTCGTGGTCGACGCGGACGGCGATATCACGCACTGGAACCAGGCGGTTGAAAACATCCTTGGGCTCCCGGCGAGCGAGGCTGTCGGGATGAACGCATACGACGTGTTCGGCACAGAGGGACAGGACGAGACGCTCGCCCAGGAGGTCATCAGAACCGGGGAGCCAGTCCGGGAAGACGAGTTCCGCTCCGCAGAACGACCCGACGGGACGATGGCACACGCGCGAGCGGTGGCTATTCCGCTCATGGGTCCCGGCGGGGACGCTATCGGTGCCTTAGAGCTACTGATCGATTTCAGCGATATCGTCGAACAGCGTGAGGCGCTCCAGAGCCTCCAGTCACAGATGGCGACGGACGTCGAGTCAGCGGTCGGCGAAATCGGCGACTCCGCCGCGGCCGTTACCGAGCAGTCCGACGATATCAAGCAGATGGCCGGCGAGCAGTCTGAAAACCTCGATGAGGTCCAGTCCGAGGTCTCCGGGTTCAGTGCGACTGTCGAGGAAATTGCCTCCAGTGCCGAGGAAGTGAGCAGCCAGAGCGGTGAGGCCAGGGAACTCGCCGAGGAATCCGTCGAGACAGCCGAGGAAACCATCGAACGCGTCGAAGACGCGACTGAATCCGCCGAACAGGTCGCGTCGGACTCGACGGAACTCCGGGGCCATATCGAGGAGATCGACGAATTCGTCGAGGTGATCAACGACATCGCGGACCAGACGAATATGCTGGCGCTGAACGCCAACATCGAAGCCGCGCGAAGCAACAGCGACAGCGACGGGTTCGCGGTCGTCGCCGACGAGATCAAGGAACTGGCCGACGAGTCCAAACAGCACGCTGACGAAGTCGAGCGCATCGTCGGGGAGGTCCGCGAGATGGCCGACAGCACCGCCGAAAACGTCGAGGAGACGACGGACGCGATTCAGCAGGCACTCACCGACATAGAGACGGTGCTAGACAACCAGCAGGCCATCGTCGACGCGACCTCGGAGACGGAACAGGGCATCGGCGAAGTCGCGGCGGCGACGGACGACCAGGCCGCAAGCGCCGAAGAAATCGCTAGCATGATCGACGAAATCGCCCAACGTGCCGCCGAGGTGTCCGAGTCCATCGACGAGCTGGCTGACGCAAACGAGACCCAGCACCGACTGGCGCAGGACCTAGAAGAAAACGTCGAGCGGGTCGAGCGCCGACTCGCCGAGATTATGGAGTGACTGGCGCTCATCGAAACACGGGGGTTATGACTCTCGAACGGATACAGGGGTGCAATGAGTCAAGAGCGGACTGACGGCGACCTCCGGAACACTGGACTGTCGCTCAAGCACGACCGCGAGTGGGATTACGAACTCGACCGAATCGTCGAGGCCGTCGAGGAACGCGACGCAGAGAAAGTGGGACTGCAGTTCCCCGAGGGGCTGAAGCGCCGTGGCCCGGCCGTGGCCGATGATCTCCGCGAGGAACTGCCTGACGACGTGACGGTGTTGCTCTCGGGCCAGCCCTGCTACGGTGCCTGTGACCTCGATACGTACATGATGCGCCGGACGGACGTGTTCGTCCACTTCGGCCACTCGCCGATGAAAGAATCGGACAAGATCATCTACGTCCCGCTGTTCTCCAACGTCGACGTCTTCCCCATCATGGAGCAGGCCCGCGAGGAACAGCTCGCCGACCCCGAAGACGACCCTGATGTGGGGCTCGTGACAACGGCCCAGCACATGAACAAGTTCGACGAAATGCGCGAGTGGCTGGAAGAGCGTGGCTACACGGTCCACACGCGGCGCGGCGACGAGCGACTGACCCACGAAGGACAGGTGCTCGGCTGTAACTACGCCAGTGCCGACGTTGACGCCGACCAGATGCTGTATGTCGGTGGCGGGAAGTTCCACCCGCTTGGGCTGGCGATGGAGCACCCGGAGAAACACGTCGTCATCGCCGACCCCGTCAACAACGTCGTCACCGTCGCCGACACGGAGAAGTTCATGAAACAGCGCTACGGCGCGGTCCACCGCGCGATGGACGCCGAGTCATGGGGCGTCATCTTCTGCACCAAGATCGGCCAGGGTCGCTGGGATCAGGCCGAGGAAATCGTCGAAAACAACGAAAACGCCTACCTCATCACCATGGACGAGGTGACACCGGACCGGCTGACGAACTTCGGGATGGACGCATACGTTAACACCGGCTGTCCCCGAATCACCACCGACGACGGCCCACAGTTCAAGAAGCCGATGCTCACGCCCGGCGAGTACGAAATCGCTATCGGCGAGAAACCACTGGACTCCCTGGAGTTCGACACCTTCCACGGCACCTGGTGATCCATGGGCCGGAGGGTCGAAAACGAACAGCTTACAATCGCTGCCGTCGGCGCAATAGAGCGAGAGACGCTTGAACTCGCCGTAGATGCCGTCGATGAACACATCCCGCTGACGCCACGCGTTGATCATAGGCAGTTTCACACCGACGGAATCCCCGATAGCGCCCAGTCTACCGATGACAGTGATCAGTACGACGCGGTTGAGCTGGCGAAATACGTAGCCAGTGAGACGGATGGCGGCCGAACGCTTGTTGTGACGAATCAAGATGTCTCACAAGGCCGGCGGCAGTCGCTGTTCGGAATTGGAATCCGATACGGCCGGGCATCGTTACTCTCGACGTTCCGTCTGGGTGAGAACAAGTTCGACGACCGGGTTCGAAAACTGGCTGTCAGTGAGGTCGGGTACATGCTGGGGCTTGAGCTCTGTCCAAACGAGCAGTGCCCGTACAGGAGAGCAGACTCAGTTGCGACGCTGGATGCGGTCGACGAGTCTCCCTGTGAGGCCTGCCAGACGAAACTTGCCGAGGCCATCACATCTGGCGATGCGACAACGGACTCCGAGTCGGCAGAGAATAGACCCACGGAGAAATCGGTGAGCCAATCAGATAACGGACCACAAGATAGTTCGACGGATGAATTGACACACCTCCTCGCTGGCACTGCTCGCTTCTGGGTGTCAGTACTCGGCTACGGGGTCGCATTCATCGTGACGCTGCTTGTTCTGATTGGTCTGCTCGAAGAAGTCGTCGGACTCGCCATCACGGATTCAGATGCAGCTACCTGGGTCATTGTCGTCATCACTGCTGCTGTTGCATGGGTCGTCTACAGGAACTGTCGAGCGGTTATCAAGGGACTCAGCCGTATAGTTGTCGAGAGCATCCGGTAATCTACGCGCCGAGAAATATCTGTGCGATACCTGTCAGCCAGAGAAACACAGCCAGCGAAATGACTGCAACGGCGATGCCGAGCAGCCCGTTTTTCGCAAGCACGAACCGTCGCTCCCGGAGCAGTTCGTCCGGATCTTGGTCGGAGAGGAAAAACAACCCATCGCGGCCAGTTAATACGAGCGGTTTCGATTGCTCCCCGGACAACGAGTTGTCCAGTTCAGCCGTCCCGTACGCATACACGGTATCGCCGGGTTCGATGTAGGCCATCTCATAACGTCGGTCGTCACCGGCCCGCAGGTCCGGGATTTGCCAGTCGCGCTCAAAGCGCGCCAACTTGTCGTCAGGCGAGGTGTGGCTCTTGCGCTTCTCGTTCCAGCGACGGTCCTCGGAAACATGGAAGTCGAACTCCGCGTTGCAAACCCGGACTGAGCCCTCATCAGTTACAATGTCGAACGGCACCGCTTCCGATTTGTTGACGTGTGTCCTGCTCGAATCACTTCCCGCGTCCTCAATTGTGAGTTCGTAGGCAACACATGCCTCACAGTCGTACAGTGTTCCGATATGTCGACCAGCAGGTTCGATGCGACCCCGGACTGCTGTCGGACCAGCAGCAATTGAATCGAGTTCCGAAAGCGGTGTCGTTCGAATTGCGTGCTCTTCCTCATAGCGGTCAAATCCCATCAGTATTGATCCGATTCCCCAGAGAACACCAAACCCCGAGAGCGCCAGAATACCGAGATACAACAGAATGCCAAACAGCATCAGTTTTGAAGACGGTCACGTACGGAGAATTCCCCTTTTGCAGCCTCGTCAGCCTCAAACGAGTCACGAGGCTTGTATCCTCTATGGGCCGCGAGATACCGCTCTGGGATCTGTTGTAACAGCGCGTTGTACCGTCTCACAGTGTCGTTGTAATACTCCCGACGGTTTTCCAATCGCTGCTCGATGGTTTCGAGAGCATCGCGAACGTCATCGAATTTCTCGTCGGTCCGCAGTTCTGGCGTCTCCTCGGCAATCGAGTAGAACTCGCGGACGGATTCTCGGATGTCAACTTGGGCCATCGCTGCCTCCGCAGGAGTGCTTGCATCAATCGCGCTCTCGCGAGCCTCAACCATGCCAGCGAGAACGTTCTGCTCCATGGACATATATTCGTCAGCGATTTCGATGAGGTTTCCGACCTGGTCGTGACGGCGCTGAAGTAGCACTTCGACGTTCCCCCAGGCAGCGTCACAACTCTCGCGGGCCTCGACAAGATTGTCGTGTGCCCGTCGAAAGTACGAACCGATCAACCAGACAGTGAGGAGGACACAGAACCCCCCAACAATGTATCCATATAGCGTCATATTCTTTCAGGTCATCTGCCACCAACATATAATTTTACCCATCTATTCGAAGACAGAAATAGCACGGTGAACCGAAATAAAGTGTACCTTGACTGGAATACAACTCCCAATCTTGGTGGACTCTACCTCGGCCCGCGTATCTATCAAATCAGTGTGGATAAGAATCATATATGATAACAGAGAGCGTACAGTCTTGTAGCCTGCCACCGCACCACACGTATGGCTTCTACGGAGGACACTGCTCTCTTCCGCGACGTTTTCCAGGCGAATCCGGACCCGATTATGATCCACGACGCTGACACCGGGATAGTCGTCAGGGCTAACGAGGCAGCGGGCGCGTTGCTCGGGCGTCCCCCGGCGGATATCGTCGGGATGCACGTCGGCGAGTTTAGCCCGCCGGGGTTCTCGACAGCAGACGCAAACGCCCTGATTACGGAGGCAGCCACATCGGGGTCGGCACAGGTCGAGTGGACGACACGGGGCCCGGACGGCGAGAGCCGGCGGGTCGAAGTGTCGCTCGAACGCGCCGTCATCGGCGACACAACCCGCGTTGTGGCGTTCATTCACGACGTGACCGAGATCCGCCAACAGGAGCGCAAACACACTGAACGGAGCAAGCAACTCCAGACGCTGATGGAGAACCTCCCGGTCGTCGTGTTCACGCTTGACCCCGATGGCGTCTTTACGTACTCGGCCGGAAAGGGGCTGGACGGACTCGGGATAGAACCCGGCGAACTCGAAGGGATACCGGTGTATGAGGTCTATAAACAGTATCCGGAAATCATCGAGGCTGTTGAACAAGCTCTCGATGGCGAAGAGGTTCGCGTGACACAGGAGGTCAATGACCTCGTCTTCGAGACGTGGTATCGGCCGGTGTTCGACAATGACGGCGATCTAACGCAGGTGGTCAGCGTCGCCCGCGACATCACTGACCTCAAACGGCGCGAAGCACGCATCGAAACACTCAGCGAGGCGACGAACGAACTGCTGTACACCCGCACGGAGCGCGCGGTCGCGGACACGGTGACACAGATCGCACAGCACATCATCGACCAGCCACTGGCGGCGATGTGGTCCTACAACAGCGACGACGATACCCTCTATCCGATTGGTGCAACAAGCGAGGCGGCAGACTTCGCGGCGGTGGAGACGGCGTCTGACCTCTCACCGATGGGTCCCGAAAGCGACGAAAACCGCCTGTTTCACGATGGCAGTCCGACCGTCGTCGAGGACTATCAGGCGCTGTCGAACCCATCAGCGCCCCAGGCACCGCTACGGACGGTGTTGTTTCTCCCGCTTGAGGACTATGGAATGTTGTGTATCGGTTCGCCAACTGTCGAGTCCTTCGACAGCCACGAGCGGTTCCTGCTCGAAATTCTCGCGAGCACCGGGGCCGCCGCACTGAACCGGGTCGAACGCGAGACGCGGCTCAAGTCCAAACAGGCGGAACTGGAGCGCTCAAACGAGGCGCTCCAGCAGTTTGCTTACATCGCGTCGCATGACCTGCAGGAACCCCTCCGGATGGTGTCGAGCTATGTCGACCTGCTGGACAGCGAATACGGTGACGACCTCGACGACGAGGCCGCCGAGTACATGGCCTTCGCTGTCGACGGGGCCCGCCGAATGCAGGAGATGGTCAATGCTTTGCTCCGGTACTCGCGGGTCGAGACAAACTCGGGTGACTTCGAGGAGACAGACCCGGAGGCGGTTCTCGACCGCACGCTGGACGCCCTGCGGATGCGAATAGAGGAGGTTGACGCGACCATCACAGCGGAGTCACTGCCACCCGTCGAAGCCGACCCCAATCAGGTCGGTCAGGTGTTTCAGAATCTGCTGGACAACGCCATTGAGTACGCCGTGGAAGCCGGCATCGAACCACGTATCGAGGTCAGCGCGGACAGAGATGACGACGATGTTGTGTTCACCGTCTCGGACAACGGGCCGGGGATTCCGGCGGCGGACCACGAGGAGGTGTTCGACATTTTCCATCGCGCTGGAGCACACGACACGGACGGAACCGGCATCGGACTGGCCGTCTGCCAGCGAATCGTCCTGCGCCACGACGGGCGTATCTGGGTCGAACCGTCGGACAACGGCGCGATGTTCAAGTTTACGTTGCCCGCGGTGACGGAGGTGAGCGGCGATGACTGAGTCCAGCGAGGGGCGACCGGTAGAGATTCTACTGGCGGAGGACAATCCCGGCGATGTCAAACTGACCGAGAAAGCGCTGGAGAAGGGGAAGGTGCTGAACAATCTGCACGTGGTCAACGACGGCGTCGAGGCGCTATCGTTCCTCCGGCAAGAAGGTGAGTACGACGACGCACCGCGGCCCGACCTGTTGTTGCTCGACCTCAATATGCCACGTAAAGGGGGACAGGAGGTCCTCGAAGAAATGAAGGATGATGAGTCGCTCCGCCGGATTCCAGTCGTCGTGCTGACCAGTTCCGAGGCGGAGGAGGACATCATCGAATCGTATGACCTCCACGCAAACGCCTACCTGACGAAGCCGGTCGACTTCGACGGCTTCGTCGACATCGTGAGTAGCGTCGAGGAATTCTTCCTTACAGTGGTCAAGCGGCCGCCGAAATAGCCATGACGGAGACGATACAGCTCGACGTGCTCCTCGTCGAGGACAACCCGGGTGACGCCCGCCTCGTCGAGCACCAGCTAAATTCGCCGGCTGTAGCGCATTTCGTCGATGACGTGACGATTTCCCACGTCGAGTCACTGGCACCGGTCGACGAACGGTCGGGGGCAGCCTACGACGTGGTACTGCTTGACCTCGGACTCCCCGAGTCAACAGGGCTCGCGACACTCGACCGGGCAACCGAGATAATAGAGGGGGTGCCGATCATCGTCCTCACCGGAATGCAGGACCGGGAGATGGCGGTCGAAGCGATCAACCGGGGCGCACAGGACTACCTGCCGAAAGCGGATCTGGACGGCGACCGGCTTGTGAGAGCGCTCCGGTACGCAGTCGTCAGGAGCCGTCAGCAGCGTGCCATTCAGCGCCAGACCGACCAGATGGACTTCTTCAACAGCATCCTGCAACACGACATCCTCAATGGGATGAACGTCATCCGGGCGCGGGGCGAATTCCTCGAAGAGACGCTCGACAGCGAGGAACGCGAGCACGCGTCGACAATCGTCCAGTGGAGCGACGACCTCATCGAACTCACCGAGAAGGTCCGGTCAGTGCTTGAGACCGTCACCGATGGCGACGGGCGGGACCAGGAGCACCGGGAACTACAGGCCGTCCTCGCGGACGCAGCGGACCGCGCCCGGTCGGTCAGCGACGACTGTACCGTTACGATCGATCAACAGGCGGTCACTGTCGTTGCCGACGAGTTACTCGATGACGTGTTCGGGAACCTCTTTCTCAACGCGGTCGAACACGGCGGCGACGACGTGACTATCGACGTGACGACGACGGTTGCGGACGGTACCGTGACTGTCTGTCTTGCGGACGACGGAGACGGGATTCCGAGCAGTGACGCTCGCCGCATCTTCGAGCGTGGGGAGAAGGGGTCTGAATCCGGTGGGACTGGCTTTGGCCTCTACTTCGTGGACACAATGGTCCGGAGCTACGGCGGCGACATCTGGGTCGAGGACAGCGACCTCGGCGGCGCAGCCTTCTACGTTGAACTCCCGCACGCAACTCTGTAGGGGTGGCCGATTGTCACATTACCATCGGTCAGCCGCATTTCAGCTTCTGAGAAACGGGTCCGAATCTTCAATTCCGGGGAGGTCGAGTCACCTGCTATGGATGATCCGCTGGACGGGAACGAGGGGAGCGATTCGGACGAGCGGGATCGCTATCTCGCGGCTATGCAGGACCTCACTGCGGCGATGGCGGCCAGCGGAACCACCTTTCAGGAGCGTGTCGAGCCGGTCTTGGCCGTCGGTCGAGAGCATCTGGGGTTCCCGAACGGTCACATTGCAGTTGTCTCCGGCGACGAACACAAAGTCGTCGCCAGTAGTGGTCTGCCATCGACGATTTCACCGGGCGTCGAACGCCCACTCTCCGAGACATACTGCAAGCACACGCTCAACGATTCCGGGATTCACATCATCACTAACGCGAGTGAATCAATGGCGGCCGACCCGGCATACAAGGAGGCCGGACTGGAAGCGTACGTCGGCACGACGCTTCGGGCGGACGGGTCGGAATACGGGACGCTGTGTTTCGTCAACGACGATGAGGCGATTTCGGAGTTCTCGGACTGGCAGGAGACGCTGCTCGAGCATCTAACGCAGTGGGTCGAAGCGGAGATTGAACGCGATATCGCTGTTGATTCACATGAGGAGAGCCAGCGGCTGTTAGAAGCGACGTTCAATTCACCGGAGACGTTCATCGGTATTCTCGACGCGGATGGGACTCTCATCAGAGCAAACGAAACGGCGCTCGGGTTCATCGACGCTGATGCTGCGGACGTTTGCGGGGAGCCGTTCTGTGAAACGCCCTGGTGGAACCACGACGAGGCGGTCGCGAACCGGTGTCGGGAGGCCGTCGAGCGGACGAGAGCGGGTGAGACCGTCAGGTTCGAGGCCGAACACGTCGGCGCAGATGGCCAGCGTATTTCAACTTCCGTCGTGGCCCGACCGGTAACGGCCGACGGCGTTGTTCGAAAGATAATCGTCGAGGGGACAGATATCACGGACCTCAAGCGCCGCGAAGAGCAGATGGAGTTTTTCAACAGTATACTTAGACACGACATCCTCAACGGGATGACTGTCATCGAAGCGCGCGCCGAGACGCTTGCAGACACGCTCGACGGCGCACAGTCGAACTATGCAGAGACGATTCTGGACTGGAGTCAGGACATCGTCGACCTCACACAGAAGGTCCGGAGCGTCCTGAACACGATGTCGGACGACGGGCTGACAGAGGCAGAGACAATCGCCCTAGGACCGGTCGTCGAAGGGGCAACGAAAAAAGCGGCCTCGATGGACGAGGACTGCACGCTCAGGACAGACATCCATGACGATATCGAGGTCGTGGCTGACGACCTTCTCGACGATGTCGTCGGAAACATCCTGACAAACGCTGTCGAGCACGGCGGCCCAGGTACCACAATCGAGGTGACGACGGAACGTGTCGGGCCGATGGTTCACCTTCATATCGCTGACGACGGGCCCGGGATACCACCCGCAGAGCGTGATGCAATCTTCGAGAAGGGAGAGCGTGGAACCGAATCGACAGGGACCGGGTTCGGACTCTATTTCGTCTCAGTGATGGTCGATAGCTACGGCGGCAACATTTGGGTTGAAGAAAGCGACCTCGCCGGCAGCGACTTCGTCGTTGCGCTCCCGGTAAGATAACTACTGGGCATTTCCAAACGTTTTTGAATGAATCGGGCGTATCTCGGGTAATGCCGACAAAGAGTGCGCTCGCCCAGCAACTCGCCGTTGTCGCCGGGTTTGACAACCCACGGGCCAGTCTCGAACAGTACCGGACACCGCCGGACCTGGCAGCGCATCTGGTCCATACTGCAGACCTTCAGGGCGACATTCAGGGCCAGACTGTCGTCGATCTGGGCTGTGGCACCGGGATGCTGTCGTTGGGTGCAGCGTTGCGGTCACCGGCGCGGGTTGTCGGGCTGGATATCGACCCTGCGCCGTTGTCGACAGCACGCGAAAACGAACGGAAGGTCGGGTCGACGACGCCAGTGTCGTGGGTTCGAGCAGATGCCACCATGGCCCCGCTGGCACCTCCTGTCGAGGAAACCACTGTCGTCATGAATCCGCCCTTTGGCGCACAGTCGGACAATGAACACGCTGACCGACGGTTTCTCGAAACTGCCGCGTCCATCGCGGGCGTTTCGTACTCGATTCACAACGACGGAAGCCAATCGTTTGTCGAATCCTTCACTGACGACAACGGCGGCGAGGTGACCCACGCTTTCGAGACGGAGTTCGACCTGCCGCGACAGTTCGATTTCCACGAATCGGAGCGACAGGTGATTACCGCGGAAGTGTATCGCATCGACTGGACCTAGCTCTGCGCCGCTTGCTGGCGACGCTCCGCGATCTTGACGCGAGTGCCATCTGTCTCTGCGTACAGCCGTGAGCGGTTCCGCTCGAAGGTCAGCCCGCCGATCCGCGTCTGCGTCATATTCGCCGGAAGCGGTGCCTGCCCGACCGTTTCGTTCCCCTGTGTGACGACCACGTCGAATCCGTTCTGCCGGGCCGCGACTGTCACGTTCCGGCCGTCGAGTATCACGTCCGCCGTCAACGGCTCCGAGGTGTATGCCGTCCGGGGCTGGCCGCCCTCGCGCCTGAGCTGGACCCGATAGACGCTGGAATTGCCGAGTACCGACCAGTCCACCCGGTTTGCGTACACCGATTCGCGCCAGGTCGGCCCGCCGACTGTGACCCGCTCCTGACCGTCGACGGCGAGCTGGCCCGGCTGGATAGCGGCGATCCAGACCTCCCGCTCTGCGCTGGCAACGATGACACCGCTTTCGTTGACGCTCGCCCCGCCCCGCTGTGTTGGGACCCAGATACCGTCGAAGTACGCGTTAGGCACGTTCTCATCGTAGGTCACTACGTAGTCTCTGACCTCGATGCCGTCTTCGGGGAGCTGGTCCGCCTGCAGGTCGACGACGTTCGTCGGGACGGCAGCGAGACTCAGTGCGCCGAGGACGACGAGCAGAACCATCACTGCGAGTGACGCCGGGCGGCGGTCGAACGACGGGCGCAAACGCCGGCCAGAACCGATGGTCGCCGCGGCGACGACGAGCGCGAGGACGAACACCAGCGCCGTCCCGGCCCAGCGGAACAGCCGAAACCGGCCGCCACCGAGCGGGATGTACACCGCCCAGAGCCCCTGTGCGACCGCGAACACGAGCGTCGCAAAGAACACCCGCAGCGTGTCGGGGCGTTCGTCCCGACGCCACAGGAGTGCGAGTGCCACGACGACGCCTGCCAGAATGCCGATGGCGTGCCCCTGAATGGCGATGTTGGACCACCACGGCGTCACAAAGCGGGTCTGACCCGAGGCCGTCGACACCGGGTAGCGGAGCGCCGAATACAGGAGGTCGAGCACGCGGTTTCCGAGAAACGCGCCGAGAAACAGCGTCGGCCGTGTCACGAGCGCGAACCCGGCAATGGCAAACACCACGCCGGAAAAGCCCACAATCGGCCCGATAGCGAACACCGCGGAGAACACGCCCACAACGAACATGGCGGCGGGAACGGCCAGAATTCGGGCAAACGGGTTCGTCCGAAGCGACGTGAAAGTCTGCACCCCGCGCTTGCGAGGGTAGTGTCCCCAGACGTACTCCGCGACCGTCCCGTACACCAGTGTGCCCATGAGGTTTCCCGTGATGTGGCCCTGACTGCCGTGGGTGAACGCGCCGGTGAGCATCCCGAACGGGTAGAAGTACGACCACGTCCGGAACGGGGTTACAAGCGGGTTCCGTGGATGCCACCACGCGCCCTGCAGGAACAGGTACACCGCCGCGACACCCGCGATCGTCAGCAACGTTCCCCACGGGGCCCCGAGGAGTAGTCGTTCCCGCAAGCCGTCGCCAAGCCGCATATCCGAGACGCGGCAGATGGTAAGGAGGACGGCAAGCACCACGACGAGGACGACCGCTTCCTGCCACGGGAGCCACGCTGGCACGGCCGGCGTCGGCAGCGACTGCATCATCTGTCAGCTATTCGGGTACGGGACGGCTTATGGATGGCGGCAGGTGTCACTCCCGAACAGTGATTGAGCCACAGTCAGGAGACCGGCATAGACTGGGTCGCCGCCTCAGAACAGGGACAGGCCGACGGTGTACGGCCACGACGTGCCGGCTACCGCCAGCAGCGATAGCGCGCCGCCAGCGAGTGCGATGTTCTTGAGGAACTGCGTCATCTCGTCTTGCATCTGGTCGTCCGGGACCGCCCAGAAGTTGTGCATCATGACGGCGGAAGCGACGAGGAACGTCGCCAGCGCCCCGGCCGCGATGACGGGGTACGCGCCGAGGATAACGAGGACGCCGCTGACGAGGAGCAGTCCGCCGCTCCCGTAGACCGACGCCACCGGTGCCGGGAGCCCCTTTGCCTCCGCGTAGGGGGCCATCTGTCCGGCGTTCTGGAAGTGGTTCAGACCCATGAACGCAAGCACCCCGCCGAACAGGAGTCGGCCCAGCAGGAACAGCTCGCCCGCACCGGCGGACTCGAACGCCATCAGTCGCTCACCTCCGGGCCAGGGGTCATTTCGCTGCGAGACTGTCGAACCGCGATTGGTGGTTTCATTACGTTACTTGGTTCGTATGCGAACCTATTTGTACGTTCCCGGACAAAGAAGATACTAGGTAGCACCGATGTCATCTGAAGTATTCACTGCCGCGGACGAGGAGGAAGAAAGCGGGCCGTGTGCCGTCATCGAATCGCTAGAACAGATCGGGTCGCGCTGGCGACTTGTCGTACTCCACGAACTCCAGAACGGCGAACAGCGGTTCAACGAACTCAAACGCGCCACCGACGCTAGCTCTCGCACCCTCTCGCGGGTCCTCGACGACCTCCAAGAGATGGGCTTCGTCGACCGGCGGCTCGAAGAGGACGCCCCCGTCGCAACGTACTACCAGCTCACGCCCAAGGGCGAATCCCTCTGTCCGGTGTTCGCCGAAATCGAGGGCTGGGCCGAGGAGTGGCTGGCTGGTTGCGAGAATTAGGCCGACAACGCAGACTTTTCTATCCCCCGGCCCCATCACGTTACCAATGGGAGTACGGCCACCAGCCGATAACAGTGACGAGCCAGACGTCATCGAGTTCGGTATCGCGGCACTCGACGCCCGCCTGTCGGACGTGGACATCGAGTATCCCGCGACTGCGAGGGAGGTCCGGGACGCCGCCGGACACGTCGCGGTCCCGTTCGACGCGTCGGGTCACTCGATGACGCTCTCCGAGGCGCTCGACGAGACGACCGCTACGGAGTTCGACAACGAGCAGGAGCTACTCAACGACCTCCATCCGATATTCGAACGAAAACGGGAAGCCACCAGAAACAGTATTCTCTCCCAGCTACGCGCGCTGGTCCCGTTCTAAAGGAAACAGTGAAAGTTCCACGGGTCACCTGACCCGTGGTCGTTTACATTACTCGTCGGACTGGTGCGGAGATACCGCCGGCTCTGTCTCTGTGTCGCTATCTTCGATGCCCTCCGCGCCGCTGACCTGCTGGTCGTCAAACACGTCCGCCGGCTGACTGTGGCTCTCATGTGTGAGCTGGACAGCGATGTCCTCCAGCCGGCGCGTCTGCTCGCGGTTCACCGCCACGAGCATATCCGACAGGACGCCGAACATGAGGAGTTGGATTCCCAGCAGAATAGCAAAGGAGCCCACAACCGCAATCACCTCGTGTGAGATGCTGTTGACAACCCAGTCGTAGGCCACGTACGCGCCGAGCAGAAACCCGACCACAGTGCTCCCGAGACCAACGCTCCCGAAGTAAAACAGCGGATTGTTTGTCTTTGCCATCTGGTACAGCGTCAGGATGATCGTCGCGCCGTCCCGGAACGGGCGAAGGTTCGTGTCGGACTCGTCCGGGCGGGGCTGATAGGTGATCGGCACCACCGCCGTCGAGATGTTGTGTTTGACACACTCGACGGCCATCTCCGTCTCGATACCGAAGCCCGAGGCCGTCAGCGAACTCCGCTGGAAGGACTGACGCGTGAACGCGCGATAGCCCGAGAGAATATCGGTGAGGTCTCGTCCGTGGATCGTTTCGAAGGCACTGTTGATGATACGGTTGCCAACCTGATTCAGTTTCGTCATCGCTCCGGGTCGCATATCCGCAAACCGGTTTCCGATGACGTGGTCGGCCTGGCCCGACAACAGCGGTTCGAGTAGTCTGTCCGCCTCGTCGGGTCGGTAGGTCTCGTCGCCGTCGGCCATCAGGACGTACGGCTGCTCGATGTGGCGCGTCACCGCCTCCCTGACAGCCTGTCCCTTCCCCGAGCCGGACTGTTCGACGACTCGTGCGCCGGCCGATTCGGCGCGGTCCTGTGTCCCGTCAGTCGAGCCGCCGTCAATGACGAGGATGTTGTCGAAGCCCTGCTCACGAAACCCGGACACGACCGACTCGATGGTCTCTGCCTCGTTGAATGTCGGCAACAGTATACAGACGTCGTCTCGGTCGGCCATTGACTCAACGTCATCCACGCGAAGGCAAATAAATGCGGGTCTGACCTCAGTCGTCGCGCTGCTCGCTCATGTGTTCCCAGACCTCCGCGCAGCCACAGCCGTCTTCGATGTCTGCCAAGTGCTCGTCTTCCTCGGTCTGGGATGTCGCAGTCATGTTACTCACTCTGCGAGTAACTACTTGCCGCCACCCACTAATAGATTTGGGCGCCGGGCGACGCGTTTTACATCCCGTGCCACACATGGGCGTGTATGAGCGACCCTGCGGACGTGTTCGACCTGGTTGGGCTGACCGAATACGAGGCGACGGCGCTGGAACAGTTGCTCTCGCTGGGCCGAACGACAGCCCCGAATCTCGCGGAAGCCAGCGGCATCCCCAAGGCCCGCGTCTACGGTGTGCTGGAGTCGCTGTCCGACCGCGGCTTCATCAAGCTGATACCCGGCCGCCCCAAGGAGTACCAGCCGAAATCTCCCAGCGACATCCTCGACCGGGCCGTCGAAAACCGGAAGCAGTCATACGAATCGTTCGCCGCGGACATGGACTCCTACCGCGACGCCTTCCTCGCCGAGTACGAGCCGCGGTTCGAACGCGCTAACGAGGACATCTCACCGACGGCCGAACTGTTCCATGTCGTCGACGTCGGCGAACCGAGCGAACGCGAGACCAGACGGCTGTACGACGACGCCGATGAAACGCTTCGGGTTATTACCAATAGCTTCGCCTACCTCGACAACGTCGAGCGCGCACTGGCGGAGACACTCGACCGCGGGGTCGAAGTTAACGTTCTCTTCTTGCACCCCGATGCACTCCCACCGGAGAAAGCTGCTGTTCAGGCTGACATCGTTGACCGCCTGACGGCGGAATATCCCGCCATCGACCTGCGGTTCAGCACAGAGAAGCTCCCCTGGCGCGGCACGCTCGTCGACCCAAGTATGGATTACGACAGCGGCGAGGCGATTCTGCTGGTCGAGGAGCCGGACGTTCCCAACCATATGCGCCAGGCCGCAATTACGGACAACGGGTCGTTCGTCGCTGGGATGAAACGCTACTTCGATCTAGTCTGGGAGTATGAGAGTGTCCAGCGGTCGAACTGAAATTACCCAACAATATCGTCGTACAGTGCGCTGTACTGCTGTGCGACGGTCCTGATCGTGTATTTTTTTTCAACTAAGTTCCGTCCTGTCTGTGCCAGCGCCTCCCGACGTGATTCGTCCGACAACAGCACCTCCAGACAGCCGGTGAGGCCGTCGACGTTGTCGACCTCATGATACAGCGTGGCGCCGTCGTACAGTTCTCTGAACGTCTCAATATTCGATAGCACCGTCGCGGTCTCCGCGGCCAGTGCCTCAGCGACAGCTGAGCAAAACCCCTCCCAGCGGGACGGCATTGCGAAGGCATCAACGGCCTTCGCCATAGCGTAGACGGCCCGGCGCTCGACCAGACCCGCAAAATAAACCCGCGATGTAATGCCAAGTGCCTCGGCAAGCGATTCAAGCCGTGGTCGTTCGGGTCCGTCGCCACAGATAACGAGTTCGACCGGTCGGTCGGTTCGCCTGTTCAGTTGGGCGACGGCCCGAATCAACGTGTCCTGTGCCTTTTGTTCATAAAGCATGGCCGCGTTGCCGACGAGGAAAGCGTTGTCTGAGGGGGTGATGTCATCTGGTAGCGCAGGTGCAGTCTCGTCGATTCGGTCCATATGGACTCCGTTTGGGATTCGTCGAACTCTTCGTTTGGGTAGTATCGCTCGCTCCCAGAGAGTGAATGACTGATAGACGCTGTCGGAGATACAGACTACACGACTGGCAAGCGGGTTGGTGACGCCATTGGCTATCCGACCCTTTCTGGTGAACCCGTCGCGGGTGTTCCCCTCGCGAGAGACGACCGGTACGTCGACGCGTCGCGCAATGACCTTCGCGAATGCCCCAGAGTGGTTGTGGTGGGCTTGGATAAGGTCGTACTCCGAAAGGATGTCGGTAGCACGGCGGTACGTCGCCGGATCGATACCGAGCGCTGAATCCGGCGCGTCAAGGGACCGAACGTCCAGTAGCTCCTCGCCAGCAAACGGTCCTGAATCGAACCAGGTCAGGATGTCGACGGTATGATCGGTGTGCCGTGTTACCGCCGTCGCAATCTCCGCCGGGATGCTCCCTTCCCCGACCGCATTCACGACGAAACAGATGTCCAACGAAACCACGATGGTCCATCTTCGCTGAGACCGGACAAAACGGTTGTGACCTCAGGCGTAGCCCAGATCTTCGAGGCGCTCCATCACTGGGTCCGAGACATCGATGTCGTCGGCATCCTCCAGATATTCGAGATCATCGACTAGTTCGTCCATCCGGTTACGGGGAGCTTCAAGCAAGGCTGTCCCGGATTCGACGAAACTCCCGTCGAAGTCCTCATACCCGTAATAGTTCTCGGCCGCAGCGATGCCATACAGCTCCCGGTCATACGTCGAGAACTCGTCGGCTTTCCCGGCGGCCTCTAGCTTTTGTTCACGCCACATGTTTAGACCAAGATACTCAGTCAGCTGCGGTTCGTGATCTACCGGTGACCGGAGGTCTCGGCCACGACCCTCGTACCTGTCGTCCTCAACGCCAACCATCCCCAGTATCGTTCGGTGAACATCAATCAGGCTGACAATCTCTTCACGTGTCTCCACATCGTCCATCCCCCATATTGACAGTGGAACATGGGTCAGCTCCTGATATAGGCCCAGCCCGTGGCCCCATATCCCGTTTTCACCGAGGTTCTCTCCGTGGTCGGCCAGTGTGATCACATAGTCAAACTCATCACGGAGTTCCGAAAATATAGCCTCGTACTTCTCGGAGAGATACCGTACCGAGTCGTCGTAGGCCTGTCTGATGGTTTCAGCGTATGTTTCGTCGATTGGTTCCTCTTGGACAGACTCGGCAAAGCCAGGCATCTCATCGAAATCCACTGTTTGGTACTCCTCGGGTGGCCTGTACGGTCCATGAGCTTCCATTAGATTCATAAAAAGGAAGGCATCGTCTGCGAAGTCTGTCCCTCGAACATATGAAAGCCCCTCCTGTGCTCCGGAGTCGGACACCGTATGGGTCCGGTATTTGATTTCTAGCCCGTGTTTAAGACTGGGGATTGTGTCACAGTCGCCCGAAAGACACGACCACAGCGCCTTCAAATAGCGCTTTGGGCCCTCATCGCGGTGTTCCCGAATGAACGCGTTCCACTCGAAGATGTTGTCGGTCGCATTGGCGTGTTTGGAGTTCCAAGAGCCGCTGTAGCTGTCGAATCCCCAGTCCCAGCCAAACTGCCGTGAAATCTGGACGTTCGCACTGAAGGCGTGGGTTTCCAGTCCCTCGCCCTGAAGTCGGCGGGCAAGCGGGGGACTGGGCGCGGTGAACTGGTGGGAATTGGCGTTTGTTCCCGTTTCACTCGGGTAAAGGCCAGTGAACAACGAGGCGTGTGATGGGACGGTGTAATGACTCGGTGCATAGGCGTTCTCGAAGTTGGTTCCCGGAAGCCACTGGAAGTGTTTGTCGAAGGCGTCTTTCCGGAGCGTATCCAGCACAATCAGGGCGACGCTGGTCATATCTAATCGGAATCACGTCGTCGGTATAAATCTCACTACGATAGGTTACATGTACCCGAGGTCTTCGAGTTGTGATGTCACTGTGTCGTTCCCCTTTATGCTGAGAGAATCGCTACTTGGGCCGCTGTGATCTCGGTGACGAAGTTCCGCCTCAATTGCTCCTCGAACATCGAGAACGCTATCTATCCCCTCAACGAGACGCGGTGACGTGCCTGCCACCATCGCCTCGTGGGTGTGGACACCGTTCTGAAGCCCATGATCGCTCACGAGGAGGAGCTCATCGTCCTCGCGTAAGTCGCTGGCCACCTCGCCGACAAAATCATCGAGTTCACTGTAGGCCTGCATCTGGAGGTTAGGCTGGTCGTAGGTAACGTGTCCGATAAGATCAAGTCCGCTCGTGTAAGCGAATATGAGGCTCTCTCGACCACCTCGGAGTGCTCTTCGTGCTCGGGCGATCCGAACCATCGACATCTCCAGACATTGTTCATAAAACGCTGCCGGGTCGGATGATGTATGGCCACCCTGAGCGCTTCCGTCACGTTCGAACAGGTCTCCGAGGCTCCGCCGAAGGCTGTGTTCTCGGTCCTCATTTTCGGGATCGACGACGTAATTCGGGATGCCAATGGTCGCCGCTTCACGCCCGTCGAATACCGTCGAGATCCCTTCTTTTTCGTAGTAGGTCGATGGAACACGAAACGCGTCTTCACCGGTATTGTTGAGCAGCCACGCACCAATGCTGGTTTGAATCCCGTCAGGCAGCAGGTAGCTCGCGGCCGCACTCCCGTACCGTAGCAAGGGATTCTCCCATGCGACACCGTCTTCCAGTTTGAGTCCGTGTTCTTTGGGAGCAAGCCCAGTGATAATCGTTGGCCACAGTTCGTGGGTACTCGGCTCCCCCTCAACACTGTTTATTGTCTCTATGGACTGATAGGTATCGAGCGTGAGGTTTGGATGGTTCGCAGGGTCTACCAACTCCGGGTCCAGCGCGTCGATACCAAGAACGACCAGCACCATGATTGTCTCAACTCGGCTACGTGCCCATTTAACACTTTATTTACTCTGGCTATTCAGCATACCCCAAGGCCTCCAAGCGGTCTTTGACCGTCCCGTTGTCTACCGACTCAGGCTGAGAGGGTCCAAACTCGACCCATGGGACAGCCGTCAATGGTCTGATTCCCACCTTGCAAGGGTGTTCGTACATTGTGGCCTCTGTGAGTCGTCCAAACACTTCACCGTGGTCGGCAGTGACAACGACACTGTGACCGTCTGCGACCCACGACTCGATGGCTGGAAGCAACGTCCGCCAGATGCTCCGAACTGATGCGCGGTAGGCATTGTAGGCTCTTTCAACATCGATCTTTCCGCGGGCCATCGCAACTTGCATTCCGGCTATCTCCTCGTCACCATCCGTCCACGGACCGAGGTCGGGGTATGCGAGTTCCCAATTATCTTCGATCCGGGCGACGTAGGGCCAGTGAGGTTGCTGGAGGTGCGCGATGACAGGTGGTCCGTCCCCGCTGACGTGTTCGGTAACTCTATCGAGAACTGGTTCAGGCAGCACGGTCTGGCGGCGCTCATCCCAGTGGCTCTGCCAGAAGTGTTCGAGTGAGTCAGCCTCAAATTCGAACTTTTTGTACTGCGGATTGGCAGTCAAAACTGTCTTGTCAGCAAACAGGTTCCGATCTCTAGCAGCTGCGAGCCAGTCTGGGGTACAGCTGGCTGGTGTGGTGACTTCTTGGACAGGCCAATCGACGGCGTCCCGACAGGTGTCAAGCCGACAGGCGTCAAGAATGATCAAGATGTCCCAGTCGTCCTCAGCGATTCGCTGGTGCTGATCAGCGCCGACCGTCGAGGTGGCATGCTGGAGCAACCATTTCCTGAGCCGGTATGAAAGCTGCTCGCTCGCGCTGGTTTCTGCCGTCGGGCTCTCTGGCATATATTCGGCTCTCTCACAATGCGTGATAAATCGTCCTTCTCCGGCTGGAACCGGAATATAAATTACCGGAGGAGAAATCAACAAATAGTACACTACATGTCGACGCCGAATATCGTCTGGATAACTCTCGACAGCCTCCGATCAGATCACACGACAATCGGGGGATACGAGCGCGACACGACCCCGGAGATGGCCGACATAGCTGATTCTGGCCACGGGTTCGATACGTGCATCGCCCACGGTAAATCCACACTACCCTCCACTGGCGCAATCTTAACTGGCTACGCTCCGACCCACACGAATATCGGCATCGAAGGGAACGCAGTTCCAGACGGTATTACTACAGTCGCGGAGCGCTTCCGCGACGCTGGCTACCGGACGGCCTGCCTGTCCCGCAACTCGTATGTTAGCTCTGCGACCAATCTTGACCGCGGCTTCGATCGGTTTCAGTGGCTCGCATCATCAACGATTCACCGGGCCGGTGCAAAGACCCTCGCCTCGTACCTCTGGAACATCCGGAGCCACTCAGCCGGGCTGACGACAGACACGGCGAAACACGCGTCGCCACTGCTGATGAACGGCGTCGCGAAGCGATGGCTGGGCGACTTCGAATCCGAGTCTGAGCCGTTCTTTTTCTATCTTCATTACAACGAACCCCACCGGCCCTACTACCCGCCGGGGAAATACCTCGATACATTCACCGACGATCTAGAGATGTCCGGGCGCGAGGCCGCCAAACGTGCGCTCGAGATCCACTACAGCCTCGATGAAATCGTCGCAAACGGCTGCGACCTGACCGATGAAGAGTGGGCCGCGCTGCGTGCGATGTATGACGCGGAGATCGCATACACAGACGAGATGGTTGGGCGGCTCGTCTCTCATTTGCGCTCGCTCGATCTCGGCGACACTGTCGTCGTGGTGACTGGGGACCACGGCGAACTGTTCGGCGAATGGGGATTGCTCTCGCACAGCTACGTCCTGAACGATGCCGTTACCCGCGTCCCGCTCGTCATTAACGGACTTGACGAGTCGCTAACCGTTGACGATAGCGACATCATCCAGCACAGCGACGTGATGCGGACGCTGCTCGAAGTCGCCGGCGTGGACGGGTCGGATACCATCGGAGTCGACCTCCGTGAGGAGGGCCGTGAATTCGCCGTCTCTCAGCGGGGCCCGAACACGTACGAGGAACTGCTCACACACAACCCTGACTTCGACTACTCGGCGTTCCACACCGGAACGCTGAACGCGCTCCGGACAGAGGAGTGGCGCTATCAGGAGAGTGGAGAGGGTGCGGAACTGTTCGATCTAGCCGATCAAGAGACAGACGTTCGCGAGGCGTACCCTGAGGTTGCCGAGTCGCTACAGTCCGACCTGACCGATTGGGTTGAGGCGAACGGCCAGCCGGTGTCTGAGGGCCAGCAGGAAGAGTTCTCCGGCACGGTCCAGCGCCAGCTCCGAGACCTGGGCTACATGGAATGAGGCTCGGTAAGACCGCCCTCTCACATTTCGTCTCGCAGGTGGTCGTTTCGCTGGCTGGCTTCGCTGCAACATGGCTCATCGCTGTCGTTCTGGGTGCAGACGGTCTTGGGCGGTATTCTGTTATCGTCTCGCTGGGCTTCTTTTGGCTGGTGATTCCGGGTAACGCTGTTGCGAACGCGATGAAAAAGCGGATTAGCGAGGGTGACAGCCCTGCCGGTTTCATCGGCGGCGGTATCCTGCTCAACGCGGTTACGACTGCCGTACTCGGCGTCCTCATCTTGGCGGCCGGCGAACTCCTTGGTGGGATTGTCTCCCGTAACCGCGAGCTCATGCGGGTCCTCATCGATTACGACGTGGAGATCGTGGTGATGTTGGCCGCGGCAGTAGCATACCGGACGACACAGGGAAGCTTGCAGGGACAAAAACGAGTTGCCACGACGGGTTGGCTCAAGGCCGGCGAGCGCGTGATGCGAACCGCTCTACAGGTCGGGGCGCTTCTGGCGGCGATGGGCGTTGCCGGTATCGCGCTGGGCCACGCCTCATCCCTAGCCATTGCTGCTGGGGTCGCTTTCCTGCTGAGCGAACGGCGGCCGGCGCTGCCCACCGTCGACCAGCTCCGGAGCCTCGTCGACTACGCCAAGTACGCGTGGATGGGAGCGCTTCGAGGCCGGGTCTTCGGCTGGCTCGACACCATCTTTCTCTCGTTTTTTGTCAGTGCATCTCTCATCGGTATCTACGAGGCGGCGTGGGGCATCGCATCGATGCTCGCGATCGCGAGTTCTTCCATCAGCCAGACGCTTTTTCCCGAGGTCAGCGACCTGAGTACGGCGGACGGCTACGACCGTATTGTTCACTACCTCGACGAGGCACTGGCGTTCAGCAGTATCCTCGTCATTCCGGGACTCGTCGGCGCGGCCGTCATCGGCGACCGGGTCCTTCGGTTCTACCGCCCGGAGTTTGACCAAGGTGCGACAGTATTACTCATCCTCATTGCGGCCTATCTTGCCGACGCGTTCGCCTCCCAGTTCACAAACGTCATCAACGGGGTCGACAGGCCTGACGCAGCATTCCGTGTCAACATGGTTTTTATTGTCTCTAACGCGATCTTGAATGCAGTTCTCATCTGGCAACTCAGCTGGACAGGTGCGGCCATCGCCACCGCGCTGTCGTCACTACTTCGGGCGCTGATCGGGTACTGGGTGCTCGGGAACATCGTCGGATCCATCCACATTCCGTACCGGACACTCGGCACCCAGGTCGCCGCTGCCACGGTGATGGCCGCTGCAGTCTCCCCTGTCGCCATGCTGATGCCTCCGGGTCGGTTGGGGACGCTGCTGCTCGCTGGCTTCGGCGGGGTCGTCTACGCTGTCGTCCTAGTAATCATTTCGGCGCGGGTCCGTGCGAAGGCCCGATTGGTTATGCCGGAAACGACACTATAGCAATCCTTAATTGTGCCACTGGCGGACGCAGTAGCATGAACAACGTCCTCCTCGTTACTATCGATTCGCTACGAGCGGACCACGTGGGGTACCACGGATACGAGCGAAATACTACACCACAGATTGACACTTACGCGGAAGAAAGCAGTACGTTTCTGAACGCCTTCTCTCATGTCGGTGGCACCCGCTTTTCATTTCCCGGCATCCTCTCGGGCGTGACGCCGATGATGTACGGCGGTCACGAACGGATTTCCGAGGAACAGACACTCATCTCGGAGGTATTCAACGACGCCGGCTACCGCACCGGCGGGTTTCACTCGAATCTCTACGTCTCTGGGAAGTTCGGCTACGACCGGGGGTGGGACGAGTTCTACGACTCGGCGCCCGATGAGTCGGCGACCTCGAAGCTCCGCAAGTGGGCCAAGACGAACCTCGACGGCACACTGCTCTCCCTCCTGCGGCGGGGCTACGACTTCCTTGAGTCTTCACAGGGTATCAATGTCGGGTCCTATCACGTCCCGGCCGACGAAATCACAGACCGAGCGATCCAGTTCATCGAGGAGAGCGACGATGAGACGCCGACGTTCGTCTGGGCACACTACATGGACGTCCATCATCCGTTCCTCCCACCCGAGGAATACCAGCGGAAGTTCCGGGATGAGCCAGTGTCCGACGACGAATCGATCCAACTTCGTCGCAAGTATATCGAGGAGCCCGAGGCAGTGACTCCGGAAGAGCACCAGACGTTCATCGACCTCTACGATGCGGAGATACGGTTCAACGACGCGGAGGTCGGTCGTCTCATGGACGCCGTCAAGTCAACGTGGGGAGACGACTACGTGATGGCGCTGACCGCGGACCACGGCGACCACTTCCTCGAACACGGTTACTTCGGCGGCGCCCGCCTCCTTGATGTGAAAAACCACGTCCCGCTCTTGATTAACGGCTGGGACGATACGGGAAGCTACGACGAGCTAGTCGGGCTGACCGACCTGCCCTGCACGCTCGTCGACACCGCTGGGCTCGATATTCCGAACAACTGGTTTGGACAGAGCCTCCGGCGACTCGCCTTCGACGGAGAGTGGGACCGCAACGAGATTCTGGGCGGCTACCGCGATAGCGACGGTTACGAACACCTCCGCATACGAGAGCCCGAGTGGAAGCTCATTGCCCACGAGGACGACGAGGATGACGAGCTATACGACCTGACAGCGGATCCTGAAGAGCAGGTGAACGTCATCGAGGAGCATCCATCTCGGGAACGGCGGCTGCGCAAACAGCTCGATGACCACCGGCAACTCGTTCGAGCAACGGAGGCTGACGATGTCGAGCGCCCGGATATGGATGAGGATGTCAAGGAACGGCTCCGACGGCTGGGTTACGACGAGTAGCCGGCGACGGAACGAAGAATACCGCGGTATCGCTCACAGGCCGCGTCGAAACTGTACTCGCGTTCGATCAGGGTGCGTCCGTTCTCGCTGATTGCTGCCAGATCGTTCCTGTCGAGAATCCGCTCGATACCCGCCGCCAGTGCCGTGGATTCGCGCGAATCGATGGTGAAACCGGTCTCCTCGTCCCTGACCACGTCCGGGACACCTGAGACCGGACTGGCATATACCGGCGTTCCGCAAGCCAGCGCCTCCAGAATAGTCGTCGGGAGCCCTTCGGTCGGCTGGGAGGGCAGTATCAGGAGTTCGAGGTCATTCAGGGCGTGTGGGACCTTATCGTGGTCTACCCAGCCGGTCAGTTCCACGTGACCGGCCTCGATATCTGCGGCGAGGTCTTCTTCCAGCCACTCTCGGAGGTCGCCGTCCCCAACGAACCGGAAGGTGATGTCGTCGGGGAGTTGTGTGGCAACTGCAGCCAGTTCCCGGACACCTTTTTCTTCGTCGAGCCGTCCGAGGAACCCGACGACGCGGTCGCGGTCAGCGTAGGGTCGCTGGACGCAGAATTCGTTCGTCCGGACGTAGCGCGCCCCTGTCGGATATACGCTCGGAGATTCCGGATGCAGGTCCAGTTGGCGAGCCATCTCGGGCGTGTAGGTGATGACGCCGTGTGCCACGGCGAAGCCGGCTCGTTCGAGTGCACGGACGGCCCCAGCGAGGACAGCCGCCACCTGGTCAGGCAACTGCTGTTCCCAGTTCAACCGGAGCGTCAGCGGCACGTCGCCGCGGGGTTCGACGAGGACGGTCTTCCCCAGCAACCGAGTCACGACAATGGGTAGTAAGTACGACGTTGCGCCGAAAAACAGGACCACGTCCTCGTCCCGGCCAGCGATGACGCGACACATCCGGAGCTGGTTCAGCAGAAACCGGAACGCGGCGATGACAACGGAGTCACCCGCACCTTTCTGCGTGAGTTCGACGAGTTCGTGCCGGTCGCGGATCTCGGAATCAGCTGGCAGATCAGCTGTCACGAGCGCAACCGATGTGATCGCAGAGAGGATATCCAGCAGGCTCCGCGTGGCGTTCTCGCCGGCCGCGGCAAGCGGATGCGTGACGACACAGACGTTCGGCAGGTCCGCTTCCTGTGTTTCCGTTTCATGCTCTTGATGACGTGTTGGTTCCGTCATCTGTTACCCCCAGACAGTCATGCCGTACAAGTAGCCAAAGCCAACGAAGGCGGTGAGGGCAAACAGGAACACGAACTGTAACACGCCGGCCACAGAGGGAGCGCGGACGAGGCCCCAGATCCTTTCGGGGGCAAACCGGAACAGGAGGTCGCTGAGGAAATCGGACTCCTCGCCGGTCGATTCCGGGACAAACACCTCCATACCGCGCTTCGAGTACCCCTGCCAGAACGCCCGGTCTAACAGCCAGCCGGGATCAGTCCGATAGTCGAATATCTTGTGCGCGACAAGGGCCTCCGGGGTGTAGTACACCCCTTCGTCGTATTCAGTTCGTAGGCGCGCACAGAGTTCCGTCTCGCCGCCCTGCAGGTTCTTTTCACCCTGTCGACCGCCGATGTCATCGTCGAAGCCGCCTAGTTCGAGAAACACGTCCCGGTCGAAGGAGATGTTTGAGCCGAAGGTGTTGCGAACGACGCCGGGTTCGTCGGGGTCGCCGTTCGGTCCGAACCCGCGGTGGGTGACACCGATGAGCCAGTAGAACTCCGCGGGGAGAAAGCTGGGTTTGCCGGCGACCCACGCCGGCGTCATTCGGCCGCCGACCGCGAGCGCGTCCTGCTGTTCGTAGGCATCGACTAGCGCCGCGACCCACTCCTCGTCAGCGATCGCGTCGTCGTCGATGAACGCGACAACGTCTCCGGTAGCGACCTCGGCCCCGTTGTTCCGGCTCTCTAGCAGTCCGACGTTTGCATCGTTACAGTGCGTCAGGACATCGTCTCGGTTGCCGAAGTCAGATTGGTACTGCTTGTACACGTCCCGATTCCCATCTGAGACCAGTACGAGTTCCACGTCGTCGTAGGTCTGGGCTAAGACGCTCTCGGCCGCCGCTCGACAGTCGTCATATCGCTCCATCGTGTGCGTACAGAGCACGACCGAGACTCGCATGGTCGGTGGTGTGCCACCGGTGCTGTTAGGCGTTTCCATCCTGCGCTCGCATAGAGGTCAAAAGGCTTATGCGCGCCTTGGCAGTTTTTCCGTGCAATGAGTCAATCACGGGGCTATCTTGACGACAACCCCGAACTCGAGTCCGCCCTGGAGTGGGCCGAGCGCTGGTACCACGTTCCGGTCCTCCTGGTACTGCTCGGGTTCATGCTGTGGAATCGCGTACGGAGTTGGGAGAACTTCATTGTTGACGGCGAGGTACTCTTCAGCGGAAACGACGCCTGGTATCACTACCGGTCGACCCAGTACGTCGTTAACAACTGGCCCGCGACGATGCCGTTTGATCCCTGGACGTATTTCCCATACGGAACCAGCACGGGGCAGTTCGGAACGCTGCTCGATCAGATCGTCGCGACAGTTGCCCTGATTATCGGTCTGGGTTCGCCCAGTGAGCAGACTGTTGCGATGACACTCCTGTTTGCTCCAGCCGTGCTCGGGACGCTCGTTGCGGTTCCGACGTACCTTGTCGGACGGCGACTCGGCGGCCGCCTCGGCGGCGTAACTGCGGTTACTGTGATGGCATTCTCGACGGGGGGGCTCCTACAGCGGAGCCGCGTCGGGTTCTCTGACCACCACGTCGCTGAAGCGCTCTTCCAGATTCTCGGTGTCCTCGGTGTCATGGTGGCTGTCAGCGTCGCCGCGCGGGACAAGCCGATCTATGAGCAGTTTATCGAACGAGATATAGACGCACTCCGGGATACCATCAGTTGGTCCATGCTGGCCGGTGTGGCAATTGCGATGTATCTCTGGGTCTGGCCGCCGGGTGTGCTCCTTCTCGGGATACTCGGTGTCTTCTTCCTGCTCCGACTGTGTCTTGAGTACGTTCACGACAGTAGCCCGGAACACACGGCCATCGCGGGCGCAATCACGATGGTGACTGCCGCTGTGGTGAGTGCATCGAGGATCAACGTTCTGGAAATTACAGCAACCGCTCAGTCGCTGCTACAGCCGGGGTTGGCGTTGGCCGTTGGCTTCGGTTGTGTGTTCATGGCGTGGCTAGCTCGATTCATGGAGCAGCGAGAGTACGGCCAGTACGTGTATCCGGCGACCGTGTTCGGAATCCTCGCGTTCGGGGCCGTTCTGATGGCAGTATTGACCCCTGACCTGTGGAGCTTCTTCACAAACAACGTGATGCGGATAATCGGACTCACAACCAGCGAAACGGCCAACACCGTCGGCGAAGCCTCGCCACTGCGGAACGCTGGCGTCTTGTTTGACCGGCACGGGTTCGCTGTCATCGTGGCGGGAATCGGCGGCCTCCTCCTGCTCGGAAAACAGTTCCTCTCCGACGACGCGCCTGCGGAAGAGATGCTCGTCGTAGTCTGGGCGGTATTCATTCTGCTGGCCACGTTCACCCAGCGACGGTTCGCCTACTATCTCGTCGCACCGATTGCAGTGCTATCGGGAATGGTTGTCGGCCGATTCATCCGCTGGTTCGATTTCAGTGCCGACGATGGTATCGAGTACTATCAGGTCATGACAATTCTCACGGTACTTCTCGTCATCGTCGTCCCGCTGTTTGCGTTCGGCACGACGCCGGTTGAAGCCGGTTCGACCGGTCCCGGGCCGAGTATTCAGGGCTGGGACGAGAGCCTGCAGTGGATGGAAGGCAACACACCTGCAGAGGGAGCCTACGGCTCCGGCGGTGACGCGACACTCGAGCACTACGGCACCTATGAGCGACAAGAAGACTTCGACTACCAAGAGGGACAGTATGGTGTTCTGTCGTGGTGGGACTACGGGCACTGGATTACCACCAGAGCAGAGCGCGTGCCGAACGCGAACCCGTTCCAGCAGGGAACTGAGACAGTCGCCCCGTTCCTCGTCGCACAGAATGAAACGCAGGCGAACAACATCCTTGACAGTACAGATGAGGATGACGCGAAGACGCGGTACATCGCCGTCGACTGGAAGATGGCTGAAACCAACGGCAACCTCAATGGCAAGTTCTTCGCGCCAGCGACCTTCGCTGATGGCGTGGAGCCGGGTGACTACTACAGCCGAATGTACATCCAGTCGCAGGACGGTGCCAGACAGATAACGTTCCAGCAACAGGCCTACTACGAGACGATGACCGCTCGGCTGTACCGGTTCCACGGCAGCGCCGCAGAGCCACAACCAATTGTCGTTGACTGGGAGAACAAGCAGACAGGCCAGGGGGCCCAGTACCGCGGTGCGCCGACCAACGAGCAGGAACCAGAGGGCCAGCGACAGGGACAGATCGTCCGCCAGTTCGAGAGCATGGAACAGGCCCGTCAGTACGTCGAAGAAGACGCGACCGCACAGATCGGTGGGTTCGGCGACAACCCATCTGAACGGGTTTCAGCAATGGAGCACTACCGCCTAGTCGGTTCCAGTGAGACTGAGGCGTTCCCGAACAACCCGCGGTATCAGTCCTCCGCCTGGGCAAAGATATTCGAGCGCGTCCCAGGGGCAACAATTGAAGGGACCGGACCGGCGAACGCGACAGTCCGGGCCGCCGTCCAGATGCGCAACCCGGCCACGAACAAGACGTTCGTCTACCGCCAGCGGACCCAGACAGATCAGAACGGGAACTTCGAGATGACCGTTCCCTACTCGACTACTGGGTACGACGACTGGGGTACTGACGAAGGCTACACGAACGTGAGCGTCCGTGCCGAGACTCAGTACCAGTTCACCGCAATCGGGGCCAACAACGGCAACCGAACCGGCTTTACCGGCGCGACCGAGGTCACTGAAGGACAGGTCATCGGCGAGGACGACGACGCCGCAACCGTCGAACTGGAACCGGTAACGATTCAGCAGGGCAATGGCACCAGCGGTGAATCTCGCACGCCAATGACTGAAGACGCAGCTGAAGCGGGCGCATAGCGGAGTCCCAGCGGTCGGTCGCTGGCCGACCGCCTGTTTGATCTACCTGAGATTTTTGCAGGGTTCCGTCAGCGGAGTACGTTCTAACGGTGACAGCCCTGTCAGTCAAAAAGGCGATAGCAGCGGAACGGTCACTCGGCCAGCGGATTGAACGTGCCGTTGATGTCCCACTCGTGGAGACAGTGTGGGTCGCCGGATTGTTTGGTTCCACTGTCGGTGACGATACGCCAACTGTGTTGGTCCGGGTCCCACTCATCGACCCGCCCACACCGCTCACACTCGCGTTTGCGTGGGGTGACAATTTCAGCCATATCTGGTGCAAGCGCGTGGGTGATTATCAGGCTGCCGGTCCCTGACCGGTCCGACCGGAACGATTCACAGCCGACGACGTGAGAGTGCTGTACCGACGCTGACGCCGGTAGTGCAACCGCTGGCGTGTTCAAAAGTCCGGGAGGTCGTCCGCGTCAACCTCTTCGGCTTCCCAGTCGAGGTACTCATCGGCCAGCACCTCGCAGACGACCTGTCCGAACTCGGTCAGTCCGGCGTTGATACCTGAAACAGTGCCCCAGGAGTCGATGTCCGGATGAATCTCCCGCTCGCGCCAGTCCTCGGGTAAGCCCGGAGCGTGGTAGCCGACGCGGCCCGCAAAGGAGTCCCAGAAGAAATCGAACTCTTCGATGAGCCCCAGATCCGTGACAATCTTCCACTGGTCGGCATCGAGCGACGCGTCCGTGGCCCATTCCTCGAAGGCGTCCGCCCACGCGCCGTCGTCCAGGGCCTCGGCGAGCTCCTCGCGCCGGTATTCGTCGCCCTGTACCTCCGCGTCATCGTACTCGTCGGCAGCGACGCCGGTGGACAGCTCCGGCCGCTCCGGCGTCTCAACATCGAGTGTCATAATCGTGGTACGTGGCGGAGCCGAATAAAGCTCATACTGTTGGCTGTGCCTCCGTGACAATATGCGCCACTCCGCGGTGACAAATATTTCACGGGACTACAGCCAGCAGTATCAGCGGTTCGCTTCCCCGTCAAGGGCGCGCTGTCGCAGTCGTTCACCGCGCTCAGTCTCGGTCGTCACGTCGGGAACGGGAACGGGGTTCCTGTCCTCGTCGACTGCGACGTACACCGAGTACGACTCTGCCGTCGACTCAGTCTCACCAGTTCTGAGGTTCTCTCGGGCAACTTGGAGCCGGACTTTGACACTCGTTTCGCCAGTGTCGTAGACAAACGCCTCAATGAGGGCCGTATCACCGACAGGTATCGGCCGCTTGAAATTCACCTGGTCCATCCGCGCGGTAACGCAGGTTTCGCCGGCAAAGCGCATCGCCGACATCGCCCCGAGTTCGTCCATCCACTTCAGTACGTTTCCACCGTGGGTCGAGCCCAGGTGGTTCGAATGGTTGGGCTGGACCATCCAGCGGTTCTCGATATAGGTTTCCAGTACCGTTGGCATGGCGCGAGGTTGGCCAGCACCGGGGTTGAGTCTGTCGAACGGAGTTCGAAAAGGTGACTATGCCGAAACGTACTGCGCTTCCCACTCCTTTCGGGCGTCGAGTTCGCGCTGGCCACGCTTGGTCAGCGTGTAAAAGTTCGTTCGGCGGTCGCGTTCGCCCTTCTCGATGAGTGCCTTCTCAACGAGCGTGTCAAGGTTCGGATACAGTCGGCCGTGGTTGACCTCGCTCTCGTAGTAGTTTTCGAGCTCTTCCTTGATTGCTAACCCGTGGGGCTCGTCAAGGCCTGCAATGACGTACAGCAGGTCCCGCTGGAATCCAGTCAGGTCATACATCGTATATCCGATACAGTTTGACCCCGTACATATCAGTCTTTTGAATCAGTAAATCTATTGTGTATTTACAAATCCCGCCCCCGTCCAGTAGTTACCACGGCATCTGTGGCTGTATTAACACAAGAGTGGGTAATAGCTTCGGCACGTATCGAGAACATACAACGCCGCGGACATGATTTTGGTCGCCGTTTCTCGGCGGTCACCCGGACCCGACAAGGGTAAAGGAAACGAATGTGTAACGCGGGTGATGACCGAACACGCGGAGTCGGCGGCAGACGAGTTCCCGGAACCGTCAGGGGCGGGACGCGTCGATGTCGTCGGAACCGCTCACGTTTCCGAGCACAGCGTCACGGAAGTGGAATCAGCGATTGAAGAATCCGAACCCGATATCGTCGCCGTCGAACTCGACGAGGGCCGGTATCGCCAGATCAAGGGCGAAACACCTGATGACCTCGATGCGAGCGACCTCCTGCGCGGGAACACCGTCTTTCAGTTCCTCGCGTACTGGATGCTGTCGTACATCCAGACCCGGCTGGGCGACCGGTTCGACATCGAGCCGGGTGCGGATATGAAAGCGGGCATCGACACCGCCGAACGGCTCGGCCTCGGCGTTGCACTCGTCGACCGGGACATCCAGACGACCGTCCAGCGGTTCTGGGCGCGGCTGACGGCCGTTGAGAAGCTCAAACTTGTCGGCAGTCTCGCAGCCGAGATGGGGCCGCCGTTGACCGTCGGACTGACCATCGGTGCTGTCTTCGGCGGGCTGTTTGCAGTGGTCGCCGGAGCCTTCGGTGGTCCGTTTATTGTCCCGAGTGGAGCTCTTTCAGTTTTGCCGGGGGGTCTCGGCGGAACGGTTGAGGGCCTGCTCGATACGCTGTTGCTCATCTGTGTAGCCGCGGCCGGTATCGGAATCCCCATCGCCGCACTGCTGGTCCGGTTCCGCGGCGAGGCCGACGTGGAGGAGTTCGACATGGAGAAACTGACCGACACTGATGTCGTTAGCGCGATGATGGAGGAGTTCCGTCAGTTCTCCCCCGGCGGCGCGGAGGCACTCATTGACGAACGTGACGCGTTCATTGCTCACCGACTTATCGCCCTCCGTGAGGCCGGCTATCACGTCCTTGCCGTCGTCGGCGCGGGCCACCGCGAGGGGATTCAGGGCTATCTCGACAACCCGGAGACGCTCCCACCGATGGAGTCGCTCACCGGAACCGAGGGCGGGCGTCGCGTTTCGCTGTACAAACTCGTCGGCTACGGCTTTGGCGTCGTCTTTCTCGTCTTCTTCGGCCTGCTCATCCTCGGTGGCGCGAGTCAGGCCGTCCTACTGCAGCTGTTCGTCGCCTTAGTCGCCGTTAACGCCGTGCTAGCCGGCGGGCTAGCGAAGGTGGCCGGTGCACACTGGTCGAGTGCGGCCGCCGCCGGCGCGTTCGGCTGGCTGACGAGCCTGTTTCCGTTGCTCGCGGCCGGCTGGTTCGCGGGCTACGTCGAACTACGGTATATCTCCGTCAATATCAGCGATATCGCGACGCTCAATGAGATACTCAACGACCAGGAATCACCGGTGATGGACCTCGTCAGCCGGATGCGTGCGGTGCCGTTGTTCCGCCTGATCCTCGTCGTCGCGCTGACGAACGTCGGCAGCGCAATCGCCTCCTACGTCGTGTTCCCGGTGCTGATTCCGTACATCTCCTCGGACATCGGCGGGATGCAAGGTGTCTCGCGCTTGCTCTGGCAGGGTGTCCGCGAAGGGACCCAGATACTCGTGGGGGTGCTCTGATGGCGGGTCGACGACGGCGACCCACCACGGACCGAACTATCGGTGGCCTCAGCTTCAGCCAGCGCGAACTCCGGGACCTCCTCGTCGCCTGGCTCGCGCTCGGACTGGCGTTTACCTTCTTCCTCGAACGGGAGTTCCGCCGCATCGTCTTCGGCCAGTTCGGCGGCCTCTCGGGTGCCGAAATCGCCAGCACGTTCGCGGTCAGCCTGCTGACGGTCGGCGTCGGCTTCCTGCTACACGAACTGGCTCACAAGGTTGTCGCCGTCCGCTTCGGTCAGATTGCCGCATTCAAGGCCGATTACCGGATGCTCGGATTTGCAGTTCTGGGCGGCCTCGTCGGCTTCCTGTTTGCCGCGCCGGGGGCGGTCGTCCACCGTGGCCGACTCACAGCGAAGCAACACGGCCTCATCGCCGTCGCTGGGCCGGTAACGAACCTCGCACTCGCTGTTGTGTTTCTCGTTCCGTTCTTTCTCACCGCATCTATGGGCATCGGAGGATTTCTCCGGGAACTCACAGAGATGGGCCTGCAGATCAATCTCCTGCTCGCCGGCTTCAATATGCTGCCCTTTGGCCCGCTCGACGGTCGAACGGTTCGAGAGTGGAGCACGCCGGTGTTTCTTGCCGTTGCGGTGCCGTCGATTCTGCTCGGGGTCGGCGCGCTGTTCGTCCTCTGAGCAGTCGGAGCGCTCCGGCGGAACGACGCTCTTTTGCCCCCGCCACGCACGCTCTCGGGTATGACCGACAGTGAGTCCGAGGCCGACGACGCCGACAGCGAGGAGGGACTGACCTACGCAGAAACCGGTGTGGACATCGACGCCAGCGAGGCGGCCACGAAGGCGCTCATCGGCGCGGCCGGCGAGTTCAAGGGCGACTACGCGGGACTGGTAGACATCGGCGACCAGTACCTCGCGCTCGCGACGGACGGCGTCGGAACGAAGCTCCTCGTCGCCGAGGCCGTCGACGACTACTCGACTATCGGCATCGACTGCATCGCGATGAACGCCAACGACCTCATCGCGACTGGTGTCGAGCCGGTCGCCTTCGTCGATTACCTCGCAGTCGAAACGCCCGACGAGAAGACGAGCGAGGACATCGGCGCAGGGCTCCGGACAGGGGCCGAGCGAGCCGACGTGGCGCTCGTGGGTGGCGAAACCGCCGTGATGCCGGATGTCATCAAGGGGCTGGACATCGCCGGGACCTGCGCCGGACTGGCACCGAAAGACGCCGTCTTCCCCGGTGAGGCCGAGGCCGGTGACGCTATCGTCGGCTGGCCGTCCTCAGGCATCCACTCCAACGGACTCACGCTCGCTCGTGAGGCGGTCACGCAGGACCACGAGTACACCGACCCGTTCCCGCCGAACCCTGACACGACCATCGCCGAGGCACTGTTGACGCCAACGCGGATCTACAGCGAGGTGCTTGCGCCGCTTCGGGCCAGCGAGACCCACGCAGCCGCGCACGTCACCGGCGGCGGCTGGACAAATCTCACGCGGATGGGGAGCTATCGGTACGAGATTACCGACCCCTTCGAGGCCCAGCCCGTCTTCGAGTTCGTTCAGGCGGAAGGCGAGGTCTCTGACGAGGAGATGCACCGGACGTTCAATATGGGGACCGGGTTCGTCGCTGCGGTCCCCGAGGCCGACGCTGCGGAGATTGTCGCCGACAGCGAGGACGCTCGCGTGATCGGGGAAGTGGCTGACGGAGACGAGGCGGTTGCGATTCGCAACCTCGAACTCACCGAGTAACCGATTTGGGGCGCTGACAGAAGCCGATCAGGCGGACAGGATGTCTTTGCCGGCGGTTTCCTCCGCAATCCGAATCTGGAGTGCCTGTCGGATGTGGTATCTGGCCGCTTCACTTTCGGCGGTTTCGAGGGCCTTTTCGAGTTCGGTATACAGTGGGTCGCTGGGATTGGCCATATGCGTACGTCTCTCGTTAGTGAGAATAGACATATACCCCTGACACTGTTTTCGGTATTAAGTCCCTCCTACGGGGAGTACGGACCCACTATCCCTATTTGCGTTTGTGAGAATTGGAGTTAGCTGACCGTACGCGCGAGGTCCGCTTCGGTTATGACACCGATAGTTTCCCCACCTTCGACAACCATCACAGCGGCATTGTGGTTCAAGTAAGCGTCGACTTCGTCGATAGGAGCGTCGGGCTCAACGGTTGCGATAGATTCGTTCATTACTTCAGCCACGGGGAGGTCGCCGACGTTTTCCTCGGGGCGCTGTCGGATGTCGGAGTTCCCGATGAGTCCCTGCGGTGCCCCGTCACGGATGACGGGGACTTGCGAGTACCCTTTCTCGTCCATCAGGTCCTTCGTCTGGTGGACGGAATCGTCGGGTGCGACGCCAACAACGGGAGAGTTCATCAGGTCGCGGGCCTTGATGATACCGCCTTCGGCCTCTTCGAGGGCGGTCACGATCCGACGGAGTGTCGACAGCCGCGGGTCCACGTCGCCACCTTCGATACGAGCGATAAGGGGCTGAGAGACGTCAGCCCGTTCCGCCAGTTCGCTCTGAGTTAGCCCGAGTTCGTTGCGGCGCTCCCGCAGATCCTGTGGCGTCGGTAAGTCCATATCCGCTAATTACCAGAGGTAATATAAAAAGCCCACGGCTACTGCGGCGGGCGAATCAAGTGGAGCGCGACTATGCTTCGGCTTCGGCTTCGTCCTCGTCGGCTTCGGTCTCGAACACCTCAACGACTTTCAGCGGGACGTCCCGAAGTGCGCCGCCGATTTCGCTTTTGGCGATCCGCTGTGCGTGTTCGGGGGATTCGGCGTTGAACACATCCATCTCAAGTACCAGTCCGACGAGCGCCGTGTCGGCCGCGATGAACGCCGAGTCGAACGGTTCGCCACAGGCCGGACAGCCGGTCGCACCGACTTCGACCTCAACGTAGTCCATCTCGGCTTCGTTGAGTCGCTTCCCCGCTTCGCTCACTGCTACACCGATAGCGTCGTCGATGTCGTCTACGTCACGAACCAGCCAGGCTGCTTCCATCGCCACGAGGTAGTTCATACACGAACTCTCGTGGTCCGACTATTCGATAGTTTTGATTCGCCGCTGTTGCGCACGTCACCATTACCATCTCTATAACTTATGCGAACCAGCTATCTGACTCATACTCCCATTATGTCTAATCGGGAGATCAGTCGAGTAACAGTCCTGTCTTTCATGCATCTCAGCAAACCGCAAGACAGCGGCCCATTAGTTCATCATAATCAATACTGCGCAACTGAAATTCGGCAACAAAGCTTATATACTAGACTCACTCTGGAACGACCGAGGAAGATGGTAGCTCGACTGTACTCCGCAACGCTGTTCGCACTGTACCAACTCACCCTGCTGCTGGGCATCATGCTGCTGCCGGTGGCAATGCTCACAGAGCAGTTCGGACTCCGGCTGCCGATGGACCGGGCCGTGTCGGGACTCAACGAGGCCTACGACCAGGCGAGCGCGTAAGACGAAGCAGCCGACTGAAGACCTGCCCGCAGTGGATGCCGTCAGGTCTATCAGGAAAAGAGGTTTTATCAGCACCCGACTAGTATCCCACAGTAATGCGAGATATGACTCCGGGGCCGGACCTTTCTGGACCCCAGGCTGCCGACGAGTTCCAGAGTGACCCGTACGCGCCCGAAGTCGGCGAGCTCCCTGAACAGTCCGCACAGGATTCGGAGAAGGTCAACAAGACCGGGACGACCACCATCGGCATCAGTACGTCCGACGGCGTCGTCATCGCGACGGACATGCGTGCCTCACTTGGCGGTCGCTTCGTCTCGAATAAGAACGTTCAAAAGGTCGAGGAGATTCACCCCACGGCGGCGCTAACCCTCGTCGGAAGCGTCGGCGGCGCACAGTCATTCATCCGGACGCTTCGTGCGGAGGTCAACCTCTATGAAGCTCGGCGCGGCGAGGACATCAGTATGAAAGCCCTCTCGACGCTGGCCGGCAACTTCGCTCGCGGCGGTCCCTTCTTTGCGATCAACCCCATCCTCGGCGGCGTCGACGACGACGGCCACCACGTCTACTCCATCGACCCGGCTGGCGGGGTCATGAAAGACGACTACACTGTCACCGGCTCCGGGCTCACCGTCGCGTACGGGACCCTCGAAGACCGCTACGAGGAAGACATGACCAACGAGGAGGCAAAAGAGGTCGCTGCTGCCTCCATCAAGGCCGCCGCCGAGCGTGACACCGGCTCCGGTAACGGCATCTACCTCGCCGATGTCACTGCCGACGGCGTCGATATCAACGGCTACGACTTCGACGAACTGCTGTAGCGGCACGCGACATAATTGTTGCAGTCAAGTCTCGTCTCCGACCCTGTTTTCACTGCCGAAGTCTGCGATATTTTAGCAGTTCGACCAGAGAGTCTGAACGGCAGGCGGACGCACCGTCGTGTGACCTGAGTGGAACTGTGGAAGCGCGTGAAATAACCATTAATCGACAAGTATAGGTAGGTGGTCTTAATAATGTTTCCAAATGACACTTTCCGATGTAGCTGTTCACCTTGCATCTCAGGCTGGAGTTAAACCGCTTCTCGGTACCCTCTACAGCCGGTATCGCAACTTCTCCTATCGGATTGCTGGTGAGACGTACGCAGTTACGGTCGGCGATGTCAGCACAGAGTTTCTGATACCGACCTACAACGAATTTACCGACCTCTGGAAGATAGATGAACGGCCGGTACTCGCCGATCTACTGGGGGAACTTCGGCCCGACGACGTGTTCTACGATATTGGAGCTAATATCGGCCTGTATGCCTGTCTGGCATCACAGGTGACCGACAGTCCGGTGATCGCATTCGAACCACACCCTGACAACGCCGAGCGGTTGCGACAGAATATGCAACACAACCGGACCGATATCTCGCTATTCGAACACGCACTGGTCGATGAAAACGGTGAGGCAGAACTCTCCATTACGCTCGAAAAAGTCGGTTCAGCCGGGCATTCACTGGTGACGACAGCCAACACGCACGAGACAATCACAATTAGCAAGCGACACGGCGACGAGTTCATCGCCGACAACCAACTGCCGACACCAACCGCAATTAAAATCGATGTCGAAGGAACGGAGGGCGCTGTTCTCAATGGTCTCTCGACGACGCTTGACCAGCCCTCGTGCCGACTCGTCTACTGTGAAGTCCACGGAAACCGACTCGAAGCCAATGGCCACTCCGTCGCTGGCATCCGGAGCCAACTGGAGGGCCATGGTTTTGCTGTGGCCGAACGGGTCATCCGTGACGGCAAGGGCGACACATTCCTCATCGGGAAGAAGTGAGGGCCGAACGAGAGAATTATACGGTCGGCTTCCGCATCGCCGGTATGGAACTGTTCGGGACCGCGGGAATCCGCGGTGATGTCGTATCGAAGGTGACGCCGGACCTTGCACTGCGAGTTGGACAGGCGACTGGCCGAGACGGCGAGACGTTCGTGCTGGGGTACGACGGGCGCGTAACCTCGCCAGCACTCGCTGATGCGATGGCCGCGGGACTGCAAAGCGCCGGCGCGCGCGTCGTCAGAATCGGCCGCGTACCGACGCCGACGCTGGCGTACGCCTCGCAGGGCCGACACGGCGTGATGATTACCGCAAGCCACAACCCACCGACCGACAACGGCATCAAGCTGTTTGCAGACGGCACCGAGTACGGCGACGACGACGAGACGCGCATCGAAGGGCGAATCGAGGGCGGTTCGACGCCGACAGCCTGGCGCGACTGGGGCGACACGGAGTCGGTCGACTACCTCGACGAGTATCGAGGCGCTGTCGCCGACTACGCCGAGTCGCTCGGTGGCGACCCGTCGAGGCTGACAGTCGCCGTTGACTGCGGGAACGGCATGGCCAGCGTGGCGACGCCGCAGGTCCTCCGAGAACTGGGTGCCGACGTGCTGGCGACGGAGGCGAACGTCGACGGAACCTTCCCCGGCCGTGAGAGCAAGCCGACGCCGGAGACACTGGCCGATTTCCGCGAGTTCGTCGCCGAATCCGACGCCGACTTCGGGTTCGGCCACGACGGCGACGCTGACCGTATCGTCGTCGTTGATGCCGACGGTGATGTCATCCACGAGGATACGATACTCGCGATGCTCGCCGAACACTACACGCGTACTGCGGACGTTTCGGACCCTGTGGTCGTAACGACGCCCAACGCCTCTGGCCGCATCGATGAACGGGTCGAAGCCGCCGGCGGCCGTGTCGAACGTATCCACCTCGGCTCGCTCCACGTCGGAATCGCCGACGTTCGCGCGGACGCGACCGACGAAACTGAGGTCGTCTTTGCCGCAGAACCCTGGAAGCATATCCACACCGCCTTCGGGGGCTGGATCGACGGCGTTGCTAGCGCAGCCGTGCTGACGCGCCTGTTCGCCGGAGAGAGTGTGGGCGACAGGCGGGCTGTCATCTCCGAGCGACCCTATGAGAAAGTAAGTGTGGAGTGCCCCGACGACGCCAAAGCCGAAACGATGGAGCGACTGGAATCCGACCTGCCGGACGCGTTCCCCGAGGCCGACGTCTCGACCGAGTACGGCGTCCGACTCTCCTTCGACGACGGGTCGTGGACGCTCGTCCGGCCGAGTGGCACCGAGCCGTACGTCCGGGTGTACGCAGAGAGCGACGACATCGACGCGCTGGTCGCGGACACCACACAGGCGGTCCGTGACGCCGTCGCGGTCGTCAGTGCCGCTGACGCCTGACGCCCGAGCACCGACTGCTACCGAGACCGATAGAATTTCTACACGGCCCTTCGACGCCCAGTGCATGGAGGACCTCCTCGACGCAGCGAGAGACGCCATTGACGAGGCGTACGCGCCGTACTCGGAGTACACGGTCGGCGCGGCGCTCGAAACGAGTGATGGAAGCGTCTACACCGGTTGTAACATCGAAAACGCCAACTACAGCAACAGCTTGCACGCCGAGGAAGTGGCCATCGGTGCGGCTGTCAGCGACGGGCACCGGTCGTTCGAACGCGTCGCTGTCACCTCTGGCAAGCGAGACGGCGTCACTCCCTGTGGGATGTGCCGCCAGACGTTTAGCGAGTTCTGTGACGAGTCGTTCGAAATCATCACTGACGGCGACGAGCCGACGGTGTACGAGCTCGGGGAGCTTCTGCCGACGACAATCACCAGCGACCATCTCGACAAATGACAAGCGATAGTGAAGATCCGAACGACGACGTACAGTACCATCTGGAAGTAGGCGAGGACGACGTGGCCGACAGCGTTCTGCTGCCGGGGAACCCGGAGCGTGTCGAAAAGGTCGTCGACTACTGGGACGACCACGACATCGTGGCCGAACACCGCGAGTACCGCACAGCAACGGGCAATCACGACGGCACGCCAATCTCCGTGACCTCAACCGGTATCGGCGGTCCGTCGGCCGCTATCGCGCTCGAAGAACTGGCCCGCGTCGGCGCTGACTCCTTTATTCGGGTCGGCTCTTGTGGCGCAATCCAGGAGGAAGCCAGCATCGGCGACCTCGTCATCACGACCGGCGCAGTACGACAGGAGGGGACCAGCAAGGAGTACGTCCGCGAGGACTATCCCGCCAGCGCCGACCATCGGATCGTTTCGGCGCTCGTCGCCGCCGCCGAGGAACTCGGCTACGACTACCACCTCGGCGTCACCTGCTCGACGGATAGTTTCTACGCCGGACAGTCACGCCCGGGGTTCGAGGACTTCGAGGCCAGCGGCAGCGACGAACGCATCGCGGCGCTTCAGGAGGCCGGCGTCCTCAACTTCGAAATGGAGGCCGCGACGATTCTCACGCTCGCGAACCTGTACGGCCTGCGGGCCGGCGCTGTCTGTACGGTGTACGCCAACCGCGTTACCGGCGAGTTCCGCACCGAAGGGGAGCGCAAAGCGGCCAAATGTGCCAGCCTCGCCGTTTCGTATCTGGCGGAGATGGACGCGGCTGTCGAGGAAGCTGACGCCGATGGGTGGCACGCCGGCCTGTCTATCGACCGCTAGGCTTCTCAACACCCGATAGCCGCGAGCGGCCGCTGTTGCAGTATAGAAGTAGTGCGGTAGCGGACGCTGTGCAGTCGCGGCGCGGTAACGGACGCCGTGTAGTCGCGGCGCGGTAGGAGACAGCATACCGCTCGCCAGTGGCGAGCGGTTTCACTTCTCGCGACCAGCGGGAGCGAGAAGGTCGTTTTTAGCGTAGATTTTTACGAACCCGCTCCCCGCAGCGCCGGAGGCGCGAGGAGAGGAGGTGACGTAAAAAGGTACTCGCTACATGTCAGGCCAAGCCTTGGCGGCCCGACCGACACCGGTCATGTCGTTGATCCAGCGGGCGGCAATCGCTTTCTTCAGCAGTTTCGCGGGCATCCCGCCAAACGTCTCGATAGGCATATTCACCACGTCGTGGGCGACGGCTTTCTCGCCGACCGAAACAACCGTCCCCTTGTCCTTGTGGGTCCACGTCTTCAGCGGCTGGCCGCGAACCGCACGAGCGAGGTTCTCACCGGCGACTTCGGCGGCCTGCCAGGCGGCCTGCGCGGTCGGCGGGGCGGGCTGGTCGCCCGGCTGGTCGATCAGCGCCGAGTCGCCGATTGCGAAGACGTGTTCGTCCTCGGTCTGGAAGTTCCCTTCGGCGTGGACGCGGTGGTTGCGCTCGTCCTTGTCCAGATCGACGTCTTGCATACAATCGCGGCCGGTGATGCCGCCCGTCCAGACCAGTACGTCGTAATCCAGTTCGTCCTCGTCGCCGATGTAGACCGTCTCCTCGTCGACTTCGCCGATGAACTCCCCGCACTTGATGTTCACGTCGGCGGCTTCCAGACGCTTGCGCAGGGCACCCTGCAGTTCCGGGTCGCTGTTGGGCAGGACCTGGTCGAGGCCTTCGACGAGGTGGATGTCGATTGGCGCGTTGTGTTCGTCGCGGAATTCGGCGACCTCGCCGGCGGTCTGAATGCCGGAGAGGCCAGCGCCGCCGATGACGACCTGTGCTGGGTCGTTTGTGGAGGCTTCGCGGGCCGCTTGCTGAACCTTGTCGTGGATTTCAAGCGCGTCGTCGAGGCTCTTGAGCGTCAGAGCGTGCTCTTTGAGGCCCTCGATGCCGAAGAAGGCCGTCTGGGAGCCCAGCCCAACGAGCAAGTAGTCGTACTCGACGGTGTCGGAGTCGGCGAGGTCTACTTCCTGAGCATCGGTGTCGATGCCGACGACCTCGTCCTGAATGAATGATGTCGACGGCTGCTTGATTTCGTGGACAGGGATGGCGATGTTCTCCTGCACGCTCGGGTCCCGGATGCAACGGTGGGACTCGTGCAAGACCAGATGATAGTCCGTCTCAGAAATCCAGGTGACATCAACGTCCGTCTGGCCATCTAACTCGTCCTCGAAACTCTTTATTGCCCCCGCGCCGGCGTACCCCGAACCGAGCACCACTACGTTCTCTGTCATATCGCAGACTCCGCAACCGACTGATACAAACCCTTTGAAATCCCTCTCAGCGGGGGAACAATTCCACAGCGCTGCTCATCGTCAGAGCGGTACGATGCGGCCCCGGTGACCGCAAAAAACAATTCAAAAGACCAGTGAGACGTACTAGTGTTCCGGCTCGCCCGCCGGTGCCCGCATATCATCGATAGCGAGAATGAGTTTGTTGTTGGTGTCGTCCTTGCCTTCGAGGGTCCCGATAATCTGGAGCTTCGACAGCGGTGTCGGTCCGACTGTCACCGAGTCGCCCTCGTGGAATTCGGACATCGTGCCCTGAAGCTGAATCTCGGCGCGGCACTCCTCGGGGTGGTGGACGCTGGTCAGGTCGATCTCCTCGACGTTTGAGTGTTCGACAAGCTCGCCGTTGTGGCGTAGCGGGACTTCGGCGGCCTGGTCCATGTCCTGAATCTGGAGCGCGTCGTAGGCGTTGGCGGTGGGCTTGTACCCACCTTTGGGGCCAGGGACGCCCTCGACCAGCTGCAGGGCTTTGAGGCTCTGCATCTGGTTTCGAATCGTGCCGGGGTTCCGGTCGACTTTCTCGGCAATGTCCTCGCCTTTGACAGCGCTTTCACTTTCCCGATAGAGATTTACCAGTTCCTGCAGAATGTTCTTTTGACTGGGTGTCAGTTCGATAGATGACATAATCTCTTGTTCGGTACAGCCGTCCTTAAATGCGACGGTAAACCGTCTGGAACCGTCTTAGAATCGCGGAAAACGTTAGTACTTTATTCCAGCGCTGACCTGACACAGATATGGAAAATCAGCGCGTTCTGGTGACTGGCGGTGGGGGGTTTATCGGGGCAAACCTCGCAAACAAACTGGCCGAGAACAACGATGTCGTCGCCCTGGATGACGGCTATCTTGGCACGCCTGAGAACGTATCAGAAGACGTAGAGTACGTCGAACAGAGTGTCCTCGACGACGACCTGCCGACTGACGTGGACGTGGTGTTTCACCTCGCGGCACTCTCCTCCTACGCGATGCACGAGGACAATCCGACCCACGGCGCTCGCGTGAACGTCGAGGGGTTCGTCAACACGGTCGAGCAGGCCCGGGACGACGGCTGTGACACCATCGTCTACGCCTCGACGTCCTCAATCTACGGCAGTCGGACCGAGCCCTCGCCGGAAGACATGGACGTGACGGTCAACACCGGCTACGAGGCCTCGAAGATGGCCCGGGAGACGTACGCGGAGTACTTCCAGAACCACTACGACCTTACGCTGGCCGGGATGCGCTTCTTTTCGGTGTATCAGGGCTACGGCGGCGCGGAGGAACACAAAGGCGAGTACGCTAACGTCATCGCCCAGTTCGCCGACGACCTTGCCAGCGGCGACGCGCCGAAGCTGTACGGCAACGGCGAGCAGACCCGCGATTTCACCCACGTCGACGACATCGTCCGCGGGCTCGTCCTGGCCGCCGAACACGAACTGAACGACGTGTACAACCTCGGTACCGGCGAGGCCTACGACTTCAACACCGTCGTGGAGATGCTGAACGACGAGCTCGGAACGGACATCGAGCCGGAGTACATCGAGAACCCGATCCCCGAGGACGTGTACGTCCACGACACCTGTGCCGACTTCTCGAAGATGCACGAGGCGACGGGCTGGGAACCGGAGACCAGCTTCGAAGAGGGCATCGAGCTGGTCTGTGCGCCGTATACGTAGGCGATAACTGACTGCCGTCGGCTCAACGCTGGGTCTTTATTCGCCGCCCGTGGAGGCGACAGTATGCAAGAACAGGTTCGTGTTCTCGGCGTGCCGATGGACCTCGGCGCTGACCGGCGCGGCGTCGACATGGGACCGTCAGCAATACGGTACGGCGGCCTCGCCGACCAGTTGTCGGATATTGGTATCGACTGCATCGACGGCGGCGACATCGCTGTGCCGCGACCGGAGGAGCGCGACCCCGATGCCGGTGGTCTGGACAGTGGGCGCGCGAAGTTCTTCAGAGAGACAAAAGAGGTCTGTGAGGACGTGACGACGGCGGTCGACGCGACCCTCCGGGAGGGACGGTTCCCGCTCGTTCTGGGTGGCGACCACTCTATCGGCATTGGAACCGTCGCCGGTGCAGCCCGCGAGGACGAAGAGCTGGGCGTCATCTGGTTCGACGCGCACGGCGATTTCAACACGCCGGCGACGACACCCAGCGGGAACATCCACGGGATGTCGCTGGCGGCTGTCCTCGGTCTCGGTGCGTTCTCCGACCATGCGTGGGCGCACACACCAGCGGTAAGCGAAGAAAACGTCGTCATCGTTGGGCTGCGAGACGTGGACGACGGGGAACGCCGGCTGATCGAAGAAAGCGATATCACGGCATACACGATGTCGGATATCGACGCCCGGAGCGCGCCGGCAGTCGTCGATGAGGCGCTGGATATCGCAACAGACGGGACGGACGGGATACACGTCTCGCTCGACCTCGACTGGCTCGACCCGACGGAGGCCCCCGGCGTCGGGACACCGGTTCGTGGCGGCGTCTCCTACCGCGAGGCCCACATCGCAATGGAGTACGTCGCCGAACAGCACGACCAGCTGCGCTCTATGGAACTGGTCGAAGTGAACCCGATTCTCGACGAACACAACCGCACTGCCGAACTGGCCTGTGAACTCGTCGCCAGTGCCTTCGGCAAGCGCGTACTGTAACTGTTTAGACGGCAAGAAGGCAATCCAAACCGCGCGACCGGGAATCGGGCCGTATTCGTCGGTGACGGCTGGCACGACTGTCACGCTCGCCACGCGATCGTCGTCTTCGAGTCCCATAATCGTCACCCCGCTTCCACGTTTTTCCCGCTCGGGTGGCCGGAGGCCACCACTCGCGGCAAAAACGTGGGCGAAAAAGGCCGCTCGCTTCGCTCGCGGCTGCTATTCAGTTTCTGCCGGCACAACTGTCACACTCGCCACGCGGTCATCCTCTTCGAGTCCCATAATCGTCACACCCTTTGTGTTCCGACCGACCTGGGACACGTCGCCGGCGCGGATGCGCATGATCTGGCCCTGTTCGGACATGATGACCAGATGGTCCTCGTCGGTGACGGCTTTGGCCGTCGACACGCGACCGTTGCGGTCGTCGGTCTTGATGTCGATGAGGCCCTTGCCGTAGCGTGACTGGGTGCGATACTCGTCGAGTTTGGTCCGCTTCCCGAAGCCGTGTTCCGTGACGGTCAACAGCGACCGGGGGTCGTCGTCGTCAGTGGCAACCATCGCCGCGACCTTATCATCGTCCTGCAGTTTGATGCCGTTGACACCGCGTGCGGAACGGCCCATCTCGCTGACTTCGCTCTCGCTGAAGCGGATGGTCATCCCCGCCTCCGTGGCGATGACGAGGTCGCCGGTGCCGTCGGTGACATCCACGTCGATGAGTTCGTCGCTGTCTTCGAGTTTGGCCGCGATGATACCCGTCGAGAGGATGTTCTCGAACTCAGAACAGCAGGTCCGCTTGACGTAGCCGTTCCGGGTCACCATCGTGATGCACTCGTCGTCGCCGAACTCGTCGGTCGAGACGACGGCGGTCAGTTCCTCGCCGTCGTCCAGGTCGATGAGGTTGATAGCGGACTTGCCCCGTGCGGTTCGGGACATTTCGGGGATCTCGTAGGTCTTGAGCCGGTAGACCTGTCCCTGATTGGTGAAACAGAGCAGGTAGTCGTGGCTGTTGGCCCGGAACACCTTCGAGACGCGGTCGTTCTCCTTGGGGTCGGCCCCGATGATTCCCTTGCCGCCGCGGTTCTGGGGATCGAAGTTCTCGACCGGCATCCGCTTGATGTAGTCGTCCTCGGTGATGACGACGACGCAGTCTTCTTCAGGGATGAGGTCCTCGTGAGTGACCTGCCCCTCGTCCTCGATGATGCTTGTCCGGCGGTCGTCGTCGTAGTCGTCCTTGACTTCCTGAAGTTCGTCGGCGATGACGCTGTCGAGCTTTTCGCGGCTGTTGAGGACGGATTCGAGGTAGTCAATAGTGTTCTGCACGTCCTCGTACTCGTCTTCGATTTCGGCCGCTTCCATCGAGGTGAGCGAACCGAGTTGCATCCGGACGATGTGGGCGGCCTGCTCCTCGGAGAAATCAAAGGACTCCTGCAGCCCGGTGCGAGCGGCGTCGCGGTCTTCCCTGTTACGGATAAGCTCAACTACGTCCTCGACGTTTTCGAGTGCCTTCAGCCGACCTTCGAGGATGTGGGCACGGTCCTCGGCTTCGGCGAGGTCGTACTCGGAGCGTCGGCGGACGACCTCGCGGCGGTGGTCGATGTAGTGCTGGAGGCTCTCTTTCAGCGAGAGGACCTTGGGCTGGCCATCGACCAGCGCGAGGTTGATCACGCCGAACGTGGATTCGAGGTGATGGTCGAGCAGTCGGTTTTCGACCACGTCGATGTTTGCCCCGCGCTTGAGTTCGACGACGATACGGACGCCGTTGCGGTCGGACTCGTCGCGGAGGTCCGAGATCCCCTCGATTTTCCCCTCGTTCACGTCGTCGGCGATACGCTCGACGACGCGGGCCTTGTTCTCTTGATAGGGGAGTTCGCTGATGACGATTCGCCCCTCTTCGGGGTCGACTTCGTATTCGGCGCGGACCCGTAAGCGGCCTCGACCGGTCGCATACGCCGAGTAGATGGCGTCGCGGCCGACGATGTTGCCGCCGGTCGGGAAGTCCGGCCCCTTGATGTGCTCCATCAGGTCCTCAACCGTACAGTCGGGGTTTCCGAGCAGGTGGACCGTCGCGTCGACCAGCTCGCCGAGGTTGTGCGGCGGGATGTTGGTCGACATGCCGACAGCAATCCCGGACGACCCGTTCAACAGGAGGTTCGGGACCTTCGACGGCAGCACGTCGGGTTCCTGCAGGCGGTCGTCGTAGTTACTGGAGAAGTCGACGGTGTCTTTCTCGATATCTTTGAGCAGTTCCTCGGCAAGGGGGTCCATCCGGGCCTCTGTGTATCGCATGGCGGCCGCGGGGTCGCCGTCCATCGAGCCGAAGTTCCCCTGTCCGTCTATCAGCGGATACCGCATCGAGAAGTCCTGTGCCATCCGGACGAGCGTGTCGTAGATGGCTGAGCCGCCGTGTGGGTGGTAATCACCCATGGTGTCGCCGACAATCGAGGAGGACTTCCGGTGGGCGGTGTTCGAGGAGACGCCCATCTCGTGCATCGCATAGAGGATGCGTCGATGAACGGGTTTGAGACCGTCCCGAACGTCCGGGAGCGCCCGACCCGCGATGACCGACATCGCGTAGTCGATGTAGGACTGCTCCATCTCGTCCTCGATGCGGACGTGCTCGATCCGCTCTGCCGGGGCGTTGGCGTCGTTAGCGTCAGAACTCATATATCGACCCACTCCGCTTCAGGCGAGTGCTCCTTGATAAACTCCTTGCGCGGTTCGACGGCGTCGCCCATCAGGATATTGAACATCTTGTCGGCGGCCGCGGCGTCCTCGATGGTGATCTGTTTGAGAATCCGGTTGTCGGGGTTCATCGTCGTCTCCCAGAGCTGTTCGGGGTTCATCTCACCGAGGCCCTTGAACCGCTGGACATGGGTGGGGTTGCCGTCACACTTCTCTTCGATGATCTGGTCGCGCTCCGCGTCCGTCATCGCGTCGTAGGTGTTACCGCGGTAGCGAATCCGGTACAGCGGCGGCTGGGAGGCGTAGACGTAGCCGGCTTCCAGTAACGGCTTCATGTGCCGGTAGAACAGCGTCAGCAGGAGCGTCCGGATGTGTGCCCCATCGACATCTGCGTCGGTCATCAGGATGATCTTCTCGTACCGCAGGTCCTCAATGTCGAATTCGTCGCCGATACCGGTCCCCAGCGCGGTGATGAGGTTCCGGATTTCGTTGTTCTCCAGAATCCGGTCCAGACGGTGTTTCTCGACGTTCAGGATCTTCCCTTTGATGGGGAGGATCGCCTGGAAATCCGGGTTGCGGCCCTGTTTGGCGCTGCCGCCCGCGGAGTCACCCTCGGCGATGAACAGTTCGGCTTCCTCGGGGTCCCGGGTCTGGCAGTCGGCCAGCTTTCCGGGCAGTGCGGTCGAGTCGAGTGCCGACTTCCGCCGGGTGAGCTCTTCGGCCTTCTGTGCGGCCTTCCGCGCCTTTGCGGCCTCAACGGCCTTCCCGACGATAGCTTCGGCCGTGTCGGGGTTCTCCTCGAAGAAAGTCGCCAGTCCGTCGTGCATCGCCGATTCGACGATGCCACGGACCTCGCTGTTTCCGAGTTTTGTCTTGGTTTGGCCCTCAAACTGTGGGTCGGGATGTTTGACAGAAATGACGGCCGTCAGTCCTTCCCGGATGTCGTCGCCTTTGAGTGTATCGTCCAGATCTTTCAGCAGATTATTGTCGGTCGCATAGTCGTTAATGACCCGTGTGAGTGATGTCTTGAATCCTGTGAGGTGTGTCCCGCCCTCGCGTGTGTTGATGTTATTTGCGAAGGCGTGGATCGAGCCCTGCAGGTCGTCGGTCCCCTGCATGGCAATCTCGACCTGTACCGGCCCCTCCGCGATCTCTTCTTCGTCCTCGAAGTAGATGATATCCCGGTGGAGCGGGTCCTTGGTCTCGTTCAGGTACTCGACGAACTCGCGGATGCCGCCGTCGTAAGCAAACGTCTCAGTTTCGCCGTCGCGCTCATCGTCGATAGAGATGGCGACACCGGAGTTGAGGAAGGCGAGTTCACGCAGTCGGGACGATAGCGTCGAGAACTTGAACTCGCCGGTCTCGAAGATCTCGTCGTCAGGCCAGAACCGGACCGTGGTCCCCGTCTCTTCGTCGGGCTTGAGGTCGCGGACCTTCTTCAGGTCGTACTCCGGTTTGCCGTGGTCGAAGCGCTGCTTCCAGAGCGCGCCGTCGCGCCTGACTTCGACTTCGAGCCACTTCGAAAGCGCATTAACCACGCTCACCCCGACCCCGTGGAGTCCGCCGGAGACCTGGTAGGACTTGTTGTCGAATTTGCCACCCGCGTGGAGGATCGTCATCACGACCTCGACGGCCGGGCGGCCGTGCTCTTCGTGGGTATCGACGGGGATTCCCCGGCCGTCGTCGCTGACAGAGACGGAGCCGTCGTCGTGAATCGTTACGTCGATGTTGTCACAGTAGCCGGCGAGCGCCTCGTCGATCGCGTTGTCGACCACCTCGTAGACAAGATGGTGGAGGCCACGAGCGTCCGTCGACCCGATATACATCGCGGGTCGCTTCTGGACGGCTTCCAGCCCTTCAAGGGTCTGGATCGACTTTGCGCCGTACTCATCAGACTCTCCTGACATAGGAACTTACCAGTCCTAATAGAGGGGGACGTATAAAGCTCCCGCACGCGCGCGGGACTGCGATTTTGAAGCGAAGGTTTACTTTCACTCCGGTGGCGATTACCTTTTAACCCCGACGCGGGTACGTACCGCACGACAATGACCTCGTATCAGTCGCAACTCGGCGAGGGCGAGGGGATCGCCGAGGAGTTGGCCGAATCCCAGCGGGCCATCTCCATCGCCGAGTTCTTCGAGAAGAACAAGCATATGCTGGGCTTCGACTCGGAGGCCCGGGCGCTCGTTACGGCCGTCAAAGAAGCCGTCGACAACGCGCTCGACGCCTGCGAGGAAGCCGGTATTCTCCCCGATATCTACGTCGAGATTCAGGAGTCCGGGGACTACTACAAGCTGGTCGTTGAGGACAACGGCCCCGGGATTACGAAGGAACAAGCGCCGAAGATCTTCGGGAAGCTCCTCTACGGGTCCCGATTCCACGCCAGAGAGCAAAACCGCGGCCAGCAGGGGATCGGTATCTCCGCGGCCGTGCTCTACTCACAGCTGACTTCCGGCAAGCCCGCAAAAATAACGTCCCGGCCGAAGGGGCAGGACGAGGCGCAGTACTTCGAACTCATCGTCGACACGGACACTAACGAACCCGAGATTAGCGTCGACGAGACAACGACGTGGGAGCGACCCCACGGGACGCGAATCGAACTGGAGATGGAGGCCAACATGCGAGCCCGGTCGACGCTGCGGGACTACATTCAGGACACCGCTGTTGTCAACCCTCACGCCCGCGTCGAGTTCGACGAACCGGGGCTGGACGAGTCCCTGAAGTTCGAGCGGGCCGAGCGCGCGGAGCTCCCCGACGAGACCGAAGAGATCCGCCCGCACCCCCACGGCGTCGAGTTGGGGACGCTCCTGAAGATGCTCGAAGCGACAGATTCGTACTCCGTATCCGGCTTCATGCAGGAGGAGTTCACCCGCGTCGGCGGGAAGACCGCCGACAGCGTCATCGCGAACTTCAACGACCGGCACTACGGCCGCGGCATGGCCTGGCAGCCGCCGAAAGTCAACGAGGACGCCGATATCGAGCGCGCTGTCGAGGACGCCGTGGCGAACAAGGGCGCTGAAACCACTGCGACGTTCGCAGCCGCCGTCTCCGATGCTATCCACGACCGCGACCGGGTCGCGTACCACGAGGTCGAATCCATCGTCGATTCGGCGGCCGAAGACGCCGAAGCGGACGGCGACACGACGTTCGGCGCGACAGTTCGAGAAAACGCCGTCGACGCGGCCTGGAACGCCGTCAGCGACAACTTGTCGAGTGACCTCTACGCCCTCGTCGACGACGTGACGACGAAACGCAAGGACGACGCCGCAGTCGAGGGGCTGGCGAGCCGACTGGCCGACAAGTTCGACGACGACGGCCGCCACCGGCTGACCCGCGACGAACTCCGGGGCTACATCGACCGCGCGGCCGACATGACCGAGGAGCAAGACGACGCCACCTTCGGCGAGACGGCCCGTGAGAACGTGCTAGAGGCGCTCTGGACGGCCGCAGAGGGCGTCCGGGAGGAGCCGCCGAAGGTCTCCGACATCGCCGACGACCGCGATACGGCGAGTCAGTTGCTGTCGGCGATGCGCGAGACGGACATCATCGCGCCGCCGACGGACTGTCTCTCCCCCATCAGCGCGGAACTCGTCGAGGAAGGACTCCGGAAAGAGTTCGATGCGGACTTCTACGCCGCGTCGACGCGAGACGCGTCGGTCCACGGCGGCGACCCGTTCATCGTCGAGGCCGGTATCGCCTACGGCGGTGAACTCGAAAGCGAGGGGACAGTCGACGTGATGCGATTCGCCAACCGGGTCCCGCTGGTGTACCAGCGCGGGGCCTGTGCGACGACTGACGTTGTGAAGTCCATCCGCTGGCGCAACTACAACCTCGACCAGCCCGGCGGCTCGGGCATCCCGAAGGGGCCGGCCGTCATCATGGTCCACGTCGCCTCGACGAACGTGCCCTTCACCAGCGAGTCAAAGGACGCCATCGCCAACGTCCCCGAGATGGAAGACGAAATCGAACTCGCCATCCGGGAGGCTGCTCGCGAACTCAAGAGCTACCTGAACAAGCGTCGCTCGATGCAACAGCGCCGCGAGAAGCAGGACAAGCTGGCGACTATCCTGCCCGAGATGGCCGAAAAGCTCACCGAAGTCACGGACAACGACGAGCTACACATTGATGACTCGCTGGCCCGCATCATGAACAACGTCCTCGTCGAGCGCGAGGTCGAGGACGACACGGTCCGGGTCCGTATCGAGAACAACGACGACACGAACGCGGACGTGGAACTGACCGACATCGTCACCGCCGAACCGCAGGTCACCAACGGCGCGACGGTCGTCGAGATGGACGGCGAGTGGTTCGTCAAGTGGTCCCCGACTGTCGGGGCCGGTGAAACCGCCGTCCTCGAATACAGCGTGACCGACGAGGCCGAGTTCACCGTCTCGGTCGACGGCATCGAAGAGGAGAAACTCACGGTGAACGCCTGATATGAGCACCGACTCAGACACCACACCCGACACCGAGGAAGCGCGCGAGCAACTCATCGACCTCGCGGCGGACTTCTACGACCAGTTCGCCGACGGCGAGGTGCCGACGATGACCATCCCGACCCGGACCAAGTCCAACATCGTCTTCGACGAGGACGAGCAGGTCTGGGTGTACGGCGACCGGAACTCCACGCGGTCGGCCAAGACGATATCCGGGGCCGAGAAGATCCTGAAGGCCGTCTACACTATCGATTTCCTCTCCCAGCAACTAGAGGAGGACCGCTCATCGACCCTGCGTGAACTGTACTACCTCTCGGAGTCCTGGGACCTCGACGAGGCCCAGTTCAACACGCAAGACGAGTCGAACAACCTCATCGAAGATCTGGAAATCGTCTCCGATGTCAAGCGCGAGGACTTCCATATGCGTCCGGAGGAGTCTGGTGCGAAGGTGATGGGACCGCTGCTCCTCCGCGAGCAGACCAACCGCGGGGACCGCGAAATCCACTGTCAGGACGACGTGGGCCAGGGCGGTTACCAGATTCCGAACAATCCTGACACCATCGAGTTCCTCGACAACGACGCGAAGTTCGTCCTCTGCGTGGAGACTGGTGGCATGCGCGACCGACTCGTCGAGAACGGCTTCGACGACGAGTACGACGCGCTGGTGGTCCACCTCGGCGGTCAGCCCGCGCGGGCGACTCGGCGGCTCATCAAGCGCCTCCACGACGAACTCGACCTTCCGGTCACGGTATTCACTGACGGTGACCCGTGGTCGTACCGCATCTTCGGGTCGGTCTCCTACGGCTCCATCAAGAGCGCGCACCTCTCGGAGTATCTGGCGACGCCTGAAGCGCAGTTCATCGGCATCCGCCCGGAGGACATCGTCGAGTACGAACTGCCGACGGACCCCCTGTCGGACTCCGACGTCAACGCCTTAGAGAGCGAACTTGAGGACCCGCGTTTCCAGACTGACTTCTGGGAGGAGCAGATCGAACTCCAGCTTGATATCAACAAGAAAGCTGAGCAGCAGGCGCTCGCTTCTCGGGGGCTTGACTTCGTGACGGAGACGTACCTGCCCGAACGGCTGGACGAGATGGGCATACTGTAGGCACGGCATCGACAGAGCGTTCTCGATTATTCCAGCGCGTACACGGTATCGGCAGCGGCGACATAGGCCCCATTTTCGTCGACGGACAGATCGGTCAGATTGCTCCCGACATCGAACGCCCACCGTTTCGTTTCGGCCGTCGTATCGACCGCGAACTTGAATCGGTTCCGCGGGTCGCCGTCCGTCCACGAGTCCACGTACAGGGTGTCGGAAACGACCGCTGCCGGCACCACCCCTTCAACGTCTACGTTGGGCTCCCACGTCCATCTCTGTTCGCCGTCGCTACTGTCGTAGCTGCGTATCTTGTCACCGCCTGCATAGAGGACGCCGTTCTGAACCGGGGCTTGTTGGACGTAGCCCGACTGCTCCGCTTGCCACTGTTGCTCACCACTCTCGGGGTCGAGCGCAGTGACGTGTGTGCCACCGACGTAGAGCGTTCCATCGTGTAGCGTCGTCGATGTCACGAACCCGTCGTCGTAGCTCCAGATGGTCTCCCCAGTGTCGGAATCCACGCCGACTAGCGTACCGCGGGTCTCGTCCACGTCGGCGGCATAACAGAGCGTGTCGTCGTCGGCGACCATCGTCTGGGAGTAGTAGTCGGAAACGTCAGTGACCCATTGTTGCTCACCGCTTTCAGCGTCGTACGCATAGAACCGACCGTACGACGCCACGTATATCGCCCCGTTGCGCACCGCTCCCTCGTACTGGTCCCCGATTTCCCCGGACCATTGCACCGACCCGTCAGAAACAGCGAGCGCGTAGAGCGTCCGTCCCTGCTTCGACGGGGCGTCGGTGTTCGTCCCGACGTACACCATCTCATCGGTCGCGCCGAGCAACTCAAGCCACCACTCTCCGGGCGAGAACGTCCACTGCTTTGCACCGCTTTCGGCGTCGAGTGCCACGACGATGTGGTCCTCGTACAACCCTTCTTTCCCGCTTACGACGAAGACGGTGTTTCCGACGCATCTCGGCTGCGCGCGGATGGGGTCGCTCGCATCGTACATCCACTGTTGGCTCCCGTCAGCAGTTGCAAATGATTTGACCGTTCCCGACTCAGTCCCGACGTACAGACCGCTCCCCGTACTAATTGGCGGGGCAGTGATCGGTGAACCGAGTGATTGCTGCCAGGCGACGAACGGTTCCGTTTCCCTGCTCTGCTTGTGGGCGGCCGCCCCAGCCTCTAATTCTGGTGTCGTCTCAGTTCCAATCGGTGAAGTCTCTATGTACCCGTTCGAACCGAGACAGCCAGCGGACGCCAGTCCGAGGGTCGCCACACAGCCACGAAGGTATCGCCGACGGGAGGAGGGCATTAGGAGTCCATCTCCTATCACTCGGTAAATGTTTTCTGTCGAGTGGAAAACGGGAACAGTCGTGGTGAGACCAGTGCGCAATTAGTGTACTACCCGGAACGACTGACCGGCAAAACGAATCCGCGTTTGCTCGGTCGAGAATCCATCAGTCGTGATCGACTGACCGGTCTTGTGGCGGTAGTTTCAGCAGAGAGCGGACATGTCGCCGGAACCAGTTCCGTATGTTCGCACCGACCGGGGTGAACACCAGCGTCGCGGCGAGACAGATAGACACGAGTTGGACAGCAATCGTAACCCACGGTGTAAAGGTCGGAACGAAGACCGTAACGACCCCGACAGCCAAGACCAGATAGATACTCAGTTCCGCGACAAAATAGCCGAAACTGGCCCTGAGTGAGGGCTGAAAGCCGGCGGTCCAGAACGACACGACGACTATCGTTCCGAACAGCAGGCCGGCTCCCATCGTCGACAGCGGCAGTTCGGCCTGAATCGCATCGGCCACGGCAGAACCAAGGGACCACAGCGACGGCCCGACGAGGAGCCAGACGAGCAGTAGGTGACCGAACGAGGGCGTTCGTTCGGCTGGGGAACGTGTTTCCCCTGTTCGGTCACTGGCGCGTTCCATGTCGGTGGTGTTCTGCTGAATCCTTCAATATTGTTTTGACTGACAGATAGACCGTCTGCTGTCTCGGGTCGCCGAAGACGGGTTCGCCAGTCAGTTCTCGTCCAACACGACCGGAACGCCGCGTTTTGCGACATCCTCGGCGAACGCACCCGAGTCGGCTTCGAGCAACTCGAACGTGTTGTAGTGCATCGGGAGCACGAGGTCCGGGTCCATCGCCTCGGCCAGATCGGCGGCCTCGTGGCGGTTCATGGTGTAGTTCTTGGCGATAGAGGGGACGAACAGCGAGACGTCGAGTTCGGCGTGGCCGTCCAGCACGTCGGTGTCGCCGGGCCAGAACACGCGGGTGTCGTCGATGGCGACGAGGAAGCCACAGCCGATACCTTTCGGGTGAATCGGGCTGCCGTCGTCCTTCAGGTTCCGGCCGTCCTCGTGGTTGTACGCCGGCATGGTCCAGATCGGGACGTCGTCGACCAGCACGTCGGCCTCCATCGACACCTTGCGGACCTCGTAGTCGAGGTCGGCGAGGCGGTCGAGGTCGCGGTCGGTCGCGTGGACGTTGATACCCTCGAACGCGACGACGGTGGCGTCCTCGCTTGCGACACGGCGGATGCCGTCGGGGTCGTAGTGATGAATGTGGGTCACACAGACGATATCCCCGTCTTTCGGGGCGTAGTCCTGCGTCGGCGGATGGCCGATACCGGGCGTGTCCGGTTCCCACTCGCCGGTCAGGACGCCGTACCGGCCGGGGTCGAAGTAGACGACTGTGTCCTCGCCTTCCAGTCGGAGCGTCGCGTAGCCGAGCCACTCCGCGGTGATGCCGTCGTGTCTGACTGTCATGTGCAGGTGTTCTCGGAGACGCCCATTACGCGTGTCGGTCCGTCTCGAAACGGCCCAGCGGCGCTACTGTGACTCGGCCAGTCGCTCGACGCGCGCAAGCGAGTCAGCGCTGTCAGGCGTCTTGTCCTCGCGGACCGAGAGGAACCGGGGGAACCGAAGCGCGTAGCCCGAGGCGTAGGACTGGGAAGCCTGTATCTCCTCGTAGCCGACTTCGAAGACAACGGCCGGGTCGAGCACTACGTCGCGGCCGTCCTCGCTCCGGATGTACGGTTCGAACCGCTCGGTCAGGTCGTCCAGTTCCTCGTCGGTGATGCCAGTCGCGACGTTCCCGACGGTGGCGTAGCCGTCGTCGGTTCGGACAGAAAGTTCGAACGAGCCGAGCACGTTCGCCCGGCGGCCCTCACCCCACTCCGCGCCGGTGACGACGCAATCCAGCGTCTCTACGTCGGGTTTGCGCTTGCGCCAGTGCTTGCCCCGCTTTCCGGGGGAGTATGCTGCAGTCGGGTCTTTCAGCATGATCCCCTCCTGTCCGGCGGCGAGGGCCTCAGCCTCCAGACTTTCAATTTCCTCGGCGTCGTCGGACAGCCACATCTGCGAGAAAACGTCGCTGTCAGCCGGGAACAGTGATTCGAGACGGTCGTGGCGCGTTTCCAGCGCGGCGTCGAGCAGGTCCTCACCGGCGGCGTGCAGACAGTCGAATGCGTGTAGCCGGACGGCCACGTCTTCGCGTGCCGCGGCCACGTCGTGTTTCCGGCGAAAGCGCCGCAAGACCTCCTGAAACGGGAGCGGGTCGCCGCCGTCGTCGACCGCGACCACCTCACCGTCGAGGATTGCCGGTGCGTCCAGCGTCGACTCCACGGTCTCGACAACCTCCGGGAGCGGGTCGGTGACTTCCTCCATGTTCCGGGAGAACAGCCGCGCGTCCTCGCCGTCGAAGTGGACCTGCACGCGAGCGCCGTCGTACTTCCACTCGACCGCGGCGCGGTCCCAGTCTTCGAGCGCGCCAGCGACCGTGCCCGCCTGTGCCAGCATCGCCTGAACGGGGCGGCCGATTTCGAGGGTGACGGTTGCCAGTCCGGACTCCCCCTCGTCGCGGGCCACTTCGGCAACCATACCGTAGTCGTTCGACACCTGCACGGCCCGTTCGACGGCCTCGACCGGCACGTCGAAAGCGGCCGCGGCGGCGTCCCGGACCGTCCCCTCGCCGACGCCGATACGCATCTCTGAGAGGACGAGGCGGGCGAGGTAGCCGGCTTCCGTCGACGAACACCGCGAGAACAGGCCAAAGAGGATATCGACTTTCGTCCCTTGGCTCCCACTGCCGTCGACAGCCGCCAGGTTCCGTAGCTCGTCGTCGAGTTCCGCGACGGTCAGCGCGTCGTCCCCTCCACCACCAGCACCGAACGCGGCGAGGCCCTGCTGACCACCGAGGTCGTAGCTGGCCGCGACGGCCCCGATTTCGCCCAGGTCCGCGAGGCGCTGCTCTACGTCGTCGGCACTGACGTTCTGGCCGGCCGCCCGAGCAATCGCCTCGTAGCACAGCCGCGGCCCGATGTCGAGCGTGCGGGATTCATAGGCCGGAAACACTCGACCTTGAACGAAGCGAGCAAGCGTCGAGAGGTCCGAACCGGATGCTCGGAACAGGTCGGTCACCGCCTCCGTAATCGCGGTATCGGCACTCTCAGATTCTATTGCTTCGGCGCGGTCGGCGAAGGCGGCAAACTCCATCAGCGCCTCCTACCCGATTGTGAACCGTAAATCCAGCGTCACTCGACCGTGTACTCGACGGTGACGTTCTCGCCAGCCGTCGACGACGAATACGGCTGGTCCGGGGTCCCTGAATTACTGTCGAAGGGGTAGTCGAGTTGCTGGTTCCCGTTGGTGTCCTGATGGGCGACGAGTACGAGCGACTGGCCAGTCGACGGCGGCCTGTCAAGCGTTATCTGTACGTCGCCGTGGGACCCTGAAGAAAGGTACTCGGAGGTCCCGAGCACTCTGCCGTCCTCCTCGAACTCCCGGACAACAATGAACCCTCCCTCCGAAAGAGACGCTGATTCGACCGTTATCTGGTCGCCGGACACGGCGGGGCTGGTGACCGTCATCGACGCGACCGGCGAGGACAGCAAGATGAACGCGACGTACGCGACGCCCAGCAGAATCGCAGCGTGTTTCGCGCCGTCCTTGAGCGTTCCTTCCCCGAGTTGGCCGCCGATGAAGCCGGTCAGGACCGCCTGAATCAGCGCAGTGTGGAAGAAGACCAGCGTGTACGCGGCCTTGTCGACGCGCCCAAAGCGAGCGAACTGGTCGACGCCAACACCGAGGCGGTTCGACTCGCCGGCCGGCGTCGGTACGCTGGATGGCAGGCTCGGGACGAGCACTTCCTGCACGGCGACGATGATGACCAGAAACACCAGGAAGGCGACGTAGATGACGACGAGGTAGGTAAGCATCTGCTGGCGTCGCCGCCGTTTCAGCCGGAGGTCGGCCCGTGACTGGGTCGCCGCGATGCGGAACACCGGGCCGAGCTGGCCCGAGGCGTGCATCGCGTGTGTCAGTAGCGTTACGATACGCGTTACCGCCGTGGTCTGGACCCGGCGGCCAAACCGGACGAGCGCGTCGTCGACGTTCGCGCCCATCCTGATGTCGGCCCAGATACGGTGCATCTCCTCTGTGAGTACGCCGATGTCACTGCCGCGGACCCGACGGAGGCTCTCGACGACAGTCATCCCGGCCTCGTTCAGGCTTGCCAACCGTTCGAGCAGGTCCGGCGTCGCGTCCTCAATGCGGGACAGCCGCTGCGTGTAGATGAACCGAACCAGCGCGAACGGCCCCAGAATCAGCAGGACTGACTGGATGACGAGGTCGTCGAGGAGACGGATGTTGACCGTCGATGCCTGGAACGCAGGTGGGGCACGGACGAGCAACAGCACTACCGCGACGGGCACGGTGAGATAGAGGACGTACACCGGGTTCCAGACCAGCGACTGAATCGGGGAGCTGAGCAGTTCCCGAAGCGATTTCACGCGGTCGTGGAACCTGAGCCGGTCCCAGTTCGCCTCGTCGGCCGGGACGACGCCGCCATCAGGCAGGCCGAGAGGGCCAGACCCCAGACTGGGTTTCCCCAGCGTCGCCGTTTCGTACCGGTCCAGAATGTCTGTCGTCCCGCCGTTCCCGATACCAAGCGACTGGAGCTTGCTATCGAGATATACCATGAACCCGACGTTAGCCAGCGGGATGACGAGATATGCCATCATCTGTAACAGCCAGAGCGTGTCCGTCGTCGTCAGGCCGAACACGAGGAGAATCGTCATCAAGAAGAGCACGGCGGCGACGAACACGGTGACGTACGCCTCGGCGACCGTGGCCAGCCGTTCCAGCAGGTCCTCCTGACGCTCGGCGGCTTCCTCCTGATGGCGCTCGTACTGCTCGCGGAGGAACGGGGCCAGCGACTGGCCGCTCTGGAGGACGCTGGAGAGGTTCTCAATAAACGTCTTGAATTGTTCGCTGGGGGTCCGCCGGGAGACGTGTTCGAGCGCCGTAATCATGTCCCGGCCGAACAGGTCCATCTCCCTGACAGCGACGCCGACCTCTCTGGCTGTGTCACCGTAGATTTCTTGATTCCGGGCCAGTACACGCATCACGTCCGAGAAGGACATCCCACCGCGGGAGAGCGCGTACATGAAGGCAATGGTGCGGGCCATCCCCTCGTCGATGTTCCGGCTTCGCACGTCTGCCTGATTCTTGAGCCGTTCCCAGCGGTAGAGGTACGTGAGGCCGGCCGTCGCCGCGCCCGAGAGCACGCCGCCGCCGATGAGGATGTAGAGCGTCTGCGTCGGCGTCAACACGAGTTCGAACGTTCGCAGGCCGAAGGCGGTCACCATCGTCGAGGGGAGCCCCTGTGCAAGGTTCACTAGCGCCGGTAGCACAAGCAGAAAGCCGCCGATGGCGTACGCGCCGGTGATAGCGCCGGCGACAGCCCCCACACAGGCGTACACCAGCGTTCTGGCGGCGTAGCCGCGGTACGTCTCGTCGATGTAGGCGGCTTCGAGCTGTCGTTCGCGTTTTGGCGACTGGCCTACGTACCGGCCGAAGAGCCGTCGGGACAGCCGCGTGACGTTGCGGTCGAAGCGCTCGTTGACGGTGCTGTAGCCGATAAGCCCGAGAATCCCGACGACGACGGCGAGCGGAGCCAGACCGAGCGGGTTCAGCGCCATGTCAGGCTATCGCATCGTCGATGTTCGCTATGACCTGTTCCTTGTCCGCGTAGTACTTGTTGACCATCGCCGTGAACTTCCGGTAGTCGGTGATGCCCTCGGACTGGAGGTAGCGGAGGAACCGCTGGCGGTTACGGAGTTCGGTCAGCAGTTCTGACTGACTCCAGCCGCGTTCCTCGCGGATTTCGTCCAGTAGCTCGCTGTTGTTCTCGGAGAAACGGTCCTCGGTGGCCCGCCAGTTGTATGTCGTCGAGTAGTCCAGTTCGCCGGTTCGCTGGTCGATGCCCTCGATTTCGGCGAGCGTTTTGGCACGGCGGACGCGCTCGTCACCCGAGCGGGCCAGCACCTGCACACAGAGGATATCGAGGCTCTGAACCATCGGCCGCGGGACGTTGATTGGCTCGTTCTCCAGCCGGTTAATGACGGTCTGGACCGAGTCCGCGTGCATCGTCGAGAACGTCGTGTGCCCGGTGTTCATCGCCTGGAACAGCGTGATAGCTTCCTCACCACGAACCTCGCCGACGATGATGTACTCGGGGCGGTGCCGGAGCGCGGACCGCAGCAGGTCGTACATCGTGATGTCCGAATCGTCCAGTCGCTCGCGGGTGACTGAGGAGAGCCAGTTGTCGTGATACAGGGATAGCTCGCGGGTGTCCTCAATTGAGAGTACCTTCGACCGGGGCGGGAGGAACATCGCCAGCGCGTTCATCGACGTGGTCTTGCCGGCCGCCGTTCCGCCGGCGAAGATGAGCGACTTGTTGGACTCGATTGCCAGCCAGAGGTAAGCCAGCATCTCGACGGAGAACGTGCCGTACTCCAGCAGTTCGATAGGCGTGAACGGCTCGTCGGCGTACTTCCGGATCGTGAACGCGGAGCCGCGTGGGGTCACTTCCTCGCCGAGCGCCAGTTCAATACGGGAGCCGCCCGGGAGCGTCGTCGAGACGACAGGGTCAGAGACGGAGACGTGCCGACCGGAACGCTGGGCTAGCTGGATGACGAAGTCGTTCAGTTCGTCGGCGTCGTAGGTGATGTTCGTCTCGATGTCCGTGTAGCCGTCGTGGTAGACGAAGATGGGGAGGTTCGCCCCGTCACAGGAGATGTCCTCGATGTCCGGGTCGTGCATCAGAGGGTCGATGTGACCGTAGCCCTGGAAGGAGCGATGCAGGTAATAAAACAGGCGGTAGAACGTCTCGGGTTCGATGACGACGCCGTACTCCTCAAGCCTGGCTTCGAGTTCTTCGGCGAGGACGCGCTCCGGGTCGGTGTCGACGTCGTCGCGGTAGATGAGCGGGATGCGGATGTCCTCGAACAGACGGTCGAGCAGTTCTCGCTCGATGTCGGTCAGCGACGGCTCGACGACCTGATACAGGTGCTCGTCGCGGTCCGGGTCGTGGTTGATAGAGGCGAAGGCGAAGGGGGCGTTCAGCCAGTAGCGTTCGACCTCGTTGTAGCCGTCCAGGCCGTCGAACTCGACCAGCGTCCCGTGGCGGCTGGGGTCGTAGTTCGCCGTCGGAACCGCCGACCCGCTCAACACCGTTGCAGTCCGCGAGAGCCACGACTGGATGTGGCCGAGCGGGTCCGAAACGAAGTCACCGGGTTCGGGGGTTTCTGGGTTCGACATCGATGGTTCAGTTGGGAGCCCACGGTGCTCCGCGGAATATACCTCTGCTATCGTATCCACCTACTTAAATTCGCTCGCCAAATTATCAGGAGTATAATCGCCAGCGGTCGAACGAACGAGACGGCACTGCCCGTCAGGCTCGGTCGACGGTCAACAGGAGATAGGCGAACACGAGCGCGACGAGCGCGCCGATGGGAACGGTGACGCCGGGAAACGACGTGATGAACAGCCCGCTGGCCGCGAGCGTGAGGACGCCGACGAGTCCAAGCAGCCCGCCGAACAGTCGCACTGGGTCCATAGGGAGAACCGCTTCAACGCGGTCCTCCGCGGCGTAGTAGTAGAGGCTGAGGCCGAGCGGGAACAGGAAGCCGACCAGGGCCGCGACCCCGAGTGTCCCGGCGAGCGCAAGCGGCTCCGACTCCTGGAACGCGGCGACCTGCCACGCCCAGAGAAACGGCCGCTCTCCGGGGAGCGTCGCTCCGAAGATGAACTGGAACCGGAACGGAAGAAAGCGAAGCCCGACGACAGTCACCCCCTCAATCTCGAACAGCGACACCGACCACGGGGCCAGCCCCACGAGCCACGTCGCAAGCACCGCGAACTCGCCCGCGTACTCTGATTTCACCCATGCCATACTACTGTCAGAGGGTGGGCCGGTCCGGTAAAAGCTACCGATACCGACAGTCGGTGCGCCGTTACGTTCATTTGGCCAGGCCACGTACCTGTAAACACCGGAATGAGGCGTGATTACTTCACCGTCGACATCCAGGCTTCGGCCACCGACAACGACGACCCGACGATCGCGATTGTATACGATGGGCCGACAGGAGAGCTCCGCGAGCGCCTCAGTAAAGTAGACGGCGGCACACTCGATGGCGAGGAGATCGACGTGACCTTCCGCCGCCAGCCCGAAAGCGACGGGGTGCTTTCGCTGACGAACCGCCTCACCGGTGAGTACATCTTTGAGGCGACAGCACCGACAGCGGACATCGACGCGCTCGTTTCCGCGGCGGACGCTCAAGAAGACCCACAGTTTACAGTCCGTCTCACCGACGGCGAGGGCGAGTCACGAACCTACGAGCTACGGACGCTGCTCGTCTACGACCACGACGGGAGCCTCCTGCGCGGGCAGAGCCTGATTCCCGGCGGCGTCGAGTTGTAACCCGCTACAGCCGCTCGACAATCGCCGGGAGCACCTGCGTGACATCCGCACGGAGCACATGGGCCGCACTCGCGTCACGCGGCGTCTCCTCGTAGTTTACCACGACCAGCGTACTGTCTCCCTCAGCCGCGATTTTCGGCAGGAGCGACGCCGGCTGGACCGACAACGACGAGCCAACCGCCAGAAACACGTCACTGTCCCGTGCGAGACGCTGGGCCTCGTTCATCGCCACGTCGGGCATTGGTTCGCCGAACAGCACCACATCGGGCCGGTAGACGCCGCCGCAGTCACAGCGTGGCGGCAAGTCGCTGCTTTCGGCGGCCTGTTCGAATACCACTTCCGCGTCCCGGCGGTGACCGCAGTCATCACAGACCACGCGCCGATGGGTTCCGTGCAGTTCGACGACCCGGTCCGTCCCGGCGGCGTCGTGCAGCCCGTCGATGTTCTGCGTGAGCACGGCGTCGAGGTGGCCGTCCGCTTCAAGCGCCGCCAGCGCCTCGTGGGCGGCGTTGGGTTCGGGGTCGATGTCGCCGTAGATAGCCTCTCGAAGCGAGAGCCGATCCGCCCAGAAGCCCGCTGGGTCGGCGTCGAGCCGACGGCGGTGGAAGTCCGCGGGGTCGTGGCGTTCCCAGATACCGTCGTCGCCGCGAAAGGAGGGGATGCCCGATGCGGTCGAGACGCCTGCGCCGGTGAGCGCGACAGCAGTTTCGGCGGTGCGAAGCGCCTCGGCCACCGCATCGAGCGTTTCGCCGTCAATATCGTCGATCCCGTGCCTGTCGTCGGCCATACGCTTGCTTCGGAGTCCAGCGCTGTGGGTCTATCGGATTGAACGGGACAGCAGGGACGACCGTGGATGCGCCTTCGTGTTTCGAGCCTCTATACTGCAACTGGATACCACCGCGTGCGTCTATAGTAACAATTGAAACGGTTTACACACTAATCGCACTGCTGTCGTGCGATCAGGTGTGCATTGATTTTCAATAGCTACTATAGCTCGCTCTCGCTACCCACAGTAAACTGGGACTACCTGCTTGGTCGCAAGAAGAGAAACGGACGGATTTAAATCGCCACCGCTCGCCTTTCTGCATGACATGCGCTTGCACGAATACCAGGCGAAGCAAGTCTTCGCTGACGCGGGCATCCCGACGCCCGCCTCGCAGCTGGCCGAGACAGTAGATGAGGCCGTCGACGCGGCCGAGGAAATCGGATATCCGGTCGCCATCAAAGCACAGGTCCACGTGGGCGGCCGCGGTAAGGCCGGCGGCATCAAACTCGTCGAGTCCAAGGAGGAGGCCCGCGAGGCCGCCGAGGACATCATCGGGATGGACCTCAAGGGCTACCACGTCTCGAAGGTGCTTGTCGAGGAAGCCGTCGACTTCGTCAACGAGCTGTACGTCGGCGTGACGATGGACCGCGGCGAGGGCCGCCCCGTCGCAATGGTGTCCACCAAAGGCGGCGTCAACATCGAGGAGGTCGCCGAGGAGGACCCCGACGCCATCGCCCGCGAGCACATCGACCCGGCCTTCGGGATGCACCCGTTCCAGGCCCGGAAAGTCGTCTACGAGGCCGGTGTCGACCGCGAGGTCGCAAACGACGTGGCGAGCGTCCTCACGACGCTGTACCAGCTCTGGGACGACCGCGACGGCGCTGACACGGAAATCAATCCGCTGATGATTACCAGCGATGACGAGGTCATCGCGGCCGACGCCGTCATGAACGTCGACGGTGACGCCCTGTTCCGCCAGCCCGAAATCGCGGAGATGGGCGAGGAAGCGGCGGAAGGCGATGAACTCGAACAGAAGGCCGACGAGTACGGCTTCGATTACGTCCGACTCGACGGCAACGTCGGCATCATCGGTAACGGTGCGGGCCTCGTGATGACGACGCTGGACCTCGTTGATTACTACGACGGCGAGCCCGCCAACTTCCTCGATGTCGGTGGCGGCGCGAAGGCCGACCGTATCGCAAACGCGCTCGATATGGTGTTCTCCGACGAGAATGTTGATTCGGTCGTGTTCAACATCTTCGGCGGTATCACCCGTGGTGACGAGGTCGCCAACGGCATCAATCAGGCGCTGGAGCAGTTCGACGAGATCCCGAAGCCGGTCACCGTCCGACTCGCAGGGACCAACGCAGAGGAGGGGATGGAAATCCTGAACGAGGATCTGGTGACGGTCGAGCACACGCTGGAGGACGCCGTCCAGCGTGCGGTTGAGTACGCAAAGGAGGTGGAAGCATGAGTGTTCTAGTCGACGAAGACACGCGCGTCGTTGTACAGGGAATTACCGGCGGTGAAGGGAAGTTCCACACCGAGCAGATGCTGGAGTACGGCACGAACGTCGTCGCCGGCGCAGTGCCCGGCCGCGGCGGACAGGAAGTCGCCGGTGTGCCGGTGTTCGACACCGTGCAGGGCGCGGCCCGTGAGGCCGATGCGAACGCTGCCGTCGTGTTCGTGCCGCCGGCCTTCGCTGGTGACGCCTGCTTCGAGGCGCTTGATGCGAAGGGTATCGACCTCGTTGTCGCCATCACCGAGGGCATTCCGACCCAGGACATGGCCCGGGTCTACCGCAAACTGCAGGAGACCGACACGCATCTCGTCGGTCCGAACTGCCCCGGTGTCATCACGCCCGGCGTCGCCAAGCTCGGCATCCTCCCGGGGAACATCTTCTCGTCCGGGAACGTCGGTCTCGTCTCCCGCTCGGGGACGCTGACCTACCAGGTCGTCGACAACCTCACTAACCGCGGCATCGGCCAGTCGACGGCCATCGGCATCGGCGGCGACCCCATTATCGGGACGGACTTCATCGGCGCGCTCGAACAGTTCGAGGCCGACCCCGACACCCACGCCGTCGTGATGTGCGGCGAAATCGGCGGTGAAGACGAGGAGGAGGCCGCGCGCTTCATTGGCGAGCACATGGACACGCCGGTCGCCGGCTTCATCGCCGGTCGGACCGCACCGCCCGGAAAGCGCATGGGCCACGCCGGCGCTATCGTCTCCGGCTCCGGTACCGGGACCGCGCAGTCGAAGATTACCGCGCTAGAGGACAACGGCGTCCCTGTCGGTGACACGCCGGAAGAAGTCGCCGACCACGTCGAAGACCTACTGTAGGGCACCGTCGGTTTCTTACCGCCTGTTTTCGTAGTAGCACGGGATGACGCCTGCTCGTGGCACCGTCTATCTCGTGGCCGGTACCGAAGCGACTGACCTGGCTAAGGCACTCTCCGAAGCACTGACGACGGACGAGACAACCGCCGAGGCAGTCCCAGACACGAGCACCGTACAGGACCGGCTGAACGACGGGGACGTCAGGGGTGTCGTTCTCGGTGACGACGGTGAGTACAACGGGGTTGCGGCATTCGAGGAACTGCGGGCAGGCGGGGCTGAGATTCCGATTGTGCTTGTCGGGACCAACCCCGAACCGGACCGGGTCACCGAGGCGCTCCGGGCCGGCGTCACCGAGTATGTGACCGCAGAAACGCCGGCATCCCTGCTGGCCGCGAAGCTCGACGCGTACGCGACCCGGTGGCCGACTGACTGGCGGGTCGGTGCCAGACAGTGGGACGAGATTTCGAGCGGCGTCTCCCACGACGCGAAGAACCCGCTGAACGTCGTCATGGGCCGGTTAGAGCTACTGGACATCGGTGAGCCCCACGAAGATGCCCTGTTTCGGTCCGTCGACCGAGTCGAGTCGCTGCTGACCGACCTCTCTCGCATCGGAAGCACCGCATGTCCTGTCTCGGAAACCGATTCACTTGCACTGGCTGACGTAGCCACTGAGGTCTGGGCCGCAGCAAGCTACGAGGACGCGACGCTCGAAGTACAGACGGACGCGGCTATTGACGCCGAACACGACCGACTGCAGTTGCTCCTCCGCGAACTGTTCGACAACGCGGTCGCACACAGCGAGGGACCGGTAACCGTCACCGTCGGTGACACTGATTCGGGATTCTACGTGGCCGATGACGGCCCGGGAATTCCCGAAGCGGACCGCGACAAGGTGTTTGAACAGGGCTTTGGGACAACGCGGGAGGGTGAGGGGTACGGACTGTTCCTTGTCGACACCGCGGCGAGAGCCCACAGGTGGACCGTGTCGGTCGATGAGAGCGAATCTGGCGGCACGCGGATCGACGTGACGACGGGCTAGCGATTTTGTCACATATAGCAGAGTGGTGAGTCGGAGACACAGTGGCCGAAGTATCTGGCCCCGAACTGGCCTTTGCCGGGATGTGTACATGGATAGTCAGCTCTGCCACGCTTTACTGTCCGAGATGTGAGATGTATGTGACACCGAAAACCGACGGACGGCAGCCGACCGGTACCTTCCGTCAACGGAAAGAAGCGGCCGTGAACGTTCCGGTATCGCTATAAGGGATGAATCTGTATTTTCGAATATGCCTCATATTTGTCGGAACTGCAAGCGGACCTTTGGCACAGAGCTCGAACTCGAACTCCACCGCGACACGTGTTCGGACGGGCAGCTCTACTGTGACGAATGTGGCGACCGGTTTACCGAACGAGCGGCCACAGAAGATGGCTGGCACTATCGATGTCCGAACGATGACTGCGACGGCACCGGCATTGACGACGACATCCACAAAGTATCGGACGCACGCGTAACCAAGCAGTAGCTGGTAGAAAGAACAGACCGGGACGGTAGCTGTCGGACGACAACGATTGGACATATGTCGCTCGCCTGTTCAGTTGGCCAGTAGCGGTAAATGCGCGTATCACAAACAAATGCGGAAGTGACACACCCAGATCGCCGCTCAGACCGCCTGCCAGCCCTTATTCAGGGAGTCGGGTTTTTCCTCCTCCTCGGAGGTGTGGGTAACTATTTTTATTTTTCTGACGCTGGACTGCCAGCCCTTTTGACGGCAGATTTCGTAGTCAGTATGCTGGCAGTTGTGCCGTTTGCAGCAGCGATCATCGTCGGCGGGTTCTGGCTCGACAACTCGAAGATTGACCCGGACCAGTATCGGCGTATCGGGGTCTGGTTCGCTGGCGGACTGGTCGCTTTTCTGCTGTTGAATGTGGTGATGATTTTCACCTGGCCGACGGGGTCGCTGGGTGAAGACATCGGCTGGGCACTGTTCGCGGCTGTCGTCGGCGGCGCTGGCGGCCTTGTGATGGGTATCTTCGAGGCACGTGCGATATCCCGGGCTGTCGAGGCCGAGCGGCAGCGACTCCAACGGGAGGCCATCGAGCAGCGCAACGAACGGCTTGACGAATTCGCCGCCGTTGTGGCACACGACCTCCGGAACCCGCTCAACGTCGCGTCTGGGCAGGTCGAACTCGAACGAATGGACCGCGACTCGAAGCACCTGCAGGCGGCTGCAACAGCGATGGACCGGATGGAAACGCTCATTGACCGGACGCTAACGTTGGCCCGGAGCGGGCACGTCATCAGCGATACGGAGACCGTTGCTCTCGCAGAACTGGTCGACGGCTGCTGGGAGGCCGTGCCGACGATGGATGGGACGCTAGAAAACGAGGTAACAGCCGTCATCGACGCTGACCCGGATCGGCTCCGTCACCTGTTCGAGAACCTGTTTCGGAACGCCGTGGAACATGGTTCCACAGGCAGTCAGACGGAGTCCGACGACAGTGTCGAGCACGGGTCCACGGGCAGGCAGTCACCGTCAGCGGACACTCTCGAACGTGGCAGTGTTGACCTGACGGTCCGTGTCGGCGAGATGGCTGGTGGGTTTTACGTCGCCGATAACGGCTCCGGAATCCCGCCCGCCAAGCGTGATGCAGTGCTTGACGACGGCTACACCACCACTGACGGCGAAGGCGGGCTCGGACTGGCAATCGTCCAGCGCATCGTCGAAGCCCACGGCTGGGAAATCGACATAACTGAAAGCGACGAGGGCGGGACACGCTTTGAAATCACGAACGTCACGAAAACACCTCGCTCCGACGAAGACACCGACACGCGCTCGAAGACACCGATTCAGCCCTGATGCTCGGCGCGGTCGCTGCTTACGCGTCGCGTTGTTGTGCCAGAGTGGCGATCCGCTGGCACGCTCGGGCACACACCGGGGCGTAGCCAGTTGCCAGCGGGGGAATTTCGAACCCGACGACGGAGCCACCGGCCCGTTCTTCGACGAAGTGTCCAGTCGCCGGAAGCCGTGCGACGGTCCACGTCCAGCGGTACGGCGTACATGCTGTCACTTCAAACGGGAGCCACACCGCACCAGCAACGCAAACGCGGCCGGTCGTCCCGTCGTCGATATACCGAGTCGCTGTTTCGACGGCTGTGACAGACGGCCCCCAGTCTGCCCAGCAGTCGGTGTCGGTCAGGATATTCCACACGGTGTCGACCGACGTGTCGGCGCCGTGCCGGACGACCAGCCGCCGTCCGTCCGGTGTTTTTTCAAGCGAAACGCTGCTCGTTCCCAGTTCGAGTGCCATTATCAGAAGCAATAGACCGGAGCCAAGGTATAGGTTAGTTCACTCGTAATCAATCGGCAGATGATTGACGCCCGTGATATTCGGAAGGAGTACGGCGGTTTCGTCGCTGTACAGGGCAGTTCGTTTTCGGTCGACCGCGGCGAAGTGTTCGGTATCATCGGGCCAAACGGGGCCGGCAAGACAACGACGCTAAAGATGCTTGCGGGCCTGCTGGAGCCGACGAGCGGCTCCGCCGAGATAGCGGGACTCGATACCGAAACCGCGGAGATGCGACAGCAGCTGGGCTTTCTGCCCGAGGAATCGCCGCTGTACGAGGAGATGACGCCGATCTCCTACCTGAAATTCTTCGCCGACCTCTACGACGTGGACCCGGACGTGGCCGAGGAACGGATGCACGACACGCTGGACGAACTCGAACTCGAACACCGCGACCGAAAGCTCGGCGATATGTCCAAAGGGATGAAACGGAAGGTCGCCATCGCTCGCTCCCTTATCAATGACCCTGACGTGCTCATCTACGACGAGCCGGCGTCGGGGCTGGACCCGTTGACGACGAACTACGTCATCGAGTTCACTGAGCAGTTAGCAAAGGAAGGCAAGACCATCGTCTTCTCGGCGCACAACCTCTTTCACGTCGAATCTATTTGTGACCGGGTCGTCATCATGAACGAGGGCGAAATCGTCGCCCGCGGCGACCTCGAAGAACTCCAGGCCGAGTACGGCCACACGCGGTATCACGTCTACACGACAGTCGACGTGCCCGACGCAGTACAGGAGAACGGGTCGTACAAGCGGGTCGTCGAGAGCATGGACGCCGTCGAAGCGACGCGAGAACAGGCGGAGGCAAACGGCGGTGACGTGGTCGACATACGGACGGAGGAGTCCAGCCTAGAGGAGGTGTTCCTCAACGTCGCTGAGGCCGGCACTCGCGGCACGCGGTACGTCGAGGAGGACGCGGAGTAGATGCAACTGGATAAGCTCCTGCGCGTCGCGAAGTGGGAGGTGACAAAAAACGCTGGCGGTGTCGACAAGCGGACCATCGTCGTGATGGCGCTGTCCCTCGTTGCGATGGGCGCGGTCGCCGCGATAGCCGTCAGTGGCGGCACCGGTGCGGGGATGGACGACGGCATCTACCGGATCGGCGTCGACGAGAGCAGTCCCTACTACGGCGTCGCGGCCGATGATTCGACCTTCGATATCCGTGAGCCGGACCCAGCAGCCATCGAACGACGCCAACAGGAACTCCTGTATCGGGGGATACGGCTTCAGAACGTGCCACAGACAGCCAAAGAGCGGGCTGCGCTTACCGAACTCCGCGACAGCACGGCGCAGTACAACGACCGGACGCTCGCTCGGGACGACAACCAGACCGCCGCGTTCCCCGTTTCTGTGACGCTTGTCTACGAGCAACAGTCGGGGGGCAGCCAACTCGACCCCCGGAGCGGCGACAGCAGTGACGGGTCTGGCTCCTCGGACGGCGGCACCAGTGTCGCCGATGAGGGAGAGACGAGTGCTCCGAGCGGGAGCGATTCGGACACCAGTGGCAGTACTGGAACGGGCGACGGCAGCAGCGATGATAGCGACGGAAGCAATGGCGATAGCTCGGCAACGGGCGATGACAGCGATAGCAGCGGTAGCAGCCAAGAGACCGTCGACAGCAATGTGAGCACCAGCGGCTCGGTCGCGAGCGGTGACGGCGGAACCGCCGGTGGCAGCGGCGCAAACCTCGGCGCTATCGGCGCGCGGCTGACCGGCGACGTACAGGGTGGCACCCCGTCGGACATCTCGCCGCCGTTCCCCTTCGAGTCGCTCGTGCTTGCCTTCCTCTACATCGTGCCGATGAACTTCGTTATTCAGGCCTACGGCTCGTCGATGCTCTCGGAACGCTTGAACCGCCGCGGTGAACTCCTGCTGGTGACGCCGGCCTCGCGGGGCGACATCATCGGCGGAAAGACACTCCCGTACCTCGCGGGCGCTGTCGGCGTGGCGGCGCTCATCACCGCGGCGCTACGGTTCGGGAACATCGCGCCAGCGGGGAGTTACGTCGCGGTGCTGGCGGTGGTCCCGCTCGTCGTGCTCTTCCTCTCGGCGACGTTCTGCGGGGCGATGTTCGCCCGCTCGTTCAAGGAACTCACCTTCGTGACGGTGACCATTACGGTGACGCTGACCTCCTACGCGTTCGTTCCGGCCATCTTCACCGACGTGACGCCGATTGCGCTCATCTCGCCGCTGACGCTGGTCGTGCTCGACCTGACTGGCCAGTCCGTCGGGCTCTCGTCGTTCGTCTTCTCGACGACACCGCCGCTCCTGACCGGACTGGTGTTGTTCGGTCTGGGGGCCGGTCTCTACCGAGAAGAAGATATGTTCACTCAGCGGCCGATTCCGCTGAAGGTGCTCGATGCGCTGGCTGGTGGTATCAACTCCCGCCGGAGCGCGTTAAAGATGAGTATCGTCCTGTTGCCGCTGGTCATCGTCGCCGAACTGGCGGCCATCGCGTTCCTGTTCGTCCTCGACTCGGTGTCGCTGAACGTCTTCGGGACCAATCAGTCGCTCGGCATCGTGCTCGTGCTCGGCGTCATCGTCGTCATAGAGGAACTGGCAAAGAGCCTGCACGTCTACGCCGGCTACGAGCACGCCCGCTACGAGCGGACGCTCCGGTCGGCGCTCGGCATCGGTGCGCTCTCCGGACTCGGCTTCTTTATCGGGGAGAAAGGGCTGCTTATCGCCAGGCTGTCAGACCTTGAGAGCCTGCCTATCGGCGAAGCTGCCCTGCAGGGCGCAACGTTGCCCGCCGGCCTGCCGCTGTGGGTTGCAGGGCTCCTGTTCTTGCTCCCGCTGGCGCTGCACACGGTGACAGCAGCCATCTCATCGGTTGGCGCGAGCCGCGGGCGACGGGCCTACGTCGCTGCGCTAACTGTGGCTATCGTCGTCCACTTCGCCTACAACTTCACGGTGGTGAGCACCCTTGTCTGAGGACCGCCCCCTCTGGCGCGACCCGCGGGTCGTCATAGCCCGGCGGGACATCCGGTCGCTCTCCCGCGAGAAGACTATCGTGCTGGCGTTGCTCATTCAGCTGTTCGTCGCGGGGTTCTCCTCGTTCCTCGTCGTCGGCCTCACGTCGCTGTACGACCCCAGCTCGGTCGCAGCCGGCGAGGTGGAGATGGCCGTCACCGGCGACGCCCGCGAGGAGCTGGAGGCCGCGGCCGCTGAACAGGACGGGACCAGCGTCACCGCCTTCGAGAACGAGGCCGCCGCACAGCGGGCGTTCGACCAGCGACGGGTAGATGCGATATTGCGCGGCCAGTACGTGCCGTCGACGAGCGGGCCGGGGGAGCAGATAGCAGTCACTGCCACCGTCCCCGAAGGGAGCATCCGGTCGACGCTTATTGTCGTCGAAGTGCGCCGGGTCCTCAGCGCCCTAGAGCGCCAGGAGCGACTGGAGCGGACGCCGTATCTCAACCAGCCGCCCGTGCCGCTCCCGGACACCGTCAGCGCGAGCCAGTACTTCGGGTTCACCTACACCATTCTGATTCCGCTGCTCCTGTTCCTCCCGCCGTTCATCAGCGGCTCGGTGGCCGTCGACACCGTTACCGAGGAACTCGAACGTGGGACGATGGAACTGCTCCGTGTGGCCCCGGTGTCGCTGCTCGACATCATTGACGGAAAGGCGCTCGGGATGGTGTTGCTTGCCCCTGCACAGGCTCTCATGTGGCTTGCGCTGCTGTCGACGAACGGCATCGCCGTTTCGAACCCGGCGGCGATTCTGCTGTTCATCACCGCAGTCACCGTCGTTGTCGTGACGCTCGGGGTCGTGCTGGGCATCACGCTCCAGAACCGTCGCCCGGCGCAGTTACTGTTCTCCGTGCTCACGCTCGTGCTCTTTGGCGGAGCCGTACTCCTCCCGGAACACCCGGCAACGACGGTGGCGAAGCTTGCGGTCGATAGTCCAACCCTACTGACCTACAGCCACGTCGGCGGGGCGGTCCTGCTGGCGGTTGCCGGCTACGCCGTCGCCAGAGTGTACATCGGGCGAGTCGCAGCCGAATCACTGTAACCGACGGCGAACTTTTTTCGCCAGCGCGGACGCGAGTCCGAGCATGGAGTACACGACACTCGGGTCGACTGGCATGGAGGTCAGCCGGCTCTGCCTGGGCTGTATGAGTTTCGGCACCTCAGAGTGGCGCGACTGGGTGCTCGACGAGGACGAGAGCCGCGAGGTCATCGAGCGGGCCATCGACCTCGGCATCAACTTCTTCGATTCGGCCAACATGTACTCGATGGGCGAGTCTGAGCGCGTCCTCGGGACCGTTCTCGATGACTACGACCGCGACGGGCAGGTCGTGGCGACGAAGGGGTACTTCCAGATGGACGAGGACAACCCTAACTCCGGCGGGCTCTCGCGGAAGGCCATCGAGCAGGAACTGTCGAACTCGCTTTCCCGGCTCGGGATGGACACCGTCGACCTCTATCAGACCCACCGCTGGGATTACGACACACCCATCGAGCAGACGCTCCGGGCGCTGGACGACGCCGTCCGGCGGGGACAGGCGCGGCACGTCGGCGCGTCGTCGATGTGGACCCACCAGTTCGCCGATGCGCTCCGGACGAGCGAGCGCGAGGGGCTGGAGCGGTTCGAGACGATGCAGAACCACTACAATCTGCTGTACCGCGAGGAGGAACGCGAGATGCTGCCGCTGTGTGACAAAGAGAACGTCGGCGTCATCCCGTGGAGTCCGCTGGCCCGGGGCTATCTCACCCGGCCGCACGAGCAGGTCGAGGAGACGGTCCGGGGCGAGACGGACGACTACGCCCGCGAACACCCCTACTACGAGGGCAACGGCCGCGAGGTCAACGAGCGCGTACAAGAGTTGGCCGACGAGTACGACGCCTCAATGGCACAGATAGCGCTGGCATGGGTGCTCGACAAGGAGTGGGTCGACGCACCGATTATCGGGACAAGTAGCCTCGAACACCTCGAAGAAGCGGTTGCAGCGCTCGAAATCGACCTCTCAGAGAGCGACGTGGAGTGGCTGGAGGCCCCCTACGAGCCGGTTCGGGTGTCAGGCCACGAATAATACTGTCGGCTGTCCGCCCGTGGGAGTTTCGCCGCCCCAAGCGAGTGTCCTGAAACGGGTACAGACAGCGGTTTATCCCGGCGAAATTGTTAAGATACAGTAAAATCAAACCTAGCATGAGGAAAGGTAACAATGACCAACGCTCGGGGGCCGAGCAGCGAGACACTCGAGGAAACGGCGGGCGGTGACGCCTGCGTTTGCTCGATAGGCAATGCAGCCGAACACTACATGACCGGGATACTGGGGCTCGTCGCGACGCTCATCGTCGGTCTGCAGGCCTATCCGTGGCTACAGTCTGTCGCCGATACCACGTCGTATCTCGGGCCGACGTGGCTGGTGTTTAGCTTCGCCGCGATATGGCTCGTCTGCTGGATCGCACTGGAAGTCGCCTGGGAGTGGCGTGCTGGGCGCGTCCACCTGTTGTGACAGACAGTCAGTTGCGAACGCCAGCCGCGACGCGTTGCATCCCTTCGAAGTCGTCGTCGGAGTAGGCGATGAGTCGCACGTCTGTCAAGGATTCGGGCTGATACTCCTCGATGACAGCACAGATGATTCTGATACCCTCCTCGAAATCGAACCCAGCGATGCCACAGCCGATGGCCGGGAAAACGACTGATTCACAGTTTAGCGCGTCTGCTTCAGCCAGTGCGTTTCGGGTTGCGTTGCGGATGCTTTCAGCGGTTGACTGACCACCCGGTGGCATCGCGGCGGCGTGGATAACGTACTCGGCGTCGAGGTCGTAGGCGTCGGTCGTGGCGACACCGCCGAGGTCGACCGGGCCTTTCGCGACGGCCTCGTCGTTCAGGCCCGACCCGGCCGCACGCTTGAGCGCCCCCGCGACGCCGGAGCCCATCCGCAGACTCGTGTTCGCCGCGTTGACCAGTGCGTCCGCCGACTGTGCAGCGATGTCGCCCTGGATTACCTCGAACTCCATATGCGATGCTGGGAGCGGCACTGACAAAGTTTTAGTGCTGACACGACCGGCCGCTCTTATGCTGTCTGTCACCGCGCCCCACAACAGGCAGAAACCCGTCTAGTTCCTATGGACAGGTATGGACCTGCTGACGATGACGTGGCGGGACGTGGGGTTCATGCACTGGCCAGTCGAGCCTGACAGTGTCCAGACGACACTGCCGGACGGGCTCGATGTCGACACGTACGACGGGCAGGCATGGCTCAGTGTGGTCCCGTTCCAGATGGCGGACATCAGACCGCGCGGCAGTCCAATCGGGCGGTCCTTCGGCGAGCTAAACCTCCGGACCTACGTGGTCGCCGACGGGACGCCAGGGGTGTACTTCTACAACCTCGACGCCGACGACCGGCTCAGCGTGACGCTGGCCCGACAGCTGTTCCAGCTGTCCTATTATCAGGCGTCGATGCAGGTCCGGACCGACGGCGACAGCGTCGAGTTCCGGAGCCGGCGGACCAGTTCGCGGGCCCCACCGGCGGATTTCCACGCCACCTACGAGCCGACTGAGCCGCCGTCGACACCCGAACCGGGCTCGGTGGAGTCGTTCCTGGTGGAGCGGTACCGCTTCTATGCCGCGAGCGACGACGGGACGGTGTACTACGCCGACATCGACCACGAGCCGTGGCCGCTTCAGCGCGGGCAGGCAGATATTCGGACGAACGGCCTGTTCGCCGCGTCGGGGTTCGACAGGCCCGACGGCGACCCGCTCGTTCACTACTGCGCCGAGATACCGGTGACTGCGGGGCGGCTCCACCGGCTCGACGGGGTCGCCCAGTACACTGATTAGCGTGTCGCCCCCAATGACTGTGTGGTCGCCCTCCGTCCGCTGCAGGTCACGTTAGACGACGTGTGCTTCTGTCACTGGCCGGTCTCCGAGGCAGCGGTACGAGCGGCAGTTCCCGACTGGCTTACCGTCGAGACGGCCGATGGCGACGCCTGGGTGTCGGCCGTCGTGGCGACTGTCGACCGCGTCGAGACGTTTGGTATCGAGGTCGCCGGGCCGTCTGAGTTGCTCACGGTTCGGACCTACGTCCGCGGCCCAACCGGTCAGCGCGGGGTTTGCGTGCTCGGGCTGTTCGGTGACGACAGGCGGACGGCGACAGCGGTCTCCGAACTGTTTCGTATCACAGTGGGAGATGCCGTCCCGCGGATGCTCTCAACGGCTGACCGTCGCCGGGTCCTTGATGCCGGCAACAGGCGGCTGTTCGAGTGCCGGTACACAGCCGGTGGTGACCCAGTGGCTATCCCGCCGGACTCGCTGGCCTCGTTCCTCGTCGACCGGCAGCGTTACTTCACAACGGGACGCTTTGGGACACGGCTCGTCGGCAGCGTCGGCCACGACCCGTGGCGACTCGACCGCGTTGACGCTACTGTGACCGGGTCTGTACTCTCACTAGTTGACATATCGGCCCGTAACTCGGACCCACTGGTTCATCACAGTCCTGCGCTTCGAGTGTCAATTGCCCCACCGGTACCGCCATAGCCGGGACCAGCGGGCAACCTGGCTCCCTTGAAATATAAGTACGGACAGACCGTTGGGGGGGATAAGGACCTTGCCGCCCATATGACATCTGAAACTAATATACGGACGCTTGTTGTTGACGATAGCGATTTTTTCGCAGAGATGACCGCTGATACGCTCACGCAACAACACGACATTGAGTCCGTCGCTGCAAACAGCGCTGCGGAAGCGCTGGAACGGCTCGAGGGGGGCGGGTTCGACTGCGTCGTCAGTGACTACGAAATGCCCGAAATGGACGGGCTGGAGCTCCTTGAGGCGATCAGAGAGACAAACCCGTCTATCCCATTCATTCTCCTGACCGGGCGAGGAGACGAGGAGACAGCGAGCGCGGCTATCGCGGCGGGCGTCGCCGACTACCTCCTGAAACTCGAAGTCGTCGAAGACAAACAGTACGGTCGGCTGGCAAACCGGATCGAGAACGTCGTCTCACAGGAGCGAACCCGCAAGAAGTTCGAATCGCTTGTGTCGGACTCACCAGACGGTATTGTCCACCTGACGACTAACGGAACCATCCTCTCAGTGAACCCTTCGATGGCAGGCAGGCTGGGTGCTGACCCCGATACGCTCGTCGGCCAGCAACTGAGTGCGGTGATGGACAGCGAGGCGGCCAACCAGCGTCTCGAAGCCGGGAAAAGCGCGGTCGAAAACGGGACTGCGACACGCTCCGAGGACGCTGTCGGAGGCCGACATTACCACAACCAGTATATCCCTGTCGACAGCCATCGCAAGTCAGATACCTTCCAGCTGGTCTCACGCGATATCACTGAACGTGTCGAGCGTCAGCGCGAACTGGAGCGCCAGAACGACCGACTCGAGGAGTTCGCCAGCGTCGTCAGCCACGACTTGCGGAACCCGCTGAATGTCGCTCAGGGCGCGGTCGACTTGCTCGGGGAGCCCGCCGATAGCAAGGAGGCCGAACTGGTCGCCAAGATCGACCGGTCGCTGGACCGGATGGGCTGTATCATCGAGGACGTACTCACACTGGCGCGGCAAGGCCAGACCGTCAGTGATCCGCAGGAGACGGAGCTATCGACGCTGGCGTCGACCGCGTGGACCTGGATCGAGGCCGAACAGGCATCCATGTCGGTCGCGTCGAGCACGAAACTCGCCGCCGACAGTGGGCGTGCGCAGGACCTGCTGGCGAACCTGTTCCGGAACGCCATCGAACACAACGACGGCGACGTCGAAATCGAGATCGGATTACTGGAGTCCAACGACGGCTTCTACATCGCAGACAACGGCGAAGGTGTCGAAGGCGACGCCGAGGACGTGTTCGAGATGGGCTATTCCTCGACGAAGGACGGAACCGGGTTCGGCCTGGCTATCGTCGAACAGGTCGCTGAGGCCCACGGCTGGGAAGTGTCACTGACCGAGAGCGACAGCGGCGGGGCGCGTTTTGAGGTGTCGAGCGTCGAACTACACGACTGAGACGGACTTTTTACTGCCGGGTCCCCAGTAGTGGTAATGACAGTTGCGGGGGCTATCATCGACCTGGACGGAACGGTGTACCACGGAGACACGCTGTTGCCGGGCGCGGCGTCGGCAATTGATGTGTTCAGAGAGCGTGGCCTGGGAATCTGCTTTTTTTCGAACAACCCCATCCACGACGGAAGCGAGTACGTCGAGCGATTGCGTGGACTGGGTGTCGACGCCCGTGAGGGTGAGGCCTGTTCCTCTGGCGTCGTCACCCGCGAGTACCTCAACGGGTCCCATGCGGGTGACGACGTGTTCGTCATCGGGAGTGACCCGCTCCGCAGTATGGTCACGGGGACAGAGGCACGGCTGGTCGAGGACCCCGCTGAGACCGACGTGTTGCTGGCCTCCTGGACGGATGGCTTCCACTACCACGACATGGTTGACGCGCTCCGGGCCATCGACGAGGAAACCGTCTTCCTCGGGACTGACCCGGACCGGACGTTCCCCGGTGAGGACGGCGACCCGGTCCCCGGTTCCGGGGCGATAATCAACGCCGTTGCCGGCGTCATCGAGCGGGATCCGGACCGGATACTCGGCAAGCCATCGGAGATTGCCGTTCAGGCGGCGCTGGAACGGCTGGACTGTGCCCCAACAGAGTGTGTTATTATCGGCGACCGACTGGAGACAGACATCGCGATGGGCGAGCGGAACGGCATGACGACCGTTCTCGTCCGGACCGGCGTGTCCAACGAGCGGTCACTGGAACGGAGCGCCGTAACGCCCGACTACGTCATCGACTCGCTGGGAGACATCGAAGAAGTGCTGACGTCGCTCGACGTGTGACACAGAGCTGGTAATTCACCTGCGACTTTATTTTGACGGCGGCCGTACCTTGCAGTGGTGTTTCCAATGGGCAAAGACATCCTCATGATCGCCGGTGACTTCGTCGAAGACTACGAAATAATGGTGCCGTTTCAGGCACTACAGATGGTTGGCCACGAGGTCGACGCGGTGTGTCCCGACAAAGCGGCCGAGGAGACAGTCAAGACAGCGATACACGATTTCCGCGGCGACCAGACCTACATGGAGTCCCGCGGCCACGACTTCGTCCTGAACGCGACGATGGCCGACGTAAATCCCAGTGACTACGACGCACTCGTCGTTCCCGGCGGGCGTGCCCCCGAATATCTCCGGACGTACGACGAGGTGCTGGATGCAGTACAGCACTTCTTCGAGGAGGACAAGCCGGTCGCAGCGCTGTGTCACGGTCCGCAGATTCTCGCCGCCGCCGACGTGCTCGACGGCTACGAGATGACGTCGTACCCGGCCTGTCGCGCCGAGTGTGAGGCCGCCGGGTGTTCGTGGGTCGACGAAGTGGTCACCGACGGCAACCTCGTCACCGGGCAGGCCTGGCCCGACCATCCCGAGTGGCTCGCACAGTTCATGACGCTCCTTGGCGACGACGTGTCCCACGGCGAGCCGATTCCCGCTGACGACTGAGGCCACAGAAGTTTGGTGGGATTCATAACAAACAAATAACGTGGGCGTTTCCCTCCGTTGAGGCGGGTGGGAACTGGCATAGTGCACCATTACGTTCGCCCGCCTCGTTTTCAGCGCTTATAGAATATGATAGATACTAGTAACTGGTTGTGACGACTGGCAGGGAGCCACGGACGTGTCACAGTGGCACCAGATTTGTTATGCTGGGGAGAGAACAGTTGCGTGTAATGCCCTCCGACACACATTCCACTGATGACCGCGGCTGTCCGAAGTGTGGTCACACCGGCACTGACGTGGGTAGCATCTCGACCACGGGCGGCGGCCTCTCGAAGATGTTCGATATTCAGACCAACCAGTTTCAGGTCGTCACGTGTACAAACTGCGGCTACTCGGAGCTGTACCGTGACACCGGGTCTGGCGGGAGCGACCTGGCAGACATCTTCCTCGGCTAACGATGCCTGCCATGACCGGGCTGTTCCTCGTGGTCGTGTTGCTCGCGGTGGCCGCACCGCTGGCCCTGTACGCGCTGGTTCGAAGCGAGCACGACCAACGCGTCGAGACGGACCGTGAGACCGCCGAACGGCTTGCTCGGCGCGATACAGACGACGAAAGTCGCGTCCGGTGAGTACTCGGGATATCCCATCGACTGTAGGCGTGGGTTGTTCAGACATCGGGACTGTACCACGAGGGTCCAGAACGTCGCAGGCCTCGAATAAACTCCAAACAATGGGAAAGTGTACCGATGTCGAACCTTTTATCATAATACTCCCACAACGTCCGACCATGGTTGACAGAGAAGACCTCCGCTCACAGTTCGTTGAGGCGTTCGAGGAAGCAGACTACCCGATATCCAGTCCGATGGACCTCGTCCCGGCACTTCCGGGCGGTCCGTCGACGAAGTTCGAGTCCGGCGATTTCTCGATGACAGCGATGGAACTGAACACGAAGCTCAACGGGGAGTTCCCGTACGAGAGTGTCGACGACTTCGTCGACGACGTCATGGCTTCGCTCGAAGACCAGGACCTCATCTGACGGGCCACACTGGCTCTCGGCCGTTTTACCGGTTTCACGCGATAACTCGCGAGAGTCCCGGACGAACGAGTCGCTAGCCGTTCCGGCGTACCCTTGAGGTTTATCAGGGCAACGTCCCTAGTCAATGTATGGTCGGCTTGCCGGGGATTGAGACGCTTGTTCAGACGTTCGGACCGTTTCTCATCCCCGCAACGCTGTTCGTTCTGGGTGCCATCGGCTATCTGTTCCTGTGGCTGCTGACCCGGAACCGACGCGAAACGTACGCTGCCGACGAGTGACAGCGGGCAGCCAAATGTGGACGGCGCACAATGTTGTTGGAACCGCCAATCTTTTGGGTTAGATTCGTCTAATTTGGTGTATGCTGAGTGCCAAGATGGAGGATTATCTGAAGGCTATCTATCGCCTTGAGCGGGACGGCGACCCGCCGATTGCTCCGTCTACTATCGCCGAGATGCTGGACGTTACGGCACCGACGGTCACCAGTATGGTCGAGAAGCTGGCTGACCGCGGGCTGGTCGAACGCGAGAAGTACAAGGGCGTGCAGACAACGCCGGAAGGCGAGACGGTGGCGCTGGAGATTATCCGCCACCACCGCCTGCTTGAGACGTTTCTCACCGAGCAGTTGGGGTACGACTGGGCCGAGGTCCACGAGGAAGCGGAGGTGCTCGAACACCACATCAGCGAGGAGTTCGAGCGACGGGTCGCGGCAGTCCTCGACGAACCGGAGTTCGACCCCCACGGGGACCCGATTCCCAGCGACTCGCTGGACCCCATCGACGACGAGTCCGCGACGGCGCTGTCAGAACACGGCGAAGGGGGGCGACTTGAAGTTGCACGGGTCCGGGACCGTGACCCCGACGAACTCACGTATCTCTCCGACGCCGGCATCACGCCGGGGACCGTGCTGACTATCGAGGAGGTTGCACCCATCGGGATGGTGACAGTCCAGCTGGAGAGCGGGTCGTCGGTGTCGCTCCCGGACCACATCGCCGATGCGATTCAGGTCCGCGCACCGGATACGCAGGGCGAAGACGGAGTGAGCCAGGCGTGAGCGACGCGACGTGGCTGACAGTGGTCGCGATAGCGGCCGGTGCGCAGTTGGCGGTCCTCCCCGGAGAGAAAGTCCAGTTCATCATCGCCGGCCTGTCGACGCGGTTCAACCCCCTCCTCGTCGTCAGCGCGGCGGGGACGGCCTTCGCTGGCTGGACGGCGCTGGAGATATGGTTTGGCTCCGCAATCACGTCGCTATTGCCCGGCATCGTCCTCGAAAGCCTCACCGCCGGGATGTTCCTGCTGTTCGCGATACTACTGCTCCGCAGTGCCCCGGCAGCCGGCGCAGAGCAACAGGAGCCTGCGTCCGGCTTCACCACTGACGGCGGACAGCTAGACGTTCGCGTTCCCGTCGTCGACTGGCAAGTACCGAACAAGCTCGGCGGCTTCCTCCCAATCTTTGCGATGATGGCCTTCGGCGAGTTCGGCGACAAGACTCAGCTCATTACAATCACGCTCGCCGCCCAGTACAGCGCCCACGCCAGCGCTATCTGGACCGGTGAGATGCTCGCCATCATTCCGGTGAGCCTCGCCAATGCGCTGTTTTTCCACCGGTTCGCCCATCGGTTCAACCTGCGGAAAGCTCACTTCGTCGGCGCAGGGCTGTTCCTGTTTTTCGCCGCGGACTTCGCCCTGAGCGTGACGATGGGGGTCTCGCTGTGGGAAACGATGGTCTCATCCATCGCGGCGCAGGTGGGCGCCTGAGACGAACGGCTGATTTGAGCGACAGAAGACTTTTCCAGAACGGCTGAACAGTTCCGAGTAATGCCCTCCAGACGTAGCGTTCTCACAGCAGGAACACTCGTTGCACTCTCGGGCTGTGCAGCACTCAGTCCTGCGAGCGCTCGACTCGCTGGCGTACGGCTAACGAACACCGGTTCGGCGACACGTACGTTCGAATTCACGGTCACGGTCGACAGTGAGACGATGTACGAGGAGACACATACTGTGAGGGCCGCGGAGGACGGTGCAACCGTGGAGTTGGACGATACGCTGCCGGACAGACAGGGCAAGATAACGATAGCGACGGCCATCGCCGGGACCGATATTTCAGAGGAGACAACGTTTGATGATAACAACTGTTACGATGTCATTGTCGAGTACACCGCTGACAACGTCGTCCACTGGCAGAGCGGGCGCAGCGACTGTGACGCATTCCAGTGACTCGCTCATCGGCCAGCGTTTCGTCGCCAGCCGTGGCTCCCGGTTGCAATCATCAACTTCAGTCGAGAAAGTCGTTCAGTCCTGGCTGATAGTGTCGAGTTCTCGCGTTTCATCCGGCGCGCCTGTCTGTCGGACTTTCCCGGCAAAGACCGAGAGGACGTAGATTCCCACTGCGACGAGAACGATGACGCCGCCGGCTGTCGCACCGGCGTAGTACGAGATACCGATACCGAGCAGGACGGCCAGTTCAGCCAGTACAATCGAGACCAGCAGTGATTCCGAGAAGCTCCGGGACACCTGTGTCGCGCCGGCGACCGGGACGACCAGCATGGCCGCGACGAGGATGACGCCCATGATCTGCATCGCGCCGACGACGACGAGCGCCGTCAGCATCACCATAATCCGGTTGTACCAGGCGACCGGGAGCCCGGCGACGGCGGCGGCGGTCTCGTCGAACGTGACGTACAGCAACTGATTGCGGGTGAGCGCGACCGTCCCAACGATGACGCTGAACAGCCCGAGCATGATGACCGCATTCTCGGCGGACACCGTCGAGAGGTTGCCAAAGAGGTACTGATTGATACCGACGGCCAGACCGCCAGCGTTGAGACTGATGAGGACCGTCCCCAGCGCGAACCCCGTCGAGAGGACAATCGCCATCGACACGTCGTTGTAGGCGTCGGTCGCCTCGGAGATGAGTTCGATAAGCAACGCCGCGATGACAGCCACGACGACGGCGGTGAGATACGGCGAAACACTCAGTTCGAGGACGGCGTTGAGAAACAGCCCGACAGCGACGCCAGCGAAGGCTGTGTGGGCGAGTGCGTCCCCGATGAGGGCGAGCTGGCGGTGGACGAGAAAAGTCCCGATTAACGGTGCGATGACGCCGACACACAGCCCAACCAGTATCGCCCGGTACATGAACGTGTACTCTGGATTGATGAGGTCCAGTCCGGTCAGCTGGTAGAGTAGTGCCAGAAGCCAGTACCACACTTCGAGAATCGGGAGGAACGCCTCGTAGACGCCGCCAGCAGCGAACGCAAGCGTCATCGGTTACCTCCGGTCAGCGACTGCGCACCCGTCCCGAACGCTCTGGCCAGCGCCGCACTGTCGGTGAATTCTGCCGATGGCCCGTCGAAGTATATCTCGCGGTTCAGGCAGATAACGCGCTCCGCGTGTTCGATGACGGCCTGCAGGTCGTGTTCGATGAGCAGGACGGTGATGCCCTCGGCGTGGAGCGATTCGAGCAGTCCGTAGAAGGCGTCGACCGATTCGGTATCCACGCCGACGGTCGGTTCATCCAGAACGAGCAGGTCAGCCTCACCTGCGAGCGCCCGGGCGATGAACGCCCGCTGGCGCTGCCCGCCGGAGAGCTGGGTGATTCGCCGGTCGGCGAACCCCGACATCCCAACGGTATCGATGGCCCTGTCGACGATACGCCAATCGGCCGCGGAGAGACGCCCGAACCCGACGTGTGGGAACCGGCCCATCTTGACCACTTCGCGGACCGTTATGGGCATTTCCCGGCTCGTCCCGGCACGCTGTGCGACGTAGCCGACTCTGGCCCCGTCGTCGAACGCCGTCGCGTCGACGCCAAACAACTCCGCAGTTCCGCTATCCGGTTCCAGAAGCCCGAGCAGCAACTGCATGAGCGTCGACTTGCCGGAGCCGTTCGGGCCGACCACGGCGACGTACTCCCCGGCGTCGATACTGACACTGATGTCTTCAACGACGGGCGTAGACGTGTACCCGAACGACACGTCCGTGAGTTCGACGACAGCTGGCCTGTTCTCGCTCGATTCGGTCGTCGCTTCGTCGGCATCGTCTCGATGGTGTGAGCGCATGGTCATCCTTATTCGAAGTTCCGCCACTTCTCGCTCCAGCCGTCGGGGCCCGCGTCTGCAGGTGCCGTGTTGCCCAGAACGACCTCGAACGTCGGCATATTTATTTGGTAGGCGATTTCCTCGTACCCCCAGCCGTTTTCGACCCACTCCTCACGGACGCCAGCATACGGCGTCACGGGGTAGTAGGCTTCGACCGGTGTCTCGGCGAGGAGCTGCTTTGCAGGCTTGCGCGTCTCGAAGACACCGGCCCCGATGTACCGGATGTCATTGTCCTCGATGACCGCTTTCGCTTCGGTGATGTCCGAGGGCTTCACGTCACCGCTGGCAGCGAGGTTGACCACGAGCGGGCGCATCTCGACGCCGTAACGCGAGCCGATGTACTGGAAGGCGTTGTGCGCCGCGAGCTGGACCACGTTCCTGTCGGCCCGGTCGAAAATATCGGCGTAGTCCGCGTCGATGCGGTCGAGAACGTCCGCGTTGTACGTCTCGGCGTTGTCCCGGAGCGTATCTTCGGCGTCCGGTGCGAGCGCGACCAGCCCCTCGGTAATATTGTTGACCGACTGTTTCGCGCGTTGCGGGTCAAGCCAGAAGTGGGGGTCGCTGGCTCTGTTCTGTCCGACACCCTCTTCGTCGCGGTCGAGACTCGCCGCGAGCGATTCGAGTTCGATACCCTCACGGACGTTGATGAGTTCGGTATCGACGTTGTCGTCTTCGAGGGTCTGAATCGCGCGGTCGGCCCATGGCTGGAAGTCCGGGCCGACGTGAATGAACGCGTCCGCGTCGATGATATCTCGCGTGATCCCAGCGTCCGGTTCCCAGCCGTGGCCGTGCAGTCCGGTCGGGATGAGGTTCTTGACCGTTATCGGCGTCCCGCGGGCGACCTTTCGAGCAAAGTCATAGAAACTGAAAAACGACGCAACCGCGACCGGTCCGTCCGCACCACTGGCGCTGTCGCTGCTATTCGTTGCCGCTTCCGTCCCGCCGCCGGTCAGACAGCCGGCAAAGCCGGACGCAAGGACCCCCGCCCCGGCACTGAGTGCCTGCCTGCGGGTGACCCTACACGACTTATCGTCACAGGGTTGGTTAGTTTCCATGTGTTGCTTGCTATCGGGAAAGGGTATAATAGTTCTCCTCTAATTAGAGTATTAGACTAATCTAATAAAGCAGGTCACTCGTGGCTGAAATCTACTCGGTGTCACAGACACGAGCGGACACAACACATAAACCGGCGCTCGAAGTTGGTCCGATATGCCCGGACTCGACGACACGGACCACGAAATCCTCCGGTTGCTGCTCGAAGACGCCAGACGGCCCTACAGCGATATCGCCGAGCGAGTGGATCTCTCGGCCCCTGCGGTCTCCGACCGCGTCGACCGACTCGTCGAAATGGGACTGATACAGGGGTTTACTGTCGATGTCGACCGCTCGCTGTTACAGGCCGGCGTACCGTTCCTGATCGAGATAGATGCAAAGCCGGGTCGGGCCGCCGATATCGCCGAGTCGGTCAGCGACGCCGACACCATCGAGCGGGTCTATCGAACTGCCGGCGGCCGAGTCGTGCTCGCGGCGACCGTTCCTCAGGCCGACGCGAGCGAACTCCTCGCCGAACACGTCGACCTCGGCGACGTGGACCGCTATGAAGTGCGGATGATTGCGGACAGCGAATGGACCGCGGGGCTAGGTGCGGCGGAGTTCGCGCCCGACTGTGCGGAGTGTGGCAACACCGTCGATGAAGAAGGCGAGCAGCGCACACTCGACGGAGAGCGATACTACTTCTGCTGTGGGTCCTGTGCAGGGCGATTTGTCGACCAGTACAAGTCGCTGAAAGACAGTGCCTAAACTACGATAGTCCCTTTTGATTGCTGACTTTCCGGCGGTTGGAGTTTGGATACCAACCTAATAGTCTGCTTTGAGATTCGAATCAAAGGGACAAACCGCATGAATACGGGGGACGTACAATGAAACAAGATGAGTAACCGGACCACTCGGCTCGAACTGACGGGGATGAGCTGTGCCAACTGCGCGGGCACTATCGAGGAGTCGGTGGGCGAGCTGGACGGGGTCTCGTCCGTCGGTGCGAACTATGCCACCGACGGGGGGAGCGTCGAGTACGACCCTGACGTGGTGTCACTGGCTGATATCGTCGCCGCCGTCGAAGACGCTGGCTACGGTGTGGCGACGGAGACGGTGACCGTCGGCATCACCGACATGTCGTGTGCGAACTGTGCAGACGCCAACGAGGAGGCGCTGGAAGGGACCGCGGGCGTCATCGACGCCAGCGTGAACTACGCCACCGACGAGGCCCAGGTCACCTACAACCCGGCCGACGTGTCACGTGCGGACCTCTACAACGCTATCGAATCCGCCGGCTATACACCCGTAAGGGAGGACAGTGGGAGTGCAAACGGCGACGGCGACGATGGTGAGCAGTCCGGCGCTGACCGCCGTGCCGCCGCGCGCAACGAGGAGACGCGCAGACAGCTCCGGCTCACGCTGTTCGGAGCGGTGCTGTCGGCCCCGCTCTTGCTGTTCATGGCGGACCACCTGTTCTCGCTCGGCCTCGTCGGCGAGACGGTGCTGGGAGTGCCACAGGGCTGGGTTGCCTTCGCGCTGGCAACGCCGGTCCAGATACTGCTGGGCAAGCCGTTCTACGAGAATTCCTACAAGGCGCTGGTCAACAACGGGCGGGCGAACATGGACGTGCTCATCGCCCTGGGTTCCTCGACGGCGTACGTCTACTCAGTTGCCGCGCTGGCGGGTCTCATCGCGAGCACGGGGCTGTACTTCGACACGGCCGCGCTGATTCTCGTGTTTATCACGCTCGGGAACTACCTCGAAGCCCGCTCGAAGAGTCAGGCCGGGGCCGCCATCCAGCAACTCCTCGAGATGGAAGCCGACACGGCAACGGTCGTCCGCGAGGACGGCAGCGAGGAAGAGATTCCTATCGACGAGGTCGGGGTCGGCGACCGGCTGAAAGTCCGGCCCGGGGAGAAGATTCCGACGGACGGCGTCGTCGTTGACGGCGATTCGGCGGTCGACGAGTCGATGGTGACCGGCGAGTCGGTCCCGGTCGAGAAAGGCGAGGGCGACGAGGTCATCGGCTCGACGGTGAACCAGAATGGCGTCCTCAAAGTCGAGGCGACGAAAATCGGCTCGGAGACGGCTATCCAGCAGATAGCAGAGCGGGTCCGGCAGGCCCAGTCGCGCCAGCCGGACATCCAGAACGTCGCCGACCGTATCTCGGCGTACTTCGTCCCGGCGGTCATCGGCAACGCCGTCCTCTGGGCGGTGCTGTGGGCGGTCGCGCCGGAGACGCTGGCTGCAGTCGTCGACGCGCTCCCGCTGTGGGGGCTGGCTGCGGGCGGCCCGCCCGGCGTCGGCGTGAGCGAGTTCGCTATCGTCGTGTTCGCGTCTGCCGTCCTGATTGCCTGTCCCTGCGCGCTGGGGCTGGCGACACCCGCGGCGACGATGGTCGGGACGGCAATCGGCGCACGCAACGGCGTCCTGTTCAAGGGCGGGGACGTGCTCGAACGCGTCCACGAGGTCGACACCGTCGTCTTCGACAAGACAGGGACGCTGACGAAAGGCGAGATGGAACTCACGGATGTGGAGGTTGTCGGTCCTGCGACGGACGGCGGGGCGCTCAAGCCCGAGCGCGAACGGACCGAGGCGTTCGTCCTCGAAGTCGCCGCCAGCGCCGAACACGCCAGCGAACACCCGCTGGCTGAGGCCATTGTCGACGGCGCACGCGAGCGCGGTATCGAAGTCGATGATCCCGACGAATTCGAGAACGTTCCCGGACAGGGCGTGAAGGCGACGACGCGCCACGGTCGCGTCCTCGTCGGCAACCGGAAACTGCTGTCCGAGGCCGGCGTCGACACCGCGCCGGCGGAGGAGCGGATGGACGCGCTCGAACGCGAGGGCAAGACGGCGATGCTGGTCGCGCTGGCCGAAGATGCAGACGATGACGACAGCGACCCGGACTATCGGCTCATTGGCATCGTCGCCGACGCGGACACGGTCAAAGAATCGGCGAAGGCCGCCGTCAGTGGGCTGCGAGAGCGCGGGCTTGGCGTCTGGCTCATTACCGGCGACAACGGGCGGACTGCCCGCGCCGTCGCCGAGGAGGTCGGAATCGACCCCGACAACGTGATGGCCGACGTGCTGCCGGAGGACAAGGCCGACGCCGTCGACGACCTCCAGAGCGACGGCGGCCAGGCGATGATGGTCGGCGATGGCGTCAACGATGCGCCAGCGCTGGCGGCCGCGAGCGTCGGCTGTGCTATCGGTTCGGGGACCGACGTGGCAATCGAGGCCGGAGACGTGACACTGCTCCGGGACGACCCCGCCGACGTGATGAAGGCCATCCGGATCTCCGAGGCCACGCTCCAGAAGATCAAGCAGAACCTCTTCTGGGCACTCGGGTACAACACGGTGATGATTCCGCTGGCCTCGCTGGGACTCCTCCAGCCGGTGCTTGCCGCCGCGGCGATGGCCGCCTCGTCCGTGTCGGTGCTCGCAAACAGCCTCGCGTTCCGCCGGTACACACCTGATTCGGCGTACCGGCTGCTCGGGTCCCTCCGTCGCTGAGCCGTCTCCAGCAGACTCATTTGTCGCCGGGCCTCACTTGCAAACAGTGACTGCTGAGGAGCGTGTCGCCGACGAGCCGACAGGAGAGACAGTGTCACAGCCGGGCGGCCTCGGCGTTCGGCTCCGTGCGCTCTGGCGGGCGCTCGTCATCGTCTGGCAGTTCGTCCCGCTGCTCTGGCAGTGGGGCCGGGACCGGAAGCGGTTCCTCCTGTTCGGCCGGTCCCGGTCAGTGGCCCCCGAGACGCGGACGCGGCGCGCCCGCTACCTGAAGGATACGTTCGTCGACCTCGGCCCGGCGTTCATTAAACTCGGACAGATGCTCTCGACTCGGCCTGACGCCCTGCCACGGGCGTACGTCGACGTACTCTCAGAGCTACAGGACAACGTCCCACCTGACGCGTGGGCGACCATCGAGCCAGTTATCGAACGCGAACTGGGCGACGATATCGATACGCTGTTCGAGGCATTCGACACGACAGCCATTTCGGGAGCCTCGCTGGGCCAGGTGTACGAGGCACAGATCGACGGCCAGCGGGTCGCCGTGAAAGTGCTTCGACCCAACATCAGAACGCGCGTCGAATCCGACCTGCGCGTGCTGTCGACGCTGCTGCCCGTGCTCACCTACGGCGCGGACCCGGGCCAGGCATTTACGCTGGAAAATCTCACCGAAGAGTTCGCAACGACGGTCCGCCGGGAGATGGACTACGGCCACGAGGCGCGAATGCTCCGTGAAATCGGCGACAACTTCGCAAACGACGACGACATCGCCATCCCGGACGTCGTTGGGAGCCACTCGACGGACCGCGTGCTGACGATGACGTACCTCGACGGCGTGAAAATCGACGACGTAGAGCGGCTGGACGAACTCGGCATCGACAGGCCGGCACTCGTCCGGCGGCTCGAAGAGGTGTACATCCAGATGATCGTCGAGGACGGCCTCTTCCACGCTGACCCCCATCCCGGCAATCTGGCGGTCCAGCCCGACGGGACGCTCGTCTTCTACGATTTCGGGATGACCGGCTACCTCGGTCCCCGAACACAGGACCAGCTGCTTGAGTTCTACGTCGGACTGGCGACTGATGATGTAGACCGCGTGATGGACGCCTTCGTCGAAATGGGCGCGCTTGACCCGATGGCAGACCGTAACGTGATGCGGGAAGCGTTCGACATCGTTATCGAGCAGTTCCGCGGCGAGGACATCAGTGAGTACCGCATCGAACAGCTCGTCGGCCAGTTCGAGACGCAACTGTACGAGTTCCCGATGCGGCTGCCACAGGATCTGGCGCTGGTGGTCCGGGTAACGACGGTCCTTGAAGGCGTCTGTCGCACGCTCGACCCCGAGTTCGACTTCATCGAGATCATCTCCGAGTACGTCATGGAGCAGGGCGCTGGGGACGACGTTCGAGAGCAGATCAAGACGGAAATCCAAGAGGCAGTGACTGGCTCGACCCGGTCAGCAGTGCGGGCAGCCCCGAAGGTGGAGGACGCACTCGACAGAGTCGAGCGCGAAGAACTGCTCGTCAAGACCGTGCTCGAAGACTCTGATGGGCTAAGCCGGGTGCTCGCCAAGCGACTCCTGCTCGGTATCGTCGCCAGTGCCGGCGTGCCGGTGAGTGCCTACCTCTACACCGTGAGCGGGCTTCAGCCAGCAGGCCTCGCACTGGGCGGGAGCGCGGCGGTGCTCGGAATTCTCGCGTGGTCGTTCCGCCGACGGCGCGGACCAGCGCTGTCGACGCCACAGTTCACCCGCCACGAGATGCAACAGCGGCAGGCGACCGACGCTGCGGACGGAGACGAGTAGGCAAGCGCCGACGGTTTCCCACAAGACAGCGGCGCTCAGAGTTCGCCTTTGGTCGCCATTTCACGGATTTCTGCGGCCCGTTCGCGTATCTCCCCGAGTTCCTCGTCGCTTTTGTTGTCGACGTGGCTGTACATCAGTCCCATCCGGTGGTTCGACCGGAGCGTCTCCTCGTTGCGGTCGAGGAAGTCCCAGTACAGCGCGTTGAACGGGCAGGCTCCGTCACCAGTAGTCTTCGTTTTGTAGTACGGACAGCCCGAGCAGTAGTCGCTCATCTTGTCCACGTAGTTCGCCGAGGAGGCGTAGGGTTTGGTGGCGAACACGCCCGCGCCGTACAGCCCCATCTCGACGACGTTCGGCGTGGTCACCCAGTGGAAGGCGTCGACGTAGCCGGCGTGGAACCAGCGGTTCAGTTGCGCTGGCTCGACGCCATAGATGAGGCCGAAGTTCGCGAGAATCATCAGCCGCTCGATGTGGTGTGAATACCCGCGCTCCCGGACCCCGTCGACCACGTCGGAGAGACACGCCATGTCGGTGTCGCCGTTCCAGTAGAAGTCGGGCAAGGCCTCGTTCGCGCCAAGCTGGTTCGCTTCGGCCAGACTGGGCATCTCCCGGCGGTACACGTGCCGAAGAAACTCCCGCCAGCCGAGCACCTGTCGGATGAACCCTTCAACGCTGTTCAGTGGCGCATCGCCGTCCTCGTAGGCGGTGATAGCGCGCTCGATGACCTCCGCAGGGCCGAGGAGTCCCAGATTGAGCGACGTGGAAAGCAGGCTGTGGCTCATCGCCCACTCATCTTCCAGCATCGCGTCCTGGTACGAGCCAAACTCCGTGAGTCGATTCGTGACGAAATGGTCCAGTGCTTGGACGGCCTGGCGGCGAGTGACGGGCCAGCGGAACGGCTCCGGGTCGGTCCAATCACCGCCGAATGGCTGCTCGTCGTAGCTTCCATCGAACGTCGAATAGACCCACTCGATAACGTCTTCGGTCACGTCGTCCGGCTCAAACTGCGGTGGCTCCGGTGGCGTCCACCCGTCGGGTGGCGTCTCACGGTTCTGGTCGTCGTAGTTCCACTCGCCGCCAACTGGGTCGCCATCCGCCATCAGGTAGCCCGTCTCCCGGCGCATGAACCGGTAGAAGTCCTCGTGGCGGTAGCGGCCGTCGCCGCGCCACTCGTCGAACTGGGACGGTGCGCAGAGGAAGCGGTCGTCGGCGACAAACTCGACGGCTCCGCCTGCCTCGGCGACCAGCGATTCGAGGCGCGCCTGTGCGGACTCAGTCTGCGGTCGGTGAGTCACGAGTGTGTCGTCAGGGTTGGCCTCAAAGTGTGCCGCCAGTCCGTCCTCAAAGGTCTCTGTCTGCTGGTATCGGACCGTTCGGCCGTCGTCCCGGAGATTGTCGCGGAAATGTCGCATCGCGCTGAACAGCAGAATCAGCTTGTGTGGGTGGTACGGCAGCTTGCGGGCGAAAGACTCCGATTCTATCAGAAGCACCGGTTCGTCAGGTCGTCGAGCGACGGGTCCGGACCGCCGGATGAGGTGGTCACCGCGAAGCCAGACAGTCATCGGCAAACGGACACTCCCATTAGTTACAGTATATGCCTGTATCCGCATCAATCCCCGTCCGAACTGTGTTGGTATCCCGGGACAGCGGGGTGGTCAAAACCTCAATTATTGTTTCTTTACAAACGACAGAAGCGACTTCCTTATAAGTACACAGTCATAACTTTAAATGCATGACAAACGACCTCGACAGACGGACGTTCATTCGCACGACGGCGGCCGTATCAGGCGCTGGACTCCTCGCTGGCTGTGGCGGGTCCGGCGGCGACGGTGGCAGCGACGAGACGGAAGCCGAAGAAATGGAGACCACCGAAGCCGAGGAGATGGAATCCACTGAAACTGAGGAAATGGACACCGAAAGCAGCGGTGGGATGGAAACCGCCGAAGCGCCGAGCGAGGTCGCAGACTACGTTGGCGAGTCGTCGAATTTCGATGGCTCCATGGTCGTGATGACGGACCAAGACGAGGTTTCCGTCTCCGTCGGGGCCGAAGGCAACGGCGGCGCGTTCGCCTTCGACCCGCCGGCGATAAACGTCTCGACCGGAACGACGGTCGTCTGGGAGTGGACCGGCCAGGGGGCCGGCCACAACGTCAAGTCCGAAGGCGACGGGCCGCTTGACTCGGGTTCGGCTGTCGCAGAGGAAGGAACCACCTACGAGTACACGTTTGAGGAAACCGGCACCTACCTCTACAACTGTGTCCCGCACAAGGCGCTCGGGATGGTCGGCGCAGTCGTCGTCGAATAACGGATAGCTGTCTGGCAGATTTTATCGTGTTACCAGCGTGGAGCGACTGGTGACGTACAGCGAATACGCGATGACGGCGAAGCCGACCGCGGTGAGCGCGTTCTCGAAAATCAGTGCGGCATCGGTGGGTAAACCGAACAGCTGGTCCGCGACGCCAGCGATGAGCGACCCGACAGTAATGGTCGCGAATCCGACGGCGAGATACGTGAGCCCGGTCGCCCTCGTTGTCAACGCTGCGCGAGCAGCGAAGTAGGTGATGAGCCCGCCAAGTAACACTGTTACCGTCTTGAATCCGATGACGATGAGTGGGATATCTCCGTTCATAGTTCCTCGCTGACGCGCGACCACAGGAGTGCGAGCCGGTCGCTTGGCCGCTCCTCGGCAGGCAGCACGTCGACCTCGAACGCGCCATCGGCGTCGATCCCGACGAACACCCCGTCACAGTCCCGAATGTACGCCGTCGCGTGATGACCGTCGGCACGCACCTCTGTTTCCTCAGCGACCAGCTCGGCCTCGCTCAACTGCTCGAGCTTCCGGTAGGTGCTTGTCTGGGGCAGGTCACAGACCGAGGCAACCTCTTTGGCTGGCAACGGCTCGTCGAGCACCCTGAGGATGTCGCGACAGTCAGGGTCGGCGAGGGCGTCGAACAGCGCCTGTGTCTCGCTCGCGTCGTTGTATGCCACGGAGGGGCCCTCTCAGGGGACGGGTGGAAGTGGTTCTGCGGACGGTTCGGTCTCGATATGACGGGGCATCGACGTGAAACCTGTGGGATATTGTTCCCACGGTGTCCTGCGGTACCCCGGCAGCCGCTCCCAGTCAGTGTCGGGAATATAAACCACCCTCAGATAAAGGGCGACTGTTTGTTTCCAGAATCTGGAAAGGGCACACCGACTTTTCTATCATCGAAAAATAACGACTAGCTTGCTATGCAACGGCCCTCCACTCGCAGACAGTTTCTTACAGGCACAGGGGTAGCAGCGCTTGCCATTACCGCCGGGTGCGTGTCCTCGGGAAGTAGTTCAGAACCAGCGGCCGAAACCGGAACCGGAACTGAAACCGCGACGGAAACTGCGACCCCAACCGCGACGCCTGAATCGACGCCCGAGTCGCTTGACGACTGGCTTGATGATGCCAACGGCTACGACGGCGAGCCCCGCAGGTTCGGCCCCGAGTCTCGGCCAACGGTCTGGGTTGGGCAGGAGATGGACGGCGGACTGGCGTTCGACCCGCCTGTCATTGAAATCCCACCGATGACGACAGTTCGGTGGGACTGGACTGGGCACGGCGGCCAGCAGAACATCGTCGCGCTTGATGGCACCTTCGACAGCGGCCGGACAAACGCGCAGGCCGGAACAATGTATCACTACTTTTTCGAGGAGACCGGCGAGTATCGCTACGTCTCCGAACCCAATCGTGACGGTGGCATGAAAGGTGCGATTATTGTGAAAGAGCCACCGTCTTCGGGTAACGACACTGTTGATGAATGGCTCGCAGCGGCGAGTAACTTCGACGGCACCATTGTCGACCGCACCGACACTGACACTGCAACTGTTACCGCCGGTGTGGAAGGGAATGGTGGGAAGTTCGCGTTCGGCCCCCCGGCGCTGAAGATCTCGACCGAGACGACCGTCCGCTGGGAGTGGACCGGCGAGGGAGGGCCACACAACATCGTCTCAAAAGGCGATGGCCCGCTCAACTCGGAACTCGTCGCCGAGGAAGGAAACACCTACGAGCACACCTTCGCGGAAACCGGGACCTACCTGTACTCCTGTAAACCGCATAAGGGCCTGGGGATGAGAGGCGCGGTCGTCGTGGAATAACTACCGAACTAGTGTGGCAGCCGCCTACGGAATCTTGACGCTGTGTTTGAGCGTGCCGATACCTTCGATTTCGACTTCGACTTCGTCGCCGTCTTCCATCGGTCCGACCCCTTCAGGGGTCCCCGTGGCGATGACATCGCCCGGTTCCAGCGTCATGTACGACGTTATTTCGGCGATTAGTTCGGGGACAGAGAAGATGAGGTGCTCGCGGGAGGAGGACTGCTTCGTCTCGCCGTTGAGACGGAGTTCGATACTGGCGTCTTCCGGAACGTGCTCTGGCGTGGCCACGAGCGGGCCGATTGGACACGCGTTGTCGAAGGCCTTCCCGCGGACCCAGTTCTGCTCCCGTCGCTGGTCGTCACGGTTGGAGATGTCGTTGACGCAGGTGTAGCCCGCGACGACGTCCATCGCCCCCGATTCGCTGACGTTCCGACACTGCTCGCCGATGACGACGCCGAGTTCAGCCTCGTAGTCGATGCGTTCCTTCCCCGAGGGCATCGTGAGGTGCTTGCCGTGGGACGCGACGGCGTTCGGGGCTTTGAGAAACAGCATCGGCCGGTCCGGAAGCTCCGAGTCCATCTCCTCGGCGTGGTCGGCGTAGTTGCGCCCGATACAGACGACTTTCGTCGGCTCGCAAGGCGGGAGGATGTCCACCTCGTCGGGGTCGTAAGACTCGTCGCCAAAGGCAATACGGCCGTACGGTCCGGCGGCGGCGGTGACGACGGGCTCGCCGTCCTCGACGGTCCAGCGACCGCCGCGAACGTTCCCCCCAGTATCACGGAATCGAACGCGCTTCATGTCACCGTTCTCTCAGGGCCGACGGATAAGCGTTTAGGAGGGGGAAACCGGACTACAGCGGGCTATTCGACGGTTGTCTACCCGACCATCGTCACCTGCGGTGTCGCGGCGAGCAGGCGTGTGACCGAACGGCTTTTGAGACGGGACGGGCTACGCTGGGCCGATGAACGTCCTCGTCGTTGGTGCCGGCGCGATGGGCCAGTGGTTCGCACGCACAGTCCGGACCCACGCCGACGCGGCCGTCGCCTTTACCGACGTCGACCAGTCGGCTGCTGAAGCTGCTGCAAACGCGGTCGGCGGGCGCGCTGTCGCCAGCGACGCGGCCGAGACTTTCGATGTTGTCTGTATCGCAGTGCCGATGCCTGTCGCCGAGACGGCTATCGACGAGTTCGCGCCGTGTGCCACGGACGCAATCGTTGACGTAACGGGGAGCATGGCAGGCCCCATCGCAGCAATGCGGGACGCGATGCCCGATGGCCAGCGACTCAGCCTGCACCCACTGTTTGCCCCCGAGAACGCGCCCGGCAACGTCGCTGTCGTCGCTGACGCGTTGGGACCCGATGCTACTGCCGTCGTCGACGCAATCGCTGCAGCCGGAAACAACTGCTTCGAGACGACGGTGTCGGAACACGACGAAGCCATGGAAACGGTACAGGCCAGCGCTCACGCCGCCGTACTCGCGTTCGCGATGGCCGCCGCGGACGTGCCCGACCAGTTTCAGACGCCGATTTCGGCCGGCCTGTTCGACCTTGTCGAGCAGGTGACCGGCGGCGACTCGCGGGTGTACGCCGATATCCAGCGGACATTCGACGGCGCGGACGCGGTCGCCGACGCCGCTAGCGAACTCGCCGACGCCGACGCAGATACTTTTGAGCGGCTCTACGAGCAACTCTCATGAACCAGGACACACGCCAGCAGATACGCGACAACGCCCAGTACCTCCGGAACGTCCGACCGCTGGACCCCGAGGAGCTACACGAATACGTCGAGGGCCAGCCCCACCCCGCCGTCGTCAAGCAGGTGCTCCGAGAGGAGGCATTCGACCTTGGCATCGTCGAGCAGGATGACGGGACCTTCGTGCCGGCACCAGAGGGCCGGCTTTCAGTAGATTTCGACGGCGTCGAGCGGTTCCCCGACAGCTACGAACAGCAGGTCATCGACCTGCTGACAGAGTGGGGCGGGCTGGAGTGGCACAGCGGCGACAGCGGTGACGAACTCAGGGAGCGCATCCGCGACATCAAAGAGCGGTATCTGCAGGGCCAGGCCGTCGAATACGACGAACTGACCGCGCTGGGCTACGCCGTCTACCACCTCCCGGACTACTACGCCGTGGCGAAGTACGTCCTTGCGGACCTCGCCGCCGACGGCCTGCTCCCGTCACAGCTTCGAGTGCTGGACGTGGGGGCCGGTGTCGGCGGCCCGGCGGTCGCCCTGCGCGACCTGCTTCCGGACGACGCGCTGCTCGACTACCACGCGGTCGAACCGAGCGCCGCCGCGGACGTGCTGGAACATCTGCTGGAGGACAGCGGCCAGAACGTCCGCTGGGAGATTCACCGGGCACTCGCCGAGGAGTTCGACCCGTCGTCGCCGCTTGTCGGCGACGACAGCGGTAGTGGGGCCGGAGACGGGGACAGCGGTAGCGACGACAGCACCGACGAGGGATACGACCTCATCATCTTCGGCAACGTCCTCAGCGAACTCGACGACGCGGCGGCGACCCTCTACCGGTACGTCGAGGCGCTTGCCGACGACGGGACGTTGCTGGCGCTGGCCCCCGCCGACCGGAACACGGCCATACAGCTCCGAACTGTCGAGCGCGAGGTGGCCGACGGCGGCCCGGCGACGGTGTATGGGCCGACCGTGCGACTCTGGCCTCACCAGTCCCCCAACAGCGAGTCGTGGTCGTTCGACCGCAAGCCGGACATCGAGGTGCCAACCATGCAACAGCGCCTCGACGACCCTGCCGGCGGGACAGGCGAGTTCGTCAATACGGACGTGCAGTTCGCCTACAGCGTCCTGCGAACCGACGGCAAGCGAGTGCACGATGTAACACCGGACCGGGGCATCCACGCGCCGATGGCCGACGCCGAGAACTACGTCACCGACCGGGTGAATTTTCTGGGTGTGAAACTCAGCCACGACCTCGCCGAGCGGGAGGGCGCAAATCCGCTGTATCTGCTGGGCGATGGAAGTCAGCAGGTCGACCACTTCGCCGTGCTCACCGAGGCGTCGATACTGAACGAGGACCTCCGGAAAGCCGACTACGGCGACCTGCTGTCCTTCGAGAACGCGCTGGTGCTGTGGAACGACGACGAGGAGGCGTACAACGTTGTCGTCGACGGCGAGACGGTCATCGACCGGGCCCGCTAGCGGTGGGCTTTTCTCGGGGACGGCCCCACGGAGCGTATGGACGAGCCGACGATTCTGCTGACGAACGACGACGGCATCGAGAGCGCCGGCCTCCGGGCAGTGTACGATGGTCTCTCGACGGTCGGCGACGTGACCGCGGTCGCCCCGGCGGAGGACCAGAGCGCGGTCGGTCGGGCTATTTCCCACGAAGTAACCGTCCACGAGCACGAACTCGGCTATGCTGTCGAGGGGACGCCCTCAGACTGCGTCGTGGCGGGGCTGGAAGCGCTCGTCACCGACACCGACCTCGTCGTCGCGGGCTGTAACCGCGGGGCGAACCTCGGCGCGTACGTTCTCGGCCGCTCGGGGACCGTCAGCGCCGCCGTCGAGGCCACCTTCTTTGACGTGCCGGCGATGGCCGTCTCGATGTACATCCCGGTCCGCGAAGACGCCGCCTTCGCGGACATCGAGGCCAACGGCGACAGTTACCGCGAGGCGGCGAAAGCGACAACCTACCTTGCCGACCACGCCGTCGACGCCGGCGTGTTCGAGCAGTGCGACTACCTGAATATCAACGCCCCCGTCGCCGAGTGGGGCGACGCACAGATGACGGTCACCCGACCGTCCCACCTCTACGAGATGGACGCCGAACAGGATGGCGACGCTGTGACGCTCCACGACCGCATCTGGGAGCACATGGCCGACGGCGACATCCCCGACCCTGAGGGGACCGACCGTCGCGCCGTCGTCGACGGAAAGGTCAGCGTCTCGCCGCTGACCGCGCCGCACACGACGGAGCATCACGAGGCCCTCGACGCGATTGCGGAGACGTACGAGCCGGACGACGGCGGCGAGGCGGCCGACTGAGCAGACGATGCGGTTCCGCAACGCCATCCTCTTCGTCGCGCTCGCAATCGCCTGGGGCAGCGCCTTCACCGCGATCAAGGCTGGGCTGGAGTATTTCCCGCCAATCCTGTTTGCGGCGTTCCGGTACGACCTCGCCGGCCTGTTGATGCTCGGCTACGCGGTGTACGCTACCGACCAGTGGGTCCCGAAAAGTCGGACCGACTGGATTGTCGTGGGTATCGGCGGCTCACTCCTGATCGCCGCATACCACATCTTCTTGTTCGTCGGCGAGCAAGGAACCACCAGTGCCGCCGCCGCTATCGTCGTGAGCCTCTCGCCGATTCTTACCACCGGGTTCGCGCGTGCGTTTCTCCCGGACGAACGGCTCACGACGCTGGGCATCGTCGGCCTCCTTGTCGGGTTCCTCGGTGTCGGCGTTCTCAGCAACCCCGACCCGGGGAACCTTCTCAACCCCCGGACCGTGTCGCTGTTTCTTGTATTCCTCGCGGCCGCGTCGTTCGCCCTCGGGAGCGTGTTGACCCGTCGGTTCGACGACGACTTGGAGATAGAGACGATGGAAGCGTGGTCGATGCTGCTCGGTGCAGTGCTCATGCACGGCATCAGTTTCGGTGTCTCCGAATCGGTTGCCGACGTTCAGTGGACTACTGAGGCCGTGCTGGCCCTGCTGTATCTGGTTGTCGTCGCCAGCGCCCTCGGCTTCCTCATCTACTTCGATTTGCTTGAGCGGCTGGGACCCATCGAAATCAACCTCGTCTCCTACGCCGCGCCAGTCGTCGCCGCCGCCACTGGACTGCTGTTTCTCAGCGAGACGCCGACGGTCTACACAGGTGTCGGATTCACCTGTATCCTCGTCGGGTTCGGACTGCTGAAACGGGACGCGCTACGAAACGAGGTTGCGCGGTTCAGCGGGACGCCGAACCGCGGGGAGTAAGCTCAGTCGCCGCTGTCTGCCGTCACTGACTCGTCCCGGAGGAACGCGACGATTTCGTCCCCGTCGGCACCGAGTCCCCCGCCCTGAGCGACTGTCGGTCGCCCGCCACCGCCGCCACCGAACTCTGTAGTCACCTGATCGACCACTTCACCGGCGTCGACGCCGCCGGTCGTCCCGACGCCCAGGTACTGGCCGTCGGCGTCCACCAGCGCGGCCACGTCGACGTCGTCACCGACAGCGGACTCCGCTCGGTCGGCCAGTGCGTTTGCGTCGAGCCCTGCCACGGTGCCGACGAGCCACCGCTGCCCGTCCACTTCGATGGCGTCGTCACGCAGGTCAGCGAGACGGGAATCGACGAGGCGCTCTCGGAGGGACGACACCGTCTCCCGGAGGTCGTCGCATTCTGACTGGAGTCCGTCCACAGCGGCCGGGAGCTCCGCAACGTTCGTATCCAGCGACTGGGCGGCAGTCATCGCCCGCTCGTGTTCGGTCGCCCGCCGGCGGATAGCACGCGGGCCGACGGCGAACTCGACGCGAGTCAATCCCTCTCCGGGATTGGACCGACCGAGTACCGTCACGGGCCCGATTTCGCGGGTGTTCCCGACGTGTGTCCCACCACAGGCTGCCACGTCCCAGCCGTCGATGGTGACGACCCGAACTGTCTCGCCCTCGATTCCCTCTTCGGTCTTCGTATTGAACGCGATATCGTCGCGACCCAGTGCCTCGTCACGCGGAATTTCTTCCCAGGTCACGTCGTAGGATTCCCAGACGGCGCGGTTAGTCAGCCGCTCAAGTTCGGTGAGTGTCTCGTCGCCGATTTCGGTCGTCGTTTCGAAATCTACCCGCACCTTTCCGGTGATGGCCGGCCCAAAGTCGTCGTCATCGGCTTCGTCCGGGACTCTCGCGCTGATGTCGAAGCCGCCGTAGCCGAGGTCCGACAGCAGCCGCCGACCAGCGCCGTAGAGGACGTGGCTGGCGGTGTGTGCACGCATGCAGTACGTCCGAAACGCCGTGTCAACCTGACCTTCGACTGTCTCGCCCGGGCCGAACGTCGGCGGCTCGGCCAGTTCGTGAACGATGTCGCCGTTTCGGTGCTGGACGTCAACGACCGCGACGCCATCGAGTGTTCCCCGGTCCGCCGGCTGTCCGCCGCCTTCAGCGTAGAAGTACGTGTCTGTTAGCACGACAGCAGTCGTATCGATACGGTCGACGTTCGACGTGAAGGTCGTCACAGTGGGCTCGGCTGCGGCTGTTCCCGTCATCGGGCGTGGCTACGGCGGCGTGAACAAAAATGTCTGGGCGTACCCCAGACAGTCGTCTGGGGCCACCCAGCCGACAAGAGCGCAGCCCTCGTGTGCACCGAGTCGGTAGGGGTGACTGACGCCGCCCTCACAGTTACCGGTGGCACAATCCGCTGTGTGACACCGCATCCGCTCCCGATACAGTGCTACTAATTAAGTATCGACAGTGATCTTTACAGTCCATGCTCGGGAGTGGGGGCCACTCGATACTGCTCTGGCTGGTGGCGGTCTGGCTGTTCGCAGTTGGACTGTTTCTGGCACTTCTGTACGCGTCCGGCAGGCGGGACCGGCGTGAGCAGGCTCGCGCGTAAGTGAGTGACTGTGCGGGCCGGGCGGTGTGACAACGGCGTCTGACGCTCGGCTGACGGGCACTCAGAATCGGCGTCGAGTCGTGCGGTTTTCACTTTCACCGTGAATTACCCGATTATATGAGTCCCGGTGTCCTGTCTGGCAATATGATGGAGCGATTACGCCGGGTCGTGGGGACTCGACAGCAGTCACATCTGGAGTGTCGACGCTGTGGAACCACCCTCGAAACGGACGGGACGGCCTGTCCGGCCTGTGGCTCCAGTGACATCGCGCGGTACGATTTCTAGTCGTTGTCTCCAGTTAGTCCGTCGTCGCTCCCGCACCCACAGCCCCTGACTGGGCCTGTTGTTCCTGTCCATCAAACTGGGCGACGAGCGAGAAGTCCCCCAGCTCGCTCGACACCGGTCTGTAAATCTGTCACTCCTGAGACGGTCACACTAGTCTAGACTTCAAGGATCGTCTTCGTTTCAACAACTATCGCGACTGCCGCTTCGCACTCTGGGCTCCGTTAATGGCCTGCTGCGACTGGATAACTTTGACACAAAAGCGAACACGAAAATATCACGTCAAGATATCAAATACCAAGACTCGATAATAAATGGAGCAACGATTCCACTGATTACTGTTCGACGTCCATCCAGATATCAGATGTTATTTTCGCGTCCGAGTTGTCCGGATGCGTCATGGTGAGCTGGTCCCCGCCCTCGACTGCGATGAGGTCGACAGTGTTGCTCTCCGTGTGATTCCGTGTCGGGTACGTAAACGGCCGTGACCGCGTTGGAAGGTCGCTGATCGACGGGCACTCCGGCGGCGCAACAACGTCGTCAGCGAACCCATCGGTGTGGATCTTCGACTGTGGCTTGTCCCGACCACGGTTATCAAGCCACGCAAAACATCGCTCCCCAAACGAAATGGTCTCAATGGCTGAGCGCACGCGGTACCTGACCCGGTCCAGCAGCGAGGGCGGCGGCGCGTCGCCGTCGTCCGTCCTCCCCCGGGCACCCCGTGGCTCATCCATGGGTGTGAGACTCATGAACATAGCTAGGGAAGCACGGTACAAAACCGTTGTGTCGGTCCGGTTTAGAGTTCGATTCGCTCGACAATCTGGTTGCCGTCCTCCCGAGTGTTGAGCGCGACGATACGGACGTGTTCTTCCAGGCCAGAGTCCTTGAGTTTGGCTTTCAGAAGGTTATCGACCTGATAGACACCGGCCGCGTTGTTCATCGCGATTTCGACGAGGACGGGATAGTCGTCGCCCAGGCTCAGCGTCACCGTCTCGATAGCCTGGCTGGAAACGGTGTCGATACCGCGACCGCCGCGCTTGTACGGAATGCGCGAACGGCCACGTTCCATGTCCAGCGCGTCGGCGACGCGGACGACGCCGGCTTCCAGCGTCAGTGGGTTTTCCTCGGTGTGATGGCAGAGAATTGCGTGGAGTACTTCACCTTTTATTTGAACCGCCTGACGGATGTCGTAGAACTCATCGAGCAAGTCATCGAGAATGTCAGCGGCCAGTGGAATCGAGTAGTACGGGTGTGAATCGCGGTGGACAACGTGCCCGATATCGTGTAGCGTCGTCGCAAGTGCAATAATAACGGCCTCATCGGCCTCATCGAGTCCGTGGTCGGCTGCGCCGTTGAACTCAACGCCGGCCTGCTTGAGGAGGTCATACAGACACAGCGCTCGGTTTCGAACGATGCCGATGTGTTTCGCGCCGTGGTCGTTGTACCGCTTGCGTGCGACGGGGTTGATGTTCTGAGCTTCGAGATACGCCTGAATCTCTTCGTCAGTCGTGACGGTGTCGAGAACTGCGTTCAGCCGCCCGTCCGGGAACGCGTGATCCGCCTCGGGGTCATAAATACGGCCACCGGTATCAGGTCTATCAACACTCATACTACAACCCAGACGACCCACCGCGAAAAATCCCCCTTCCGGCGCGGTCAGGTGGCGGCGTCAATAACCTCGTCGTAGTCCGGTTCGACGCCAGGGTCGTCGCTGACCCAAGCGTACGTGACTTCTTGATTTTCGTCGATAACGAAGACGGCCCGCTTGGCTACGTTCGGGACGCCGAGCGCCTCAAAGTCCATCGAAATGTCGTAGGAATCGACAATCTCCCGGCCTGAGTCACTGACGAGGTCGAACTCGAGCCCCAGTTCGTCCCGGAACGCGTTCTGTGAGAACGGTGTGTCGATGCTGACACCGTACAGCGTCGCCCCCGCTTCAGTGAGTTCGTCGAGTCGGTCCTGAAACGAGTTCATCTCGTGACTGCAAACGCTGGTGAACGCGCCCGGGAAGAACGCGAGCACAACGGGCCCGTCGTCAAGCGCTTCAGACAGCGTTATCTCGTCAACGTCGCCGTTTGCGATCGGTGCCGTGAAATCAGGTGCAACGTCTCCAACTGAGACCATACTGCCGAGTGGACCCAGGCGAGTAAAACCCTTTCCGACCTGATCGAGTCCGGGCGAGATTAGAACTGTGCGAACTTCGCCGTGACCTCGTCGATCCACTCCGGCAGGTCGCGGTCCGCAAGTGTTCCGTCGGCATCACGGGTCGTGACAACATCGGCGATTTCGCCCTCACGCGTGATATCGAGTCGCCACACCCCCTCAGCCTCGATGTCAACCCGAACAACGTCCTCCCCGACGGGTTTGATCGGTCGAATCGTTACTTCTTCCCCGCTCCTGACTTCCATCGTGTGACTATCGGCCGGCATCTGGTATCTCTGAGCGCCCGATAGCAGTTATATCCCCGGGCGGCGGAGGCATCTCGCTAGGGCTGTTCCCGCTGTGAAGTAGATTAACAAGCGGATAATGAATTGACAGGGCGATGTAGCCAGTGCCGCGGGTGCGAACCCGCAGACGGACAGCCCACGAACGTAGCACATGGCCACGCAAGCCGTGTCACTTGGGTCCCTCAGCTATCAATCTGGTCCCGTGGACATGGTGTGGTCCGTCTGTCGACGTGCCGACCCAGACCAGCGACATGGAACGGTCGGAGACCTGGTGCCTCGCGTTACCCCGTCCGATTCACACCCCGTTGTCGGGCCTCGCCGGCAGTTCCCGGCGAGGCCGTTTCCACAGACTGAGTGGGTCCGCCTCGCCTGTGTCACATATCCTGTCTCTACCCGATGTCAGCGCAGCGTCAGTCCCACTGGCAGTGAGTCACTCAGGAGGCCGTCCTGAGCAAAAAGGTTATAATAGCAACCACGTAACCTTCGGATACAATGTTAGGGACATCCGGAGTACTGTTCCCGGGGATGCCCGGGACGACGGAGATGATGGTCATCCTCCTCATCGCCGTCCTGCTGTTCGGCGCGAACAAGATTCCGAAACTAGCGCGGTCGACTGGCGAAGCCATGGGTGAGTTCCAGAAGGGGCGAGAAGAAGTCGAACAGGAACTCGAAGAAATGCGCGACGGCGGCGCTGCAGAAGGGACCGATGCGTCCACCGTGGACTCGGCCGAGTCGACCGAAACGGCGACGGAAACCGAGACGTAATCTCGACCACTTCTCCGTTTTCAGCGGGCCACAGTGATAACGAAAGGATTTTTCACCGCTCAATCGACCACCCGGTAGGGCGTGTGGCCTAGTGGACCAGGGCGAGGGGTTCCTAACCCCTAGAACGCGGGTTCGAATCCCGCCACGCCCGTGCAGCGACCGCAGGGAGCGAACCGGCATGTCGGGATTCTAATCAGGGAGGTCGTGCGCAGCGAAGCGAGCACGTCCGACCGTGGTTCGAATCCCGCCACGGCCGTTTTCCGGCGAACGACAGTGAGCCGTGAAAACGCACGGAGATTCGAAGCACGGAACGAGGGAGCGAAGCGAGCGAAGTTCAGGAGGTTCGAATCCCGCCACGCCCGCTTCGTGGTTTCTCGCATTCGCTCGAAACACACTCGCGGCCGTGGCGACCTTCGCGAAACCTGCGGTTTCGCTCAGTCCCGCCACGCCCGTTCTGCGAGGATCGGACGCGACGAGCGAACGGGCACGGAGTTCGAACCCTGCAAGTCGCAGCGCCGAGCGAAGCGAGGCGACCGTCTTGCTCCGGTTCGAATCCCGTGAGACCCGTCGAGACGGGTCTCGCGTAGCTCGCAAACGCGTCGTGTTTGCTCAGTCCCGCCACGCCCACTTTTGGAAGCAACAGCGAGCCAACAAGCGAACCGAGCCGTCGCCACCAGACACGGCACCTGAGATGCCAACGTATAAGTTTAGGCTTGCCTAACTCCTGCTGAAATGGACCGGGAGCCGTCCGAGCGGGCGGATGTCTGTGTCGTTGGGGCCGGGCCGGCAGGGGCACTCGTCGCGAGCCAACTCGCCAGCGACGGACAGAACATAGTCGTGTTAGAGGCCGGGCCGCGGTTCGACAGGTCGAACCGAGAGCAGCAGATGGAAGAGGCAATCCGACCCGGCGACCACGGCTCCGTCTGGGAGATGGGCGGCGACCGCGACGCGTTCAGTGCGAGCGGCGAGCGGTACTACCCGCTGAACATCTCACGAGTGAAAGGCGTCGGCGGGTCGACGCTGCACTGGCAGGGGATGGTGATGCGGCTGCACCCCTCGGATTTCGACGGGAGCCACGACACCGACGATCCGGCATGGCCGATCAGCTACGACGACCTGCGGCCGTACTACGCCGACGCTGAGCGGGCGCTGGGTGTCGCCGGCGACGCAGACAACCCCTTTGCACCGCCGCGAGACGGTGCATATCCGCTGCCCGGGTTCCCGCCATCATACAGCGACTCGTTGTTTGCTGAGGCCTGCGAGCGGTTGGGCATCACGATGCACTCCGTGCCAAACGCCCGGAACTCAGAACCGTACGATGGGCGAGGGCCATGCGTCGGCTACGGGACCTGCCAGCCGGTCTGTCCCTCCGGCGCGAAGTATGATGCCAGCGTCCATATCGAGGACGCGGAAGCCAGAGGGGCACGCGTTGTCGACCGCGCGCCGGTCCAGCGTCTTGTTACTGACACCGACGGACGCATCGAGGCGGCCGTCTACGCGACGCCGGACGGGACTGAACACCGACAGACGGCCCGCGAGTTCGTCATCGCGGCAGGTGGCGTCGAGACGCCCCGACTCCTTCTCCTGTCGGCGAGCGAGGACCACCCGGACGGGCTGGCGAACAGTTCTGGACTGGTCGGCCACTATTTCATGGACCATCTGTTCGCCGGGGCAGGCGGGACGCTCGACCGTGAAACGCGCCAGAACCACGTCGGCTTTCTCACGAGCGAGTGCCACCAGTTCTACGACGACCCCGGGCAGGCAGTCGAGCGTGTCGCGGACAGCGAGACGGTCGTTGCGGCGACCGACGAGGCGCTGTCGCCGCTGAAACTGGAGTTCCTGAACTACGCCGGTCCGTCGCCGGTCGAACTCGCGCTCTCTGGCGAGGAGTGGGGCGATACGCTGCTGTCGAGCCTCCGCGAGAGTTACGGCAACAGCATCGCGATGGGCGGACTGGTCGGCCAGCCGCCGCGGAAGGAAAACCGCGTAACGCTGGACACGTCAACGACGGACGACCACGGGAACCCGGTGCCGGACATCAAGTGGTCGTGGGGCGACAGGCTGGAACGGTCGCTCTCGCGGGCGAACGAGATTCAACACGCCGTGCTGTCGGAGCTGGGCGTCGACATCTCGTGGACGGTCGGACCGGCTGACACCGGGCCGGCGTACCACCACATGGGCACGACGCGGATGGGGACCGACCCTGACAAGAGCGTGGTCGATCCGCAACTACGGACACACGACGTGGCGAACCTCTCGATTGCGTCCTCGTCGGTGTTCGTTACCGCCGGGTCGATGAATCCGACGCTGACCATCGCCGCGCTCGCGCTGAAGTGCGCGGACCACGTTTCTGAACGACTCTAGTCTGCAGATTCGGTGAACGCTGCTTTGCTCCGGCGAGTGACCGACCGAAGCCCGGGCGCGCCGTGAGCGAGCCATACGGCGACAGCGAGGCCGAACAGTCCGAACTGAAACAGGACGTACGGGTCGAACGAGAGCGAGGCGAACTGCTCAACGAAGGAGGTGTCGTTGGCGTACGGCGGCGGTGGCTGGAGCGGCCAGACGAGAAAGCGAAGCCACTGAAGCTGTGTCAGGTCACCGCCAAGCACCCCGATTACTGCTGTCGGGCCCATATCAGTCAGCGTGTGTACGAATGCACCGAGCGTGAACGCTGTCGAGAGGTCCGTTCGGCGATATCGGACTGCGAGCCGGTGTAAGACTACGGCAACAAGGAGGAGCGTGAACAGCGAATGGGCAAGTGACCGCCCGGACGGCAAGACGCCGAACGTCCAGGCGAAGGGCTTGTCGATCAGGTCTGGAAACTGCGACCCCACCGCCAACGCGGTCAGCGTGGCCGCTGTCTGGCGACGGGTCGGGTCAAACTGAGTGTACACGACGTAGACGAGGTAGGCGACGGCGAGATGTCCCCACGGCCACATTGTGAACTGATATGCCGGATGGTGACTTGTATCTGCTGATACAGGTATGCGTGAGGAGGAAGCGGCAACCGAGATGTCGGCCGGTCAGTACAGGCCGAGAATCGCGCCGGCGTCAAGCAGGAGGAGGATTGACACAAGAGACGCCCCCAGCAGGAACGGCCGTGCGTTCCGGGCCGGTTCGCGCACCTTCTGCTGGTCGAAGCCGTCGCTGAGCTTCGACGCGCCAACCTCGACGAGCCCAGCCAGAATGAACCACAGGACGATCATCGTGATGACGAGGTGGCCGCGACCAGTTCCCGTCAACGACTCGGCGGTGTAGCGGGTCGCTGCCAGATGCCCACCCGTCAGAAACAGGAGCGTCGCACTCGCCCGGGACACCGTCCGGAGCTTCCCGGTAATCGCTGACAGCGGTCCCGGCGAAGAGTCGCCGTTCATCGCCGTCGGGAGAATAGCATAAGTCATGAACAACACGGTTCCAGCCCACAGCGCGGCGAATATCAGGTGCACCCCGAAGACAGCCGCGTTTACGACACTCATATGCGGCGGTTGGACGCGACCCTATTCAACGTCGTGGGTTCGACACAGCTACTTTGAGGAATCGAAGGCATCGAGCGCGTCCGCGTCACCTGACATATCGAGTTCTTTGACTGCGTCGGTGTCGGCAGAGATGTGCGTTTCCCGGTCGGTGTCGTAGTCCAGTTGGTCGATGAGGTGGACGAATGAGCCGGGATCGGGGATGAGGAAAATGCGGAGCGAAAACGCCACATCGCTCTCCTTGATGTCGACGAGCGAGTCGAGCACGATAGTCAGCGAGTCCCGGCGGACGTGCGAGAGGGCCTTGTCTGCAATCTCGGTCGCGTCGTCCTGTACGACCGTCGGCGTCCCCATGTTGATTGTCGCGTTCAGCGTGTTCGCGATGCCGTCGATGAAGCCCGAGGTGAGGATGTTACACATCTCTTGCAGCGCGGACTCGTGGAGCTGTGTGAACCCATCTTCGACACTGGAGCCGGTCATCAGCTCCGCGATCTCCGCGGCCGTCTCCGTCTCGAATGTCATCAGGAAGACGCCGTACGGCGGCTCTGTCAGCCGAACACGAGCGCTGTAGATGGTCCCGCCGCCCATCTCGGTGGCGATGTCCTCCGGCTGGACAAACGAGAGGCTCTTGATCTCGACGGCGGCGTCGACGCCGGCCAGTGTCGCCAGCGAATCGGCGACCTGCTCGGCCCCGTCCTGAATGAGTCTGGTGATGAGTGTGAGTTTCCGAATATCGATGAGAAGCGGCATTGCACAGTATCAGGACCTATGATGTGTTACCGTTTTCGGTGGCTGCAGGGTCGGCAACCCGACGGTGGGCCACCGTAACCCTCATTACCACTGACTGACAGAGATTTGGTGGGGAGCGTGCTATTCCGTGTCTTACCCGTCATCGACGGGTTTCTCACGGGAAGCCGCCATCGAATTTCTGTGCCATACGCGCTGGGGAGCCACGGCCACGCCCGATGTGAGCACGCTTAAGCCGCCCCGTCCGTTTTGCACAGCCATGGAACCACGGGACCTCTCCGCTCACACTGTCTATCGGGCAGGTCGCGGTATCGAAGAGGTCGCCCGGGAACTCGGTCTCGACCCGGACGACATGGTGAAGCTGGCGTCAAACGAGAATATGTTCGGACCGAGCCCGGACGCCGTCGAGGCGATTCGCGGGTCGGCCGAACGGATGCATTCCTATCCGAAGGCCTCCCACGCCGACCTCGTCGACGAACTGGCGGATATGTGGGACGTAACGCCCGAACAGGTGTGGCTGAGCAACGGCGGCGACGGCGCGCTGGACTGCCTCGCCCGAGCCATGCTCGACCCCGGGCAGGACGTGCTCGTCCCGTCGCCGGGCTTCGCGTACTACGCGATGAGCGCCCGCTATCACCACGGCGAGGTCAACGAGTACACGCTCTCGAAGGCCGACGACTTCGCCCAGACCGCCGACACCGTCCTGAAGGATTACGACGGCGAGCGCATCGTCTATCTCACCAGTCCGCACAACCCGACTGGCGCGGAGTTCACGACCGACGCGGTCCGGACTATCGCCGAGGAAACCGACGAGCAGACCCTCGTCGTTGTCGACGAAGCCTACGGTGAGTTCACCGAAAAGCCGAGCAAACGGCCGTTACTTTCCGACCGCGACGACGTTGCGCTCCTGCGAACGTTCTCGAAGGCGTACGGACTCGCAGGGATTCGACTCGGCTACGCGGTCGTTCCCGAGGACTGGGCCGATGCCTACGCCCGCATCAACACGCCGTTCTCGGCCAGCGAACTCGCCTGCCGCGCCGGGCTGGCGGCGCTCGACGACGACGAGCACGTCGAGCGCTCCGTCGACACCGCCGCGTGGGCCCGGGAGTACCTCTCGGCGGAACTCGACGCACCGACCTGGGACAGCGCGGGGAACTTCATCCTCGCGGAGGTCGGCGACGCGTCGGCCATCGCGGATGCCGCCCAGGAGCGTGGCGTCATCATCCGCGACTGTTCCTCGTTCGGGCTCCCCGAATGCATCCGTATCACCTGCGGAACGCGCGAGGACACGGAACGCGCCGTCTCGGTACTGAACGAGGTTATCGAGGAGGTTAAGGCGTGAGAGTCGCCGTTACCGGCACTCCGGGGACAGGCAAGACCACGGCAGCGGAACACCTCGACACAGACCTCGATGTCCTCCATCTCAATGACATCATCAAGGACGAGGGGTTTTCAACGGGCATCGACGAGGACCGCGGGAGCCTCGTCGCGGACCTCGACAGGCTGTCGGAGTGGCTTGACAGCCGCGACGACGTGCTGTTCGAATCCCACCTCGCGCATCATTTCGCCGCCGACCGGGTGATTGTGCTGCGAGCCCACCCTGAAACCATCGTCGAGCGGCTTCGTGAGCGCGGCGACGACGATTCGAAGGCCTACGAGAACGCGGAATCGGAAGCGCTCGATGTCATCCTCGGCGAGGCCGTCGAGGAGCACGGGATGGAGTCCGTCTACGAAATCGAGACGACGGACCGGGACCCCGACGAGGTGGCACAGGAGATTCAGGCCGTCGTGGCCGGTGAACGCGAGCCGAGTGCAGGGACTGTCTCCTACATCGACTGGCTATGACGCTCGATAAGTTCCGCCCGCTGGCCGACCGCGCGCTTGGCCCGTTCGTCAGCGCCGCCAAGGTGGCCGGCCTCTCACCCAACGGCGTCAGCGTCATCGCGTTTCTGCTGGCCCTTGGAGCGGGCGGAGTGTACGCCGTTGCGGCGCGGGAGCCCCTGCTGTATCTCGGTGGTGCCGTTCTCGTCTTTTTGAATGGCTGGCTGGACCTCGTCGACGGCGCGCTCGCGCGGGAACTGAACGTCGCGTCCTCGGGCGGCGACCTGCTGGACCACGTGCTCGACCGCTACGCCGACATCGGCATCATCGTCGGCCTCGCTGCCGGTGTGAGCCAGTGGGAACTGGGCATCGCCGCCGTCACTGGCGTCCTGATGACCTCCTATCTCGGGACGCAGGCACAGGCGGTCGGCCTCGACCGCGTGTACGGCGGCCTGCTCGGTCGCGCTGACCGGCTTGCACTTGTCGGTGTGGTCACGGGCGTCGCGGCGTTCGTCCCGAACGCACTGGCCGGACTGACGCTGGTCGGCTGGCTGCTGGTCGTGTTCGCCGTCGTCGGCCACGTCACCGCTGCCCAGCGATTCTATCACGCGATGCGGGCGCTCGACTGAACATCGGTTCAGCAATTGACGGACCGGCATCCCGCTGAGAACGACCAGTGCACTATTTATACTGATCAGCGTGGCGAATCCCCCGACACACCATGAACGGGGATGAAGCCGAAACTCCATGTCACAAACCATTAAATAAACATGTCGACAATAAAGGATAGCGATGGAACACAGTTACCGCTACCGTGCCTATCCGACAGAAGGGGTAGCGGACGAACTGGAACATCAGGTAGATATTCATCGCCAACTATACAACCACGTCCGATGGGACTACACGAACAGCCCCGTGGATGCTAAGCCGAGTGAGTTCGACCAGAACAACAAACTCCCTGAGTGGAAGCAAAAATGGCCAGTGTTCGCGGAAACGTATTCGAAAGCCGCGCAAGCTACCGTTGCCCGCTTCCACCGCAACCTCTCGAACCTTCGTAAACAAAAAGAGAACGGGCACACCGTTGGTCGTCTCAAACGGCAAGCACCTACCGATTACCGGAGCGTGACGTACAACCAGTCTGGTTTCGACCTCGATGAAAAGAGGGGCCAAGACGGGTTTGCGTACGTTCGCTTCAGCAAAGTCGGATGGGTCAAAATACGGTACTCCCGTCCAATCCCTGCTGATTCCTCAATAAAGGAAGCCACGTTCAAGAAAGAGACTACCGGTGAGTGGTTCGTTTCCTTTGGGTTGGAAATCGACGACGCTAACTTGCCCGAGAAGCCCGATGTGGACTCACTCAACCCGAGCAACAGCGTGGGTATTGACCTCGGCATCTTGAACTACATCCATACCAGCGACGGGAAGACCGTGGATTGGCTCAACCTCGAAGGCGAATACGAACGACTCCGACGTGCGCACCGCAAACTCTCGCGGAAAGAACAGGGGTCGAACAACTACGAGAATCAGCGAGTCGAAGTGGCGAAGGCCAAACGCGACATCCACCGGAAAGTACTGGACTACCAGCACAAAATAACGACGTGGCTCGTCAAGGAGTACGATGCCGTGTTTGTGGAGGACTTGAACGTTCAGAGTATGCTTCGAGCGGATGGAAACGGTCGGAACAAGCAGGATGCGGCGTGGCGACAGTGTATCACTTTGCTTGAATACAAGGGCGATGTGTACGGTACGCACGTTGTGCAGGTCGAAGCGGCAGGGACGACAAAAGAATGTGCGGTGTGTGGTGTGGAGTCATCGAAGTCCATCTGGGTCCGGGAACACTCCTGTCCATCATGTGGGTTTGAGACAGATAGGGATGCGAATGCAGCGATGAACGTCTTGCAAAGGGGTTTTCTGAACTAGGGCTGGGATGGCCCGAATCAACGCCTGTGGAGACTGTAACCGCTACGGACACCGCTGATCTTCAGCGAATGTCTGCAAGTCACGTCATCGAAACAGGAAGCCTGTCTACGTGAGAACAGGATTCCCCGCGCCAGCGTGCGCAGGGCAACATTCAAACCGCGCCCCGTCCAAGCCGTCGGTATGGTTCAGTGCGAGATGTGCGGGACGGAGGTTTCGTCTCCGAACCGCGTCAAAATCGAGGGAGCCGAACTCGACGTCTGTGACGAGTGTACCGACTTCGGCACGGAGGTCAAAACGGAGGAGACGTCGTCTACGTCGACGAAGTACTCGACGTCGTCCTCCTCGTCATCGTCGTCGAGTTCGTCCTCCTCGTCGAGTTCCACGGGTGGCGGGTCCAGTGGCCGCCGTCGGGATATGTTCGACGAGATGGACGAGGTCGCACAGGATTACGACGACCGGATCCGCAAGGGCCGTGAGTCCCAGGGCCTCAGTCAGGAGGAACTCGCAAAGCAACTCAACGAAAAGGCAAGCCTGATCCGGAAGCTCGAACAGGGTAACTCACTGCCCAGCGACGACGTCCAGAAGAAACTCGAAAGCGCACTCGAAATCTCCCTGAGCGCCGGCGGGAGCGCCGACGAGACGGAGTGGTCCGGCGGGAGCAGCGACGGCGAGTACACGCTCGGCGATGTCGTGAAGCGAAAGGATTAGTTTACAGCTGGAGGTCGCCTTCCTCGACGTCGAGTTCGTCGGCGAGTGACTCAACGTTCGACGAGATAGTTTCAATCTCGTCTTGGAGTTTCTGATACCGTTCGCTGTCCTGCAGTTCCCGGTCGGTTTTCTCGACGCGGAGGACGTTGCGCTTGAGCTTTTTTGATGTGAGTGTCCGGAGTCGGTCGTTGTACTCCCGAATACTGTACAGCCGGTCGACGACCTCCTGTAGCTCGTCACGGGTGACAGGTTTGACGAGGTAGTCGTCGACGCGCATCTCGATGATGTCGAAGTCGGGGTCGATGGCGGTAACCATCGCGACGCGGCACCGGAGCCCCTGCTCTTCAATCTGTGCGAGCACTTCGTTGCCGGAGACGACCGGCATCCGGCGGTCGAGTAACACCACGTCGATATCGGTCGACAGCAGTTCTAAGCCCTCTTCGCCGCTGTAAGCCGTCTGTACGTGGTACTGGTCGGCCAGATAATCGGTGTACAGGTCGGCCAGATGTTGTTCGTCCTCGACTATCAGAACGGTCGGTGTGTCGTCATCCCCTGCTGTCACGGCTTGTCTCATTTCTTGTCTCGGCTGAATCGTAATAACTGTCATCCCCGAGCGGTGGACCGAGAAAACGAAGTCGCAGTGGTAGGGACGCCAAGCGGTGGCTTCGCAACCTATTTCCCCACAGCAACCGGTTCGTTTCGTATGTTCGTCCTTGTCAATCTGAAGGCGTACCCGTGTGACCCAGTCGAGGTAGCAACCGCTGCTGCTGACGTCAGCGACGATTCCGGCGTTCGCGTTGCCGTCGCGCCACAGGCTGCCCAGATCAGCGCTGTGGCGGAGACCGGCGTCGAAACGTGGGCTCAGCACGTCAGCGCCGTCGAGCACGGCAGCCACACCGGCAGCACCCTCGCCGAGGCCGCTGCAGACGCCGGTGCCGTCGGGACGCTGCTGAACCACTCCGAAAACCGGCTCAAGCTCGCGGACATCGATGGGGCACTCGACGCCGCCGACCGCGCGGACCTCGAAACGATCGTCTGTGCGAACAACCCCGCACAGATCGGCGCGGCCGCCGCGCTCGACCCCGACGGTGTGGCCGTCGAGCCACCGGAACTCATCGGGACTGGCACGCCCGTCAGCAAGGCAGACCCAGATATCGTGACCGGCGCAGTCGATGCTGCCGCTCGCGTTAACGGTGACGTGGACGTGCTCTGTGGGGCCGGCATCTCGACCGGCGAAGACCTCGTCTCGGCGAGCGACCTCGGCGCGAGCGGCGTCCTACTGGCAAGCGGCGTTGCGAAGGCTGACGACCCGCGCGCCGCACTCGAAGACCTCGTCGAACCGCTGCTGTAAAATCGACGGCGTCGCAGTACTACCTTTTCAGTCGCTGTCCCCGTCCAGAAACACCGATTCGAGTCGAGAGACAACTGACTCGACCTCGTTGTCGTCGAGCCGGCGGTCGCTCTCCTCCTGAACCAGCGCCGCCAGCCGCGTGTCGTACTGTCCGCGGCCAACGTGTTCGACCAGCCCGCGGAGCCGGAGTTCTCTGTTTCGCGCATAGGCCGCCGTCCGGTCGCCGGAGCCGCCGGCCGAGAAATGTGCGTTCAGCGGCGTCCCGGGGCCCTGCTCGCGGTAGTACGCGAGCATCCGGCAGGTCTTTCGGTCCAACTCCTCGATATCGGCTTGCAGATCGCCGTAGACAGCGGGGCCGTCAAAGTCGGCTGGCGTCTCGCTGTCAGCGGACCCCGTTGCCTCGTCCGACTGCTCAGCTTCAACGGCCTCGGCGATGGCCGCCCTCAGAGCTTCGTCATCAGCCTCAGCAGTTTCTGTCTCAGTCTGGCCGTTGACTGGCGCGGCCACCGCACCGTTGTTTGCGACGGCCCCGTTCGCCACTACGTCGGTGTTCGCAGCGTGACCGTTCGATGTCGGTTCAGCGTCCACACTGCTGGAGTCTGACGCCGATTCAGCGTCCGTGCTGCTAGCATCCGACTCCTGTCCGGCGTCCGCACTGCTCTCATTCGCGTCTGCGCCGCCACTGGCGCTGCCGCCGTTCATCGCGGCCCCGTCCTCGGCAAAGGCACTGAACGCATCGCCAAATCCGCCGCCAGACGTGGCGTCAGCGGTCTCGTCTGGTTCCGGGGGCTGCTCATGGGGACCGTCGGCGTCCGCCTCACTGACGGCGTCTGTGTCGCCGTCCGACGCTTGCTGGTCGGCGAACCGTTCGCGCTGGCGGCGCATCTTCTCCTGTTCTGTCCGGCCGGGGTTGTAGTCCTCGGCCTGATCCAGCATTGCTTCGGTGAACTGCTCGGCCATCCGCGAGAGGTCCCGGGCGTCCTGCAGTTCTGCCTCCAGTTCGGCGATGCGGGAATTCTTTTTGTCCAGTTCCTCACGGAGTTCCTTGATGCGGTTCTCCGTCTCCTGCTGGTCCTCGCTGATGGTCTCCAGTTCGGAGACGAGGTCGTCGCTGACGGACTTGAGTTCAGGGCGCTCGAAGTCGTCAAGACCCGGCGTCGCACCGGCATCGAACGTCTGCTTGCGGTGGAACTGGACCCGGCTGACCTGCTCGGCCCAGTCGTTCATCATGAACGCCTCGCCGTCGTCTAAGTCCTCGACGGCGTCAGCGTACTTGTTATCAAGAATGCGCCCGACGACTTTCGTGTCGTTGTTCCAGGTCAGGCGATGCCAGACAAGCCAGTCGCACTGTGTGATGTAGTCCTTCTTTACGTCGGCCGGGCGCTGGCTGATGCCGACGATGCCAAGCCCGTGTTTCCGGCCGCGTTTCCCGATTTTGATGAGCATCTTCCCGACCTCGCCCATCGACCCCTTCTCCGGCATCCACTCGTGGCACTCCTCGACGAGCATCAGGAAGGGCTGTTTCTGTTTTTTTGCCTTCGCGAACAGTTGCTTGGCGACTTCTGTCAGTAGCGTCTCTGCTTCCTCCTCGTCAAGGAACGACGAGATGTCGAGGATGATGGGGACGTTCTGTTCAAGCGCCAGCGAAGCGATCTTGCCGGCGTGGTCGTCCGTGACCTGAATGTCACACTCCTCGTCGCCGCCGACGTGGAGTATCTCGTACTCCTCTTTCAGACCGTAGTACTCGCCGTCGATATCGACGATAAGCAGTCCGAACCCGTTGTCAAGCAGTTTCTCGGCGATGACACTCGCCGTGTTCGACTTTCCGGACCCGCTCTTGCCGGTGATGAACCCCCGGCCGGTCAGCAGCTCCACCACCGGGAGATTGACAGTCTCACCCGGCTCCCCGGTCCCACCCGGCCCCGCGCTCGTCGTCGCGACAGTTATCTGTTCGGTCTCTGCCATGCGTTTCTGTCAGAACGGAGACGCGCAGGCCCCATAACTCTCCGTCAGACGACCGTCAACTGTGGTACACGTTCACGGCGGAGTCCGGGGAGGGGTAACGGCTATTGCGATGGGACACCTTAGCATAGCCGTTCGGTAAGGCTGTCCATGGACAGATACGAGACGTTCGTCGAGGACGGAACCGTGTACGTCGGGAGTGACGACGGTCCCCTGAAAGTGGCCCCGCTCGACGATATCGTCGCGGCCGCAGGTGGCCCGGCGTGGACGATTTCCTACACCGAGGCGGAGAAAGAACGCTACGCTGGGATGGACACCAGCGACGAGGGGCTGGTGGTCGACGTGGTCGATATGCTGCACGCAATGACCCACAGCCAGCGGTTCGTCGACACGCTGGCCGCACATCCGACGGATGTCCCAGCTGATGACACTATTTCGCCGCGAGCCGGCCTGTTCGTCGGGAAGCTGCTGGAAAATCTGGAACACGGTGTCGCCTGAGAACGTCTAGAACTCTGCGAGCGTGGTCTGACCGGGCGGGAGCGAGATATGCGTCTCACTGGCGTCTGTTCCCTCGCCCGCCGTGTCTTCGACAGCCTCGGTATCCCCGTCGTTCGCAACGAACGTCCCGAGTCCGACCTGCCCGTCGTCATCCAACTCGTCGGCTGCCGCTGGGGTACTGCTGGTGCGGGAACTACCGGACGCCTCCTCGGAACCATTGTCACCGCCAAACCCGTCCAGATTGGCCTGTTCGCCGGCAGAGAAGTCCAGGTTCGAAACACGGACACCGACCTTCCGAACGGGATCGTCGGCGAACTCGCCGAGCAAGTCCAGCGCGATGCGTCTGACCAGTTCAGGCTCCTCGACTGGACCGGGGAGCGACCGGGCCCGCGTATTCACATCGAACGGCGGCGTCACGACCTTGATGCCGATGGTCTGATACCGCGCGCCTTTTCGCTCGGCGCGGTCAGCGACGGCATCGGCGAGGGTGCGGACCTGTCGACACTTGGCTTCTATATCGGTCGTCGCGTCAGTGAACGCGGACTCCCGTGAGAGACTCTTGGGGTCGCCTTTCGGCGTCACCGAGCGCTCGTCCTCACCGCGGGCGTAGCGGCGTATTTCACGACCGCGCTCGCCGAAGCGTTCGGCCAGCAGTTCCGGGTCAGCGGCCGCGAGGTCCCCCGCGGTTTCGATATCGAGTGCGGCGAGTTCTCTGGCGGTGACCGGGCCGACGCCGTGCACGTCCTCGACAGGGAGGTCATCGAAGAACTCTCGGACGGCCCCCGGTTCGACGACGACCAGGCCGTCCGGCTTGTCGCGGTCGCTGGCCACCTTCGCGGCGCTCATCGTCGGGGCAACGCCGACACTCGCGACCACGCCCACCGCTGACTCGATTGTGTCTTTCAGGTCCTGCGCCCACGACATGACCGTCTCCCATGAGACCCGCTCGGTCACATCCAGATACGCCTCGTCGATACTCACCTCGCGGACGACATCCGCTTCTGTATGGAGGATTTCCCGGACATCCGCAGCAACGGACTCGTAGAAATCCATGTCGACTGGGCGATAGAAGCCGGCGTCTTCGACAGTGAGGTCCGGGTCCGCAACAGCCTTGACCTTCCGTGGAAGGCGTTCCAGTGCTTCGGAGATGGCCATCGCTGATTCGACACCGTACGCTCGGGCCTCGTAGCTCGCTGTCGCAACAGCCCCGTGGGTCGCGCCGTTCTCGTAGCCCATCCCCACGACGAGTGGCTCATTTCTGAGTGCGGGCTCCCGCCGCTGTTCACAGGCGGCGTAGAAACAGTCCATATCGACGTGCGCGACTATCTGCTCGGGGCCGCTGGTCCCGGGGAGCCGCGCAGCGTCCATACCCGACGCTACGCGTACTGGCAGAAAACCCCACCGGCCCTCGCCGAGCCAATCAGGTCAAGTCGTAGTCTGGTGTATCGAATCCTCCTCGAAAAACGGGCGCAGGGAAAGTGGTGGGGTGGGGGTGGGGTGCCAGATGCTCTGTACGCCGTTGGTTGCAAAGCGATACGTGGCCGGTGGAGTGGCCATTGCTCCACCGGCGAGTTGTCGTCCGCCGATGCCAATCCCGGATGGTACGACGGTCGTTCCCGCCGGGAGCGTAGGAAGCTCCATGTTAACAAAAGTCATGATAGCACTTCAATGTTGGCTGAAGTTATATCTAGCTCACACTTTGAGCGCGCTCCGCTCGAAACGCTTTCAGTCCTCTCCCCACGACTGCGACGTAATGACCGAACTGACGGACTCGCTGCCGGATAGACCGCTCTCGACGAGCGAGATTTCGGCCCTCGAAGCCCAGCACGACGACTACGGGTTTGCGCCGGTCGGGTTCTTCCCTGACCTCGATGTAGTGGCCGCGTTCGTCGTCATTATCAACGGGGACCATGGCTACAGCCTCGGCTACGACCGCGATGGCGACGGCTGGGTTGTCGTCGAGTCCTTTGAGGACGGCGAGGACTTTGCCGGCGTCACCGACCGCCTGCAAGAGTGGATGGGCGACGACTGGGAGGAGTTCGAGCAGGCTGCCGTCGAACCGGAGTGAGGGTGTCGGCAGTTGCGGAGTCGACCAGAGAACGAACGCGGCGAAATTCAAACGCCTCGGCTGGTCGTCACTGTCTGTGGCACAGTACGGCGACCGGGATTTGAACTCGACTGCAAATCCTCGCTATCGCTCGGCTTTCCGTAGTTCAAATCACTCTGTACAGCATCCGCTCGTCACGTCCGTTCCTCGCAGGATGCGGCGACCGGGATTTGAACCCGGGCCATGAGCTTGGAAGGCTCAGGTCCTACCACTAGACCACCGCCGCTCATCGCTTCGCGTCTTCGTTCACGCGCGGCGTCGTTCGCAAATCCGTCGGATTTGCTCACCACCGCCGCTCACTCGTGCAGACACAGACTCGGCGGACTGTGTTTCGCCCGAGTGCGAACGTATACCCTCATAGATGGAAGGCAATTAAGTGCGTTTCCCTTCTGGCTCGACAACCCCGTAACAGTTGCCGCTTGACAGCTCCATCGAGACGAGCCGGAGGTCGCTGTCGGCGACATCGCGCTCGAATTCGGCCGGCGCGTAGATGTGATAGAACCGCGGGACCGTCTCGCCGCCGGGGAGCGTCCAGTCGACGGTCGTGTCAAAGCCCTCGTCCGCGTCGGGGTCGGCGTCGAAGTGGTCGTGGGCCGTGCTCCACGCACTGACGAGCGCCCGAGCGCCCGGCGCGAGGACGCGGGCCAGTTCGTCCAGACTGGCGCGACGGGCGGTCTGTGACGGGAGGTGATGCAGCGTCGCGACGTACACCGCGAGGTCGACGGCCCCGGCAGCGAGCGGAAGGCGGGTCGCGTCGCCCTGCAGTAGCGCAACGCTGTCGCCGACGCGGTCGGTCGCCGCCCGCAGGAGCGCGCGGCTGGCGTCAAGGCCGACGACGCGGTCAGCGACCCCCGCGAGCAGTTCCGCGTGGCGGCCGTTGCCACAGCCGGCATCGAGCGCCGTCCCGACACTGCCGGACTCGTCGACGAACGATTCGACCTCCGGCCAGGCATACTCGCGGGTCTTCGAGAAGTGGTCACCGATGTCCTCGTAGGTCCGGCGGACGGCGGCCCGCGAGCGCGCCGGGTCGTCACTGTCGCCGCTCGAATCGGAGGGTGACATCGGTCGACCGCGTCACTCCGCGCCGTACTTTTCGGGGTAGGCCTCGGCGAGTAGCTCGTCTTTGTCGGCCAGTCGCTCCCGAACCGGGTCGATAACGTCCGAGATCGCGCTGGCGGCCGACGGCTTCAGGTCGGCGGGGTGGAGTTCGCCGCTGACGAAGTCCGATTCGACCTCGTCGTAGCTCTCGTAGGTCAGGTCGCCGCCGTACTCCTCCGGGCGCTCGACGACGAACGAATCGCCGCGAACGTCCAGCACCGGAAAGACGAGGTGCTGGAGGTACTCCAGCACGCCGTTCTCCTCGACCTCGCCGGCCGGGCAGTACGCCTGGTTGATTTTCTCGTCGACCTCATCGGGGCTGTCGGTGAGGTTGACCTTCGACGCTTCGTCCGAGGCGCTCATCTTGCCGCCGGACAGGCCCGACAGCAGCGGCGCGAACAGACAGATCGGCGACTCGCCGCCGTGATCCGGGAGGATTTCGCGCGAGAGCATGTAGATGCCGCGCTGGTCGACGCCGCCGTAGGCGATGTCGGCGTCCAGCGCCTTCACGTCAAGCGTCTGCATCAGCGGGTAGATGAGTCCGCCGAGGTTCGGGCTCTCAGATTCGCGGACGACCTCGCTGGCCGCGCGCTGCGTACGAGAGATGGTCGTCTCAGCGGCCATCCGGTACATCTCCAGCGTGTACTCTTCGTCGAGCTGGAAGTCGGTCCCGCGGACGAAGGTCACGTCCTCGGGGTCCGCGCCGGCCGCTTCAATCATGCCCTCGATGGCCGTCTCGTAGTAGGCCGAACGGGCATCCAGCAGATCGAAAGGCGATTTGTTGTCGTCGAGGTGAGCATGCAGGTCCGCGATGAGAACCGTCACGTCGACGCCGGCCCGCAGGAAGTCAGCGAGCTTTCGCATCGTCGTGAAGTGGCCGATGTGCATCTCGCCGGTCGGCGCGTAGCCGATGTACGCCGACGGGTCGCTCTCCTCGAACAGCGTCCGCAGTTCGTCCTCGGTGACGACCTCTGTGGTGTGTCGCGTCACCAGATCGAGTCGCTCGGCGGTATCCATACGGATGTGTGACCGGTCCGGCGATTAAAACGTTCCTGTCCGGTGTGACGGGCTGTCGAGGTCGTAGTGTTCAGATAAGGATTGAAGAGTGAGGCACGGCGATTTTGAAGTGTCTATGCCCAAAAACGCCGGCCTCGGCGGTAGTATCGACCAAATCGACTTAGATTTTGTGGAGCGAGAAGCGACACCGCGACTGCTGATGAAGCTGAGTATTCAGCTGCATTTGGCTGGACTATCACTTTCGAATACTGTCTCGGTTCTTGAAATATTCGGTGTCCAACGCGCTCGATCAACTGTCTATAATTGGGTTCACAAAGCAGATTTACAGCCCAAAGATGGACAGTCACCGGATCACGTTGCGGTTGACGAAACTGTGATCCAACTCAACGGTGAGAGATATTGGCTGTACGCCGCTGTCGATCCACAAACGAACAAATTGCTTCATACGAAGCTTAGACCAACTACAACAAAGGTTCTCGCCCATGCATTTCTCACCGAACTCTCTGAGAAACACGACGTCGACGACGCCGTGTTTCTCGTCGATGGCTCCAGATCGTTACAAGCTGTGTGTCAACGACATGGCTTCGATTTCAGATACGAAAAACATGGAAATCGGAATGCTGTTGAACGTGTCTTCAGAGAAATAAAACGACGAACTGTCTGTTTCTCAAACTGTTTCAGCAACGCCGAAGCGGAAACAGCCGATGATTGGATCAGATCGTTCAGCTTCGCATGGAATCAGCTTATCTGAACACGATGAAACTAATGCTGGCGGTACTCACCAATTAAAACTACGAAGTAACTGTCTATAATATAGTAAGAGGTGATTACCACCGCCGTCAGACGACTGGTTCTCCGGGATTTATACTAAGCCAGTGAGCAACGGTGGATATGACGGAGTTAGTTACGTTCGGTGAGACGATGTTGCGGTTATCGCCACCTGGCGACGAGCGACTGGAGACTGCAGACCAGTACGCCGTCAGGGCGGCTGGCGCGGAGTCGAACGTCGCAGTTGCTGCGCAACGGCTTGGAGTCGACGCGATGTGGGCGTCGAAACTCCCCGATTCACCGGTCGGTCGCCGAGTCACGGGTGAACTCAAGCACCACGGCGTGTCGGTCGATGTTGCCTGGGACGACTCCGACAGCGCCCGACAGGGAACATACTATCTAGAACAGGGCAGCCCACCACGGGGCAACGACGTTATTTACGATCGCCAAAACGCCAGTGTCACAACCGCCACACCAGCTGAGCTTCCCACGGAGGCCATCGCAGACGCCGCGGGGTTCCATACCTCGGGGATCACACCGGCGCTCTCGGAGACGCTCGAATCGACCACTGCTGACCTCCTTTCGCTCGCACAAGACGCGGGCACGACGACGAGCTTCGACCTGAACTACCGCTCGAAGCTCTGGACGCCGGCGGAAGCCCGTTCAGTTCTGACAGAGCTATTCCCGTCTGTCGACCTGCTCGTTGTTGCCGAACGCGATGCGAACGTCGTGTTGGACCGGACCGGCGACGCCGAAACGATCGCTCGGGACCTCGCCGCCGAGTACGGGTTCGAAGCGACAGTGATCACCCGTGGTAGCGATGGGGCGCTCGCGCTTGCTGATGGGACTGTAACGGAGCAACCGACGTTCGAGTCGACCGATGCGCACCCGGTTGGGACCGGCGACTCCTTTGTCGGTGGTTTCCTCTCGCAGTACCTCTCCGGTGGCACCGTTGCAGACGGGCTTGCTTGGGGTGCCGCGACGGCCGCACTCAAACGGACGATACCAGGCGATATTGCTGTCGTATCGCCAGACGAAATCCGTTCTATTCTCAGCGGTGATACGGAAGCGATTTCGCGGTAGCTACGGCGTCCAGCAAGCTTCTTATCCCTTCGCGGGGAACGGCAGGGTATGATTAACTATGAACGCTGTAAACTGTGGCTCCCCGGATGCGGAGGTCACAATGCGTAGCGCAAAGATCGTCTGTACTCTCGGTCCTGCGTCGGACTCGGTCGACGACATCGCGTCACTCGCAAAAGCCGGTATGTCCGTTGCCAGACTGAACGCGAGCCACGGCTCGCCGGAACACCGCCGTGAAATGATCGATCGCATCCGGCAGGTGGACGAGGCAGTCGAGGAACCGGTCGCGGCCATGCTCGATATGCCTGGGCCGGAAGTCCGGACCGCGGAGATCGACGAACCGATTCAGCTCACGGAGGGGTCTACCATCCGGTACGTCGTCGGTGACGACGCGACGCCAGAAGAGGTCGGGCTTTCGCAGTCGATTACGGCAGTCGAGCCGGGCGACCGGGTGTTACTCGATGACGGCCGAATCGAGACGACCGTCGAACGTGTCGAGGACGAGACAGTGTTTGCGACCGTCGAGAACGGCGGCGAACTGGCCGCCCGCAAAGGCGTCAACGTTCCCGGCGTCGAACTCGACCTGCCGACGATTACGGAAAACGACGAACAAGAACTCGACGTGGCCGCCGAGAAGGAGCCTGATTTCGTGGCCGCCTCGTTTGTCCGTGACGGCGAGGATATCTACGAGATCAGCCAGGCACTCGAAGAGCGCGGTGTCGACATTCCGATCATCGCCAAGATTGAACGGGCCGGTGCCGTCGAAAACCTCGACTCGATCATCGACGAGGCCTATGGCGTGATGGTCGCCCGCGGTGACCTCGGCGTGGAGTGCCCCCTTGAGGATGTCCCTATCATTCAAAAGCGCATCATCCGCCGGTGTCACGAGGCCGGCGTCCCGGTCATCACGGCCACCGAGATGCTTGACTCGATGGTCCACTCCCGGCGGCCGACCCGCGCGGAGGCCTCAGACGTGGCAAACGCAGTTCTGGACGGTACCGATGCAGTGATGCTCTCTGGTGAGACGGCGATCGGTGACCACCCGGCCCGTGTCGTCGAGACGATGGACCGGATTATCCGCGATGTCGAGGGCAGCGAAGAGTACGCCGAATCCCGCGAACAGCGCGTGCCAAACGCCGGGGATACCCGAACAGACGCGCTCGCACGCTCGGGTCGGTTCCTCGCCCGCGACATCGGGGCGTCGGCGATTGTCGCCGCGTCCGAGTCCGGCTACACTGCCCTGAAATCGGCGAAATACCGGCCGTCGATTCCCATCGTCGCGTCGACACCGAGCGAGCGCGTCCGCCGAAAGCTCGCGCTCTCGTGGGGTATCACACCCGTAACGACCGAGTACACTACCGAGGGCGCTGATGCCGTCATCCAGACGGCAGTGCAGGCAGCCCTCGACACCGAGGCCGCAGACAGCGGTGACACGGTCGTCGTCCTCTCTGGGATGATGACCGAACTGGAGGGAATGAATACGGCGAATATGCTGAAAGTCCACGTTGCGGCCGAAACGGTCGCGAGCGGTCGGTCCATTGTTGATGGCCTAGTGACTGGCCCCGTCCATCGGATTTCGACGGCCCCGCCCCGGGAGTCGCCAGGCGACCTCTCGAACGTCCCCGAGGGGGCGATACTGGCGGTTCCAGAAGGGTTCGACGGCGAGTTCGTTGGCGACACCAGCCGCATCGGTGGCATCATCGACGGCCACGAGGGCGTCACGAGCTACGCAGCTATCGTCGCCCGCGAGCTTTCGATTCCGATGATATCGAACGCGGACCTGCCTGATGCTGTCTCCGACGGGTCGACTGTTACACTAGACTCCGAGCGCGGCGTCGTCTACGAGGAGTCCGTTGGACGAGAGGACATCTCAGGCAGGGAGCGAGACTACTGACCGCAGTAGAATCTGTGTAGTTAAGTATCGGTGGGGCAACCCTTCGACCAGCATGGGCGCTTACGCAGGGGTCGACCTCGGAGCGACACATATTCGCGCTGTTATCGGTGACGAGACGGGCTCGATAGTCTCGTCACACAAAACTGAAACACCACGTGGACCGGCGGGCATTGCGGTCACGGAGGCGGTCCTCGACGCGATCCGGCAGGCCTGTGACGCCGCCGACATCGCCCCCACAGACGTGGTTGCCGCCGGTATCGGATCCTTCGGCCCGATGGATCTGGCCGAAGGTGTCGTCGAAAACCCAGCGAACCTTCCAGACACCATCGACCGGATTCCGCTGACTGGGCCGGTCGAAAACCTCATCGGCAGCGAGCGAGTGTCGCTACACAACGACGCCAACGCCGGCGTCATCGGCGAACGGTTCTACTCGGACCGGAGCCCCGATGACATGGTGTATCTCACTATCTCATCCGGAGTCGGCGCTGGGGTCGCCGTTGACGGGAACATCCTGTCAGGCTGGGACGGCAACGCCGGCGAAGTCGGGCATCTGACCATCGATCCGCACGGTTTCATGACCTGTGGCTGTGGGCACGACGGCCACTGGGAGGCATATTGCTCGGGCGAGAACATTCCCCGGTATGCCACACAACTGCACCGAGAGGACCCCGTCGAGACGGCGCTCCCAATCGAGACTGAGGAGTTTTCGGCGGCAGATATCTTCGAGTATGCTGGTGAAGATGAGTTCGCGTCTCACGTTCTCGACCAGATCTGTCACTGGAACGCTATCGGCGTCGCGAACATCGTTCACGCGTATGCACCTCTCGTTGTCTACGTCGGTGGGGCCGTTGCACTCAACAACCCCGAGCAGGTGCTAAATCCGATCCGGGAGCGGCTCGATGACATGGTGATGTCGAACATTCCGGATATCCAGTTAACGCAGTTTGGCGACGATGTCGTGGTTCGTGGTGCACTGGCGTCCGCACTGACTGGCGGCACAGGCGACCCGTCACAGCGCGTTTAAAGAGCGTCGACCTGACCGCGAACCGTTGGGCTACTGCTGCAAGTCGTACAGCCGTCGGAACGCAGTCGGCGGGAACCGCGGTTCGACGCGGCTCGGTGGGCGTCCCTGACCATTAGTGACCGTCGCTTCGACGCGGTCAACGACGCCGGATTCAGCCATTTCGTAGAGGAACCGTTTGACGGTCCCGGCAGAGAGATCGACTGACTGTGCCGAGGCAATCGCCTCCGTCGTCGCCGTTACCGAGGAGCGTTCGCTCTCCTCTAGGTCGATGAGTTCCCTGAGAACGGTCTGTCGGTTTGTCGGCAGAGAGAGAACAACGCCTAACGAAACACAGGGGTCGGGCACCTCCGCGATGGCCGCGTCGACGTTGGCCTGTGTGATCCGGTCCTGGCCCCGTTCCTCGGCCAGTTCTGCAGCGATAAACAAAGCGGCAAGGGCATCGTGGGCGTTGCCGTCGGCCCAGTCAGCGATATGTCTCGCCTGACCGTGATCAAGTCCCTGCTGGGCCAGCCCGTTCGAGGTTCTGGTCATCAACACGTCGACGAGCATCTGACGCTGGTAGCGGTCGATACTGATCGACTCGGCGGTGTACCGCGTCAGTTCAGTTGTCGACGGGTCATCGCGACCGATAGCGAGCCAGCTAACGTTGCTCGGTAAGCCAGCAAACAGGTCAACGAGGGCCGGGGCCTGGATGCTCTCCGGTTCGCCGATGTGGTCGACAGCAATGACGATGCCTGTGCGTTGCCCTCGGACCAGGTCGTGGAGCCGTGACTTGAGCGTCTCCGTCCCGATCCCATGCTCCGGCACCGAGTCGTCAACGAGTGCGTCCAGAACCGCGTGGTAGAACGCGAACTCGCTTGCGGTCTCTCGGGCGTTCACGTAGACGAACGACGGAGAGGTCGGTGGCTGTGCACGGGTCGTTGTGTGGATAATCGCCTGTTGCTCCGTCGGGAGCTGTTCTAAGTTGGCGAACAGCGCCGTGATAACCGCGGACTTCCCTGAACCGCAGGGGCCGTACACGTACGCGTTCGGCGGAAGCTGCCCATCGAACACTGGATCGAGGTGGTCGAGGAGCCGTTCGAGGACCGGCCCGCGGTCGGCCGGCTCCTCTATGTGGACGACCGGTGAGATAGACTCGTAATCCTGAATGAGGCGTGGCTCACCGTTCCGGCGTTGTCGACGCTTGATTCTCGCTTCAATGTCCATGCTTGGAAATTAGATCGTGTGTATATTCGATTGGACCTGTAAATAAAAAGCCGTATGAGTTCTTACGGCAGGGGGATAGCTGCGGAGGTCGTGAACACTCCAGCCAGTGCCAGAATGCCCAGGATGAGGGTCGTCGTGATGATCGACGCGGCTGGCGGGTCGAAGTGCGTATCTGAGTGGGCGTAGAAGATACGCTGGTAGACCTCACCGAGCAGCGCACCCAGGATACCGAAGGCTGCACCGAGCACAAGTGCGACTAAGACACTCGCTCCGTCCGTCATCGCCATACTGGCGACGAACGTTGCCGGGAGCGTCATGTGGTGCGTAACCGGGAATTTCTCCACGCCGAGGTTCAGGAACAGCAGGCTCGCTGCTGAGATACCGAACGGGAGGAAGAGACTCCCCGTTTTCGCGAAGATGTACGCACCAAGGATGCCGGTAATGAGCCCGAGCATTGCGACGTGCGTCCACTTGTACTGGTGTGGGAGCCACGGTTCGACAGCCGGTCGTTCGGCGGCCATTCCACCATCCGTTGCGACTTCTTCACTGCTACTCGACCGCATCTTGCCGCTCTCGAATGGCGACATATCCAGCAGGCTGCTGCCGCGGACACGTCCGATAACCGGGTACCCGAAGACCAGACGGGCGATAACAGCCGTCAGGATGACACCTGCTGCAGGCGGGTCAATCGGAATCCCGAGTCCACCGGACGTCTGCCGGATTGCCATACCCAGGATACCGAAGACCCCACCGACAGCAAGGACATCCGGTCGAGTACCGAGGGCGTAGGCGATGTCCTTCGCTGGGTGGTAGTCACCGTCGTCCGGCTCGTACATACCGTCGTACTTCGCAGCGTACGCTGCTGCTGCCACACCACCGGCGAAGGCGACGTGCGGCCCGAACACAGGACCGAAGGCCAGTGGACCGACGATGCCAGCGCCGTAGCCACCGGCGGCACCTGCAATGACATCAGGCGAACCGCCGACGAATGACTCGGAGACAACGTTGCCGGCCTCTCCGATAAGCACCATGAAGCCGGTGAAACAGAACGCCGGGAGTGCACCGATAGAGGCCCCGAACGCGCCACCCGCGAACGCCGCGATGGCAAGGACGAGCATATCAACCGCCGTGAGTCCGAATGCGATTGCCATCTGTTATTCCTCCTGTGCCCAGTCACGGGAACGGTCGACGGCGTCGTCCCAGCGGGCGTACATCTTGTCTGCCTTTCCAGCGTCCATCTCCGGCGAGAACTCCTCGTCGACCTGCCAGTTGTCCCGAAGTTCGTCGACGGTGTCCCAGTACCCGACGGCGAGGCCGGCTGCGTATGCCGACCCGAGGGCAGTGGTCTCGTCAACCTGTGGTCGAGCGATGTCCGTCTGGATGATGTCGGACTGGAGCTGACAGAGGAAGTTGTTCTTGACTGCACCACCGTCGACTCGCAGCGTCGTCATCTCGACACCGGAGTCTTCCTCCATCGCTTCCGCGAGGTCGCGGGTCTGGTACGCGATGGATTCCAGGGTCGCACGCACGATGTGCTCTTTTCGCGTTCCGCGGGTCATTCCGACAATCGTCCCGCGGGCGCGGCCGTCCCAGTGCGGAGCGCCGAGACCCGTGAAGGCCGGCACCATGTAGACACCGTCGGTTGATTCAACCGAGCGGGCCAGTTCTGCTGTCTGGGCGGCGTTGTTGATGAGGTCGACGTCCTCGAGCCATTCGATGGCCGCGCCGGCGATGAAGATGGAGCCTTCCAGCGCGTACTGGACGGGCTCACCGGACATCTGGAAGCCGACGGTCGTCAGCAGGCCGTTATCCGAGGCGACTGCTTCGGAGCCAGTGTTCATCAGGTAGAACGCGCCGGTGCCGTAGGTGTTCTTCGCATCACCCTTGTCGAAGCAGGTCTGGCCGAACAGCGCGGCCTGCTGGTCGCCCAGCGCGCCCGCAACGGGGACTTCCTCTTTGAGGAAGCCGTCCGCGTCGGTGTGCCCGTACAGACTCTCGTCGGAGGACGGGCGGACTTCCGGAACCATGGACTCCGGAACGCCGAACTCTTCGAGGAGTTCATCGTCCCACTCCATGTCGTGGATGTTGTACAGCATCGTCCGCGATGCGTTCGAGACATCCGTGATGTGGTTGCCGGTGAGCTTGTAGATGAGCCACGCGTCGATGGTCCCCATCAGGAGTTCACCGTCTTCGGCTCGCTCACGGAGGTCAGCGCCGCGCGAGCTCTGCATCTTGAGTGGTTCCGCGTTGTCGAGGATCCATTCGGTCTTGGTCGCCGAGAAGTAGGCGTCACATTCCAGCCCGGTCTTCCCCCGGATCCATTCGACTTTGTCCTCTTCCTGAATTTCCTCGACGCGGTCGGTGGTTCGGCGGTCCTGCCAGACCAGCGCGTTGTGGACCGGTTTGCCGGTCTCCTTGTCCCAGACGATCGTCGTCTCACGCTGGTTCGTGATGCCAAGCGCTTCGAGCTGTTCGGCACCGACACCTGCATCCGCCAGCCCCTTCGTCACGACTTCCTGCGTGTTTTCCCAGATTTCGACGGGGTCGTGCTCAACCCAGCCGGGCTCCGGGTAAATCTGTTCGTGCTTCTCGTAGGCATTCGCAACGACCTGGCCGCTGTGGTCGAACACCATGAAGCGGGTACCGGTCGTTCCCTGATCGATCGCGCCAACGTATGTGTCTGCCATTGTTGTGTTCTCCGTGGTGGAGGTAGCTTATTTATGAAAGCTACCACCTTGCCAGTAAACAACATAGTGAACCATTATAAAGATTACTAATGGTGATGTTTGGCGAGTAAAGAAAGAATATGACGGTGCTACCGGCCGGAATCGTACCGTTCAAGCTGTTTTGTGACCTGTGTGTCGAGTCGCTTGAGCGCGGACGGGACCGAATCGGGTCCGTCCATACTGTCGGCGGCGTCTTCGATGATCGTTCGCACTGTGTCGAACGGGCCTATCTGCGCGCCCCGCGTCGCCGTGGTGTCACGTGTCTCCGTGAGCTGGTCGAACGCCGTCCTGTAGTGTGGGTTCTGTTCGAACCAGTCCGCCGACCGGAGCTGTGGAATCGCATCCGCGTGCACTGGGAAGTAGCCGGTTTCCTGATGCCACCGACGCTGTTGAGCGGGTTCAGTGAGCCAGGTGAGGAATTCACCCACAGCCTCGTGAACCCCCTCGGAAACTTCGTCACCGACCCAGAGCGATGCGCCGCCGACGAGTACGCCGGTCCGGTCGTCAAGGACGGGGAATCGGCCGGTCCCGACATCGAAGTCGGCGCTGCTTTCGATACTGTTCAGCGACGATGTCGAGCCGATCAGCATCGCGGCGTTCTCCTCAGCGAAATGGGTGCGAGCCGCGCCTCTGGCCTCAATACCGGGGTCGTGGTACAGGCCGTCCGCTTCGAGGCCCTGCCACCAGTCGAATAAGTTGTGGGCGAACTCGCCATCGAGATAGCTCTCTGTCGGTGCCCCGGACCGCCCGTTGTTCTTGTCTACGAGGAGTTGGTCGGCCTCGGCAAACCACTGCTCGACGAACCATGAGTAGTTCGCAAACGTGATCCCAGCATCCACGCCACCCCTGTCGACGAGCGTCTCAGCCGCGCTCCGAACGTCAGCGAGAGTTTCTGGCGGCGAATCAGGGTCAAGTCCAGCCTGTTTGAACGCATCGCGGTTGTACGCCATCACCGGGTTCGACGCGTTGAACGGGAGCGAGTGGAGCGTCCCGTCGAACCGGTAGTAGTTCGTCACCGGGTCGAGCAGCGAGTCGATGTGGGCTGTCGGGAGGAGTTCCTCGACAGGTCTAAAATATCCACTGTCGCGCGCACGCGTGGTGCCGATCTCAAATATCTGTGCGATTGCCGGTGGATTACCGTTTTCAGCGGCGTTTAGCGTCGCATCGAGCGTCCCGCGGTAGCTCCCTTTCGACCGCAGTGCGAGGCTGATGCCGTCAGTCTGTGATTCGAACTCGCGAACGAGCTCTTCCAGCAGTAACGCTTTCTCACCGCCCATTGCGTGCCAGAACTCGACGACGGTCCCGTTTGTGTTGGCCGCCGCCGCACCGGTCGCCAGTTCAAAGGAATCGAGTGATGCATCCAGTGACTCGGCTCGCTCAGTGAGCGTCGAGACACGCGTCGAGACCTCTGCGAGTTCCGTCGTCTGGTCCGCTGCGGCGTCAGCGGCGACGGCCGCTTCTTCGGCCGTCCGGGCGCTTATCCCCTCGACATCGTCGACCATCGACACGACTTCCTGTGTGGAATCGGCCTGCGTATCCGTCGCATCATCGATTTCCTGTACGCTCGAATCGACCTCTTCGACCATCGAAACGACGGCATCCAGTTCGTCGAGTGCGCTGGCGACTGACGAGCGGGTATCTTCGACACTGTCTCGAGTGTCGTGCATCTCCGAAACCGTTGCGTCAGCCTGTTCGTGAACTTCTTGGATGGAGGTCGCAATCTCGTCGGTCGCTTCCTTTGTCTCGGTTGCGAGCGATTTGACCTCCTCGGCTACAACAGCGAATCCGTCGCCGGATTCCCCTGCTCGGGCCGCTTCGATGTTGGCGTTCAGCGCCAGCATGTTGGTCTGGTCCGCGACGTCCGTGATGAAATCAACAATCTCCTCGATGTCCGACAGCAGGTCGTTCAGCTGTTCGACCTTGTCGACGGTCGCTTCGGCGTTGTCGGTCAGCTGGTCAAGCGTCGTCATTGCCGAGGATGCCGACTCCAGTGCGGATTCGCCTCGAACGCTGGCTTTGCCTGACGTGTCCGCGACCTCGTTTGCGGCGCTCGCTATCTCCTCAATCGTCGCCGAGAGGTTCCGCATCTCGTCGGAGATCGACTGTATCTCGTCGCGTTGTTCGTCCGAACCGGTAGAAATCTCTCCGACAGCACCGCTCACGTCCCGGCTAGCTGATTTGACTGACCCGAGGCGGGTGTCGACCTGTTCCGTTGCGGCGGTCACCTGCTCGCTGAACGATGCCATCCGGTCGACGGTGTCTGTCCACTCCCGGAGCAGTTCATCGTATGCCTCATACAGCGGTGCAGCCGTCTCAATCGGCGGCTCTCCCGGTTTCACGGTGAGGTCGCCGTCGGCGTTTTCTCTGGCAACAGTGGCGAGGTGGTCGACAGCGGTTTCGAGCGCCCGGCGGTCTGCCCGCTCCTGTTCGAGTTCCGCCGCCAGTTGCTCACACTGTGCTTTCAGTTCCGCCCGTTCGGGGTCGGGTTCCGTTTCCCCGGCCGCTTGTTCTTCTTGGAGGGCTTCTGTTGACGGCCGTCCACGCTCTGACTCGCTTCCATCCCGCCCCTCTGTGACGCCACCGTCGGTGCGTTCCCCGTCAGGCGGGCCGTCTTCTGAATCAAGTGGGTTCCATTTACTCATTGTCACTCCCGTTGGCCAAACGGCCAACACGGTCTCGGGGATAATCAACTATCAAAATATATAATAGTTACTGTTGGGTGGGTAGCGGTGATAATTAAAGTTTGAGGGGGTAAAATACTGCCAGAGCCCGTCATTATAGCTCCAGAATTTTAATATTCGATTTTATTTTCCACATTCGAGTAGTTGTGTACGATCACTCGGACAACTGTCAGTCGAAACATTCCATGTCAGGCGTTTACAATTGACAGTACAGTTCGTCGGTATTCCTCATGATTACATAGAAAATTTACTACCCAAGCACCAGCAACGGTAAAGTGAAGTGTGTGCGCTCCAAAATCACGGAAAGATAGATGGGACCGACACCACACATCGCCGTCATCGGTGGCGGCTCGACTGGGGCGGGCATCGCGCGGGACCTCGCGATGCGCGGGCTCGACGTAACCCTCGTAGAACAGGGGAATCTGACCCACGGGACCACCGGTCGAATGCATGGGCTGCTCCATAGTGGCGGGCGGTACGCCGTTTCGGACCAGGCCAGTGCGACCGAGTGTATCGAGGAAAATCGAGTTCTGCGAGATATCGCAAGCCACTGTGTCGAAATGACCGGTGGCCTGTTCGTCAAGCGACCTGAGGACTCCGAGGAGTACTTCCAGAAGAAGCTCAACGGCTGTGAGGAATGCGGCATTCCCGCCGAAGTCGTCTCCGGCGAGGAAGCCCGCGCGATGGAGCCACATCTTGCCAAGGACATCGACAAGGCAATCAGCGTCCCTGACGGCGCTATCGACCCGTTCCGGCTGGTCGTCGCGAACGCCGCGAGCGCACAGGAGCACGGCGCACGCATCGAGACACACACCAAAGTCACTGACCTCCTCGTCGAGAGCGGCGAGGTCGTCGGTATCGAGGTCGAACACGACTCTGGCCCCGGGAAGCGAGTTCATGGCACTGAAGGCGGGACCGAGCAGATCCGGGCCGACTACGTCGTGAACGCGACAGGAGCTTGGGCCGGTCGCATCGGCGACATGGCCGGATTGGACATCGAGGTCCGCCCATCCAAGGGCGTCATGACCATCATGAACATCCGTCAGGTCGACACCGTCATCAACCGCTGTCGGCCCAAGGGCGACGCCGACATCGTCGTGCCCCACGAGACGACCGCGATTCTTGGCACGACCGACGAAGAGGTCGAGGACCCCGAGGACTACCCCGAAGAGCAGTGGGAAGTCGACATGATGATCGACACTCTCTCGGAGCTGATTCCGATGCTCGATGAGGCCCGGACCATCCGCTCGTTCTGGGGCGTCCGTCCGCTGTATGAACCGCCGGATGTCGGTAGCGACGACCCGACCGACATCACGCGGGACTTCTTCCTGCTCGACCACGACGAGCGCGACGACCTGCCCGGCATGACCAGCATCGTCGGCGGGAAATTCACCACCTACCGAATGATGGGTGAGCAGATCGCTGACCACGTCTGTGGGAAGTTCGGCATCGACGCTGACTGTCGGACCGCCGACGAGCCGCTCCCGGGCAGCGAGGACTTCTCTGTGCTACGGGATTACATGGACGAGTTCGGGCTCCGGTCGCCGATCGGTCGTCGGAGCGTCGAACGGCTCGGCTCCCGGGCTGATGACGTGCTCAAGACCGACGGGCCGAACCCGACAGTCTGTGCGTGTGAAGGCGTTACCCGCGCCGAAATTCAAGACGCTATCGGGGGCTCGGGCTCGGACCTCAACGCTGTCCGCATCCGGACCCGTGCGTCGATGGGCAACTGTCAGGGCGGCTTCTGCTCGCACCGGATGGCGAGTGAACTCCACTCGGAGTACGACGAGCCAGTTGTCCGGGAGGCCTGGGACGAACTGCTTCAGGAACGCTGGAAGGGGCAGCGACACGCCCTCTGGGGTGAACAGCTCTCTCAGGCAGCCCTGAACTACGCACTGCACGCTACCACGCAGAACCGCGACCAGGACCCGGCGGACGGCGAGCCGGTCGACTTCTCGGCGTTCGATTCGGGCCGCGGACAAACAGGCGGCAGCGTGGATAGCGCAGACGTGGCCGCCGACGGAGGGACAAATGGCTATTGAGTCGGAGGTACTCGTCATCGGCGGCGGCCTCGGCGGGCTGACCAGCGCACTGGCGGCCGCCCGCGAGGGAGCCGACGTGCGACTGGTTTCGTATAAACAGAGCACGCTCCGACAGGCGTCGGGTCTGGTAGACGTGCTCGGCTACACACCGGACGGCGACGGCCCGCTAACCGACCCGTACGAGGCGATCCCGTCACTGCCGGAGGCACATCCCTACCGAAAGGTCGGCGTCCAGACGGTCCGGGACGCACTATCGCTGTTCGACGATGCGGTCCCGACCTACGAAGGTGAGCACACGGACACGAACGCACTCCTGCCGACCCACGGCGGAAGTATCAAACCGACTGCCCGCTACCCGGCCGGAGCCAGCGCCGGTCTCGCCAGCGACACCCGCGACACGCTGCTGGTCGGCATCGAAGAAATGGTCGACTTCGACGCGCCCCACGTCGCTGCCCATCTCGACGCAACGGGCGTGCCATTCGATGTCCGCGGCGAGACCATCCGGTTCCCGGGCGACCTGCGCGCGGACGCGAAGGTCACGCGGTACGCAAAACTGCTCGACACCAACAGCGAGGTGGCAGTTCGCGGGCGAATGGTCCCGGCCCGCGAGGCGCTCGCCCAGCGCGTGAACCCGTTGCTGGAGGACGAAGAGCGGGTCGGCTTCCCGGCGATTCTCGGCGACGACAACCCCGGTGCGATCCGTGATGCACTGGGCGACCACCTCGGCGTCGACGTGTTCGAGGTCCCGATGGGGCCGCCGTCGCTACCCGGCCTCCGACTGGAGGACGCGCTGTTCTCGGCACTGGACGAGGCCGGGGCCAGCATCGAGACCGGCAATCCAGTCGTCGATTTCGACGGCGAGGACCGTATCGAGAAGGTATTCATCGAGAAGAACGGCGCGAAGATACCCAACAGCGCCGACCAGTACGTTCTCGCGACCGGTGGCTTCGTCGGCAAGGGCGTCGAATCCGACCGCGAGGGCGTGTACGAACCGGTGTTTGACTGCCACATCCCCCACGCCGCGGACCGCTATGACTGGTTCGAGGGTGAACTGTTCGGCGACCACGAGTTCGCCCGCTACGGCGTGGCGACCGACGACGACCTTCGACCCCTCGATGCGAGCGAGCACAGCGAGTTCGAGAACCTGCGCGCTGCCGGCTCCGTACTGGGCGGCTATGATTTCGCCGCTGAGAAATCCGGTAGCGGGGTCTCGATCGCAACAGGCTACGCGGCGGGCCAGCGCGCCGCACAGGAAGCACGATGAGTGACGCTGAAACCCCACCAGAGACAGAGTTTGACCCGGTAGCACCGAACACAGGCGAGGAGTTCGAACCAGTTGATGTCTTCCCCGACAGCGACGACTTCGACCTCCGGCCCGGCGCGGACTCCTGTTTCAAATGCTCGACCTGCGACACGAACTGCCCCGTCGCGGAGGTCGACGACGACTTCCCCGGCCCAAAGTTTCAGGGCCCCGAGCAGTGGCGGCTCAAGCAGTCCGACGACGACCACGAGATCGACGACTCGGTGATGGACTGCTCGAACTGCATGCGCTGTGACAACGCCTGCCCATCGGGCGTCCCGCTCAGCCAGATGCACAACACCGCTCGCGGGGAGTACGTCAGCGAGCAGATGGACAAGCTCTCCGTCGAGTACATCCGGAACCGCATCCTCGCGAACTACCGCACCTCCGCGTTCTTCGCGAGCAAGGTCCCGCGGCTGGCGAACTTCGCCATGAACTTCGGGCCGGCCCGCTGGGTCATGGAGAAGACGCTCGGCGTCACCAGCGAGCGTGATTTCCCAGAATTCGCAAAACAGACCTTCCGCGAGTGGTGGGCCGACCGTGGCGGTCAGGTCCAGTCGCGAGAGAACGCGAAGGCAGCCCGCAAACGTCGCGGGCTCCCCGAGGACGCCGACAAGAAAGTGGCGTACTTCCACGGCTGTTACTCCAACTACAACACGCCGGAGGTCGGCAAGGCGATGGTCCGCGTGTACGAGGAGTTCGGCTACGAGGTCGTCGCGCCCGAACAGAAGTGTTCCGGGACGCCGATGTTCGCCAACGGGATGCTCGACGACGCCCGCCGCCACGCCGAGACGAACGTCTCGTCGATGTCCGAACTCGTCGACGAGGGATACCACGCCATTGCCTCCTGTACCTCGTGTTCGATGGCGCTCCGACAGGAGTACCCCGAACTGTTCGACATCGACGGCATCGACAAGGTCGCCGAGAACACCTTCGAGGCCGTCGAGTACCTCCGCATTCACGAAGACCTCAAGGGCGAAGTGCAGGCGGCCGACGTGGACGGCGACCTCGCCGAGGAGTTCGCCTACCACGCCCCGTGTCACTCGCGCAATCAAGGACTAGACCGCCAGGCCGTCGAACTGTTCCGCGACCTCGACGGCGCTGAGGTCAAGGACGTGGGTGACTCCTGTTCCGGCATCTCGGGGACCTACGGCTGGAAAGAGGAGAAATACGAGAAGTCGATGGAGATCGGCGAGGAGATGTTCGAGCACATGGAACACGCCGAAGGCGAAACCGGCATGACCGAGTGCCCGACCTGCGCGATGCAGATGGAACACGGCAGCGGCTACGAGATCCGACATCCGCTCGAACTGCTGGAAGCTGCGCTGGTGGAGTAACGTCCGGCCGACAGTTCACGGACTGCCGCCGTGATTGAGACGGTCAGTCGGTCCCGGACGTCTCTCCCCAGGTCCACTCGTCGAGTTCCGTCTTCGGTGCCGCTTCCTGTTCTGTCTCTCCGTCGTCCCGCTCTGTTGGTGCATCTGTAGCCTGTGACTCCGCTGTCGAGTCGCTCGACTCTCGCTCGGTTCTGAGTCCACCCTGTTGCCGGGCGTAATCGACGAGCTCCCGTACGGCTGCCCGGTCGGCAGCGAGGTTTGTGACCGCGTACTCACACCGGTCCGTCTCGAAGACCACAGTGTATGTTCCCTCGCGGACGATGTGGACTGACTCTAGGCGGTCATACGGGAGCGTCAGTTGTTCGCTCGACACTGTGCCGGTCCGCGTGTCGATGGTAATCGTATCGGAGTCGAGACTGAGTGACAGCGCCACCATGTCCGCTTCGGTCTCCCCAGAGATTCTCACACGGTTCGGTTCGAACGCGTCTTCGTCAGGCTTGTCTGTCATTGACTTTCGTGACTCTCGCGGCCAATTGCCGCCGGCAAATCTGCTGGTAACAGTTCAACGATAAGATGCTTTATCGGGAATCGATCTCTGCGTCCCGTTTACGTTGGTCCAGAATCTCGTTGAATCGCATCGCTAACTCCGCCAGTTGTGGGTCGTCTACGTTTTCCTCAAGCCGGCTGTCGTCGTTACCGTTCGAAATTTCGACAGCCGTTTCACAGTACTGTGCGACGACTTCCGCAGAGACCCCATGCTGCCGGTCTAGCTGCTCTGAATCGCGTAACACGGCGAGCGCTCGGTATATGTCCCCCACGTCGTCCGTCCGGTTCGTCGCAAGGTCGACATCAAGCTCTCCCTGCTCAATCTGGCGCGCCTGCGCAGCGAGTGTCTCTACGGCTGCGGTCCGCTCCCGGCCGATGATCGTCGCCACGAACAGCAACGCAACTGCGACGATCAACAGTATACTCACGAGTCCCGAGAGAAGCATCGACTGCTGTGAACCGCTCATTTCGGGCGCTAGATTGGTGTACACATTCACCACCGCCAGCGTAGCCAACACAAGAACCAACACCGCTCCTACCCCCAAGGTCCGACCGTACGAGCCGCTCCGCTTGGTTACTGCCGACATATAGCCTCTTTAGGGATTTTTCTCGGATAAATCCGGTGTATCTGGTATATACATGGAGGTACCAGTGTCAGTCACTTGGCGGGAGCTACGGACCAGCTGTCGACGAACGTCTCAACCGAATTGTATCTGACAAGCAGAATCGACATAAATCCGACTTTGGCAATGGTGTCAAGAACTGCAACGAGGAAGTTCAGGTCAGGGGCCTGAATGATCCCCGTCCCGAGAGGACCCAGGAAGTAGACAACCGGGTAGAGTGACCACGTCACGACAGTCAAGTCTCGGAGGCTCTGGAACAGGCTGCGGACGCTCGCTGTTGCAGCGTTAATTTTCCGGGCAAACGTTTTGATATACAAGTAGAGTAGCCCGATGAATGCGACCGTGGACACGGCGAAGGCAATCCACCGGAGCGACCCCGACATACTGACGAAGCCGTATCCCACGCCGATCATCACCACGTTTGCGGCCACTGCGAGCCGCCGCGTCTGTGTGTCGACGCCAGCCAGCCGTGCGAGATAGTACGTGATGATCGGCGTCGAGACGATCCAATCGGCGAACCTGAGCGTCGTGATGCTAACCGTGTCCCCGAGCTGGCCGCCCGCTATGAGTGCCATCGCCACGTATGCCGCTCCCGCGACTGAGGTGTGTATCGGCGGCAGGTAGTAGAACGAGGACCTGATATTACCCCTCGTTGCAGCGAACCACACGAAGACAACAGCTGACACGAAAAACGCTCCAGCCCCAGCCCCGTACCAAACGATCTCTTGTGCCATATCGTTTCGCAGGACTGCTCAGACTTCAACATTTGTGTATCTGGTACGTACTATGGTAGTATTCGGGATACGAGATGCGCGGCTGGCGAACGATATCGCGGTATAGACGCCTGCAAAGCGACCCTGAAACGGAGTTGTACACTTCCTCGCTACTCGTCGCCGCGGACGAACGTGACCGGACACGGCGCGTTCAGCATGACTTCCTGTGCTGTGGAGCCGAAGACGGCCTTCCCGGTCGGCGAGCGCTTGCGGCCGCCGACGACGGCGAGATCCGAGTTTGTCACTTCGGCGAGGCTAACGATCTGCTCGCCGTGGTTGCCAACGGCACCGCGGACCTGTGTGGACAGACCGGCGTCGTCAAACCGTGAGACGAGCTCCCGGACTGTTGTGTGGCGGTCGGCGACCTCGTCGGGGTCGGCTTCGCCGGTCGATTCGAATTCGAGCCTGTTGACGACGCCGTCGTACTGGTCGTCGGTGAATACGTGTGCGACGATAACCGTCGCATCGGCCGGGCTCGCGATATCAAGCACGGCGTCAGCGAGTTCGTCGATTCGGTCGGCGTCGTTTGGTCCAACTGCGAGAAGAACTGTTTCGAGTGCCATACCGGCTACTCCGTGGGCAGACGCGTAAATCCTTCGATGGGTACTACCTTTGTAGTAAGTTGTTACAACGACGCCTTGGCCGGCGTCGTTCAGTGGCTCACCCGGTGTTTTTCATTCCGGCCGCGATACCCTGAACGGTCAGCCGCAGAGTCCGGCGCTCGGTTTCAGTCCGGTGGGACTGCTTGAGCAGGCGGACCTGCAACAGGTTCAGTGGGTCGACGTACGGGTTCCGGCGCTCCAAGTTCTCCTTGAGCCAGTCCCGCGAGAGCAGGCCGTCCTGCCCGGTGATTTCGAGCACCTTCGCGACGGTGTTCTCGTACTCCTCGACGATACGCGGGTAGATGCGCTCGCGGAGTTCGGGGTCAGCGAGGTCGGCGTACTCCTCGGCGATTCCGAGGTCAGTTCGGGCGAGCGCCAGCGACGCGTTGTCGAGTTTCGTCCGGAAGAACGGCCAGTTCTCGTACATCTCCTGTAAGGTTTCCATGTCGCCGCCATTTTCCAGATAGGCGTCCAGCCCGGTCGAGATCGAGTACCAGCCAGGGATGATACAGCGGGCCTGCGTCCAGGAGAACACCCACGGAATGGCACGGAGGTCCTCGACACTGCGGTCCTCACTTCGGGAAGCCGGCCGCGAGCCCATATTGAGGTTCTCGATGACGGTGATCGGCGTCGCCTGCTCGAAGAACTCGACGAAGCCGTCGGTCTCAAGCAGGTCCTGATACTCGTCGCGGGCGGCGTCGGCCGCTGTCTCCATCGCCTCCGCCCACTCGTCGGGAATCTCTTCGACGGGCTCCTCGATTGCGTTTTGCCGCGCCCGTATCTGGGCGTTGAGCATCTGTTCGAGGTTCCGCTCGGCGATGTCGTGGTTGGCGTACTTCTCGGCGATGGCCTCGCCCTGCTCGGTGAACTTGATCTGGCCGGTCACCGTCTCGTTTGGCAGGGCCAGCATGGCGTCGTTCATCGGGCCGCCGCCGCGGGAGATGGAGCCGCCGCGGCCGTGGAACAGGCGCATCTCCACGTCGTAGTCGTCGGTGATGTCCGCCAGTCGCTTCTGGTTGTTGTACAGCGACCAGTTGGCGGCGAGGAAGCCGTTCTCTTTGTTCGAGTCGGAGTAGCCAAGCATGATCTCCTGAATGTTGTCCCGGGCTTCCAGCGCCTGGGAGTAGGCCTCGTTCTCGAACAGCGTGCCCATGATGCGGCGGGCTCCGGAGAGGGCGTACTCCGATTCCAGCAGCGGGACCACGTCGAACCCGCAGTAGCCGGGCAGGTCGACGATGTCGACCTGGTCAGCGAGGAACAGGACCTCAAGCGCGTGGCTGGGCTCTTCACACCACGAGATAGCGTAGGTGTCGATGGCGTCGATGCCGAACTCGTTTTGCCAGTCGGCGGTCGCACGGAAGCGGTCGAGGACGCGGGTAGCGTCCTCCGAGAGACCCTCGGTGTCTTCCATGTCGATAACGGTGTTATCCTGGAGGATGGCCTCGGTCAGGAACTCGACGCGCTCGTCCTCGTCCATCGACGCGTAGTCGATGCCTTGCCGGTCGACAGCTTCGGCGATGGCGTCGGTATGCATCTTCCGGTGGTCGCGCAGGTCGAGGCTGGCGAGGGTGAAGCCGAACGTCTCGACCTTGCGGATCAGTGGGTCGACGTGGGCCTCGGCGATGACCTCGGCGTCATTTTCCCGGAGGCTGTCGGCGATGACGCGGAGGTCGGTCAGCAGTTCTTCCTCGCTCTCGTAGCCGCCTTGGCGGACATCGCTGACCCGGATGACGGATTCGCGCATCAGCCGGAGCTTCTGGCGGTAGGGCTCGTCGGGATACCGCTCTTCGGCTTCCTTGGCGACGCCAGGGAGCTTGGACTTGTGACGGTCCAGTCGCTCGTTGAACAGCGCGTCGGTCGCGATGTTCGAGGCATCCTGACTCAGCACGCCGGAGAGTTCCTTGAGCTTGGTGCGGTACAGCGGCAGTACAGTCTCGCGCTGGCGCTCCAGCGTCTCCTCGGTCACGTCGGTCGTGACAAACGGGTTGCCGTCGCGGTCGGAGCCGGCCCACGAGCGGAACTCGTAGAGCGTGTCGATGTCGATGTCCTCGTCGTACACGTCTTCGAGGGTGTGTTCGAGTTCGTCGTACACCTCGTCGATAACGTCGAACAGGACGTTTTCGAGGTACCACTGGACGTTCAGCGCTTCGTCGGTGACCTCCGGGCGGCGGTCCCGGACCTGTGGCGTCTGCCAGAGGCTCGTCACCTCGGCGTCGAGGTTCCGCTCGATGCGCTTCTGTTCGCGTTCGGTGAGTCGCCGCTCGTCGAGTCGTTCGATGTCACGGGCGACCGACCGGAGCTTCGCTTTCACCGTCTTCCGGCGGGCTTCGGTGGGGTGTGCCGTGAACGTCGGCTGGATGAGAACGTCTTCGAGTACCTGCTCGAACTCCTCCGGGTCAGCTCCGCGTTCGGCCAGATCCCGGACGGCTTCCTCGACGCTGTCGGCCAGCACATCCCCCTGACTGCCCTCTCGGATTTCGCGGACCCGTTCGCGTTCCTCAGCGAGATTGATAAGCTCGAAGTACGTCGTAAACGCGCGTGCGACAATGTCCTGCGTTTCCGGATTCAGTCGGTTCAGCGCCCGGTGGACCTCGTCCCGTGTCTCGGCGTCACCGCGCCGGTAGTCGATACACGAGTTCCGGATAGTTTCTACCGTGTCAAACGCCTCGGTCGAGGTTTGTGCTTCCAGCACTTCGCCCAGGAGCGCACCCAACTCCCGTACGTCCTGGTTTATCTCTCTGGCGTGCAAAGTCATACCACTTCATCCAGAACCGAGCCCTAAAACACTATTGAAACGGTGTATCAGGGATAGACGTTCGTGAAGAACCCGGTTGCGAGAAATAGCTACTATTAATCGTGGGGTTCTTTACCGTATCACACGAATTGTTCGTGATACAGTGGACTGCCAATGATAGATATCGCTCTGGACATGGAGCAGTACGACTGCCCCTTCATCGACACGACGGCAGACCACGATGTCGCTTTTGCAGCGGTACACTGGGACTTCGACCAGCGTGCGCGGGAGTTGGAGACACGGATGGTTGTTGAGGCTGAGGATGCGGGGGTACTCGATACGGGGCTGGACAGCTTGCAGACCCACGAGAACATGAACGACTGTGTGCTGTTGCGCCGCGAGAACAACGCCGCTCACATCCGGACGACTATCGAGGAAACGGCGGCGATGCAGACCATCAGAGACAACGGCGGCTACATCACCGGGCCCTTCCACATTGAGGCAGGCAGCGAGACCTGGCACGTCGGCTTCGACCGTGGCCGAGACGCCGACACGACGCTCTCGGAACTTGACCGTGACAACGAGTACGACGTGGTTGAGCGGACGTCGGCGACGCTCCCACAACTGCAGGACCTCGTGCAGAACGCCGGCGCGGCGATGACACTCGTGGACGGCTGTCGGGACCTCTCGGACACCGAACGCGAGACGCTGGAAACCGCCGTCTCCGAAGGCTACTTCGAGTCACCCCGGGACGCGACACTGGGGTCGCTGGCCGAGGACTTCGGCGTGTCCAAACCCGCCGTCTCGAAGAACCTCCGGCGCGGCGAGCGCAAGATGATCGAACGCGTCGTCGAAGCGCTTGATGACATCGAGGACTGAGTTCGGTGTTCCCGCCGGCCTGTTCGCTACTCTGTCCAGAATGACAGCTAGGTGCAATTGTCACAACGGCCGTACCTAGCTCCCACTGTAGGCCTTAGCGTTGTTTTACTGCATAACTGACACTCGTGAGAGCGACATCAATACAAGACAACACCGATTGTGTGGGCTGAGATATGAATCAGCAAATGCCGGTCAAACGAATCCTGAACTGTCCGCATATCTGTGCTGCTGGGTGGTGACCGCTGGTTCCACCCAGACGGATAGAGTAAGGGTTACTTCCATGCATGATTCCGAGATTGAGACCTGCTTAAATCATATTCCCACGGCCGGACGCAATACGAGTGCAAAGGAGGGGACCGGTCAAATAAATATTTCGACCAAAGATATTTTTATACAAAAGCAAAGACAACATAATCATGACTGCTGAAGAAGACGAATCATCATCTAGAAGAGCCATACCGGCTCTTGAGATGCTTTTCAAAACGGTATTCGGGTTGCTCTTGCGAATCATACTCGCACCGTACCGTCGGCTCGCAAGGCGGTTGCTTGTTGGAGTTATCCTGATACCAGTTGCCGTATTCCTCGGCGTGTTCATTTTTGCGGGGTTTGCGGGAGGAATGGAACTGTTTGACTTCCTCGGTGTGAACCGTCAGATTGGGTTTCTGATTTCAATCACCGTCGGAATGACCTTGCCGTGGGTGGTCATCCTCGGTATCCTGCATCGATACACTGACCACGAAATTCTCTAACTACCCGCAATGCGACTGGGACAGCGAATAGCGGCGTATTTTCGTCCGAACTCTGGTCGGGTTGATAAACAGTTCTCTGATGGACCTTTGTCGCAGGTATCTACTCCATTTCGTCTGACACACAGTTCGTGGTGGCCCTTGGACTGGGACTCTCTATTATTCCCCCGTTACTAACGTGGGTGACCGCTGAGATATACCGGGCAACAGTCGCTGAAGCAGCTACGTAGCAGATAGTCAAATCGGTGTGAGAGGACAGTACGCAAGCGAGGGGCGAGATAGGCCGTCTACCGCCATTTTGTACCAATCCCGGTCCGGACGAGAACTGCGTTAACATGTTAACTCAGAACACTATATGGTCGGCGAGTCTACAATAATCTGTTATGCAGAATACGGCTACACGGAGGCGCGTTCTCGGCGCGCTCGGTGCTGGCGTTGTCGGGCTCAGCGGCTGTGTCAGTGACGACTCATCCATGACTGAACAGGACGATTCGGACGGCGGGACGACGGACAGTAGCACGAACGGCGAATCGGGCGGCAGTGGTTCGGCACAGACCGTTAGTATCGGGGTCCTTCAGCCCCGCGCTGGTGACCTGAAGTACTACGGCGACCAGTCGCTGTGGGGGTTCCTCTCCGGGCTGGCGTACAAGGGTGATACCGATCCGCCGACAGACCCCGGCAGCGGCGAGGTTACGATCACCGCCGGTGACACGGAGTATCGCCTGCTAATTCGGGACACGGAGTTCTCGGCGGACACGGCACAGACGGCAGCGACGAACCTCGTCGAGAACGAAGACGTAGACATGCTCGCCGGCTGTGCGTCCTCGGCGGTCGCCAGCCGGGTCGTCACGACGGTCGTCAATCAGGCGCAGGTCCCCATCATGCTCGGTCCGGCGGCGTCGGCCGACATCACGTCCAACTCCGAGACCTGTAGCGACCTCGTCTACCGAGCGAGCGAGAACACCGCGATGGACGCCCGCTCGGGCGGGAAGTACGTCGCCAGAGAGACGGACGTATCGAGCGTCTATCTGTTCGGCGCGGACTACAGTTTCGGCCGCGCGGTCGTCAACAACTACCGGGACGTGCTGGAGGCCGAAGGCGTCGATATCGTCGGCGAACGCTTCGTCGAACAGGGCTACGCCGAGTGGGATGGGCTGCTTGACAACGCCGAGGAGGCCGGGGCCGAAGGCGTCGTCGGCGGGTTCACCGTTGCGACGCTTCCGGCGATGTTCAACGCCTTCCTCTCCGGTGAGTACTCCTATCGGGTGTTCGGCGGGTTCGCCACCAGAATCACCAACAGCGTCGTCGGTGGGACGATGCAGAGCGTGCTCGGCGAGCCCCTGACAGCGGAGAAGATCAGGGACTCACAGCTCGGGCCGTTCACGACTCGCTACCACTGGAACCAGTACGACAACCCGATCAACGACGCGTTCGTCGAGAGCTACACCAACGCCTACGGCGTCGTCCCGGACCTCTTCACGGCCGGGACGTTCACGGGCGCGTCGGCGATCCACCAGGCCGTCCAGGAGAGCGGGTCGACCGAGGGCGCGGACATCGCCGACGCCCTGAAGGGGATGACCGTCACCGACACGCCGAAAGGCGAGAACGGCTACACCTTCCAGGAGTACAACAACCAGGCACAGTCGGCGATGACCGTCGCGAACCCGATTCCGACGACCGACGAGTGGGCCGACAACTGGGGGGCCGCCATCATGCCCGGCGAACCGCTAGCCCGAATCAGTGCCGACGAGACGACTATCCCACAGGATAGCGACCAGATGGACTGTTCACTGTAGGGATGCTCAGAACACAGGGACTGACAAAGGAGTTCGGCGGACTCACCGCCGTCAACAGCGTCGACTTTGAACTCGAAGCGGAACTGTGCTCACTTATCGGCCCGAACGGGGCCGGCAAGACGACGTTCTTCAATCTGCTGACCGGGACCCTCTCGCCCACCGAGGGGACGGTCGAACTCCGGCGTGACAGAACTTGGCAGGACATCACCGACGCGTCGCCGCACGAGACGGCCAGCAAGGGCATCCACCGCTCCTATCAGGTGACGAACGTCTTCCCCAACAGCACGGTGCTTGAGAACGTCCGGGTCGCCGAACAGGCCCACAGCGACGACGCCACGACGTTCTGGCGCAACGTCGACCACTACGACGAGTTCACGGAGCGCGCCCACGAGATTCTCGACCGGGTCGGGCTTGCCCACCGGGCCGAGGACCTCGCGAGCACGCTGAGCCACGGCGCAAAGCGCAAACTCGAAGTCGCCATCGCGCTGGCCGGCGACCCCGCAGTGCTCCTGCTGGACGAGCCAAACGCCGGCGTCTCCTCGGAGAGCGTCGACGAAATCCGGGACCTCATCGAAGCAGTGGCGGAGGACTACCCAGTCCTGCTGGTCGAGCACAATATGGACATCGTGATGGGCGTCTCCGACCGCGTCGTCGTGCTCCATCAGGGTGCGGTCATCGCCGACGGACCGCCAGCAGAGGTACGGGCTAACCCCGACGTCCAGTCGGCGTATCTCGGCGGCTACGAACCGGGCAGTCTTGACGACGATACGACTGCGGCGGGGTCCGAAACGGACTCGGAGGAGGGGACGGCGTGAGCCTGCTCGAACTCGGCGGCGTCCACACGTACTACGGCGACAGCCACATCCTCGAAGGCGTTGACCTCTCCGTCGAGGAGGGAGAGGTGGTCGCGCTGGCCGGCCGAAACGGCGTTGGCAAGACCACGACGCTCCGAACGATTCTACAGCTGACGCCGCCCCGCGAGGGGTCGATCACGTTCCGCGATGAGTCGCTGGTCGGGCTGGAAACACACGAGGTTGCGACTCGGGGGCTGGGTTGGATTCCTGAGGACCGTCGGATGTTCAGCCAACTCAGTGTCGAGGAGAACCTCCGGGCGGCGATACCGGACCCCGACGATGTGAGCGACGGTCTGCAACTGGCGTTCGATTCGTTCCCGATTCTCGAAGAGCGGCGGGGGCAGGACGCCGGCACGCTGTCGGGCGGCCAACAGCAGATGCTCGCCATCGCTCGCGGGCTGGTCGGCGACAACGACCTGCTGCTGGTCGACGAACCGAGCGAGGGGCTAGCTCCCCAGATTGTCGCCGACGTGGCCGAGGCGCTGTCGAAGGCGAGCGAGGAGGTGACGATGTTGCTGGTCGAGCAGAACCTTCCGCTGGCGCTCGACCTCGCCGACCGGTTCTACATCCTCGACAAGGGCCGCGTCGTCGACGACGGCGAGACAGCGGCGGTGACGGCTGACGACGAGCGGTTCAGGAGGTATCTATCGGCATGATTGTCGAAGCGCTCGCGGAGTTTTTGACCCTCGGTGAACTCGGCGGTGTCATCGTCAACGGACTCGCCAAGTCGGCGCTGTACGTGATGATCGCCAGCGGCCTCACACTCATCTTCGGCCTCATGGGCGTGCTGAACTTCGCCCACGGGTCGCTGACGATGGTCGGGGCGTACCTCGGCGGCCTCCTGATGGTGGTCACAGTCACTGGCGGAACAGCGCCGCTGACCCGCCTCGGCCTGTTCTTCGTCGCCATCGTCGTCGTCTTCGCACTGTTGACGATGCTGGGCGGGGCTATCGAGACAACCATCATCCGGCCGCTGTACGACCGGCCGCCAATATACCAGATCCTGCTGACGTTCGGCCTGACGCTCGTCATCGAGGAGGTCGTTCGCATTGTACTGGGTGTCTACGGCCTCCAGCCGCTGTCGGACTGGCAGGCCGCGCTGGCGACCAAGCCCCAGTTCCTCCGCGAACCGGTCGCCCTCGGTCCCGTCAGCGTCGGCTGGATGTCGCTGTTCCAGATACTCCTTGGAACTATCACGGTGGTCGGCATCTGGGCGTTCCTCACAAAGACCCGCTACGGCCTGTACATTCGGGCCGGCAGCGAGGACACGGAGATGGCGTCGGCGCTCGGCATCGACGTTCGGCAGGTGTTTACCGTCGTGTTCGCGCTGGGTATCGGGCTGGCCGGCGCGGCCGGAACGCTGCTGATGTGGGACCCGACGTGGGGTGCGAGCGTCCCGCTCGCGGCCGAGACGCTGCTGCCGGCGTTCATCGTCGTCATCGTCGGCGGCCTCGGAACGTTCCGTGGCACCGTCGTCGCCGCACTGGTCGTCGGCATGGCCGACGCGGTAACGACCTGGTGGTTCCAGAACGTCATCGAGTTCACGGGCCTGCCGGAACTCGTGCTGTTTCTGGTCCTCGTGGTGACACTCATCGTCCGCCCGCAAGGGCTATTCGGCGTCGAGGAGGTGGGGGGCCATTAGCGCCGAACCCGAGGCTGACGCCGAGGCGGCGTCCGAGCCACCGGCCACGACTGTGGAAACTGGATGGCCCCGCGAATACCTGCGAGACCACACCGCCCACATCCTCGTCATTGCCCTGCTGGCGCTATACCCGCCGGTGTATCACACGCTGTTGAACTCGGCGGTCAGCGCCGAGACGCAGATGCTCCTGCCGACGGTGGAGACGATGGTCGGCGTGCTGTACTTCGGCCTTTTTGCTATCTCGTTTGACTTCATCAGCGGCTACACCGGCTACCTCTCGTTTGGCCACGCGGTGTTCTACGGCACCGGCGCGTACACCGTCATCCTCATCGCCAACGGGAAGCTGCCGCTGCTTGGCCCCGGGACGCCGTTCATGCTGTCCCTGCTGGTCGGCGGTCTCATCGCCGTCGTGCTGGCGATGCTCGTCGGCCTCGTCTCGTTCCGCCTCTCTGGCGTCTACTTCGCGATGATTACGCTCGGCTTCGCGCAGGTGTTCTACGTGTTCGTCCGCGGCTGGGACTACGTGGCGACCAACCCCCGCGACGGTCCGGCGGTCGGGCCAAGCCACGCCGAGGGCTTTCAGATCGGGGTTCCCGGCATCGACCAGCTCTCGCTGTCAATCGGCGTCCTTACCGGCGACGAGGTCGCCCTGCTGGGGTCGACGCTGTCCGGCACAGAAGTGTCCTACTACATGATCGGCCTCGTCGTTCTGGCCTGCTACTTCGCTATGCAGCGCATCATCCACTCCCCCTTTGGCCGAGTGATGCTCGCCATCCGGGAAAACGAGGAACGCGCCGTCGCCATCGGCTACAACACGTATCTGTACAAGCTCGGGGCCTTCGCCATCAGTGGCTTCTTCGCTGCCGTTGCCGGTGGCTTATTCGCCGGCTTCAAGCGCTCGGCAAGCCCGGAGAACTCCTTTTACTTCCTGGTGACTGGCGACGCCCTGCTTGCGAGTATCATCGGCGGTTTCGGCACGCTTGCCGGCTCGCTGTACGGGCATCTATTCGACGAGACCGTCCGAGAGTTCCTCTCGAAGGCCGGGCAGGGTGGCGGCCTGTTGCCCTATCTCCGTGCGCTGTTAGGGCAGGAAACCCTTGACGCGACGCTGGTCGGCGAGACGACCATCGGCGGGCTCATCGACCTGCTGTTGAACGGCCACGCGAGCCTCTACGTCGGAATCGTGTTTGTGCTGTTCGTGCTCTACGTCCCCGACGGGCTGCTTGGGACGCTCCGGGCACGTGTCGGTGGGACGTTCGCAGAGGCGCTGCCGGCGAAGGTCTGGGGTGAGTCCGACCAATGAAACCCGTAAAAACGACAATCGAACCGCCTGACAGAACGACGACCTGGGCATGGAGCGGCCGGTCACTGCCCGGCTACCCGACAGAGACGTATCGACGGCGAAACGATACGCCGCGCGACCACCCGAACGCAGAGCCAGAGCAATGAACGCGGAACCGAACTACTTGAAGAATATTCAACCAGAACCAGTCAGTATGCACTACGCAACCAACGACGGCGTCTCGCTCGCTTACGAGCGCGAGGGGCCGCCTGACGCCGAAACCGTCGTCTTCGTTGAGGGCATCGGCTACGGCCGCTGGATGTGGCTGTGGCAACAGGAAGCGCTCGTTGAGGAGTACCAGACTATCGTGTGGGACAACCGCGGAACCGGCGATTCGGACGAACCCGGAGGTCCGTACACCATGAGCCAGATGGCGAGCGACCTGGAGGCCGTACTCGACGACGCCGGCATCGAGCAGGCCCACGTCGTCGGGGCCAGCATGGGCGGGATGATCGCCCAGCAATACGCCCTGGAGTACGACCGGGCCAGGTCGCTGACGCTCATGTGTACCTCCCCAGGTGGTCCCGAAGCGGTCCCCGTCCCTGAGGAGACACAGCAGCGGATGTTCGCCGTCCCTGATGACCTCGACGAACGCGAACTCCGACGGTACAAGATGCAGCCGGCGCTCTCAGATTCGTTCATGGAAGCCCACGAGGACCTCATCGAGCGCATCATCGACTGGCGCATCGACAGCGACGCCAGCGACCAGGCACTGGACTGGCAAGGCGCGGCGGTTCAGGCGTTCAACGCGTCGGACCGCCTCGGTGAAATCACAGTCCCGGCCCTCGTCATCCACGGGACCGCCGACGAGGTGGTCCCCTACGAGAACGGGAAGCTACTGGCACGCGGGCTCCCGAACGCCGACTTCATCACCGTCCACGGCGGCCCGCACCTGCTGTTCATCGAGGAGTACGAGCGCGTCAACACACAGATACAGGAGTTTATCGACGATGTCTGAACTCGGCCCCGGTACCCCACAAAAGTGGGTCGGTGCCTGGAGCGAGCGCCGGGCCGCGCTCACGCCGGACCGCGAGGGATTGGTGGATGCGACCACCGGCGAGCGGTTCACGTACGCCGAACTGGACCGGCGAGCGAACCGGACCGCTCGCCTGCTTCGGCGGTACGGCGTCGGCGACAGTGGTGAGTCTACCGGTACTGTCGCCGTCGTCTCGCGGAACCGCCCAGCTGTCGTCGACCTGTTCTTCGCCTCCGCCAAGACCGGGAGCCGACTGGCTCCGCTGTCCCACCGGCTTGCGCCCCCGGAACTCGCCGAACTCCTCGACCGCGTGGACCCGGAACTCCTCGTTGTCGAGGCTTCCTCCGCCGAGACTGTCTCGACTGCTCTGGAGACAGCCGATACGGCGGCTCCCCAGCTTATCCATCTCGGAACCGCCGCCGACAGCGCGTCCTCGGCTGCCACGCTCGACAGCACGCCCTACGCTTCGGCCCTCCCCGAGGACGACACACCCGTCGAGACAGCAACGCCGGCCCCCAGCGACACACATCTCCTCCTGCACACCGGTGGGTCGACTGGAACGCCAAAGGAGACGGAACTAACCCACCGCGGCATCGTCTGGAACTCTCTGAATACGATTACGGCCTGGGGACTGCGCGAGGACGACGTGACGCCGATGGTGTTTCCGATGTTTCACACCGGTGGCTGGAACGTTCTCACCGTCCCCCTGTGGCACATGGGCGGGACAGTGGTCATCGCCCGTGCGTTTGACCCTAGCGACGTACTGGAGATCATCGACTCGGAGGGCGGGACCGTCCTTGTCGCCGTCCCGGCAATCCTGCGGATGATGGCGAACCACGACCGCTGGGCGGAGACGGACCTCTCGTCGCTCCGCTTCGCCAAATCCGGCGGCGGCCCCTGTCGCAAAAGCGTGATGGAGACGTGGTGGGACCGGGGCGTCGACCTCTCACAGGGGTACGGCCTCACCGAGTGCGGGCCGAACAACTTCGCGATGCCCGAGGACTGGCCCCACGAGAAGGCTGATTCCGTCGGTAAGCCGGTGCTACACGTCGACGCCAGAGTCGTCGAACCCGAAGATAGCGACGACGAAGGCAGCCCTGCCGGTTCACGGGACCCGGTCGACCCCGGCACCGTTGGCGAACTCCAGTTGCGCTCGCCCCACGCCGCGGCGGGCTACCTCGACAATCCGGACGCGACCGCCGAGACATTTGGCGACGGCTGGGTGTCGACCGGCGACCTCGCCCGCGTCGACGCGGACGGCTACTACTACATCGAGGGCCGCACCAAGCACATGTTCGTCAGCGGCGGCGAGAACGTCTTTCCCCCGGAGGTCGAGGACGCTATCGCCGACCATCCCATGGTCGGTGAAGTCGTCGTGATTCCGGTCCCCGACGACAGATGGGGGCAGGTCGGAAAGGCTGTCATCGAGCCCGCATCCACTGCTGTGACCGACGGGGCTAGCGATCGACCGCTGACGCTTGACGACCTCCGAACGTTCCTCGACGACCGCCTGGCACGGTACAAACACCCCCACGATATCGCGTTCGTCGAGGCGATGCCGACCAGCGGCCCAGACAAGATTGATCGGGGTGCAGTTTCAGACCGCTTCGGTGCGTAATGTATCACTGCAGGCGTAGCTTCAAGAGGGATGATGAATTTCTATTTACACAATATGTCTGACACATATGCGGCTGCGAATTCGATGCACGTGTTGCAGGTAGACGACAGGCCGCTACTCGACGAGACTGTCGAGTTCCCGGATAGTCGGGGCCCGGACTCGCTGACGCTGACGACGACCGACCGGGCAGACAGTGCGCTCGACCGTCTCGAAGGCACCGCTATCGATGGCATCGTTGCCGCCGACAACCTCCCGGACCGGTCCGGCCGTGAATTCGCTGAGATAGTCCGCGAGCGGGACAGTAATGTCCCGGTGTTGCTACTGACCGAGCCGGAATCCGTCGCCAGCGACGCAATCTCGAACGGGGTTACCGACGTTTTCAGAAGAGATACAGCTGTTGCCCGTCGCGACCTTCTCGCCAATCGGATTCGGTTACTCGTCGAACATCACCGGTCGACAGAACTCGCGAGTCGGACTAGACAGCAACTCACAGAACTGGCAGAACAGTCGAGCGAACTGCTGTGGGTGTTCTCCGGGGACTGGACCGAGATACAGTTCGTCAATTCGGCATACGAAACGCTCTACGGCCGCTCCGTCGAGTCGTTGCAGACCAGCCCCGATGAGTTCATGACAGCGATTCATCCCACGGATCAGGATAGAGTCATCCAGTCGATGCAGCGCGTCTCAGCCGGAGAATCCGTCGAACTCGAATTCCAAATCACCAGACCGGATGGCGAACAGCGCTGGGTGCGAGCCAAGGCACAGCCCATTGTTGAAGATGGCACGGTCGCCAGAATCGTCGGTGCCTCGCGTGACATCACCGAACGGAAGCGATGCGAGTCCGAACATATTGCAGAAATAGACCGCCCTGACGCACCGGTCGATGCAGTGCCGGATCTGTTCTATGAACTCGATGAGAACGGCGAGCTGGCTCGCTGGAACGATGCACTGGCGGCAGCCACCGGATATACAGACGCTGATCTCGGGCCGATGTCGCTGACAGCACTCTTCGCCCCATCAGATCGTGAAACCGTTCGACAGGGCATCGAGACGGCTTTTTCGACCGGTGAAACGTCGTTCGAGGCCGATCTGCTAACCGCCGATGGCACGACAGTGCCGTACGAATTCACCGGGGGCCGGATAACAGCTGCTGACGGCTCGCCGCTCGGCGTGGTCGGTATCGGACGGGATATCTCCGCCCGCGAAAGCCGCCAACAGGCGCTTGAACAGCAAAACAAGCGCCTCGGAGAGTTTGCCAGCGTCGTCAGTCACGACCTCCGGAACCCGCTGGACGTTGCCCGGGGCCAGCTAGAACTCGCACAGATTGAGCACGATAGCGACCACCTCGACGCGGTCAAGCGAGCCCACGGCCGTATCGGACAGCTCATCGATGACCTCCTGACGCTGGCCCAGAACGGCGAGACAGCGCTCGACAGCGAGCCGGTGCCGCTCCAGACAGTCGTCGAGCAGTGCTGGCAAACTGTCGAGACCGGCGACACGACACTGGAACTACAGACCTCGACCGTGGTGCGGGCGGACCCAAGCCGGCTCCGGCAACTCTTCGGGAACCTGATCCGCAACAGCGTGGAACACGGACAGACGCCACACACCGAGAGACAAGACGACGCCGGCGAACAGCGTGCGACGACCTCTCTCTCACAGTCGCAGAGACCAGCCGCTGACCTGACGCTTACTGTTGGCGAACTGGACGACGGCTTCTACGTCGCGGACGACGGCGTTGGGATTCCGGCCGGCGAGCGCGACACTGTGTTTGAGGGTGGCTACTCGCTGGCGTCGGGTCCCGGTTTTGGCCTCAGAATCGTCGATGAGATCGTCGATACCCACGGCTGGTCGATAACGGTCACAGAAAGCGACGCCGGCGGTGCTCGCTTCGAGATCACCGGCGTCGAGTTCGAGACGGCGTAACTGTGCCGTCGTGAGTACTATCGGGTGACCACCACGTCACCCGGTGCCGCCCCAGTCAACACCAACGATGGGGGTCGAACCTTACGCCTCGTCGAAGACGGTGTCGCCCTCGACAACGTGCTCTTCGACAGCGTCGAGGTCGAGCGTCAGCCCGAGACCCGGCTCCTCCGGAATCTCGATGTAACCGTTCTCGATGACGGTCTCCTCGACCAGGTCATCCCACCAACCAAGTTCGTAGGAGTGGTACTCGACGGCCAGTGAGTTCGGGACTGCAGCCCCGACGTGTGCGCTCGCCATCGTCGCGATCGGCGAGGAGACGTTGTGCATCGCGACTGGGATGTAGTACTGGTTCGCCACGTCGGCAACCTTGCGCGTCTCGCGCATTCCACCGACTTTCGGCATATCCGGCGCGATCATATCGACAGCCTGGTTCTCGATAAGCCGTCGCTCCTCGGTGACGCGGTAGCGATTCTCGCCCACGGTGATCGGCGTGGTCGTGGACTTGGTGACTTCCTCCTGCACCTCGATGTTCTCCGGCGGAACGGGGTCTTCGAGCCACCAGACGTCGTACTCCTCGATGGCCTCCGCGAGGCGCTTCCCGGAGCTGCCCGAGAACGTCCAGTGACAGTCGAAGGCCACGTCAGCCTCGTCTTTGACCTCCTCGGTGACCTTCTCGACGATCTCGGCCTTGTGCCGGATTTCACCCGGGCGGAGGTGTCGGTTCGCGCGGTCTTTCTCCAGGCCGCTTGGCACGTCGAGGTCGAACTTGAGTGCGTCGTAACCCAGTTCGTCGACGACGCGACGGGCCTCCTCGGCGCAGGCCTCGGGGTCAGCCTCTTCTTCGGTGTGACAGTCACAATACACGCGCATCTCGTCGCGGTACTTCCCACCGAGCAACTGGTATGCCGGTACTTCGAGGATCTTGCCCGCAAGGTCGTGTAGCGCGACCTCGATGCCAGCGATGGCCGTCACGGTGACACCCTCGACGCTCCCCTCGCCGCTCATCTTCTGGATGAGGTGCTCGTACAGGCGGTCGATGTCCAGCGGGTTCTCGCCGACGACAAACGGCTTCATCCGCTCGATGAGTTCCGGGACGCCAGCGCCCCAGTAGGCCTCGCCCGTGCCGACGATGCCTGCGTCGGTGTAGATTCGGACGAGCGTCCACGGGAAGTTCCCGTCGACCATCGTCGTCTGAACGTCGGTGATCTCCACGTCGCGACCGCCGCCGCGCTTGGCGGTGACACCCATTGTCTCCGCAGAGAGCTCCCGCATGGTGTACTCTGCGTTCGGGTCGTGCAGGTCAGCGTAGTCTACGTCGTTTGCCTTTCCCATACCCCCGCTTGCTAGTGGCGTCACAAAAGTGTAGAGGAAATCGGTCTCGTTCCGACACGGTCGACTGCGTCGATACCTGCGGGGAGCCCACGGCGTCCCGCGGGCCGCTACATTCCGCCGGTGTCCTGTGCGACAATCAGATCAAAGGGTGTGTCTGCCGGTTCGTCGTCCGGCGTGAGATAGCCCGCCGCAAAGGCGGTGTACCCGGTTTCGCCAGCCAGGCTAAGGTCGTACTCCGCGACAACGTCCCCGTCGTTGTCAGGTGTCGCTCCGCGGACCTGTATCGTATACTCACCCGCTGGCACCTCGACGCTGTCGAATTCCCGGAAGTCGGCAGCATCGAACAGCACGTCGCCGCTCGATCCGACTGTCACGTCGACTTGTGGGGCATCGGGCGAGAGGTGAACCAGTCGGAGGCGGGCTGTCCCATTGCTGGGTGCGGTGAGATTGTCGGCGAGCACGAGTGGCTGGAAGGAGTCACCGGTATCGTCGCCGATTTCGCCGGCCGCTGCGACGGTGTACGCCTGTCCGCCCTCAACGGTCACGTCACCCTCGAACACCGACGTGTCCGGGTCGCCGGCAGCAGTGATTTCGACCGTTCGCGCGCCAGCGGGGACCTCCAGATAGTCACTGACAGCGCCGAAGGGCACGTCTTCGAGCACGGCCGACCCGTCGACGTACACGTCAACGTTCGGGGCGTTCGGCGACATGTGTGCCACCCGGACATTCGCTGGCTCAGACTCTGTTTCAGTTTCCGTAGCGCTGCCGCCAGTGTCCTGTGTCACGAGCAGGTCGAAGGGCGCGTCCGCCGGGTCGTCGTCCGGCGTGAGATAGCCTGCTGCGAAGGCCGTGTACACCTCGCCACCGGACAGGCTCACGTCGAACTCCGCGGCGACGTCGCCGTCGTTGCTCTCCGTGTCACCACGTACTTGGAGCGTATAGTCCCCTGAAGGCACTTCAACGTAGCCGGAGCCGCCGTACTCGACGCCGTCGTACAGCGCATCTCCGTTCGACGCGAGGGTCACGTCGACGGCCGGCGCGTCGGGCGAAGCGTGGACCAGGCGGACGCGTGCGGTGTCGCCGCCGGGGTCGCTGTTGTCGTCTTCCAGGACCAGCGGTTCGAACGCCTGGTCGGCGTCATCGCCGATTTCACCGACTGCGGCGATGGTGTACGCTGTGTCTGCTTCCACCGCAACAGGCCCCGAAAACACCGACGTGTCCGGATCACCAGCGGCGGTTATCTCGACCGACCGCTCTCCCGCGGGCACGTCGAGGTACTGACTCACCGCACCGAAGGGAACGTCTTCGAGGACTGCATCGCCCTCAAGATAGACGTCCACGTTCGGGGCGTTCGGCGACATGTGCGCCACTCGGACCGCCGCAGTCCCCGGATCGGTTTCCGCTTCGGTCTGAGTGTCTGTTTCGGTCTCCATCGGCGTGTCCATGCCGCTGTCCGTCTCGGTGTCTGGCTCTTCGGCACCGCCGTTACCGCCGCCGCTACAGCCAGCGATGCCGACTGTCACACCGGTTCCGATACCGAGCAAGATCCGTCGTCGGGTCGTGTCTGATGACATCCATCATCTGCTGGGATTGTCAGTTAAATAGTACATTTCGTGACTCGGGCGAGACTCTCTCTCAATTCTCTCTCAAATCCGGCTAGAGAGCTCGAACCCGCCGTTTGCTCGAATTCCCCGAAACTGTTTTATCGAACATTCCCGGACGTTTGCAACATGGACAACAGGTTTCTCGCGCTGGGTGCGGCGACGGTTCTCAGACCCGGGCCAAACGGTGGTGTTTTCCACCCTGGCTGCCGCCCACTCAGCCGTGGGGCGCAATCTCCGGCCGTGCGCGGCCGGTCGTGCCCCATGTCGGTGGATTCTTGCCACCCCGTCCGGAAATGGAACCAGAATGGAGACGGTCCTCTGGCAAACGCTTGCAGGTACCCGCGGAGGACCCAACCGTGCCCGCGTGCTTCGCGCGCTGGCCGACCAGCCGCGAAACGCCAACCAGCTCGCTGATGACCTTGACCTCGCGTACAACACAGTCCGATACCATCTCGATGTCCTCGAAGACAACGGCGTCATCACCAGCAGCGATGCCGACTACGGCGTTATCTATCTCCCCAGTGAGCGCGCGAGAACCCACTGGGACACGGTCGAACAAATCCTCACACAGGTGGACGATTGACATGAGCACGACACCACATCGCCGACAGTTGGCCACTGACCAACGACAGGAGCCCGCACCATGAGTCTTGTATTGAACGGGGCTCGTATCGCCGCCGCAGTCAACATCCTGTTGCTGGGCGTCCTCATCAGCATCTGGGTGCAGACGTACCGGGAAATCCGTGCCCCGCTGACGCTTGGCTCTATCGTGTTCGCGTCGTTCCTGCTGGCCGAAAACGCCGTTGCCCTGTACTTCTACTTCACCGCACCGGCGATGCCCGCGATTGCCGTTCAGGTGATGATGGTGCTCCAGATGCTCGAAACGATTGGTATCGGCGTGCTGACGTACTTCACCTGGAAGTGACGCGTGGCAGCTTTCATTGATTGCCTGTTTGAACGACTCCGTCGCTCGTTTCGCTTCGTGAAAAGTGGGACCGCCGAGAATGCCCACGTAGGAAAATTGGCGCACTGTACCGCACTGAACCGCTTAATAGCTCTTTTGGTGATGGTGGATTCATCATGAATCGGCCTCTAAGTCGAGTTCTAAGTTGTTGATGTAGGGGCGGCGGCGCTCCTCCAACCGCTGGCGCTTCGTTGCCTGGTCGTAGTGCTTTTCGATGACTTCGAGAGTGGCGTTCACCCGTTCTGAAACCACCTCGGCCGGTAAGCCACAGTCACGCTGCCAGGTGATGCTCCCCGTCCGAATCCGGTGGGGAGAGAGCGACGACGGACACTTACTCGCGCTGTGAATGTGGAGATACGAACAAGTCTCTCGCTCCTTCCCGTGGGGACACGGGCCATGCAGGCACGGCTGAGTAGCGAGATACGTCCACACCCGTGCAGTGTTCTCACTCGCGCGGCCCTGAGTCGTGGTGAACAACGGCTTGCGGCCATGATCGTCGTGGCTACTCTCCCGGTGATGCTCAATGTAGTAATCCAGCACCTCACAGACTGCCTCCGGTAGCCCAACCGCCCGCTCACCATCGCTATCGTTCTTCAACGGCGTCCCTTCTCGATGGTGGAAAGTCACGAACCGCTCGCCGCTGTGGTAGTCCCGTAGATCAAGGCTACGGGCTGCACCTACCCGGCATCCCGTAAACCAGAGAAGTTCGAGCAGAGCGTGCTTTACTGTCCCGTAGTGTGTAGGATCTGACCGCATAGCTCGAAGCAGTTTCTTGGCTGCCTCCGGTTCCAGCATCTCGTCGTTGGACTCTTCTCCATCGGGTATCGTAGGGACGTGGACTTTTTCGGGTAAGTCCTCATCAACCACGTCGATGCGTGCCAGATACTCCAACCAGTTCTTGAGAGTCTGCATCTCGCCGTTCAACGTGGCCGGCGAGACATCCGAGCCGCGACGGAAGGTCTCGTACTCATCGAGCTTCCAGCCAGTCAGCTCGCGCATGGCGGTGATATCGCGCTCTTCTGCCCACTCGACAAAGTGCTTCAGCCGATACCGAAACGATTTGATAGAGGCGTCGGCCGCGTCCGTCTGGCGGTGGGCAAGATAGCGATCTCTCGCCTCTCGCGGAGAGAGTGACGGCCTCTCAGTCATCAGCGACCACGGCCTCGTCGGCCCCGTCGACGTCGGTGGTTCCGGAAGTCATCTCCCGTGCTCGCCGCCGCCAATCCTCGTCCTCGATGCGCTGGGGCTTCATCCCGCTGCTGCCGGCTTCGCCGTACCGCTCCTTCCGGATTCTCTGGACAGCGTTCACGCGGTGAGGGGGCAGTTTGAACGTCTGCCCGTCCCACTGCTTGAGCCACAGCCAGCCGTTTTCGCGGACCTTCGCCGAAACGACATACACGTTCCCAGACCCGTCCACGTCAACGACGGCAGGCTTGTCGGCGTTGGTAAGGTTCTCCGGGTCCGGGTTGTCGGCAAGGCTCATGGGCCGTCCTCCGTGTCGCTGTCGCCACTCTCTTGGTCGCTCGAATCGTCATCAGAAACTGGGGCCTCAGAGCTACTGGACATAGTTTACGCGGCCCCCGTTTTCGACTCTTCAGTTCGTCGGTTTTCGTCTGTACACAGTTCGGTTTCTGGAACATCAAACGGAGAGTCGTGCGCCTGGCGAATGAGATGGCGAATATACTCGGCCCGACTCATTCCGTGTCGTTTCCTTTCCTCTTCGATGTCCGCGAGCATCGACGGCTCCATGCCCACGGTCACATTTGCATGTGGCATTGCATGAATCAATCGTTGCCCTTGTCAGATATAGTTTACGGCAGCAATATTAGGGGCCAGTTGAATTAGATACAGACAATCCGCCCTATTATGGACTATGGCATCAATGATTGATTCATGCGCTATTCGGGCGGCTGGATGGTACTAGCTGATGACCGGATTCTCGAATATATCCGAGAAGAAGGATCTGGTCGTCCAACCGAAATGCAAGAGAGTGGATACGTCCGCTACTCTAAGCAGTATATCAGTACTCGATGTAAGAAGCTCTCAGATCATGGACTGCTTGATGACCTTGGGAATGGTGTCTACGTCATCACGGAACGTGGAGAACGATACTTAGACGGTGAAATTGATACCTCAGAGGACTCCCCCGACGAAGTTGAGTCGGTATTTGAGGGAGAGTCCAAATCCGGAGAAAATCACGAGCAGGTCTAAAACATGAGCAGGCGAAAGTCGGCATTCTGGATGAAGCAGTTGGACGAACGGATTCTTGAACATCTTGACCGCGAGGGCTGGGCTACCCCATCAATTATGGCCAAAACAAAGGGTTTCAGCGCCTCAGAGGGACATATTCGGGAGCGGTGTCTGATGCTACAGTACACCGGTTTCGTCGCGCCCATCACAAGCGATATGTACGAACTAACGACTGATGGGATACAGTATCTTAGAGGGCAGATCGACGCAAGGCATCGGCCAAAACCGACCGTGGAGCGGGTATTAAACGGATAACTCGTTTTGACCAATGACCGAAGATAACGAGGAACTCAGTCAGTTAGCGGGTATTGAAAGGGGAATTGATGATCACGATGAGTTCCAAACACTTCTAAACCATAAAATTCAGATATTTGAATCGCTGGCGAACGACTCTCTAAAGATATTAAGTATACAGCTGTTCATAGTGCCAATCTCTTTAAGTATTATCTCTTTAATTGAGCAGGGTAACTTACCTTTTGTCGGCACCTCATCCGCATTATCGAAAGAGAATATTGCTCCACCGGAACTTAGTGGATTGATTATAGCTTTCTCGTTTGCCATAGTTGCGATAATTTCTGTTATTTCCTCGTACCACTACTGCAGATGGAGAGCTAATACGTTGCCAGCGTTATTACTCTACAGAAAGGGGCTTGCAAAAAAACCGGCTCCAAAATTGACTCGTTTAGTTACATACCTGAGCAGTGAGGAAACGGCTAAAGAATTAGAATCCGTCCCAGAGGAACAGACTGCACAGGAGCAACTCTTATACGGCTATCCCGGAATGGGTTCAATTGAAGCATTCGTTAGGGGCGTTCTTTCCCTATCACTCTTAGTATCATTTGGCTCGCTAGCCTACCTGCTGAGGGATATCTTGGATGCTGACTTCCCAGTATGGCTGCGAATATCTCTACTTGCTATAATAATCCTATCACTAACTCCCTATATGTACGCAGCTGGACACATATATGCTGTCTTGGAGGGGAGTGCAGGATTCATTTTTAGATTTATCAACCTTCTTCGTGAATTATTATACCGTCTGTTTCGGAGACAGGCTACGACGGTCTTCGCTTGGACACTTGATAATCCAATGAAATCGCTATCCGGGTCAACTGGTCTGTATCTATTCGGTATGGCATTATTCATGAGCGATATTTGGACGGAAAGCGCATTATTGGTCGCATTCTCATTATTTATTGGTATCTACGGAATCATACCATTGTCAATTAATCTAATAAAGTAAAAATAAGATATTGTGTGCTCCCAACCAGTAGAGTTTATCTACAGGTACTTCGAGCTTCTGTAATCCCCATTGTACCGGGATGAACCACCTCTGTGCCCTCGTCGCCGCCCCCGAGAAAGTCGACCTTCCCGCGCTCTCGCAGTTGCGCCTCGGGCGTATGCGTCCCGCGGTAGTGGTCGAGGAACGTCTGTAGACCGTCCCAGCCGCTCCAGTCACAGACTATCATAACGTCCAGTAAATGAAGCCTCAGCAAGATTAGGCGGTATGCACAACATCCACGTCGGTAAGTTCCAGAAGGGGCTCCTTGTCGAAATCATTCTTGTTGTGGGTAATGAAGGTGCCACCCTCAGTGTGTGCGGTAGCCAGATTCAGGAGGTCCGCGGAGTCAAGAGTCACGCCTTGGGACTGTAGTTTCTCATCGAGATAGGCGGCTTCGAGTGCGGTGTCCGACGTGAACGGGAGTATCCGGTCAAGACTTGACCGGAGATGCTGTTGCTCTTGAAGCATATCGCTCCGACTGTCGTAGCGCTGAAACGACTCCCACGCGACGTGAGAGGGGATTGTCCATTCGTCGGTACGGTACTGCTTCAAATGCTCAACCACCGCTGCCTCGGAATTTCGAAGCTTAACCAGAATATCTCTGTCGAGAACAATCATCTACCGGCGGTCCTCCAGCGATTCATTCAGCCGTTCGCGGGCTTCGTCCATTTGCTCGATCTCTTTCTCGTCGACAGAGGGAATTGACTCGGCTATTGCTTCTACGTCTTTCTCGCTTCGACTGAGTCGGTCCAGAAGGTCGTTGAAGCTTTCGTCGTCTCGCTTCAGGTCACGCAGTCGTTCTTTCACTTCGTCGGTGACTCGGATAGTGCTCATATGTATACGTTGTGTACAAGAGGTTGGTATCTGTTTCGGTGACTGAGAGAATTAGTCCGCTGTATGGTGAGAGGCCGGCGGCATCGTACCTGGATGTACCACCTCCGCGCTCTCGTCGCCGCCCTCGAGGAAGTCGACCTTCCCGCGCTCTCGTCGAATCGCCTCCGGGCTGAACTCACCGAGGTAGTGCTTCCTGAACGTGTCCCAGTCCTCCCAACCTCCGAAGGACATCACGACCGACGGGATCACACCCTGTTCCAGTAGGTACGTGCCCCAAGTCCGGCGGAGATCGTGAACGTCGAGGTACTGCCAACCCCTGTCGCCGGTTTCTTCCTCCAGTTCGTCAGCTGCACGCCGGACCCAGCGGTACACAGTTGACCCAGCCACGTCCAGCAGCGGCTCGTCGTCGTCCTGCTGGTACGCCAGCGTCTCCGCGATGGTAACGACTTCCTGCGGGACTGGCGGCTCTCGGTACTTGTCCCGCTTCGCGTAGCTCTCCCAGACTCGGATGTGATCGCCAGTCGGTCCGTCGACGAGGTCTTGCGGACATACCTCGATGATTTCCGAGCGCCGGAGTCCGACCCGACCGGCGAGCAGGAAGGCAAGCCGCTGGTGTGGTGTCTCAGCCTGCTCGATGAATCTCGTTAGTTCGTCGTCCGACAGCCACACCCGTTTCCCGTCGTCGTTGTCGTAGTCCTTCAGCCTCATGCACTCGTTCCCCAGTTCTATTGCAAAACATCTAGTTTTTTCGGTCAACTCGGGGGGTAACAGGGCCCAGATTTGGCCAGATTGCACCAGAATGCCGGGTTCTCGGGCGTTGTCGATACTGAACTGAAGCCAAGTAACCACCGGAATAGATTTTAATTCAGACAATCTTAATTCAAAATATGGATCCATATTGTGAGTCCGCAGAGAACTTAGATAGATTGCGATTGAAAATCGGGCATCTTGAAGAAGAGTGGCAGGAAATTTACGAAAATTGGGATGACCGGGAGAACATACGGTCTGTGGAGGAAGATATTATACCGCTCATTATTTCCACCCACGCAGCTATTGAAGACCTCACAGCACACCTAATTCTTGCTTTCGTTGTCAAAGATTCCTTCTCTGAACGCGCCTTCGAGTATTTTTATTCTGGAATGAGCCAGTCGCATAGGGAGAGGTTGCTAGTCAATTGCGAAATACTTTCAAATCAGACACAGGGTCGAATTAGCAATTTCAAGGGTCTGAGGAACGATGTCGCACATGGCACGTTTATGCAGATTGGTTGGCATCGAGATGATGTTCCAAAGAAGATGAATGACGCATTTGAGGTTCTAAACAAATTTGAGAGGGCATTCACTGACCGTGAATTCATAGAAGAAATATACCAAGGAAATAATAAGATATGAATCTGGGTGTGGCAATGCATCTGCGGATTTGAACGGTAATGGAGGATTCTGGTGCGACGGCTTATAGAGTTGCAGTAGCCAGTTTATGATGTGATATCAGGTAGTGAATGGGGATGTATCCGGACATAGAGGTTATCTCCGTCGCTCCATTGATCGTAGTCAATACCAATATACTCTTCTTCTAGGTTTGTCAGAGCCCCATCAATGATTTCTTCACATTGATCACCAATGCCCCTCATATCTAACCATTCGTTTACCGGCTCTTTACGCTGGTATAGCGCAAGCCTCTGGATGGTTTCCTGTGTAACATCGTGAATAGTGTCATCATTCTCAACAAAGATACACAGTAATTTTTTGCCAACTAATTCCTCAAGACGTTCTTGAAATTTATATCGGTCGTACTGGTCATTGAGTTCCATTCCGACATAAATGTCTCTCACACCGCCATCTGGATCAAAATAACCAGCCGTAACTAGTGACGATAGATAGAATGCATCAGTTCCGTATTTTTTTGCAATATCCTTTTTTCTCTCATGAATCTCGTCTCTATCTATATCCTTCTGGTTAATGAGAGCCCTCAAATATAAAGACGCATCTACGATAGAGAGGTAATTTTCGGACAAAATCCCATCAAAATAGTCTATGATCTCATCAGCAGACTCATCATACCCTTGTTCGATCGCGTTGGCGTCTGACTCCTCTTTTTCATCAAGGACCCGTCCTTGAATCTCGAATTGCTCAGGAGGGACATTGAGCAATTCTCTCCGCTCTTTTTCTGATAATTCGCTAATGTTTATTTTTAACGAGTCGCCTTCTTTTTGAAGCTTGTCTCGGCTTTCATAATTAATTAGACTAACATTACGGATATCAATGTTGGGTCGAAAATTGATATCTAAGATTTTTTCTAAAGCCTCAAGAACCATATTAGTCCTGACGACGACGCTTCACGTGTTCTACCAGTGTAGTGAAATCATCGTCAAGGAATAGCTGGGATCCCTTTTCAACCCCAGCAAAATCATCAATATGAATCTCGTTTCCTTCTGGAGTTGTTTCGCGCTCATTGCGCTGAGGGTCAACTATGTATCCCTCACCATCGGTTGTTTTTCCGAATGATTCGATGATGAATTCAGCCGCACTTTCATCGAAAGTTAATGTAGTGGACATGATTGATCGGTCGGACGTACTATTGTTCTCGTAACACTCTAGCTTACACGCGGTTGTTATATCTGCCCATTCTCTGTCGGCAGCGTGGTACTGTATATCGTACTCTACGAGGTGTGAAGAATAAAAAAGTATGGCCAGTTTACAACATTTGAAAACACTTGAGATAGTTTGTCCGGTAAACAATGTTCGCGGTTTTAGAGAGTTACTCCTAGCTGTAGGATTGACAATATAGGTCATAAGTGGAGAATCACTATGCAAAAGATGTCCCATTTTCCCCACAGAACCGGACACCTACCGCGGCGGTTCGACAGCAGCCGACGGATCCGCTCGTAGTACCTCGTCGGTCCCGTCGACCGTCACGAGTAGCCGCCCGTCGACCTTCTCGAACCGGAGCGGTGGCGCGTCGTCAGACGGCATTTGCCACCACTTCCGCCGCGTTGACCATCGCCCGCCGGCCGCCGGCCTTCCACACCGAATCTATCGGCGTGTGCCAGCCCAGCGCGTGCTGTAGCGAGTCGTCGGCCGCCAGCAGTGCTAGCAGTACCACCGCGACCGCGTGCCGCCGGGGCCACTCGCGCCACCCTGGACGGAACGGGGCGAGTAGCACCACCGCGTTCGCCGCCAGCGTCAGACTCGCGCCGATGACCGGATACCGGGGCCATATCAGAGCGAAGCTCACGAGACCACCCAGCACGCCGCACAGCGCCACCCATGGCTCTCGGCGCGGGTAGTTGTCCCACACGATGAGGATAGGCACCAGCGCCGCCAGCGTGGCCCACAGGTAGTGATGTGGGAGTACCGCCGACCCATCCGGCACAGTATGGTACGGGAAGCTCACTTATCGCCCTCCTGCGTTGCTTGCATTGCGGTCTCCTCGTCTGTACCCGGCGGAGCCTTGTATGGGAGCTTCGACGCCACCAGCCGCCCGAAGCCCTCGATGCGCTCCATCCCGTAGCGGGTCGGCACTGCCATGCCCGAAATGAAAAACAGCAGGCACAGCGCGACGGTCTGCGGGTCCGGTATTTGCGGCAGTGCTTGGAGAGGAATCATCGCTGAACCACCACCGCGACCCCGAGCAGGGCCAGCCCGCCAATCAACAGCAGGTTGCCCATGCCGTCGTCGCCGTCTCCTGTCGACGGCAGGATGATAGGAGGCTGTCCAGTGCCTCCCGAATCGCTCGACCCCGAACCGCTCGAACCCGTGTCGTCGGGAGTGGTCGCGGTCTCGTCGCTGTCGTCACCGCCGTCCGATAGGCTGCCGTTGCTGGCCTCAACCAGTGCCTCTACCTCGTCTTGCGAGAGGCTGCTGTCGGACGACTGGACGGACTCGGCCAGATGCTCGACGTTGGATACCTCGTCGGCCCACTCGTCGGTCATGGCCTCGTCGTTCGCATCGTTTAGCTCTTCCGTCGAGTCGTAGTCGCCTGCGTCGATGACTACCCCGTCGTACGATTCTCCAGCGTCTCCCTCGTATGCTCCTCCTGTGATTAGCGTGCCCATATCAATAGTGCAAGCGCGGCGATGCCGGCCGCCGCAACCGTCTTTGTCGGGACTGTGCTACGCTGCTGATTGCTCTCCGAGCCGCCTGCGGACGGCTGTGTGCCGGGTTGCTCGTCGGTCCCTGTCGTGCCGGGCACCTCCGGGTCCGGCTGGCTGTCAGTGTCCGGCTTGGGTGGGTCGTCGGGGTTGTAGATTTGAACCGTCGAAACCGTCGTGCCGTCGACCGTGATGGCATGTTGACCGGACCCCAAAGTTAACGGGATGTCGACAAGCTGGAAACCGCCGAAATCCTCGGCTCCGGGCACATCGACCATCCGAGTCGGCACTCCGCCAATCTCGACCGGGAGGCGCTGGCCGGCACGACTGCTGTACTGATAACCGTTGCCGGTCCACTCACGAGAGGAGACCCCGATGGGAATCTGGTCCCGGAATGAGTGCCACGAACCATCGGGACCGCTCGGCTCTGGACCGATGGATGATATGCCGGCTTTGACCGGGATACCGGTATCTGAGATGGTTGTGAGGGTCATATCTGATGAGAGTGGCCGGGGCCGGTCGGCAGCGAGATGGTCAGGTCGACGTTGCCCGAGAGCAGCCCGCCGGAAGTGGCGGTCATCTCAACGGTTATCTCGCTGATGATGCCGTCGACCTGCACGGTTTGGGTCCCGTCACTGACCGAGACACTGCCGTGGGTCTGCGTCGAACCCTCAACCGTGGCATCTACCGTGTGGGCGGTCGATACGTCGACAGACGTTGCAGCCGTCCAGACTGTGACGGTTTGAGTCGACCCCTCGCTGATGTTCTCACTGACTGTTACGGTCGGCGCGTCGGCACTGGCAGATTGGGTCTGGGTCGGCTTGCTGTGATGGGCCGTCGAATCGCTCGCATGATTTGACAGGGCCGTGGCAGCGCCGGTCTGGTCGTCCGTAACGTTGTGCGGGTTGCCAGTGTCCCCGGCGTGACTGTCTAACTCCGACTGAGTGGCCGTGTCAAAGCCTAAATCGCCGGTCCCGATGGGATACCCCGACAGGTTCGACAGCGAGATATTGCCCTCCGCGACGGCGAGGTCGTCGTTGCTATCCAGCGTCAGCGCGTTGCCGAGTGCCAGTGCAAGAGCCTGCCCCGACCGAGTGAGCGGTGAAGAGACCGTCACCGGGTCGTGGTGGTCGCCGGGCGAGACGTTCGTGAGTTGGTCGTGGCTGACGTAGCCGGTCGTGTCCCACTGGCTGCCGTCGTAGACCTTCACCTCGCCGTTGCGGTCGGTCCCGCCGTCCGTGTCGAACCAGAGTTCGGCGTTCTTCGGGTCTGCTGGCTCGGCGCTCTGGATGTAGTCGAAGCCACCGCCGGAGGTAGCGGAGAGTCCCGCCATCTCAGGTCCCTCCTTCAAAGACGATGCCCACGCCGTCGCCGGCCGTGTTGGTCCTGATGTGCAGGTCCGACAGCGTGGCTCCTTCCCACTCGAAGACGTGGCCCGCGTCGGTCAGCGGGATAAACTGGTCGTCTGTGTCTCCGAGAAACACGTCTCCGCTGTTGGCGGGCAGGTAGACGACGAGTGCCGTCACCCCGTCCGGGATGGAGAGATCGGGCAGCTGCTCGGCGGCCGTTCCGCCGGTCGTGTAGGTCTCGATGGTCGCCCCCGACGGGTTCCCGACGGCCCTCTGAATCGCCTGCTGCCGGTCCTCGTTGGCCGGCGTGGTGTCTTCGCCGTCGGAGTCCTGCACCTTGTTGATACGCTCGACTGCCGCGTTTGTGTCGAGCATTATCCGCTCACCTCCCAGCCGATGGGCTGAATCGAGTAGGTCCGCGTCGTCGTGTCTCCAAGGTTGCGGACGATGATACGGAGCTTGCTGGAAAACCGCCGGGCCGGAAGCCATGTCGCCGTCAGGTCGTCAATGTCGGTCGGCGGTATTGGGGCCGGTCCGTAAATCTTCTCGCCGTCTTGCCACACCTCATAACTGCTGTTAGGATGCTTCGAAACGGCCAGAATCGGCAGCACAAACTCCGTCACCTGCTTGGTCGGCTCGAAGGTCACGGTCAGCTGTGATCCGGGGTCGAGCGACCGAGAGATAGGGTCGTTGTACGGCACGTCGTCAGCCGCCGGCTGGGGGACGATCACGCCGCACCCCCCTCCCCGTCGATTTGACGGCGTTGCTCCTCGATCTCCTCCTCGGATAGCTCTCTCGTTTCTGCTGTTACGTCAGTTCTCATCTTTCTCCGTACCGCGTAGATGCTCGTTCACCAGCACAGCGATTCCCTTCCGATGGTCGCTTCCGTTTAGCTGCCGGTCGTGCCGTAGGACTGCCTTGTGCGTCCATCTGGCTTCGATAGCGATAGCTGACAGTGCTCCCGCGATTACGATGGCCGCAGTCTGGTAGACAATTGGGTCGGGAAGCATCACGCGCTCCCTCCTGTTGCCGATGCGGCCGCTTGGACGTAGGGAGCGCCAAGCAACAGCAGCGCCACCACGACGACGATACCGCCGGCTTCCCGAGCGCCGACCATGCCGTAGCCGAGCAGGCCGCTCCCGGCGTCCGGGTCAGATTGTCGACGAAACACCGGCTCATCGCTCTCAGCGTCAAGAGCGGCCCCCAAGTCCACGGATGGGCCAGCGAGGTCGTGCTGATCGTCCTGACCGCCCCACTCGCCATCATAGTCGAAAGCGTAGTCGTAGGCGTCCCGTGCGGGGCCGGTCAGAACCGCGTCTTGGTTGTACTCCTCGCCCTCCTCGGGCGGGGTGCCGTAGGCCCCGACTATGAAGTCAGCCGTTTCAGAGGCCGTGGGGCCGACTCCGGTGGCCTCCTGGACTGGTGAGAGTGCCCAATCGGCATATGTGCCGGTCGCGTCGGCCGCCGAGTCTGCCAGCGTCCCATCTTCGGGTTCGAGGTCGTCGGGTAGCCACTCGGCCATTAGGTACCCTCCTGCACGGACAGGTACAGCAGGATGGCGAACATCAGGACGTTCAGCGCCGACAGCGCCATCATCACATCGTCGGTCGTCCATCCCGACTGCTCGACTGTCGCGGTCAGCGGGCCGTTCGTCTCGCTGTTGCTGCCGGCCACTTCGTCGGGGTCAGCGTCGGTCGTCGTGAACGTTACCGAGTCCTCGAAGTCGCCGCTCTCTGTTGCCGATGCTCCTTCTTCCCATACTGGCGTGTAGTCAGCCGAAAACATGGCTAAGAAGTCTCCTACTGCCGTCCCATGTCTGCCGCGACGGCCGAGGTGAGGCCCTGTATCTCACTCTGGCCGACCATGGCAGGGACGTGCAGGAGTGCGTTCGTCGGCTCTGTCCCGTCGCCGTTGGTGTCCGTCCAGCGGACGGTGTACGGCGCATCGAGGTACACGTCGACGGTCATGTCCGTGCCGACCCAGTTGTGCAGCGGGGTCTGATTCAGCCGTAGGTACTCGGGCTGCTCGATCTGCGGAGCCTCGTGTACCAGCCCGAGGTTCCCCGTGTACACCCGCTGAGAACCTGTATCGGCGTTGCTCGCCGCCTTGCGGATTTCGAGAGAGGCGGCGGCGTCACTGATGTAGTAGATGTGGACGGTGCTGTCGGTTCCCGAGTCGGTTACGGTGATGGTGTCGTTGTCGTAGTCCACCGAGTCCGGCGTGCCGTAGTACTCGCCGTCGAGCCACACGACGACCGGCTGCGTGACCGGCGTGTCGGTCACGGAGTGGCCGAGGTTGAACTGCTCGGAGTCGTCAGCCGTCGCGTTGGTCGTCTCCTGCTGGTAGGCAGGAATAGCGATTTTGAGAGGGTTCTGCCGGCCCTCGCGGAGCATGTGGGCCGTGGTGGCCCGGTAGCGGCCGATGCGCGACCGCTGGCCCTGCGAGTTGACCGAGGTGTCCATCTCGTCGGGCGTGATGTGGCCGGGCTGTCGGCGAGCGTCGGCCAGTCGGTCCATCAGTCCCATCGGAATCACCGCCGTCCGTGCTGCTCGACTGCGTTGCTCTCGATGTACACCTCGGACTGCGCCCAATCGATTTGGGCAGGCGAGTCGCACATCAGGTACAGCGTGTCGATGTCGCGCACATCGACCTTGGGCACGGAGTCGCCGCCGTTCGGGGCGTTCTCCGGGGCCTGTAGCTCGATTTTCACGCTGTCGATGTTGTCGACGTTGCGCTGCTCGGAAATGCCGAGCTTGACGTACTGGCTGATGTTCTTCAGCACCTCGGAGACCTTCATCGCCGATTCGTGACCGGACGGCTCGACGGCGAAGTACAGCGAGGTGCTGGTCGGGAGCTTGTCGCCGTTGGAGTCGCGCAGGTCCATGTAGACGGGCATCCCGTCCTGCTCGCCCTGTGCGACTCGGTTCAGGAACCGGAGGAACTGGCCCCGCTCCGGCGTGATTTCGAGGATAGGGGTGGGCCGAGGGCTGGCCGGCGCGTTCTGCGCGACCGTGACCGCCTCGGCCGTGCTGCCCTCAGACGCGAATAGGTCTTCGGACATGCTCAGTCATCCCCCATGAACCGGGTGCGAAGCGACTCCACGACGTGGACACCGCCACCGAGCGCGACTTTGCGTCCCTCCCCTCCGTAGAGAGCGCCACCGACCGCGACGGTCGCGCCGTACGCCTCGTCGGGCAGGTCCTTGCCCATCTTGTTCTCGACTCCGTACTTGACAGCAGCAGGGGCCACGAACCCGCCCATCACGAGGGCTACGTCCACAACGTAGTCCTCCGAGGCGAGTGTGCCCATCGCATTACCAAAATCCATGCAATCACCCCGTTTAGACCGGTATATATTCAAGAACCGACGAAAAAGCGGAGTGGTCTGCTTCGGGGTGCTTCGGAGTGGGTCAGTACTGCGAGTCGTCCAGCAGGATACGCACCACCTCAGCGTTTGAGGGGCTGCTGCCGGGAAGGTCTCGGTCGATTCGCTCGCGTGCATCCTCGAACCGTTCGCTGTCGTCGCCTCGTAGGGTAATCTGTGTCATCATGCGTACTCCGGTGGGTTGAGGTCGTTGCCTTCGCTGCCGTAGTGCGTGCTGCTCATCTTGACGCCGCCAGTGTCGACACGCCGCCGGTTCCCGTCGTCGTCTGAGTAAATCCACTCGCTCCCGACGGTCTGGCCCTCGTCGTTCTTGTGCTTTTGGAGCGATGTGGGCCGCTCTCTTCCGCTCGGTAGCAGTTCCTCGGGTAGCGTCGACGGGGCCGGGTCTGCTCGCGGGTCGTGGAGTTCGGCAGGGTACTCTATCGACGTGGAGAGCGGGCCGATCTCCCCGCCGTCGAAGCCCCCGACCATGCGGGCCTGACACTGCGTTAGGATGGTCTTGTCTATCTCAGCCGTCCGTTGCGTTACCCACATGGTCGACGTGCCAGCGCCCCGGCCGGTCGTCGCCAGTTCCTTGATGGGTTTCGGCAGCTTCTCGCGTTGGGGAGCGACGAAGTGGGCTTCGTCGACGACCACCAACTGGTCACGGTCGAGGCGACGGAGCGCCGAGGCAATGCGGGTAGCGATTTCCCGCCAGCGGTCGGTCCCGATCTTCGCTTTGTGCCGTTCCAGCACGACGTAGGGGTTCGCTCTCAGGACCGCCATCCAGTCCTGTACGGACCATTGCGCTTCGACGGGGCCGACTATCAGGTGGTCGGCCACGCCGGCTTTGACGAGTCCCCGGTACTCCGCGCAGTAGTCCAGGACGGCCAGCGCGTCGTAGTCCTTGGCGTTGCTTTCCATCCAGCTTTGGGCATGGAACCCCTTACCCCAGCCGCTCTGTGCGACAAACGCGAGGTTCACCCGTCTCCCTCCGTGCAGACGCCGGTTCTTGGTGTGTCGCCGAGCCGGAGCGGTCGGAGTCGGAGCCGCTTGCGGAACCGGCACCACCACGACGGGCAGCGGTAGGTCCACGAGAGCGGACCGACCGAGTGGGCACGCCGCACCATGCACCGGCTACAGCGCCGGCAGATAGGGCGGCCGCAGGCGTCACACTCCCGGCGCGAGTTGGTGCAGTCGTCGCTCATTCGTCGGTGTTGGTCTCCACGTCGACGGCTTCGAGACGGTACAGGTCTCCGGTCCCGCTGGTGCGGATGGTCTGAGCGTCCCCGTCTGCGAGGGCTTGCAGGTCGCACTCGGTGAGGGTCGCCCAGTCGGGCCGGTCGTCGCGGTCGCCGTCGGTTGAGCGCGTCCCGGTCAGCACCTCGTAGACGGCACAGGAGAGCAGTGCCGCTCCCATTGCTTCGAGCCAAATGTCAGTGTGCCTCATGCCATCGCCTCCGTATTTGCTTCGATGGCCTGCTTGGTCTCTTTCGACGGACCGGCGAGCAGGTCTTCTATAGCCTTCTCACCGTCGAACTCCACAATGGTTCCCTCGAACTCGGAGAGCGAGACACCCCACTTCTGGCTGATGTGATGGTCGGCGAGGTCTCGGTCGGTCGCGTCGATTTCGCCGGCTTCGGCGTTGCGGTAGGTGTCTGCCCAGCGGCCGATTTGAGCCGCCCATTCATCGCTGTCCATCGCCGAGTAGTGCGAGAGCGCCGCCGGGTCGCCGTCGATGTCGACACACTGCTCTATCCACGTCTCTGCCAGCGACGGGCCGCCGGGGGTCTGTGCGTCGACCACATCGAGGATGGCCCCCACTCGCTCCTGCTTGTCGAGGTTGGTCCGGCCGTCGCCAGTTTCGAGCTCTAGTTCGGCCCGCTGCTCCATGACCGCCCGCCGCTGGGCTGTCTCGATTTCTGCCAGCACCTCCGCTATGACCCTGATATGGTCACTTTCGCGGGGGTTTTCGAGTTCGGCCTTTGCTCGCTGAATCTGCTTGAGTTTGTCCATCATGGTCTTAGAGTAGGTCTGCGTCGGTCAGTTGGTCGCTCAGTCCATCCATCAGGTCGCTCGCTGCGTCGGTCTCGGTCAGCAGGACCACCGCGACGAGACCGGCCGTGCCGATGGCGACGGCCTTGCCGGGGGGCACATCGGCCCCCATGCCGGCCTGCTGTAGCCACTCGTCCACGTTCTCGTCAAGTTCGACCGGCGGAGCGCGGGCCAGTTCCTCGATGTCCTCGGCGGTCTTGCCCGGCTCGCCGTCGGTCGACTCCGCAATTTCGCCGAGCAGGAGCGCCAGCATCGAAACGTACTGGTCGCCCCATGTCTCGCCGTCGTGCATGGCCGGCTGGCTGGCCGTCTCGTCGGTCCCCTGCTCGTCCGTATCGTCTTGGTCGTCGGGGTCGCTCTCGTCGGCGCTGGCGGCCCCTGCTTCCTCCTCGACGTCGTCGGGGTCTACATCCAACTCGTCTAGCGATATGTCCGCTTTCTCGTCGGGGTCGATGTCGGGCGCGTCTTCCTCGGTCTCTCCCTCGTCGCTCTCCTGCTCGGCCGGGTCGACCTGTTCGGTCTCTACCATGCTACATCAGCCTCCGGGTCGTCGGCAACTGGGTCGGCCTGCTCGGTCTCCTCGGTCACTTCGCTGTCTACCTCGGTCGGCTGGTCGTCGCCCCCGGAGAGGGCAACGAGCAGCAGCCCGAGCAGCAGGATACCAGCCACGAGGGGGACCACAGGCACCCCTCGGCCGCTGGTCGTCTGGCTGGTCTGTCCTCCCTGCTGTCCCCCGCTTTGGCTGCTGTCGTTGAGGTCGTCTGGCTGGTCGTTTGCCTGCTGTGCCTGCTGTACCTGCTGGTCGTACTCGTCGGATTGGTCCATGTCTTGCTGGTCGTTCTCCCCGTTCTGGGGGGTTTCAGTCTGCTCTACCCCCTCGGTTTGCTGGTCGTCGTCGCTGTCCCCTTCGCTACCAGCCGCGCCCCCCGTGCCGGGCGGGTCGTCGTCGGGGTCGCCCTGCTGGTCGTCTGGCTGGTCGTCGTTGCTCTCTCCCTGCTCGTGCAGGAGCGGTTTGAGGCTGCCCCAGTCGTGATCGTCCCCCAGTGCGTTGATGTGAGAGCGGACAGCCGCGAGGGACTTGTCCGATTCTGTGCCGTAGTCGCACCCCTCTGCGGGGCAGTAGTATGGCTCTTTCATGCGTACTCCATCAGCCCGCCCTCATCGTCGGGCAGGGCTTCGCTCTTGGCCGCTGCTGCTGCTTCCTGTAGGGTTGCGTCGGCGTTGTGGCCCGTCACCTCGTCAGGCTGGACTCGCTCGGTGATGCCAACGGCCACCGTCTCGGCCACGGTCGGGTCGGGCAGGTTGGTAGCGAGGTCGAGCGGGCCGGCTGGGCCGGTCAGTTTGACGTTCCATTTGCCGCGCTGGTGGCTGTCCAGTGCGATTTTGTGAGGGCCGCCGGTCCACGTCGTCCCCTTCTGCCGCCACGCCTTCGGGGCCACCTCGTTACCTGCTTCGTCGCCACCTGCAAGCGTGACCTGCTTTTCCTCGGCCACCTGCTCGGCGTCGGTGTCGATCCCGAGCGTTCCCTGCTGCTCAGTGGCGAACTGGTCCGGTTCGTCGGCCTGCTCGTCGGCAGTCTCGGTCTGAGTGAAGTGATCGAGCGTCCGCACCTCGGGGATGCTGTCGGGCATGGTGTCGAGGGCGTCGAGCAGCGTATGCAGCCGGTCGGGATGCATCGGCTCTTGGCCGTTCGCCTCTCGAATCCGGTTGATGGCTCGCCATGCCTGCCGGGCGTTGATGACTGCTTCCCTCGCTTTCGTGAGGGCGTCGTCTAGCTGTCCCATGCCGGCTTTGTAGCCGGTCCAGGAGTCGCGGAGCGCCCCGGCTACCTCCGGCGTCACTTCCATCTCGGGGTACTCGTCGCCGCCGACAGTCACGAGTACGTCCTGCTCGTTCGCATGGCGCTGGTCATCGAGCAGCAGTGATACCTCGTCGTCGTCGTAGCCACAGGACTGCTGAAGGAACTCGCAGGCTTCGGGGTCGCCGTTCTCGCAGTGCCCTCGGGCGTGGTCGCACTGGCTGGATTGGGCGGCTCGGGCTGCACGGCCGGCCTTCTCCTCGACGGACTCCTCGGCCGTCCGGCTGCCGCTCTCTCGGGCGGCGTCGGCCATCACCTCCCGGTGCTCGTCTACGGTCAGGGTCGGGTCGTAGTAGCTCGTCCAGTCCTCTACGCCCTCAGACTGTGCGATGCCCTTTACAGAGCGGGCGTGTAGGACGTTGGCCCGGCCGTCGGAGAAGTCGATGCCGTCGCGCTCAGTGTCCGAGAGAGCGACCTGTCCGCCGTCGTCGCCGCCGTCGTCGCGGCTGTCGGCCGCTTCCAGTCGCTCCTGCTCTAAGACCCACTCAGGTGTGCCGCTCTCCGCCCACGCCACGGTCTTGAGCCGGCGGTCGTCATCGCTACACAGATACTCACTGTGTCGGTCTCTCGCGGCATCTGCGGCGTCCTTACTTCCGTACTCTATTCGCTCCGTCAAATTATCACCACTCGATGAACGAGCATACGCAGAAACAGAATTGCTAAAACCCCGTAAAACGCGCCGCTGAATGGGTGAATGACTGATTAGGCCATTACTCTGGAAGAACTTCCGGCTCCTCAAGCCGCCGCGTGTTGGTACCGCCGCAGTGTCCACAGACTACCGAGACACTGTCGTCGTTGCGGTCGTCGTATAGTAACGAGAGTGGTTCCTCGCAGTCGTCACAGTAGTGCGTGTGTTCAGCGCCAGACTGTTCACACATCGGCTTTTGCACCTCCCTGAGCGGGGTCGTGGCGGGAGAACGGCCGAACGTGGACCGCCATGTAGTCGCTTGGGGGAATCCCGTTCTGTAGGTGGACGTACCCACGCTTCGCCAGTCGGTTGAGAAGACGCTGTGCGCCTTGCTGGTCGATGTTGTCGACGGCTTGGGCCAGTGCCCGCTTGGCGGTTTCGCCCCGGACGATTCCACCCTTCGTACGCTTCTTGCACAGCGTTCGGTAGGCGACGGCGAGGTCTCGGTCGTCGGGGTCGGCGTAGGGTTCCACGCCACCGTCTTCGGTCGGCTCCGAAACTTTCCGTCGCACGTACTCTTCGAGGTCAGCACTCATGTTGTCGACCTGCTCCTTGTACTGCTCTTTCAGGTGAGTCGGCAGTCGGAAGGTGATCTTGTCGCTGCCGGTCTCCTCGTGGAGCTGGGAACCGCCAGTCATGTCTGACTAGGCACCTCCTCGTAAGACGGGGCCGAATCCCCATACGGCGCGGTGACGGACGCCGATGTTGGTACTTGTAGGACAGCCCCCCGTGGGGTCGCCAGAAGGTCTCGCGTGAGGGCGGGCGGGTGTGTGCGCGTCATAGGCGGCCCTCCGTTTTCTTTCGGGCATCCGTCAGCAGGTTTCCGATGGTGCCGGCCGCCCGGTCGGTGTAGCGGGCGAACTCCCGAACACCGAAGCTACCGAGGTCACAGGCGAGGTAGGCATCGAGTTGAGCGGGAGGAAGGTGATCGTAGGCGGTCGGGTCGTCGTCGAGGCGGAGCCATGCTGGTGGCGCTGGGTACTCGCGGCCGGTGTCGAGGTGGGCCACGACGATCTGCCCACGGACCCACTGCCACCACAGCGAAGCGACGTGGGCACACCACCCGTCGCTGTAGTGGTAGCCCTGACAGTCGCACTCAGCGACGAGTGTACGGCTCTTGAGCGCCCAGAGAACGCGGTGGTAGTCGTCGCCGTCGGACAGACTCACGATACGCTCGGCGTCGTTGATAGCGCCGCCGTCGTCGCTCTCTTGCTGGGCACGCTGCCACGGCGTCGACAGCGTCCAGTCGTCAGGCATCGACAGCGTAGACGGCCCGCCGACCGTTCCGGGGAGGTCGTTGCTCGGTTGCCAGCTGCGCTCGGCACGGCTCATGGCCGACACACCCCCTCATCCAGCGCAGGACAGCGTTTCAACTCACGGTCGATGACGAAGCCACAGAACCGGCAGATTTGCCGGGTGGAGGGGTCAGCCGTGTGGCTCACGCTGACCACCTCGTTGCAGTGAGAAAGCGGCAGAGAAGGCCGCTATCCTTTATTTTGGAGTGGGACCGCCGAGATTCGAACTCAGGTCCGACGCACCCCATGCGCCGAGGATACCGCTACCCCACGGTCCCGCACTCTGGGAGAGGGGGGTGTTTTAATTAAGGGCTTCGCTTTGGTGACGAGATTGGCAGCCTGTGACGGGGAAGACACCGCCAGCGTGGTCCCGTCACTCGGCAACTTCGATGCCGGGGCTTTCGATGGTGACATCGGTAAGCGACCAGTCCCCACTCGCGGACCGGGCGTCGACACCGATGGCATTTTGCTCTGCGGTCACGGAGATAGTCGACTCGGAGACAGTCCATGACGCGTTCGTGTTGACGGCGTGGATTCCCTGCTGTTGGCTCTCAATGGTCGTATTCTGGATAGTCCATGCTCCGGTCGTTCGAGCGGTGAAGACACCGATGTCTCGGGTTTCAAGGGTAGAATCTTCAAGTGTCCACGCACCTCCAGAGAAGGCGGTTACGAGGCCGGTATCGCTTCGGTGGACCGTCAGGTCAGTCACCGTCCAGTTGCCGCCACTGTCGATGGCTTTGACGCCGGTGTTGCTTCGGCGGACCTCTGTGTTCCGGACCGTCCAGTCGCCAGTTGTCCCGGAGGCGTCGACTCCGTCTGCGCCGGACCGGTCGACGACAACCGTTGCGACTGTCCAGTCACCGGAGGACTTGCGGACATCGACGCCGTCGCCACCGACATTGACGAATCGGGTGTCGCGAATCGTCCAGTCGCCGCTGGTGCCGCGGACGAACACGCCGCTGTAGGTTGTGCTGGCGACGGCGGCGTCCTCGATAGTCCAGTTTCCAGCCGTATTCGGCGCGTAGACCCCGACATCGGCAGCGATAACAGTCGTGTCAGTGACTGTCCAGTCACCGCTGGTTTCGTTGGCGGCGACGCCAAAGCGGTAGTTACGCACGGTGAATCCGGTGACGTTCGCGTCGGCTGCGCCGGCCACCGTGACGCCGGTTCCGTTGACGAACCGCGAACCGCCCAGTATCGCCCGGTCGGGTGCGACGAGGGTAATACTCTCGTTGATTCGGACTTCTTCGCGGTAGGTGCCCGGCCGGACCTCGACGGTGTCACCGCTGTCGGCAGCGTTCACAGCGGCCTGTATTGACTGGTACTCGGCACTCCCGTCTTTATCGACGGTCAGTGTGTCCTGCGCCGTCTGTGTTCCGGCCACGCCGGCTGGCACGACAGCCAGCGTCAACACTAGCGACAGCAAGAGGGCAGGCAATGTCGTTCGGGCGTCGTCCATAGTTGGAGGTGTAGGGGGCGAATAGATGTAAACTGTAGTGTTCATTCACCTGCTGGCGACGTGACGCTGAGATGAAGCTGAGAGTCCCGGCGACACACAGCGATACAGCCCGCGAAAGCGTTATCAGCCGGACCGGCGAACCCCGGAGTGTGCTGGAGCTGACGTACGAGTCAGGGACCATTCGCGTGTCGGGAGACCTGCCGTCGGACCTGCCCGGCGTCGAGTACGACCGGCGTTCACAGACAGGGCGAGCGCCGGCCTACCGGTACGCCGACCTCCGAAGCGCGCTTGACGATCGTGAGGTGGCGTATGAGGACCACGTCTGTTCGCTCCCGTCATTGTCGCTCTCGACGGCGTACGACCTCAGAGACTACCAGCAGGCAGCGCTAGACGCCTGGCGTGAAGCCGAGGACAGGGGCTGTCTCGAACTACCGACCGGGAGCGGCAAGACCGTCATCGGCATCGCGGCGATGGTCGCACTGGGGACGCCAACGCTGGTCGTCGTCCCGACCATCGACCTGCTGGAGCAGTGGCAGCGCGAGCTACAGCGGGAGTTCGACCGGCCCATTGGCTGCATGGGAGGGGGCGAGCAGCGCGTCGAGGATATCACGGTGTCGACGTACGACTCGGCGTACCTGCGGGCCGACGAACTCGGCGACCGCTTCGGACTCGTGGTCTTCGACGAGGTCCACCATCTTGGTGGAAAAGGGTATCGGGATATCGCTCGACTGCTCGCTGCGCCGCCGCGGCTCGGACTGACAGCGACGTTCGAGCGGCCGGACGGAGCCCACGAAGCCATTGCGGACCTCGTTGGACCGCTCGTCCAGCGGGTCAGCGTCGACGAGTTGGCTGGCGAGCACCTCGCTGACTACGATATCAAGCGGCTCGAAGTTTCACTCACGCCGGACGAACGGGACCGCTACGAAGAGCATCAGGGGACGTTCACCGACTACCTCAAACAATCCAACATCCAGCTCCGGTCCGGCAGCGATTATCAGGAACTCGTCAAGCGGTCCGGCAACGACCCGGCGGCCCGCGAGGCGCTGCTGGCGAAACAGCGCGCCCGCGAGGTGATGATGAATGCCCAGCGAAAGGTCGACCGGCTGGCGACGATTCTGGACCGCCACCGCGAGGACCGGATAATCGTCTTCACCGCCCACACCGACCTCGTGTATCGCCTCTCCGAGCGGTTTCTCATTCCGGCGATAACGCATGAAACCGGCGCGAGCGAGCGCCGGGAGATACTAGAGCGGTTCCGCGACGGGACGTACTCCCGGGTCGTAACCGCGAACGTCCTCGACGAAGGAGTGGACGTGCCCGACGCGAACGTCGCCGTTCTCCTCTCTGGGAGCGGCTCGGAGCGGGAGTTTACCCAGCGACTTGGCCGTGTTCTCCGACCGAAAGCCGACGGCGGGCGGGCACTGCTGTACGAACTTGTGACTGAGGAAACCGCGGAGGAGCGAGTCGCCAGGCGACGCAGATAGCAGGCGGTCCGTCGTTGTCCAAGCGTTCTCCCACGCTGAGCGGGATTACCTCCTTGATAACTATGGCTCTCCCTGGCGAGAAGCAGAGAAATGTTCGATGCTAATCGCCAGTGTTGCGGGTCGCGAGGTGCGTCCGAGTGCGGTTGATACACATCCGTGTTCCCGATGCCGTCCTCGACAGCGTCCGCGACGTGCTGGACGACCGTGACATCAGCTACGTTCAGACCAAGGAGACGAGCGACGACGAGGCGGCGTGGCTGTTGCAGTTTCCGCTCCTGCCGGAAGCCGTCGACGAGGTACTTGACGACCTCGAAGCGACCGGGCTCGACGCCGACCGGTACACTGTTGTCGGGAACGCCGAGACCGCCCGGCCAGACCAGTCGAACTCCGCCCGCCGCCACGAGGACCGCATCTCCCACGATGAACTCCGCGATCGTGCGGTCGGCATGAACCCCGGACAAGGGACATACTACGGACTGACGGTCCTGAGTGCGATCGTCGCAACGGCGGGTCTGCTCCTCGATTCTCCGGCTATCGTCGTCGGCTCGATGGTCATCGCACCACAGGTCGGATCCGCACTCATCGCCAGCGTCGGGACGACGCTCAGCGACCGCCGGCTCATTGTCGATGGCGTCCGCGACCAGTTGCTCGGGCTCGCTGTCGCCATCGGGAGCGCGGCCCTGTTCGGACTGTTCATCCGGTACAGCGGGTTTGTCCCCGGACAGCTCCGTGTCACGACAGTCCAGCAGATCGTCCAGCGTATTTCACCGGGGTTTCTCTCGCTTGTGGTCGGCCTCTGTGCGGGAGCCGCCGGGGCGTTTGGACTGGCAACGGCGCTACCGGTCTCACTGGTCGGTGTGATGATTGCCGCCGCGCTCATTCCTGCCGCCGCGGCCATCGGGGTCGGTATCGCCTGGGGACTGCCGGCCGTCGCACTTGGGGCGGGTATTCTCCTGCTGGTCAACGTCGCGTCAATCAACCTCACCGGCGTTCTCGTCCTCTGGGGGCTCGGATTCCGTCCGCTAAACTGGGCGGCTGACCGCCCGCCGAGCGAGACGGTCCGGACGTACGCACCGACCGTCGTCGCCGTCCTGACGCTGCTGGTCGCGTTCGCCGGTGCCGGGACGGTCACCGCCCAACAGATGCAGGTCGAAACGTCTGTAAACAACGCTGTTACCGAAGCATTATCCAACGAATCATACGAACGGCTCCGATTACAGTCGGTCCAGACCCGGTTCGGCGGCGTCTCGGTGTACCGGCCTGACCGGGTGGTCACCGTTACGGTCAGTCGGCCCGCCGACCGGCCGTATCCGGCTCTGGTTTCCGACCTTGAACGTGCCGTTGGCCGGTCGATAGCGGACGACACAACTGTCGAAGTCACTTTCGAGGACAGACATCCGACGGAATGATGCTGGCTGCTACGGGCGTCTCGACCGGGGGCGTCGTCACTCCCCGTGTTTTTGTTGCTCCGTGGCGGAGATAGGCGCGTGCTGACGAAAGACCTCCTGCGGGTGTCCCGCGCTGGCGGCGGCTATCACCTGCAGTTCGCCGACGCCGACGCGGAGCGACTGGCGGCCCGCGTGCTCGGTATCTATCAGGGCCACGTCGGCGAGTCCCGAGAGATGCTGGAAACGGCACTCGCGGATGTCGAACAGGAGGCCGACGATTTCAAGCTGGTCCGCGGGCTGGCGAAACTCGTCGAACGGGAGGCAACATTTGAGACACAAGCCCCGATCGACCCTGTTCGAGCCCGTCGGCGGGTGTTCGAAGCCGCTTCGGACGTTGGCGTCGTGACCGAAGCCGAACGCGAGCAGGCACTCGCCGAGGCGGCCGATCACTTCGGAACGGACGCCGCGTCGCTAGCCGACACGCTGTACGCCGACCGGGACTCTCGACAGGTCCTTACTGCGGTGGACTCTCGCTGGGGGCCGGCCGAACTGCGGACCCAGTACAACCTCTCACTGGCGCAGACAGCGCTGTTCGATGCCACCGAGGTACGAGTCCGCTCGTCGGACCCGAAAGCGCTCGTCTCGGCGGTCAAACGCTGCCGGCTGATGTACGAGATTCGCCGGACAGGGAACGGCCGGGAAGTCGTCGTTACAGGACCCGACGCGCTGTTCTCGAACACGCGCCGGTACGGCACCCGCTTCGCTCGCCTCCTGCGAACGGTCGCGACCGCGAACGAGTGGGAGCTGACGGCGACCGTCGATGACCGGGGCACCGAGCGGAAACTCACGCTCTCAGATGGAGATGTCTCCGTGCCGGGTGTCGAGCCCGTAACAGAGGTCAGCTACGATAGCGGCGTCGAAGCCGACTTCGCCGGCCGGTTTGCCGCGCTGGACCTCGACTGGGACCTGATACGCGAACCGGAGCCGCTGGCGGCCGGCGAACACGTCGTCATTCCGGACTTCGCATTCGAGTGGCGGCCCGGCGCTGACACCGGTGTTCAAGACACGGGACGTGGAGAGAGCACAGACCGGACCGACGGCGACACACCCTTCCGCATCTTCTTCGAAATTATGGGGTTCTGGACGCCGGAGTATGTCAAGAAGAAACTCACCCGCCTCGACGCACTGGAGGATGTCGAGATGCTGGTCGCCGTCGACGAATCACTTGGCGTCGGCGAGGAAATCGAGGCGACGGACAACCGGGCAATTCCGTACTCCGGCACAGTCAGAGTAAAAGATGTGCGGGACGCCCTGCGACCCTACGAGGAGCGACTCGTGCGTGAGAGCGTTGCGGAGATACCCGACGAACTGCGGCCGGACGCTGACGTTATCTCGCTCACCGACCTCGCCGCGGAGCACGGTGTCAGCGAGGATGCGCTGGAAGACGTGGCCTTTCCGGCGCACGAGCGCGTCGGCCGCACGCTTATCGACCCAGTTGTGCTGGACGAACTGGCCGAGGAGATTGAACCCGAAATGGCGTATCAGGCGGCGATTGGCCGACTCTCCGCGCACGGAATCGAGGACGACAGCGCTGCGCTCGCACACCTTGGCTACCGCGTCGCTTGGGAAGGACTTGGGAAGGGGACAATCCAGCCACGGGAGTGAGTGGTCTGTGAGAAACGGTGGGGAACCCGGTCTCAGATACAGCATCTCCACATCGCTATCAAACGAGCAATCGTCGTTCAGGTCGCTTCGTCACGTCGCTCCTCGGAAAGCTGTCGCCGCCACTGTGGTGTTTCGAGGAGGAGTCGGAGCGGCCAGATGACGTAGTACAGCGGGTGCATCGGGCCGGGAAGCGGGCAAAACTGGTACTCCGAGTAGGTCGGGTGAAGTGACGAATGCAACAGTAGGAGCGGTACCAGCGCAGTCATCGAATCGCTGGCCGCCAGGTAAAATCGAGCGGCCTCAAACTGCGTGGGTGCCTGTGGCGTCCCAGCGGCCAGCGACTCAACGACGGCCTCAGCTAATTCGGAGATGCGGCCGTCCGTGCGAAGGCGGTCCAGGAGCGGCGCTGGGAGGGCGTATCCGAAGACAGCACGGGCGAGCGCGGCCCCGAGTAATAGGTTCCGCTCAACGCCGGTTTCCCGCGCCCGAACGAGGACGTGTGGCCAGTCGGTTTCCGCTGCCTCCAGTGCCGCAACGAAATCACAGAGCCACTTCAGGAGATACCAGCGGTGCTTGGTGCCATGGAACGCTAATACGAGTAGCCGATCTGGCTGTGCAAGCGCCGGAAGCGGTTGGCCGCCGACCGATACGGTGTCGCGGCGGTCCCAGAGTTCACCGAAGGATGTGGAGAACGGTCGCTCGGCATCGCCAACGCGCCAGCGAAGTTCCACGTCGAACTCCGGACCGCGCATTTCGTACTCGTGAACGATAGCCTTCGTCACAGGACCGCCTAACAGCGCGGCATCATCCAACCGCGGCGTGCCCCCGCGCCACTCGTATCCTCGCTCTTCGAGAATATCCGCAGCGGCGGGGATATCTTCCGGATGGACGAGCAGATCCAGGTCATTATATTCACGCACCGTTGCGTCGTCGTAAGCAGCGGCGGACAGCGCCGGTCCCTTGAACGGTACCGCACGCACACCACGTGTCTCGAAGCGTTCTAGTATCTCCTGTAGCTCGGTCGTGAACGCGAGATTCCGCATCCGTTTTCCCTGTACGATGCTGCTAAGTCGGGTCAACACGGCCGCCGGCACGGTGAACTCATCACCACTCTCGCGTGCCATTGCTTCCAGTCCCTCGTAGAGGAGTTGCACGATGCCGTGATACCGGGCGAGTGCAACGACACGGTCCCAGTCTGGCGCGTCATCAAGCGGGGGCGGGTCGGGAGCGGCGTCGGTGACGATCGCGGTACGAGCACAGTCGACCACCACCTGAAGTTCGGGTTCAGCCTCCGTCAGCATGACTCACTCTTGAGCTCAGACTGAACTCGGGCTGCGACATCCGGAAGCATATCGAGAGTGCGCGGCCGGCGGAGCCGTTTTATTTCGGTCATATCGACAATCTCACCGCAGGCAGTGAAGTTGGACACGGCCTGGCCGTCGGCCTCCAGCGCGCCCAGCGTGTACGTATTATCCACGAGCGCCATGACCTGCTTGTCCGGCCTGACTGCGTCCACCTCGATTGTCTCGCCGTCTTCGAGCAGGTAAATCCGTTCTAGCGGCACCGGGGTTGCGGGCTGGTCGTGCCTGAGTCCGTAGAAGTGTCGAGGGCGTCCGCTGTGGACCTGTTCCGGCGGTTCGACCGGAGGGTCAAATGCTTCAACTGCCTCCGGATCGAGTTTCATCGACGGGTAGCCGCTCCGGACGACCGGCCCCGCATCGTCCAGCGCTATCGCAGCCACGTCGTCGCTCAGGATACGATGTCCGTCGAGCAGGCAGGCCATCGCAGTCGTCGTTTTTCCGACCCCCGACTCTCCGACGAAGGCAACTGCACGCCCGTCGATACTGACGGTACTGGCGTGCAGCACGAAGTAGCCCCGTTGATCCAGCAGGTGGTTCAACGCCGGGCCGACCAGTACGTGGCGGAGGACTTCGCTTGGCACGTCCGGAGCCGGGTCTACAGCGATGGATTTACCGTCGAGAATTCTGACCGTTGCGGCGTCGTATAGAAGGTAGTATTCGCGCTCGGTTACCGCGTGAAAGGTCGACCCGGACGCAGCAGACAGAGGGCGAGGAATCCGTTCCTCAGTGATGGTGACATCAGCCCGCCCGCCAGGCGCTGTCTCAGCGGACGGAAGCTCTGGTACGTCGAAGGCCGAGCGGACTGTCAGTCCAAAGGCTTCGTACGTGGCTGTGTTCGCCGTCGCCATCCTGCTAGTTTCCCCCTTGCGTAGTTGTCCATCTATTCCGTCCATCCTGAAACACACCCCATCTACGACACCCCTGATTCATACCAGAGCGCTTGACTGCTGTGGTGGATAAGAATGCGCTCTCTACTTCCATCACACAGCCACGAAACCATCGCGATGTATCCACTGCACGGTGCCAGTGTCGAGGACCGATAAAAGAGGGATCAGTTAGATGTGTGAACCGGCTGTGGACGTTAACTCCACTTCCCGTATCCGTCGTCGTGGTCCCACCAGTTCGTCTTCTCTTCAACAGTTCCGTACGTTTCGACCGACGGCGTTTCGTATTCCTTCATTGGTTACCTCCACGCCTGCTTTCAGATATCATTGTATTTGTTATATTATCTATTACTCTTGAATTTCCACAGAATGTGGTGTTTACTATCTGTTAGCCACGTACTTCGCGTTCCGTGAGTGCTCGGAAACGCCCAAAGTCGTCGACATCCCCGATAAGGACATCACCGTTTGACTCGACCCAAGCATGAGCCTCGAACGTATCGGACTGTGTATCCACACCGAAGCGGAGACAATGTGGGAAGTCACTCGCCTCCAGCAAGGTACTCCCGGTGAGTGCTCGCTCAAGACAATCGTAAGTGCCCGGAAGACGCGACCCTGCTGTTAAAACCGCCCAGCGTACTGACTTCGGTGCTTCAGGCTGACGATGACACGGGAGGAACTGAGAGACCGTGCCGAAACAGCGCTCTGCGTCCTCCAGCCCAACGACTGTAAGCAGTACTTTGCTCGCAACGATCAGTGCCACTGCTTCACAGAGTAATAGCTTCTGCGCCCGTGACAACGCCCTGAACTCACGGAATCGGGCTCGCATCGACCTTGATGAGTTGCTCCGCGGCAAGCGTTTTCAGAAAGCGTTCCACATCATTTGCCACTCGGTCTCTCTCGACATCGTACTCCCCGACCAGCGCCGAGACGATGTCCACTGGCTCAGTCGGTTCCTGAATTCGCTCCCAGATATCCGGGCCGACCCCTGACAGGCCCTGATACCGCCCCGTCTCGTTGTTGAGCAACACGATCTCCCCGTCGATAGTCGTAGTGACACAGTCGTCAGTTGCGACAACAGCCGACTCGAAATCTATCGCGACCATGTGGCTATCGGCGATACTCGTACTATTTGTTATAGCCTCTTTTCGCCCCCGTGGTAACTCTGACTGCCGTTAGACGTGCCCTTCGTTCCAGAACGAACCGACCGTAGTAAGTCGGTAACTATGCCCCATAGAAACCGCATGCCGAACAATGGCTGCTACTCCTTCCGTCAGTGAAAAATACGCATCGTTGCGCCGCGTGGCGCTGTATCGGCCGGCGCTGACGGGGAGTATCGTTGCCGCCAGCCTCTTTGTAATGCTACTCGAAGGTGTTGGCCTCTCGTTCCTGTTTCCGATACTCGACGCCGCACAGGCCGGGCAGAGCCTTCCGCTTCAGGCAAACGGCGTCACCGGCCGGTTTCTTTCCGTGTACGTCGCTGCAGGGCTGCCGGTCACACTCGAATTCCTGTTGGTCGGCCTCGCGTGCGTGATGGTCATCCGGTTTACGGCGTCGTTTGCGGTGAAATGGCTCGCAGCAAAACTCACACAGACGTACGAGCGTGACCTCAAAGACCGGGCCTACGAACTGGCGATGGGCGCATCAGTCGCCTACTACGACGACAAGGGGTCCGACGACATCATGAACACGATTCTGACACAGACCCGCTACGCCGGGCGTGTCATCGGCCGGATTATCCAGTTCTTCCAGCAGGCAATCCTCTGTCTGGTGTATATCGGGATCGCACTCGCTATCGCTCCGGTGCTGGCAGTCGGTGCAGCTGTCGCTCTCGGCGGTGTCACGGCGATCATCAGATACGGCATCGAGCCCGGGTACGCCGTTGGCGACCGTGTGGCGACGGCAAACGAACAGCTACAGGAGACAACACAGGCGGGGACGCAAGGTATCCGTGACGTGAAGCTGTTTGGTATGCGCGACGGGCTGCTTGCCGAGTTCCGGTCCACACTCGACCGGTACACTTCGACTAGCGTCGCCGTTCGCCGGAACCAGGTTGCAATCGGAAGCCTCTATCGGCTCTCGGTCTCGCTGCTCCTGTTTGGCCTTGTCTACGTCGCCATCAGTTTCCGGGCGCTGTCTATCGCGGAACTCGGCGTGTTCCTGTTCGCGATGCTCCGACTCGCCCCCCGGCTGAGTTCGCTCAGCTCCACCATCTACGCGATCGAGGGAGAACTCCCACATCTGGTCCGAACTCACCAGTTCATCGACCGCCTCGAAGCCCAGCAGGAACCAACTGGCGGGCAGTCGGTCCCGGACAGCATTGAGGAAATCGCGTTCGAGAACGTCTCGTTCGCCTACGAGGACGAGCCAGTGCTTGCGGACTTTTCGATGGCCGTCGACCGAGGGGAGTTCGTCGGCATCGTCGGCAAGTCCGGCGGCGGCAAATCGACAGTCGTCTCACTGCTCACGCGACTCTATACCCCGGATAGCGGTGAGGTTCTGGCGAACGGGACGCCAATTTCGGCCTATGCGCTTGAGGAATGGCGTGAGGCTGTTGCGATGGTTCGACAGGACCCGCATATCTTCAACGATACGCTGCGGTACAATCTCACTGCCGGTCGGGATATCACCGAGGAAACGCTCTATGAAGTCGCTGAGAAGGCACTCATCCTCGAATTCCTTGACGACCTTCCGCAGGGACTCGACACGGTACTGGGCGACGACGGCGTGAAACTGTCCGGCGGGCAGCGCCAGCGCGTCGCACTAGCTCGCGCGCTTCTGGCCGATGCGGAGGTACTCGTGCTTGATGAGGCCACCAGCGACCTCGACTCGAATCTGGAACAGCAAATCCATCGAACCGTTGAGACGCTTGACGGGGACCAGACTGTGATCGCGATCGCCCACCGACTCTCGACGGTTTCAAACGCCGACCGGATATACACTGTTGAGGACGGGCAGGTCACAGAGCGAGGCAGCCACGCCGAGCTGCTCAACGACAACGGGACGTACGCGGAGCTGTACGCGATGCAGGGAACGGCAGCCGCACAGTCTTCCAGTGGCTAATCGGTTCTCAGTGGGACGGGTGGGTCCTCGGGTTAGACGTCTCGACGGCGCCCTTTCGGCACCTGTGACCTGAGTTCGCCGTAGACGTACAGGCCGACGCCGACCGGTTCAGCCGCACCAGCAAGGTCGTGGGTGACGACCAGATACCCCCAGTCGCCGTCCCAGTCGAGTTCATGGTCTTCGCCGGCCACAAACGCCCGGGCAGCGTCCTCGTCAAGATGGATGACGTTCTGGCTGGCGTGCTCGCCGAACCGTTGGACGGCCTCCAGCGTCGGTTTCCAGTGTTCCTGTCGCGTTCGTAGGAACGTCATTCCCAGTCCTTCGATGTCTACCGGCGACGGCGGGCTGCCTTGATACAGCCACAGTTTGCCAGCGCCCCGTTCCCAGAAGGTGTACCCCTCGAACGTCTCCGAAGGGACGCCAAAGCGGTCCGCCCAGAAGTCGAGCACTTCCTCGCGGGTCGCTCGCTCGGGGTCGTCTCGCTCTTCATTCGTTTCTGGGAGCCGCGTGAACTCCGTGCTCTGGTCGCTCATTCTGCGGGCACCTCCAGTTTCGCACAGAAGAACCCGCCCGTGTCGTTGTGATGCGGGTATATGCGCTTGGCGTCTGCCACGCTGGGGTCGAAGCTCTCGTCTTCCCAGTCGGTGATTCCCGGTGCGTGGTTGAGCGGGAGGTCGTAGTCCACGATTTCACAGGCCACCTCGTCGAGCACGTAGTCCAGCACGGCCTCGTTTTCCTCCGGGGCGAACGTACAGGTGGAGTAGACGACGGTTCCCCCGGGCTCGGTCACTTCGACGGCCCGCTTGAGGATACCCTTCTGCACGCCGGAGATGCCCTCGACGTGCGAGAGCGACCAGTCTTCCAGCGTATCCGGGTTCTTTCTGATTGTTCCCTCACAGGAGCAAGGGACGTCGACGAGCGCACGGTCGTATCCCTCGCCGTCGAAGGGCTTGAGCGAGTGGTTGCGCCCGTCCTCGTGGGTGACGGCGACCGTCGTCGCACCCAGCCGCTCGGTGTTGGTCCGCAGCGCCGAAATCCGCCCGAGATTGTTGTCGGTTGCGACGACTTCGCCGGTATCCTCCATCAGGGCGGCGAGCTGGGTCGTCTTGCTCCCCGGTGCCGCACAGGCGTCCCAGACTCGTTCGCCGGGTTGGGGGTCCAGTACGGTCGCTGGAATCACGGATACTTCCTCCTGACCGTGAATCCAGCCGTGGAAGTACGGCCAGTTCGCGCCGGGAGAGTCCTCGGGCAGGACGAACAGGCCGTCGTGCCAGTCGACGGGGTCGTAGGCGATGTCTGCATCCGCAAGCGCCGTCCGGACCCGCTCGACGGTGGCTTTGATCGTGTTGACCCTGATAGCCGACGGCAGCGGGCGTTCACACGCGTCGATGAACGCCTCGAAGTCGTCGATGATGGGCCGGTAGCGGTCGAGTGGTTCCATTGTCCGGCGTTCGCTGGCGGTCGGTTTGTGGGTTTCGAACGGCATCGGCCCATGGCTTTCAAGCCGTCGGCGGACGATATCCGAGGTATGGCACACATACAGGTCCACCGCGAGGATATGTCCCTCGACTCACCGACACTGATCGAGGGACTCCCAGGGGTCGGACTCGTCGGCAAGATAGCCGCTGACCATCTTGTCGATGTCTACGACATGGAGTACTACGCGTCGGCCCACTGCGAAGGGTTGCCAGAAATCGCCGTGTACGGAACGGACGACCCAGAGGTTCGCCCGCCGGTCCGGCTGTACGCGGACGAAGACCGCGACCTGCTCGTCCTCCAGAGCGATGCCCCGATCTCCCCGTCCGGCGCGACGGAGTTCGCCGGCTGTATGGTTAGCTGGTTTGAGGCCAACGATGCAACGCCGGTCTACCTCAGCGGCCGTCCCGCCGAGAAAGACGGCGTTCCGGACGTGTACGGCATCTCGACGGGCGACGGGGCGGCAATGCTTGCGGAGGCGGACGTAGATCCGCCCTCGGAGAACGGCGCGATTACCGGGCCGACCGGCGCGCTAGTTCATGAATCACAGCGAACCGGGTTGACGAGTGTCGGACTCATCGTCGAAGCCGACCAGCGGTTCCCCGACCCCGAAGCGGCGCGAGCCCTGCTGCAGACAGCGATCAGCCCACTGGCAGATTTTGATATCGACACCGAGGCACTGGTCGAGCAGGCCGAAGAAATCGGTCGCGCCAAGGCACAGCTCGCACAGCAACTCCAGGAAAACCAGGAGGAAAGCACGAGCGCACAGCCGCTCGGGATGTATCAGTAATGGCGGGCGCAGATGACATCGTTCGTGGGTTGCTGGTGGTGCTTGTCGTCGGTATCGGCACGGTCCTTGGGTGGGTGTTGTTTGTCAGAACACCCGACAACCTTGCTCAGTTGTTCGGCGTCCTGCTGGTCGTTGCTGTCGCCGTTGCTACAGCCCGTATCGGCAGCAACATCGCCGGCTCCCTCCTCCCAGCACACAACGTCGCGGAAGTCGCCGTCGAAGGGCCGATCAGTCGTGACGGCGGTGGCGGCATCACCAGTCCGCCGGTCGGTGCGTCGGCCGACGACATCGTCGAACAGATCGAGCGCGCTGATTCCGACCGGGGCTCGGAGGCACTGCTTCTGAAGCTGAACACGCCGGGCGGCGAAATCGTCCCCAGCGAGGACATCCGCATCGCCGCCGAGCAGTTCGACGGCCCGACTATCGCCTATGCGACGGATGTCTGTGCCAGCGGCGGCTACGACATCGCCGCCGGCTGCGACGAGCTATGGGCTCGTGAGGGCTCTATCGTCGGCTCCATCGGCGTCGTCGGCTCGCGGGTCAACGCCAAGGAACTGGCCGACCGAGTCGGCCTCTCCTACGAGCAGTTCACCGCTGGCGAGTACAAAGACGCCGGCGTCCCGCTAAAGGAGATGACTGCGGACGAGCGCGAGTATCTCCAGAGTATTGTCGACGACTACTACGACCAGTTCATCGACACCGTAGCCGAAGGCCGCGAGATGGACGCCGAGGCGCTCAAAGACACCGAAGCGCGCATCTTCCTCGGCGATGAGGCGGAAGAACGTGGGCTCGTCGACCGACTCGGGACGCGAGACGATGTCGAGGCGAGCCTGGAGCAACGCCTTGGCGAGGACGTGACGATCAAGGAGTACGAGCCCGAGCGCGGATTGACGGGCAAGCTCCGCGGGGGCGCACAGCAGGTCGCGTTCGCGCTGGGAGCAGGTATCGCCGGCGTCGCTGACGGCGATATCGAGGGGCTCTCCTTCCGTCGATAGCCTCGGGAGGTTTTTTATCCGGGGACCGCCTTCGCGGTAGTGTGACCACGCTGGTGGTGTGTATCGACAGGGACAGCCCGGCCACAGCCGCGTGTCCCGTCGTCGGCCGCGACGCCGTCGAGTCACTCATCACGCAGACAGGAGTCGTTGACCCGGAAGACAGCCGAGTCAACTGCCTCCTCGAAGGGCTCGCAGTCGCGGATGAACTCGAAGCCGAGGAGTCTGCGCCGGTCCTCGCCGTCGTCGGTGGCGGGAGTGACAGCGTCGGCTCGGACCGGGAGATCGCCAGCCAGATCGACAGTCTGGTCGCCGAGCACAACCCGGACTCCGCGGTCGTCGTCGTCGACAGCGCCGACGACGAGCGGCTGGTTCCCATCATCGAGAGCCGCGTTCAGGTCGATGCCGTCGACCGCGTTGTCGTTCGCCAGGCCCGCGACATCGAGTCGACGTACTATCTGCTCAAGCAGTTTCTGGCTGACGAGGAACTGCGCAAGACGGTGCTGGTCCCCGTCGGCATCATCATGCTCGCGTTCCCGCTGTTGCTCGTCGTCACCAGCCCGACCATCGCCGTCGGCGCTATCGCGGCCGCCATCGGCGTCTTCCTCATCTACAAGGGACTGGGTATCGACGCGTACCTGTCGCGACTCCCCAGTCAGACCCGGGAAGCGCTGTACTCGGGGCAGGTGTCGCTTGTGACCTACGTCGTCGCGGCCGGCCTCTCGCTCGTCGGCGTCTTCGCCGGCGTGCTGGGCGTTTCTGCGGTCGGCGATATCAGTCCCTTCCTGCTTGCGAACCGCTTTGCCTTCGCGTCCGTCCCGTGGCTGACCGGCGCGGCACTGGCCGCCTCGCTGGGCCGCCTGCTGGACGAACTCATCCAGCAAGAGGGGGTCCGGAGCGCGTACGTGAACCTTCCGTTCGGTGCGGTCGCGGTCGGGCTCGTCGTTCGCGGCTTTTCTGCGTACTTCCTCGAACGCGGTGGCGTGTTCGAGCCGTTTCAGGTGCCGGAGACGAACCTCGGCATCGTACAGATTCAGGGGTTCTCGCTGGAGGCTGGCACCCGTCTCGCGCTGTTCATCCTCGCAGGCATTCTCATCAGCCTCGTTGGCGTCCGGGTGGCGACCTACGTCAGCCACACCGATATCGAGGACGAACTGGTGGAATAGACAGCGATTTACGCCGCCGACGGCTACCGGCGGCTATGACAGACGGCGCGTGGGTTTCGCTGTTCTCCGGCGGCAAAGACTCTTCGTGGGCGTTGTACCGGGCACTGGAGCGGGGCCACCCCGTCGAGCGTCTGGTGACGGTCCACCCAGAGGGCGACTCCTACATGTACCACGTTCCGGCGACCCGGTTAGCCCGCCTGGCCGCCGAGAGTATCGGCATCCAACTGGTCGAAATCGAGCCCGATGACTTCGAGGCCGACGACGTGCCTGACTCGGGCGAGCAGGGCGATGCCGAACTCGAACCGCTGGAAGCAGCACTGCACGAACTCGACACCGAACTTGACGGCGGTATCAGCGGTGTCACCGCCGGGGCTGTCGAAAGCGAGTACCAGACGACTCGCATCGAGTCGATGGCCGACCGCCTCGAAGCCAACGTGTTTGCGCCGCTGTGGCAGGAGAACCCCCGTGACCTCGCCGACGCAATGCTGGATGCTGGCTTCGAGATACAGATCATCCGCGTGGCCGCTTACGGCCTCGACGAGTCCTGGCTGGGTCGCACGCTCGACGCCGACGCGCTCGACGAACTGGAGGCGCTCAACGACGAGTACGGCGTCCACATCCTTGGGGAAGGCGGCGAGTTCGAGACGCTCGTCACCGATGGTCCGCACATGGACCGCCGGATCGAAATTGAGTACGAGACGGAGTGGGACGGCAGTCGCGGGACGGTACAGATCGAAGACGCGTGGCTGGCGTGACTTGCGGAGCGTGCGGAATCGGCGGCCGTTAGCTCTCGTCCGTCAACTGCGTGTGCGCACCGATGAGCGCGCCGGCGAGGTCTAAACTCTCGACCTGTGTATCCCGGTCGATAATGGACTGACGGATATCCGAATCGAGGATAGTCGTGTCCGGGAACACGATGGTGCCGTCGAGACTGGAGTTGACGACCTCAGCCCCGGAAAGGATGTGGACGTTCTCGCCGAGCGTAGTGTTCTCGATGGTAGCGTCCTCCGCGACGACGTTGTCCCCGTCAAGTTCCCACGCGACGGCCTCCAGATAGCTTTCGGGCGTCCCGATGTCGTACCAGGCGTCGTCGAAGGTGAACGCACGAACGGGACCGTCGTCGACGAGCCACTGGATGAACCAGCCCGGTTCGTCCGGATTGTTCCCGTCTTCGAGGTACTCGTCGAAGCGGATCGCATCGGCTGGGAACGCGTAGCAGGCAATCGAGACGAGGGTGCTGTTAGGGTCGTCAGGTTTCTCTTGGAAGTCTGTGACTTCCTCGCCGTCGAGTTCGACGAGGCCGTAGGAGCTGGCCTTTTCTAGGGACCCGACATCGTAGGCGGCAAGCGTGGGGTCGTCGTACTGCTCGAAGTAATCGATGAACTCGGCGATGTCGAAGCTGATGAGATTGTCGCCGGCGATGACGAGCAGGTCCTCGTCACCGAGTCCTTCCCGGTTGACTAGCTGGGCAAGCGCACCGACGACGCCGAACTTCTCGTCTTCCTCGGCAGTTTCCTCGACGGTCAGGGATGCTTTCTCGAAGCGACTCGCAGCGATGTGGTCTCGGAAATCGCCGGCAAATCGCTGGTTCGTACTGACGAACACGTCAGTGATGCGATCGTCCTCCTCTAACTCCCCGAGAATCCGGTCGATGACGGTTGTTTCACCGACAGGGAGCAGCATCTTGGGCCGGTTCTTAGTGACAGGCCAGAGCCGGGTGGCGTACCCGCCTGCAAGGACAATCGCTTTCATGTCCGGAAGGAGACAACCAGAATACAAGTTCTTTTTCATCGACTGGACCACGGCACTTATCGGTGGCCCGGAGTACAACCTCGTATGACTGACGACGCTGACGGCCCTGAGGCTGGAGCGGGAGATGTGAACCTCACGGAGAAAATCAATCAGACGAACGTTGATGAACGTATTTCGAGTCTGGAAGCGGCCTACGACAAGGTGCCGGTCACCGAGGAGACCTTCGAGCTATCGCCCGATGAATACGCTGATGTGTTCGCTGCGACCCGCGGGACTGGCTACTCCGGGAACAGCGTCGTGTTCGTCACGCGTGATGGCACCGATTTCCCGGAACTGAGCGACCAGATACCCGACCAGGCGGCCGGCGACACCCGCGACCGGGTCTTGCTGGTGCTGGGCCGCGGCGCTGATATGTGGGCGCTGCCGGGCGGCGGCAAGGGAGACGAGTACGAGTCTGTTCAGGGGACTGCTGTGCGCCGTGTCAACGAACAGACTGGCATCCGCTGCACAGTTACCGGCGTCGCGGAAGTCGTCCATTCGAAGTACTATCCCGACACTGACGCGCAGGGGTCGGTGCACACGCTAGACATCTACCTCGAAGCGGAGTACAAGAAGGGAAGTCTCGATGTGGACGAATCGGAACTCGTCGGCGCGGCGTGGTTCGCGGAGCCGCCAGAGCAGCTAACTCCCGGGGCCGAAGAACGGTTTGCGGCCTTCCGAAACGACGAGTGAAGCCGGGACCGGATGTCGTTCAGTGTTCAACTAACTCCACGAGCACCCCGCCGGTCGTCTTCGGATGGAGAAACGCCACGTCGTGGCCCCACGCACCCGGCCGTGGCTCCTCGTCTATGAGGTCGATCCCACAGTCGCTGACCGTCTCTAGCGCGGCGGCGATGTCGTCTGTCTCCAGAGCCACGTGATGGATGCCCGGCCCGTTGCTGTCGAGGTATCTGGGAATCGCGCCGTCGGCGTCCGGCAACGGTTCTAGCAGTTCGAAGTAGCCGTTGTCCATCTCCAGAAACGTCACCTGCAGGCCGTCGAACGTCTCGTCGTGGACGACCGGTGTTTCGAAAGCCTCGGCGAACAGTTCCGCGAGCGGGGCGGCGTCGTCAGTTGCGATACCGGCGTGGTCGAATTGCATGGACGGCCGTACACCGGGGTAGCTTATAATTCTGGGAGCACAGATGGCTCGAAAACAGGACGGCCACGCGGTTCGACTGACCTTACATCGACGAACCGGGCTGATACTCGCCGAACACGTCCCGGAGCACGTCACACACCTCACCGGTCGTGGCGTACACCTTCACGGCGTCGATGATGTAGGGCATGACGTTCTCGTCGCCCTCGGCGGCCCCCCGGAGCGCGTCAAGTTTCGCCTCGACTGCCTCGTCGTCACGCTCCTCCCGGACGGTGGCCACGTTGTCCTGCTGGGCCTGCTCGACGGCCTCGTCGACCTCTTCGATGTCCTGCTCGCCCTCTTCCTCGACCTGATACTCGTTGACGCCGACGATGATGCGGTCGCCAGCTTCCTGTTCGCGCTGGCGCTCGAAGGCCACGTCCTGAATCTGGCGCTGGACCCACTGCTCCTCGATGGAGCGGCGCATCCCGCCGCGTTCGTCGACTTCCTCGATGAGTTCGCGGGCCTCGGCTTCGAGTTCGTCGGTCAGCGACTCGACGTAGTAGCTCCCGGCCAGTGGGTCGATTGTGTCGGCCGCGCCGGACTCGTGAGCGAGAATTTGCTGGGTCCGCAGCGCGGTTCTGACAGACTGCTCGGTCGGCAGGCCGATGGCCTCGTCCTTGCCGTTGGTGTGGAGGCTCTGAGTCCCGCCCAGAACGGCCGCCAGCGCCTGGTAAGACACGCGAACGACGTTGTTCTCGATTTGCTGGGCGGTCAACGTCGATCCGGCAGTCTGGGTGTGGAACTTCAACTGTTTGGACTTGGGGTTCTGGGCGTCGAAGCGCTCGTCCATGATTTTCGCCCAGAGACGCCGCGCCGCCCGGAACTTCGCCACCTCCTCGAAGATATTGTTGTAGGAGGCAAAGAAAAAGGAGAGTTGCGGGGCGAATTCGTCCACGTCGAGCCCGGCCTCGATAGCGGCCTCGACGTACTCGATGCCGTCACCGAGGGTGAACGCGATTTCCTGGGCGGCCGTCGAGCCGGCCTCCCGGATGTGATACCCAGAGATGGAGATGGTGTTGAACTTCGGCGTTTCGGCGGCACAGAACTCGAAGATGTCGGTGATGAGCCGCATCGACGGCTCCGGCGGGTAGATGAACGTGTTCCGAGCGATGTACTCCTTGAGCACGTCGTTCTGGATAGTCCCGCGGAGTTCCTCGCGGTCGACGCCTTGCTTGTCGCCGACGGCGATGTACATCGCCAGCAGCACCGACGCGGGGGCGTTGATTGTCATGCTCGTCGACACCTCGTCCAGCGGGATGCCGTCGAACACGGTCTCCATGTCGTCAAGCGAGTCGATGGCGACGCCGGTTTTGCCGACCTCGCCGGCGGCCATCGCGTGGTCGGAGTCGTAGCCCATCTGCGTGGGGAGGTCAAACGCCATCGACAGCCCGGTCTGGCCCTGGTCAAGCAGATAGTTGAACCGCTCGTTGGTCTCCGTCGCAGTCCCCATCCCGGCGTACTGGCGCATCGTCCAGAGCCGGCCCCGATAGCCGGTCGGATACACGCCGCGGGTGTACGGTTCCTGACCGGGAAACCCTAGGTCCTCCTCGTAGTCGAGATCGGAGATGTCGGCCGGGGTGTACAGGCGGTCTACCTCGTGACCTTCGGTGTCCGTGGTGAACGTCTCCTTGCGTTCGCCAAAGCGGTCGACGGTGGGCTGGACGTCGTCTTCCTCCCACTGAGCCTTCGACTCCCGTATCTCCTCCAGCTCGTCGGGGTCAAACATGGACGGATTGTCGGACGGCGGAGGCTTAAGGGTTCTTAAATCCTTCACGATTTGTAATACGCGTCTCGCCGTGGTATGGCGGCGCGCTGTTCCGAGGTGGGTTTATATCTTCGCCATCTACCGAGGGCGTATGCCAATCGAACCGGGTGACGGCGTTACCATCGAGTACGTCGGCCGCTTCGAGGACGGGACCATCTTCGATACGTCACGTCCCGAAGTCGCCAGGGAGCACGGACTCATCGAGGCACAGGGCGTCGATGTGAGCGAGTATGCACCGCTTTCTTTCACTGTCGGTGCAGGAGAAATCATTGAGGGAATTGACGAGGCGCTCGTCGGCATGGTCGCGGGCGAGGAGGCCACTATCACGGTACCCCCGGCGAAAGCCTACGGTGAGTTTCAGACCGACCGCGTCCGCGAGTACGACCCCGAAACGTTCGAAGGTATGGTGGGAAAAGAGCCGGAAGTCGGAACCCATGTTGAGGCCGAAAACGGGCTTCATGGGGACGTAACTGCTGTCCGAGACGACGCCGTCGAGGTGGATTTCAACCACGAGTTGGCCGGCAAGACGCTCGTGTTCGATATCGAAGTCGTCGACGTCAGATAATCGGTCCGCCGTCAGCAGATTATCAGTCGCCCGTGTCGTACTTGTAGGTCGCTTCGTCGGGGTCGATGCCGAAGTCCTCGGGACCCTCCTCTGGCTCAGGTTCCTCGGACTCGCCGGCACTGGCCTGCTTGAACTGCTTGCGGAGGTGGCCGGGCACCTCGAAGCGGTCAACGGCCACCCGGAGTGGCACCGCGTCCGGCTGGATGTTCTCCTGTTTGGTCGCGAGCCGGTCCCGGAGCGCGTCGGGGAGTTGTGCCGGCTCGATGCGCTCGAAGCCGAACTGCGCGAGAAATTCTGAGGCGTTCGTCAGTGAGTAGACGGTGTCAAACCCCTCGTCGCCCGCGTACTCGACCAGCCGTTCGATGACGTGTGCGCCGACGCCCTGATTGCGCCATTCGGGCAGGACGCCGATGCTGGTCAGTTCACAGACTGGCTCGTCGCCGCCCTTGTGAATACGGATGCGGCCGAAGCCGGCCTTCTCGTGGCTCTCCTCGTCGATAGCGACGACGTAGTCCCGGGATCTAAAAGCCGTCTCGTCCAGCCCCATCTCTTCGATACGGTCGAGCAACCAGACTTCCTCGCGGTTTTTCGCATCCCGGACGTACATGCTCTAAACTTGACTGCCGCAGTCAAAAGGGTTTGCGGCGTGATTGAGACTGGAGACGATCTAGCGGAGAGGCAATCACTAAGACAGTTCAACATGATTGATTGTTCATGATATCGCTCGAGATGGACATGGTCCAGTACGACTGTCCGTACATCGACACGACACGGGACTACGAGGTGTCGTTTCTGGCCAAGCAGTGGGATTTCCACCCTGTCGAGCGGGAGCTGGAGACGCGGATCATGGTCAACGGCGCGGACCGGGAAGAGCTGGACCGCGGGCTGAACGCACTGGAGACGCACGACCACATGGAGTCCTATCAGCTTCTCCGCCGGAAGGGCGACCTGGCGCTCATCCGCTCGCGCATCGATGAGACGAACGCGATGAGCGTCATCCGCGACCACAGTGGCTACATCACCGGCCCGTTCCGCATCCGTGACGGGTCGGAAATCTGGCACGTTGGCTTCGACACCGAACGCGTCGCGGAAGGGACCCTGTCTGAACTAGAGCGCGACAATGACTACACTATCAGGTCCCGCGAATCGGTCGATCTGGAGGACTACTACGACCTGCTACAGAACATCGACTCGGCGAAGCGGCTGGTCGATGGCTGTCGGGAACTCTCGGAAGTAGAGCGAAACACGCTGGAGAAGGCCGTCGAAGGCGGCTACTTCGACACGCCGCGGGACGCGACCCTGTCATCACTTGCCGAAGAGTTCGACGTGTCCAAGATGGCTATCTCGAAGAACCTCCGGCGCAGTCAGCGGAAGATACTCGACCGCGTCACGACGGCGATGAACGACGTGACCGAGTGAGAGCAGCGGTTGGGGCTGTGTGCTGCTACTCCGCTCCGCTACCCTGCATCAGTTTCTGGATGTCCTCGTCGGCCGCCAGCTCTTCCGGGTCACCGCTGGCGACGATATCCCCACGCTCAATGACGTAGAGACGGTCAACGACCTCAGGCACGTGTGTGACGTTGGACTCAGCGATGAGCACCGCAATGCCGCGTTCGTTGATGGCCCGGATGTGGCGCTTGAGGTTCTCAACGACGACCGGAGCTAATCCCTCCAGCGGTTCATCGAGGATGAGCAGGTCGGGCTGAAGCGCGAGCGCCCGACCGATAGCGACCATCTTCGCCTGGCCGCCGCTGAGGTTCTGGACTTTCGCATCCCGGCGCTCATCGAGTTCGGTGAGCACGTCGTAGACGCTCTCGATGACCGCGTCCTCGTCGTCGATACCGCGGGCTTTCCCGCTGGTCCAGATCGGGAGGCGGAAGTTCTCGTCGACGGTCATCCCGGTGAACAGCTTCCGGTCTTCGGGCTGGTAACCGATGCCCCGCTTGGGAATCAGCTCCGAGCGAATGCTGGTCAGCTCCTCGCCGCGGAACCTGACTGAGCCGCTCCAGACCGGTGTCAAACCCATGATTCCCCGGAAGGTACTCGTCTTGCCGGCCCCGTTGCGGCCAACGAGGCCGACCGCCTCCCCGGCGTTCACGTCAAGGTCGATGTCCTCGGTAACCTGAAACCCCTCGACAGCGGCGTTGAGCCCGCGAACGGACAGCAGTGGTTCGCTACTCATCCTCGCCCACCCCCAGGAGGAGTCGCCGGAGTTCGTCGTCGGTTTCGAGCATCGTCGGCGGGCCGACCCCGTGGACAGCCCCCTGATGAAGGGCGACGACGCGGTCGGCGTACTCCGTGACGATGTCCATATCGTGCTCGATGGTCACTGTCGTCACGCCCTCCGCCCGGCCGACCTCGACAATCGTTTCGATGACGTACTCCTTTTCGCGGGTCGACACGCCCGAGGTCGGCTCGTCGAGCAGGAGATAGTCCGGGTCGAGACCGAACGACATCGCCACGTCGAGCAGTTTCCGGTCACCGTGGGGCAGTTCCTCGGCGACGGTGTCAGCCGCGTCTCCGAGCCGGAACTTCTCCAACAGCTCGTTGACCTGCGCCTCCACCTCTTCGTGGCCGTCGGCCATCGAAAACAGGCTCCAGGTCTTGCCCTGTTCGGTCAGCACCACCGTCCGGAGATTCTCACGGACCGTCATCTCCTCGAATACCTTGACGACCTGAAAGCTCCGGGCGATGCCGGCGTCGACACGACCGTTTGCCGACATGCCGGTAATCTCGTCGCCGTCGAGGACGATGGACCCCTCGTCCGGCGAGAGAAAACCGGTGAGGAGGTTGATGAACGTCGTCTTCCCGGCCCCGTTCGGACCGACGATGAAGACGAGTTCACCCTCCTCTTTGCCGAACTCGAGCGTAATGTCGTCAGTTGCGACCAGTTCACCGAAGGACTTCTGCAGATTGCGTGCTTCGAGCATCTCAGTCGACTCCAAAGAGGATTATCCGCAGGCTAGTCAGCGCCTCTGTCACCTTCCGTTCAATCGACTGCGCGGCGCTCCGGCCCCACGCCGACAGGACGGACGGCTCACGACGCAGTTCACTGAGCCGTGCATTGACGATGCCGCCGGACCGGAGCGACCCGACGATGCCCCGCGGGAAGCCATACACGAGTATCAGGAGCACCACACCGGTCAGGAACTCGTAGTACTGGGTCACGTCTTGCCCCACGTCCTGCAGGAAGACGAGGACGACACCGCCGATGAGCGGGCCGACCAGCGTCCGGAACCCGCCCAGTATCGCCATGAACAGGATGTCGCCCGACCGGAGGAAAAACAGCGTCCCCTCCGGACGGACGTACTGGCGGACGACGGCGAACAGCCCGCCCGCGACGCCGCCGTAGATGCCCGAGATGACGAACGCGGCCCAGACGTAGCGGCGGACCGGCAGGCCGATGAACCGCGCCCGGGTCCGTTCCTGCCCGATGGCGTCGAGGGCGTTTCGGAACGGCGACTGCGTGATGCGGTACATCACGAACAGGCCGATGAGGATGACGACCACTGTCAGGTAGTACGTCAGAATCTGGTACACGTCGGGGCTGAACGCGGTCCCGAACAGGAGCGGCTGGTTCGCCGGCCCCGGCCGGACCGGGAGCCCGTCGCTCCCGCCGAGTGCGCTCTGGCCCAGCGCGATGGCGTACAGGAGTTGGCCGAAGGCCAGCGTCAGGAGCGCGAAGTACAGCCCCGTATGTCGCAGCGACAGCACTCCGATGATGGCCGCCATCACCGTCGCGGCGGCGATGGCTCCGAGCAACAGCAAGCCGACGCTCTGGACGCCGGCATAGCGTGCGAGGACCGCGGTCGCGTACGCGCCGGTGCCGAAGAAGGCCGCGTGGCCGAACGAGGTTAGCTTCGTGTGCCGAAGCAAGAGATTCAGCCCGACCGCCGCGAAGCCGAACAGCAGGCCCTGGTGGATGACGCTGAGCTGGAGGCTGTCGGAGAGGCTTGCGATATCTGGAATGACGAACAGGAACACGACTCCAAGGACGAGGAAGACCGCTTCTCGGCGGGTCACCTCGACCCCGAGGACGCGATACGCCGGCGTCCCGTCGCGGTCGACGCGCTCCGGCATCACGCCGTCTCACCCCACGTCCCGAACAGCCCTTCGGGTTTGACCAGCAGGATGAGTGCCATGATGGCGAACGGGGCCGCAATCTCGCCCGGCGGGTACAGCGTAATCATCCAGCTTCGGATGACGCCGACCAGAAGTGCGCCGACGAACGCCCCGCGAAGGCTGCCGAGGCCGCCGATGACGATGACGACAAAGGACAACACCAGCGGATTGGTGCCCATCTCCAGCGTCGCCGATGTCGGCGGGACGGCCATCGCGCCGGCAAAGCCGGCGAGGAACGCCCCCAACGCGAACACGAGCGTGAACACGCGGTCGGTGCTGACGCCAATCGCGGTCGCCATCTCACGGTCGATAGCCGTCGCTCTGATGATGCGCCCGGTCTTCGTGCGCTCGAAGAACCAGAACAGGCCCGCGACGACGGCCGAGCCGACGAGGATGACGAACACGTTGTAAGTCGGGTAGTTCAGTCCGACGAGTTCGCTCGTCGGAATCGCGTTGATGGCGCTGTAGACGGCGTCAGTCCGGATCGAACTGTCCCCCCAGATGAACTTCTTCACGTCGAGGAGGATGAGCAAGAGGGCGAAGGTCAGCACCAGCTGGTACACCTGGTCGCGGTCGTAAATCTGGCGCAGGAACACCGCTTCGAAGAGGGTTCCCACGGGAAGGAGGATGGCTGCCGTCACCAGCACGGCCGCGAGAACCGCGAGTATGAACACGGCGGTGCCGACGACGCCGCCCCCCGGCGGGCCGATGATGCCGATAATAAACCCGAACACGCCGATGGCGGTGTACGCGCCCAGCGAGAACAGTTCCCCGTGGGCGAGGTTCAGGACATCCAGAATCCCCAGGATGACGGTGAGTCCTGAGGCGATCATGAACAGGATAAACCCGAACTGAATGCCGTTGAGCGTCTGGACGAGCGCGGCTGTGGGTGTTACGGCCATGGCTCGGTATCAGGCGCTCCAGCTATCCAGCCAGTCGCTCCCGGTGACACCGGGTGGCGGCGCTGTCTCGGTGGCTGCGTATGTGTTCACGTCTTCAAGCCTGGCCGCCCCGAGGTCGTCATCATACACCATCTGGCCGGCGAAGGAGTTCGACGCGCCCTGATGGTCCTCGGCGATGTTGTGGTAGCCGGCCGGCGTGAAGAAGCCGTGGCCCTCCAGCACCTGCGCGATCTGCTCCTGAGTCGGATAGGTGCCCAGCAGGTCGATGGCCTTCTCGACGGCCGTTGCCCAGGCGGTGACCGCCCCGTACCCGCTCATGTAGTGCGCCGTCGGGACCGTCACGCCCTCTTGCTGTGTCGCGGCGTCGAACAGCTCCCGGCCGGGTTGCCAGTTGCCCAACGCCGGCTTCCCCCAGTAGTAGTTCCGTGACCCGGAGTAGATATCCGTCCCAGCCAGCGCGTCGCCCGGCACATCGCCGGCCGCGCTGTACAGCGTCGTGCCGAACACCGTCGTGTTCTCGAACATGTTGTTGGCGTTCGCCTGTCGGACGAACGTCGTCACGTCGCCGCCCCACAGACTGGAGAAGGTCACGTCCGGCTCCTCGTTGTTGATCGAGGTGATGTGATTCGCCATGTCGCTGGCCCCGAGTTCCGGGAACCCCTCGTAGACGATTTCGGCGTCAGTGAGTCTCTGGATGGCCTGCGTGAACACTCGCATCTCGTCCTCGCCGAAGGAGTAGCCGGGGTTGACCCCGGCGACAGTCGAGATGTTGTCAGCGCCGATGCGTTCAACAGCTTCCCGGGCCATCGTCACCACCTCCATGATGTCGTAGTTCTGGAAGCGGAAGGAGTAGGTCGGGTCGGGGACGGTCTCCTCGTAGAGCGTCGTTACCGTCCCGTCAGTGCTGACGTTGATGATTCCGTTCTTCTCGATCTCAGGGGCGATCTGGCTGTGTGTGCCACTGGAAATCGGGCCGAAGGTGACCTCTTTCCCCTCCTCGATGAACTGGTTGTAGCTGTCGAGCGGGTTCGACCCCTCGTTGACGACGTCCAGTTCGATTTCGCGTTGTCCACCGATGCCGCCGGCTTCGTTGATGCGCTGGACGGCGAGTTCGGCCCCGCGCTGGGCCTGAATCCCGAGTACGCCCGGTGCGCCACGTGTGAACGTCAACAACCCGGCCTGTATCGGTTCGTCGGAAATCTCACCGCCGGACTGCTCGCCCTGATCCGCTGTTTCACCGTCGCTCAGCAGCGTCGAGCAGCCAGCGAGCGCTGCGGCGACGGCCGAGCCGCCGACGGCGGAGAGCAGTTGTCGCCTGCCGATGCCACCAGTGTCATGGTCCGTTGTCGTTTGTTGCATAGGTGTGTCCCAATACGCCCCGGACAAGCCCGGGCTGTCTGGTCACGCGGTATGTGCCACGCTCACAGGGATGACTGATTCTTCCGACGTAACCCCCGAATAACGGGAGGTTTACACGTAAACCACGTCGCCGGTGAGGCAGCGGAACAGCGTTCTCGCGCCGTGCTGCGACAGCACCACAGCAGTCAGTCGGGTATACATGTCAACCCGCCCCTATTCGGAGATGTCTGGAGAACGTGTGACTGAATGGCATCCAGCACTTCTCACGAACGGCTCGAAGTCGAGCCCATCGACGAGTCTTCGATCCTGTTCGCCGACGACGACCACTACACGAGCGACACCGTCTGTCTGGTGACCGGTGGTGGGTCGGGCATCGGCCGGGCGACGGCGCTTGCGATGGCCGCTAACGGGGTGACCGCCGTTGCCACAGACATCGACGCGGACGGCCTCGCAGAGGTCGCGGACACGGCGGCGGACCTCGACCTTGATGGGGCCGTCGAGACCGTGGCCGGCGATCTTGCGAACGACGCGGACATCGAAGCTATCGTCGAGACCGCGGCTTCTCACGGCACCGTGCGCTACCTCGCCAACATCGCCGGTCTCCAGCACATCGACGCCATCGAAGACTTCCCGATGGAGAAGTACGACCAGATGCACGACGTAATGCTTCGCGCCCCACTCGCGCTGTCGAAGCGCGTCATCCCGCACATCCGCGGCACCGACGACGGCGTGGGTGCCATCGGGAACATGGCGTCGGTCCACGGCCACTACGTCACCTCCGATAAGGTGGCCTACAACGTCTCGAAGTTCGGTCTTCGGGGGCTGACACAGTCTATCGCCGCCGAGGGCGGTGACGGCCTCCGTGGGTTCTCCATTAGCACGGGCTACGTCAAGACGCCGCTGGTCGTCGACCAGATTCCCGACACCGCCGAGCAACGGGGCATCAGCGTCGACGAGGTCATTGATGACGTGATGCTGGGCCAGGCCCGGATCAAGGAGATGATGGACCCTATCGACGTGGCGAACCTCTTCGTGTTCGGCTTCTCGAGGCACGCCAACCATCTCAACGGCGGGGACCTGCTGTTCGACGGCGGCATGACAAAAACGTACGAGTGAGACGGTGGTGTGCGGATATGCACTGTCTCTCCGACACCCACGAGGTGCCCGGAACCAAGTTCCCCGGCCGGTCCACGCGTCTGGCGTCCCGGGCGGCGGTACGGGTTTATACCAGACAGACAAACACTACGGAATACTGACGCAATGAGCGAACAAGACCACGTAGACTCTATCGTCCACGAACCGAGCCATTCGTTCGTCGAATCGACGAACGTCTGGGAGTTCATGCAGGAATACGACATCGACAACTACGACGAACTCATCGAGCGAACGACCACAGACCTGCCCGAGGAACCCGACTCGGGCGTCGAGTGGTTCTGGGACCTGCTCCCGGAGTACCTCGACATCGAATTCTTCGACGCATACGATCAGGTCCGGGACAACAGTGAGGGGCCGCAGTTCACCGACTGGTACGCCGGTGGGACAATCAACGCTGCCCACAACGTCCTGGACCGCCACGCAGCACGGGACAGTCCGACCCGAAACACAGTCGCGCTCATCTGGGAGGGCGAGCCCGGCGACGTGCGGGAGATTACGTACCACGAACTGAATCGACAGGCCAGCAAGGTAGCGAACTATCTGGAATCCGTCGGCGTCGGCACCGGCGACACCGTCGGCCTGTACATGCCGATGGTCCCCGAAGTCGCGTCGATACTGTACGGCTGTCTCAAGGTCGGCGCGATCGCCGTGCCGATCTTCTCCGGGTTCGGCGTTGACGCGACGGCGACCCGCATCGCCGATGCCGAGTGCTCCGTCCTGTTCACTGGTGACGGCTTCTATCGACGGGGCTCCGGTGTCCACCTCAAGGAAAGCGCCGACGAGGCCATCAAGCAGGCCGGCGAGGAACTCGGGACGACACCGGTCGAACACACTGTCGTCTATGACCGCCTCGGTATCGCGGACGACCCCGACGAGACCATCCGCTGGACCCGCCGCGACGAGTGGTGGGACGAAGCGATAGCGACAGCTGACGATGAGTACGCGGCCAAGGAACTCCCGAGCAATCAAGAGTCGATGCTGCTGTACTCCTCAGGGACGACCGGGAAACCGAAGGGCATCGTCCACACGCACGCCGGCGCGCTCATGCAGGCAGCCAAAGAGATCTACTTCGGCTTCGACCACAAGCCGTCGGATCGGTTCTTCTGGGTGAGCGACATCGGCTGGATGATGGGCCCGTGGACGCTGCTCGGTAACCACGCCTTCGGCGGGACCGTCTTCATGTACGAGGGCGCGCCGGACCACCCGGAGCCGGACCGCTTCTGGGAGATGATCGACCGGCACGACATCACCACGTTCGGCGTCTCGCCGACCGCAATTCGGGCGCTCCGGAAGAAAGGTGACGAGTGGCTGGAGGGGCATGACCTCTCCAGTCTACGGCTGCTGGGCTCGACCGGCGAACCCTGGGACCCCGAGAGCTGGCAGTGGTTCTACGAGCACGTCGGGGACGAGGACTGTCCTATCATTAACATCTCCGGCGGAACCGAGATCATGGGTTGTTTCCTGATGCCGATGCCGACTCAGTCGCTCAAACCCTGCACACTTGGCGGTCCAGGGCTTGGAATGGACATCGATATCGTCGATTCCGACGGCGAATCAATCGCCGACACACACGAGCGCGGCTATCTGGTCGCCAGGGACTCCTGTCCCTCGATGACCCGGTCGCTCTGGTCGGGTGACGACCGCTACCTGCACGAGTACTGGTCGACTTGGGACGATGTCTGGGACCACGGCGACTGGGCCCAGAAAGACGAGGACGGGCTCTGGTTCCTCCATGGCCGGGCCGATGACGTGCTCAACGTCGCCGGGCGGAAGGTCGGGCCGGCGGAGGTCGAGGGCGCAGCAATGGAGCACGACGCCGTCAATCAGGCCGCCGCTGTCGGTGTGCCGGACGACACCACCGGCACTGCCGTCGTCCTCTACGCCGTGCTGGAACCCGGCTACGAATCCAATGACGACCTCCGGGACGATATCCGCGCCGCTGTCGGCGAGGAACTTGGCAAGCCGTTCCGGCCCCGCGAAGTGCTGTTCGTCGATGAGTTCCCCAAGACCCAGAGCGGCAAGATCATCCGCCGAGCAATTGCTGGCGTCTACCGCGGCGAGGACCTTGGCGATATGTCCAGCATCGAGAACCCCACGGCGCTGGACGAGGTTCGCGAGGCGTCGTAGTCAGCCGCCGACGGCGTCCTCGGTCGGCTTCTCCAGTCGTAGCAGTCCGGGCAGCGCCAGCACTGCGAGGACGACCTCCGTCCCGCCGGCGACGAGGAACGCAACGGGGTAGCCGAAGGCTCCGGCGACAGTGCCGCCGACGAGGATGCCGGCGAGGAAGCCGACGCTACCGAAAATGTTGAAGCCGGCCATAGCGGTCCCACGCTCCGTCTCGACGGCGAGGTCCGAAACGAGCGCCATCGTCGCAGGGGCCATCAGTGCCCCGATAACGCCGGTTAGTACCATCCCTGCACCGGCGATGGCCACCGTCGGCGCTTGCCCGACGCCGACAACAGTGAGTCCGTACAGCACCGACCCGACAACGATAGGAGCGGTTCGACCGATGCGGTCAGAGAGCACGCCGAAGGGATACTGCAGCAGGGCAAACGGAGCAAAAAACAGCGCCAGCATGACTCCGGTTTCGCCGGGGCCCAGTTCGAACGTCTCCCTGAAATACAGCGTGCCGACAAGCGCGAAAAAGCCCGCAGTGAGCCGGTCGATAAACCCGAAAGCGTACGGCACGCCGAGCGTCGGTCGCTGTTTGAGCCCGGACACGGTCGCGGCCAGGCCTGACCGCCCGTCCGACGGTGCGCGGTCGGTCACGAGCAGCGCGGCCACTGCGACGACAAGCGACAATGTACTCGCCACATACAGCGGGAGCGTCGTCTGGATTTCGTAGAGTTGGCCGCCGAGTGGCGCTCCAAGCGCCGTCCCACTGCCGATAGCGATGCCTGCCGCACCCATGTTCTTGCCGTGGCCGCCGCCGAGGTCCATCAGCATCGTCATTGCCAGCGAGAACGCGGCGATAGTGGCCCCACCCTGAAGAACTCGCAAGGCCAGCACGCCAACAAAGGAGAGCGAAACCGCTCCAGGGAGCCACGCGATGAGGGCGTACAGCACTGCACCTGCGCCTGCCCCGCCGGCAATGTACGGTGTACGCCGCCCGGTGGCGTCGCTGAGTACGCCCCACACACCAGCAAAGACGACGAACGCCCCGAACTCAGCGGCGAGAAACCACATACTCGCGTTCAGGTCTGTCGTCGCACCAAGCGACTGGACAAGCCTGTCGACTCCCGGATACAGCAAGACCTGCGCCAGTAACACGGCGAAGATAACACCCGCGAGAACGCCCCGGTCTGTGCGGTCCGTCACAGGCAATGCTACAGCGAGCCGAGAAAAATAGATGTCGGACCAAAATACGGCACGCTACTCGTAGAACACGCCAACTACCGACGACAGAACAGCGCGTCCGCTAACTCAGCCCAATCCGCGTTACTCAGCACTGTGTGGTGGAACGAAACCGCAGTTCGAACAGCCGTTGTGCTTCGTCGTCTGGTAGCTCAATTCTGCCCCGCAGTTCGGACAGTTGTACTGGTCTGAACTCATTCACCTACTGGTAGTGTTCGACATTACCTAAACATTTTCTCGACAATTGTCTATAGCACTTTTTGGACCGATTTATACGGAGTACCGAGGCTTAGACTGCGTTCTACCAGTTTGTGGGACGGATAATTACATCGTTCAGTACGGATGAACAAGGGTCCCTAACTGGTGGCGGTCGACGCCTGTAGCCGTTGCTGCGTCCGTACCGACAGGCGTGGCCACTTTGTGCGTTCAAGCGCACTGGCCCTGAGATTGCTGGCGGCGCAGGCTCCATCGACTCCTGTCGAAGTGTTAGATCGATAATACGGAACATCGTTAGACGGTTCTGAGTTCCGGGGGACAGCTACTGAAGACCGCTCGTCCCGGTCGACAGGCAGATTCGGCAGCGTGCTTACTGTCTGTCGTGGCGAACGTTGCTACTGGGTCAATAAGAAAAACACCGACACGGAACCGGCGTCGTTCCGCGTCCGCTTACATGTAGCCGAGGTCGCGCAGGCGCTCCATCAGGTCTTCCTTGTCCTGGGCGCGGCCGGCGCGCTCGGTCGTGTTCTCCATGTCTTGCAGCCAGGCGGGCTCCTCGGCGGACTTGTCAGTGCTGACCTCGCTCCCGAGCGAGCGGAACCCGGCGAAGTACTTCGGCGAGACCGGCACATCTTCCTTCTCGATACCCTCAGGCAGGTCGTCCTGCCCCTGCGGGACGTAGCCCTCGTCCGGGTAGCCCTCGACTGTGTCCGGGACGACGAAGTTCCAGAAGGCTTCCCACACGTCGGCTTCCGCGAACTGGAGAATCGACTGGATGCGGTCGTGCGGCGGGTAGATGTCCGGGTCGTGACGCGGCGAGAAGAACGTCTCGTCGGCACGGGACTCCTGCTCGTCCCAGCGGATGCCGGAGAGGATGCCGTCGACGTCGTGCTCCTCGATAGTGTCGTTGAGCGCCACCGTCTTCAGGAGGTGGTTGCCGACGTAGGTGTCGAGCAGGAACGGAAACGTGTCCTCCTCGTATTCGAGGATGTTCCGAATGTGGTGCTGGTTGTGCTCGGAGAGTTCGTCGACGGGGATGTCGTCGCCCGGTTCGAGACCGTTCTCGTCGACATAGTTCCCCACGTCTTCGTTGCGAGCCCAGATGACATCGAGGTCCCACTCGTCGGCCCAGTGTTCGACAAAGTCGATGAGTTCGTCGAAGTGCTGGTAGTGGTCGATGAAGACAACCGGCGGTACTTCGAGGTCAAAGCGCTCGGCGACTTCCTTGACGAAGTACAGCGTCAGCGTCGAGTCCTTGCCGCCGGTCCACATCACGACAGGGTTCTCGTATTCTTCGAGGCCAGTCTTCGTGACCTCGATAGCCTTCTCGATCTTGTGGTTGACAGTTGGGTACTCAGCGGGGTCTTCGCCTTCCCCGTCAGTGTAATCAACGTCCAGATAGTCCGGGAACTCTGCTGATTCGGACATAGTGTAATGAGATATAATTACGAATGCCAAGTACTTTTTGGATGATAGACAGGTGTGTGAGACGGTGGCAAATAAAATTGCGGACACCCGGTAGGTCACTCGGGTTTTTTGGTGCCGGTCCGAAAGGTATGGTATGGACGACCGCCCAAGCCTCCCAGCCCGTCTCTTTCACCGCTGGCTGTTGCACTATGTCCCCGTGGCCGCGTTGATACTGGTAGTCAGTGTCCTGCTCGGCTACGGACTCGGCAGCCAGATCCCCGCTGAATGGCTCCAGAACCCCGGAACGACCGGCGATACTCCCTTTATGCCGGCAGAGCTGACGACGCTTTCGCTAACAATTAACAACCTCGGCGCACTGCTCGTGATGGCACTCGGTGCTATCTCGCTCGGTTCGATGACGGTGCTCTCGCTCGTCTTGAACGGCCTGCTCATCGGCGTCGTCGTCGGCATCGCACTCAAGCAGGTCTCACCCGTCGTCGTTGCCGCGCTTATTGTCCCGCACGGCTTCATCGAGATCCCTGCACTGCTTATTGTCGCCGCCGTCGGGCTCCGGTTCGGGTGGCACACAATCCAGTACATCCGCGGCCGCACGAACGAGCTAGTCACTGGACAGGATATCCGGGAAGCCGGATGGCTGCTTGCGACGGCTGCCGTGCTCATCGTGATTGCGGCCTACATCGAAGCAAACCTCACCATCGAAGTTGCGTCACGGTTTACAGATACCGACCTCTCAGGCATTACACCAGCATAGCGGCTTGGATTGTCGGCTACACAGTGTTGAGCTGCGGCTCGAGAAAATTGAATCCGTGACTGGACGCTGTGACAGACCGCGTTACGAGATGAACTCGTTGTCGCGCCAGTTGACGCCCTCTTCTTCCTCGCCGTCGCGAGGTTCCTCTGCAACGTTGATCGCGGCAGGTCGTTCCTCCCCATCGACAATCCGAACAGCCGTTAGTTCCTCGTCAACCGCGGCAATCGCCGTCAGCGTGCCCTTTTCAGCGACTTTCGCGACCTCACACAGGACCTCGAACATCGCGTACTGGAGTGCAGTATTCTGGAGCACGGTCTCGCGGTCGCCCTTGAAGCAGGCGTACTCGACGAGCTCGGACTCGATCTCTTCTTCTTCCTCCTCGAGTGCGCCCCACTGGGGGCCACCGCCGGCGCTTCCGGTGCTCGCGGCCCCGGGCGGCCCCATCTCGTCGGGGTCCTCCTCGTACACCCGGTTCTCCGTGACGCTCGCCTTGAGCTGGGCCGTCGGGGTGTACTTGCTCATGGAGTCGTCTTTGGCGACGGCGCTGACGATTAGCGTATTATTTCGACGGGTGATGTCGATGTCAGCGATTTCAGGTGGAAGGTCCGGATCCTCGAAGAAATCGTATGCGTCTTCCAGTGGCAGTTCAAGTGTCGAGTGAAGTCTGTATACGCGGCTGGTCATGGTTGGGGAAGCGTGTATCAGTCGTCGAAGGCCGTCCGCTGACGCTGTAGTCATCACTCTATAGGAGCCACTTGCTTATATGACCTGTCCTTCATTCGCGGTTTGACCGCTCTATATCAGGCCAGATCTGAGGCGTATGTTAAAGGTATTTACAGACCATCTAGCAAGCCATATGTTAGTGGTATCCAGTTCCTACTAGTCGTCCGCAGGTGTGGGGTCGCCGTCCTCTGGACTGACATCCCCTTCAATACTGGGCGGGTACTTTCCACGGTCAAGTTTCAGGTCCGACTGTGGGCGCGCCATGCAGGTCAGTGCGTAGTTCTCCCGTTCCCGGTCGGTCAGTCCACGGGCAGCAGGCTGGGTGACCGACCCCTCAACGATTTCCGCCGAACAGGCCAAGCACATCCCCACACGGCAGGAGTACTCCTGTGCGATACCCTCCTCGATACACCGCGAGAGAATCGTCTCCTTCTCAGAGACGGTGATCTCCTCGCCCGTCCCCACAAATGTCACCGTATGCTCGGTCATATTCGGCCTTTTGATACCCCCCAGCAAAACTCTTTATCACCGCCGCCCCGGAGCGAAACGGACTGCTATCGGTCAATGCTGTACCGAGCACCCGCAGTCGGCCGTTCATCTCGAAAGATTGTTCTAGCAGTCCGTCTGAAACCCGTAGCGGAATAATTTTCTCTCTCCGGGCAGGACGAGAGTGCATGACCACACACCAGGACGGCAACGCCGACGGTGCGTCGGCGACGGCACGGACCGTGTCCTTGGACGTTGTCGTCGTCGGGGCCGGGACATCCGGCTGTTACGCCGCTGCGACCGTCGCAGATGCGGGCTACGACGTCGTCATCGTAGAGCGCAAAGACGAAACCGAGGCCGGCCACATCGCCTGCGGGGACGCACTAAAAGGAGCCAGCGACTTCCCCGATGCGATCCCGAAGTCCCAGCTCGAACCGGCGTTTACCAACACGGATGTCGACCACGGCCGGTTCGAGATCCCACAGGAGGACACCGTTCTCGAAATCCCTGTCCCGGGCGAACTCGCCGTCATCGACCGCTGGGAGTACGGTCGCTGTCTCATCGAAGGCGCAAACGACAGCGGTGTGGAGTTCCACTACGATACGGTGGTTCAGGACGTGTTACAGGACGATAGTGGCCGTGTGACCGGCGTGAAAGCCATGCGGAAAGGCGACCCTGTCACATACGAGGGTGACATGGTCATCGATGGGGCCGGCGCGCTGTCGATTCTGCAGGACAAGACCGACCTCGAAGCCGCGACCTTCGATACAAACGTCCAGTACTCGCAGTTTTGCTCGGCATACCGCGAGATAATCGAAGTCGACGAACCGGTAGAATGGGACGACGCGCTCGTGTTCAAGCCGACCGAGCGCTCCGCCGGCTACCTCTGGTACTTCCCGCGCACGGACACGGAAATCAACGCCGGCCTCGGCTTCCAGATGAACGAGGAGCCGATGGAACTGGTCGACGACCTCAAACGCGACCTTCAGGGCCGAAGCGAGTTCGAGGGCGCAGAGGTACAGGATAAACTCGGCGCTGCACTGCCGACGCGCCGGCCGTACGATTCCGCTGTTGCGCCCGGATTCATGGCCGTTGGCGATGCTGCCGGACACGTCAACCCGACGACCGGCGGCGGTATTGCTGGGGCGGCCTACGCTGGGACCTACGCCGCTGAGCAGGCTATCGAGGCTATCGAAGCCGGACGGACAGACGACGAAGCCGCCCTCTGGGAGTACAACGAGCGCGTGATGGACCACTTCGGCGCCCGGTATGCGGCGCTTGACGTATACAACATCTTCACCACCGCTTACGACGTCGACGACCTGATGGCGCTGCTGGCCGCGCTGCCCGGCGAAAAGCTCGCCGAAGCGCTGTACGGCGGTTCGACCAGTATCGGGCTCGGACTCAAACTCAAGATGGCCGTCAAGAGCATCGGCCACCTCGGGACTATCCGGGACCTCTACCAGACGAAAAAGGCCGCCGACCGGCTGCTGGAGCATTACGAATCCTACCCCAGCGACCGTAGCGGCTTCGAGGCCTGGCAACGTGAACGTGATTCGATTATGGACGATATCTACGAGGTCACCGGCGCAGAGCCGAAGTACTGAGTCGGTGGCTCGTTGCGTTTTCGGCTGATTCTGATATACTGGTCCTGTTGTCAGCGGCGGAACTATCGTTTTTGACGGCAATCTGGATAGTGGTTGATTAATTCGTAAACTATAGTTTTGAACAACAAGTTTTATTATCTAACAACATGATATCAAAATGAAGTCACACTGGGGTCGGTCGACCGGGGGGTCACCGAGACGGCGACAGCGTGTCGACCGTCGCCCAAGTGGGGGTCAATCATGCTAGCACGCAGATTCAAATCCGACGATAGTGCAGTCTCACCAGTTGTGGGAGTTATACTAATGGTTGCAATAACGGTGCTGCTGGCGGCCACAGCAGCGACGTTCTTCTTAGATTTTGGCTCTGGGAGTCTCGGCCAAAACGCGCCACAGGCGGCGTTTACCTTCGATTATGAGTCTGGGAGTCCTGATAGCCTGACAATCGAACACCGGAGTGGTGACTCGATTCAGGCTGGAAATCTGTATATCACCGTTAGCGGTGCTTCAACCGCCAACGGACAGCACGATTTCACAAGTCTCAGTGGCGCGCCGGCGGCGGGTTCAAAAATCACGGCCGGGTCACGTGTGACGTTTTCGAAGGCGTCTGACCTCTCGGATGCGGCAGTTACGCTGAACTGGAAGTCGCCGGACAGCGGCAAATCTATTCAGCTTGCCAGCTGGGAGGCACCGTAGCGTATTCAGCCGCTCAGTTGGCTGATCGCTTCAGTGACGACATCGATACCGATAGTCAGCGAGTCTTCATCGATATCGAACAGGGGCGTGTGGTGGCCGCCGGGGTGGTCAGTCCCGATACCGACGAACGTCGCCGTTCCGCCGTGGTTCTGGACGCGGTCCATCAGGTAGGTTGCGTCCTCGCTTCCGCCGAGGTCGTCAGTCCGGAGGCGGCTGGTGACGCCGGGAACTGAGTCTGCCGCATCGTACACCACACCCGCGAGCGCATCGTCGCTCACCGCACTCGGCGCTTCTGCGGTCGTCTCGATAGCGACCTCGCAGTCGTGCATCTCGGCCGCGGACGACATGACGGTGTCTGCCCGCTCGCTCATGTACTCCTTGAGTGGCGTCGTTTCGCCGCGGACCTCGCCTTCCAGCGTCGCTTCTCCGGGGACAATATTCGTTGCTGTGCCGCCCTCGACAACCCCGGCGTTGACACGCGTTGCGCCGTCACCGTGCCGGCGAATCGCATGGAGGTTCTGTACGGCGGTCGCCAGGGCCTGCACAGCGTCCCGTCCCTGTGCTGGATGCCCGCCAGCGTGCGCTGTCTCACCGGTGAAGGTCGCCTCAAACTGCCGAACGGCGAGGAAGCCGCCGACGCCGGCGACAATCTCTCCGGTCGGATGATCGAGACCGATGTGTATCGCCAGCAAGTGGTCCACGTCATCCAGATGTCCACTCTCGGCGACGGCCTTCCCGCCGCCGATGACCTCTTCGGCCGGCTGGAAGACGACTTTGAACGTCCCCTTGAAATCACTCTCTTTCACCGCCTCCAGCACGCCAAGGCCAATCGTCGCGTGGGCGTCGTGCCCGCAGGCGTGCATGTACCCCTCGTTTGTTGAACGGAACTCCTCCGTCGCTGGGGCGTGTGCCACACTGTCTGACTCCGTTATCGGTAGCGCATCGATGTCGACTCTGAGCGCGACGGTCGGTCCCTCGCCCTGTTCGAGCACAGCGAGAGCCCCAGTAAATCCTCCGGCGGCGGCCTCCAGCACGTCCTCGCGGGCACCGGCGTCACGGGCCTTCCGTTGCCAGTCTTCGAGTTCATCGTCGTCGGGGACTGCCATCCGCGCATCGCCGTCCACGACATTCCGACCAATATACAACTGGTCGACGCCGATTCGCTCGATTTCCTCAGCGATGCGACTGGTAGTGTAGAACTCCCGCCACGCGGGTTCAGGGTAGCTGTGTAGGTCACGCCGGACGGACCTGCGCCGCTCCTGTTGGGCCTCGTTCATGTCGGCGAAACGGGTCACAGTTACTTATAAGAATCCACAGGAGCGGACGGCGGCCCTACGACCCGCTGCCGACCTGCGTCCGCTGTTCGACGCCGGCCTCAACGTGGATGGCATTCGGGAAAGTACGCTGGGTAACGTCCCGGGCGAACTCCTCGTACCCGACAATCTCTATGGTCCGAGTGTAGACGGTATGGGTCCAGGAGTCGAAGCGGCCACCGTCTGGTCCCAGCGATTTCGATTGTGGAATCCGCAACTCCTGAGGTTGCTTCGGGTGCGGGCCCTTGAGTTCAACTCCCTTCTGCTCGGCACTCTGTTTAATCTCTGTGACAGTGTCTTCGAGGCGGTGTCGGTCCCCACTGGTGAAAGTCAGCGTTGTGACGAAGGGCATCTGTAGACGAACACTCAGCCGCGAGTGACAAAAGGCCATCTGTTTCCGTTGTGTCTCCGATATTCTCTTAAGTAGCGGTGTCATAAAATCCGATAATGATAGAGGCCACGAGCGCGGGAGCCATCCTCTTTCGCGATACGCGTGGCCGGCGGGAGTACCTCCTGCTCAAGAGCCGACCCGGCGATTGGGAATTCCCCAAGGGCGGCGTTGAGGGCGAGGAAGAACTCCAGCAGACCGCCATACGCGAAGTGAAAGAGGAGGCCGGTATCGGCGATTTCCGGCTTTTAGACGGGTTCCGCGAAGACTACGACTACGTGTTCGAGGCGAACGGCAACACCATCCACAAGACGGTCCACCTGTTCGTCGCGAAATCGTTCGAAGCGTCAGCTGAACTGTCCACAGAACACCGCGACCTGCAGTGGCGCGACTACGAGCAGGCCATCAACACGGTCACGCAGGACGGCCCCCGCGAGATACTCGAACAGGCACACGGGTTCCTCGACGAACGAACGGACGACGAGGAATAGCGGAAGCCGAGGGAACTCGTTTGTCAGACCGCGACGCCGGCGAGTAGCAGCGCTACTACCGTCGCGTTGCCCATGCCGACCACGAAGCTTCCGACCACAGCGGCAAAGATGATGAATAGCACCGGAATCCCCAGCAGTGCGAGCGCGATGATGATTTTCGCGCCTGTTTCCCCGCCGAGTTCGACCGCGACGATGCCGAGAATTCCGACAAGGATGACCGCCCACGCCTCCCAGGCCCCCTGTTCCCGGGCGCTGCCGTTGGACGTTTTGATGTAGAAGTAAGCGGGAACGGCGAGTCCAATTGGGAACGTCAACACCGCGACGATGCCTGCCGCGATCCACTGTAGCGTCGTGTACTGGTCAAATATCCCATTACTCCCGGCCCCAGCGCTCATACCGCACCCCCGTCGGCTTCGCTGGGCGCTCTATTCTCTGTCGGTCGGTACGCTGTAGCGGTACCAGCACTTTCTGGTGTGCTGTCTTCGGACCTGTGACGTATCATGTGTAACCGACGATTTGTTTCTGAAGGGATTACATAAATAATTGGGTTGTGTTACCGAACGAAAACGGTCGCTGGAGGACCCCATCGCGGACGGAGGCCCCGGTGTCGTAACAAAGGGTTTTGGTCCGAACCCGACAACGACTGTTCGTGTCCGTCGACTCCGAGTTCGCCTTCGAACTGTCCGTCTGCCAGTGGGCCGAGCGCGAGTGGTCGCCGTCCGACGACGCGGCGGTGCTGGTCGCCAGACAGTTCGGAACGAAACACCGCCGCTGGGATACGATTGTACTGGAGTGCGATCCCGATGGACTCCGGGAACGGGCGAAATTCGGCACCGAAGCGTTCGACTCGGACCACCTGCACGTCCTGCAGAACGCGCCGGCGGACTGGACCTACTATCGCGATGCGCTGCCTGACCCGGGCTACCCGTGGCGGTACGTCCGGGAGTCGATTCACGAGGCGGCCGACCGTGATGCCATTGAGACTCGCAAGCGCAGCAATCGCATCGAAATTCGTCGGGTACGTCCCTATCCGGACTGGCTCCGGCGGGTCGTCGCCATCGAGAACAAGCCCGACCTGACGGCCAGCGCCGCCAGGAATCTCGTCCCACAACTGGAGCGGGACATCGCGCTCTCGCTGGCCGATGAGGTGTGGGTTGCGACGGCGGCGACCGACGAGCGCGTGGAGCCGATTCTACTGGCGGACCTGCCCGCAGCCGCCGGCGTGTTGACGGTCGACTCCGAATCCGGAACGGCTGAGGCGGTCTGGCAACCGCGGTCGCTGTCAGTGGCTGAGCCCGGAACGCGAATTCTGGACCGACCGGACGATGACACCAGCGCCGCCCGGTTCGAGTACGTAGACACCGACTGGAAGCACGAGCGGCGTCTCGCCATCGCTGAGCGGGCGTACGCTCGCGGGTGGCGCGCTTACGCGGACACGATGCGCCCCGACTGCCGCCACTTCCAGCTCACTGCCGGCGAGACTGGCGTGTACCCCCACTGCGCTGCAAAGGAGTGTCTACCGACAGCGGCGGAGTGTCGGGGGCAGTGTCCGTCCTACGAGCCGGAACCGCCGACGTGGCGGTCGAAGGACTGGCCGCTTGACGGCGGGCCGGGCAAGGCAATAAAGCGGCTGTTAGCGCGGCGACGACGCCGCCAGCGGCCGGGGCTGTCAGAGTAGCTGACCGACACCGCGGTCCGCCCTCACTCCTCGGACAGCTCAATATCTAGCTCGTCGCGCGGAACGGCCAGCCTGAACGTCGGGACGGTCTTCTCGACTGTCTCCACGATACCTTTGTCTGCGAGGCTCCGGAGCGCAGAACGAACGTCATCGGTATCTCGGTCCTCGCCGACCTCGCGGAGGGCGTGTAACACGGCGACGACGCTCTGGCTCTCCTCATCCGGGCCGGCAATCACGTCGACGACAGCCTGCTGGAGCGAGGTGACTGTCACCGTCTGTATCCGTTCGGAGTCCTCCCCGTCGATGAGCGTCGTCGCCTCCGGCGTCGCACAGATGAGGCTGTTGTCGTTGCGGTAGTAGTACTCCTTGAGTTCGGCTTCGAGGTACTGGTGTACCTCGCTCCCGCTGTCCATGTCCCAGCGCTCCTGTAGCTCGCCGTTTTTCGTCGGCTGGAGTTCGACGATGTCGGCGAGTCGCTCGCGGGCCTCCTCCGAGAGGGTCATGGCGCGTCGGTACGACGACCACGTATTTCGGTGTTCTGAATCCGGGTAAGGCTCACTCGTGTCTGAGTGCGTCGATGGGGTCGACCCGCGCCGCTCGCCACGCCGGGTAGAGGCCGGCGACGACGCCGACCAGTACGCCAACGCCGACCGCCAGCGCCATCCACAGCGGCGCGAGCGAGAAGGTCACTTCAGCGTACCGCGTCGCCCCATAGCCGACGAGCAGTCCGAGCGGCACCCCGAGCAGCGAGCCGAGCGTTCCGAGCAGTGCGGCCTCGACGAGAAACACCTGCATCACGTCACGGTTGCGCGCGCCGACGGCTTTCATAATGCCGATTTCGCGGGTCCGCTCGGTGACGCTGACGAGCATTACATTAGCAATGCCGATAGCGCCGACGACGAGTGCGATGACGGCGATGCCGGTGACAAAGCGCGTGATGCGTTCGATGACATCGCTGATCTCCTCGACGAAGTCGTTCCCGGACCGGGCGACCAGCTCCGTGTCGTCGGCCGAGAGTGACCGCGCGTCGGACTCACCGGAGAGGTACGTCTGAATCTCCGACTGCGTCTCCGGAATCTCTCGCGGGTCGACGACGAGGGTTACCTGCGGGTACGCGCGTTGCCGCACACCCGCCGACGGGCTCTCGACGACGGACTCATAGAAGGCGTCGATAGGAACGTACACCCGGGGCTGACGGGCGAACTCGCTAACCGGGACTTCCCCGCGAGTCCCGTTGACGACGCCGACGACAGTAACGTTCCGCTCGCTCCCGTCAGGCATCGTCATCGTGAGGCGCTCACCGGTGGTGATGTTCTCGGAGAACGAGCCGGCCATGCGTTCGTTGACAACGACGGCATTCTCGTCGGTCTCGAAGGAGCGCCCCTCGACGAGGACCCCCGGCGTGAAACTGGCCGGCCGCGTCGCTGTGACCTGCTGTCTAGCAAGCGTTTGATTCCCGTGCCGTACCGACTGTGTCTGGACGATACCACGCGGGAGCACCGCCTGTACCCCAGCAATCCCCTCTAGCTCCTGAATGTCGTGCTCGGTAAACACCGGCTGGAGGGTCCGGTCGAAGTCGTCATCGCCGGACGGGGTTCCGAACACGTAGATGTTGCCTGCGTTCGATGTCTCGATGTCGCCGACGATTTCGGCCTCAACACTGGCCCCGAACGTGGCGAACGTGATGACCGACGCGATGCCGATAACGACGCCGACGACCGTCAGCGCCGACCGGAGCTTGTGCGCCCTGATAGACCGGAGCGTGATGCGGACGCTCTCGCTGGTGTCCATCAGTGTTCGCCCCCGGAGACGTCCTCGACGGACTGGATGTGGCCGTCTTCGACGTGGACGATTCGCTCCGCCCGCTCGGCGACGTGGCGCTCGTGGGTCACCAGCAGGAACGTATTGCCCGCCGCATGGAGGTCATCGAACAGGTCGAGTATCTGTGCACCGGTGTCCGTGTCGACGTTGCCGGTGGGCTCATCGGCGAGAATCAACGCCGGGTCGGTCGACAGCGCACGGGCGATGGCGACCCGCTGGCGCTGGCCGCCGCTGAGTTCCGAGGGGACGTGGTCGGTGCGGTCGCCGAGTCCAACCTCAGAGAGGAGTGACCTCGCCCGCTCGCGGCGACGGGCGCGGTCCCAACCGTCGAAGACCAGCGGCAGAGCGACGTTTTCCACCGCGGAGAGTCGCGGCATGAGATTGAACGTCTGGAAGACGAACCCGACCTCTGTCCCGCGGATGTCGGCCCGCTCGGCCTCGCTGGCCGCCGAAACGTCCTGTCCGTTGACCATGACCTGCCCCGACGACGGCGTGTCCAGCCCGCCGATGAGGTTCAACAGCGTGCTCTTCCCGGAGCCGCTCGGTCCCATCACCGCCGTGTACGACCCCGCCGACAGGTCCAGACTCACGTCGTCCAGCGCCGTCACCGTCCCGCCGAGGTCGTACTGCTTGCTGACGCCGTCGACGCGGACAGTCGTGTTCGCTGACTCGCTCACGGCCACGCGTACGGACTGGACGGCAATGAGGGGTTCGACCACGGTCAGGCTCGGCGATAGTGGTTGTACTGTGACAGAAGCAACCCACTTACCATTCCAGTCCTAAGGCTGGACAATGACAGCCGATACCGGACGGAGACTGGCTATCGTCGCTGTGTTTGTCACCATCGGACTGCTGGCTGTGGGGGCAGTCGCCGGCGTTTCCGGCTTCGAGCAGATGGGGCAGCCATCCGGCGACGACGTGCTCGACGAGACCGAGCAGCGCTACGACGCGGCCGAGACAATTACCGGGACCGCGATAGTGACCGTCACGAACGACTCGGAATCGAAGACTGCGACGGTGGAGTACGCTGCCGCTGAGCCGAACAAGACGTGGGCCGCCGTCACGAGTGAGAACCGGTCCTACGAGATGGGGACGAATGGGACCGTCGTCTGGGCGGTCGGCGAGAACCAGTCGTATGCCCGCGAACTGACCGAGGAATCCGTGGCGATGAACGGCACCACCGACCCGGTTCCCGAGGAGAACGTCACTGCGACGCTCCGGGGAACTGAGGAGGTCAACGGCGAATCGACGTACGTTCTCGACCTCGAACCGACCAACGAGAGCATCGACGCGCCGAACACGACGCTGTGGGTCGATACTGAGGACTACCGCGTCCACAAGATGACCACTGACGACGGGACGAACCGGACGGAACTCACCGTCGAGGAGACGAACTTCAATGTCAGCATCGACGACAGCCAGTTCGCCCCACCGGCTGACCGAGTTGCCGTTACGACCGTCGAGACGTACGACTCATACGACGCAGCCCAGTCCGCGACGGACCTGGACCTGCCAGAGTACGAGAACGGGACCTTCGAAGAAGCCCGGTACATTAGCCGGCCCGAGAGTACGGCTGTGGCACAGCAGTACGACACTGACGGCGAGAACGTGACGGTTCTGACCGCGACCGGCGCATCGAGCTATCTGGACGATGCGGAGAACGGGACGGCGGTGCAGGTGAACGGCCAGAACGCGACCGCAATCGAACGCGGCGACAGGGCTGTGGTCTACTGGACTGAAGACGATGTCACGACTGGCGTGGTCGTCGAGGGGACGACCGACGAGGCTGTCGCCGTCGCTGAAGAACTGTAGCGACGCCCGGTAATTTTCTGTATTCTATACGTCTTCCAGCGTCGCCTCGACTGACGCCCAGTGGCTCCCTTTCCAGAAGTGTTGCCCGCAGTCGGTACAGCGCCAGACCCGCTCGTCACCTGCACTCGGTGCGTACTCCGGCGTCGGTTCTACCGGGTCGACTTCCTCGACCGGGCTGTTGCAGACGCCACAGTAGTCCGGCTCCGGAGCCAACGAGAGGCGGAAGCCGGCGTCTGCGAGTTCTCGCAGCTGGTCTTCAATCTCACGCTCGCTGAGGAGCACACTCTCGGGTGCGCGGGTGGCGAGGTCACTATCCCGGGTAATCACCAGCCGGTCCTCACGTTCCGCTATGTCGAGGAGGTCGTCATCGGCCTCGGCGTCCCGGTCCAGCGCGTACGCCGTGTCGTAGCCACACATCCGCAGATAGGTGGCGAGTTTGCCGAGCATCGCATCGAGCGCGAGTCGGTCGCTAGGGGTGTGCTCAGGCATCGAGGAACTCGCGGAGGCCCTCGGCGTCGCGGGTGTTCAGTACGTTGTCCGTCTCGGCCCAGCCCCGCCGAGCCATGTGGACGCCGTAGCGCAAGAGTTCGAAGTTACCCGGGCTGTGGGCGTCTGTGTTAATGGCGATTGTCGCCCCAGCCTCAACGGCCTGCTTGACCGCGCCACCGCCGAGGTCCAGCCGGGCGGGGTTGGCGTTTATTTCCAGCGCCGTGTCGTTGTCGGCAGCGACAGATGCGAGCCGCTCCACATCCACGTCCAGCCCTTCTCGACGGTTCAGATAGCGCCCCGTCGGGTGGCCGATGACGTTCACGTCGGGGTGCTGTGCGGCCGCGACGAGGCGGTCTGTGCCGTCCCCGTCCAGCGCGGCGTGTGGCGAGGCGACCACGACATCCAGTTCTGCCAGCAGGTCGTCGGCGACCGAGACACTGCCGTCCGCGGCGATGTTGGCCTCGACGCCGGTGAACACGTCGATGGAAGCATCCGCCGCAACCGATTCGACCTCGGTCAACTGCTCGCGGAGTTTCTCATCCGGGACGCCGACGCCGCCGACCATCCCCGGCCCGGTCGCGTGGTCCGTGACGGCGAGGTAGTCGTGGCCGAACGCGGCCGCGCCCTCGACCATCTCCGTGATACTGTTGCTGCCGTCCGACCAGTTCGTATGGGTATGGATGTCACCGCGGACTTCGCCCTTGGCGAGGAGGTCGGGGAGCGTCCCGTTCGCGGCGGCTTCGACTTCGCCGCGGTTCTCGCGGAGTTCCGGCGGAACCCAGTCCATTCCCAGTGCGTCGTACACCGCTTCCTCGGTTTCGCTGGCCACCAGTTCGCCAGTCCGCTGGTCATCGTCTTCGACGTCCTCGACATCAAAGACGCCGTACTCGTTGACTTTCAGGTCCCGCTCGATGGCGCGGTTTCGGACTGCCACGTTGTGGTCCTTGCTGCCGGTGAAATACTGCAGCGCCGCACCGAACTCCGATGGGTCGACGATTCGAAGGTCGACCCGAACGTCGTCTGCGTAGGCGCTGGCTTTCGTCTCGCCGGACTCGATAACCCGGTCGAGTCCCTCCCAGTCGGCGAACCGCTCGACGACGGCCTCAGCGTCGGTACTCCCGACGAGCACGTCCACGTCGCCGATAGTCGGCCGCCAGCGGCGAATCGAGCCGCCGAGCGCGCACTCGGTCACGGCGTCACCGGCGGCCATGTAACTCCGAATCCGGTCACCGTACGGTCGGGCCTCGCCGAGCAGCGACCGCTCGTGGGCCTCACGGGCGAAGTCGATGTTGTCGAGGATGTTCTGCTCTGTTTTCGCACCGAAGCCCGACACCGCCTGTATCTCGCCGGCCTCTGCGGCGGCTTCCAGTTCATCAAGGGTGGTGATACCCAGCGCCTCGTACAGCGAGCCGACGGATTTCGGCCCAACCCCCTCGACCGCTGTGAGTGCGTCCATCTCGACGGGAAGCTCCTCGCGGAGTTCGGTCAGCTCCTCGATTTCGCCGGTCTCGACGTATTCGACCACCTTCGAAGAAATGGCGTCGCCGACGGCGTCTATTTCACCGACGCTGTCCTCGCCCTCGGCGGCCAGCCCCTCGATTGCGCCGGGGAAGTCCCTGATGTTCTCGGCCGCCCGGCGGTAGGCCCGGGGCTTGTACTCGACGCCTTTGGCGTCTAGCAGGTCGGCGAACTCTTCGAGCAGTGTTGCGATTTCGTCGTTCCGGCTCATGTTAGTAGCTCCGTCCGGCACGACCCGTGCCGGAGTCTGCGTCCTCGTGTCCAAGCGCTTTCTGCAGGAACTTCATCCAGCGTTTCCTGTCGGCCGTCTCCTGAGCCTGCGCTTCCTGCTCGATGTTGGCCGCACCGAGCTGTTCGAGGGCGTTGAGCGCCCGGTCGATGCCGATGATGGCCGTGGCAAGCTCCTCGCCGCGTTCGTAACTCACTTCGTTGTCCTCGATCCGTTGCTTGCGCTGGAGACGCTCGCGCCGCAGGTTCTTTTTCGCTTGCTCGACGCGCTCGCGCTCGCCCCGCGGAATTGTCTCCCGACGCTTGATCTCGAAGACGAACGACTGGAGTTCGATCTCCTCGCCCTGCACGGTGATTTCATCGGGAATGTTCGCACCGACGGTCGCGCTGTCGCGTTCGATGCGCTCCAGCAACTGTTTGCGCTCGAACTCTTTCACTAGCAGCGCCTTAGACCGGGTTGCCCTTACCCGCTTCGCCCATCGGTCGCCAGCGGTTGTACGGCGTCGCCTGTTTTTGCTCTACCCACGTGTGCCCGTTCAGCCTCCGTGTTTCTGGGAGACGCTGTGAACGGTCCTGACTGAAATAAAACGAGGTCGGCGATATCTTTTTCATTGTCTCTGCCGTTCTCATTGTACGAGAGTAATACTGTCCCCCTCGTTTATTATATGACTCTAACGTTCGAACCGCTTGACGACCGTCCTGGGCTCGCGGTCATTGACCAGATCGAGCGCCAGCGCTACCGGATACACACGCCGACGCCAATCGCGCTCAGGGAGGCGGCGGCCGACGTGTTTCAGTATCCCGTCGGAGACGCTGTCCGGATACGGACGCGCGCTATCGAACTACCGACGGTGGTCATGGTGTACGTCCGTGACGACGACGGAGCGATAGCCGCCGAGGTTGCGCAGTTCGAGTCTGAGACGCTGCCGGCGGATGACTACGTCCTTGACCCGCTGACGCAGATCAAGCCGTATATGCGGGTCGAGGACGCCGAAGTCGAGGTCACCGTCGACTCGGACCGGACCCGAATCGAGTTCGACGCTCCGACGGACCTGCTCATCGGCGCTCGCTCCCAGCACGACCGGCCGGCTGCCACGGTCACGACGACCGAGCAGCCGGCTGACGTGATGGCCGCGGTCGAAACCTTCGGGTCGGCGCTCAAGGCCCACGACCCCGAGCGCTCCTATCCGACGCTCCGCGGCCACCCGCCGGCGCTTGAAATCGGTGATACGCTGGACATCCCAGCGGATATCGACAGTCCGGATACCGGTGTCACGCTCGAACTCCCGCCCGATCTCGCGTCTATCTTCGTCGCCGCGCCGCTTTCGTACTACCTCGGAGCCTCGCTCGTCCCCGCATCCGAGCCACGGCTCACGACCGACACGGGATTTACGTACTCGCTCGATACCGCACGAGGCTTCGAATCCGAGGTCGGACGCACGCTCAAGCGTCTCTTCTTCCTCGATTGTGTCACACGCACTGAGGGGTTCCACCAGATCGACTTGCACGAGCGAGCAGCTATCGAGCCCTACGTCGACCTCGACTTCCAGTCGCTGTACCAGCAACCACTGGCGGAGCAGGTCGCCACCTATCTGCAGGTCCCGTACGACGTTATTGAGGACCACATCCCGAAGTGGCGGCTGACAACGCACATCGACCCGGTGCCGGCGAACGCGGAACAGCTCCCGTACGTCGTCGATGACCTCGCTATCGTCCGAACGCACCAGCAACAGCGGCTGAACCAGGCGAGCGTTCCGGCGGAGGCCGAGGCCGAGTTCACCCGCGACGATGTCATCACTCGTGCTGCGAGCTCCGACGCTGGCACCGCCACAGCCGAGACGGACTACGTCGAGCCACAGGCCCACGACTCACTCGAACAGGCCTGGATCGGGGACAGCATTCCTATCGGTGCGAGCAAGCTGACCAAAGCGGCGTTCGAACACCGACTCGACCGCGATACGAACGCCGAGGATATCACGATTCGAGTCGTCCAGAACGACGCCCGGATGGACGAGGAACGACAGCTCGTCGACGAAGTGTATGGCACCCGCGACGACCTGCCGTTCGATGTCACGGTCCACGACAACCTGACGACGGCGGAACTCAGGACCGTTCTCACGACCGATGCAGAGTTCTTCCACTACATCGGCCACACTGAACACGACGGCTTCGTCTGCTCCGACGGCAAGCTCGACGTGACGACGGTCGATTCGGTCGGCATCGACACGTTCCTGTTGAACGCCTGCAACTCGTACAATCAGGGTCTCGGGCTTGTCGAAAAGGGTGCCATCGCCGGCATCGTCACGCTCAACGAAGTCCTGAACGACGGCGCGGTTCGCATCGGCGAGGCGGTTGCCCGACTGTTGAACTGTGGGTTCCCTCTTCGAGCGGCGCTTACTATTGCACGCAAAAAGAGCGTTCTTGGTGGACAATATATCGTTGTTGGCGACGGCGGAGTGACAGTTGCACAAACAGAGAACGGGACACCGAATCTATTGGATGTCTCTGCCACTACGGCAGGGTACAACGTAGAAATGAAGGCGTATTCGATGGATAACAAAGGCTTAGGAGCCATCGTATTTCCGTTTTTTGAGGAATGTGAAGAGTACTTTTTAGCGCCGGGGTCGGTTGGGAGTTTCAATATTTCTAGCTCTGAACTATCCGAGTTCCTTCAGATGCAGCAAGTACCTGTTAAAGCTGATGGAGATCTCTATTGGAGTGACTCGATGGAACTCGAAGATATCAGCTGACTTTGTATTTGCTTCCGTGAAGAATGAGACGCTGATAATTGCTAATACTGCCAGTTCTATGCTTTATGGTCCAATATAGATATTGTTATTAGCTGCTGCAGTCCCTGCCTGTGACAGTAACATCAGGAGGGTGAACAGTGCGCCGGCCATTTTTGGGTGCTCTGCGAGGTATTCGCGCATGGTGGTATCTGACATGATACAATTTGGATGTTGGGTGGGAGATAATTAAATTTATTTGAAAAGTACCTACATATTATATGTTGTATTAAGGATAGAATTAAAAGATAAATCCAGAAAACAACCGACACAAGAGTTAAATCGCGTATTTAGTGGGAAAATTACACGCGCAGGTCGTATGTACGCATGAGAAGACGCTAGCGATACCCCCCATCAGTAACGTTTAGTAGGCAGGTATGTAACTGACAATCAGGGTTGTGTATTGATGTATGAATGGAAATTAACTGATGACTATCCGAAATATAGACATCCTACCGGCTCCCTTCAGTTGCCGGACGTAGGGTGGTCGAGGTATACAACGATCGCTACTTTCTTGATGCAATTGATGATCACTGGTGGCTTTGTCGGCAGCACCGGGGGGAAAGATGGCTTCTGAGGAACAGTGGCGGCTCGGAGACAAGACAGTGGAGCTCTCCAGTGCAGCCATCAGCGGGAGCCGACGCGTGGCAACGCGGCATACACCGCTTCTCCGGACTGAATCAGTAGACCGACGCGACGAGATGCGGGCAGAGGTCCCGATTCCGCTGGCGAAAGTCGAGCAGTCCCAGCAGTGTACCGTGTTGCACGTCGACGACGACCCACAGGTGGGTGAACTGGTCGAGGTGTATCTCGAACGGATCAACGACGACTTCGATGTCGTGACGAAGACCAGCGCCGTTGCCGCGCTCGATTTCCTCCGGACAGAGCAGGTCGACTGTATCGTCAGCGATTACGATATGCCAAACACCGATGGGCTGGAGTTTCTGGAACTCGTCCGCGAGCAGTATCAGGATATCCCATTTATTCTGTTCACTGGCAAAGGTAGCGAAGAGATCGCGAGCGAGGCAATCGCGTCGGGCGTTACGGACTACATGCAGAAGGGAGGGCGGTCAGACACATACGATGTTCTCGCCAACCGAATCGAAAATGCCGTCGAGCAACATCGAACCGAGCAGCGGTTCTGGAACGCCCTCTCGTGGTATCAACGGCTCGTCGAACAGGAGCTGGCGGGCGTCTGTATCATTCAGGACGGGACGTTTGTCTACGTGAACCAGAAGCTGGCCGACATTTTCAGCTATGACCAGAGTGAACTCATCGACGAATCCCCGGCTCTCCTCACGGCAGAGGGCGACGGCGACCGACTTCCCGAGTCACTCCGAGCAGCGGACTCAGACGAGCTCGATACGTTCCATTCGAAGTTTGAGGGCCGACAGGCCAACGGCGAAACGCGGACCATCGAGGTCTCCGGCGGGTCCATCGAGTACGATGGCGAACCGGCGTGGATCGGTGTGCTTCGAGACGCTGAAACCAACCCCGATATTGGCGAGTGAATCGCCGTTTGACTGCTGTGTGCTGCTCGCTGGCTCGTACGGTTTTGCAGGGTACTTCTCAGCTACGCGATAATCGATCGGTGGCCGGTCCACTGTCCTGCTGTTGACTGTCCCTGTTACGAGATATCAGCTCTCTCACGAAGGCGAGAGTTGTCACAGACGAACAGCCGACAGTATAAGCACAATCCCTTTGCACCGTCCACTCCTACCGTAGTATAATGTCGGAGTGCGATGCCTGTGGAAAGCAGGAGAACATGCCGTACCAGTGTGGGCACTGTGGGGGGACCTACTGTGCGGAACACCGGCTTCCCGAGGCCCACGATTGCCCCGGACTGGACAACTGGAGCGATCCGGGCGGCGTGTTCGACAGCGGGTTCGACGAGAGTGTAAATACTGGCCAGACATCAGGGAGCGGCGGTGTCGCCGACCGGTTCGGTATCGACACCGGGCCCGGTGGTCCGCTGGCGTACTTCCGGGGGAACGTCACGTATCTGTTCCTGGCGATTATGGGAATTGTGTTCATTCTCGAACATATTGTTATCCTCTCGCTTGGCCGCGAAGCGTTCCAGACGCTGTTCGTTCTCCATCCGAACAACCCTGAGTACGTCTGGACCTGGGTTACGTCCGTGTTCTCACACGCCCCCTTCGGATTCTATCACATCTTCGGAAACGGGATTATCATCTACTTCTTCGGCCGACTCGTCGAGCAGCAGATCGGGTCGAAGAAGTTCGCGGTCTTCTTCCTCGTGTCCGGCGCGCTGGCAGGCCTCGGACAGATCGCAATCCAGACGGTGCAGGGAACGTCTGCTGGTGTCCTCGGAGCCAGTGGCGCGGCGCTGGCGATCATGGCGTTCCTGACGGTCCTGAAACCGGACCTCCGCGTCTACCTGTACTTCCTGATTCCCGTCCCGATCTGGGCGATCACCGGCTTCTACTTCCTGTTGAGCATCTTCGGGTCGCTCAATCCGATGGGGGCCGGCCTGCTTGGTGGCAACATCGCGCATCTCGCCCATCTTATCGGCCTCATCATCGGGCTCTGGTACGGCCAGAAAATCAAGGGCCAGACCCGGATGCCCGGCCAGATACAGTTCGGCGGTGGCGGCGGCCCCGGCGGCCCTGGTGGACCGGGCGGTCCCGGCGGTCCGGGCCGGCGTCGTCCATGACGGTGCACCCGGTTCGCCCCGAATTCGTTCCCGACCCGTCGCTCTCGCAGACTGAGATGGAGGAGTTGCAACGTGATATCGCGGCGGCGGCGCGGTTCGAGGACGAGATGGACGTTTTGCCCGAGGCGATCACGCGCACCGGAGATGCACCGGACGTCGACCAGACGACACTGAGCACCAGCGCCGACGACCGAACGGAGCCGCCATTCATCGCTGGCGTCGACCAAGCGTTCGTCGACGACAAGGCCGTCTCGGCGATTGTCGTGCTACAGAACGGTGAGGTCATCGAGCGAGTCAGCGCCGTCGAACGCACCGAGATTCCGTACATTCCCGGCCTGCTGTCGTTCCGTGAGGGCGGCGCAATTCTGGCCGCGTTTGCGGAGCTAGAGACTGACCCCGACGTGGTACTTGTCGACGGTAGTGGCCGCATCCACTTCCGGGAAGCCGGGCTGGCGACACACATCGGCGTCACGCTGGACGTGCCGGCCGTCGGCGTCGCAAAGAACCTCCTCTGTGGCACACCGGAGCAGTCCCTCGACGAGAGATACCCGGAAGGGACGCGGATTCCGATTACAGCCGACGACAGCGTCGAGACCTGCCCCGACGGGACAGTAATTGGCCACGCACTCCAGACGCGCCAGTACGACTCACCGAATCGGCACATCAACCCGCTCATCGTCAGTCCCGGCCATCGCGTCAGCGCAAGCACGGCGGCGGATATCGTCGAAGCTACCGCCGACGGCTACAAGCTCCCCGAGCCGACCCGGCTGGCCGACAGCTACGCCGACGAGGCAAAGGCAACCGTCGAGTAGCTCGTTCGGATAACCGACAGTATAACTTCCCGGGGTGTGTTCTCCCGGCCAACACATGGCGAAGACGGTGCTGATTACGGGGGCGTCCTCGGGTATCGGGCGGGCGAGTGCCGAGGCGTTCCTGGCCGACGACTGGACTGTCTGGGCGACCGCCCGCGAGGAATCGGACATCGAAGACCTCGAAGATGCAGGCTGTAAAACCGCTGAGCTTGACGTGACGAACCCGCGGGAGTGCGAGCGGGTCGTTGAGGCGCTTATCGAGTCCGAAGGGCGACTCGACTGCCTGATAAACAACGCCGGCTATGCGCAGTTCGGCGCGGTTGAGGATGTGTCGACGGCGGACCTGCACGACCAGTTTGACGTGAACCTCTACGGCCCGCACCGACTCATCCGTGAAGCGCTCCCGCACATGCGGGCTCGCGAGAACGGAACCATCGTGAACGTCTCCAGCGTCGCGGGCCGTATCGCCTTCCCCAATCAGGGTAGCTACGCCGCCTCGAAGTTCGCGCTGGAGGGACTCAGTGACGCGCTCCGGATGGAGGTCGAGGAGTTCGGCATCGACGTGGTGCTCGTCGAACCCGGGCCGGTTGAGACCAACTTCGACAACCGCGCCGACGAGGAACTCGATGACCTTGATACGTCCGGCGCGTACGACTGGCTGTATCAAGCCCACGAGGATTCGAACCTCGTCGGCATTCAGGACGCGCTCTCTGTCACGCCTGGGACAGTTGCGCTGACTATCCGTGACGCTGCCAACGCCAGCGACCCTGAACCGCGGTATCCGGTCGGACAGGGCGCACAGCTACTGCTTATGCTCGATTACTTGCCGGCGCGGTGGCGCGACGCAGCGTTCGGTGTCATCCGGAAGCTGACACGCTAATCACCGCCCCGCTCAGTTTAGTCCAGACAGGCCGCCACAACCGACAGCAGTCGCTCGCCGCGCACTTCTTCGGCGAACAGCGGCACACGGCGTACGTCGTGGCCGCGGAACATGTCCTGTGACCGGGCCAGGGCGTCTTGCTGTACCTGCCAGCGCCGCGCGCAGAACTCGCAGTCGGCGTGGTTCGGGCCGGCGATGTCCACGTCCTCGCCAAGCACCTCGCTCGGGTCTTGCATCACTCGATTGACGACGACGGTGCTGACGGGGATGTTGAACTCGCCGAGTTGGGCGAGCAGACGCTCGGATTCGACAACGGACAGTTCCTCGGGCACCATCACGATGCGGAAATCCGTCCTTTGTGGGTCCTGTAGAATCCCCCGGAGGTGCTCAATGCGGTCCGAAAGCTCCTGCAGGTCCTCGATGCCGGCCTCGGCGTCGACGTCCTGATCGTCGCCGAACATGCCGGTGAGGTTGTCCATCATCCCGGAGAAGCGCTCGCGGAGCTGGAGGATCTTCCCGACCATCGAATCCATCGTCTCTGGGAGTTCCAGCAACCGGAGCGTGTGGCCGGTCGGGGCGGTGTCGATGACGACGCGGTCGAACCGGTCGTCGTCGACATAATCCAGCAGGAGGCGAAGGGCCGCGGCTTCGTCGGCTCCGGGCATCGACCCGCCGAGAAGTCCCTCCTCACCGCCGATCGGGTCCTCGGCCTGACCTGCGCCCGCTGCACCGCCTGCACCTCCGCCAAACATCCCGTCGCCGCCGAGCAGTTCGCCCACGCCACCCAGTGCGTCCTCCTCGACACCGAGCGGTCCCTCGCCGACGGCGGCCTCCGGGTCGATCTCCGCGGCGTACAGTGGGATGTCCTCGCGGATGCGCGTCGGCGTTGCCGGGATATCCGCATCCAGCGTGTCCGACAGGGAGTGGGCAGGGTCCGTAGAGACGACGAGCGTCGCCGTGTCGTCGCGCGCGGAGGCCAGCGCGGTGGCCGCAGCACACGTTGTCTTGCCGACGCCGCCTTTTCCGCCGTAGAGGACGTACTCCGCCGCATCGATTCCTGCGGGTGCATTAATATCGTCGACCGCTTCGACGTCGAGTTCGCTCATGCCAGAAGCTACGCTTGTCTGGCCTTGAGTACTTCCCGAAAAGGAGTTGTCCTACTGTCTCGAGGACCGCGCTTCACGGACATCCGCGCCGTCCCGGAGTTTGTCCTCACAGTTTGGACAGACCCGGGGGCCATGGCCTTCGACGGCTTCTGGTGTAAAAACCCGTACGTACTGCTCGGTTACAAATTCACCGCAGTTCTGACACTCGGGCATCTATAGGTACACTCGTTCCACGATGTATATGCCTTCCGCTGCCAACGAAATATTCCGGTTAATCGGCACGGTGGTCGGCCCAGAACGAATCCAGTTGGCTCGCGAGGAAATCCGGCGTCATCCGGGTGAACTCCTCGCGCTCGCCGGCGGGCAGGTACGGAGACACCGAATGCCGCGCGTCCGGCGTGTACCGTCGGCCGACCAGCGCCCGCACCCCGACCTCGTCAACGCCACGGATGACGCGGCCGATGGCTTGGCGCGCGCGCCGCACAGCCGGAACTGTCAGGGCATACTCGAAGGCGTTGTCCTCGCCGAAGGCGTCACCGTAGGCGCGCTGGACACCCCGGACACGTGGCGACCCGATGTTCACCAGCGGGATGCCGACGACCGCGCAGGTCGAGAGCTTCTCGCCGTCGTAGTCGACGCCCTCGGTCAGCGTCCCGCGAGTCGATGTGACCATGACTTTTCCATCGCCGCTGAAGAACTCGCGTTTCAGCCGTTCGGTCTCCTCGTTGCTCGATGACTCGTCCACGAGGACCGGCTTCTCGACGGCGTCTTGCAGGTATGCGCCGGCCCAGCGCGCCTCCCGGTAGTTTGGCATCGCCACCATGACGTTGCCCGGTGAGCGGGCCAGCGCGCGTAGCGCCTGTGCGTACTCGTCTCGCGTTGGATTCCAGTTGTCGCCGAGCGGCCGCATCGTTCCGGGGTCGCCGCGGTTGCGTGCGGTAAACGGTGTCGCGTCGACGAGGTACGACGCCCGGTTCTCAGGCGGGAACGGCAGGTCGTAGGTCGTCGACCGGACCGGCCGTCCGTCGCCGGATTGCTCGTCGGGGGCCGTCGAGCCCGTCTCGGCCATCGAGTCCAGCCCCGACACGCGGGTGAACACGTCCAGCGGCTCCAGCGTCGCGCTCATCAGGATACCGCCGCCGAGGTCGTCGAAGACGTTACGCAGGGCCGTCGCTGGCATGCAGTTGTAACACAGCAGTCCCGGCGTGTAGACGGCCTGGTAATCGGCATCAAGGGTCTGGCCGTGGTTCGGCGAATGCTCCAGTTCGATCTCCCGGAGGAACGTTGCGTGGTCGCGCTCCCACCACTGCCCGGCCAGCACGCCGACAGCGGCACACACCGGCTGGCGGGTCAGACCGAGCTGGTCGATAGCGTCCTCGACGGCCGCACCAACCTTCGACAGCGAGCGCCACAGCGAGCCCTCGTAGCCCTTGCGCTCGGCCCACTCGGTCAGTTCGTCCTGTTCGACCGTGTCGGGGTCCCGAAGCGGAATCTCCCTGTCGTGCTCGGGGAGGCTTGACGGGTCCGCGCGCCAGCCCTCGTGTTCGGCGTCGAGGAAGGATTCGATGCGGTTGTCGAGCCACCGAACGAGGTCGTCGTAGAACTTCCGGGCCTGGTCAACTGCGTCCAGCGGGACTTCGCGGGCTGACAGCACCTCACGGACCTGCGCCTTGTGGTCGGCGCTCTGCTGGGCGCGCTGGATGAGTGTCGTGCAGTCGTTGCGCGCTTGCACGATGCTCTGACGGCCGAGGCGGTCCGACAGGAGGTCTCGCACGCGCTCTTCGAGTCGGTGCGCCTCGTCTACGATGACGAGCGTCTGATTGTCGAGTACGTCAGACAGCAGCGGGCGAGAGCCCGGGTCGAACAGATGGTTGTAGTTCCCAACGATAACGTCAGCCTCGTTCAGCATCACGCTCATGACCCGGTGCGGGCAGGTCCCGCGCTCCGTTGCCGCCGGGAGGTAGTCGTCCATCGTCACCACGTGCTCGTCCCCGGCCGAGAAGTCGACGGGCGAGCCCTTGTTGCGGGCGTACCAGTCCGCCTCGAACGGACAGTACAGCGGCGGGTCGGACCCCTCTGCCATCGACTCTGGAGCCGTTGGCTGGGCCTGCCGGTACGGCGAGGCTGCGCCGGCCGTCTGAAGTGTGTCGTCGCCAAGGGTCGATTGCTCGACCGCATCTGGGCGTGCAGCCGCGGCGAGGTCCTGTCCTTTCCGCGGGTCCCACCACTGGTCATCGTCAGCCTCACCGGCGATTGCGGCGTCCGCGACGGCCGCGCCGTCCGAGCGCCCGTCGTCCTCAACTAACCGCGCCGTCGCCTCCCTGAGGTCCTCACAGCGGTCGTGTGTCCCTACGTCGTCCGGGAACTGGCTCTCACGACCGTACGGACAGAGGTCGCGCTTGCCGACCAGTGAGATGCCGTCGAACGGCTCGTCGATTCCAGCGTTAAGCGCTCGGAGGTCGTCGACGAACTGCTGGAGTTGCTGTTTGACCGGCGTGACGACGACCATTCGCTCGTACAGGTCTGTATCGCGGACTAGCGTTGCGCCAGCGGTGAGCGCGGCCATCGTCTTGCCCGTTCCGCACGGACCTTCCATCGCGAGAAAGCCGCGTGCCTTGCCCGCCTCGATGGCTCGTTCGACGGCGTCGGCCTGATTCTCGTAGGGCTCGTCGAAGCCGAAATACGTGCGCCAGGACTCTGTGCCCGTCGAGGCGGGGTCTCCCATCGGAACGGGGTTAGTCGTCCCGGTATTTGAACCGCGGGGTTCCTGTCCGTCGTAATTGCTCTGTGCGCGTCGCGTCGGGACCGCAGTGAACCGAAAAACGGGCTGTGACTGGCCGCCGCCCAGTCACTGGCACTGAGCCGTTAGTCCAGCAGGCCGAGGTCGCTCAGCCGCTCGACGATGGTGTCAACGGCTTCTTCGGCGTCCTCTTTGCGCTTGCCACCGGTGACAACGAGCTTCCCCGAACCGAACAGCAGCGCGACCACGTCGGGTTCGTCGAGTCGGTAGACGAGGCCCGGGAACTGCTCCGGCTCGTACTCGATGTTCTCAAGCCCGAGGCCGATAGCGATGGCGTTGAGGTTGAGCGAACTTCCGAGGTCAGCGGAGCTGACGATGTTCTGGACGACGATTTCGGGGTCGTCGTCGACCTGGATGTTCAGGTCACGGAGCTTGTCGAAGACGATGCGCAGACTCTGGTGGACATCGTCTGTCGATTTCGCACCCGTGCAGACGATCTTGCCCGACCGGAAGATGAGCGCGGCGGATTTGGGGTCCTGTGTCCGATAGACGAGGCCCGGGAACTGCTCGGGGTCGTAGTCGGCTCCCTCGAGGTCCATCGCGACGCTCTCAAGGTCGAGTTCTTGTCCGATACCGGTCGAAGCAACGACATTTTCGATGTCAATGCTCTCTTTTGGGTCGACCATATAGTGTTTTAAATACCGGATTTAAATCATATAAACGTTTGTGATGCTGTGATTACTAGTCGTTCTTCGACCTCTACCACGTCCGACAGATTCCATTCAAGTAGGGGTCTGTCGGTTGAACGACCCTGCCGTGACAGTTTGCTCCGGCCCCGTAGTCTGGCCAGCCCGGCGGTCACTGAGCCGCTGAAAACGCGACGATACCGCTATACAGTGTGGCCGTCGTTGTCGACGACGCTCGCAAACGCGACGTTTTCCTGGACGGTCTCGATTTCGACGGTCGGCGAATCGCCCGGCTCGCCGTCGGGGACGATGACGACGTATCCGCGTTCAACCTTGGCGATGCCGTCGCCCTGGTCGCCCAGCGATTCGATGGTCACGTTTCGGATTTCGCCTTCGTCGACTGGCGGTTGCGGGACGCCGGTGTTGGCTCGTTCCGGGTCGGTGTCCTGTTTGGGCGTCTGCGGTTGGGCTGTTGCCGACGCACTGGCGTCGACCTGCGAGAGCAGGCCGACGCGGTAGGTCTCGCCCGGCGAGACTGCACCGTGAGATACTTCACTTTTCGGAATTTCAACAATATATCGGTCCCCGTCCGTCTCTATTTGGGCACTGAACAATGTACTGAGCGCATCTGGAACTTCGACCATAGCCTATTCTACGGCTCATGATAGATAATGGTCCTGCCCTGATGTGGTGAAAATTGCCGGCAGTTGCCGATTAGTCGTCGCTTTCCACTCGATTGGTTCCCGTATCGACCCCAGCCTCATCAAGCAGTTCCGTCTTGTGCTCGTCTAGCAGCGGCGCACGACCGCCGGGCGAGGGCATCGTCTCGGTCATCTTTATTGGGCTGCCGGCGATGGTCATCTGATCGTCCGCGCCCGGCTGGTCCACCTCGGCGAGCATCTCGCGGTCGTGGATATGCGGGTCGTCGAAGATGTCGGCGGTATTCTGGACCGGCGCGGCCGGCACGCGCCCTTCAAGCAGGTCAAGGAGCGTTTCCGAATCGATAGCGGTGGTCCACTCCGCAATTTCGGCCCGCAGCGACTCGCGGTTCGCAATCCGGCTGCCGGCGTCGGGGTACTCCGCGGCGAGGTCCGGGCGTTCCATCGCTTCACACAGCGCCTCCCAGTGACCGTCGGCGAACGCCGCGATGACGACGTGGCCGTCGGCGGCTTCGAAGGAGTCGTACGGGAACAGCGTCGGATGAGAGTTCCCCTGCCGGGTCGGCGACTCGCCGTCACAGGAGTACTGGTACACCGTTCGCTCACACAGCGAGACCATTGAGTCGTACATGGCCGTATCGACGTACTGGCCCTCGCCTGTGCGTTCGCGGTGATGGACGGCCGCGAGGATGCCGACAGCGTTCAGTACGGCAGTGAAGAGGTCGCCGACGCCAGGGCCGACCTTCGTCGGCGGGCCGTCCGACTGCCCCGTGATTTCCATGACCCCGCCCAGCGCCTGCGCGATGAGGTCGAACGACGGCTGGCCCTGTCGGTGGGTTTCACCCGTTCGCGGGTCGCCAAAGCCCCGGATGGACGAGTAGATGAGGTCCGGGTTGTGTTCTCGCAACGTTTCGTAGCCGCAGTCGAACTTCTCCATCGTGCCGGCCTTGAAGTTCTCGACCACCACGTCTGCGCGCTCAACGAGCGAAAGGAACGCCTCGCGGTCTTCATCGGTCCCCAGGTTGAGTTCGAGCGAGCGTTTCCCACGGTTGACGCTCTGGAAGTAGCCGCCGTAGGCTTCCTCGTCGCCGTCACTCACGAACGGGGGGTTCGACCTGATGAGGTCGCCGCCGGGGCGTTCGACCTTTACCACGTCCGCGCCCATGTCTGCGAGCAACATCGTACAGTACGGTCCGGCGAGGACCTGTGTCAGGTCGAGCACACGCAAGTCGTCAAGCGCACCCATGCAAAAACCACGACGGGGCGGCCGCATAAACCTTCTTGAATGTCCGTTATAAATTCCTTAAGGCCATATTATCATGAAAGACCATTAGGTTTATCACTACCCGCCGATGACGGGGAAGTACATGCCCCGGACCGTTATCCTCGGCGTGATTGGCTCCGACGCGCACGTCGTCGGCATCACGATTCTAGAGCAGGCGCTCTCGGCCGCAGGCTTCGAGGTCATCAACCTCGGTGTCCAGACCGCACAGGACGAGTTCGTCTCCGCCGCGAAATCTCATGACGCCGAGGCAGTACTGGTATCCTCGCTGTACGGGCACGCCCGCCAGGACTGCGAGGGGCTGCACGACGAGCTCGACGACGCTGGGCTCGACGTGCTCACGTACGTCGGTGGGAACCTCGCCGTCGGACAGTCCGACTTCGAGGAGACGCAGGCGACCTTCCGACAGATGGGTTTCGACCGCGTCTTCGACGCGGAGACGGACCCGGAGGAGGCAATCGAGATGCTCCGCGAAGACCTGCAACTGACGACAACAGAAGCGGAGCAGATCAGGGTTGACGGGTGACTATGCCAACTGACGAGCGACTCAGCGACGACCAGCTACAGCGCATCGCAAACGACCTCAGAGACAACTGGCACACAGGCCGCGAAGTCGACTTCGAGGAGGCCATCGCCTTCCACGAGTCGCTGCCGGCCTCAAAGCAGTTCGCCCAAGTGCTGGAGTCCGCCGACCAGCCGCTCCTCCAGCCGCGAGCGGGCGTCCCTTGCCTCGAAGAACAGATCGACCTGCTGCGGTATCTACAGGACGAGGGCGGTGCGGACCTCCTGCCGACGACCATCGACTCATACACGCGCGACAACGAGTACGAGAAGGCTGAGGAGGGACTCGCCGCCTCTCGCGGCAGCGACGAAAACGAACTGAACGGCTTCCCCGCGGTGAACCACGGCGTCGAAGACTGCCGGCGGCTCATCCGGGCGCTCGACGCACCGGTCGAGGTCCGGCACGGCACGCCCGATGCCCGGCTACTGGCGATGGTCACGCTTGCCGGCGGCTTCCAGAGCTTCGAGGGCGGACCGATTTCTTACAACATCCCATATACGAAGCGACACGACCTCGCGACGACCATCGAACACTGGCAGTTCGTCGACCGGCTCTGTGGGGCCTACACTGAGCGCGGTGTGACAATCAACCGCGAGCCCTTCGGTCCGCTGACCGGGACGCTCGTCCCACCGAGCATCGCAATCGCGGTGATGCTCGTCGAGGGCGAGCTCGCCGCGACACAGGGTGTCCGGTCGCTCACACTGGGTTACGGACAGGTCGGAAACCTCGTGCAGGACGTGGCAGCGTTGCGGGCCTTGCGGAAGCTCGGCAACGAGTATCTCCGCGATGAAGTGACCGTCACGACCGTTTTCCACGAGTGGATGGGGGGCTTCCCGCCCGACGAGGCGCGGGCAAACGGCGTCATCAGCCTCGGCGGCGCGACAGCGGCCGTCGCCCAGCCGGACAAAGTCATCACGAAGTCCGCCCAGGAGTTCCAGGGCGTGCCGACGAAGGAGGCCAACGCGGCCGGACTGCGAACGACGAGACAGCTTATCGATATGATGATTGAACAGGATATCGACCTCGGGGGTATCGACGAGGAACAGGCGCTCATCGAACGGGAGACACGGGCGCTGATGGACGCTATCTACGAGGCCGGCGACGGCGACGTTGCACAGGGAGTTATCAACGCCTTCGACAGCGGCGCACTGGACGTGCCCTTTGCGCCCAGCGACGCCGCCAAGGGCGCGGTGCTCCCGGCCAGAGACGACGATGGCCGGGTCCGCATCTTCGAGTTCGCGGACCTCGCGCTCCCGGACGACATCAAGGAGATTCACGCCGCGCGACTCGGCGAGCGAGCCGAGACCGAAGGCCGCGACCAGTCGTTCCGGATGGTCGCCGATGACGTGGACGCCATCAGCGATGGGAAGCTCATCGGGCGGCCGGGCGGCGACAACAGCCCCGCAGGGGGTGCAAGCGATGCGGATTGAAGACGTTCGAACGGTTCCAGGCCTCTCCGGGTTCTTTTTCGACGACCAGCAGGCCATCAAGGATGGGGCGACCCAGACCGGGTTCGCCTACGACGGCCAGCCGGTCACGGACGGGTTCGACCGCATCCGCGAGGCCGGCGAGGCGCTCATCGTTGAAATCGAACTCGCCGACGGCTCCATCGCAACGGGCGACTGCGCCGCGGTCCAGTACTCGGGGGCCGGCGGCCGTGACCCGCTGTTTCGGGCTGAAAAGTACCGGCCTGTCGTCGAGGGGGCTGTCGCTGACGCACTCCGTGGGCAGGACGCGACCCAGTTCGGGGCCAACGCGACGATGCTGGAGGAAATGAGCCCACAGCGCTCGGGCGGCGACCAGCTCCACACCGCGGTCCGCTACGGCGTCTCGCAGGCGCTGCTGAACGCCGCCGCGCAGGCACGCGGGGTGACGCCGACGGACGTACTCGCGGACACCTACGACACCGAGCCGGCGACCTCGCCGGTTCCGGTGTTCGGCCAGTCGGGAGACGAACGTCGTATCAACGCCGAGAAGATGCTCATCAAGGGCGTCCCGGTCCTGCCCCACGGCCTGTTCAACAGCGTTGAGAAGGTCGGCGAGAACGGCGAGGGGCTGCGCGACTACCTCGCCTGGCTCTCGGACCGGGCGACAGCGCTCGGGCCGGAGCCGTACTCGCCGCGCTTCCACGTGGACGTGTACGGCATCCTCGGGAAGGTGTTCGGCCCGCCGTACGACCGGACCGAAGTGACCGACTACTTCGAGACGCTGCGGGAGGCCGCCGCACCGTACCCCCTTCAGGTTGAGGGACCGATGGACGCTGGCGGTCGGCAGGCACAGATAACCGAGATGGCCGAACTCCGCGAGGGACTGGCCGATGCAGGCGTCGACGTGGACATCGTCGCCGACGAGTGGTGCAACACCTTCGAAGACGTGCAGGCGTTCGTCGACGCGGAAGCGGCCGACCTCGTCCAAATAAAGACGCCGGACCTCGGCGGCATCCAGCGCTCGGCCGAAGCGGTGCTGTACTGCGACGGCACGGACACCCGGGCCTACGTCGGCGGGACGTGTAACGAGACAGTGACCTCGGCGCGGGCCTGTGCCCACGTCGCGCTGGCAACCGACGCCGCGCAGGTGCTGGCGAAACCGGGCATGGGCTTCGATGAGGGGTTCATGGTTGTCACAAACGAGATGCGGCGGGCGCTTGCCAGACGGGACGCCACACAGGAGGTGCCGGCTGATGACTGACTGGGCTGACCCGGACGCGCTGGACCTCTCGGACGGCGAGACGTTCGACTCGCTGCTGGACCGGGCTGACACCCGAGAGAAAGGCCACTTCTTCGAGTTCTTCGCCGAGGGCGACGAACTCGCTCACGACCCCGGCCTCCGACTCACCCATCACGGCAGCGAGCAGTGGATGGGCCAGACGCTCAACCACGACCCGGCGTACTGGCGGGCCGATACCGCCCGCGAACGCGATTTCGAGGAGCGCCCGGTCCACCCGGATTACCTGCTGGCGTGTGTGATGGGCATCACCGTCGAAGACCTCTCGGAGAAAGGCGGGTACTTCCTCGGCCGCGACGACGTGACGTTCCATCAGCCGGTGACGGCCGGGACGCCGCTGTCGGTCACTTCGACTGTCGTCGACACCAAGACATCGTCCTCCAGACCCCAGTACGGTATCGTCACCTGGGAAACGGAGGGCCGGGACCGCGAGACCGGCGAGACGCTGGTGTCCTACCGGCGAACGAACATGATTCCGCGCCGGGAGCCAGCGGCTACGGATGGCGGCGCAGTCGGGGAACAGGATGAGGATGGGCCTATGCTGCCCGACACCCCCATTTCCCCGGACGGCGAGTACTTCGAGGATTTCCAAGCGGCACTCGAACGCGCCGACACGGAGAACGCCGCCGTCGCCTACCGCCACGAACGCGGGCGGACGATGGACGACCAGCTCGTCGCCGGGTTGCCGCTGGCGACGCTCAACACCGCGCGCCAGCACCACAATCGCGACGAAATGGCCGACTCGCCGTCGGGCGACATCGTCGCGTACGGCGATGTGACACGCTCGGTTGCGCTGGCCCACGCCCGCTCCGACGAGGCGACCTACCGCGAGCGTCGCTTCGCTGACGAGCAGTTCCACGACTTCGTCACGCTGGGCGACACCGTCTACGGCTTCACTCGCGTCCTCGACTGCGACCCCGACGCCGGGCCGGAACGAGCCGGCGCGGTCACGTTCGAGCACGTCGCGTTCAATCAGGACCAGACCCCGGTCTACTCGGGCCGGCGAACCGCACTCATTCAGCGAGATACATGACACGACTCTGTCGCACATTCCAGACCGCACCGGCCGCGATACCGAACGACAACAGCGCGAAGTTCCTCGTCTCGGGACTCACCAGCAAGGGGTTTCAGGCCCCCGACTGGCTCGTCCCCGACATTGAGGACGGCACTGCGCCGTCGATGAAAGACGAAGCCGTCGACAACATAATCGAACACATTCCGGACCACGCCGACGACTTCGCCGGGGACATTCTCCCGCGGGTCGAGTGGGCCTACGACGACGCCAACGCCCGTGAGCGTGGCATCGAGCAGGTGACCCGCCTGGCCGAGGCGGTCGGCGAGGAACTCGACGGCTTCGTCTTCCCGAAGGTTGGTCGCCTTGACGACGTGCGCGACGCCGCAGGTGTCATTGCCGACGCTGAGCGCGACGCCGGGCTTCCCGAGGGGACGCTGGAGATGGCGATCATTCTGGAGACGGCCCCCGGCCGCTCGGACCTCCGCGAGATCTGCCAGTACGCAACAGACTCCCGGCTCTCCGGGCTCGTGTTCGGGCCGGTCGACTACACGGCAGAACTCGGCGGGCGCACGCTCGACGGCGAGCGGCCCCGCTGGGACGGTCTGCTCGAAGCGCTGTCGAACGAGACGAGCGCCGCCGACATCGTCGCCATCGGCGGCCCCTTCGACCAGTTGTTCCACGAACGCGCTGGCGTCACCTACTACAACGCCGAGGGATACGCCGATCAGGTGGCGTACGAAGCGACAATCGGCATCGACGGCTCGTGGTCGCTCCACCCCAAGCAGACCGAACAGGCGAATCGAATCCACATGCCGACAGTGGAAGAAATGGAGCGAGACCTCCACAAAATCGAGTCGTTCAACGAGGCCAAACGCGAGGGCACTGGCGCGGTCGTCGTCGACGGCCAGATGGTCGACGAAGCGACATACAAGAACTTCGCCAACACCGTCAAAACGGTCCGAGCCATCGACGAGACACACCCTGCCCAGACCGAGGCGTACTACGATGACGACTTGCTGGCGCGGGCGAGAGACGTGGAACTGATTTTTGGCTAAGCTGGCAACAGCTTTTTATCCGAAGTAGTTCGCCAGCCGCTGGGCTGCCTCGTCCACCCGGGAAGTCACGAGCGCGAACCGTATCCAGTCGCTACGGGACTCGCCGAAGGCTTCGCCAGGCATCCCGGCGACGCCGGCTTCGTCGATGAGTTCGTACACGTTCTCGAACGACCCGGGGAAGTCAGGGAACCGCGCCATCACGTAGAAGCCGCCGTCGGGGCGGTTGTACTCGGCCCCAGCCGCAGCCAGTGCGGCACAGAAGTCGTCGACGCGCCTTTCGAGTCGCCGTCGGCAGGCGGCGTAGTAGTCCGGACTCGTCGTCTTCAGCGCCCGCAGGACGGCGTACTGCGCTGGTCGGCTCCCGGTGACGTTCGTGAGCATGTGCTGAGTGCGAGCGCGTTCGAGCAGTGTCCCAGTGGGGCCGTCCTCCGGCGGGAAAATCACATAGCCGACCCTAAACCCCGTTATCGCCATCGTCTTCGAGAAGGAGTTGGTGGCGACGACGTGGTCGGAGTCGGCGCGCAGCGCTGAACTGAACCGACCTGCGTAGTCGAAGTGGTCGTACACCTCGTCGCTGAGTAGCAGGGCATCGTACTCCTCGGCGATGGCTGCAAACTCGGCCATCGCTTCAGCGTCGTACACTGCGCCGGTGGGGTTGTTGGGCGAATTCACCACGATGACGGCCGTCTCCTCGCTCGCGGCCGCCCGAACGTCCGCGGGGGCCAGTCGGTTGTGCTCGTCGACCGGAACGAAGGAGATGTCCGCGCCGATGAAGTTCGCCCGGCCGGCGTAGTACGGGTAGACCGGGTCAGTCAGGAGGATTTCGTTGCCGTCGAAGTGATGGAGCCCGCCGGTCATCGCGAGGTGGTTCGCCTCGCCAGCGCCGTTCGTAATGAGTACGCGGTTCCGGTCCACTCCGCGCCGAGCGGCGATTTCATCGCGGAGCGGCGTCAGCCCCACGCTGGGTGGGTACTGATAGTCGTCAGCGGACGCTTCGGCATAGTCCCGTAGCCCGTCCCGAAGCCCCTCAGGCGGGTCCCAGTCGGGATTGCCCGACACCATGTCCACCACGTCCCGGTCGGCCCGGGCCGCGTACTGCATGACCCGGAAGAACTGGGGTTCCGTGTAGTCCATATGTCCACTCCGACTGCCGGCCCCGTCTGCTTTTCTGTCTACTGGCGAATATACAGCGTCAGTCCGCCGAGGACGAGCAACAGCATCCCCCACAGGAGGTCCGACCCCGGCAGGACCCAGAGGAACAGCGTCACGAGGCCCGATGTAACGAGTGACCAGCCAAGCGTCGTCTGATAGCTCATATACACAGTTGTGTCTCCAAGCTGAAATATATCGGCCTGCCCTGAACGTTTATTCGCCTATCACGACAACTACGGACAATGGCAGACGACACTGCGACCCCGGTCGAGAAGCGCGTCGGCAAGCGTCTCCGAGAAGCTGCTGCCACGGTCGCCACCGCGGAATCCTGTACCGGTGGCCTTGTCGGTTCGAAAATAACGGACATACCCGGCTCCAGCGACTACTTCGACCGCTCGCTGGTCACCTACTCCTACGAGGCCAAGCGTGAACTGCTGGCTGTTTCGCGGGAATCGCTGGACGCTCACGGCGCGGTCTCCGAGCCGGTCGCTATCGAAATGGCTCGGGGCGTTCGCGACACCGCCCGGACCGACTGGGGCGTCGCTACGACTGGCGTCGCTGGGCCGAGCGGCGGCTCGCCGGAGACGCCCGTCGGGACGGTGTACATCGCCGTCGCCGAGGCCGCCCCCTGGGGAACCAACGAGTCCGGCGTGACAGTGTCTCGCTACGAGTTCGATGGTACCCGTCGCGAGATCAAATCGGCCATCGCGACACAGGCGCTCCGGGACCTGGAAACCGCCTTACAGGAGTAGTAAGCTCTTTCAGTTGGGACACGGACGGTCAGGTAGATGAACAAACGTGGGCACGTCCTGAACGCCGTCCTCTTGAGCATCGGACTGGGATACGTTCTTGACCCCTCGGGCGACGTGACGACCTTCGCAACAATCGCGGAAGTGTTCCTTCCCATCGTCTTGGGCGCACTGTTTCCCGATGTCGACACCGCCTTCGGCAAGCACCGCAAGACCCTGCACAATCTCCCCGTCCTCATCATATTCTTGGCCCATCCGCTGTATCACGGCGGCAATCTCCAGTGGGTGTGGCTCGGTGTCCTCACGCACTACGTGCTTGACTACTTCGGTTCCCGACGGGGGATTGCCCTGTTCTACCCGTTCTCGGACACAGAGTATGGCTCACCGACGGGCGTGACAACCTCAAGCGACCGCGCCGAAGCCGTTACCGTCGTGATTACCGCCTTCGAACTGCTCGCGGTTGCCCTGCTCGTCCACGTGCTCCCACAGTATCTGCCGCCAACGGTCAGGACCTTCGTCGTCGAGAACAGCGCGTTTCTGGTTTAGTACACCTTCACGTCGTTGAATCGACCGTCGTACGCGACATGGTCAGGATGTGTCGGCTCGGTCCCCTGTAACATCAGTCGGTCGAACTTGCCCCACGTGTTTTCCAGCCCCAGATGCGCCCACTCGACCGCCCGGCGGAGGTCGTGTGAGAGACCATCGCGATGGAACAGCGACCGCTCCACGTCGTCTTTCAGCGCCGCACTGAGCCCCGCCACGCTCTCGAACGCTTTGGTGAACGTTACGTACGCCTCGCCGACGGTGCCGCGAACGTGGGCATACGAGGAGACGAACGGCTCGTGACCGGTTTCCGACGTGAACGACTGCGCACGGTCTCGGTGATGGGACAGCTGCTTGGGGTTGTACACTTCTAGCGCGTCGATGATGTCGTCGTACGCTTCGATGTCGTCCAGTCCGAGACTGACATTGAGAAAACCGGGATGCGGAACCAGTACAGCCGCGTCTTGGCGGTCCAGTTCCCGCATCGCGCCGTCGAAGGTAATGAAATCCGGAATCGGGTCTTCGAGGCCTATCGCCAGTACGTGCCGGCGCTGTTGCCAGGTGCCAGTAAATATCTCTCTGGCCGGGAACACAGTCAGCTCTTCGTCGGAAAACGCCTCTGCTTGCCGCCGTATCTCCGACAGCCGCGTGAAATGCGGCGCATACACCAGCGCGTCGAGGCCACGTGCCTTCGCGCGCTCGACGACCCCGTCGTCGAGCACTTTCACGTGGAGATCAACGGCGTACCCCTCGGGTTGCACGGTCAACGCTAACTCCGTACTGCCATTAGGGGTTTCCGTTTTGGCAATCTGAGAGACAGACTTCTGACAGGTGGCAGCCAACGTTTTTAACCCCGGGTCGCCTGCCACTGAGCAAATGCCACGCTGGGAGTGCGACATCGAAGGGGACGAGAGACAGTTCGACCGCGTCGAGGAGCTTATCATCCACCAGTCGGTCGAACACGACCGTATCGAGTGTAAGGTCTGTGGTGCCGTCGTCCCCGACGGCTACTTCGCTATCAAGCACGCGTTCGACGAACACTCCCGCGCGGAGTACGTTCGCGCCTACGACGCCTCTGCCGCCGAGGTCCGCCGTCGTGAACAGATAAAGGAATCCGTTGAGGCCGCCGCCAACATGAGCGAGGTCATCGACCGACTGGAAGGCGGCGAAGCGTAGCAACTACCGCTATTTTACGACGGTGCCTGACTTTGCTCGACAATGATTGCCAACTAGTTTGAAAACGCTTGATTGCTCCCTTGCGGGTCGCTACGCATCCGTTCGAATTGCACGAGACCCGTTCGCCTACCGCTCTTCGGAGTCCAGCACTCGAATCTGGTCACCACGCACGGTAACCGGAATCGGGACCGTCGCCTCCTACTGTTCCACCTTTTTCTTCGTCGGGTGCGCTCACTGTGCTCGCGCACCACTCCTCGAAAAACGTGGGCGAAAACGCGGGCCCTCAGTCGTTCAGGCCCGTGAACCACCGGCTCCGCCGGTGGATATGGGTCTACCGCTCTTCGGAGTCCAGCACTCGAATCTGGTCACCACGCACGGTAACCGGAATCGGGACCGTCGCCTCGTACAGTTCGACGGTGACCTGGTCCTTGCCCTCGTCGATGCGCTGGACCTGCGCCTTCTCGCCCTTGAACGGGCCGGCGATGAGTTCGACGATGTCGCCCTCCGCGATGCCTTCCACGTCCGGTTTCGGCGAGAGGAAGTGCTCGACTTCCGCCATCGAAGATTCGCCCTGCACGACGCCGTTGGCGTGGGGAATCTCGTCGAGGATGCGGTCGAAGACGTTGTGGTCGTCCGCTTCGACCATGACGTAGCTCGTGAGCGAGTCCGGCGCGAGCGCGGCGTGGATCTCGTCTTCCTCGCGGGAGATAATCATGTCCGCGACGGTGCGTTCCTGGCTGGCCGTGGTTTTGACTGCGTAGATCCCCATCGGTTTACACCGGCTTGCTGCCAGGCACGAAGGTCATCACAGCGAAGATGATGAACCCGAGCAGTCCGACCAGCGCGATGCCCGCGCCGGCGATTTTCGCGATCTGGGAGAACTCCTCCCACGACGGCGTACTCGCCAGTTTGAGTACGCGGATGTAGGAGGTGAGATCGTATGGAACGTCCATAGCGGGTCGTACCCACTGGTGGCTTTTCTATATTGTGGTGCGCGGCGACGAGTCCGAACCCGTCACAGAATGCGCTGGGTATCGTCTCGAATGAAAAGTAGCCGACAGACCGGGGCGATACCCGGAACAGGCGACCCGAACCCGCTCGGTCAGTCGTCAGTCAGCGCAGTTCCGCCCGATTCGTGTGTCCCCAGCTCGCTACCGTTATCGGCATCGCTGGTTTCGAACTGGTCGATAAGCTGCTTGAGGTCAGTCGCCTGACTGGAGAGCGACTGTATCTTCTCGGTGACCTCCGTGATCGACGCCGTCTGTTCCTCGGCGGACGCGGCGACGTTCTCGGCCTCGGCGGATGTCTCCTCGCTGATCGAGCCGACTTCCTCGGCCATCGAGACGACCTCTTCCATTGAGGCCGCCTGCTCGTCGGTCGCGTCGCTGATAGCCTGCACCCCGTCGTTAGCTTCGTTGACCTGCTGGACAATACTGGTCAGCGAGTCGGTTGCGTTTTCGACCGTCTCTTTCCCGGTATCGACGCTCTCGCCCATGTCCCGCATATCCTCGACGGTGGAGTTCGTCCGGGACCTGATTTCGCCGATCATCGACTCGATGTCAGTCGTCGCTTCCTGCGTCTCCTCGGCGAGCGTCTTGATCTCGCGGGCCACGACGGCAAACCCTTCGCCTGCCTCACCGGCCCGAGCGGCTTCGATGTTCGCGTTGAGCGCGAGCATGTTCGTCTGCTCCGCGATTTCGTCGATGAGCGTCGTGACCTCGCCGATGCGCTCCATCTCCTCTGCGAGGGACTCCACCTGTTCGATAGCTTCGGTGGACTTCCGTTCGAGTGCCTCAATTTCGGTGGCGGCCTGCTCGGCGTACTCGCGGCCGGACTCGCCGTCATTGACGGCCTGCTGGGACTTCGACGCGACTTCGTCGGTCGACGAGGTGATTTCCTCGACAGTCGCCGACAGGTCGGTCATCTCGTCGCTCACCTGCTGGATGTTCCGATTTTGCTCGTCAGCGCCCTCGGCGATCTGTTGCACCGACTCGCTCACCGACTCGCTGGCCGACCGCACTTCCTGTGCACTCGCTGAAATGGTCTCCGTTGAACTGTCAACGGTTCCAGCGAACCCTTCGATGCGGTTGACCGTCCGTTCGAGTTCCGCGATCATCTCGTTGAAGCTCTCCGCGATATCGACCATCGCGTCGTAGTCGCTGTCGGTGGCCATCCGCTGGGTGAGGTCCCCGTCCGCCGACTTGTCCATCACGTTGCTGAACTCGGCTGCCTTCGCTTCGAGGGCAGACGCCATCGACTCGGCGTCTTCTTTTGCCGCCTCCGCCTCGTCTCTGGCGGCCTCGACGTCGGTAATCAACGTCTGGATATCCTCGCCCATCTCCTCCAGCGCCGCACCGAACTCTCCGGGGATGCTTTCGTCGAGCGATGGGTCGTCGAACCGCTTTTCGGCGAGCGCGTCAGCCTGGTCCGCGGCGGTCGTCAGGTACGCTTGCATCGACGCGAATGAGTCGTACAACTGTCCCATTTCGTCGACGCGCGTGGTCTCCGGGAGGGTACTGTTGATCTCACCGGCGGCGATGTCTTCGGCGCTTTCGGCCACGCGGGAGAGTGCGTTTGCGGTTCCGCGCCCAATTGTCACGCCGACGACGAACAGTGCCCCAACAGCAAGCGCCACCAGGAGTGCGATATTTTGCGAGACAGCCGACTGCAGGGCGAATGCGCGGTCCTGGGGCACGTGATACAGCAGCGCCCAGTCAGTGCCGGTCACCGGCGTGTACGCCATCACGTACTGCCCGTCTTCCATCCCCGTTCTGGCGGAGACGGACTTGTAGCCGGTTTCGCCGTTCAGTGCCGAGTCAACACTGGTATCGGTCGCGTCCCCGGTTGCCGCATACTCTTCGAGAATTGAACTCTTTCGATTGTCGAGGATGATCTGCCCGCTCGACCCGACGACCTTCACGTCGCCGGTCGCAAATGGTGATGTGAACTCGTGGGAGCGCGCCTCGAGCGACGCCGTCAGCACGATGTATTCGTCGCTGCCGGAGACGGGCTGGATGAATGCGATGACCGATTCGTTCCCGCTCTGGTACGCTTCGGACGTGCCCGTCGGTCCCGACGAGACGACTGCACCACTCGCGTCGGTCCACGGGTCGTCAACGTTGCTCAGTGCGACGCCGTTGAGTTCGTCGTCAGTGCTGGCGGTGACTGTGCCGTCAGCGGCATCGACGTAATGCAGCGCCCGGACATCTCCGGGGAGCCCGATAAGCTTCTGTTCGAGCCACTGCTGCTGTTCTATGTCCGATGTCGATTCGGACCGGTCACCGATAGACGCTGCAAGGAACGTCGCCGTCGACTGCTTGTTCGAGACCCAGCTCGACACGGAACTCGACTGGGACTCCGCAACACCGATGATCTGTTCTTCGGTCTGTGACTCGACCAGCGACCCCGTATCGAGGTGGATCGCCGCGCCGCCCAGCGCGAGAACGACGACCACGCCGAGCAGCAGGACGCCGAACTTCGCCGCGTACCGCCGCCGAATAACGTCAGGGAGCGCACGTTCCGTCGCCTGAACCATCCGGCTCGGGAGTGAACTCATTGATTCCCTCCCGATGCGAAGAACTGTCGCTGCAATAGCTCTAGCGACTCGACTGACCCATTATTGACTTGTTCGATCAGGTACGAACTCAGCGGTTCGAGGTCCGCAGTCAGGTCGACGCTTCCGGACGCACCCTGGTAATTCACTGCCCGGCCTGCCTCAGTGAGTGACCGAACACGACCGAAGTCGCCGACTGAAACAGTGTGTCCAGACCCGCCGGAAACCGACTGAATGGTCTCGGCGATTGCCGGACCGCTGGCTTCACCGGCCTGTTCAGCGGCACACGCCATCAAAAACAGCGCGTCGTACGCATTGACCGAGTACGCTCTGGGCTGGTCGATATCCGGGAGTCGGCGGACGAGTTCGAAGTACGCTTGCGTCCGTGCAGAGGACAGCGACGCGCTGTAGAACCCGTCGTAGTACGACGGGAGGTCGCCACCGAACATCCCTGCAGACAACACCCACGGAACATCGTACTCCGATTGGCTGTATGCATCGAGGATGCCCCGCTCCTGCCCGGAGACACTGGTGAAGGTGACGGCATCAGGGTCGTTCTGGAACACGTCCGCAAGCGTGTCGTCGAACGACTCCGACGACGGGTCGTACCGAATATCAGCGACGACCTCGGCGTCCAGCGCCTCACGCTGTGCGTCCGCCAGTCCGGCCCCGAACGAGTTATCGATGCTCAGTAGCGCGACGGAGTCCGCGCCGACATACAGCGGGTCGTCGACGACCTTCGCCATCACCGCCGCCTGTGTCCCGTCGCTCGGGACCGTTCGGGCGAAGAATTTCCGCCCGTTGGCCTGGCCGGCCGTCGATAGTTGCGGGGCGGTGCTGGCTGGGCTGACTTCCATGATCTCGTCGCTGGCCGCCTCCGGTGCGAGGGCGAGCGACGCGTCACTGACGAGGCCACCGACGAAGCCGATGACACCACGGTCGACAAGCGTCCCGTACTGCTCGACAGCGGTTTCGGCGTTCGCTTCGGTATCGAGGATGGTCACTTCGACATCGTTACCGCCGATACCACCGGCCGCGTTGACGTCGCTCGCTGCCTGCTCGACCATGCGCTTGCCGTGTTGCCCGAGCGGAGCGAGCGCACCACTGAGTGGGAGAACCGCACCAAACTGGACGGTGTCACCGCTCCCGCCCAGGGTACCAAGGCAGCCAGACGAGAGGCCCAAGCTCCCAGCTGCGATGCATTTTTTGAGAACACCACGCCTCGAGTCAGAGTACATAAAGAAAGAGTCTGAATTTCCGGATAAACGCTTTTCGGCGAGAATATCATTTATGATAGAGAAAATGTAGATAGGGCGGCACGTAACGGCGATTACGGGGAAATAGAAAACTGAGACAGCGAGGCAGTTTAGTCGACGTAGTCGATGTCTTCGCCGAGCTGCTGGGCGGCCTTCTCCTGCTCGGCCTCGCTCTGGCCGTAGATTTGCGGGCTTTCGACGCCAGTGACGACGATCATCGTCTCCATCTTGCCCTCGAACTCGTTGTTGACCGACGCACCCCAGATGATACGAGCGTCGGGGTCGATACGGTCGTAGATCTCCTCGACGACACCCTCGGCCTCCTCGATGCTCATGTCGGGGCCGCCAACGACGTTGACGAGCGCGGAGTTCGCGCCGTCGAATTCCACGTCGAGCAGCGGGGAGCGAAGCGCCGAGCGGATGGAGTCCTGTGCCTTGTTCTCGGAGTCAGATTCGCCGAGGCCAATCATCGCGACGCCGCCGTTCTCCATAATGGTCCGAACGTCGGCGAAGTCCACGTTGACGAGGCCGGGTTTGGTAATCAGTTCGGTCATGCCCTTGACCGAGCGCATCAGCACGCGGTCACAGATCTTGAACGCGTCCTGCAGCGGCATCGACGGCGCATAGTCCAGCAGGCGGTCGTTCGGCACGACGATGACCGTATCGGAGACCGAACGGAGTCGTTCGAGGCCAGCGTCGGCGTTAGCACGGCGGCGTTCACCCTCGGCGGTGAACGGAATCGTGACGATAGAAATGGTGAGTGCGCCGGCTTCCTGCGCGGCCTGTGCGACGACCGGGGCCGCGCCGGTGCCGGTGCCGCCGCCGAGACCGGCGGTGACGAACACCATATCCGACCCGTCGATAGACTGCTGGATGTCCTCGATATCTTCCTGTGCGGCCTCCTCGCCGATTTTCGGGACGGAGCCCGCGCCGCGGCCACCGGTACGCTTGCGGCCGATGAGAATCTTGGTGTTGGCGGCCACCTCGTCGGCGAGGTGCTGTGCGTCAGTGTTTGCGGCGACAAGTTTGGCCCCGTGGATGCCCTCCTCCATCATCCGGGTGACCGTGTTTCCGCCAGCGCCACCACAGCCGACGACCGTAATCTTCGTCTCCAGGTCTTTGACGACGCTTGCCAGTTCCTCGTCGGACATCGTCCCCGATGTGGACATGTCCTGCGACGGCGTCGATGTCGTTTCGTCGACAGTCCCGCCAGCCGCGTCCTCCCCGTCTTGTTCTGCCTCGTCGATAGCGTCGTCAATTATCGAATCCATAATTTAAAGCGTCCTTGCAGACGAATAGTTATTAGTTTTCCCCCTGTGTCTGACGCCCGTCTGACGTGTTGAGTGCCACCTTTGGCGGCTAACGCGCCAGTGTTCACAGCGTATATCGACGTATACGCTCGCGCTGGAACCGCTCCGGGTCGATTTCTTCGCCGTCGATTTCGACTGATTCGCCAGAGGCGAGTTTCCCGAACTTCGGTCCTTCAGGGATATCAGCAGTTCGCGCGAGGTCCGGATCGAACGCTGTCTCGCGGGCAACGAGTTCGTCCGCGTTTCGCTCGACACTGTCGAAGCGTTGTTTGAGGATTTCGACGAGTGGGTCGACGACCGCTTCCAGTTCCGTCGTCGCCGGACAGACAATCGGTCCGGTGACCACGGTCCCGTTTTGCTCGGTTGCGTACGCAATGGACTGACGCTCAATAGTGTCACGTAGTGCCTCGCTATCAACGCCGCGCACGTCCGAGATAAGTTCCTTCGGGAGGTCGAGTACGGTCCACTCGCCGTCGTATCCAGGTGCAAGTGCTCCGAATCGAAGGCCCTCGTCAACTGGCCTGATAGCGTCTTCTAGCGCCTCGACGAGGCCAAGGTTGACACCGGTTGCTTCCTGAACGAACGTCTCACTGACGACGCGGTAGCCCAGCGACTCGATGGCGGCCGTGAGGTCCGGCCGGTCGCCCTCCATGAGAGCGTAGTCGGCCGCGCTGGCCCGGAAGGCGCGGTCGAGCACTGTGTCGCGCTCCTCGTCGCTGTCGGCCCACTCCGCCAGCGCGTCCAACGACCAGTTGGCGGCGATGTGGCCGACCGCCCAGTCCGTCTCACGAACAACTCGCTCGAACCGCGGGGCGTAGTGGCCGCCGCCGACCCCGAGGAGGTGGCGGCGCGTCCCGTTCTCACGCGGCCTGTCAGCCGGTTCGTCGGCGAGGTCCAGTATCGCTCTGGCAGCGGCCTCGGCGGCGTCGGGGTCCTCCCACTGTGGCTCCGCACTGCCGACCTCGACAAACATCGACGGGACACCGACTGCTGTCGGGCCGTGGTGCGTACACTCCATCCCGACTTCGTAGTCCGGCGGAGCGTGGCGCTGGAGTGCCGACACCACGGCCTTGTGAGCCCCGGGACAGGCGCGGGCGAACTGCCCGTCTTCGCCGCCGTGCTCCGCGACACCGAAGTTTCCGGTATGGTGGGCCGTCAGGAGCTCGTCCGTCTCGCCGGCGTGTTTTGAGGCGAACACCAGCAGGTCCGGGTCGTCGAACGCTGCCGCGACGTTTTCGATGTCCAGATGTAACGCCTCGAACTCGCGGAGTTCCACGCTGTCAATCTGGTACACCGTACCGCCGCCTTCGTCGTCGGGCCGCGTTTCGTCGACGCTCGTTTCCCAGTCCCGCAATGAGCGCAGGTGCTCTCCGATGTGCATCGATGCCGCGTCGGCGTGTGAGACAACGATTCCGAGCATCAATCGGCGTTCTCCAGATGGACCGGTTCACGACCCACCGCGGACCGGACGGCGTCACCGGCCAGCCCAAGCAGGTGTTTCAGCGCCTCGCGGCGCTGGACGAACAGTCCGACCCCGAGGAGGACGTACAGCCCTGTATACGCCAGCAGAAGGTCGTGACTCGATATCGGCAGAGCGAGAAGGTCCCTGATGATGGCAAACTCCAGAACCACCTGCGAGATGAACAGCGCGAACAGCCCGATTGCTTCCCGGATACTTATCTCGAAGTTGACCAGAATGGCGAGCGCAAAGAAGGACTGGGCCGCCGTAATCCAGATCTCCGCGCCCTGCCTGGCGTCGAACGGCAGGACGTCGTACCCGCCGAGTGCGATGGAGTACACCACTGCGATAGTCCCGATGAGCAGCGTCCACTGATTGAGCTTCGAGGAAATGAGGGCGTTGAACCCCGCCGTCGAGCGGGCCTTGTTGACCAGCACGGCGACGACAATGAGCTCAGGTGACTCACTGGCCAGCGGGGCGACCCACTGGATCATGAAGAACTCGGGGATGCCGTTCGCGACGCCGATCTCTTCGAGGCCGTGGGCGAACGGCTCAACCGCGGTGAAAATCATTGCGCCGGAGTAGCCAAACAACGCCAAGACGACGAGTGGCCGCCACGGCAGCGACCACTCCTGGAAGTACTTTGGGACGCCGACGGTGTGCTCGTTGTGTTCGATATCGGACTTGAGCACGAGGCCGATGTACGCGACGTAGAGGCCCACCAGAAACAGCGTATCGAAGATACCGATACCGCCGCCGAGAGGGACAAGAAACGCCCACAGCGTCGCCAGAAAGAGGAAGGAGATCTCGGTTGCGATGTCGGTGTCCAGCTGGACGGCGTCTTTCAGGAAGCCGTCGCGTTTCGTGACTGCGGGGTCCCGTGTCTTTGCGGCGCGCCAGACGGTGAACACGGCGATACCCGCCCAGCCGATACCGATGAGGATGCGGTTCGCGCCGGTCATGTTCGCAATCGCGAGGTTCGCGTCGTGACAGGCGCGAGCGAGCCCCCCGCTTGCGGACTCGATTTCTGCCGCCGTGAACTGGCGACAGGCCTCCGTCGTCGCCCCACCAGCCCCGGCGTTCCAGGCGTACAGCGCGTCAACGGCGTACTCGGGAGCCACGGCGAGAATGGCGAGGACGGCGATAGCGAACGCCCTCGGTACGTCTTTCTCGGCGGTTTCAGCGCCCCAGGCCAAGAGGAACGACGCCCCGAGGACGGCGAGCCCACTGACCGCGACGGTGGTCACGTTCCCGACCTCAATGCCGGAGATAAATAGGTAAATCCAGCCGACAGTCAGGGCCAGCGCGACTGCGACTTGCATCAGTGGATGGCGAAAACGACTCACTGTCGGAAGTGTGGCTGGGTCTGGCTGAAAAGCTTGCGAAAGTGTCGGCTGCAGACCGTGCTTCCCACAGAGCGTGGCGTTCATACGACCGGGGCGCGCTGGCGTTGGTATGGACGTTTACGGACTCATCGGCAACCCGGTCGGGCACTCGCTGTCGCCCCCGATGCACGAGGCGGGCTACGAGGCACTGGGACTTGATGCACGCTACGTCACGTTTGAACCACCAGCGGATGCTGGTGCCGAAGCCATCGAAGCGGCAGAGACGCTCGGAGTCGACGGCCTCAACGTCACAATCCCGTTCAAGCAGGACGTGCTAGACGCCGTTGACCCCGCACCGCTCGCCGAGCGCATCGGCGCGGTCAACACCGTCGATTTCACCGGTGGGACGCCGACGGGCTACAACACCGACGCGGTCGGTGCGGTCCGAGCGCTGGACCACCACGACGTGTCGCTGTCGGGTACGGCGGTCGTCGTTGGGGCCGGCGGTGCGGGGCGAGCGGTCGCGTTCGGTCTCGCCGACGAGGGGCTGTCGGTGCGGATCGCGAACCGGACCGAGTCTAAAGCCGACGCGCTCGCCGATGAAGTCCCGGACGCCTCCGGCCACGGGCTCGATTCGCTCTCTGACCTGCTCGCAAACGCCGACATCCTCGTCAACTGCACCAGCGTCGGCATGGAGGAGGACAAGACGCCGGTCCCCGCCGACGCGTTACACAGCGACCTCGCGGTGCTCGATGCGGTGTACACACCAATCGAGACCCGTCTGCTACAGGACGCGGCGGCCGCGGGCGCAACGACCGTTGACGGCGCGTGGATGCTCCTGTATCAGGGGGTTGAAGCGTTTGAACGCTGGACTGGCGAGGACGCACCTGTAGACAGGATGAACGGCCGATTGCGCGAACACTTGTAACGGAGCGGTCACCAGCAAGAGATTTGTGTTGGGGATAAATACGTTCATGTATGGGTCTGCTTCAGAAATTGAAATCCGCCCTCGGGCTTGACGGGACTGGGTCATCCACGTCGGGAACCAATCGCGACGTGGACGTGACCGTCGAGCGAGAGCCCTCTACTGAAGACGAAGACGCTGTGAAGGGGACGAACACCGCGACGACTACCGAGACCCACACATCCGATACCACGGACGGGGCCGGGACTGAATCAGGGGATGGGAGTGCAACATCTGCTCAGACGGCCGAGTCGGAGACTGCGGCGTCACCGACTGCGACCGACGACGAATCGACATCTGCGACCGATGCTTCTCCAGCAGGGTCCGAGCAAGAACCAGTGGTCGACGACGAAGCCAGCGACTCGGAGGCCACCGCTGACGAAGAACCGGCCGAGGCTGATGCCGAGACTGAGGACGAGGAAAGTACTGCCCCAGTCACGGAAATAAAGGGTATCGGTCCCGCCTACGCCGACCGACTCGCTGATATCGGTATCGAGACGGTGGGCGAACTGGCCGCTGCGGATGCAGCGGACATCGCCGCAGACACCGACCTCTCAGAGAGCCGCGTTTCGGGCTGGATCGAGCGGGCCGAAGACTTCTGAAACCGTTGACGTTCCGTCTTTTTGCGCCGAACCGCAAGGGAATTAGTCGCCGCACTGTTTTCGTTCGGTAATGCAATCGGTCGAAACCGACCGGACCACGTTCACCGACCTTGCGGCCGACGCGCATCCAGCGGCGCGCGTCCCTGTCGAGGTTCGAGTGGACGTCGATGACCCGTTTCTCGCCTATCGCCGGGCGCGCGACGAAACTGGCGGCGTGTATCTGGCGACGACCGGCGGCCAGTCGGGGTGGGGTTACTTCGGGACCGCTCCGGCGGACTTCCGCGAGGTCGACCCCCGAGCTGGCGGGACCCTCGCCGCACTGACTGAGTTTCTCGACGGCGAGCGGCTGGTCCGTGGTGACTGCGACGTACCGTATCCCTGCGGAGCCGTTGGATGGCTCTCCTACGACGTGGCGCGGGAACTGGAGTCACTGCCCGACAGCGCCGATGCCGACCGCGCGCTCCCAAACCTGCAGGTGGCCCGCTACGACCGCTTCGCCGCTTGGGAGGAACCCCGCGGTGAGTCGGTGACGCTGCGTGTGACAGCCTGCCCGCGGGTCGACGACTTTGAGACGCCCGAACTGGCCTACGAGTTCGGCAAGCAGCACGCGCTGGACTTGGCGCGGGCAGCGGCACAGGGCGACCCCAGTGTCGAGGATCCGCCGGTCGAGACCGATGAAGCAACCTTCGAGAGTGACTGCACGCGCGAGTCATTTGCTGACCGAGTCCAAACGGTCAAGCAGTACATCCGCGACGGCGACACGTTTCAGGCGAACGTCTCACAGCGTCTCCGCGCACCCGCCGCAGTCCATCCCGTCGAGGCTTTCGACGCGCTTCGAACTGTGAACCCCGCACCGTACTCTGCCCTGCTTGAGTTCCCTGGCGTTGACCTCGTCAGCGCCAGCCCGGAACTCCTCTTGCACCGCGATGGCGACCGTATCGAGACCGAACCCATCGCTGGCACCCGCCCGCGGGGCGAGACGCCCGACGCTGACGACCGACTGGAAACGGACCTGCTCGACGACGAGAAGGAGCGCGCCGAACACGCGATGCTCGTCGACCTGGAGCGCAACGACCTGGGGAAAGTGAGCAAATTCGGGAGCGTGGAAGTGTCTGACTACCGCCGCGTCGACCGCTACTCCGAGGTAATGCACCTCGTCTCGGTCGTCGAGGGCCGACTCCGTGACGGCGCGTCTCTGCAGGACGCCATCGCTGCGGTGTTCCCGGGCGGCACCATTACCGGCGCGCCGAAACCCCGGACGATGGAGATTATCGACGAGGTCGAGGCCACGCGACGAGGACCGTACACCGGCTCCATCGGCCTGTTCGGCTTCGATGGCCGGGCGACGCTGAACATCGTCATCAGAACGCTGGTCCGGTACGCCGAGGAGTACCACCTCCGCGTCGGTGCCGGGGTGGTTCACGATTCGGACCCGGACCGCGAGTATCAGGAGACGCTGGACAAGGGCCGCGCGCTCGTTAACGCCGTCGACGAGGCGCTGGGCCGGCGTGTCGACCTTGCCATGGAGGACCAGCAATGAGCGGCCACCGTGGCGGCGACGATAGCGGCAACAACACTGCGGGCGGCCCGGCGACGGACTCGCTGGCTCCGACCGTACTGGTCATCGACAACTACGATTCCTTCGCGTACAATCTTGTCCAGTACGTCGGCGAGGTGGTTCTCCGACTGGGCGGGACCGAGGACGATGTGGTCGTTCGGCGCAACGACGCCATTGCTGTCGAAGGTATCCGGGAGATGGACCCCGATGGCATCGTCGTCTCGCCGGGGCCAGGGACGCCCGAGGATGCCGGCGTCTCGATGCCGATATTCGAGGAATTGGAATACCCGACGCTAGGGGTTTGTCTCGGCCACCAGGCACTGTGTGCGGCCAACGGCGCGCCAGTCGGCCACGCCGAGGCGGTTGTCCACGGCAAGTCTTCGTCGGTTACCCACGACGGCACAGGTGTGTTCGAAGACATCTCGGACCCGTTCGAGGTCGGGCGCTACCACTCGCTGGCGGTCGACCGCGAGAACCTCCCCGACGTACTGACCGAGACGGCATACACTGTCAGCGACGACGCTGAGGCCGCTGCGGTACCGGAGTCAGCCGACGCTGCCACCGCCGACGGCACGGACGAGTCGCAGGTCGTCATGGGCGTCCGCCACAGCGACCGCCCGCATATCGGCGTGCAGTTCCACCCCGAGAGCATCCTGACAGACCACGGCAAGACCATGATCGAGAACTTCTGCCTACTATGCAATACCACGTAAACGGGACGCTCGTCCCCGAGGACGAGGCAACGGTGTCGGTGCGCGACCGCGGGTTCATGTACGGCGACGCGGCGTTCGAAACGCTCCGGGCCTACGGCGGCGAGCCGTTCCGGTGGGACGCCCACCGCGAGCGCCTGCAGCGGACGGCCGAGACGCTGGGCTTCGCTGACGCCGTGCCCGAGGACCTCGGGGAGCGCGTCGACGAGACGCTCGCGGCTAACGACCTCGAGGAGGCGTACGTCCGGCTGTCTGTCACGCGGGGCGTCCAGCCCGGGAAGCTCACGCCGGGGGCCGACGTCGACCCGACGGTCGTCGTCATCTGCAAGGAACTCCCGCGGGGCGGGCTCGACGGCGAGCGCGTCTGGGACGAACCGGCGTCGGCTCAGACGGTCCGGACCCGGCGGATTCCCAGCGAGGCCGTTCCAGCGGACGCGAAGACCCACAACTACCTCAACGGGATTCTCGGCCGGCTCGAACTCCGAAAGGCCGCCGCTGGCGGCGAACCAGCCGACGAGTGTCTCATCCGGGACACGGACGGGAATCTGGCCGAAGGGGCGACGAGCAACCTCTTTTTCGTCACGGACAACGGCCTCCGGACGCCGAGTACGGACCTCGACCTGCTGCCGGGGGTTACCCGCGACGTGGTAATGGACATCGCTCGCGGCGAGGATTTCCCTGTCGAGACCGGTCACTATTCGCTCGATGCCCTGCGTGACGCCGACGAGGCGTTTCTCACCAACTCGACGTGGGAGATCCGCCCCATTGCGACCGTCGACGGCATCTCCGTCGGGAGCGGGCCGATGACGAAGCTCCTGCAGCGACTGTTCGACGAGCGTATCGAGGAGCGCCATTACTGAGGCCGATTCAGTTCTGGTGGTCGTCTCCTCAAGACGAGAATAGGGCCGGGACCGGCGGTTTGAAACGGCTCACATCCTTACGGATGTGTAGTATGGACGAGGACAGCCGTATCGTTGCGCTGGATGAAGTGCCCGACGATGGAACCTTTCTGTTCACTGTTCGTGACGGGTTCGACACAAAAGAAGCGATTATCGTTGAGTTGTCCGACGCCGTCGTCGCGTTCGAGAACTACTGTCCACACTGGACAGATGTCCGGCTTGACAAAGGCAGTGGGGCGACGGTTCGTAACGGGGAACTGGTGTGTGAGAAACACGGGGCGACGTTCGAATCCGAGTCGGGGCTGTGTAACTACGGTCCCTGCGAGGGGGCAGTGCTGGAGGAAGTCGCGATCACTACTGAGGACGGTGATGTCTACCTGACCGACGAGCGCTACGAGTTCGAAAATCAGGGACCCTCCGGCAATCATGACCTTTCCTCACGCGGTCGCATCGGCTTCTCCGGGAACTGAGCGCACAGAATCGATGCCGCTGGGAATCGCCCTCCTATCAGCTGATTCGGTACGCCGGCTCCGAGACGGCCTCGCATTTACACTCCGGGCACCGGCTCGGTCGGTTCGTCAGGTCGTCGAAGTCCGTGAAGCCGCACTCCTCGCACTCGGGTGGGGCAACAAGGAGCTGTTCGTCGGTTGATTCCAGAGATTTCGAGATATGCTCTACGTGTGTGAGCGCGTCGCTGGTCTGTATTTCGAACTCGTTTGCGATTGTCCCGGCGGCCATCGCTTTGTCGCGTAGTTGGTCAGCGATGCGCTGGCGCGTCGTCCGACTTGCCTCGCGCATGGGAAAAATTGGCATCCGACTGTTATAGGCTTTGTTCTGTTCTCGTGGCGCCACCGTTGCCGTCTCCCGGACAGTTCCTCGCTCCGTCACGGTACTTTATCACCGACGGCGGTGAACAGCGAGACCAATCGATGTTCGATAGTATCCTTGTGCCGACAGACGGAAGTCCCGGTTCCGAGCGTGCGTTCGAGGCTGCCGCGACGCTTGCACGCACTCACGACGCCACCGTCCACGTCCTCTCGGTCGTTGACGAGCACGGACCCACGGACGACTGGGACTACGACGGCGACTCTCCGGCGGAAGCCTTCATCGAGTCCCAGGCCGACCACGTCGACACCGAGGGCCTGTCCATCACCGCCGCCGTTCGCGAGGGAGTCGTCCATGACGCGGTCCTCGACTACGCCAACGAGACCGGTATCGACCTCATCATTATGGGAACGCACGGGCGAACCGGCGTCCGGCGGTTCCTCCTCGGGAGCGTCACCGAGAAAGTCGTCCGCCTCGCCGACGTGCCCGTCCTTTCTGTCAAAGCCGACGCGGAGCCGGGAACCATCTCATTCGACGACATTCTGCTCCCGACTGATGGCAGTAGCGGCGCGGAGGCAGCTATCGAGCCGACGGGCACACTCGCAAGCGAAACCGACGCGACAGTCCATCTCGTTTCGGTGGTGGACACGCGGTCGCTCGGTATCGATGTGGGGTCCACCGTCATCGTTGACGAACTGGAGTCGGTCGCGACGGATGCCGTCGAGGATGGCTCCGATCAACTCACTAAGATGGGAGTCAAAGCCGTTGAGACAGCAATCACTCACGGTATCCCGTATCAGGCCATCCTCGACGCCATTGAGGACACTGATGCCGACCTCGTCGTCATCGGGACCCATGGTCGCACGGGTGTCGACCGCTACCTGCTGGGCAGCGTTGCCGAAAAACTGGTCCGAACCTCGCCGGTTCCGGTGATGACCGTTCGAGCGTCGGACGTCGGCGAGGAAAGCTAACACCGCTCCCAGCGGTGTATCGTGGAATTATAGCCAGCCGGCGAGACGACGCTTGGACGGCACTCGACCGCCTATCCGAAGTTCTCGACTTTCGCGTCGTCAGTGCTGACGCCGGCAGCTTCGAGCGCTTCCGTGGCGGCGTCGAGGAAGTCCGCGAAGCCGTAAATGAACACCTGGCCGCCGTCTTCGATAGCGTCGGCGACTGGCTCAGCCAGGGATTCCTCGCTGTCGATGACCGAGACGAGCGCCCCGGCCTCGGCGAGCGCGTCCAGTCGGTCCTCGTGGACCGGCGCATCGTCCTGATACACGACTGCGGCCTCGTTGCCGTCGTCCAGTGCGCGCTCGGCGATACCCACGGCTGGACCGACGCCGGGCCCACCGGCGAGGACGACAGCGCGACTCTCGCCTTCGTAGTAATCCGACCCGAACGGCCCGGCGATGCGGACACCGTCGCCCGCTTCAAGCGCGCCGAGTTGGGGGGCTAGCTCGCCGTCGGGGTCGATGCCGACGGTAATCTCGAACGCCTCGTCGACTGTCGGCGAGGAGATTGTGTAGAACCGTGAGATGTCTTCCCCGTCGACGCCCAGCGTCAGCTTGACGAACTGCCCCGGCTGTGCGTCGAAGGCCTCCGGTGTCTCGAAGTCGATCGCCACGGTGTCCGGTCCGACATCTCGGACGGCAACCACGTCGAGGACTTGTTCATCCATACCTGAGAGTTGCCGTGACTGGGCAAGGGGGTTACGGTCGCGGAGTTTCACGCCTACCGGCATCAGTTGCCGGAATTTTCTAACATACGGGTGATTATGCCGGTTTTCACTCGAAACTACCCCGGAATTCACTCAAAAGCGAGTAGTGCGCGCGCGGGCGGTTACGGAAGGCTTTTCCTACCACGCTGGCTACCCGAGGGATATAATGCCAGAGGACCTGAACTGGGCCATCGGCGGCGAAGCCGGCGATGGAATCGACTCCACCGGGAAGATTTTCGCGCAGGCACTCTCCCGGGCTGGTCGACACGTCTTCACCTCAAAGGACTTCGCCTCCCGCATCCGTGGCGGGTACACTGCCTACAAGGTACGGACGTCAGTCGACCGCGTCGAGAGTGTCGTTGACCGCCTAGACATCCTGATTGCACTCACAGAGCGCACCATCCACGAGAACGAGGACGAACTCCACGAGGATTCCGTCATCATCTACGACGGTGAGCGCTCGACGATGCAGGACGTGGAAGTCCCCGGCGACGCGACGGCACTCGAAGTACCGCTGAAACGACTCGCGGAAGACGCGGGTGGGGCCATCATGCTCAACGTCGTCGCCCTCGGCGCGGCGTGTGAAGTCACTGGCTTCCCCATCGAGAACCTCGACGAAAGCCTCGAAAAGCGCTTCGGCGACAAGGGCGAGGCCATCGTCGAGAACAACAAGGAAGCCGCCCGGAAGGGACAGCACTACGTCCAGGAGGAGTACGGCGAGTTCGACTACGACATGGAGACGACCGACGAGGACTACGTGCTTCTCAACGGCGACGAGGCCATCGGCATGGGTGCCATCGCCGCCGGCTGTCGCTTCTACTCCGGCTACCCAATCACGCCAGCGACGGACGTGATGGAATACATGACCGGCCGTGTCGACCAGTTCGGTGGCAAAGTCGTTCAGGCCGAAGACGAACTCTCCGCGATCAACATGGCGCTTGGCGCGGCACGTGCCGGTGCCCGAGCCATGACCGCCACGTCCGGTCCGGGTATCGACCTGATGACCGAGACGTTCGGGCTGGTCGCCACCAGCGAGACGCCGCTGGTCATCTGTGACGTGATGCGTTCCGGTCCGTCGACCGGGATGCCGACCAAGCAGGAGCAGGGCGACCTCAACATGACACTGTACGGCGGCCACGGCGAAATTCCGCGGTTCGTCGTCGCTCCGACGACTGTCTCGGAGTGCTTCTGGAAGACCGTCGAGGCGTTCAACCTCGCCGAAAAATACCAGACGCCGGTCTTCCTCGTCTCGGACCTCGCAATGGCCGTGACGGAACAGACCTTCTCCCCCGAGACCTTCGACATGGACGAAGTCGAAATCGACCGCGGGAAGGTCGTCGACGAGAACGAGATCGACGCCTGGCTGGACGAGAAGGGGCGCTTCCAGGCCCACTTCGCGGCCGCAGACGGGGTCTCGCCGCGTGCGTTCCCCGGCACGACCGACGGCGCGCACATGACGACCGGCCTCGAACACGACGAACTCGGCCGGCGGACCGAAGACACGGACGTGCGTATCGAGCAGGTCGACAAGCGCCAGCGGAAAGTCGAGACCGCCCGCGAGCAGGAGGACTTCGACTACCGCGAGTTCGGCGACTCCGACGCCGATACGCTCGTCATCTCCTGGGGCTCCAACGAAGGAGCCCTGCGCGAGGGGCTGACGCTGCTGGAGGAAGACGGCTACGACGTGCGGTTCCTCTCGGTGCCGTACATCTTCCCGCGGCCGGACCTCTCCGAAGAGATCGAAGCCGCAGAGGACGTTATTGTCGTCGAGTGTAACGCCACTGGCCAGTTTGCGGATGTCATTGAGCACGACGTCCTCGAACGGGTACAGCGCATCAACAAGTACAACGGCGTGCGGTTCAAAGCAGACGAACTGGCAACCGAGATCAAGCAAACGCTTGACACACCCCCGGAGGCAACACAATGAGTTCCGACGTTCGCTTCACAGACTTCAAATCCGACAAGCAACCGACCTGGTGTCCCGGCTGCGGTGACTTCGGGACGATGAACGGCATGATGAAGGCACTGGCAGAGACGGGCAACGACCCCGACAACACCTTCATCGTCGCCGGTATCGGCTGTTCCGGTAAGATCGGGACGTACATGCACAGCTACGCGCTCCACGGCGTCCACGGCCGCGCGCTGCCGGTGGGCATCGGCGTGAAGATGGCCAACCCGGACCTCGAAGTGATGGTCTCGGGCGGTGACGGTGACGGGTACTCCATCGGTGCCGGCCACTTCATCCACGCGGTGCGGCGCAACGTCGACATGAGCTACGTCGTGATGGACAACCGGATTTACGGGCTGACCAAGGGGCAGGCCTCGCCGACCTCGCGTGAGGACTTCGAGACCTCGACCTCACCTGACGGGCCGAACCAGCCGCCGGTCAATCCGAAGGCGCTGGCGCTGGCTTCCGGTGCGACGTTCATCGCGCAGTCGTTCTCCTCGAACGCACAGCGACACGCCGAGATTGTCCAGAAGGCCGTCGAACACGACGGCTTCGGCTTCGTGAACGTCTACTCACCGTGTGTGACGTTCAACGACGTGGACACCTACGACTACTTCCGCGACGCCATCGTGGACCTCGACGAGACCGACCACGACCCGGCGGACCGCGACCAGGCCAAGGACAAGATCCTCGAAAGCGAGAAGGAGTACATGGGCGTCCTGTATCAGGATGAAGACTCCGTTCCCTTCGAGGAACGCGAGGGCGTCGAGGGCTCGATGGCTGAGATTCCGGACGGCGCGCCTGAGGGCGCGATGGATCTCGTCCGCGAGTTCTACTAAGTACCTTTTTGCGCCTCGGGTGCGCTTCGCGCACCACTCGGCGCAAAAATCTACGCTAAAAAGGCCGGAATCGAGGCCACAGCCTCGATTCCGGTGAAACGGCGGCCTGCGGCCGCCGTATGCTACCTGCTGTTTCTATTGGCTTACCGAGGGGGCCGTTTTTACTAACGGACCCTGGCAGCGAGTTGTGGCGAGTGTAACGCTGCCGAATGGTTTCATTTATGACAACCGAATGAGAACTGTGCGGAGATGGGTGGCACGCTTGACTACGACGAAGCGGAAGCCCGGCAGGAGGAAGCGATATACAGAACACCGGCCGCAGCGGCGCGTCGGGAGCGAGTCCGGGGCCTGCTCGCACCCGAACCAGGCGACACCGTTCTTTCTATTGGCTGTGGGCCGGGCTTCGAGCCGGCGGAGATTGGCTGGGCGGTCGGCAACGAGGGACACGTTCACGGTATCGACCGGAGCCAGGCGATGCTTGAACTCGCCCGAGAACGCTGTGCCTCGCTCCCGCAGGTGACCGTGTCACAGGGAGACGCCGGTGACCTTCCAGTGGCCGACGAATCGGTCGATGCGGCCGTTGCGGTGCAGGTGTTCGAGTACCTCGAAACAGTTTCTTCGGCGGTTGCAGAACTGGCCCGAGTCCTGCGGCCCGGCGGGTCCGCTGTCGTCTGTGACGCTGATTTCGCGTCGCTTGTCTGGCGCAGTCCCAATCCAGAGCGAATGGCCCGCGTCCTCAGGGCGTTCGACGACCACTGCCCGCAGCCACGGCTCGGCTCCCGTCTGGCCCCTGTTCTCCGTGAGGCTGGGCTGACGGTCGACCGGGTCGAACCGAACACTATTGTCAACACCCGACTCGAAGAAGAGACGTTCGCGTATCATCTCATGCAGTTCATTGAGGACTATGCGGCCGACCATGGAGCTATCGGGCGGATGGCGGCACAGGCCTGGGCGAACGACCTCCGGGAGCAGGAGGTCGCCGGGGAGACGTTTTTCAGTTTCACACAGTACTGCTATTTCGTTCGCAAACCTGTGTCGCGGTAGGTCGGCGATATGGTGGAGGCGAAGCGCCAGACACCATGTCCTCCGGGCCCACACACAATAGAATCGGGTTCGGACCCATATGCTGGTATCCCTAACAAAATGCATGCACGTTTTCTGGCATCAGCGGGACCTCCGAATACCGGACAATCGAGGGTTGACTGCCGCCGCCGCGGACGACGAAGTACTGCCGGTGTACGTTCTCGACACGGACCTGCTGGCAAACATCGGGAAGCGGCAAAAAGCGTTTCTGCTGGCTGGTGTCCGGGCGCTGAAACAGGCGTATCGGGACCACGGCGGGGAGTTACTCGTCAAGAAGGGGACCGCCGTTGATGTGCTTTCGAATGTTGTCGATGAGTACGATGCCGACCGGGTGTACTACAACGAGCATTACCGGCCCGCGCGGCGGAACCGCCAGCGGCGAGTCGACGAAGCGCTCCCGACGAAATCGCTGACCGACCTCGTGCTCGTCGACCCGGCGGGGCTCGATAGCCAGTACGAGAACCACAGTCGCTTTTACGACGACTGGCAGGCCCACCACAAGCTGCCGCCGGTCGGCAGTCCGGACTCGGGCTCACTCGTCGACGTGTCGGACCCGACGACAGCGCCGACCATTGAGACGGAGATGGACCTGCCGACGCCCGGCTACGAGGGCGCACGGCAGCGGTACGACGACTTCCTCACCGGCGGCATCGAGACGTACAACGATACCCGAGATGATATGCAGGCCGCCGTCGAGCGGCCGACCAGCGCTGTCTCGCGTATGTCGCCGTACCTCGCAGCGGGGATGATCGGCATCCGCGAGATGTGGCGCGATGCCTCTGACCGACATACAGAAGCCACCGGCGACGCCCAGCGGAACATCCAGAAGTACCGCTACGAACTCTCGTGGCGCGAACAGAGCTACCACCTGCTGTACTACAACCCAACGCTGCTGTCGGAGAACTACAAGACGTTCCCGAACCGTATCGAGTGGGAAAACGACGAGGACAACTTCGAGGCTTGGAAGCACGGCGAGACGGGGTATCCATTCATCGACGCCGGGATGCGCCAGCTCGAACAGGAGGGGTACATCCACAACCGGCCGCGCCAGAACGTCGCGTCCTTCCTCACAAAGCATCTCCTCGTCGACTGGCGCGAGGGGGCGCGACACTTCCGGAAGCGACTGGTCGACCACGACCCGGCTAACAACGCCGCCAGCTGGCAGTGGACGGCCTCGACCGGGACCGACTCCGTGGACGTGCGAATCTTCGACCCGGTCGCACAGATGAGCAAGTACGACAGTGGGGCGGACTACGTCACCGAGTACGTTCCGGAACTTCGTGGCGTTCCGTCGACCAAGATCGTCGACTGGCCGACGCTCTCGGACGGCGAACGCGAGGAACTGGCCCCGGACTACTACCACCCAATCGTTGACCGGAACGCCGCCTACGAGCGCGCACAGCGCGTGTTCGAGACAGCGCTGGGGAAGCGGTAGTCGGTTCGAGCGCGTTGCTGACGCCGTTTTCAGTCCTTGTCGACCATCACTTCACTGGCCTTGATTACCGCCGACACCTCGTCGCCTTCGGCAAGGTCGAGTCGGTCGGCGGACCCGCGTGTGATCGTCGACGTGACCGTCTCGCCGCCGTCCAGTTCGATGACGATCTCCGCCATCACTTCGTCCGTCGTCACCGAGCGAATCGTCCCGCTGAGATTGTTCCGGGCACTGAGTGCCATACGAATTAGTTAGGTAGGTAACGGTAATACAGTTGTCATCCCGGGAAGTATGGCCGCGGGGCTGGCAGGCAGACAGCCGGTATAGTCATGATTCGGCCGTGAACAGCCATGCCGACACCGCGATAGCTCCGGTGACGCCCGTGAGCCAGATGTCCGTACTCAGATACAGCCCCGGCGTTGGCGGGTGGTACTGTGTCAGGGGCCACAGCACTTCGTACGACCGTCCAGAGGCCTTCAGCAGGAGCGCATCGGCAAACAGGTGACTGGCCGCCCCGAGCGACAGCAACCCGACCACGCGCCGTCGGTCGGAGCGGTTCACGACGACCGCCCCTACGAGAACGGCGACGAACGCGCCGCCGAGCGTGTGGACGCCCAGCCAGTCAAAGGGGATGTCCAGCGCCGCCTCGACGGTCGCGGAGTCCACTAGGAGCTTGATTTTCGCCATATCCGGAATAAACGCGCCCGCCATACCCACAGTCACATACTCGCCAGTGAGCCAGTCGTACCGCAGTGACAGGAGGGTACAGATGGTGAACGCGATGAAAGCGTGCGAGAGCAGGTCCGGCATCAGGCACGCACCTCCTGCACCTGTGTGCGGAGAGCCCGTATCGGCCGGAGTGGCTCCTCACGCCGGCATAGTGCCCCTGTCTGCCAGTTCAGCCGCCAACCACAGACTAGCCGTCCGAGGGTCCACAGGCCGGCGAGGGCAGAAACGAGGTACATCGCAACGTAGTTTGTCGCGGGCACACTCACGCTGTTCTCCGCGGTGATGGTCCAATCCGGGCCGAGCGTCCCGTACACCTGCAGCGATTCGCCTTCGTCGACGGCTCTGTCGACGTTCCGGACCACGATCGCGAGTGTGCCGCTGTAGCGTTTGCCGTTGGCAGCGTACTCGTACTCGACGGCGATTTCAACCGGCTCAGTTCCGGTGACCGTGCCAGTCACCTGAACAGACTCGCCGACGTACCTGTCGTAGTCCGCAGCTAGTGCGTCCTCTGCGGGATAATCGCCCAGTTCGGAGGCCGGCGTGGCGGTGCCGAATCCGACCATGAGTGCGAACAGCACGGCCAGCAATCCGCAGATAGCTGCGGCCCTGCCCACCCACGAGTGAAGCATTCAAATCTCGGTGCGGGCGGCGGGATATAAACTCTGGCGCTTGGGTCGAATCGATATCGCTCGTGCGCCTACTCAGGCTTGCCGGGCAGGACGTCCGGGTCGCCGGAGCGGTAGATGTACTCGACAGCGACGCCGGTCAACGGCGAGTCGGCGGCCGTTGCGTAGGACTTCGCGAGGTCGAGGTACTGTTCGGTCACGTCGACGACGCGCCGATAGGCGGCTTCGTCGTCGGGCGCGAGCAGGTACTCGGCGGTAACGGGTGTCAGTTGCCCCTCCGCGCGGTCGTCGTCGTAGTCGTCGACGTCGTCGAGCCACACCTGTGCGCCGATGATGGCGAGGACGATGGCCTTGGCGAACTCGTCGTCGATATCGAGGCCAGCGAGTCGGTAGAGGTCAAGCATCCCGTCGTAAAGGACGCCGACACGGGCGTACTGGGTCTTGCTGTAGGGGAGTTCCTTCTCCGTCTCCGTGAGTGTCGCTGGCTCCTCGTCGTACTCGGCGAACTTGTACGCCTCGCGGATATCAGTCAGGGCATCGGCGTCACCGTCCTCGGCCGCGGTCATCAGCTCCCGGAAGTAGTCGTCACGGTCCTGATGGGCTTCGCTGTAGTCGACGGCCCACTGGTACGCGTTCTCGACAACAGGTGGCATGTCTTCCAACAGACCGTCAAGATGGGACTGTAGCGCGGATTGGGCGACCTCGGCGACGCGGCGGCGGTCGGCCTCGCTCGCGTCAAAGTCCACCTCGAAATCTTCGAACTCGTCGTCATTGATGGCGTCGCGCATGTCACCGTCGATGAGCGCCTCAATGGAGAGACGGGTCATCTGCTCGGCGCGGACGACCATCTCGCGGGGGGCGAGGTCCTGTGCCGGCCCCTGTTCCAGCGCCGTCTCGTCGACTGTTGGAACCCCGTTGGCGATAGCGTCAATGACAGGGTCACCGGGTGCTTGCTGACGAGCGTTGCGGTAGACGTAGCCCAGCGTTAGCTGTGCGGGCAGAATAAGTTTCGTGTCATAGGAGAACTCGACTGGCCGGCCGAACTCGTCTTCGAGGGCGTCCTCGATGCGGTCGGTTACGTCGTTGACCATCGCCTCTGTGCGCTCGTCGATCTCGGATTTCAGCGAGAGACTGCCGGCGTCGAACACGCCGGTGTCCGCGTAGTATCCCAGCACTGCCCGTAGTGCCGTGGGAAGCCGCCGCCTGTCCGCGAGCACGCCCGCGCCTGTCTTGAGAACCATTGTATGTCGCCCCGGGTGTTCCCGTCATGGTAGTGGGGCCGTCTTTACCCTTTCGAGAGCGCCCTCGGTGGATTCGGAAAGACTGATTACCGACAGGAAATACTCACAACCATGCGCGAGCGCTTTGACGTGGTAATAGCCGGAGCCGGGCCTGCCGGGGCGCAGTGTGCCCGTGATCTAGCGGAGCGAAACTACGAGGTGCTCGTTCTCGAAAGCGAGCCCGAAGACGGGTTCCCGCGTCAGAGCAACAAGTCCACCGCCGGGACATTCATGTCGGCGATGACGGGCTTTGCCATTCCCGATGACGTGGTGATGAACTACACGGACAACGTCGTCCTTGAGTCCCCTAACGACCACTACGTCCGCAATCAGACCGGAGCCGTTCTGGAGTTTGCGGAGTTCAAACAGTGGCTTGTCTCGGAGGGACGAGACAAGGGCGCGACCTACCGCTTTGACTCCCGCGTCTCGGCCCCCATCATGGAAAACGGTGAGATCGTCGGTGTCCGCTATGACGGCGACGAAGAGGTGTATGCGGACATCGTCATCGACGCCACCGGCCCTGCCGCGCCGCTGGCGAAGGAACTTGACGTGTGTAACCTCCAGCGGAATCATCAGGCTATCGGCGTCGAGTACGAGTTTGAGGGCGTCGAAGTCGACCACGACGACTACGCTGACCTCCGAGATGCGATGATGCTCCGCCTGGATCACGACCTCGCCCCGGGTGGCTACTCCTGGATTTTCCACACCGGCGAAGACACGGCGAAAGTCGGCCTCTGTTACATCCAGAACGGCTCCCACCAGAAGTACGCAAAAGACGGGATGGGCATCGACGACTATCTCGAGTACTGGCTCGATTCGGACCCCCGGTTCGACGACGCCGAGCGAATCGAGGGCACACAGGCCCACCGCGGGTCGGCCCACATCCAGCCCCCTGACTCGATGAGCACGGACAACTTCATGGCTATCGGCGATACTGTTCCGACCGTCGACCCGCTGTGGGGCGAGGGGATTCATAAAGGGATGAAGTCGGCCCGCGCCGCCGCCGCAACGGCTGATTCGGCGCTCAAACCAGACGAACCCGACACCTCGGCGGAGAACCTCTCTGTCTACGACCAACTCTGGCACAGCGAGGTGGCCCCGAAACACAACGCCCGCCTGATGATGACGGAACTGCTGTATCTCGCCCCGAACGAGCGGTACGACCAGCTGATGGACGACCTCCGGAGCACCGGACAGGACACCCTTCGGCAGATCAACGGCGGCGACCGTCGGGCGATTGCGAAGCTAACCCACCTCTCGGATATGCCGATTCTCGTCGAATACGCGCGCCGCCGCCTCGATATTTGAGGCGACCGCGCGAAGTGCGGCAGGTTTTTTTCCGCCGGCCCGGAGTTTCAGACGATGGGAACCCCCGTTGGTGTAGTCGGTGACGACGCCCTGGCAGATGTGCTTCGAGACGCCGGCGTGGCAGTTGAACGGGGTAGTGACGGCGCTGTTCCGAAGGCCGACCGAGTCGTCGCTGTTGGCGAGGACGCCGTCGCTACCGTGGCACGGGCCGAGGGTGACCCGCTTGTGTTGCCGGTCGCGGCTGGTCGCGGCGTCCGGTCAGTACCACGGGACACCGCTGTCGCCGCCGTGTCGGGGCTTGCTGACGCCCGGATTGAAACGCATCCCGTTCTCCATGTGACGATGCCTGATGGGACGGTCGAGCAGGCATTCTGGGACGTGACCCTCGTCACTGCTGACGCCGCCCGCATCTCCGAGTTCACTATCGCGTCGACAGCCGACCGCATCGGACAGTTTCGGGCCGACGGTGTCGTCATTGCGACGGCCGCTGGCTCACCGGGCTACGCCCACCGTGTCGACGGCCCGATTCTGGCGCCGTCGAATCAGGCAGTGGTGGCACCGATCGCACCGTTTGCGACCGACCCGGACCACTGGGTGTTGCCTGTCGACGGACTCAGTGCCTCGATTGAGCGCGACGAGGCGACTGTCGAGTTACTTGTCGATAACCGGGTTTCGCGCCACGTCAGCTATCAGGAAAGTATCACGATCTCGCTCGGGTCATCCGTTCGGACTGCTGTCGTCGACGAGAGCCAGTCCAGGTTCGAGTGAGATTGGAAAGACACTAATGGACGGTGGACAGAGCTTTGCATATGCAGCCATCCGTAACGTTCTTTGGGCCACTGGATACCATTCTGGGGAGCCCCACAGTCGGCGGCGCGCTCCTCATCGAATACGTCATCTTCGGAGTGGTAATTGTAAACTTCCTCACACGGCAGCTCGCCCATAGAAGCCACGTCAAACAGTACAAAAACGATGGTGCGGAGGCGGTTAGCCGACACCCGGCACACACGTTCTCCAACATCGCACTGGTCGTGCTATCGTTTTTCTACATGACGCTCCACCATCACGGTGGGATGGTCCTGTCCGTGCTCGTGCTCGGCGCAGTCATCACTGACTTCTTCGAGTTCGAGTCCCGGAAAGTCGAAGCACGCCGTGACATTCCACTGGAACGACCGAAAGGAGCTATCGTCGCCGCTCTCGTGGTGTTCATGTACGCGGGCTACCAGAGCCTGTTCTGGGTCATCAAGGGTCCTTGGAGCGCCATCGTCTAAACACGTCCTCTCATTCTACCGGCGTCGAGTCCCTGTAATTTGCTAGCCGTGCCTATCGGAAGATGCACGCATACGGTCAGCAGCTACTTCCTAGACAGTATCAGGCGTTCGTGTGCTTCTATGCCACTATAGCCTGCAAATGGCCAATTCGAAACAAACTCAGCGACTAATTGGACTGGAATTAGCCGAAATAGTTTAATACCCGCACTGTATCTGTTTCAGTGTAGACGAAAATGTCACACAGGTCCCTCACTACGGCGCTGACACTGTATCGCGGGGAAACACTCACACTGAAAGAAGCGGCGACCTACAGCGGGGTGTCGCCGACAAAATTTGCTACGGCACTTCGTTCTCGCGGAATTCAGGTACGTGACGAGGACAGCGCACCGATCGATCAGACTGCGAACTGAGACTAGCGTCGGTCCCAGCTAGAAAGACACGGTTACTGCGTACTATTATGCCGACCGTTCGTTGAGGTACGCCTGGAATTCACTGATCAGCGGGAGCACGACCCAGAAGGTCAGTGCGCCCAGGACCGCGAACCAGAAGAACGCATCGCCCATGAACAGAGCGATCTGGTCGAACGTGGTCGGTTCCTCGATAGTAAGTTCGCCGGTGAGCTGTGCCCCCTCGAAACTCGGCGTGTTGTACCAGCCCTTGATGGTCATCCAGCCCAGTCCGCCGACCATGAGGCACGCGAACCCCTTCATGAACTCGTCAGCCATTATCCGAACGTTAGGTAGCGTCGTCTTTAGACTTTCCCATTTCCTCGGTACGGAACCGTGTCGAAAACGCATAGACGACTGTGCCAGCGAGGATGCACGCGATTCCGGCGATGCCGACCGGAACATCGATCTCCGAGGCGGGCGCTGACGCCCGCTGTGTTGCCACGTCGACGAGAATGAAGCCGGCGACGACGCTGGCGACCGCAAACAGCGTTGAAAACACTGTCACGGCCTTGTACACGCGAAGCGGCACCACAACGTCCCGCCGCTCCGACCCGTCTTCAGTCCCCGCTGACTGGTCCTCTGTCATCGCTACTACTACGGACGGGAGCCACTTTACTGCGGCGAGACGAAGTCACTACGCTTGCGGTGGAATGGAACGGCGGATGCAAAGAAACGACAGAGAAACTGGCCGAGTCGGTTACTTCGGCGGTCGCAGCCGGTAGTACCGACGGTTGAGGTCGAACATGTAGCCCTCGCGCATCGTCTTGAGCACCGCGTAGGTGATCGTCGCGCTGATGATGGGGACGAGGAACGTCAGGTCGAACAGCAGGTGGGAGTCCATCGGAACGAGGTTCTTGATGGACAGTGCAGCGATGGTCAGGCTGAAGATGACGCCGGACATCCCGACCGCAGCCCAGAACGGCTGCTCGACGGGACGGCGTGCAGACCCCTTGTTCAGGAAGGGGACGATCGCGACGAAGCCGACGACCACGACGTTTGCCAGCACACCGTAGGTTCGGTCAGCCATGAGCTTCGAGCCGCCGAGGATGCTCAGGTCCGGGTTCAACGGACCGAGCTTGAGCAGGCCAAAGGACCAGTAGAGATACCAGTCCGGCAGAATGATCGCCGGCGTCACGCTGGAGTTGGCGGGGTTCGGCATTTCCGGTGGCAGTGTCGCCGAGACGAACAGAATCATGCCCACAAAGAAGGAAGTCAGCGCAATGTTGCGCATCATCTCGTGGGGCCAAGCCGGGAACGCGAGCACGTCACGCTCGACGTAGTCCGACTGCTGGCGAAGGTCCTGGTCCTCGCGGCGCGCCCGCTCGAAGTACTCGTAGGTCAGCCGGGAGAGCCCCTGGGTCCGCTCTTTGCGTTCGGACCATGCGGGGGTCTCGTCGTCCGGCGAGACGATACCGGTGCCGGAACCGTCCGTGCGAACGTCGTCTGTGTCGTTGTCGCTCATAGTATTAGTGTGGTTCAGCGATCCCCTGCATCCAGACGATGCCGATGTGGACCGCGATGATGGCAGTCGTGATGAACGGCAGGAAGAACACGTGCAGGATGTACATCCGCTGTAGCGTGGCCTGCGAAAGCGTGAACCCGCCGAACATCAGCTGTGCAACCCACTCACCGATAAGCGGGATGGAGAGGGACATCTCGACACCGATCTGGCCGGCCCAGAACGATAGCTGGCTCCACGGCAGCAGGTAGCCGGTGTATCCGAACACCAGCGTCAGCGAGATCAGGACGATGCCGATGAGCCAGTTCAGCTCGCGCGGTTCCTTGTATGCCCCGGTGAAGTACACACGGAGCATGTGGAGGAACACCGCGGCAACCATAATCTGCGCGGCCCAGCGGTGGACCGAGCGCAGGAAGTAGCCGAGGTTGAGCTGGCCCATGATAAGCATCACTGAGTCGTACGCGACCGTCGGCGACCCGTCAGCAGCCGCGGCGGCCGGAGCGTAGTAGAAGCCCAGCAGCGCGCCTGATATCGCGGCAACGATGTACGCAACTGTCGAGAACGACCCGAGTGCATACAGTGGGTACCAGTACCAGAATTTGTTGTCGAGGTTGTACTGTTCCGTGTGGCTCTTCGGCATCTGCATGTTGACCTTGTAGTAGAGATCCTCGAGGATCTCCAGATAGTCAACAACGCGCAGCCGTTTGTCGAGCCAGATGAGCACGGTCAGGTACACCGATTCGATCGGTGTCAGCTCGCGCGATTCCATCCAGCCTTTGTGATCGTGTTCGTCTTTGCGTTCGAGACTCATTGGTTAATCCGTCTGTGGTGGGCGTGGCAGCGCCACGAACGTCGATTGCACGGGACTGAACGGGTCGTACACTGATTGGTGGCACTGACAGTAAATAGAGTTTGCGCCGCCGAAGTTTGCACTCCCTTCCTGCGTCTTGAATCCCGGCACACAGCAGAAGTGTGTACATTTGTTTAGCCAGGCGATGAAGCCTTGATCAGTCGCCTCTGAAATGAATGACTGGACGTTTCCGGGAAGGTCTCCGTACTCGCCCTCGCCGTTGGCCATCTTTTCGACTTCGACTGATCGGATTATCTGCACCGGAGCGCCGTTCTTTCCGTCGCTGTTGGTCCGCCAGACGACGCTTGCAGGCTTCCCGACGCCGGGGTCGCCGATGCCGTTGCCCCACTCCTTGTAGTCCTCAAACATATCGACCGTGAGTGGTTTGCCGGATTCATACTCTCCCTGCCAGGAGAAGGTCCCGGTGTCGTTGAGAAACGTGCTGTTCCGGTCTGACTGAGGGTAGATAGCGGCAGTGCTCTGGATACCACAGTACTGGAACCACTGCGAGGAGTAGTCGATACCGCTCCCGCCGAAGTCAGGTGCAACGGCCGCCCCGGCGTTCTCGTCGTACTCTGGCCAAAGCCCACTGATCTCGCCACCGTTTATCTCGATCGGGATGATCGGCATTCCCCGTGGTGCCGGTCCGGAGGTATTTTCGACAGCGACGAACGGGGTTGTCCCGCCACCTTCGCCGGCGGCGTCTGTTGTCGCGTCAACGGCTGCTGCGCCACCGACGCCAACGCCTGAGAGTGCTGCACTCCCGACGACGCCCTTTACAAAGCGACGACGGCCTGTTTCAGCCGGATATTTGTCTTCATCAAGTGGCATATTATTTCTTGTAGTATGGGTACACTGCGCGTTTGAATGTCTCTGCGAGCTTGTCGCCGTCCGCCATCGTCGTGCCGTCGACGTCTTCCTGACGGATGTAGAGGTCTTCCCACTTGCGACGGCGCTTCTTGACGATCATCACGTCGGGAAGGAACTCCTTGCGGTACAGCAGCATGATGAACGACAGGTCGATGAATATCGCCGTCAACACGCCGCCCATGAACATATTGGCCTCGATGAGGCGGACCGTCAACGTCGTCCCGATACCGGACGCCCACCCGGCAATCATGCCGTAGGTGAAGAGCCCGACAAGGCCGACCTGAATGATCGTCAGGAGCACGATGCCGACAGCCGCTGCCGTGCTCTCGCGTGGCGGTTCGTACCGGTGAATATCGCCGTAGGTGGAGCCTTCGGATGCCATCAGTTGTTCCCTCCGCTAGTGTGGGGCGACTCGCCGTACTTCAGCTGGAAGAAGGTGAAGATCAGCGGGATGATGACTGCAAGTCCAGCGCCGAACCCAACGAAGTGGGGCTGAATCGGGACGCCGGCGTAGTGTGGGTCGACCTCAACCGGGCCGCCGCCGCCGATTGTCTGTGTCGGGTACTCCTCGCCGACAACAATCGCCCCTTTCATGTTGAGTCCCTCGTGGGGGACACAGAGGTACGGGTAAATGCCGTCCTCCTCGAAGGTGTGCTCGTAGTTGACGCCGGCACTGGAGGCCGTGCTGCCGGAGTCCAGCGGACCGTCGCCGTCAGAGACGACGTTGTGGCCGCCACCGTTACCCGTCCATTCGAACTGGACGGTCGCGCCGTTGTCCACGTGGACGGCTGGCGGACCGAATCCGTACGCGCCGCCGTTGGCCTGCACGCCGACCTCGACAGTTACTGTGTCCTGCCCGGTCGCGTCGACGGTCGACCCGTCGAAGTTCCCGACCGAATCCAGGAAACCGCCGTAGTCCGGGACGGTTTTGGCACCGTCACCGCCTTCCTCCTGTGCGGCGGCCGCGCCGGTGGCGCTGAGGGTCGCCGCAGCACCGGCGGCCCCCCCTGCTGTCCGGACGAACTCCCGTCTATTCATATACACTCTGGAATCAGGACTGAGTTTGTATAAACCCACCGAATACCACCCGCAGGAACCGTCATTACCCGGCTTCGTCAGTTTCGCCAGCCCCCTCTTCAGACCCCGAATTCTGCGGGCTCAGCTCCGGAACGAACTCCGGTCGTTCGCCATCCTCGAGTCCGATTGCCCGCAGTCTGTCCCGGTACTCCTCAGAGCGGAACGTGTCCGAGAGCCGCGCGTTTGCGACGGTGAAAAAGAGGACAAGCGACACACCGATGAAGGCAACACCAGCCACGACTAGCAGCGCGATGCTGGTCCCCCTGTTGCCGATGACGCCACCGGTCGCCAGTGCTGCACCCCCGAGCAGGGCAACCCCAGCAAGGAACTGTGCCCCGGCAATCGCCTGTAACATCCAGTTTCCGAGTTCGCCACCGCCCTCGGGGACCTCTTCCGGCTGGGGGAGGGGCCTGTCAGGGACGTTCTCAGGTACGTCGTAGGAATCCATGGAACACAGCGCGACCGTGGGCTTTACGTCACGCATGACGGTCCCCTCACCTTCGAGGCTCCCATCGGGATAGACGATTGCGTAGCCCTCGTCGGAGTACGCGAGCACCCGCGGCGGGTCCTGATGCCGCTCGATGCGAGCGAACACATCACGGTTCGCCACGCGGTTTCGCAGGTCCCGCGCAACTCGGTCGAGGAGTTCGTCGCCAATGATCCAGGATTCCTCGTCGAAGGCAACGTCCCACTCCTCGGCGGTCATCTCGGCCATGTCCGCCGGGCCGAAGTTGTCGAAGTCGTACTTTTCTTCGACCTGCTTCCGGAGCGCCTCCGTATCAAGTGCCTCGCCCGACTCGCCATCATCGCCCGACTCGCCAGCACCGGCCGTCTCAGCGCTGTCGCCCGTAGCTCCGGGTTCGCCAGGCTCGGTTTCGGCAGCTACCGCATCCGCAGGGGTGTTCCCGCGCTCGTCCTCCGTGGGAGACGTCGAGTCCGGGTCGGCCATTGCTCGGGTGTAGGGACCGCGACGGCTTACAAGTTCTGACCTTCGGCATCCGGCAGTCTTTAGCGAGCACTGTCCCTAGGTCGGCCCATGGTGTCGGACGGCCTCGTGGCCACAGTCGTGTTACTGTCGGTGAGCCTCAGCCTCCCCTGTTTCCTGTATGGTGCGTACTACATCATCGAGACGGAGCCAGTCACCTGGGACGTGCTGATACATCACCTGAAGTTCGTCACAACAGGGCTGGTGTTGACCACCGTCCCAATGGTGTTCTGGATGATCCCGCGCCTGCCGGACCAGCTTGGTGGCCTGTCTGCTGTCCACGCGATGCTCGGCCTGCAAGCCTACGCGCTGCTTGCCTTCGGTGGCACAGGAATCGTCCGCATCTTCCGCGCGAAGCGAGAGCACGACCTCTACAACGAGTACGACGAGGACCTGTTGCTGGACGAAATCGGCGACGAGACGTTCAGCCACTGGCGTTCTCGGCTCCGCATCGGGGTGTTCGGCTACGTCATCTTCTGGCTGCTGGCGTATCTGGTCGGTATCGCCCGGTACGCCCTCCGGTACGTGGCGTGAGTGCCGACAGCGGGTCTGATTCTCGGTTTCTGCGAACAGGCTAGATGTTTCATTAGCCTTGCATGTCCATCTCTAGTTGTGGTTCCAATGTACGAACACATCCTCTTTCCAACCGACGGTAGTGACGGAGCAGCAGCCGCACTCGCGCATGCACGCAATCTCGCCGAGACGCACGACGCGACGTTACACATCATGACGGTGCTCGATACGTCGTCGCCGCACATTGGGATGACCTCCGCAGGCCCGGAGGGAGCGACGACTGGCATGATTGCGGAGGAACACGACGAGTCGGAGCCGGGCATGGTCGGTGAAGACCACAACATCGAATCGTCGCTACAGGAGCGGTCACAGGCCATCGTCGAGGCAGCGGCGGACGAGGTCGACACAGTCGACACCGTCACCGCCATTGAGCGCGGTCCCCCGCACAGAGCAATCCTCGACTACGCGGACGAGAACGCCATCGACCTCATCGTCATGGGGACCCACGGCCGGACGGGCATTGAACGGTATTTGCTCGGTAGCGTCGCCGAAAAAGTCGTTCGCACGTCCGACGTGCCAGTGCTCACTGCGCGTTTCAGTGACGACGAAAGCTGAGTCGCTCGGCGCGGGGCTACCATGCCTCGCCGCTGGCGAGGTCGACCTCGCTGTCGCCCTTCTCCGAGGGACAGATGTCCGCGAGCACGCACGCCTCGCAGTCGGCCGAGCGCGCACCACACACGGCTCGCCCGTGGTCGATGAGCAGGTGCGTAAACTGTTGCCACTCGCTCTCCGGCACCACGTCGAGCAGGTCCTGCTCGATGGCTTCCGGGCGCTCTTCTTCGGTGAGCTCCAGCCGCCGCGAGAGCCGCTGGACGTGCGTGTCGACCACGATGCCCTCGACGATGTCGTGGCCATGCTGGAGGACGACGTTCGCCGTTTTACGGCCGACACCCGGGAGGTCAGTGAGGGCGGACATCGTGTCCGGGACCTCGCCGTCGTGTTCTTCGGTCAGAATCTCACCGATTCCCTGGAGATAGCCGCCCTTGTTGTTGTGGAACGTTATGCCGTAGATGTCCTCAGCGAGTTGCTCCTCGGAGGCCGCAGCGTAGTCCTCGGCACCCTGGTACTTCTCGAATAGGTCTGCTGTGACCTCATTGACTCGCTCATCGGTACACTGCGCCGAAAGGACGACGGCAATTAGCAGTTCCAGGCGGCTACTGTAGTTCAGTGAAATCGTCGAGTCGGGGTATTCCTCATGTAGTCGGTCGACGACCTCTGTTGCCTGTTCCTCGCGTGACTCCAGCGGCGTTCCCATACCGCAGGGCAGTGCTGGGTTCCCTTTGGCGTGTCGTTCTCAACTGCCTAGTATGTGTATGGTGTCACTTCACATACCACGACAACACCCTTGTATCATCTGCGAGTGGTTTCACGCGTGTCAGGACCAGCGTTCATCCACGGTGAGCGCGTGACGCTCCACCCGCAGCAAGCAACCGATAGCGACCTGCTACAGCAGCTATTAAACGAGCCGCAGGTCCGGCACAACATCGGGTTCAACGAGCCACTCTCCGAGCCAGCCGCCGAAGACCTCAACGCCCGTGGTGCTGACACGCACTTCGTCGTCTGTGTGGACGATGATCCGGTGGGAACGTGTATGTTGCACGAAGACCACCACCCGTGGGGATTCGGTGTGCTCGGGTACTCGATCTGTCCGGACCACTGGGGCAACGGCTACGCGACCGATGCTGTGGACTGTCTCGCACAGTATGCGTTTCAGGAACTGCGACTGAACAAACTCGGTGCGGACTGCTACGCCACCAACCCGGCCTCCGCACGTGTGCTGGAAAAAGTGGGATTCCAGCAGGAGGGACGACGGCGCGACCACGCCTTCGTCAACGGCGACTACGTAGATCTGCTGGAGTACGGCCTGCTCGCCGATAACTGGGCTCCATGAAGCTCACTCACACACCTTCCGAAGCTTCTTTCAGCACCCCTTCGTCGGGTTACATATGCCCGGACCAGCATTCCTCCGGGGCGAAACAGTAACGCTCCGAACGGTCGAAGGCGAAGATGTCGAGTTCCTGCAAGAGACAGTCAACAATCCGGATGTCAGGCACGGTCTCTCGGCCACAGAGCCGATCTCCGAACAGGCTGAGCGTGAGTGGGTCGAATCCGTCACCAGCGGCGAGACTGATGACGTGCATCTGCTCATCTGCGTCGACGGCGAGGCGGTCGGTATAATCGGTCTGAACGATGTCACAGACCGGATCGGAATGGCCGAACTTGGCTACTGGCTCACGCCGGATGCGTGGGGCAACGGCTACGCGACCGACGCCGCCCGGAGGCTCACCGAGTACGCCTTTCAGGAGCGTCGATTCCATCGAGTGTACGCGAAGGTCTTCGTCGGCAACGAGGGCTCCCAGCGCGTGCTTGAAAAGACGGGGTTCCAGCGAGAGGGGACGCTGCGGGACCACTGGTTCCGCGATGGCCGCTACGAAGACGTGTACATCTACGGTCTGTTAGAGGGCGAACTGGACCACGGTGAGTAGCTACAACTCAGCAAGGCCACGCAGAACCGTGTCGATGGCCGGCATGGTCCCGTCGGTGTCGTCGAACACAGTTGCCACCTGAACACGACATCGCTGGTCGACGACGAACGCCGCTCGTTGGATACTCCCGCCCTGTTTTCGGACGCCGAACTGCGTAGCGACGCCGTGAGTGTCGGCCAGCAGCGGGTAGGGAAGCGACAACGCCGCCGCGAGCGACCGGCAGTCGTCGATACCTGCTGGGAGAACGCCAAAGACAGCCACGGCATCCGATACGCTCGCCCAGTCTGCATCGGCCAGCGCACTGAGGACGGTCCGCGACTCGGGGTCGTCGCCGGGAACGAACGCCACGACCGCCGGCGCGCGGTTCGTCGCAGCCGACAACCGATAGGCACCAGCACCTCCGTCCGCGGTCCCTTGCAGGTCGAAATCCGGGGCAGGGTCACCAGGGGAGAGCATACCGAGCGAACGGGAAAGCAGGGTAAAAGTCCCGCGGCCCGAACAGACGACTGGTACCCGTGTGCCGGTAGTGCTACTGGGAAGACAGAATTAGCCCGACAATCGGTTTCGGAAGTGCTGCATGGTACTGACTCCCCGCGCCGCGGACGTTTCAGTCGCAAAGAAGCTTTATAAGCCATCCGACCAACCACCGTCGTATGGGAATGGAGAATCTACCACAAGAGATTACAGCCCTCGTGGGTCGCGAGGTGTATTCGAAAAACGGCGTGTTCGTCGGCGAAGTCGAGGACCTTCGGCTGGAACTCGACCGCAAGGAAGTGACAGGGCTGGCACTCCACCAGCTTAACACGGAGCTGTTTGACGAAGAGGTGAACGCGTCGCGAGGCGTCATCATTCCGTACCGGTGGGTCCAGGCTGTCGGCGATGTCGTTATCGTCAGCGACATTGTCGAACGGCTCCGCCAGCCCGAGGCCGGCGACGAAGAAGAAGAAGTCCCCGCCTAGTTACCGTTCGAACTCTCGCTACTGGAACTGTCGACACCCATTGCTTCGAACAGTTTCCGCTTAACTGCTTCTTCAGTGAGTTCCAGCAGTGTATCTCTGTTGTCATCGCTGGTATCGAGGCCAGTGAAGATGCCCAGCGGTATCTCGACGCTGGCGTCGGTGGAGTGGCCCGCTGTCTCGCCCATCCCGCCGAACGCGTCTGATAGTACTTTGCCGATGTTCATCCGGATGTCCTTGGACCGAGCGGCGAGATAGATTGTATCATCGGCGATAGCGAACACCGCTGTGGTCGTGATGCCCTCCAGATTGAGGAGGTGCTGGGCCGCCTGTGCCAGCGCATCGCGGTCCCGAATGAACCCGGCGTTGGAGACGAGGTGGCTTCCCTGCACCTCGCGGTTCCGAATCGCTTCGGCAAGCACGTCCAGCGTTTCCGGACTCATCGACGGCGATTCGACCTGTTCGAGCGTGTCGTGGTCGGCGAACGGATACAGGTACGCCGCGGCAGTCAGGTCCGCCGGCGTCGTATCTCGCTTGAAATCCAGCGTCTCGGCGCGGATGCCATACAGCAGTGCCGTGGCGACGCTCTGGTCGAGGTTGAGGTCCAGTTCCTGAATGTACTTCGTCAGGATCGTCGACGTGGCCGAGATATTCGGCCGGATATCGGAGAAGGCGGCGTCGTGTTCCAGTTCGTGCTCGTGCTCGTAGTGGTCGATGACGATATCGACCGACTCGACAGCCGGTTCGCCTCCCTTGGCAACGTCCACCAGCGCGAACGTGTCGTACTCATCGAGGTTGACATCCTCGTTCGAGGTTAGCTCGATACCGAGGAGATTAACGAACGCGCGGTTCTCCTGATGCCCGATCTCGCCCTCGTAGATGATGTCGGCGTCCACGTCGCGGCTTGCGGCGATGGCCCGCAACGCCGCCGCCGAGGCGATGGAGTCCGGGTCCGGCGACCGGTGGATAAGTATCGCCATGCGTTCTTCGGTCCCGTCAATGACATCCCCCAGCTGTGAGGCCTTGTACTCCAGTTCACCCGTTTCCAGCGCTCGAAGCGCCGAATCGGCGATGACCGCGGAGGGATTGATGACCACGTCCGCACCGAGTTCCGTGAGGTCGTCGGCAGACACCGGGTCGTCGGCGCGGGCGACGATGAACTGCTCGCCGCCGGACTCCCGGATGTTCCGGACCGCTTCGGCGTTGGCGTTCACGTCCGGTGACATGATGAGCACCACGTCGCGGTCGGCGACCGTCTGGGCGACGTCAGTCTCGCAGATGTCTGCCTGCTGTGCGTTGAGGTCCTGATCGCGGAGCGCCTCGACTCGCCCCTCGTCCGCGTCGAGGATGAGGACGTCTTTCCCCTCCTCGACGAGTTCTTCCGCCACGGCGTGGCCAACACTCCCACACCCGAGGATGGCGTAGGTCGACATAGAGGCCATCGTGATGCCGCTGGCTGTACTCATTAGTGTCTGTATCGCTTGGCGTCAAGCCTCTTTAATGCCAGCTATTTCTCCAACAACTGGGAACGGCTTCCTGAAAAGCCGGCCCGAGGGGCCGTCAATCGCCATCTAACACGGTCACAGTCGTGCCCCAAACGACACCGATGATAGCCGATCGCCGCTAGCCGACTGGTGTGTGCAAGAAACGTGGGACCAACCGACACGAGGCGTTCGAATGAAAACCTATTTTACCGGGCCGTCCAGAGAACTGAGTGCACTGGGCCGGTAGCTCAGTCTGGCAGAGCGACGGCCTCTTAAGCCGTCGGTCGAGGGTTCAAATCCCTTCCGGCCCGCTTTTGCGACGAACACTTCGTGAGGAGCAAAGCGGCTACGAAGCGGTTTTGAACGATGGAACGAGCGACCTGTGGGAGCGAAGTTCCGGTGGTTCAAATCCCTTCCGGCCCGTTTTCCTGCGAACGACAGCGAGCAGTGAAAACGTTCGAAGGATTTGAATCAGGGAGGTCGCGCGGAGCGAAGCGAGCACGTCCGACCGTGGTTCAAATCCCTTCCGGCCCGCTATTACTGTGGCTCGCAAATCCGCGAGCCACTGGTGTAGTAGGAGACATTTGAGCCAGAGAGGGCGCGAAGCCCGAAGCGAACACGCCCGACCGTGATTTGGCTCTCTTCCGACCCGTTAGGCAGGCCAGTTAGCCGTCCAGTTGCTTTCGCATCTTGACGTGTGGGATGCCTGCTTCCTCGAATTCGTCGCTAACCGTCTCATAGCCGAGCTGCTGGTAAAATGGTTCAACGTGGGTCTGTGCGTGGAGTTTGAGTTCGGTTGCGCCGTCGTCCCGAGCGGCGTCTTCGACAGCCCGCATCAGCGCTGCGCCGACGCCATCGCCCCGATATGGCTCGCGGACCGCAACTCGCTCAACCTTGCCGACCGTGGACTCGGGAAACCGGAGCCGAGCAGTCCCGACAGGATACTCGTCATCACGGGCCAGAAACTGGACCGCATCCGAGTCGTTTCCATCGAGTTCCTCGTCCTCGGAGACGCCTTGTTCCTCGACGAACACTGCTGTTCTGACGGCTGTTGCCGCATCTTCGAACGCATCCCAGGTGCCGGCACTGATTTCCAAGTCGCCCATGTCCGCGACTTCGAGCGGGTCCCCTGTATGTGCTGTCACTGGGAATCGCCGAAACCATCAACACAGATGCGGGTGAAGCGGGCACGTATGACGTACGACTACGCTCGCGACCACGAGCACGAACTGTCGGCGGAGTATCTGTACGCCTCTGACGCGGAGGTTCTGGGAATCTACGACGCCGATGACTCTCTTCAGGTCGACGTGGCGGTCATCTGTCCCGAGTGCAGTGAGACACTCCGTCTGGAGACGACTGTCGACAAAGTCACGTCGTCCGGGACGGAACTGCCGCTGGACGAAGACTACTACGACTGACGGACACTCCCGAAATGATTTTTTTCGCGGCGCGAGTATATTGGGCCGCTATGTCCGACTTCGACACGTTCGAGTGTGCGAGCTGTGGTGCGTCGTTCAAAGCGTATCCCGACGCAAATGCGGCACAGAAAGAAGCGTGTAGTCCGGCCTGCGAAACCACATTATAGTCGGCTTCGACTTTCTTGCGTTCCTCGGTCAACAGCGTTAGTTGTCGGGGCTGTAGTTGGGTGCTTCGTCCGTAATCATCACGTCGTGTGGGTGGCTCTCCTGCTGTCCCGCGGCAGAGACCCGAACAAACTCGGCGCGTTGCTTGAACTCGGGTATCGTCTCGGCTCCGACGTAGCCCATCCCGGACTGCATCCCGCCGACGAGCTGGTGGAGTTCGGAGGCCAGCGAGCCCTTGTACGGTGTCGCGGCTTCGACGCCTTCGGGGACGAACTCCTCGCCCTCTTCGTCGTCCTTGAGGTAGCGTTCGCCGCCGCCCTCGTTCATCGCGCCGACGCTGCCCATGCCGCGGTACTGCTTGTACTTCTTGCCGTTCATCGTGATGACGCGGCCCGGAGCCTCGTCGGTCCCGGCGAAGTACGAACCGAGCATCACCGCGTCAGCGCCCGCGGCGATGGCCTTGATGGCGTCGCCGGAGTACCGGATGCCGCCGTCGGCGATGACCGGCACGTCGTGCTGGCTCGCCACGTCGGCGACCTGCGCAACGGCGGTGATCTGTGGCATCCCCGACCCGGTGACCACACGAGTCGTACAGATGGAGCCGGGGCCGATACCCACCTTGACGCCGTCGGCGAAGTCGACGACGGCCTCAGCGGCTTCCCGGGTCCCGATGTTGCCGACGACCACGTCAGCGTCTACTTCGGCCTTGATCTCGCGGGCGCTCTCGATGACGTTCGCGTTGTGGGCGTGCGCACAGTCGATGAACAGGATGTCAGCACCGGCCTCGTCGGCGACCTGCGCGCGGTCCATCTCGAAGGGGCCGACGGCGGCACCACAGCGGAGCGAGCCGTCGTCTGCGCGGGCAGCCTGGTCGTACTCGCGACGTTGGAGGATGCCCTGCATCGTGACCAGTCCGACGAGTCGGTTCTCGCCATCGACAATAGGGACGCGCTCGATCTTGTGGTCGTACATCAGTTCCAGCGCCTCGCGGGGCGTCACATCTTCGGGGGCGGTGACGACTTCGTCAGTCATCGCATCCGTGACGGCGTCGTCCTCGCCGACCTCCAGATACGGCCGGATGTCCGTCCCGGAGATGATGCCCAGCACTTCGCCGTTGTCGTCGTCGACGACCGGCGCGCCGGAAACGCCCTCGTGTTCCATCATCTCGTCGACCTCGCGGACGGTCTGGTTCGGGCTGGCCGTCACGACATCGCGGATAATGAGCTCGTCGGCGCGTTTGACCCGCTCGATCTCGGTCGCCATCTGGTCGGCGTTCATGTTGCGGTGGAGGACGCCAATGCCGCCCTGGCGTGCCATCGCGATCGCCATGTCACTCTCGGTGACGGTGTCCATTGCCGCGGAGACAACGGGGACGGTCAGTTCGACCGATTTCGAGACCCGCGTTGTGGTATCTGCCTCGTCGGGTTCGACACGGGACTCCTTGGGTCTGAGGAGTACGTCGTCGAACGTCAGCGCCTCCGGCACTCGGAGCTTCTCTGAGAAAGGCTCGGAATCGTTCGCCATGTAAATCGTCAACGACGGCCCGGCAAAAACGTTGCGAGACTCGGCGCTACGTGAGGTTCGATGCCACACGTCTCTCTGGCACCCCGTTCCAGAAATCCGCTATCGGTCTCTCATTTGTCACTCCCTGGTCCCGAAGGTGAGACATTCGTCCACAAACAACGGGCTATTCCGGAGAAACGGTGGCGTATGTGCGCAGTTCTCACGCAACGGTTATGTGCGAATGAAGGATAATTAAAAACATGCGACTCACCGAACCCGCACGGAACGGTACTGCCCGTCAGATGACGTCCACAGCGTCGGGCAATACAGCGTTCACGTGGTTCGGTAAGAAGTTCTGGCAATTCTGTCGTGTTCGTCAGGACCGAGTGAGAACCTCCCGACGGGAGTTGGGTTACGCTCAACCGTAGCACGACATGAGTAGCTCCAGACACCCGATTGCACTCGACATCGAGCGGCAGGTCGGCCGCGGTGGCCGGTTGCTGGCGACCGTTATGGGTCTGCCGCTCGTCGACGGCATCTTCCCAGTGCTCGTCCTCGCGGGGGCACTCTCGACCTGGATGGGCGTCCTCGAAGTGGGCTTGCTCGTCTTCGGCGGGTCGGCCACCGTCGCTGTCGTGTTAGCCGAACTCGAAGGCGGCCCCCGGCAGCAGGCGCGCTCTGTACTCATCATCGGAGCCGTGTTGATGCCGATCGCGCTCGTCGAAGCGGCCCTTGCGCCGACGGTTGCGGGACTCGTCGAACTGGGGACCCTCGAACGGTTCGCCGGCCTCGTCATCCTCGCCATCGCAGCACAGACCGCGAGCGCCCGAATCGGCGAGTACCTGCCGCGGCCAGCCGTCATCGTCGTCCTCGGCCTCCTGGCGAGCCTTGACCCCGCCGGCGCAACGCTGGTCACCGCTATCGAACCCGGTGTCTTGCTCCGCGCGGCCGCCACCACGGGCGTCGGTATCGGCTTCGCCCTCGCCGTCGCACTGGCGAGCCCGTGGCTGCGTAACGCCGTCGACATCGACCGCTTTCGCTTCGGTAGCGCTGTCGCGCTCGGCGTCCTCGCCCTTTCGGTCCTCGGCGTGATGCCGACCGACGCGCCCGTGGCGCTGGCCGTGCTCGCTGTCACGGCGCTGCTGTCGTTCGACCCGGAGAACGCCCGCACGCGTCACACGGAATACCGACCGGACGCCGTGGACCTCACCGCCGCCTTCGCCGACGGCGGCGCGTCCCAGGGCGTTGCCGCCGACGAGCAGACCGACGAAGGGGCCGCGGTCGAGTACGAACCGGATCAAGAACGCGCCCCGTGGCTGTGACGAGGGAGAACTTTTAGGCCTCCCAGGCCCGGTCGTCCGGTATGAGCGACAATCGCGTGGTCCAGGGTCGGATGCAAACCCCCGAGAGCCTGGCCGAACTCATCGAAGGAGACGGTGTTATGGACGCAGAGCCTATCGAAGACGCCGATGACGACTGCCCGGAATGCGGCGAGAACGTCATCTCCGTGGGGTACATGCCCTCTGCGCTAGAATTCGTTACTGGATACAAGTGCCAGGAATGCGACTGGTCTGACACCGACCGCGACTGAGCGCCGTCTGCCAATCGAAATCCCTTTAATGCGAGTCGGCTTACGCCGGAGTGCGGGGTCGTGGCCTAGTCCGGGAAGGCGGCTGACTCCAGAGGCCACGCGCCTGGGACGACACTCCAAGGGCTGATATACTGAGCGGCCGGCTGATCACCGGTTCGCGACGATGACCCTCTGGAGTTCCGAGGCGCAGGACGGAGATATCAGCCGATCGGGGGTTCAAATCCCTCCGACCCCATTTCCTGCCGCGAGCTACAACGCGAGCGGCAGAACTGTTGAGAGGGGGATTTGAACCACGCGAGACGAACGAAGTGAGTCTCGCAGTCAGGTGAAAATCCCTCCGACCCCATTTCTCGCGTTTCACGCTCCAGAAGTGCCAGCAGAGGCTCTTTTGCTCAAGTCTCTCCGACCACATACCGTTACCCTTTCAGACCGGTCTGTTCGCTGGCTTGCATCACAGTAGGACGTCGCAACCGGCTATATCTGGCTCTAAACCCATCCTCAGCACTGCCAGAGCATTCTGAAAGCACGGACCTGTAGTCAGTGCCGAGTTGCAGACGCCAACACTGCCCAAGTCCAATGAGTTTACTGCATGGCGGCTATCTGCCCACGCATGAGTCAGTTATTACGTGATTTACTTGCCGGAAACGCCGACCACGCGGCGGCGTTCCGGGACCGGTTCGACAGCGTCCAGAACTCACAAACACCCGATGCTGTCACGGTCTGTTGCTCCGACTCGCGGGTGCTGCAGGACCATATGTGGGGCAACAGCGAGCCGGGACATCTCTTTACCTGTAGCAACATCGGGAACCGAGTTATCCAGCAGACCGCGTCCGGCGAGGCGGTCTCGGGTGACGTGTTGTACCCCATCGAGCACACGATGACCGAAACCGCCATCGTCGTCGGCCACACCGGCTGTGGAGCGGTGACGGCGACCTACGACGACCTGACGGACGGCCTCGATGAGCCGGCCGGTATCGAGCACTGTCTCGGTGTTCTCAAGCCCCATCTCGAGCCTGCGCTGGAACATCTCCCGGAGGATATCGAGCGGGCGGCAGCCATCAACCGGCTTGTCGAGTACAATGTCGATAGACAAGTCGAGTTCCTCCGAGACAGCGATGACGTGCCCGACGCCGTCGACGTGTTCGGTGTCGTCTACGACTTTCAGGACGTGTACGGGGGGCAACGGGGTGAGGTCCACGTAATCAACGTCGACGGCGAAACCGATGTCGACGCGCTCCGGGCAGCCCATCCCGATATCGACTCACGGATCAACCGTCTCTGGGAGTACTAACAGGGCGGTGAAGGTGGTGAGTGAGCGTTAAAACCGAGTCTCGGACTATACCGACCACATCAAAACAGGTTCTTACTATCTGTTCTCTCGCTGTTCGACCTTGTTCAGTTCGATCAGGAGCCGGAAGATCGCTTTGACGAGATTCTGGTCAACGTCGAACTGCTCCGCGTTGTCGCCGGCGCGGTCCATGACGGCCTGCTCCTGTTGCTCGTCGGTCGTCGGCAACCCCTTCTCGTCTTTGACCTGTGCGATGGTGTCGGCCACGTAGGTTCGCTGTGCGATCTTCTCAACGATCTCGCGGTCGATTGTCCGGATTTCGTCGCGCAGTTCGTCCAGCGACATATCCTCTGGGTTTGAATTCGTGCTCATACTGTGTGTGTTCCCTCTGTTTGTGTCGTCGTCAGCCAGGTCGCCCCGGGTCGCTTGTCCCAAGCGTCCTGTACAGCTTCGAGTGCCGCCCGTTCGCCGACGGCGGTAAACGACGGCCCCGTTCCGGACAGTGAGACGCCCTCGACGTGCTGGAGTGCGTCGAGAACCGGGTCCGTCTCGAAATCCAGCGCGGCCGAGAACGCGAGGCCGTTGACGGTCATGGCCCGCTGGTAGTCGCCATCGAGTGCGAGGTCCTCGACGAGGCGGGCCATCGGTGCGATCTGCCGGCATCGCTCGACATCCGCGTCAGCACTGAAAGACTGTTCCGGCGGCGTCCAGACGAGCACATCCCAGTCGATTTCCTCGCGGGCAAGGAGCGCGTCGTCCTCGTTGTCGGTGACGGTGACGCCGCCGAGCATCGACGCCGACGCGTCGTCGAAGGCCCCGGTGACGGTGACACCCACGTCGCGGGCGGCCATGACGCCGAGACGGGCCATGTCCTCGCGGCTCATCCGCTCGGTCGCGTCAAGCGCGTCGAGCGTCGCCATGACAGTCGCGTTTGCGGCCGCACTGGAGCTTTTGAGCCCCGACGCCATCGGGACCTCGCTCTCGGTGCGGACGGTCCCGCCGGAGACTGCCGGGACACCCACGTTCTGTGGGCCGCCGTGGGCGTCGATGACGTACTCGACACAGCGTTCGATGAGCCGCGTGTCGGCGTCCGGCGCACCGTCCACCTCACCGGTGACGCCGTCGGTCTCGGTCGAGAGCGTGACGGTCGCTGTCGTGTACTCGTCGATAGCAAACGCCGCGCCGCGGCCGGTCGCGAGCGCGTTGAGGACCGTCCCTGCTGCGGGCGCTGCTGCCTTCCCTTCCATCGACGTGTACTCCCACACGGACCTATTTACTAACTGCGATACCCCTGTAGCGGTCATATTGACCGCAGCAGCCGATGTGGTTCTGTCTAGTAATGCGATACACCGGCGTCCGGCTGCAGTACCCCGTCTTAGGCTGGGAACAGGAGATACGGCAGAATAAACAGCAACAGGAACATGAATAGGAGGATGATGCCATAGCCGGCCAGCGTCCCGGCGGCCGTCAGCCACGCTGGATGGTCGAACTGCTCGGTGAGAGTTGCCATACCGTGGGATTCAGTCGGGGACAGTATAGTGGTTTGGGAGCGGGACTGCCCCGAATTACCGCAATGGCCTCCCTGTGACTGGGAACGGTAGGCTTTCAACCATCGGTTCAGTACACTGGCAAAAATGTATATTGTCATCGTTGGTGCCGGTGATATCGGGTCGCCGTTGCTTGAGATTGCGACAGCAGGGGGCAACGAGGTCGTCGTTATCGAACGCGACGCGGAACGAGCGGAACGCGCGTCGAGACAGTACGACTGTCTCGTTATCAACGACGACGCGACGGTGAAGGATACGCTAGAGGACGCCGGTGCAGACCGTGCCGACGCGCTCATCTCGACAACCGATCAGGACGCGACCAACATCATGGTCTGTCTGCTGGCACAGGAACTCGAAGTGCCGGACATCGTCTCAGTTGTCCACAATCCCGAGCACATGAACGTGTTCCGCCAGATCGGCGTCAACACGATGCAGAACCCACAGCGGCTCATCGCCGAGTATCTCTATCGGGCCGTCAAACGGCCGTCTATCGTTGACTTCATGCGCATTGGCGATCACGCGGAAGTGTTCGAAATAACGGTCACCCCAGGTGCTCCGATTGCTGGCAAGACGCTACAGGAAGCCAACTCGGAGGGCCTCATCGGTGGCCAGACGCTCATCGTAGCTATCGAGCGTAATGGCGATGGTGACCCAATAACGCCCCGCGGCGATACGCGTATCGAGGCGGACGACCTCCTCACGGTCTACTCGGGAGAGGGTGCGACGCCGGAGGTGACCGACATCTTTGGTCACTCCGAGGACCACAACTGATATGTCACGACGGAACGGCGGGCTGTTCCCGACAGACCTGCAGACAATCGCCCGCGATATCGGGTCCCTCCTGCTGATGGAGGCCGGGTTGATGACGATTACAGCCGCGGTTGCGCTGGGCTTTCAAGAGTTCTACGCCGCGTTTGGGTTCTTTACCGCGGCCGGGATGACCGCTGGCGTCGGCGGTCTCGCGAACCGCGGGTTCTCCGATGCTCCAGCCCCACAGATGAAACACGGCATGGTCATCGCCGCCGGCGGGTGGCTGCTGGTCGCCGCGTTCGGCTCGTTGCCGTTCCTGTTGACCGCGTGGTTCACGCCTCCTGCTGTCATGGATACGTTCGTTCCGGTCGGAACGGACACGAGTACGTGGGCGCCGATCAGGGTCGGCGGAACGACGACGCTTTCCAGTCTGGCGTACTTCCGGAATCCGCTCCATGCCTTTTTCGAGAGCATGAGCGGATGGACCGGGAGCGGCCTGACGATGGCGATTCACGAGCCCTCGCTCCCCCGCGCAGTCCAGTGGTGGCGGTCGTTCATCCAGTACGTCGGCGGCGTCGGCGTCATCGTCCTGACCGTGTCTATCCTTTCACGACCCGGCAGCGGTAGTTACGCCCTTTACCAGAGCGAGGCCCGAGAGGAAAAGATCCATCCAAGCGTCGTCTCTACCGTCCGAACGGTCTGGAAACTCGTTGTCGGCTACACAGTCCTTTCGTTCGCGCTGCTGTTCGGTGCTATCCTCGCCAGCGACAGCGAGTACGCGGAGTCGCTGCCGCTGTGGGAGGTCGCCTGGCAGGCACTCAACCATGCCATGACTGGGCTCACGACCGGCGGGTTCTCGGTCACTGACAACTCGATTGCAACGTACAACTCGCCGCTTGTCGAGACCGTCCTGTTGCCGATTATGATTCTCGGTGCGATTGCGTTCCCGGTCCACTACGTCGTCTTACACGACAGGCAGGTTCGTGAACTGGTGACGGACCTGCAGACCCGCTGGCTGTTTATCCTGCTCACGGTCGGCGTCGTTGGTCTCTCAGTACAAAACGCGTGGTCCGTTCCTGCGACGACTGAGGCGTTTGCCACCCAGTCGTTCCTGCCGGTTTCCGTGCCGATGCTCAACGCCGCACAGCTCGATGCGGTCCGGGACTCGACGTTCCAGTGGGTCAGCGCCCTCAGCTGTACCGGCTTCCAGTCGGCACCAATCGGTCGCTGGCTCGCCGGCGGCAAGGTACTCGTGGCCGGTGCGATGGTGCTTGGCGGCGCTGCGGGGTCCACTGTCGGAGGCATCAAAATCATCCGGGGCTACACCATCGTTCGCGGCATCATCTGGCAGTTCTCGCGGGTGTTCCTCCCGACAAACGCGGTGATTACGGCCCGTATTGGCAACCGGACGCTCGACCGTGAGTCGATGGAGCGGGAGTTCAGCGAAGCGGCCATCGTCACGCTGCTGTGGCTCATCATTCTCATCATCAGCAGCGTCGTCCTCACCAACGTCGCAGGACCAGCGTTCGGCTACGCCGATGCCCTGTTCGAAGTCGCCAGCGCGCAGGGGAACGTCGGCCTTTCATCGGGCATCACCGGCCCGTCGATGCCCGCGATTGCGGAGGGGATGTTCGTGTTGAATATGTGGGTCGGCCGACTGGAGATTATCCCGATACTCGTGTTCATCCGAGCCGGGCTGTACGGGCTCGACCCGTAGCTGAGCGGTCGCCTCGCAGTCTTTCACTCTTCATCAGGGTAGACTTCGCCGAGGAACATCCAGTGGACTTTCGTACCGCCCTCGGGTCTGGTCTCCTCCTTGACGTGGTAGAGATACGGACCGTGTGGGCAGTCACCACAGTCTTCAGCACAGGTCGTCCGCTTCACCACCTCGGTGTAGCCGTCGCGTTTGGTCGCACGAAGGATTTCCTCGTTGGGGCCCGGCTCTACCGGTGAGGCCGTCTCGTCGTGGAATTGTAACAGCTCCTGCGCATAGATGATCGTATTGCGGAGTTCATCAGGCGTCAACTGTGGCAGTTCCGCTGCTACTTCATCCGGGAGCCCCTCAGGCGGTGTCGGCTCGTTTTCATGACTAGACATACTCACATCTCTATCTGGGAGGAATATAACTGAACTGGCAGCTACAAACAACGGCAGAAGGTGTTTCCCGGACTCACTCGTTCCAGAACGCACCCGTGAATAGCACGAACACCGGGATTATCTCCAGTCGACCGATCCACATCAGGAATATCATCAGCAGTTTGCTGGTTTCCGGGAAGAGTTCGTAGGTCCCGAACGGCCCCAGAAACCCGAACCCGGGGCCGATATTCCCGATAGTCGCAAGACTTGCGCTGATGGCCTCGAAGACAGTTAGTTCGAGTCCGACACGGCCCGCATCAAGGAGGAGAAACACCGTCGCGATGCCGAACGTGAGCAGGTACAAAAGCGTGAATCCGTATATCGCGTTGATAACGTCCTCATCGATAACCTGCCCGCCGAGCCGAACTGGTCTGACGGCACTGGGATGGGCAGTCGTGAACAGTTGCCGTCGGATGCTCTTGAGGACGACGAGCCAGCGAACGATCTTGACACCGCCACCGGTCGACCCTGCGGAGCCGCCGATGAACATCGCGAACAACAGGACTCCCTGTGCGGTGTTGCCCCACTCAGCGAAGTTACTCGTCGCGTACCCGGTCGAGTTCAGCAGCGAGGCGACCTGGAATGTGGCTTGCCTGAGCGAGTTCTCCAGCGCACCCTGCGTGATGCCACCGAGTTCGAGCGGCGGTGCGGACCCGGTAAACAGCAGGCCCCAGAGGATGACGGCCACGCCGGCGTTTGCACCGAGGTACGCCTGGAGTTCACGGTCCTGGAGGAAGGCGGCATACTCGTCCTGCAACAGGAGGTAAAACAACGCGAAGTTCATCCCGGCAATGAGCATGAACGGGATGACGGCCCACTGGACGGCCGGTGAGAAGTAGGCGATGCTCTCAGCCTGTGGCGAGAAGCCGCCGGTCGGCAGCGTTGTGAACCCGTGGGCAACGGCGTTGTAAGCGTCCATATTCGGTGCGTAGCCTGTGTAATGGAGGCCAAGCAGAATGAGGATATACAGAACGGTAAAGCCCAGATAGAACAGCCAGAGGAGTCGGGCAGTCTCGGCTATCTTCGGCGTCAGTTTCTGCAGTTCGGGGCCGGGTGCCTCCGATTCGATCAACTGTGCCCCGTTGACGGCTGCCTCTGGGAGAATGGCGACCATCAGGACGATGATACCCATCCCGCCGAGCCACTGGGTGAGCTGTCGCCACATCAGCAGCGCGTGAGAGTGGCGAGCAAACGATATTTCATCGGTAGCAGTCGCGCCAGTGGTTGTAAACCCGGACATCGACTCGAACAGTGCGTTCACAGGCTCACCGAGCGCTGATTCGGTCCCGTACCCGGCGATAACGTAGGGAATCGCACCGATGACTGCGACAGCCCCCCACGAGAGCCCGACGAACAGCAGCGCTTCGCGTGGCCCGAGTTCGTGGCTATCGCTGACTTGCTCCAGTGCAAGGCCGACCACGATGGCAATTGCGATAGAAATCAGGAACACGACGGTATCTTCTCCGTACACGAAACTGATTCCCAGCGGGACCAGCATTGCCACAGCGAGATACTTGGTTACAGTGCCGGTCAGGGCGACGCTCTGTCGCCAGTCGACGCGAACCGACATCACTGAACACCGACCATTACCTGACGCTCACACTCCCGATATGAAAAAGCCCCACGTTCCAACAGCGCTGCTTCCGGCGGAAATGCCCGAAGCAGCGTTGCTGTGGGATTGTGCCCCCACGCCGGGATACCAACATGTACACACCACGGCCTTCCTGGTACTGGTGTAGCGGTTCCGGCGATACCCGATATATTTTCCGAATCAGGATGTATACGTTTAAATTAGATTCGGATATGCGAATTGTGTGGATACATTCTTACCTATCCATATGCTTCTTCAGTGTATGAGTAGTAGCCACAACGACACACCCACGGACATTCTTGAACATGTCTTGCTGCCGGTTGCCACCGAAGACGACGCGCTTGCCACCGTGACTGCGCTCGAACCATACGAGCCGGAGCAGGTGACGGCGCTACACGTCGTCGAGAAAGGCGAGGGGGTTCCGGACAAGACACCAGTCGCACAGTCGGAGGAGGTGGCGGCCGAGTCGTACGCGGCCGTCAGGACGGTGTTCCCTGATGCTGACGACCACACCGCATACTCTCGGAACGTTGTCGAGGCTATCTTCCATGCCGCGGACGAGGTCGGAGCGAGCGCCATCGCATACCGGTCCCGCGGTGGCGGCCGTCTCATGCAGTTCCTCTCCGGCGACCTCTCGCTGAAACTCGTCACGAACGCAGCGATACCGGTAATTGCACTTCCGCGAGCGGACTCGGACGAATGAGCGACGACGAACTGGCGAAAGACCTCGGGCTGGTGTCGGCGATGACCATCGGCATTGGAACGATGATCGGTGCCGGAATCTTCGTCCTTCCTGGTGTGGCCGCGAACGCGGCTGGCCCGGTTGTCGTGGTCTCCTTCGTCGTCGGGGGACTGATTGCGATGGTAAACGCACTCTCAGTGTCGGAACTCGGCACAGCGATGCCGAAAGCCGGCGGCGGGTACTACTACATCAACAAGTCTCTCGGGCCGCTGTTTGGCTCGATAGCTGGGATGGGTGACTGGATGGGGTTGGCCTTCGCCTCGGCCTTCTACTGTATCGGGTTCGGCCAGTATCTCGCCGTCTTCGTCCCGCTGCCGGAAGTCGCATTCCTCAATCCCATCCAGATAGGAGCGCTCATCGCGGGGGCAATATTCGTCGCTGTCAACTACATCGGCGCGAAGGAAACCGGTGGTGTTCAGACGGTCATTGTCTTTATTCTGCTCTCGATTCTCACTGTCTTTGCCGTTGCGGGCTTTTTCGCCTTCGACTACGCGACGCTCGCCGGCGCAGACGGCTTAGCACCGTTCGGGACCGGCGCGATTCTTCCGGCGACGGCACTCGTGTTCGTCTCCTTCCTAGGGTACGCAAAGATCGCGACCGTGGCTGAGGAACTCAAGAATCCGGGGCGGAACCTCCCAATCGCTATCATCGGCAGTGTCGGCATCGTGACGGTCATCTACGCTATCCTCGTGTCGATGATGCTGGGCGTCGTTCCGTGGCCGGAGCTTAGTCAGGACGCGCCGGTTGCACAGGCCGCACAACTCGCGTTCCCGGAATCCATCGGTCCAATCGGTGGTGTCGCCGCCGGTGCGGCAGCGGTGATGACGGTTGGCGCGTTATTGGCAACGGCGTCCTCTGCGAACGCGTCGATTCTCGCCTCGGCTCGTATCAATTTCGCGATGGGCCGGGATAAGATCGTCACGAACTGGCTCAACGAGATTCACCCGAACTACGCCACGCCATATCGCTCGATCCTCGTCACCGGCGGACTCATCATCGTGTTCATCGCGTTCCTCGGGCGGGACATCGAGGTGCTGGCGAAGGCGGCTAGCGTCCTGCACCTCATCGTTTACGCCCTGCTGAACGTGGGGCTCATCGTCTTCCGCGAGACCGATGCGCCGGAGTACGACCCGGATTTCACGGTGCCACTGTACCCCATCACCCCGATACTCGGTGCGGTCCTCTCGCTCGGCCTCGTCGCATTCATGGATAGCATCGAAATCGCACTGTCGGCCGGTTTCGTGCTCGTCGCGGTCGTGTGGTACTTCGTCTACGCGCGCGGGAAAACCACGCAAAAAGGCGTGCTCTCTGACTATATCAGCGACCGGGAGGAACAGCTCCCGGACCAAGTGGTGAACGCGGCCGACGCGGTCGCACCGAACGGAGCTGGCGGACCGACTATCATGGTCGCTCTGGCGAACCCACGTACCGAGAGCGCACTGATTACCCTCGCAAGCGCGCTGGCGCAACACGAGGACGGCCGGGTACTCGCAACCCACATCGCGACTGTCCCGGACCAGACCGCGCTCGAAACCGCCGCCGCGAACAGAGACCGGATCGACGCAACATCAGAGAGCCTGCTGGACACCGCGAAGGCCGATGCCGAGGCGTTCGATGTTCCGATAGAGACGAAGACGATTCTCTCACACCGGGGTATCGAGGAAGTGTTTGATGCGGCCCGGACGAACCACGCCGACACCGTTGTCATGGGCTACGGCGGGACTCAGTTTGCCGGCGGCCGCGCCGAAGGCACGCTGGATGAACTGGCCCACGACTTGCCCTGTGATTTCCTCGTGCTGGACGGGCAGGACCTCGACCTCAGTGATGTCTTGGTTCCGACCGCTGGTGGTCTCTCATCAGACCTCTCGGCTGCGGTCGCCAAAGCTCTCGAAGAAACGTTCGGTGTGGCCGTCTCACTGCTCCACGTTGTCGACCCCGGCGAGGAGGAGAGCGGCCGCCAGTTCATGTACGAGTGGGCGGCTGAGCACGGCCTGTCGGACGCCGAACTCCGTATCGAGACCGGTGACATCGAAGCCACTATTGAACGTCTCGGTCGTGACTACAGTCTGGTTATTGTTGGTGCCACAGAGCGGGGATTGCTGTCACGTATTGTCCGTGGCTCGCTGGTGTTCGATGTCATCGAGACGCTCGATACACCAGTATTACTGGCCGAGCGCCCGTCGTCGCGGTCCCTCCGGGAGCGGCTGTTTGGTCGGGAGTAACCGCCTACTGTGTCAGACGTGGCCCTGTTCTTTCGCCCCCTCGCGGATTTTCTTCGACCGCTTACGGACGCGTGACACGTACCGTTCGATTTTCTCCGGTTTCTCGCCGTAGAACGACGCGGCCCAGTGAACGTCGACGCCGTCTTGCGTGAGGAAGTACGCGACGAGCGTATCACGGCCCGCCTGTATGACTGTCGGCGGCACGCCGCGGTCGCCGGTCCCGGCCTCCTGAAAGCCGTTTACGTCGAAGTACACATCAGCGTACAGCGTCGCCATGTCCGGGTCGTCGAATGCAATTCTCTGGTGATCTGGGGCCTCAAAGCGATACCGTGTCTCGCCGTCAGCAGTGGTCCGTTCGGTGATTCGGACGCCGAGGATATACTCACGATACGTCTCTAAGTCGGTTACAGTGTTTGAGTTGTCAGTCTGAGCCATTTCTTGGGTAAAATCGAAAGCTGGGTAGCTGTCGGAGTGGTGCTTGGTCAGCGGCGTGCCTCGTTAGCTGTTGCTCCCGTTGCCGCTGTGGCCATTCTCGTTACCGTTGTTGCTATTTTCGTTGCCGTTGTTACCGTTGCCGCTGTTGCCGTTACCGCTATTCCCGTTTCTCGTCTTTTCTTCGGGCTCCTGTGGCTCGTAGACGTAGAGCCCGTCGTTCGGGTACGAACGCGCGGGGCCGCCGAAGCCGTCCTCACAGCAGAGGACGCGTCCGTCGTCCATCACGTAGACGTTATCGACGTTCCGGAGCGCGTCGTCGGCGTCTTCTGGCTCGTCGGTGAAGTCGGGGCCGACAATGACCGGTTCGAGCGTCGAGATGTTGTAGTCCGATTCCAGCACACCGCGATAGACGACGCCACCGTCGACGCGGTCCATCTGGATGTCGCCCTCGTCGTTTGCGAGGTCGTCGTTGAACTCCGAAATACCGAAGTAGACTGGGTCGCCCGGTCCGGCACCGTCCTTGCTGTCGACACCCTCTGCTTTGTTGAACTCGATCGATACGCCGACTTCCTTTGCCGCCGCACGGGTTTCGAGGAACGGAACCCGGCGGAGTTCCTCGTCAACGCCGTCAGGACCTTCGGCGTAGTACTGGTCGGCCCACTCGACAATTTCCTCGTTGGTGATGTAGTTCTGGTTGCCGTTCTCGATGACTTCTCGGTCAGCCTCCTCGAGGGCGGCCTCGCGGTCCTCCATCCAGTCAGACCCGGCGTGGACTCGGAGATAGTCAGATTGCGTGATGTCGTCGTATTCGGCAATCCACTCTTCGATTTCCGCGTTGCTTGCACTACCCAGCGGAATCCACTCGATGTCGAGCGAGTACTCAGCCGGAGACTTCCGTGTGCCAACCGTCGACGCGTCCGCCTGTGGGTTCGTAATCTTCGGCGCGTACAGCGTGCCCGACACGTCCATCGGGTCGTCGTACTTCGGAATCCGCTCGTCGGCGACGAACTTGTAGATGCCCTTGCTGTCGCCGTCCGAGCACATATAGACAGTTTGCTCGTCGGCCTGAATGTTCGGTGCCTCCCATGAGGCCCGCCCCATCACGTAGTACTTGACTGGCTGTGGCGGGTCGGCGGTCGGCTCGCGGAAGTCGACGTGGTAGCCATATCGGTACGGGTTCGGATACGTATCAGAGATCGGTTCGGTGCTATTGCTGTTTGAGTTCTGATATGACTGCTCAGAACCGAGATAATACGCGAGGAATTCCACGCCGTCCAGCGCCCAGTATCCCTGGATGCTCCAAGCTTCGTCGCCGTAGTAGTCGTCGACGGCGCTCTGAATCTCAGTCGGGTTCGGTCGGTTCCAGAACTGCGCACCACCGATGCGTCCCTTTCCGGTGCCGGCGTCGACGATGTCACCGACTTGGTTGGTCAGCGACACACGGGGGTGGGCGTAGTTCTCCTCTGAAGAGATCATTGTTCCCCACGGGCTAAGATCGCCGTAACAGTTGATCCGCGTGCCACCGATCTCACGGAACGGCTCCGTGTTCGCCAGGTTGATCGCGTCATCGAGGTCGGCTTCCCACTCGCCGTCGAAAGTCTGGCGCAACGGGATTCGACTGACGTTGCCCGGACTGTTCTCCCAGTTGGTAAACAGGTACCCTTCAGTTCCGTCCTCGTCTGTCGGGACAAACTGATTACAGTCAGGGTTCGTCCCAGCCGCACCGTACTGCGTCCCTTCGAAATTGTCTAGCGTGATGTCCGTTCCGTCCGGCGTCTGCGTCACGCCGAGGCGCTCTTCGCCGTCGTTGATTTTGTCCCGACCGTGTGCGAGGATTTCGTATTCCCCGTCGCCTGACCGGACCTGACGCTGCTCCGCCTCGGTCTGTGGCGTCGACAGCTCGTCGAAGTCGTCGTTAGTCCCATCAAGTTCGAACTGGAAACCACTGAAATAGCCGATTCCAGCAGTGTCGAACGGCTCCGGATTTTCCTCCTCAGGATGCTGGAGACTGTACAGGAGTGCCCCGTTCTGGAAGACAAACGGCCCTGTCACCTCCGCCCCGAACGCTGTCGTCGAAAATCGTTTGAGGTCACCCTTGACAGTCCCCGAGCCGACTGTCTCAGATTCTGCGACCTCATCACCACTTGCCACACCGATGACACTGGCCCCAAGCGCAGCTGCCACCGATTTCGAGAGTACCTGTCGTCGACTAAAATCGACCATGCACCTGTTCAAGCGGAGGGTGCTTTAAAACCGGTTTATAATATGTGCGTATAAGGATATTTTCTGCACAGAGATATCTCGGTTGCAGGGTAACAGACAGTTTGTGAATAAATCACGATGCAGCGCTATTTTTGCCGAATATATTATCTATTAAATATACGAGCCAGATGGCACAGTGCTACAGGAGCAGGACGCTTGTGAGGGGTCTGTCTGCTCCATCAGTGGACTCGGCCCGCAGTCTGTCACAGTGTAGCGGTACTCAGGCGTGGCCCTGTTCTTTTGCCCCCTCGCGGATTTTCTTCGACCGCTTGCGGACGCGTGAGACGTATCGTTCAATTTTCTCCGGTTTCTCGCCGTAGAACGACGCCGCCCAGTGAACGTCGACGCCCGCTTGGGTGAGAAAGTAGGCGACCAGCGTATCACGGCCAGCCTGTATGACTGTCGGTGGCACGCCGCGCTCGCCGGTCCCGGCCTCTTGGAAGCCGTTCACATCGAAGTACACATCAGCGTATAGCGTTGCCATCTCGGGGTCATCGAACTCGACGCCCTCGTGGTCTGGGGCCTCGAACCGATAGCGTGTGTCACCCTCGCCTGTCGGTCGTTCTGCGATGCGTATGCCGAGGATGTACTCGCGATAGGTCGAACTGTCCATCGGTGCAACAGTGGTGTCTGATTGTGGCATGGATAGGTTGGTGATGCTACGGTTGTCGGCTCGTTCTAGCTGCGAGCGCCGCCACCGCAGCGAGTGCGGCGATGGCCAGCGCTATTGGGAGTGGCCCGTTCGCGCTAGTCGTCGACCGGTCGCCGCTATCCGCTGTGGTACCTGCGGCGTTTGCGGTGCCCGCTGACTCGGCTGTGGACTCGCTGGCGGATGACGATGCGTCGGTCATAGCGGTCGCTGTCTCCGTCGATGCGCTCGGAGAGACTGCGACCGCCGTCGGCTCGGTCGCAGGTTCGACCACGCCGCCGCCGTCCGCGTCGACCTGACTCGACGCGACGGTCACCTGTGTCTCGCCGCCGGCGACACCGGTGAGTTGGACCGTCGCGAGCGTCACGTCGCTCGCGCCGGGTTCTATCTGCCCGTCGAGGTCAGCCGCCTCAAGCGTGACTGTCCCACCGTCTGAACTAATGACAGGGTCAGTCGTGAGGCCGAGGCGGTCGGGGTAGCTTGCGTTCTCAAATCGGGCGACTGCGGGGTCATCAACGGAGAGTTCGAGCTGGTAGCCGGCCAGTCCGTCCGGTGCGCTGGTGAGAACGACCGGCACGGCCATCGTTTCACCGGCAGCGACGGAGCCGGTCTCGATGCTGATTGCTGGCGTACTCTGCCCTGCAGCGAGCGCGGGGACCGTCCCCGCGAGGAGGACGAGCGCGACGAGCGCGAGCGGGGTGCCAGCGGTTCTGACGCAACCGCGTATCGAAAGGGGGCTGTCGTCTGTCATTGTGTTCCTGTATGGAAAGATGAGAGGGGGTCGGTTGCGGCCGTCAGTTGACCTCTTCGTAGAGCGCCGTCACATCCGCGAAGTCGAGTTTGCCGTTCTCATTGAAGTCGTACGCGCCGGTGTTCAGCTGCACGCTGTCGGAGTCCATATTCGAGAACAGCACCTGCACGTCCTCGTAGTCGAGACGGCCGTTGCCGTTGAGGTCCTCGAAGTGACCGTCGCCGTCGGGGTCGGTCGGCGCGGCGTCGCCGACGACCGTCTGCGGGCCACCCACAACGATGCCGTTTCGAGCTTCTGCCTCGATGGCGTTCCCGTTTTCGTCATCCATCTGCTCGATGGAGACAGTCAGGTCGGTCGTGCCGCCGCCGTTGGCGCGGACATCGAGCGTTGCGAGCGACACATCCCTCGCGCCGGACTGGACGTTCGTGTTGACATCGGCCACGCGAATCGTCGCCGACGAGCCGTCATCGCTGACGGAACTCTCGGTGAGTCCGAGTGCGTCGGGGAATGAGACGCCGGTGATAGACGCGATTTCGGGGTTCGAGACGTTGACGGTGAGCCGAGCGCCGGAGAAGCCAGCAGGGAGCGACGAGGCAGTCAGCGAGACGGTACCCGTCGACCCACTCCCGACCGCGGCGGAGTTGGCGCTGACGGTGACGGTCGGCTGGTAGACATAGAGCCCGTCGTTCGGGTACGAGCGCGCGGGGCCGCCGAAGCCGTCCTCACAGCAGAGGACGCGACCATCACGCATCGTGTAGACGTTGTCGATGTTCCGGAGTGCGTCGTTTGCGTCTTCTGGCTCGTCGGTGAAGTCGGGGCCGGTGATGACCGGTTCGAGCGTCGAGACGTTGTAATCCGATTCCAGCACACCGCGATAGACGACGCCGCCGTCGACGCGGTCCATCTGGATGTCGCCGGTGTCGTTTGCGAGGTCGTCGTTGAACTCCGAAATGCCGAAGTAGATGAAATCGCCGGGCTGTGAGTTATCCACGGTGTCGACACCCTCGGCCTTGTTGAACTCGATGGTCGCACCGATCTCCTTGGCGGCTGCGCGGGTCTCAAGGAACGGGATGCGACGGAGTTCCTCGTCGACGCCGTCTGGGCCGTTCGCCTCGTACTGTTCGGCCCACTCGACGATGTCCTCGTTCGTGATGTAACTCTGATTGCCGCTTGCGCTCTGGAGGACTGTAAGGTCGGCTTCTCTGACCGCGTCGGACACCGAGACGTCCGTCCCGATTTCGTCCACACTGTATTCGGTGTGCTCCGTGATATAGTCGGCCTGCGTGACGTCGTCGTACTCCGCGATCCACTCGGCAGCCTCGCCGTTCGTGGCGTGACCGAGCTCCATCCATTCGATTTCCAGCGGAGTCTGTGCGGGAGAGTTACGTTGGCCGGCTTCGGCGGCGTTGGCCGCGTCGTTTGTAATCTTTGGCGCGTACAGCGTGCCTGCGATGTCGTCGGTGTTGTCGTACTCCGGAATTGGCTCGTCGGCGACGAACTTGTAGATGCCCTTGCTATCGCCGTCCGAACAGCCGTAGACAGTCCGCTGGTCGCCCTGGATATCGGGTGCTTCCCAGGCGGCCCGACCCATGACGTAGTACTTCATCGGACTCGGCGTCTCGGCAGCCGGTTCCCGGATGTCGACGAAGTACCCGTAGCGGTACGGGTTCGGGTAGACGTCATCGATTAGCGTCATATCGTTCCCGTCCTCAGTCTGGTCGACCGTGTCCGCACCGAGGTAGTACGCCGCCTTCTCGACACCGGCCTGAGACCAGTAGCCCTGAATAGTGAACTCTTCCTCAATGTCACCGGCCTCAACGTAGTCACCGAGTGCCTCCCCGATCTCCGACGGATTCGGACGGTTCCAGAACTGACAGCCACCGATTTTTCCGACACCGGTGCCGGACTCCACGATGTCGCCCACTGTGTGCGTGTATGAGACGCGCGGGTGGCTGTAGTTCTCCTCGGCGGAAATCATCGTCTCCCACGGGCTGAGGTCACCGTAGCAGTTGACCCACGTCCCGCCGATATCGCGGAACGGCTCAGTGTTGACGACGTTGAGTGTCATGTCCGAACCGACATCGGCACTCCACTCACCACTCTCATCCTGACTTATTGGGACTCGCGAGATGCAACCGGGGTAGTTCTCCCAGTTTGTGAACAGATATCCTTCGGTGCCCTCGTCGTCTGTTGCGACGAACTGGTTGCAGTCCGGATTTTGCCCATAGCCACCACTGCTTCCATTGAGCGCAGTAAGGTCGACGCCATCGGGTGTCTGTGGGACACCGAGGCGCTCCTCGCCGCCCTGAATCTCTTCGCGGCCCTGAATAAGGACCTCGTAGTCACCGGCCGCTGACCGGACTTGACGCTGTTTCTCTTCGGTGTCCGGAATCCCCACCTCCGAGAAATCGTCGTTACTCCCGTCGAACTCGAACTGGAAGCCGCTGAAATAGCCCACCGCGGCCCGTCCGAACGGTTCGGGGTTCTCTCCTTCCGGGTGCTGGAGGCTGTACAGCAGTGACCCGTCCTCGAAGACGAACGGTCCCGTCACCTCCGCGCCGAATGCCGTCGTCGAGAAGCGTTTGAGACTTCCGGCGACGCTCGGTGCCCCGGGTGTGTCTGTTTCTTCGACCTCTTCCCCACTTGCCACGCCGATGACGCTGGCCCCAAGTGCAGCAGCCACCGACTGTGAAAGTACCTGCCGTCGAGTGAAATCGACCATGCGAGTGAGGGGTAGCAGTGATTGTTAAAGCAAGTTTATAATATTTGTATGATGTATTAAGAGAGGTCTTGGTACATCGGATACACACGTACTGCTAATTTTCCAGATGTATAAGAAATAGTACTATTTTTGCGGAATACGTACTGAATAGCTCTGACAACATCCGCTCACGGACCTGTTGGAGCCCACCTACTTACCAGTAAGCGCTACGGGGAGCTGACACTGCCCGATACCACGATATGTCAGGTTGAAAATTAAACAGGTCGTCGCCGTGGAGCGCGGGACGAACGGCTACATCCCCATGTCGGCGGCCGGGTCGGGGACCGGAAGCACGTTCGGGGACACACCGAGCAGTTCCGCCGCGTGGTCAAGCGCCATGTCGAAGCCGTAGTACCGCTCCAGTTCGTCGCCGTCAGCGGTCGGGCGGACCTTCAGCATCGCGTACCCCTCGATGTTCTGTGCGACCGCAGCGCTCCCGCCGTTGCTCTCGAATATCAGTAGCCGTTCCTCGTCGGTCTCTCGGTACGTGGCCGTGATGCCGTCGGCCGACGCCTCGACGGGGAGTTCGGAATCGGTCATCAGCGGTACTATGAACCGGGGGCATGCGAACCTGACGGTCCGTTCGAAATCATAAACGCGAAGCGGACGGCCCGCCACGAACGCCTATGTCGAAGTGGCTCCAGAGTGGTCGCCGACGCGATATGTGTGTCCTGCTGGCCGCCGCCGAAGACGGGGAACTCTCCGGCCAGCGGCTGAAGACACGGCTCGAACGCCGGTATGACACACGGATCGAACCGAAGAGCTTCTACGGTGCGCTTGACGCCCTAGAGTCGGCCGGGTTCGTCGAACACCGCGAGGACGGCATCGCCGACAAGTACTCGCTGACCGACGCCGGCAAGCGACGACTTCGAGCCCAGTTCGAGTGGATGCGTGAGGCGCTCAACGAAGACGGCTGACGCCGCTGACCGTCGACACCTGCTGCATTTCGTTCGCCGGCACTGGTGAATGGGATATTCTTTTGTGACCGCTCCCACAGAACACAGGTATGTCCCTGTCCCGCTCGCTCCTCCTGGCAGGCCTGGACGCCCTCCCGTTCGCGGCGCTCGCCAGCGTCGCAACGTACGTCTTCGCACGCACAGCTGTTCAGCCGTCGGAAGTTGTCGGGATGCTCGCCGGGACCGTCGGCGTGGCGGTACTCCTCGCGCTCGGAACAATCAGTGCGAACTGCTACCGTGCGAACCGAAAGCCGTTTTACTTCACGCGTGCGGTGGTCGTCGAAGCGCTCCTCTCGCTTCCCTAATCGAGAAGTTCGCTGGCAATCGTGTTGCGGAGGACCTCGCTGGTCCCTTCGTAAATCTCGTTGAGTTTGGCGTCGCGGTAGAACCGCTCGGCCGGGAAGTCCTTCGTGTAGCCGTAGCCGCCGTGGACCTGAATGCCCTCGTTCGCCACTTCCCGGGACACCTCTGAGGCGTACAGTTTGGCCTGAGCAGCCTCCTTGACAAAGGATTCGCCGGCCATCTTCTTATCGGCTGCCTGGTGCATCAGCAGGCGAGCGGCCTGCGTCTTCGTGTCCATGTCGGCGAGTTTGTGCTGGATGGCCTGAAAGTCGCTGATTGGCTGGTCGAACTGCTCGCGGTCCTGGGCGTATTGTAGCGCCTCGTCCAGCGCCGCCTGGGCGATGCCGACACCGCGGGCCGCAATGGTGATGCGGCCGCCGTTGAGTGTCTTGAGCGCGTGGACGAATCCGCGGCCTTCCTCTCCGAGCATCCGGTCGGCGGGGATACGCATCTCGTCGAAGCGGAGTTCGGCGGTCGGACAGCCCTTATCGCCGAGTTTGTGCTCGGTTCCTTCGACGATGAAGCCGTCGTCCTCCTCGGGACGGACGATGAACGAGGAGATGCCCTTGTTGCCGGCCTCGGGGTCGGTCTTGGCGAACAGGACAACAGTGTCGGCGACGGAGCCGTTGGAAATCCAGAGCTTGCCGCCGTTGACCAGATAGGCGTCACCGCCGTCAACCGGTTCGGCGGTGGTGTCCATCGCCGGTACGTCACTGCCTGCGCCCGCTTCGGAGAGGGCGAACGCGCCGATTTCCTCACCCGCTGCCAGCGGCGTGAGGTAGGTCTCCTTCTGGGCCTCGTTGCCGAACTCGTAGATCATGTTGCAGGCCAGCGAGATGTGTGCGGCGACGATTGTGCCGAGCCCGCCGCTTCCCCGCGAAATCTCTTCGAGGGCCATGGCGTAGCTGTGATAGTCTAGTTCGGCCCCGCCGTACTCCTCCGGAATCGGCATCCCCATCAGGCCGAGGTCGGCCATCTCGTCAACGAGGTCCCACGGGAACTCGTCGGTTTCGTCGATCTCCGCTGCCCGCGGCTTGACCTCGTCGTCGACGAACTCCGCGACCATGTCCTGTATCTGGCGTTGTTCCTGTGTGGGGCTAAAGTCCATGACAGATTCTAACGCGGGTTGGGTCTTTACTGTTGGCCAACGCGCGGCCCGTTGCCGGGTATCGTATTCGGCCTGCTACTGTCGGCGTTTGTCACCGCAGAGTGGTCAGTCGTAATCGTAGAAGCCCTGCCCGGACTTCTTCCCGAGGTCGCCGGCCGCGACTTTCCGTTTGAGCAGGTATGCGGGCTTGTAGCGGTCTCCCAGCTCTTCATACAGCGTTTCAGAGGCGTCGAGAACCACATCAAGACCGATGTGGTCGGCCAGTTCGAGCGGGCCCATCGGGACGTTCGTCCCGAGAGTCAGCCCACGGTCGATGTCGGCCTTGTCGGCGACACCCTCGTCGTACGCGCGAACGCCTTCGTTGATCCAGGGCATCAGCACACGGTTCACCACGAAGCCGGGCTTGTCGTCGGCCTCCCAGGTTTCCTTGCCGATGTCGTGGGCGAACTCCCGCCCCAGCGTCACCGTCTCGTCACTGGTTTTCTCGCCAACGACAAGCTCGACGCCTTTCATGACCGGTACGGGATTCATGAAGTGCAATCCGAGGACCTGTTCGGGTCGCTCGGTAACACTAGCGATAGTCGTAATCGAGAGCGTGCTCGTGTTGCTGGCTAGCACTGTGTCCGGCCCACAGACGGCATCGAGATCCTCGAATACAGACTGCTTGATATCCATGTCTTCCGTCACGGCCTCAACGACGAGGTCGGCATCCGCGAGGTCGTCCATCTCGGTAGTTCCAGTGATGCGGGCTGTTGCCGCTTCTGCTTCTTGTTCTGTCACTGTATCCCGCGCAACGAGTGTCTCAAAGCTCGACTGAATCTCCTCAAACCCGGCGGCAACCAGTTCATCTGTCATATCGCGCATGACGACGTTGTAGCCGGCCGTCGCCGCGACCTGCGCGATGCCGTTGCCCATCGTTCCAGCCCCGACGACGCCGACGGTGTCTACTTTTTCGAGATGCATACCGGCGTCTTCGTCGGGTGGTCGTGTAAGTCTGCCGACGGTATCGGACTGTCACAGGACTGGAATTCTACCGAGAGAATCTGTCACAGGCTTAGCGGCAAGCACTGCCCCGCGGCTGAATATTCACTCGAAATGTAGTAAATGTCAGCAAAAAGATACTTATGATGTGCCGGAGAACCAACTGGTGATGAGAGACCCTGCGGGCAGCAGGCTCGGAGAAAATTCGACTGGTCACCGGATGGCCAGTCTCTGCCCTTACACCTGACAAATGAGTAAGTCACTCGACATTTCGACCACCGAAGCCGAGCAGACAGTCACGGAAGTCATCGACACCATCGTCGCGACGACACCGGACGTCCGCCGCGCTGTTGCCGACTACCGTGGCCAGAGCAACTCCGTCAACCCCACTGGCGACGACCAGCTCGCGGCTGACCTGCGCGCCGACGAACTGTTCGAACAGCGGGTGCTGGGCATCGACGGCGTTGCCTCCTACGCTAGCGAGGAACGCGCGGACGTGAAAACGACAGACGGTCGCCTGCATGTCGCGATGGACCCCCTCGATGGGTCGAGCAACCTCGAACCCAACAGCGGGATGGGGACGATTTTCGGCATCTACAGCGAACAGCCACCGACTGTCGGTACCAATCTCCTCGCCGCCGGGTTCGTCATCTACGGTCCGATCACCTCGATGGTCGTTGCTCGGGACGGCAGCGTCCGCGAGTATATCCTTGAAGACGGCGACAAGCGGGTCGTCGACGACGACGTGACAGTCCCTGAAGACCCCACCGTATTCGGGTTTGGCGGCGGCGTCGACTCTTGGACCGACGAGTTCGAATCCTACGCCGAGGCGGTCCGTCACGAACTGAAACTCCGCTACGGCGGGGCGATGGTCGCGGACATCAATCAGGTACTCACCTACGGCGGCATCTTCTCGTACCCCGCACTTGAATCACGCCCCGAGGGGAAACTCCGGGTCCAGTTCGAGGGCCACCCGATGGCCTACATCCTTGAGTCAGCCGGCGGTCGGTCCTCCGACGGCGACCAGTCGTTACTTGAGATCGAACCCGACGAGCTACACGAGCGGACGCCGCTGTATCTCGGGAACGACGACCTGATCGACCGTCTCGAAGCGAATATCGACTGACGACCCGGCTTCTGTCATTTAGTAGCCGAGATAGATCGCCAGCGCTTTGAGAACGCCGTACAGCCCAACAGCGACGCCCAGTAGCCCACCGAGAACGGTTCCGACGATGCCGTCAGGCCACAGCGAGAGCGGGTTCGGAACGCCGATCGACGGGAGCGCTGGAATCGGGAGACCACCGCTGTCACCCGTCACGTTCCCGACGCGCTGCCCGTCGACCGTTAGCTCGCCGGTCCTGTTTTCCGGAACGGAGCGGGCAAACTCCGTCGTTCGCGTCTCGCCAGCAGGGACGGTGACCGTCCGCGTTGTCAGTATCGAGGTGTTGAGCGCGACGATTACGTTGTGGTCGCCGCTTGCAGTGCCCCGGTTTTCCAGATCGACAGTGATGACGGTCCGGTCGCCGGGACTGAGCGTCGACGGAGCAGCCGTGGCGTTCGTGACCACGATATCTGGTTCTCCGGCGGTCTCTGTTTGTGTCTCGGGTTCAGGCGTCGATGTCTCAGTCGTCTCGGATTCAGATGTCGATATCCCGTTTGCCGCGGCTTCAGACGTTGCCGTCTCATTTGTCGTCGCTGTCTCCGAATCCGCGTCTGCTGCTGTCACCCGCTCGACTCCGACAACAAACGTTGAGAGACTCGGTGATGTAGCCCGGTACACGATGTGCGATTCGGTCCGGTCGGCGACTTCAGTCGGTAACGGCGTCCATCCGTTGCTGTTCCGGAACAGTGTCACAGCTCCGGGCTCCGCGTCGACCGCCGCAAGTGTGTCGCGGTTCACAGTAAACCTAACCAGCACATCCGCAGTTGGAACTGCGCCATTGTCGAGAGCAAACCGGCTGATACCAGTGTGGCCAGTCGCAGTCGCGAACGACGGCGGAGGCTGGCGAGAGCGGATGGTGAGCGTCGCAGATTCGTTGGACGGGAACGACGCCGTGAGTCGTTCCAGTGTTCCGTTCGGGCCGCTGGTGAGTGCACCCACTTGGGGCTGGATCACCTGTGACTGCCCAGTCCCATTCACCGAGACACTTGCGACAGTCGCATTCGGTTGCTGCACGGTCACGTTCCCAACGGTTCCATTCCCCGTCACAGACACGACTCTGGTCACTGTTTCCGTGTTCCCAAATGGATCGGTAGCCGTCACTGCAACCTCGTGACTGCCAGGCGAGGCGAATGCCACGGTGATGTTCTCGCCGCTCAGGATCGTGTCATCACCCACCTGCCACTGGATAGACTCAACACCCTGGCCGTCTGTCGTTTCCGCTGCAGAGAACGCCACTGGTTCGCCAACTGTCGCGTTTCTCGGACCAGTAACGGTGACGTTCGGTCCAGTCCCATCATAGAGGAACGTCTGCTGTCGGGAAAAGGAGTTGTTGTTCCCGTGCCTGTCGGTCACCGACATCAGCAACAGTGAGTACTCACCTTCTTCAGGGAACGTGTATTCCCGGGTGTAGACGGCTGAGTTGCCGGTACGTTCAGTGAATGCTGAGATATTGAGCGTGTCAAGCGATGCCCCGCCGATGGAGACGCGTAGTTGATCTAATCGTTCATGTGTCTCAACGGTGATTTCGGCGGTCGAACTGTTGACCCGCGTGACATTGAAATCCCTGTACTTCGGTACGACGGCATCCATTCCGGTTGCGGTGACTGCCTCATCCGGGAGTTCGTTGCCTGCCGTATCGGTGATGTTCGCAGTATTGCGGAGGCTGACTGAGACATTGTTTTTGTCTACCTTGCTTTCGAGGGCGAGCGACACACGCGCCCCACTTTTATTCCCCTTCGCTGCATTGATCGACGTGACAGAGACGTTCTCTACCCGACCCGCAGTCAGTGTAAAATCGTCTGCCTGAATCGTGTTCGTGGCTATCGACTCGTCGTCATACAGAGTGACCTCAATGGTCGTGTCGTCGCTCCGCGTCGCGTTGCCCCATTCTGGTGGTTCAGTGTCTTCGGCTACAACGGTGTCTGTCGCAATCGGCATGAGAAGCGGGACCGCGAGAAGCAAAACCAGAAGCGGGAGCCATCGGCGCGGACTCCCGGGTATCAAAGGCGTGACTCGGGAATGACCGATGGCACTCATAGTATCTAGCTATTCAGGCACCCAATATCAATGGTATGCCACCATTATGAGAGGTGATAATCACGCGTGGGGTAGCTACGATGATATGCACTGGGACATCGAACGTGTTGTCGACGGTCGACCCCTTGGGGTCGTAGTCGTCGGGAGTATACAGCCCCTACTCCCTCCCTTTCAGTGGTAAACAGTGTGTATCTAATACGGTGGGTGAAAACGGGATAACAGACCACGTGGGGGCGTGGTTGCGGAGGGTGACGTGTTCACAACGGACCGAACGGTCCTGATAGGGACCATCGACGGGTGGTGTAGCGCTCTGCTCGACGAACTTGCGGCCGTCGAGCGAGAACTATGGCTTGTCGTCGCCGTGACGCTCATCGTCGACGTGTGGCTGACACACATCGGCCTCCAGCACGGTCTCCACGAAGGAAACCCCGTGATGCGGGCCGCGATAGAGACGTTTGGAATTGCCGTTCTTGGCCTGACGAAGATCGGCGTTCTCGGGCTGGCAGGGCTGACCCGCCAGTTGCTGAGCGACCAACGTGGTGTCGTCGTGCCGCTCGGGCTGGCGCTCCCGTGGGTGGCGGCCGTCGTGATCAACGCGGCCCTCTTGGTTAGCCTGTAGCCGCTCTGGGATTGCGTTGTTCTCCGACGTTACCTGTTCGTTCGCTGGACCAGTATCTTGCACGTATCGTGTAGCCGTGGGCGATTCAGTCACAGACATTCCGTCTGACCGACTGGTTCCGTCGTGGGTAACTGTTATCTGGAAAATCCCATGGACGGCGGTACCCTTTTCCCCACAGTCTGAGATATTAGCCGTATGTCGCCTGAGGTAAACCCATTTGAGAGTTTACAGGAGCAGATCGACGACGCGTCGGACTATCTCGAATATTCGACCGACGTGCTCGAACGGCTGAAACACCCCGAGCGAGTGCTGGAGACGAACCTCTCCGTAGAGATGGACGACGGCTCCGTCGAGGTGTTTCGTGCCTACCGGTCACAGTTCAACGGTGACAGGGGACCGTACAAGGGCGGAATCCGGTATCATCCACAGGTCACACGCGATGAGGTCAAAGCGCTGTCTGGCTGGATGGTGTACAAGTGCGCTGCGGTCAACATCCCCTACGGCGGCGGGAAAGGCGGTATCGAGATCGACCCGCGCCAGTACTCGGCCAGCGAAATCGAGCGGATAACGCGGTCGTTCGCGAAAGAACTCCGGCTAATCATCGGCGAGGACCGGGACATCCCCGCGCCCGATGTCAACACCGGCCAGCGGGAAATGAACTGGATTAAGGACACCTACGAGACGCTGGAGAACACCACCGAACCCGGCGTCATCACCGGCAAGGCTCCGGAGTCGGGTGGCAGTGCGGGCCGCGTCGAAGCGACTGGCCGGTCCGTGATGCTCACGGCCCGCGAGGCGTTCGACTATCTTGGCAAGGACATCGAGGACGCGACGGTGGCTGTCCAGGGCTACGGGAACGCCGGCTCCGTGGCGGCGAAACTCATCGAGGATCTAGGCGCGAACATCGTCGCCGTATCGGACTCCTCAGGTGCCGTCTACAATCCCGACGGGCTCGGCGCACGCGACGCGAAGGCGTTCAAGAGCGAGACCGGGTCGCTAGCCGGCTACGAGGGCGCGACGGAGGAACTGACCAACGAAGAGCTGCTAACGATGGACGTGGACCTGCTTGTTCCGGCGGCACTCGAAAACGCTATCGACGGCGACCTCGCTCGGGATGTACAGGCCGACATCGTCGTGGAGGCGGCCAACGGCCCGCTGACACCGAACGCGGACGACGTATTCACGGAGCGCGACGTGGCCGTGTTCCCTGATATCCTCGCCAACGCCGGCGGCGTCACGGTGTCGTACTTCGAATGGGTCCAGAACCGCCAGCGGTTCTACTGGTCCGAAGAGCGGGTCAACGACGAACTGGAGACCATCATTACGAACGCGTTTGACGACCTCGTCGAAACTTACGAGGAGACCGGCGCGCCGAACTTCCGGACGGCGATGTACGTCGTCGCTATCCAGCGCGTCGTCGCTGCGGCCGAGGAAGGCGGCATCTGGCCCTGACCGCGTCCCGGAATCAGTCGCGGCTACCGCGGGTGTTTTGCCAGCGCTTCCCCTACTGTGTGTATGGACATTTACGAGCGCCAGGTTCGCGTCGAAGCCCCGCTAGCAGAAGTCTGGAAATTCCACGCGACAGGCGACGGGCTGGTCGCACTGACCCCCGACTGGATGAACATCCGCATCGAGGCGGAGCGGGGACCGGATGGCGAGCCGAACCCCGACGAACTAACCGCCGGGTCGGTCGTCGAATCCTCGATCAAGCCCTTTGGCGTGCCGCCGCGCCAGCAGTGGGTCTCGAACATCGTTGCTCGGGAAGAAGGCGAGGACGAAGCGATGTTCCGCGACGTGATGGAGGAAGGGCCCTTTCCCCACTGGGAGCATACGCACACCTTCCGAGCGTTGAGCGACAGGGAGACGCTCGTCCACGACCACGTCGAGTTTGAACTACCAGGCGGACCGCTCGGCCGGGCCCTTGGCCCCTTCGGCTGTCTCGGGATGGAACCGATGTTCCGGTATCGCCATCAGCAGACGAAGAAACTACTCGAAGGGTAACTTGGCCTGCCCGCAGACGGCACGGTCCCAACTATCGTATCCGGTGTTTCTTTATCCCCGTGTCGGATACTGCCACAGGATGAGTGGACGTGTCGTTACGATAACTGGTGTGGTCGTGATGTCTCCGCGCCACAGCGGAGCGGAGTGGACGTGACCGAGCCGCGAATCGACCCGCGAATCGGGCTGGTCGTCGCAGTCCTTGCGGTCAGTACGAGCGCGATTCTCGTCCGCTGGACCGACGCTGCGGCGTCGGTAGCGGCATTCTACCGTGTCCTGTTGACGACCGCGCTGCTGGCCCCGCTGGCGCTGGGTCGGCATCGGTCGGCGTTCGGGCGACTCGCTCGACGGGACGTACTGGCGGCCGGGGCGACGGGCGTCGCGCTCGCAGTGCACTTCGCCGCGTGGTTCGAGAGCCTGGCGTGGACGAGCGTTGCGGCGTCGGTCACGCTGGTCCAGTGCCAGCCGCTGTTCGTCGCCATCGGCGCGTGGGCGCTACTGGACGAGCGTGTCACGCGTGGCACGACGGCGGGCATTCTGGTCGCTATCGGCGGTATCATCGTGATGTCTGTCGGCGAACTGCTCGGAAGCGGGACTGTCGGCCAGCGTCCACTGTACGGCAACGCCTTGGCCCTCGTCGGTGGTGTCATGGCCGCCGGCTACGTGCTCGCCGGACGCTCGCTCCGCCAGCGGTTCCCCCTTATCCCCTACGTGACCGTCGTCTACGGTGTCGCCGCGGTCTGCCTGCTCGTCTTCGTCGTCGCGTCGGGCCACCCTGTGACAGGCTACCCGCCCCGGGAGTGGGCACTGTTCTTCGCGATGGCCGTTGGCCCCGGCGTATTCGGCCACACCGTCCTCAACTGGGCGCTGGCACACGTCGAATCCAGTATGGTCAGTGTCTCACTGCTCGGTGAACCGGTCGGGAGCGCGCTGCTGGCGCTGCTGTTGCTCGCGGAAATACCTGGTCCGTCGACCGTCGCCGGCGGAGCCGTCGTGCTCGTCGGTATCGGCGTTGTTGCTAGAAGCCGGTCGGTCGGAGCAGCGCCAGCGGACTGAAACTGTTCCGGACGGCCTACGCGTGTTTTTCGACGGCTCCGCGGATTTCGGCGGCGGCGAAGTCGTGGTCCGGGCGAATGTTGACGAAATCGAGGAACTCCTCGGCAGCCAACAATTCAGACGTATCGTAATACTGTGCGGCAGCGGAGACAGCAGCCGGTGCACCGATGAGCGGCTCCAGCGCGCCAAGCGCACAGGCCACGTCGTAGGCGCGAGCGTCCCTGATAGCCGCCTCGCGGACGCTCGTGGCGTCGATGAAGTACAGGTCACCGTGGGCCACGAGCACGTTCTCACAGCGGAAATCGCCGTGTGCGAGGCCGTCCTTGTGCATCCGGTTGAGGAAGTCAAACACCGTTGGACTGTGTCGCTCGACGGTCTGGGTCGGAAGGTCATCCAGCGGTTCGAAGTCGGGAATATACTCCAGCACCAGAACCCCCATTCCGTCGTACTCGAAGGCCTCAATTGGTTCGGGAGCGTTAACGCCGATCTCCCGCATCCGTCGGGTCGCCGCCAGTTCGTGTTCCGCCATCTCGTAGGGCGTCCCGAAGTGCTCAAAAAAGCCCTCGGTGCCCGACGAGAACGCGCCGATGTTGCGGCCGGCGGTCAACAGTGTATGAACCAGCGAGTTCTGCCCCGTGATGACTTTCACGAACCACTGGTCGTTGACGACCAGCGGGGTCGAGAGCCAGTTGTCCGCCTCCAGAAACGCCACGCGAGCCGCGGGCTCGTCGTACCGCCCTATCACCGCTCGCACCACACCTTCGAGTTGCTCCCAGGGGACTGTTCCACGGAGGAGTCGCCGGAACGCCATTCCCTCTAAGAAACGCCGTGGGCGGTCAAATGGCTTGTGTCTGCCCTCGTGTGGTATTTAATAACACAACACATAGGCTCGGTATGGAGTTCGACGTTCCCGGCGAACACCGGATGATACGGGACTCGGTCCGCACGTTCTGTGAAAACGAGATTCAGCCGATAGCGCAGGACATCGAGGACGAGCACCGGTTTCCGGCAGAGATATTCGAGGAACTCGGCGAGCTGGACGTGATGGGGGTGCCGATCAGCGAGGAATGGGGCGGGCTGGGCGGCGATACGCTGATGTATGCGCTCGTCGCCGAGGAACTCGGGCGCGTTTCCGGAAGCATCGGGCTCTCGTATGTGGCCCATACTTCTCTTGGGGCCAAGCCGATAGAGCTGTTCGGCACGGATGCCCAGAAAGAGCGCTGGCTCACACCACTCGCCTCTGGGGACCAGCTCGGCGGCTGGGCGCTGACAGAGCCGGGCAGCGGAAGCGACGCCAGCGACATGGAGACCATGGCCGAGCGTGACGGCGACGAGTACGTCATCAACGGGACCAAGCAGTTCATCACGAACGCTTCTGTCGCCGGGTCAGTGCTGGTCAAGGCTGTCACCGACCCCGAGGCCGGCTACGATGGCATCTCGACATTCATCGTCGCTCCCGAAGACGACGGCTGGGACGTGACGACCGAGTGGGACAAAATGGGGCTGAACGCCTCGCCGACTTGCGAACTCCAGTTCGACGACTGCCGGGTTCCCGCGGACCGACTGCTCGGCGAGGAAGGCGACGGCTGGGCACAGACCCTGAAGACGCTCAACGGCGGCCGCATCTCCATTGCTGCGCTCTCGACGGGGCTCGCACAGGGGGCGTTTGAGGCCGCGAAGTCTTACGCTACCGAACGCGAGCAGTTCGACCGACCCATCTCGAAGTTCGACGCTGTCCGGGACAAAATCGTCTAGATGGACCGCAAAATCGAGCGCGCTCGCCTGCTGACCCACAAGGCTGCGACGATGTACGACCAGGGCGAAGACGTGACGCGTCTGTCGTCGCTAGCGAAACTCGACGCCAGCGAAATCTGTCGCGAGGTCGCCGAAGACGCCGTTCAGGTGCTTGGCGGCTACGGATACACAACGGATTTCGCCCCGCAGCGGTTCTACCGGGACGCGAAGCTCATGGAAATCGGCGAGGGAACGAGCGAGATACAGCGGATGGTGCTCGGCCGGGAGCTGGGCCTGTGATACGCCGCACGGCGTTCACGCGTCGACGGGACCTTCGGGGACGATAGTAACGGGCACATCGGCGGCGTCGATGACGGCGACTGCGGCGTCGCCTTCCCGGAGTCTGCCGGCCAGCCCCTTCGGCTCGTGGCCCATGACGATGTGCTGAACATCCACATCAGCCGCGAGTTCGAGCAGTTCGTTGCCGATCCGCGTGCCCGAGCGCATTGCAGACCGGCCGACGTGTTCGATAGCGACCGTCGCCACGACGGTGGCGTCGCGGAACCGGTCGCGCATCTCGTCCCGGAGTTGCATGGCTGTGCCATCAGCGGTGTTCTCGTCGACGAGGTGGACGACGTACAGTTCCTCGTCGAGTCCGTCGGCGAGTCGAACTGCCGTATCAATGACTGCCGGAGAGACCGAATCGTTGGCGATAGCCACAAGAATGGTCATACCGGAGACAGGGCCTTCGTGTCCTAATCACTTTCTGCCAGACCAACAGGTTCGCTCACTCAGTTGCCTTCAGATTATGGACGGCGTCGACGTACTCGACGACCTCGGCAGTGGGCTGGATAGCCGAGAGTATCGCGTCGGCGTCCTTGTACGCCATCGGCGCTTCGTCCCGGACGCCTTTGATGACGGACTCCGAGTAGATACCGTCCATCGCTTCGGCGAACTCGTCCATATCGACCTCGCTGTGGGCCTGCCGGCGGCTCATCACACGGCCCGCACCGTGTGGCGCTGTCTGGTGGTACTCGTCGTTGCCCTTCCCGCGTGCGATAATCGACCCGTCGGCCATGTTGAACGGGACCAGCAACCGCTGTCCGTCGCGAGCGGGCGTCGCTCCCTTGCGAATAGTGAGGTCACGGAAGTCGATGTAATTGTGAATCGACTGGAAGCGGTCGACGGGGTCGACGCCAAGGGCGTCACAGACGGCATCGCTCATCAGTTCGCGGTTCCAGCGGGCGTACTGCTGGGCGAACAGCATATCGACGAGGTAGCCGTGGGCCTCGCGACCCTCCAGCCAGTCTAAGTCCGTGTTGCGGTCCTCGTCGTCGCTGCTGTGGATGGCATCCTGAACCTGTCCCAGCGCGTCGAAGGCGTCCTCGATCTCCTTGCCGTCCAGTTCGCGGCGGAGGCGGTCCTTCCGGATGTAGGATTCGCCCATGCCGCCAGTGACCCAGGCGTAGAGGTCGCGGGATTCGACTGTATCGGGGTCGAATTTCAGGTACTCGACGTACTCTTCGGGAAGCTGGTCGCGGATCTCGCCGATTGTTCGGCGGTCCGTCGCCGTCGACTGCCAGTACTCGGCGACGGACTTACCCAGATACCGGGAACCGCTGTGGATGACCAGCCAGTAGTCACCCGACTCGCGGGCCTGGCCGAACTCGACGAAGTGGTTCCCGCCGCCCAGCGTCCCCGCGCTCTTGATGATGTACCCCATGCCCTGGCGCTGGTCAGCTAGAACGCGGTCACACAGCGACTCGAAGTACTCTCCGTCGTAGCCGTTGAAGTCGAACTCGACGGGGTCGATGTGTTCGCCGAACCGCTCGGCGTAGGCCGTGTCGAACTGCTCGAAGATGCGGTTGGCCCGCTCGAACGGGAACGCTTCGACGAAGTGGACCGCATCGTCGTAGTCGTGGACCGACCGCCCCATCGGGACCGCCTCGCGGACGCGTCGCTCGCGCTCAGCGTCTTCTAGCGGGAGTTGCGGGCCAAGGTTCGTCGCGGCCATTCCACACCCCACGTCGACGCCGACGATGTTCGGCACGACGCGCTCGCTCAACGGCATCGTAAAGCCGATAGGTGCGCCGGCCCCCCAGTGCGTGTCCGGCATGATTCGAACCGGCTCAGTGAACGCCGGATGGTCGATGAGCGTCTCGATCTGCTCCCGACACCCGCTCTCGACGAGCGATTCGTCGTCGACCATCACCCGTGCTGTGGTGTGTTCGCCCGTCAGTTCGAGTACCATTGGTGTCGTACCGTAGTTGCATGGAGGGTTTGAACCTCACGGTGGCCCGTAGGTGGCTCTCATCCCCGCGAAAGCTCCTAAAACCCACAGCCGAACAGGGCCCGATACACCCAGCCGCTGAAATCTGCCTTCTCAGCCGCTGAGATGGGTTTTCACTCTGTGGGAACACCCTCTCCCTTATATGCCACCGTGGTGCGGAACTCCATATGTGAGGTGACACAGATGTCCTATCAAGCGGCGAACCCCCTGGCAGACGACTTCGAGCTCAAGCTCGGCGGGGCCTGGACCGCATACTGGCTGGCGTTCCTGCGTGTCGTAACCGGCTGGTGGTTCTTCCACGCAGGCGTAACGAAGCTCATCGAAGACGGGCTGGCCTACAGCTACGGGCCGATGTATCTCAAGCAGATGACTGGCACGGCACTCGGTCCGATCCCCGTGCTGATGGGCGAACACTTGGGCTGGCTCATTCAGGCGATGGTTCCGCTGGGCGAGACGCTCATCGGGCTGGGACTGATGGTCGGCGCGCTAGTCAGGCTCGCATCCGTGTTCGGGGTCTTCTTCATGTCCCTGTTCTGGATCGGCAACGCGGGCTTCGGCCACGGGCTGGTCAACAGCGACTTCATGGGCCTGCTGCTGTTCATGACGATGATCGTGCTGGCCACCGGTCGCTACTATGGCCTCGACGCGATCATCGAGAAGACCAAACTGGTCAAACGACACCCGAAACTCAGGTACCTGCTCGGCTAAGGAGGTGACCACCAATGCAACAACACACCACCGTCATCGACAAAGCGGCGATGGCACTCAGCGGCGGACTGATGCTGCTGGGAGTCGTTGTCCTCGGCATCGTGGAGATACTGGCGGGTAAGCCCTACAGCGCGGCACCGCTGACGAACGACGCGGGCGAGATCATCGCGACCCCGATGGTCGATCCGACGCTCCGGACCGGGCTGGTCTTGGCCGGCCTCCTAGTCTTGGCCCTGTACGGGGTCTACAGGCTCGTCGCCCCAATGAAGACTGAGACGGCCACGACACAGCAAGAAATCACGGCAGACTGAGCAGTCCTCGTTTTCGCTGTTTTGACCCGACGTGTCGCTCTTATCTACAGAAATGATAGTGGGTGCCGTTCCACCCCACCGATTCCCCACTGACAATGTATTTACTGTGACTATATTAATCAGGTGGGGTAGTTTCTAATTCTGATAGAGCCCACCACAACGCTCATTTCTGTGGTGGTAGTGATTATTATATGCCTTCGCTGGTGGTCCACTACGCTTTTGTTGGGTTACTCGCCGCAACGCTGCTGGGTGCTGCATTCGATAAGCGGTCGTTGCTCCTGTCGATACTCGTCGTCACGTTTCCCGATGTAGACGCGTTCCTCGGTCTCTACTGGCAGGCCGGTCACCGAGCCGCGACGACGAACCTCGTCATCCCGGCGGTGCTGGCGCTCCTCATCGGAGCCGACCTGTACCTGCGCGACAAATCGTATATTAAGCGCCGCTGGGGGGCGTACGGTGTTCGAGTCAGCTGGTTCTGTGTTGTGGTGTATGCGGTGGGTCACGTACTGCTGGACTTGATTACTGGCGGTGCGAACCTCTTCTGGCCGCTGTACGACCAGTTCTATCAGCTCAGCGGCCATCTGGAGCTGTCGAGCCAGCGCGGTATCGTCCAGACGTTCGTCGAGCTACCCGAGCCGCGCGCTCAGACAGCCGGTGGCACCGGTACGGGCGGGAGCGGTGGCTCGACCACGCAGTCGATGGGCAACTCCAGCGAGGTGCAGATGAGTACCGGTATCGACCCCAATCCGGGCCAGCCGGAACCCGAGACTGTCGACCGTGTGTTCCCAATCGCCCGGAGCGGCTGGGAACTGGTCGTCCTCGTCGTCGGGACGCTCGCCACCGCCATCCGTCTGCGCATCGGCCACGACCTCCCGGAGGAGTGATGGGCTGCCGGTCGGCACTGTGGAGCGTTCGCTTTCGAGTCCTTCATATACGCCGTGGCCAACCGGGGAACCATGGGCTTCGAGGTACGCCGACGACTCAGTGTCGCCGACACGGTGACGTTGTTCAACGCCGTCGTCGGGTTCGTCGCCGGAGCCATCGCCTTCACTGACCCCCATCTGGCCGCTCGGCTCATTCTGCTGGCGGTTATCGCTGACGCTATCGACGGAATCGTTGCCCGGAACGGCGACAGTTCGGCGGTCGGCCCGCTGCTTGACTCCGTGACCGACGTGGTTTCGTTCGGTGCGACACCGAGCCTCTTTCTCTACGTGCTGCTGACGGACGCCTACGGCGGTATCGAGTCCGCGCACCCGGCCGTGTTCGTCGGCCTCGCGTTGCTCGCTTCCGCGTACGTCGTGTGCTCCATCGTCCGGACCGCCTTCTACTCGACGTACTTCGATTCTCCCGACGAGCGGCCGGGCATGCCGAACACCCTCGGGAGTATCATCATCGCGACGGCGTATCTGAGCGGCATCACGAACCCGCTCGTCCTGAGTGTCGGCGCACTCGGTCTCTCGCTGGCGATGATCGCACCCTTCGACTATCCGAAACCCGGTCCCAAACACGCGGTGCCGATGGGCGTCGTGCAGGCGGTGGCCGTCGTCGCGCCGGCGGCGCTGTTCCGGGCCGGCCCGCGGGCGATGCTCGCCATCGCGCTACTGTTTTTCGCGCTCGGCCCGTGGTTTTACCCCGGAGAGTAAGACGCCAGCAGCTTCAGCCGTTCAGTTCCGCTCAGGCTCGTACAACTTTCGATCTTGATCGGTATATCTGGTGGTTTAAAGTCTGTTAATCCCATGCATATGCGATACGGAGTTCAACAGCAGGAATGGAATTCCAGTTCTCTTGGTACCTATATACCCCTCTTCTCTCCGCCGCAGTTTCGCTTCTTATCGCTGGTGTTGGCGTGTACTATCGCGACTGCACGGGGTCTCGCTCTCTCGTTTTTTTGATGGTTGCCATCGCCTGGTGGTCGGTGATGTCTGTGATTGAACTCGGGGCGACCGACCTTGCAACGAAGCGCCTCGCACTCAAGCTCATGTATCCCGCAATTGGGGCCGTTCCCGTCGCGTGGCTCCTGTTCGCCATCCAGTACACGGGTCAGACTCGCCTTCCGACCCGCAAAGAGCTGGCGGGCATACTCCTCGGGCCTGTCCTGATGATCTTGCTCGTGTGGACAAACCAATACCACGGGTGGTTCTGGTCCTCGATGGAGTTGGCTTTCCAGGGCTCGCTCCTCGTTTCAGTGACGGAGCGGGGCCCCGCGTTCTGGGCATGGACCGCATACGCGTACGTCGTGATGGCTGTGGGGACCGGCCTCATGCTGAAGCTGGCACTGTTCTCAGGACGCGTCTACCGTACCCAGGCGATCGGACTCAGCCTGGCAGCACTCCTCCCGTGGGGAGGAAACATTCTCTACCTTACCGGCGTCTCAAGCGTATTTGACCTGACCAAGATCGGATTCGTGTTCAGTGGCGTCCTTCTGGGGGGCGCTGTTTTTCGTCGGCAACTGCTTCAAGTCATTCCTGCAGCCCGAGAGATCGCCCGGGACGAGATCGTCGCGTCGATGAAAGAGGCTGTCATTGTCGTCGACGAACGCGACGTTGTCATCGATCTCAATCCACAGGCGAAAGCCATTATCGGGACACCGGGGGCAGCGTGGATCGGCCGGCCACTTGAGGATGTGCTCCCCGGTTTGATTGAGCTCCGTGACTCGCCAACCGACGACATCCCAGACCGTGCCGAAATTACCGTGCCCGTGAATGGCGAAGAGCGAGCATACGAAGTACGACAGACACCGCTGCATCGTGGCTACGGCACAGTCACGGGACAACTGATCACACTCACTGATGTAACCGAGCGCAAACAACGTGAACAACGCATCGAGCGCCAGCGCCAGCGCCTAGAGGTCGTCAACCGCGTCCTCCGCCACGACATCCGTAACGATATGCAGGTCATTCTGGGGACCACTGAGAACCTCCTCAAATCACAGCAAGCCCAGCCACAACTGAAGCGAATCAAACGGAAAGGAGAGGATATTGTCACATTAAGCGAGCGGGCTCGCGACCTTGAGCGGTTCGTCGGGGACGGCGCAGTCGAAACTACGACCGTCGATCTCAGCGCTGTCGTTGCAGACGTAATAGCTGACCTCGAACGGACGTATCCAGACGTGGAGTTTCGCGTCGAACGGCCGGACCGGGCGGAGGTATCCGCCGTAGATTTGATCGACTCCGCGCTGAGGAACGTTCTGGAAAATGCGGCCGAACACAACGACCAGTCGGTCCCAGAGGTATCGGTGACGGTTATGGGACCCACAGATGACGGGGACGTTACGGTTGCGGTCGCTGATAACGGTCCCGGACTCCCTGACCGAGAGCAGGAGGTGATCGAAACGGGGACAGAAATGGCTCTCAAGCACAGCAACGGGCTGGGTCTCTGGATCGCCTACTGGACTATCACTACCTCCGGCGGAACCATCACGTTTGCCGAGAATACGCCACGAGGTTCGGTCATCACTATTCGCCTGCCATCTGCTTCAGCAGAACAGCCGAAGCCGTGACCGCCACTGTCGCCCCCTCCAGTCAGTAGTTGTGTGTCTCAATAGCGCCGCTTCAGTATATCTCAAACCGCTCAGACCGCGTCCTTGATGAACTCCTTCAGGAGGTCGTTGAACGTCTCGGCCTGTTCGACCATCGCCAGATGGGCAGCGTCGGGGACAAACGACACCTCTCCGTCGGGGATCTCGTGAGCCAGTGTCTCGTGATACGCGCGCGGAGTCAGTTTGTCGTGTTCGCCGCAGACGGCCAGCACGGGCACGTCAATCTCGCCCAGTCGCTCGCGCACGTCGAAACCGTGACACGTCATGAAGTCGCGGCGGGTTACCGCCTGCCCGACCGCCGCCATCTGCTCGCGGGAGCGAGACGCGGCCTCGTGGCCGGTGTCGTGGAACAGGCGGTCCCGTTCGTGCAGGAACTCGACGGCGCGGTCCCAGTCATCTGCGAGCCATTCCTGCAGCCCGTCGAACACCGGGAGTTCGGGGCCGGTCCCCAGCAACACTATCGCCTCGGGCGTCCAGTCCCGCTCCAGCGCGACCCACTGGGCGACGGCCCCGCCCAGCGAATTGCCGACCAGCACATCCGCGTCTGTCTCCTGCCCCACCGCAACAACATCGTCCGCGTAGGCGTCAAGTGTCGTGGTCCCGGTCCCGCTGTCGATGTCGTCAGAGTCCCCATGGCCTGACAGATCCAGCGCGACGGCGGGATGGGTCGGTCCGGACGGGGCATACTGGCGGCCCCACACACGGTGTGTCGCACCGCTGCCGTGGACATACAACGCTGTCGGCCCTGTGCCAGCAGACTGTGTTCGTCTGTACGCTGTGACTCGCCCATCGTGATCGACCTGTTCCATGCGGCACCGTTCGGAAGCGGTGTGGATAAAAGATTGGCGCACCCATATAGAGTGTGAACCGCATTCAAGCAACTCTCCTCATTTTTCTGCAGTACGGCGTATTTCGGCGATGAGTTTATATACTTATAGCACTTACTTTTGGTTAGCATGACTTCAGAACAGCAGTTGTTCGACGAGACGCCCCTCCGCCGATTCGAGTACGACGACAGCGTCGTGTTCGCGGCGGACGTGGGACCTGCCGCCGATGCGAGTGTCGATGTGGTCGACGGGACCGTCATCGTCGTCGCTGACGGCCACCAGTACGAACAGGAGATCCCCGCTGGCGACGCACGAGCGTTTATCAACCACGGGGTTCTCACTATCGAACTGTCAGGCAGCGAGGGAGATTACTGATGAGACTCACTGTTAAACCACTCAAACAGAAAGACGCTGGCCGAGGCCTCGCGGCTATCGACCGCGCCGCGATGGACGAACTCGAACTCGAGAACGGCGACTACATCGTTCTCGAAGGGAAACAGGACAGCCGCGCAGTCGCCCGGGTCTGGCCCGGTTACCCCGAGGACGAAGGGAACGGCATCGTCCGTATCGACGGGCAGCTCCGCCAGGAAGCTAACGTCGGCATCGACGACCCCGTCAACATCGAAAAGGCCGATGTCAACCCCGCGACATCGGTCACCGTCGCGCTGCCCCAGAACCTCCGGGTTCGGGGCAACGTCGGGCCGATGATTCGCAACAACCTCAGCGGGCAGGCCGTCACGCAGGGCCAGACGGTTCCCGTTAGCTTCGGTCTCGGACCGCTTTCCTCGATGTCCGGCCAGAAGATCCCGCTGAAGATCGCAGAGACCGAGCCCTCCGGCACGGTCGTCGTGACCGACTCCACAGACATTCAGGTCAGCGAGATGCCCGCCGAGCAGGTCCACAGCGGCGAGGGCGCACCTGAAGCGAGCGACACGCCCGATGTGACCTACGAGGACATCGGCGGCCTCGACCGCGAACTCGAACAGGTCCGCGAGATGATCGAGCTGCCGATGCGCCACCCCGAACTGTTCCAACAGCTCGGCATCGAGCCGCCGAAGGGCGTCCTCCTGCACGGCCCGCCCGGCACGGGGAAGACGCTGATGGCCAAGGCCGTCGCCAACGAAATCGACGCGTACTTCACCACTATCTCCGGGCCGGAGATCATGTCGAAGTACTACGGCGAAAGCGAGGAACAACTCCGGGAAGTCTTCGACGAGGCCTCCGAGAACGCCCCCGCTATCGTCTTCATCGACGAGATCGACTCCATCGCCCCGAAGCGTGGCGAGACCCAGGGCGACGTGGAGCGCCGCGTCGTCGCCCAGCTGCTCAGCCTGATGGACGGGCTCGAAGAGCGCGGACAGGTCATCGTCATCGGCGCGACCAACCGCGTCGACGATATCGACCCCGCCTTGCGCCGTGGCGGCCGCTTCGACCGCGAGATCGAAATCGGCGTCCCGGACAAGAAGGGCCGCAAGGAGATCCTGCAGGTCCACACCCGCGGGATGCCCCTCTCCGAGGAGATCAACATCGAGAACTACGCCGAGAACACCCACGGCTTCGTCGGCGCTGACCTCGCGACCCTCACGAAAGAGAGCGCGATGAACGCCCTCCGGCGCATCCGACCCGAACTCGACCTCGAATCCGACGAAATCGACGCCGAGGTGCTCGAACGCCTGGAGATCAGCGATAAAGACTTCCGCGAGGCGATGAAGGGCATCGAGCCCTCCGCGCTCCGGGAGGTCTTCGTCGAAGTCCCGGACGTCACCTGGGACTCCGTCGGTGGGCTCGAAGACACCAAGGAACGGCTCCGGGAGACTATCCAGTGGCCCCTCGAGTACGAAGACGTGTTCGAGTCGATGGACCTCGAAGCCGCGAAGGGCGTGCTGATGTACGGTCCGCCCGGCACCGGGAAGACGCTGCTAGCGAAGGCTGTCGCCAACGAGGCCCAGTCCAACTTCATCTCCGTGAAGGGGCCAGAACTCCTGAACAAGTTCGTGGGTGAGTCCGAGAAGGGCGTCCGCGAAGTGTTCAGCAAGGCCCGCGAGAACGCCCCGACCGTGGTGTTCTTCGACGAGATCGACTCCATCGCCGGCGAACGTGGCGGCGGCACGACCGACTCCGGCGTCGGCGAACGCGTCGTCTCCCAGCTCCTGACGGAACTGGACGGGATCGAGGACATGGAGAACGTCGTGGTCGTCGCGACCACGAACCGGCCGGACCTCATCGACGACGCGCTCCTGCGCCCCGGCCGACTCGACAGGCACGTCCATGTGCCCGTCCCGGACGAGGAAGCGCGCCGCGCCATCTTCCAGGTCCACACCCGCGACAAGCCGCTGGCCGACGGCGTCGACCTCGACGAACTGGCCAGCCGCACGGACGGCTACGTCGGCGCGGACATCGAAGCGGTCGCCCGCGAGGCGTCGATGGCCGCGACCCGGGAGTTCATCAACAGCGTGGACCCCGAGGACATCGGCGACAGCGTCAGCAACGTCCGCGTGACGATGGACCACTTCGAGCACGCGCTCTCTGAAGTCGGCCCCAGCGTCACCGAGGAGACCCGCGAGCGCTACGACGAAATCGAGCAGCGCTTCGACCGGGCCGAACCCGGCGTCACTGACGAGAGCACGGCCAGTCGCACCTTCCAGTAGCGACGGTCGGCACTGACGCCGATTTTTGCGTAATAGAGCGGTTTGCTGGCTGCGTTATTCGTCTGCAACCCTGTCTATCGTGATTTTGAGACACTCATAGGCTTCCTTCGTGGCACCGGACCCGCCGACAGTGACTGGTCCGTCCTCGGTCTCGATGGTGAGTGACCGTTCGGCCGGGTTCTTGCTCGATGCGGGATAGACGAGACTCTGCCGGGCGTTTATGACCGGCCCCGATATCGTTGTTTCAGTTCGGTCCGCAGTCGAGAGTACCCGGGCGCGAGCAGTGATCGGCGTCCCCGCGCGAAGCGCCAGCGCCGACATGAGCACCGCGAACTGAAAGGCAGAGAACGTCCGCGGGAACTCACACACGTCGGCGACGTAGCGTTCCGTCCCCATCAGCCAGTGGCTACCGAGAAACATCGTGAACTGGTCGTGCGCGAGGTTCTTGTTATCGAACTTGGTTGCCTGATATTCTGCAATCGAGTCAGTCAGCATTCCAGAATGCCCAGTGAGTCCACGCTGAGTGTCGGCGGTCACGAGCAACGGGGTGATGTTGCTCTCGATTGTCCTGACCGCTGTTGCGATATCCTCGTATGCGGGCGTCGGTGCCGTCGCATCGCCGTGGACCAGTAACAGTACCAGTACATCCCGCTCGATAGCGGCGCTGAGTTGCGGGACAAACTCCGGGAGGGACGATTTCGGGACCGCAACCGTGAGGCTCTCCTCGGCACTGTCGATAAGAGATTGTATCGCATCGATGACTGCCGACTGGGTCCGATGTATTTCCAGCCCCGGTTGTGCCATCATCAAAGGATACGGTGCCGTGTGTATAAATCGTCCCCTGAAATGGGCAATAGTGTCGCTGAGATGGTGGAGGTGTCAATAATGGAGTGTTTCGTGGTGTAACTTCTTTATGCGTGTGTCTCCTCGGAAGGGTGATGAAGTCACAGCCCACCGTCCTGTTTGTCCGTAGTCCGAGCCAGGACAGGGCCGCGATTTCGATGCTCCGGGACAGTGATCTCACCGTCCACGAGTTCGACGGTGTTCGCGATCTGGAGTGTGCGCTCGGCGACTACGACACGGACTGTGTCGTCACGAACTGCGAAGTGGAGAACCCGGACGGGACACAGTATCTCGGTGGGTTGACCCTTATTGATCGACTGCAACGAAATCACCCCGAACTCCCGGTCGTCCTCTTTGCCGAGGTGACAAACGGCGACATCGCCCGCGAGGCCTACAGCCGCGACGTGTTCAGCTACGTTCCGAGCACAGTGAGCGACGCTCACCAGCGGCTTCTGGCGCGGGTCGACGCCGCCGTCGCTTCCAGCCCGGCCCGTCAACGGGCGAACAAGCGAAAACAGCTCAACGAGGCCGTCCGGCTGGTCAATCAAGCGCTCGTCCGCTCACAGTCGCGGGTGGATATCGAACGCGACGTCTCGGCGGTTCTGGCGGGCACAGCCAGATACAGCGAAGCCTGTACGGTGACCTGTCAGCACGACAGGCCGGTCGTTCGAGCGCTGGGTTCACAGCGGGACCGCGTCTCCATCACCGTGCCGGAGCCGTTGTGCCGCGCCGAGTCGGAGGACCGACTGGTCGTTGCGGATATCGACCCAGCAACGTTCGCAAATGACACAGACGCACTGGAAACGGACTGCGCCCGAGTTCTCGCTGTCCCACTGGTGTACGATGGGACATCGTACGGCGTCCTCGGAGTGTACGCCGACCGCGTCGATATCTTCGACACGGAAGAACAGGACACGTTCCGGGAAGTCGGCCACAACATCGCGCTGGCTATCGACGCGAGCCAGACGAAAGACGCGCTCCAGCAGCGGTCGACGGAACTGGAACGACAAAAAGAGCGACTCCGAGAGCTCGCACAGATCATCTCACACGAACTCCGGAACCCGCTTCAGGCAGCGATGGGACGGGTCGAACTCCTCGCCGCTGAACACGCCGCCGAAGAGTTTGACGCCATCCAGCGCAGCCACACCCGTATTTCGTTCCTCATCGACGATCTCATGGAAATCGCGCGACAGGGCGGCAGACAGTACACTGTCGAGCCGGTCGCGCTCTCCGACGTGATGGGGGACGCCTGGACGACGGTCGACACCGATGGGTTGACCATCGAAATCGACTGTACCGAGACGATATTGGCCGATAGCACCCGGCTGTGTCAGCTCGCAGAGAACTTCTTTCGGCTCGCCACGGACCAGGCCGACACCGGGAAGGTAACGATCACGGACACGGCCGATGGGTTCGCCCTCGAACACGACGGCCCTCCGTTGGAGGCGGGAAACGAGGGGCCGTTTGAACTCTACTACGCCTCCACTGATGAAGGAGTCGGGCTCCACCTCGCCGTAATTCGGGAAATCGCACACGGTCACGGATGGGAAATCACCCTTGCCAACGAATCGACGGGACGGGTCCGGCTGAATGTAACCGACGTTGAGCGGCCGTCAGCGAAAACCACGTAGGACCCCGCCTCGCCGTACGCGACTCGAAACCGTATTCTGGATTCAGTCCGGAGTTGTGGTATGGATCTTCAGGCTCGGTATCGCGTGCCAGCACTCACTGGCCTGTTGACGGTCGTGTCGCTTGCGCTCGTGTTCGGGGCCGTTCTCGGGGCCATTCCCCAGTCGGCTCTCCCCGCTGCGCCCGCGAGCGTTCTCGGGGCCATTCCCCACGCCAACGCCGTAGTCAGCGCTCTCGCTATCGGAACAATCATCGGCGGTGTCCGGGCCATCCGCCGCGGAAACATCGCTCGACACCGGAAACTGATGCTCTCCTCGTTTGGCCTGTTCGCCCTGTTTCTCGTGCTGTACCTCTACCGGATAACGCTTGTCGGGCCGACGGACTTCACCGGCCCGTCGGTCGTCGAGACCTACTTCTACCTGCCGTTTCTCGCGGTCCACATCTTGCTCGCCATCATCGCCATTCCGGCGGTGTACTACGTCCTGCTGCTGGCTTACACATACCCCGTCTCGGAACTGCCATCGACAAACCATCCGCGAGCCGGAAAGCTGGCCGCAAGCCTGTGGCTCATCTCCTTCTCGATGGGTATCGTTGTGTACGCGATGCTGTATCTGGTCTGGTAAGGACTACTCGCGCTCCGTTCGGAGCAGGCCGAACCACAACATGTCTCGCCACGCGCCGTCGAGATACCACTCCTGACGGTGTGTCCCTTCCTTCGTGAATCCCAGCCGTTCGACCACCGCGACGGAGCGGTCGTTCCCGCCCACGATTTTCGCCGACCACTTTCGGAGCGCCCGCTGGTCGAAGCCATACTTGACCAGCCTGCCCGCCGCCTCAGTGGCGTACCCTTGACCCCAAGCGTCCGGGTCAAGCCAGTATGCCAGTTCGGCTGTGCCGCGCTCCGTGTCGTGGTCCGTCATAGCGACGAGTCCGACCGGCTCGGTCCGCTCCTCGACCGGGCCGGGACTCCCGGCCGGGTCGATACAGACCAGTAGATGGACCGAGTCCTCGTCGGAAAGCGTCTCTTCGTAGTATGTTTCCATCTGGTCGGTGGTCGGCGGGCGGGCGTACGTCCCCAAGCCCCAGACCTGCTCGTTGTGAAAGACGTGCTGTATCCAGTTGAGGTCGTCTCGCTCCGGGGACCGGAGGGCGGTTCGGTCGGTCGCGAAAAAGGACGGCCCTGGCATGGGCAACGCCTCACTCGGAGTAGGCAAAAATGTAGTGCTGTGCAGCACCGACGACGCTAGTCGTCAGCCGGGCTCGATTGGGTCCCGATATCCGGGCGGACAACGTCGCGGTCCGTCGCCTCGCCCTCGATGTCGTAGGGGTATTCGCCGGTGACACAGCCGAGACAGAGGTCAGTCCGGCTCTTGTCCAGCGTTTCCGCGATGGCGTCGATAGAGAGATACGACAGCGAGTCCGCCTCGATTTCGTCGCGGATTTCCTCGACGGACTGATTCCCGGCGATGAGTTCGTCGCGGGAGGCCATGTCGATACCCATGTAACACGGAGCGACGATGGGCGGCGCGCCGATGCGCACGTTGACCTCTTCGGCACCGGCATCCTTCAGCAACTTGATCAGTTGCGTCGAGGTGGTCCCGCGGACGATAGAGTCGTCGATGATGGTGACGCTTTTGCCCTCGATTGTGGACTTGATGGGGTTGAGCTTCAGTCGGACAGCCCGCTCGCGTTCGTCTTGCGTCGGCATGATGAACGTACGGCCGACGTACCGGTTTTTCATCAGCCCTTCGGCGAACTCGATGTCCGAGCCGTCGTCCTGTGCGGCCTCAGCGTATCCGGAGGCGAACGCACGCCCGGAGTCGGGCACCGGCAACACCACGTCCGACTCGACGCCGGACTCCTCCCAGAGTTTCCGACCGAGTTCGCGCCGGACCTCGTAGACGAGGTTCTCGTCGATGGTCGAGTCCGGTCGCGCGAAGTAGACGTGTTCGAAGAAGCAATTGGCCGTGTTCTCCGGTTCGACGAGCTGATAGGTGTCGTAGCCGGTGCCGTCGGCGTGCAGGACGACGAGTTCGCCGGGCTTGACGTCCCGGATCAGTTCGCCGTCGAGCGTATCGATGGCGGCTGATTCGGAGGCGAGGACGTAGCCGTCCTTGAGTTCGCCGATACACAGCGGCCGGTTCCCCTGCGGGTCGCGCACGCCGAGGACCGTCTCGTCGTGCATGATGGTCAAAGAGTACGACCCGTGGATGCGGTTCATCGTCCGCTTGACAGCCCGAACCAGATCCTCCTCGAGGAGATTACGCGCGAGGTCGTGGGCGATGACCTCGGTGTCGCCATCGGAGGTAAAGGCGTGGCCGAGGTCAGCCAGTTCGTCGCCGATCTCGTCAGCGTTGACGAGGTTCCCGTTGTGGGACAGTCCCAGCGACCCCGACTTGAACGAGACGGAGAACGGCTGGGCACAGCAGGCGTTGACGCTCCCGGCAGTCGGGTATCGGACGTGGCCGATACCGTTCGAGCCGTTGAGCGCCTCCAGATCGCCGGGGTCGAATGCGTCACCGACGAGTCCCATTTCGACGTGGCTGTACTGCTGGAACCCGTCGTGGGTGACGATGCCGGCCGATTCCTGGCCGCGGTGCTGGAGCGCGTACAAGGAGTAGTAAAGCGGTCGGGCGGCGTCACGGTCCTCCAAAGAGATGCCAACAACGCCGCACTTCTCGTGCATTTGTGTTGAGTGTGTTATTCGCCTGCTTTCGACTGCCACTCGTAGTCACGCCGCTTGGCCGACTTGCCGAAACCGCACGACGAGCAGACCTTCTTTTTCGTGTGATACGACTTTTCACCACACCGTCGACACTTCGTGTGCGTCGTGGTGTTTTTCTTGCCCTGACTCGGAGTTCCTGCGCCAGTCATGGAGTAATTGAGACGACGTTATCGCCGCGTATAATCGTTGTGTCTTCATCCTCGACGACGAGGTTCATGTGTTGGTCGTAGCCAGTGAGTTCCCCCTCGAACAGTTCGCCACCCTTCAGCTGTACGGTGACTGTCTCACCGAGGGACGCTTCGAGTACATCTAGCGGTCGTCCACTCATGTACGGTTTGGATAGTGATGGCCGCTTAAACGTACCGTTTGTCTGATGGCGCGCGAGAGCGTTCAGATATCCTACACGTCGACGCTAAAGGGCGCTTGCTCGGCCGCTCGGACGGCGAAGCCAGCCAGCAGGTCTGCGAGCGCGTCGAGGTCGTCCGGGTCGATGACTTCGACCGGCGTGTGCATGTAGCGGTTCGGCAGGCCGACGTTGACTGACGGAATCCCACCGCGGGAGGTGTAGAAAGCGTCCGCGTCGGTCCCGGTCCGGATACCGGTCGCCTGTAACTGGATGTCAATGTCCTCGGCGTCGCTCGTTTCTCGAAGCGCATCGACGGCGACCGGATGGTTCGCGCTCCCGCGGGCAACGACCGGTCCCTCGCCGAGTTCCACACCCGTCGCGGCTTTGCCCGGCGAGCCCGGTGCGTCCGTTGCGTGCGTCACGTCCGCTGCGATGGCGACATCGGGCGCGAGGTCGAATCCGACCATCTTCGCACCCTGTACGCCGACTTCTTCCTGCACCGTCGAAACAGCGTACACCGTTGCGTCCGCATCTGACTCTGCTGCGCGGCGGAGTCCCTCAGCGGCCGCCCAGATGCCGATACGGTTGTCCATCCCCCGTGCAGCGAGGCGGCCGTTCTCCAGTTCACTCAGCGTCTGGACGAATGTCACCGGGTCGCCGCGGTCGACGAGCGATTCTACCTCGTCGCCGTCCACTGCCCCAACGTCGACGTGCTGTTCGGAGATTTCGGGGACTGAATCGTCGTCCGAATCCCGGAGGTGAATCGCAGTCTGTCCCACGACACCCGAAACGGGACCGTCAGCCGTGTGAATAGTGACGTGTTGCCCGCGTGAGACGGTCTTGTCAGAGCCGCCGATGCGGCCCAGTTTGACGAAGCCGTCGTCTGTGAAGTCCCGAACGATGAACCCGATTTCGTCGCCGTGGCCCGCGAGCGCAACGGTCGTGTCGCCGCCCTCGACCTTCGCGACAGCGTTCCCGTAGTCGTCCGTTCGGACCTCGTCAGCGAACTCACTGACGTAGTCGAGCCACACCCGCTGGCTGTCGGCCTCGTATCCAGACGGGCCGGGCGTTGTCAGCAGCGATTCAAGGAACTCTCGTCGTCGTGTGTCCATATGGAGCATAATCGCCCCGTGGTGATGAAATCAACGGACGGCAGACGGTCTACGACCATCCCAGCGTGGTCCCGGTACCGCCACGGCTAAGAGTCGCGGTATCGAACTGTCAGTATGGCAGAATTCACCTTCCTCGAACTGCATCTCGACGGCGCGGAGTTCACTGCGAACGCCCCATTCAGCGCTGCTGACGATGACGACGAATCGGAGCGCAAATCGCGGTGGTCGCGGTCCCAGACGGAAAAAGCGAGCGACGAAACGGACGCAGAAGGCGGCAGTGGCCCCAGCATCGGTCGCATCGCGCTCGCGGTCCTCGGTGTCGTCGCAGTTGTCGCGCTCGTTTTGCGCCTGTATTTCGGCGGGTCTGCCGCTGATGACGACAGCGACGAAGCGCTGTAGGGCCACGTCTCGTGCCACAGCGAGCAACGAACCGAACGCTAGTGGTCGTTTTCACAGGGAGAAGGCCTATTTTGTCCCGCCACATTTCAGACGTATGGGATTATACCACAGCGTTCAGGCTGTCGCCAGCGCGACCGGCGACGGCCCCATCGACTGGAGTGCTGTCGCCGACGCCGCGAAGGGTGCCACAGACACGGGTGACCTCACCGTCGAGACGCCCGAACGCGACGGCTACGCGACCGACGTTCGGGACGCACGGGATCGCGTCCGGGAGGTCGGCGAACTTGCCTTTGATCTTCCCGAAACCGTCGAAATCCAGAACCGGCATCACTGGATCGACGCCAACGTCGCCACGTTCAGCCGCGTGATGGAGCCGATAGAACAGCAGGCCGAGTATATGCCCGGCATCGCCCGCGTCGTCAACACCGGATCGATGGCCGTTGCGCTGTCGTTTCTTGGAAACAACGTCTTGGGCCAGTACGACCCCGTCTTGCTCGCGGACAACGACGCCCACGCGCTGTACTTCGTGCGCCCCAACATCCACCGGGTCGCCGACCAGTTGAACGTCGAGCGGGACCGCTTCCGCCGCTGGATTGCATTCCACGAGGTCACACACGCGGCGGAGTTCGGCGCGGCCCCGTGGCTGTCCGACCACCTCGAAACGGCGATGGAGGACGCCATCGACAACCTCACCGACGGCAACATCGACCGCACAACGCTTGGCGAACTCGATACGACGATGACTGCCGTCGAAGGGTACGCGGAACTGCTGATGGACCGTGCCTTCGACGACGAGTACGACGACCTGCGGCGGAAAGTCGACGAGCGCCGACAGGGACGTGGCCCCATCGCGTCGCTCATGCGCCGACTGCTCGGCCTCGGAATGAAACGCCAGCAGTACGAACGCGGGAAGGCGTTCTTCGACACGGTCGCCGACGCCCGCGGCGTCGCTGCGGCCGGACGCGTCTGGGATTCGCCGGACACCCTCCCCACCGAAGACGAGATAGAGACGCCGACGCTGTGGATCGACCGCGTCGATCCCTGAAAGCGCTACAGCACGCTGCGTGGTCGCACGGAACGGTTATTTTTCCGGTTCTTCTACAGGCCCTTCTATTTTCGCGACGTCGAGGAGGATTTCGCTGTTCGATTCGTCGACAGCGACAACTGTCCCGGCGACGACGAGCTTCGATATCGGCGTCGGGCCGAGAATGACGGCCTGTCCCTCACTGAAATCCTGCACCGAACTCTGGAGGTGGAACCGGGCGCGGCACTTCTCCGGGTCGTGAACGTTCGTGAAATTAATTTCCTCGACGGTGACGTCGACCCGGTCGTAGTCGTGGGCGACGACGACGCTCTCTGCCTCGTCTATCTGCTGGCGGTCGATTGCGTCGAATGCCTCGGACGTCGGCTTGTAGCCGCCCGTCGGGCCGGGAATACCTTCGACAAGTCCCAGCGAGGTCAGACTCTGCATCTGGTTCCGTACCGTTCCGGGGTTCCGGTCGATCTCCTCCGCGATTGTCTCGCCGGTAACCGCCTCACCGGTCTGTTGATACCTGTTTACCAGCGTCGTAAGCATCGTTCGCTGGCTGTTGTTCAGATCGATGCTAACCATACCGGAGTGTATCGGGAGCGGCTACTTATCCCATTGGGTTCACTCATTCACCGCCAGTCGCTCTCACGGAGGTGGCTACTCCATGTATCCCAGTTGCTTCAGGCGGTCCTCGACTGCGTCGCCGTCATCGCTTCCGAGGGCGTCCTCGATACTGAGCGGGTCACGTTCGCCGATGGCGGGGTCCTCAGGGAACACCGGGAGCACTTCGCCGCGCATATCAGTCGGGATAGCACAGCCGTGGGCGGCCAGCACCGTCGGCGCGATATCGAGAATGCTGATTCTGTCGAGTTCGCCCTGTGGCTCGAAGTCCGGCCCGCTGGCGGCGAAAATGCCGTAGGGTGTGTTCTCGGCCGCCCAGCGGTCGGGGCCGCTCTGGATGGTCCCGCCGCCGATGCCGTCGTTGACGTGGACGCCCGGGCGCTGGTCGACGACGACCTCCGGGCCGGCGTCGACGTAGGGGCCGTTGTACACGTCCTCGCCTCTGTACACGTCAGTGAACAGCGGCCCGTGCTCGTCTTCGACCTCGCTGAGGTCGGCCATCAGCGACTCACGGACCGATTCCACGTCGAATCGGGGATTGATGTACACCGGCCCTTGCCCGCTGGCGACGACCTTCGTCTGTTCCAGGTCGATGGCTTCGAGCTTTCGGTCCCGTTTGACGCCGTCGCGTTGCGGGACGAGTTGCTGGATAGACTCGGGGACGACGCGGGCAAGTATGTCGACCAGTCCAGCCCGCTTTGCGACCGCGAGCAGGTTCTCTCGGTCGAGCCCGATTCGGGTGAGCACGGCGTCGACGCTCGTGTCCCGGACTTGGTAGCCGTTCTCGGCCAGCCACTCGTTGATGTAGAACTCCGTCTGAGTCGCGTCACAGCCGTGGTCGGACATCAGGACGAGATTCAGGTCCTCGCGGTCGTCGAGCCGGCCGACCCACTCATCAACGATTTTCCATGCGCGCAGGCTCGGCTCGTCGTCCCAGAAGAAGTGATGCAGGACGTTGAGATAGAACAGCGTGACGTGGACGAAATCGAGGTCCCGCTCGTCCATGAGTGTCGTGGCAACCTCGAAGCGCTTCTCCAGCAGGTCCAGAATGGCCTCGACTTCCGCGCCGCGCTCGTCGTTCGAGGACAGCAGCGGGTCCGGGTGGACGCTGTAGTCGAACCGCGATTCGAGTTCCTCGGCCAGTTCCGGCGGCGAGGTGTAGCCGGAACTGATCGAGCGGTACTCCCCTTCAACGGCGTCCGGGCCACCGGCAACCACGAGGTCGTCGATGTCCCGCGGGGGGTACATCGTCGGCATGTTGACGACGCCAGCCGACTGCCCCTCGTCGTTGAGGTAGTCCCACAGCTCGGCGGTGTCGTAGTCGCCGCCGTTCATCACGTTGATCTCGCCCGCGGCGAGGTCGACGTTCTCGAACCAGAAGACGCCGAACCCGCCGGGGTCCTTACCCGAGGAGTAACACTTCCAGTTCGGGAACGTGACTGGCGGCAGACAGCTCCGCGTCCCCGCCCAGGTGCCGGTGTCCCGCAGCGCGGCCAGGTTCGGGAGCTCGCCGGCCTCGATCCACGGGTCGAGCAGTTCCCAGCTCGCTCCGTCAAGCCCGACGACGAGGGTCTTCGTCATGGTGAGACGGAGACAGGCGAGTCACTAGTCCCTTTCGCACCCTGTCTGTGGGATTGCAGGACGGTCACTCGACCCAGACCGACAACGCGTCACTTTTGAGCGCGCCGCCGGAAGGGCTGGTATGAGCAACCGGTCGGACATCGCACCGGACACCGTCTCGGTCGAATTAACCGAGGACGGCGTCGTCGTGGAGTACCTCGACGGCCGCCAGGCGTTCTATCACGGCGTCCCAACGACGGTCGAGGGGAGTATCCAAACTGCGCCGGGAAAAGACACACACGTCCTGATTACCGACAAGACGGAGACGTCAGGTATCCTCGTGTACGTCAACGACCTCCGGACGCACGACGACATTCTCGAAGAAACGGGCGTCGGACGGGTCATTCTTGACGACGGTGAGGAGGACGAACTGTTCCCGGGAGTCACGGTCCGGGATAATCAGATGCGGACGGCGGTCGAGGTGGACTACGACGTGACGAACGGCCGGGTGTTCGTCTTCGAGGAGGACGAACTCGGCGAGCGGAGCTACGAAATCGTCGAGGGGTGAGACTACGGTGGGACAGGCGCGACTGCGGGGCGAGGACCGTTACTGGATGTAGGACGGGTCTTCGTCGTCACAGTTCTCCTCGTGCTGGCGCGCGTCGTTCTGGTCGTCGAACATCAGGCCACAGGTCTCGCACTTGTACCACATGACCTCGTCTCGCTCAGTTTGGACAACCATATCAGAACCTCGAATTGCCGTCCGTATATTATTTTCCCGCAACACAACGGGAACCCTCAAGGGAGTCGGATTGCAAGAAGGCGGCATGAGCGGGTCCACTGAGGCCGGTGTCGAACTCACCGTCGAGGGTGCGAACAAGCGCGACGCCGGGCGCGGTATCGCACGACTGCCGGAGTCCGCACGGACTGAATTGGGCGTGCTGAGCGGGTCGCCCGTCATCATCGACGGGGATGACATGACTGTCGTGAAAGTCTGGCCGGCTGACGATGACGGCTCGTTTGTCCGTATCGATTCGGACACTCGGGCGAACGCCGGCGTCAACATCGGCGACACTGTCACAGTAACAAGCGGGTCGGTCTCAGAGGCCACCGAAATCGCCGTCCAGCCGGTCGAACCGATGCCGGGGAGCGAGGACTATGAGAGTCTGGTCAGGAAGCGTCTCGTCGACCAGATTATTCAGGCCGACGAACGGACGCACATCGATGGATTGGGGACCTTCCTCGTCCGCAAAACGTCTCCGTCGGGGCCGGTCCGGGTTACCGACGCGACAGCGGTGACCGTGCTGCCGGGACTCGACGGCGGCAGCGGCGCGGGCCAGTCGTCATCCGACGAGGCAACAACAACGAACACGCCGACCGCCGAAACAGAGTCCGGGGTGAGCTACGAGGACATCGGCGGCCTCGACGAGGAACTGGATCGCATCCGCGAGATGATAGAGATGCCGCTCTCGGAGCCCGAGGAGTTCCGCCGTCTGGGTATCGACCCGCCAAGCGGGGTCCTGCTGCACGGCCCGCCCGGGACGGGGAAGACCCTCATCGCCCGCGCCGTCGCCAACGAGGTCGACGCCTACTTCGACACCATCTCGGGCCCCGAAATCGTCTCGAAATACAAGGGCGAAAGCGAGGAACGGCTCCGCGAGGCCTTCGAGAAAGCCGAAGCGAACGCGCCTGCCATCCTCTTCGTCGACGAGATCGACTCCATCGCTGGCTCCCGAGACGAGGACGCCGACATGGAGAACCGGGTCGTCGCCCAGTTGCTTACGCTGATGGACGGCCTCGAAGACCGGGGCCGCGTCGTCGTCATTGGCGCGACGAACCGCGTCGACGCCATCGACCCGGCGCTGCGCCGCGGTGGCCGCTTCGACCGCGAGATTGAAATCGGCGTCCCCGGCGAGCACGGCCGCCGCGAGATTATGGACGTCCACACGCGGGACATGCCGCTGCACGACGACGTGGATCTGGACCGGATCGCCGCACAGACCCACGGCTTCGTCGGGGCTGACCTCGCATCACTGACTACTGAGGCCGCGATGGCCGCGCTCCGGACCGACCGCGATGATGGCGATGTCCACCAGGACGACTTCGAGACCGCGCTTGCAACGGTCGACCCCAGTGCGATGCGGGAGTATGTCGCCGAGTCGCCGACGGCGACCTTCGACGATGTGGGCGGGCTGGCCGAGGTCAAGCAGACGCTGACCGAGACCATCGAGTGGCCGCTGTCGTACGGTGAACTGTTCACCGCGACGAACACCGACCCGCCAAGCGGCATTCTACTCTATGGCCCGCCGGGGACCGGCAAAACCCTGCTCGCTCGGGCCGTCGCCGGCGAGAGCGACGTGAACTTCATCCACGTCGCCGGCCCCGAAATCATGGACCGCTACGTCGGCGAGAGCGAGGAAGCGGTCCGGGAACTGTTCGAACGCGCCCGCCAGACTGCGCCGAGCATCATCTTCCTCGACGAGATAGACGCCATCGCCAGCCACCGCGGTCAGGGCAACGAAGTCACCGAGCGCGTCGTCTCCCAGCTGCTCGCTGAACTCGACGGCATCACCGAGAACCCCAATCTGGTCGTACTGGCTGCGACTAACCGCCGGGACATGATCGACGATGCGCTCCTGCGACCGGGTCGCCTCGAACAGCACGTCGAGGTCCCGAACCCCGACCGTGACGCCCGCGAAGAGATTCTCGCCGTCCACACCGCCGGGAAGCCACTCGCCGCTGACACCGATATCGAGGACCTTGCCGAAAAGACCGACGGCTTCTCTGGCGCAGAGCTGGAGGCCGTCGTCCGCGAAGCGTCAATGCTGGCTATCCGGGAGGTCGCGTCCGCCTACGGACCAGAAGAAGCCACCGAGAACGCTGAGGAAGTGGAGATCACACCAGCACACTTCAGCGAAGCGCTTGAACGGGAACGCACGCGGTAGCTCGCGTGGCTCGCTGGGAATCTTGGTCGGACTATCCGCTGAGCGGGAGCGCTTCGTCGGTAGTATCCGAAAGACGAGGAGAGGCGAAAGGGTCGACTCCGGGAGAGGAGTGAAAAGGCTGTCCGGACAGCCTTGGCGGACGAGCGACGCCGAGTGGCCGAGCAGCGAGACGGGCGTTAGCGCCGGCATCGACGTGAAAAGCGCCTTGCCGGCAGGTACTCGTAGCGAGTGCACACGCAAAAAAGGCCCGGTGTCGGGTTTCGGCTACGCGTCGTCGTCGGGCGACTCATCAGTCGGTTCGGGAGTTGGTTCCTGCTGTGGGTCGCTACTGCCGTCGTCGCCGTCTTCTATGGCCGATTCAGACGTGCCACGTCGGCCCAGCACCGAGAGCGACCGACCGCGGAGGAGTCGGCGGCCGCCGACGACTGGGACGGCGAGGACGACGAGCCACGGCGCGAGACTCGCGGCGGTCACCAGCAGCCCACGAGTGAACACGTACACGTCGGTCACTGACGAGAGGAACGCAGCGACAAGCGACTGCTCGTGGTACGGCACTTGCTGGGCCGACGGCTCGGGCGCTGGCTCATGGATCTCGACGCGCAGCGTCGAATAGGCGACCCGCTGTTCGAGCGAGCGCTTCTGTGCTTCGAGGCGTTCGATGTCACTCTGAACCGACGACAGTTCCTCTTCGATGCGGAGCAGTTCCTCCGTGCTGTTAGCTCGCTCGTAGAAGGTCCGCAGTCGGTCGCGGCGCTCCCGGAGGTTGGTCAATCGCGCTTCGAGGTCGACCAGTTTGTCGGTCACGTCTTTCGTCGTTGTTTCCTCGGAGCGGACCGTTCCCTGCTTGCTCACCATCGACTGCGTCGGCTCGTACTCCTCGCTTGGCACTCTGACGACGATGTAGCCGGTGTACCACGTCTCGCCGTCGTCACGGTGGAGTTCGCGGTTCGAGTCGCTCACGTATCCGCCGGACGTGCGAGCGCGAGCGGCAATTGCATTGGCTGTCGCGGAGTAGTTCTCCACTTCGACCACCATCCGTCCGTTGCGAATGATTGCCCGGTCGGCCGCCGCGTCGCCGGCCTGAATGTTTTCGCTATCGCCAGCGCTCGCCTTGGAATCCGCTTCGACGGGCTGACTCGACCCGTCGCCGCCGCTGGACATCTGTGCGCCATCGCCGCCGCCCTGTGCCTCGCCCGCATCGCCACTTCCGCCCATGCCGGTACAGCCGGCCAGCAAGAGGAGACCGACGACAGCGAGGACCCTGATTCGGGAAGCCATACGGGACGTACTCGTTCTGAGAGCAGTATAATGACGGCGAACGCTCAAAAACCGCTTTTTGTCAAACAGCGACTGCAGTTACGGCCAGTCCGTCCGGCGGTCAGCAAGCGCCGGGAACTCCTCGCGGACCTGCTCGACGCGCGCCGGGTCGAGGGTGGCAGTCACCAGCGCCGGGTGGTCGTCAGCGCTGGCGAGTGTCGTCCCCCACGGGTCGTACACCGTCGACCGCCCCAGCAGTTCCGCCTCCTCGAACTGTCCGACGCCGTTCGCCGCGGCGACGTACAGTTGGTTCTCGACGGCACGGGCGCGACCGAACAGTTTCCAGTGTTCGACGCGCGGATACGGCCACGCACTGGGCACGAGCGTCAGCGTCACACCTTCGTCGACGAGGTGGCGATACAGCTCGGGGAACCGGAGGTCATAGCAGGTGGTGACTCCGATGGTGAATTCCTCAAAGTCGACAGTCGGAACCGTCTCACCCGGCTCCAGTAACTGGGATTCCGCAGAGTCGTAGCCGAACAGGTGGTGCTTGCGATACACCGCCCGGCGTTCCCCGTCGCGGTCGAAGAATACAGCAGTATTGGCCAGCCCCTCATCCGCGGGCACGTCGAACCCGCTGTCAGCGCTGGCCGCGAGGTCCTCGACGACGCTGCCGGCCAGCACCGCCACGTCGTGGTCCGCGGCGACGCTGCGAACCTGGCTGAGCGTCTCGCCGTTCAGTCCCTCCGCCTCGCGAGCGTAGCGGTCGAAGGCGAAGTACCCGATGCTGAACAGTTCCGGGAGCACAACGAGGTCCGCGCCCTCCGCGGCCGCGTCCCTGATGGCGGTCGTCGCGCGACTGACGTTCTCGGTCACCGAATCCGACGATACGTCTGTCTGGGCAAGCGTGAGCCTCATACTTCGACTTCGAGGTCGTCCCGCAGCGCCTGTTCGAGGTTTTGCATCTCATCGTCGAGGTTCCGCTTGAAAAACCGCTCGACGCCGGGGAGTTTGCCGTCGACGATGAACCGGTTCGTCAGTTTCGTCCCGCCGTCGGCCGTCTCTTCGAGTTCGTGCTCGCCCTGGACGGTCATCACCTTCGAGCGACCGATAAAGCGGGCGTACTCCGGGCGGCGCTGTTCGACGTCCTCAGTTTTTACCGTCATTGTCTGACTGACCACCGGAATTGGGAGCTCAATCGACCAGTTTGCGTGTGTGTCGTCGATGATTTCCCAGTCAGTGACGACGCTAATTGGCCGGGCCCGTTTATCCGGGTCGGTGATGAATTCCCAGACACGTTCCGGTGTGGCCGGCACAGTCATCGTTCGTTCGACCCGGACAGTCATGGAAGGTACTGAGGACTACTGGCCGATGAATCCACCGATTGTCACAGTGCGTAAAACCCGACGGGGGCTATCCGGTCGGCGTGACGCGCCACGTCGTCGACCGCGCTCGGCCCCACTTCTCGATTTCGACTTCGTCGGCCTCTTCAGCTAAGCGTGGCAGCCGCGCTCCCACTTGCTTCGACGAGAGGCCGAGCTGCTCAGCGATGTTCTTCGCGCGGAAGTAGCTCTCTCCACGCGAGACGCTGTCCCGGAGATATTCGAGAATGCGTCGGTCTTCCTCGCTGTAATCGGCCATACAAGAGATACGGTCTCTGCGTTTTTAACGGTTCCCTTCACAGTCTTGCGGCTGATACCAGTATCAGGCGTCGTAGGCGTGGATCGCCACGATTGCCACGGCCGCGGCCAGCATCGCAAGCCCGAATGCGCCGCCAGATGTCACGAGCAGGTTCCCCGTCTCAAGTTCCTGTGCGTGCAGAATCGCGTAGTTATAGCTGTTTGTTGCTGTGACCACGGCCGCGCCGACAGAGACGAGCCCGAACAGTAGGGCCAGGCCCGTCCCCATGTCGCTTTTGGACGCCTTGGAACTCATGTACGACGCTTTCGGTGTTGCCCACTTAGTTCATTCGGGCTGGAGCCACAGAACATATACCTCCCCATGGGAGATGGATGTGCAACTATGGGTCGGTTGAAAATAGTTGGCGTGCTGGTTGTCGCAGTCGCTGCTGTCGCGGGGGGCAGCGTCGCACTCGGCGTCCTGGGCACGCCCAGTGTCGCGTCGGTGGACAATCACTTCGCAGGTGTCTCGAACCAGACGACTACCGTGGCGACGGACCTGACCGTGACCAATCCCAACCCGGTCGGCGTCCAGCTGGGCGGCGTCGGACTCAATTACACGGTCTCAATGAACGGCGTAGAGATGGCACAGGGCGACAGGCAGGGCATCGGTCTCGGCACCGGCAACTCGACGCTACAGTTCACCACCGACATGCAAAACGACCGTATCCCGCCGTGGTGGGTCACTCACATCGACAACGGCGAGACGACGACAGTAGGTATCGACGCCACCGTCACGTCCTCGATGCTCGGCGGACAGTCAGTGTCCTTCAGTCAGGAACGAACTATCGAGACGGACCTCCTCAGCCAGTTCAACTCCACCGAGACGCGGCCCGTTGAGGCAGACCAGCCGCTCGTGTCGGACCCCGTCCTCTACATCAACGAGACCCGCGGCGCGTGGGACCAGGAGAACCTCACCCAGTCCGAGACACCACTGAACCTTGCCTTCGACGTGTACAACCCAAAGCCGTACCCTTACACAATCACCAAAGTCGGCTACACCATTCGGATGAACGACGTGACCGTCGGCGAGGGCGAAACGGATCGTGGCTACGTCCTCAACCCAGGCGAGAAGACGACACTCGAAGCGAACACCGCTATCCAGAACGAGAATCTAGACCGCTGGTGGGTGACCCATCTCCAGCGAAATCAACAGACAGACCTCTACAGGCGGAGCAGGCCGAGTGCCTCGGGGCTTGACCCCGAGGGTGAAGGCCGTAAGCCCCGTTAAACGTGTTCCGTTCGCTCGATATACTGCTCAATCGTGTCGGTCGAAACATCACCCGCCGTCCCCACGTAGTACGATTCCTCCCAGAACCCACCTCCCCACAGATACTCCTCCAAGTACGACTCGTACTGTTCCCACATCTCCCGCGCCGTGATGCTCTTGACCGTTCGCACAATCTCGCTCGGCGCATGCTTCGGGTGGGCTGACAGGAACAGGTGTACGTGGTCGGGTGAGATGTGGAGCGACAGTATCTCGTAGCCGTACTCGTCGCACATGGCACGGAAACTCGCTTCCAGCGAATCCTCGATTGGTTCGAGAATGGTGTGGCGGTACTTCGGACACCACACGAAGTGGTAGTTAATGTTGTACACCGTGTGGTTCGACCGCTTCTCGCCCATACATACCAATACAACGACCAATCGAAAGTATTCTCTGAAGTGACTCACAGACTACCACAAGTGAACTTTTAACTGTGGAAGAACAAGGGGTAGACGTGACGAAACAACTCAAGGTATCCGACACCGTGTACGACGACCTTGACGAACTCAAGGACGAGGAGGGCCACACGAGTTTCGACAGCGTACTCCGCACGCTCCTCCTCCACTACCGTCACGTCCAACCCAACGAGCAGGAATGACCGACTCACAGGCACTCGTCAAGACGCTGGACTTCCAACTCGACATCCAGAGTGACAACGAGAGCCTGCTGTACGACGCCACCCTCGAAGCGCGGTCGGTGTACAACGAAACCATCCGTCTCGCCAAGCAAGGCGTCGACTGGGACGCGATTCCCGACCGTGTAGCCGACGACGCCAACCTCGTGAAAAACACGACACAGCGCGTCGTCGCCAAAGCACTCGGCGCGATGGAGAACTACTACGAGTACGACGACTTCGGCAAACCCAGTCACACCAAGGACGGCGCGTACCCCCTCCGAGCGAACTACGAGGAGGGGTACAACCTGTCGCTCACCGACGACGGCGACGTGGCGTTCCGCATCAGCGCGAAGCCGTACAAGCACGTCACGGGCGTCCTCAAAGGGAGTGACGCCAACCTCGACATTCTCCAGACCGCACTCGAAAGCGATGAGTGGAAGATTGGGACGGCGGAAGCCCTGTTCCACAACGACAACGCTGAGTTGCACGTCAACGTCACCAACACCGAACAGACCGTTCGAGACAAGCAGGACTCGCGGACGGTCGTCGGTGTGGACGTGAACGAAGACAACGTGGCTCTCACCGCTCTCTCCGAGGATGGCATTGAGGACTCGTTGGTTATTGACTTCCCCGAAATCAAGTTCGAGCGCCACCGCTACTTCACGATGCGGAAGCGCGTCCAGAACGCGGGGAAAGACAGCATCCACGACACGCTGGAAGGGCGTGAGGAACGGTTCGTCCGTGACCGACTCCACAAGGTGTCTCGACACATCGTGGAGTGGAGTCGTCAGTTCGAGAAGCCGTGCATCGTCTTTGAAGACCTCAAAGAGATGCGCGACAGTATCGACTACGGCACGCGGATGAACCGACGCTTGCACCACCTTCCGTTCCGCGCCCTCCAGTTCTATACGTCGTACAAGGCGTCGTTCGAGGGTATCCCGACTGCGTGGATTAACCCCGAGTACACGAGCCAACGGTGTCCGATGTGCGGACACACGGAACGTGCGAACCGTAACAAGAAACGGTTCAATTGTTGGGACTGTGGGCATCAAGACCACAGCGACCGTGGTGCAAGCGTCAACATCGCCGTGAAAGGCGTGAAGAAACTCGATTGGAATGTGCCTGCTCTCAACAGCCTTCCCGTTGTTCGGAAGGTGCGACGGCGGGCATCGGGGGCCGTGGACGCCCCGACCGTGACCCAACCGACCGTTCGAGGCTATCAGGCCGATGGTCGGATGGGAGTGTCCGACTAAACCACGGGAAGCCTCGGGGCTTGACCCCGAGGCGGTTCACCTCGTGCTTGAGGGCGACAACGAGCAGTTCAGAGTTGACCTAGACTCTATTGACTACCAGCAGGAGATAGAGACAGATATCTTCGGCACCAAGGCGCAGCACCCGACCGGTGATGGGACTGCTGACGACTCCAGCAATGGGTCCGACCGTTCGACAGCCGACAGCGCGACTGCAACCCCAACACCCGCGGAAACCGAAACAGACGGCGGATTACTGGACAGTGGGGACACAGAGACGGATGACGGCCTGCTCGACGACGGAGAGACGGAAACGGAAACCACGACGACGACCGAGACACCCACAGCGACCCCGACGGAGACGGCCACGCCGACTGAAACCGAGACAGACGATGGCGGCCTCCTCGGGTAGCCGATAGTAGTCTGCTCCCTCAGTTCTCGACACAGAGTGTCCCCGTGTCATCGACTGATACCGTATAGCCACAGTACTGGAACAGCATCGGTAACTCCTCTGACGGGGCATCCAGCACCGCGTCCAGTCGTTCACCGTCAACGACCATCTCAAGGCTCCCAAGTTGTGTAGGGTGGCAGTCCTCAAGTGCCGCGATGGTCTCTTTGACGGCGATATGAACGGGTGTCGATGGGTCGACAGGCCGCTTCATACTGGACCGTTCACGATGTCCGATGAAAGGTGCAGGTGTTTTTCACAGCAACCGATCGTGGTAGTGAAACTGCCAAATTACGTGGTAGAGTCGGAAAACAGGACTGTCGCTGCGAACCGCAACTGCGGGCAGCGGGAGCCGCCTCACTCGATTGTCGTGTGCTCGGACTCCTCGTTGAGCGCGAGGTTCGTCGCGATCTCTGCGCTCCGGACCGCGAACTCGGCGGTCTGCTGGAGGCTGACAAGCACTTCACGCACTTCCAGTAGCGCCTCGTTGTCCATCTCCGGCAGGTCGTCGAGGATTTCGTGTTCCTTGTCGCCGATATCCTTGTACAGTTCTCGGACCTGAATCGCGGTGTCGTAGTTACGGTCGACAGCCGCCTGCACCGCCAGCTCGGTGATGTCGTTGACCTGGTCGGTAAACTCGCGGATGCGGCGCATCGTGGAGCTGTCGACGTTGAGCGAGTGGTCCTCGGTCTCCAGGGCGATCTCGGCGATGTCCTCGGCGTTGTCCGCCGTCAGTTCGAGGTTCTTCGCAATCGACCGATAGCCGATGAGCGGGAAGCCGTCGTTGAGGCCGATAGCCCGCGCGAGGTTGGGGTTCTGGTAGGCCGTGAAGATGAGCCGTAGCAGCAGGACGAATATCTTGTTGGCCTGTCGCTCGCGGTTGAGCGCCCGCTGAGCGAGGTCGGGGTTGCCGTGGGCGAGGGATTTCACCGCCTCGTTTCGCATTGTCGAGCCGGTGGATTCCAGCCGTTCGAGGAGGTTGTTGAGCGTGAAGTCCTCCGGGTCGACGGAGCAGCGAATCGCGATTCTGTCCGGCGTCTCCTCGATGACGCCGAGGCCCATCAGCTGGGTTTCGGCGTTGTAGACGGCGTTGATGTGGGACGATTCTAGCGTCTCGCCTTCTGGGGCTTCGACGTGGATGACGCGCCGACCGAGCACATACTGGGCGACGATAGCCCGCTCGACGGACGCGGCATCGAGATTCTCCGCGTGGATGATAGCCTCTGACTCCTCAGTCTGGACGGACTCGGGCATGACTGTCAGCGTGCCTTTGCCGCCCATCCGCAGTGACACTTCGTCGCCTTTCTCGACATCGTGCGCACTGGCCCACTCCGCCGGCAACGTCATCGCGAGTGTCGACGGTCCCAATCGCTGGACTTTCCGGGTTTCCATATGTCCTTTGTGGGGCGTGAGATACCTTAATCTTGACTATACATGATAAAATGCCGGGAGCGATATATCATGGCTTGCTGTCATCGGCTGTAGGAGTTTCAGACGACTTCGACGAGTCTGCGTTCGTGCCGCCCGACGCGGACCCGCAGCCAGCCGCGCAGTTCCGCGTCTAATTCCGGGTCGCCGGTGTCGACACGGAGGGTGCCGATACCGTCTAGTTTCCGCCGCGAGGCGACCACTTCGAGGTCACACTGCCTGATGACCGCCGGCGATAGCTGCTGGTTCCCCCGACCGAACACGAACCCCTGCCCGCCGATAGGCGAAACGACGATGACATTTCGGTCACCAAGGGCGTCGAGGATGTCCGACTCGGCGGCGTCGCGGGCGAGCACCTCTCCGTCGCGCCATACGTCTACACCAAGCGTCGTTCCATCGAACCCCAGTTCCTCTTTGATAGCGCCAACAGTACTCCCCGGTCCAAGGACGTAGGTCACATCCGGGTCAGCGGCATTGGCGACGCTCTCGGCGAGGGATTCGACACTGCCGCCGCCCAGCTGCTTGGCTGACTGGCGCTGGTCTGCGACTGGGACCTCCGCGACGGCCCGGAGTTCGGTGACCACTTCCCCGCCTCTGAAGGCGTCCTCGTCGATATCGTTGACCTCCGCGCGCTCCGTCTCGGAGAAGCGGGCCACGATGCGCCCGGCCGCACGTGGCGACACGCCGAACACGGAGGAGTACACCTTAACACCGGCCGGGACGCCCAGAATCGGGATAGCCGCGTCCAAGTCGTCGAGGGTTGTCGCCACGTCGACAGCCGTGCCGTCGCCACCGACGAACAGAATCACGTCCGCATCCGCCTCGACGAACGCTCGGACCGCATCTCGGGTGTCCTCGCTGCCTGTCTCATCAGCGCCCGCCGGAGTGCCAACGACCGTCGGATCGAAGCCCGCCTCACGAGCGAGACGCTCTCCCATCGGGTCGCCGTACGTGAGCAGTTCCACGTCCGTCCCGACCTCGGCGAGTGAGGCAAGCGCTGTCCGTGCGCGGTCCGGTGCGCGTTGCTCCGCGCCGCGGCGGCGCGCTTCCGCGACTTTCCCGTCAGTGCCTTTGAGGCCGACGCGGCCGCCCATGCCGGCAATGGGGTTGACCACGACACCGATTCGTCGCATTCAGCGTCACTACGCGACCCCGCGGCAAAAGAGGCCCGGGAGCGTGCCTTTCAAGCCACCCCACGCAGAACGCACAGCTATGTCAGTCGTACTCCAGAGCGGCGTTCAGACAGGGATTATCAACGCGTCCGGCGCGGCCATCACGCTCGGTGGCCTGCTGCTTACGTTTCTCTGGCTGAACCACCTCTACCGGTAGTCACTCTGCCGTCGGTGACTCAACGCGTTCGCTGAACCACGCAGCCGCCTCCTCGACTAGCTCCTCCTCTGTCCCTTCGAACCGGACGGTCACGTGCTCGCCCGGATAGCTCCCGACCTTAACCGGGAACTGCTCCTGTACCTCTGCCAGTCGGTCAAGGAGTGCGCTCTCGGGCTCAGCGGCGTCGACGGTGCGAACGTACCGCTGCTCGCCGGCGAACTCTTCTGCGACCTCCTCGAACATCCGCTTCATTTCGCCCGGCACGCCCGGCAAGACATAGCAGCTCTCGACGACACAACCGGGCGCGACCCCCTCGTGGTTGGGCAAGACACGGGACCCCTCCGGTACCTCGCCCGTTCCGTCGGTCAGGTCGTCGCGCGTGTACCCGCCGTGTTCCTCCAGCCACGCAATGGCGTCCTCGCTCTCGACGACATCCCGTCCGAACGCCGCGGCGACGGCTTCGATTGTTTTGTCGTCGTGCGTCGGTCCAAGGCCGCCGGTGACGATGACGGCGTCGAACTCCGCGTGATACTCGTTGACCACGCGGGCAATGTCCGAGATCTCGTCGGGGACGACCGTCGTCCGACCGACGGTGACGCCACGCTCCGCGAGTTGTTGTCCAAGCCACGCAGCGTTTGTGTTGACCGTCTTGCCACTGAGCAGTTCGTCTCCGACGGTGACTACCGCGACGCGCATACCGCCTGATTGGACTGGCAGACACAAATACTGTCGGTCATAGAACGTAGTAACTGTGTATCCGTTGAATCGGAGAGAAATGCTCCGTCAGGGATTTGAACCCTAGTCATCACCGTGAGAGGGTGATATGATTGGCCGGACTACACCAACGGAGCATACACAAGTTCGTAGCGAGGAGATACGTATAATCATTGCGTTTCAGCCCCGCCCTGTGCTGGTTTATCATGCTGTCAGCTGTAACTATTCCCAGATATCTGCGGTAGCGAAACGCGACACAGGCGTACAGCCGCCAGTATCACTCGTCGTCGAACGGTGACCCTGCGGCGTCGGGTTCCTGACCAGCGAGACTGATGATGTTCTCGCGGCCGACTCTGAGCTTCGAGATGTCGCCGTCGTCTTCCATGTCAGAGAGGAGCATACTCACCTTCGACTTTGACCAGTCGGTGCTGTCGACGATGTCGACCTGCTTCATCCGGCCACCGTTTTCCTCCAGCAGTTTGCGGACGCGGTCGCTGTCGGTGAGCAGTTCCTCGTCGGGGACTGCCGGTTCGTCAGGGGTGTCGGTGTCCGCCATTGCATCGCCCGAGGAAGCCGTCGATGGCTGCTCAGTGCCGCCTGTGGCCGACGCCGTCGGAGCGGGTGGTTCGTCATCGTCGGTTCCCAACACCCCTCCCAGCGCGCCGGACCGCCACGCGGCCACGCCACCAGCGACGACAATGAGACCGACGATGGCGGCCGGGAGCATCCACGATGGCCCGCCGGCGGCCTCGGCAGGTGTGTCATCGTCCGCCGTGGTGCGCTGCTCAGCACTAGCGCTCTGCCCGGTTTCGCGCGGCTGCAGTTCCACGTAGGGCCGACGGTCGTTGAACGACTGCTCGCCGTTCCACGTGACGCTCTCGCTGTTTTCGAGCGAGTCCGGGGCGCTCTGTGAGGCGGGGGCCGGCTGGACGTCGGCGAATGCTAGCTCGGGGCCGCGCTCGAAGACGAACGACTGGCTCGGCCCGATGTAGAACCCGCCGTCGAACACGTCGCTGACCACGACTGCGTCGCCCTCGACGACAGCGAAGTTACGCCAGCGGAACGACATCCGCACGGTTCCAGTGTTCTGGAGCGGGTCGACCGTCGCCGACCGGTCGTAGTTGGTCGCACTCATGTTCCGGCCAGTCACGTTCGTCCCGTACTGTGTCAGCAGCGTCGACTGCTCGACGAAATTCTGGTACAGTGGCTGCTCCGACTGCTCGAACTCCCGGGCAAACTCCTCGAACTGCTGTTGTTCAGTGTCGTTTGCAAGCGGCGTCCGGTAGAGGATGGCCCACTTCGCCGACCCGTTCTGATACAGCGTGACCTGAAACGTCGTCCGGTCGAACCTGTCGGGCGTCTGGACGCCAATGCTCTCGTCGGCCGGCTGTGACATCGCCAGTGGCGCGGCACCGCTTCCCAGCAGGAGAGCCAGCACGAGACTGGCGACGACCAGGCGTACCATCTGTCGTATATCATCGATGGACCGCATAAAAGCGCTGTGAATAGCACCGTTCTCCGTCGATGTCGGGCCGATGTCCGGTGGTTTCTCGATACGGTTTCGGCTCAAAGCATTGGTGACCCAAGTCGGTGTCGTGCGCTGTGCGGGCGCTCGATCACCCGGCCGTCACTGGGTTCGAAGTGGCTCCCATCGGCAATCTGTCCCGTGGTATCAATCGTCTCTCGCTTGATACGTGACCATGGGAGGGGACGATTCCTGTTTTGACACCGGTGTCTTGGCTTCTACACCGGTATTTCGCACGAATTTCCGGTGGGTTATTTAGACAGGAGGGTCCAACGAAGGGTAACCTATGGGAATTGCTGAGTTCGCAAGAGACGGCCGTGTTGTGATGGGTGACCGGCCGGGGGCAGCAGTGGTGGCCGCTGTAAGTGGCTTCCTCCTGCTGGATTTAGTTGCAAAGCTCGCTGGGACAACCGTGTTCTTCCTCGGAGCCAAGTTACTGGGTGGGTCTCTCACCGTGAGTTCGTTGCTCTCAATGGTGGTGGACGGACTGCTCGTCGGACTGGCGGTCGGACTTGCCGGCATCGGCCTGTCGATGACATACAGCATCCTCGACTTCGCCAACTTTGCACACGGGGACACTGTGACCGTCGGGGCGTTCCTGGGGTGGGTCGCCGCGTACATCACCGCCGGCCTCGGGACTGGAGCCCCGATCTCGGAACTGTTCATGCTCAATTCGGGGCGGCAATTGAGCACCGTGTCGACGTTCCTTCCGGTGCTTCTCGGGCTTGTCGTCGCCGGCGTCGGGTCGATCGGTATCGTGTTACTCATCGACCGACTCACCTATCGCCCCATGCGCGATACGGACAACATCTCCTTGCTGATTGCGTCAATCGGTGTCGCACTCGCGTTGCGCTACCTCATCGCGTTCGTCTTCGGCACACAGACCAGTGGGGTCGCAAGCGGCGGGCTCCGGGTGACGCTGTTCTCGATGATCTCAGTCACTGACAACGAAATCACCCTGCTGGTGGTGTCGGTCCTGTTGATGCTCGGCGTCCACCTGCTGCTACAGCGGACGAAGCTCGGCAAAGCAATGCGGGCGATGGCCGACAACGAGGACCTCGCACGCGTGACCGGGATTCCGACCGAACGCGTGATTCGACTTACCTGGATTCTCGGTGGCGGCCTGGCAGGCATCGGTGGCTACCTGCTCGTGTTGGAAAGCGGCACGATATCATTCAATTTCGGCTGGATTCTGCTCCTGCTCATCTTCGCCGCAGTCATCGTCGGCGGCATCGGCTCGATATACGGGGCGATGGCCGGTGGCATCCTCATCGGGCTGGTCGACAGTCTGGCCCTGATATGGCTGCCATCGGGACTGACCCGGGCCTCCGCGTTCCTCGTGCTCATCGTCGTCTTGCTGTTGCGCCCGTCCGGTATCTTCGGGGGGGTGTCGACAGCATGAGTGCTGTTGACACTGTTCGAAACCGTCTGGATGCGCTCCCTGACGTAGGGCTGGTCGTCGCCTTCATCGCCAGTATCTGGGCCGTCATGCTCGTGCTGGCGATCGCTGTCGGCGGGGCGAACTGGGCGAACCTCGCCGCCGGCTTCATCGGCAGCGTGACCGTCCTCATCGGCGGCTACGCCATCCTCGCACTGGCGCTGAATCTTCAGTGGGGGTACACCGGCCTGTTCAACATTGGTATTGCGGGGTTCATGGCCGTCGGCGCGTACACCACGGCGGTTCTCACTGCGCCAACTGACCCGGCCGCGGGAGCGGTCCCGGGGCTCGGCCTCCCGCTGTGGGTCGGTCTCATCGGCGGTATGGCAATGGCCGCTATCATCGGCGGTCTCGCGGCGCTACCAGCGCTCCGACTGAAGGCCGACTACCTCGCTATCGTGACGGTCGCGTTCTCGGAAATCATCCGACTCGTCGTCAACTGGAACGGGCTCGCCGAGGTCTCGCTATTCGGGGTGCCGTTTGGAACCGGCGGCGCGACCGGTATCTCGTTCAAGTCCGCAAACGAGGTCGCGTCGACGCTCATCAACGGCGTCGGACAGCCACTCGTTACTGCTGCGGAGGGCGTCGGCGTCTCCGGGCCAAATCTGGCGAACCTCACGTACGGGATACTCCTCCTGCTGGTCGTGGCGGCGAGCTACTGGGTGCTCGCCCGTATCACGAACTCGCCGTTCGGTCGCGTGCTGAAGGCGATCCGCGAGGACGAAACCGTGACTCAGTCACTCGGCAAAGACACCCGGCGGTTCAAGATCAAGACGTTCATGATCGGCTGTGCGCTGATGGGGCTGGCCGGCGTTCTGTTCCGCGGGCAGGCGGGCTACGTCAGCCCACAGCAGTTCAGACCGACGATCACGTTCTACGTGTTCGCGGCGCTTATCATCGGCGGCTCGGGGTCCAACACCGGCAGCATCATCGGGGCGGCGACGTTCTCCGGACTGCTGTTCTATCTGCCGGCCCGACTGGGCGAGAATGTCTCGCTGGGCGGCACTCGCGCACCTAGCAACATCGTTGACGCGATCGCCGGGCTCGGGTCACTGGACCCGCTCCCGCTGCTCGCATACACCATTAGCAACGTCAGCACGCTCCGGTTCGTCCTCATCGGCGTCGTGCTGATATACATCATCCAGAACCAGCCAGACGGACTGCTCGGCCACCGAAACGAACCCGCAACGAGCGTGAGCCTTGACAGACCGCAGTCCGGGTCCGGAGGTGAGGCGAATGAGTGAACCCGACGCGGCACCGCGACAGGAGACCGCCGTCACGAGCGACGCGATCGAGTCGCCGCTGCTGGAAGTCACCGGCCTCCGCAAGGAGTTCGGTGGCGTTGTCGCGGTGGACGGGGCAACGTTCTCCGTGGCGGAGGGGTCGCTCACCGGCCTCATCGGCCCGAACGGGGCCGGCAAGTCGACGACGTTCAACTGTATCACGGGCATTCACGAGCCAACTGGTGGCCGGGTCACCTTCGACGGCCAGAACATTACCGGGCTCCCGCCGTACACACTCGCAAACCAGGGACTGGTCCGGACGTTCCAGATCGCCCGTGAACTGTCCGAGATGACGGTCTTGGAGAACGTGATGCTCGCACCGGGTGGACAGGTCGGCGAGTCGGTCATCCGGTCGGTGACACCGGGGCTTCGCGGCGATGTGGTCAAGGCCGAAACGGCAGTTCGCGACCGCGCGTGGGAGACGCTGGAGTTCTTCGAGATCGACCATCTCGCCCACGAGAATGCCGGCAATCTCTCCGGTGGCCAGCGGAAACTGCTGGAGATGGCGCGGGTTCTGATGACCGAGCCCGAAATGATCCTTCTGGACGAGCCACTTGCCGGTGTCAACCCGACGCTTGAAGAAAAGCTGCTGGAGCGGATTCACGAACTCCGCCGAGAGCAGGGCCTGACCTTCCTGCTGGTCGAACACGACATGGACGTTATCATGAACAACTGCGAACACATCATCGTCATGCATCAGGGGAGCGTCCTCGCCGAAGGGGACGCCGAGACTATCACGTCGGACGAGCGCGTACTTGAGGCGTATCTGGGAGGTGACGTATGAGCCAGCGCGCGACAGAGTCCGAGGCTGTCACGCTCCCTGACCCAGCCGAGCGGCTCCTCGCCATCCGGGACCTCGATGCGGGCTACGGCGATCTGCAGGTCCTCAGTGACGTCCACATGGACGTTGCGGACGGCGAGTACGTCGTCATCGTCGGCCCGAACGGGGCCGGCAAGTCGACGGTGATGAAATCCGTCTTCGGTCTGACAACGTACATGGGCGGAGACGTCATTTTCGACGAGACCGACATCAGCCAGCGCAATCCCGACGAAATCATTTACGAGGGAATCAGCTACGTCCCACAGACCGGCAACGTGTTCGGCTCACTGAGCGTGCGCGAGAACCTCGAAATGGGCGCGTACATCCTCGATGAAGTACCGGAAGACCGGATCGAGGACGTGTACGACCGGTTCCCGATTCTCTGGGAGCGGTCCGAACAGTCAGCAGGGACGCTGTCGGGCGGCCAACAGCAGATGCTCGCCATGGGTCGGGCGCTGATGCTCGACCCCGACCTGCTGTTGCTTGACGAGCCTTCCGCCGGGCTTGCCCCCGACCTCGTCGAGGATATGTTCGACCGCATCGACCGCATCAACGACGACGGCACGGCTATTCTGATGGTCGAACAAAACGCAAAGGAGGCCCTCCGGCGGTGTGACCGCGGCTACGTGCTCGTGCAGGGTCAGAACCGCTACGAGGACGAAGGGACGGTCCTCCTCAACGACGAGCAGGTTCGTCAGGACTTCCTCGGCGGATAGCTCGAAGAAAGAATCGACGCCGGCAGCCCCGTTACTGGTTCATCGCGCTGTTGATTTCAGACGTGTAGGAGGACTGCTGTTGTTCGAAGCCGACCTGATTGACGATGGTCCCGCCTTCCGCTTCGAACGCGCCGGCGAACGCCTCCTGTAGCGCTTGGCCGTAGCTGTTGTTCACGTACAGCGTCGATGCGGTCTCCGCACCGAGTTCGCCCACGCCGACTTGCGCCAGGACCTGTCCCTGCAGCGCGTCGCTGGGCGGGGTGCGGAACATGTAATCGTTGTCTTCGAGGTCAGTAATCGTCGGTGACGTGGACGCTGGCGAACAGCCGACGACGCCGCTATCGATGAGCACGTTTCTGGCGACCTGAATCGACGTTTCGGAGCTGGCCGCCCCGGTTATCGACGGATAGCCTGCGCTGACGAGAGAGTTGGCCGCGTCGATGCCCGCCTGCGCCTGCGTCTGGGTGTCACCGACCTGGTAATCGAACTCGAAGTCGACTTCGCCTTCGAGTTGCAGGGCCGGGAGTAGCGCCCCGTCGCGGATTGGCCTGCCGAGCGGCCCAAGGTCGCCGGTTTCGGGCATCAACACGCCGAACTTGATCGTCCGTCCGGAGTCGCTCCCGGAGCCGTTCGGTTCCGGCTGCGGGATGTCGCTGCCAGCGCTGAAGTCGACGGTGCTAAGCGTATCGACACCCCCACCGTCCTGAAACCCGAAGACCTGGTACTGCGCCGAGGCCATATCCCCGTTTTCGTCGAAGTTGACCGCACTCGAAGCCCCTTCGTACTGGATGTTCTCGCCCGCCGCGGCCGCTTCGACGGCCGCTGGCAACTCGGAGGGGCCGTACGACTCGCCGCCCGGGTTGGCGACGACGCGCATGTGGTCCCGGACGGCTTGCCCGTCGTTTTCGCCGGCCAATATGTTCGCGAGTATCTGGACCGCCGTCGCGTCGTAGGCCTGTGACGTAAACACGCCGGCCTCTTCGTAATCGAACTCGGAAGTGAACTGCTCTGTGAACGTATCGACGCCGGGCCCGGCCGCCGATGGGGCCGTGCCACGGACATTCGACATATCGTCGCCGACGTTGCTCGGCAGTTCGCCGTCCTGCAGTCCGTCGGTGACGAGGATGTCGGCGGCGTCGTCGCCGTAGTCGGCGTAGAAGTCCTTGAACAGTTGCACACCGCTCTGGGGATAACCGACGACCATCAGCACATCCGGCGACTCCGGACCGCTGTCGCCACCGGACTCGGTCCCGGTTCCGGTCATCCCACCGTCGCCGCCGTCGCCGCCATCTCCACCGTCACCGCCGGTCTGTTCGGTTGAACAGCCTGCCAATCCGCCAAGCAGACCAACAGTGGTTACCGCTCCAGTGCGCTTCAGGAACGCTCGCCGATTGGTATCGCTACTCATACCACTTACCACTGATTCACATCTTATAAAACTATATCCTCCCGTGCCACTGCCGTTCCGTAGTCTGCTACAGTCTCGCCGATATTTTTTGTTGGTATCGTTAGATATTAACGGCGGACTGAACGCAACCGACCCAGATACCGCTCGGGCTCTCGGCACAGCCGCAAAAAAACGTCGGGTGTCGCCCGTTACTCGAAGTGACTGACCGACTTCTCGTACTCTTCAGCAGCCTTGTCCCAGTCGACAACCTCGAAGAAGGCGTCGATGAAGTCACCACGGGCGGGACCGTAGTCGTAGTAGTAGGAGTGCTCCCAGACGTCGAGTGCGAGGATGGGATGGGAGCCCCAGAGCGCGCCCTGGTCGTGCTTGTCGACCGGCACGTTGCGCAGTTGCTTGGCAACGGGGTCGTACACGAGCAGCGCCCAGCCGCCAGCAGCTGATGCAGCGGCTTCGAACTCGCCCTTCCAGCCCTCGTAGGAGCCGAAGTCCTCCTCGATGCGGTCGAGGAGTTCGCCTTCCGGCTCACCGCCGCCGTTGGGGTCCATGTTCTCCCAGAACAGCGTGTGGAGATAGTGACCACAGCCGTTGTGGGTGACGTTACCCATCGCAGCAGCGCTTGAACCGAAGTCACCGGCGTCGCGGTTCTCTGCAAGCGTCTCCTCGGCCGATTCGAGGCCGTTTACGTACCCCTGATGGTGGGTGTCGTGGTGCCAGGTGAGCACCTGCTCGGAGATGTGTGGCTCCAGTGCGTCGTAGTCGTACGGGAGCGGTGGCAGTTCGGGATTTGAATGTTCGGACATATGAAAACGCCTCCATCAGTATTGTCGCGCGGCTGCCTGTTAAACGTTTAGGAGCCATTTGGTAGCACTCAACAAGGGCAGCGAGACGGAGCCGTATCTGCCCGCGGCACTGACGCCAGCACGTGGCCTCGTCCCGCGTGTAAGCACTCAGGAGAGTTCAATGGATCTGAACGAACCGCTCTAGTCGTCTCCTCTGGCCCGCTCGAACATCGCCAGCGCCTCCTCCCGGCGCTCGCTGTGGTCGACGACGGGGTCCGGGTACTCCGGTGCGGCGCTGCGCCGTTGTGTGAGGGAACAGTCGTTCCAGTCGTGGATGATCTCGGGTGCAGCGTCCCGTAGCTCCGGGACGTATTCCTTGATATACTCGGCGTTCGGGTCGTAGTCTTCGCCCTGTGTCATCGGATTGAAGATGCGGAAATAGGGCTGCGCGTCGGTCCCCGTGGAGGCCGCCCACTGCCAGCCACCGTTGTCGTTTGCCGTGTCGTGATCGACCAGTTTCTCCCGGAACCACTCGTAGCCGTGTCGCCAGTCGATGAGCAGGTCCTTCGTGAGGAAGGAGGCGACGATCATCCGGACGCGGTTGTGCATGTACGCCTCGTCACGGAGCTGTCGCATCCCAGCGTCGACGATGGGGTAGCCCGTATCGCCGTCTTTCCAGGCCTGTAACAGCTCTTCGTCGTTCTCCCACTCGATGGGGTTCTCGTATGATTTGTAGTTCGAGCTCACGACGTGTGGATGGGCAAACAGTACCTGTGTGTAGAACTCCCGCCAGGCCAGCTGGGACTGGAACTCCCGGACGGAGTCCCGGCGGTCGCCGCCGGTCCCCTCCTTGGCAGCCTGTGTCCGGTCGTACACCTCCCGAATACCGATAGTTCCGAACTTCAGATGGGCCGAGAGCCGCGAGGTGCATTCGTCGGCCGGGAAATCCCGTCGCTCCTCGTACTCGTAGACGTTCTCGTCGAGGAAGTCATCAAGCAGGGCGCGCGCTTCTTCGGTTCCTGCTGCGGGCACGTCCGCTTCTGGCTCCTCGAAGCCGAGGTCAGCCAGTGTCGGGAGCGCGTCGCCGTCGACATCGGCCAGTGTGTCGGCCGACGGGGGGTCGTAGGGGGCCGCCTTCTCGCGGTCGTGCCACTTCCGGCCGAAGTAGGTGAAGACGCTGTAGGGGTCGCCGTCGTTCGTCGTAATCTCGCCCGGTTCGTGCAATACAGCGTTCTGGACGGCCTCGCGGGCCACGTCGGCGTCGTCGAGCGCTTGCCGGACAGCTGCGTCGCGTTCCCGTGCGAGCCCGGAGTAGTCCTTGCCCCAAGTGACCTTCTCTGCGCCGTGCTGGGCTGCCAGTTCTGGCAAGACGGATGTGGGGTCGCCCTCGGCAACGACGAGGTCACTACCCTTGTCGCGGTACCACTCGCGCAAACTGTCGAGCGCGTCAAGCATGAACGCGACCCGGGGCGGGCCGGCGTGGTCGAGAACGGCCGTGTCGAAAATGAATACCGGGACGACCGGGTCAGATGGGGTCGCCGCGGCGAGGCCAGCGTTGTCCGTTGCCCGGAGATCACGGCGATGCCAGTGCAGGCGCATACCTAGTACACGGACTAGCCCGGGCAAAAGGTACTGCCCAACGATGTTGGTCTGTCAGGCGCTGACGGACACCACTGTTATCTTTCCGCCGGTCAAGTGCCCACACATGGAAGACGCGACCGTGACGCAGTCTGTTGACGACGGGATCGCTACAATAACGCTGAACCAGCCGGAGTCGCGAAACGCCCTGTCAGCGGAGTTGGCCGACGCGCTCACTGCCACGTTCGAATCGGTGACCGACAGCGACGCCCGGTGTGTCGTACTGGAAGGCGCAGGCCCAGCCTTTTGCGCTGGCGGGGACATCAATGCGATGTTACAGGGCGTGAAACACGACCGACCGCCGGCCACACAGGTCGAACTGGTGGTTTCGTCACTCCATGAAGCGATCCGGACCGTCCACAGCTGTCCGCTCCCGGTCGTCGCGAAAATCGACGGCCCCGCCTTCGGTGCCGGTGCAGGACTCGCGCTGGCCTGTGATACACAGGTCGCAAGCACTGACGCCCAGATCGGCTTTGGCTTCCGGCAGGTCGGCCTGGCAAGTGACTCCGGCGTCTCCTATTTCCTGCCACGTATCGTCGGCCCGAACAAGGCCAAGGAACTCCTGTTTACCGGCGAACTGCTGGATGCTTCGACAGCCGAGGAACTGGGGCTGTTCACCCGTGTGTTCGACACAGAGACGTTCGAATCAGCCTTTTCGGAGCTCGTTACAGACATCGCCGCTGGACCGACAGTCGCGCTCAGCCACGCCAAGCGGCTGGTCAACCGGAGCTTGGACAGTTCGCTGGAACAGGCACTCGAAAACGAAGCCACCGCGCAGGGGCTCGCGTTCACGACTGACGACCACGAGGAAGGGACGACCGCGTTCGTCGAGAAGCGTGACCCAGAGTTCACGGGCCAGTAAGCTGATTAGCGTGGCCGACACCACCACTGATTCAGCAACCAGAGACCAGACAGACAGATGGTACCTACGAACGTTCCAACACTGACTCGACCGACCACCGACACTGACACCGAGCGCGCCTGTGCTCCCAGTGGGAGGGAGGCCACAGCATGACCGACAACGCCCCGGACTGGGAGTTCAGTGAGCGGGATATGTGCATTCTGCGCGAACTCTCAGCGGACCCCAAGCGCTCGTCCCGCGAGCTTGCGGATCTCCTCGAATCGAAGTACGACATCGACGTGTCCCATGTGACTATCAGTGAATCGATTCGGGAGATGCGCAACGAAGGCGTCTTCAGGGAAACTATCGTCCCGAACGAGGAGCTGTTCAATTTCGCGCTGTTTGAGTTTAAGTTCAACCCTGAGCATTTTGCCGACTCCTGGCACGACGCGATGGTGTCCATCCGGGACGACCGGCACACGCTGTTTTACTTCCTCTCCGACGGCGAATATCAGTGGAAATCAGTGATGATGTTCCCGAGCCGGACGGCTGAATCCCGCTGGATACACGACTTCTACAAGGAACACGGCGATGTGATTCAGAACATCCGGAACTCGGTCGTTCACAACGTCCTGAAGTTCAAGACGGACCCAGAGCTGTTCACCGAGCTTGACGGCGAGAGATCGTAGCCAAGAGGAGACAGATCGAAATAAAGACGAGAGGGCGCGACTCAGGACCGGCCTGGTTACAGTTTCCGCTCGGCGTCCTCGGCCAGTTCCTTCATCCGCTTGCTGACCCGACCCGCATCCGAGAACTCGTCTTCGCTCATCGCCGTCGCCAGCGAGTTCCCAAGTACGAACACGGCGTGTTTGTGCTCGCTTTTCGATTTGTGGACATCCGATGGCCGCACGTCAAGTTCCTGGTACGCGTCGAACAGGTCCGGGTCGACTGAGTCCATGTCGTCGCGGAAGTACTCCATAATCGTCACCATCTGCTCGTGTAGCTCGAGAAGCTCGTCTTTGTGCATAGCTACAGTATGCGGTGGCACGTCTATAAGAATTGCTTGAGAAGGGATACCAGACGCTCACGCCTGTATTTTCAGAAGACGTACTCGTCGTCGTGGCCCATCATGCCGTCTTCTTCGAACCCTGGCTCCTCGTCTTCGTCCTGTGGTCCGGAGGTTTTGTACGCCTTGAGCCCGGTCGACAGGAGGTCCTCAATGGCTTCCTCGCGGTTGAGGAACTCGCCTTTCTCGACGAGTTGCGCGATTTGCATCTCCAGGTGTTCCGGGATATTGATCTCTACCTTAGGCATCGCAACATAGGGGGCTTCGACTATGCCCTATTTAAACTTGACGGGGGTATGTTCGTAGATTGCAGAATTACAATTGTAGAACTGAGAGAGGAACTTTGTGAACCCAGATATTAATTTCTATGAATCGGAATCCGAGAGCCGCCATGTCGTGCGGCGGCCCGGAGCGGCGTGAAATCGGCCGCGCCACGACAGCGGTCCGATCGAAGTTCACTGTGTGGAATCGAGCGTATAGTTAGGCTCAAAGGTGCGCAATCCTAAGGCATGGCTGATGGAACCACTGCGTGGTGACGAGACGACGGTTGGTGAGACAACGGTCGTCGCACGCGGGTGTCGCCTCGACGATGCACCGGTGCGGTCGGTACTGGTGACGGACGCTCGCCCCCGGTTCTTCTGGGCGGCCGGTACAGAGTCAATCGCGGCCCGCGGGAGCGCGGCGACTGTGACTGCCGACGGGCAGTCGCGGTTCGACGACGTGCGGACAGCAGTCGAAGCACTGTTCGATGACTGCTCAGTGCCCGACAGCCTCCCGAGCATCGCTCGACCGCGAGCGTTCGGCGGGTTCGCTTTCCACAACGGAACGCATGAAGGAGAGGACTCTCCCTGGGATGGGTTCCCCAGTGCGGCGTTTTTCCTCCCCGAAATACAGGTAACCAGAAGGGACGACGATGCCTGGCTCACAACGGTCGCGACAGGACCTGAGGCCGCGACCGAAGCGGAGGCGCTACTGGAGGAATGGCGCGACCGACTGGTCGCAGACTCCGAGCGCAATCCGGGTACGCCGCCGGGAATCTCACACCGGAAGCGCACGCCAACACAGGACGGCTGGCGCGAGCAGGTGGCGGCCGCCACAGAGAGTATCGACCGGGGCGAGCTCCAGAAGGTCGTGCTCGCCCAGAGTCTCAGCGCCACACTGGACGCGGAGCTATCGGTCCCGGACGTGATGGCCCGGTTGTCGAAGACGTACCCCGACTGCTACCGGTTCATGTTGTCGCCCGACTCCGGCGGCACCTTCTTCGGAGCCACGCCGGAGCGGCTGGTCTCAGTTCGCGGGCGAACCGTCCGGACGGAGGCGCTGGCCGGTTCAACGGGACGGGGCGACACACCCGCCGAGGACGAGTGGCTCGCCGCCGAACTCCTCGACAGCGAGAAGGACCGCCACGAGCAGAAGCTCGTCGCCGACGCGATACGGGACCAACTGGAACCGTTCGCTTCGACGGTCCGCATCGGCGACCGGACCGTTCGCCGACTCGCCACGGTTCAGCACCTTCGAACATCGATAACAGCTGAACTGGACGACGATGAGCACGTCCTCTCGCTCGTCGAGGCGCTCCACCCGACGCCAGCCGTGGGCGGACTGCCCCCGGACGCGGCGCTGCGGACTATCCGCGAGACAGAGGCATTCGATCGGGGCTGGTACGCCGCCCCGGTCGGTTGGGTCGACGCCGCCGGCAACGGCACCTTCGCCGTCGGCATCCGCTCGGCCGTTGCCACGGAGCGCGAGGCGACGCTCTTTGCAGGCGCGGGCATCGTCGCGGACAGCGACCCCGACCGCGAATGGGACGAGGTCCAGCTCAAATACCGGCCGATACTCGACGAGCTAGAATGACGGCCCCGAACGTCAACACGCTGTGGGCCGAGACACTCGTGGGCGAACTCGTCGCCGGCGGCGTCGACGCGGTGTGTCTCTCGCCCGGCAGTCGCTCAACGCCGCTGACGGTCGCATTCGCCGAGCATCCTGATATTGAGGTGTTCTCTCACCTCGACGAGCGGTCGGCGGCCTTTTTTGCGCTTGGACGCGCCCGCCGGACCGGCGAGCCGACGCCGCTGGTCTGCACATCGGGGACCGCCGCGGCGAACTACCACCCGGCGGTCATCGAAGCCAACCAGTCGGGCGTCCCGCTGCTCCTGCTGACGGCGGACCGCCCGCCGGAACTCATCGACAGCGGAGCGAACCAGACTGTCGATCAGGAGAAACTGTACGGCGACGCTGTCCGTTGGTATCGCGATATGCCAGAGCCGGAGGCCGAGCCACGGAAGGTCCGGATGTTGCGGACCACGGCGGCCCGCGCACTCGCGGAGAGTACCGGTAGCGACCCCGGCCCAGTTCACCTGAACTGCCGGTTCCGGAAGCCACTGGAGCCGACGCCGATGCCTGAGGACGACCCGGCAGGCGTTCCGGCCGACTGGGCGGGCGGTGACAACGGGGCCAAAATCGGCCGCGATGGCCCGTTCGTCACGACGAGTGAGGGCGTCGAGACACCGGACGAGCAGACAGTGCGCCGCGTGCAGGACGCACTTGAGGCCGCCGAACGAGGCCTCATCGTCGCTGGGCCGGCCGACCAGGGACTCAGTGCAGATTCGCTTGAACGGCTGGCGGCAGCCACGGGCTTCCCTGTTCTGGCGGACCCGCTGTCGGACCTGCGGTTCGGCCCCCACGTCGACCGGCTCGATGTGCCGGTCTGTGGCGGCTACGACGGCTATCTCGGAAGCGACAGCGTCGACCAGTGGGACGACCCCGATGTCGTCGTCCGGTTCGGTGCGTCGCCGACCTCGAAGCCACTGCGTCACTACCTCCGGGACGCCGACTGTCAGCAGTTCCTCGTTGACCCGGCCGGCGGCTGGTCGGAGGCCGAGTTCACCGCCACGAACCTACTTGTTGCCAACCCCGACGCCACCGCAGATGCGCTCGCGGGCGAGACGCTGGGTGGCGTTGCAGCGTCGTGGCGAGAACAGTTCATTAGGGCGGAGCAAACCCACTGGGACGCCGTTACTGAAACCGCTTCGGAGACCTACTGGGAAGGGGGCGTCCTCTCAGATGTGACTGCGTTGGCCCCGGACCCGGCTACACTGTTCATTTCGAACAGTATGCCGATACGAGATATGGACCGCTTTGGCGGCCCCCGTGACGCCGACCTGACCGTACTGGGTAACCGCGGGGCCAGCGGTATCGACGGCATCACTTCGACGGCGCTCGGGGCCGGCAGCGCGACATCCGACCCGCTCGTGCTCGTCACCGGCGACCTGGCGTACTACCACGACATGAACGGCCTGCTCGCGCTCGGCCGCTGTGCGGTAGACGCGACGGTCGTCCTGCTCAACAACGACGGCGGCGGCATCTTCCACATGCTGCCCATCGAGGACCATCCCACCTTCGAGGACCAGTTCCGAACGCCACACGGGCTCGATTTCGAGCCGACGGAGGCGCTCTATTCCCTGCAGTTCGAACGGGTGGCCGACCGCCGGCAGTTCCGCGAGCGGTTCGCCGAATCAGTCCAGACAGATGGGACACAGGTCATCGAGGTCCGGTTCGACGCGGGTGACAGCCACGCAGTCAGAGACCAGCTTACCGAACAGGTCGCCGAAACCCTTGCTGGCGACTGATTTTCAGAGCCGCAACACCGATGCTGTCAACAGCGACAGTCCGAACGGGAGCCACGTCCCCGACAGCGCGAGGGCCCCCACAAGCGAGAACGCGCTGATATTCAACGTGACCAGCAGCACCGCCGTCGTCAGACTCCAGCTCCCGAACACCATAATTGCGATAGTAGGTTCGGACTGGAGGTAGCCGATCATGAAGAGGGTACAGACCCCAATTGTCAGGTTCACCCACAGCGGGAACGCCGGGAGTAACGCGCTGAACAGCAGTACCGGATAAAGCGCGAACGTGATGGCAAACAACGTCAGCCCCCGGCCGGTCGGCATCTCCAGAAGCGACCCGCGGGACGGGGTGTCAGTCTGGCGGACGGAGTACGCGGACGAAGAACTCCAGGTGGCACCGTTGCCGGCGTTGTCGCTGAAGCCGCTGGTCGCGGTGGCCCCGGAGCGCCGGGTCGACGCAGAGTTCGACGCGGTCGCCGTCCCGCTGGTCGTATCAGTCGATTGCTCGTTGCTCGACGACGCATCAGTGTCGGTGGTTGATCGCTCGTCTCTGTCATCGGCGACGCGGTCTCTGGCAGCCCGTTCACGTCGCGCCCGATCCCGGGCGTTTGTCCGGGCTGTACTTCGGTCAGTGCTCGCTTCGGTTCGGTCGCCGGCCGACGCAGACCCGTCGTAGCCCGCGCGCCGTGCCGCTTCGGAGACGTTACTGCCGCCGTCGTCCGGTATATCATGTTTGCCCGCAACATAGGCGTCGTGACCCAGCCGATCGTATCGCGCCCGCTCGCCCTCGTCGGTGAGCACGTCGCGGGCTTCAATGAGCCGCTGTGTCGCCTCGCCGGCGTCGGCCGCATCGCTCACGTCAGGATGGGTTTCCTTCAGTCGCTCCCGATAGGCCGCTTCGATAGCCGCCGTCGAGGCGTCAGTTGGAACGCCCAGTACCTCGTAGAACGTCTCTGTCATGCCGGGGGTAGCACCTGCAAGCGAGTGAGCGAGGGGAGCTGCACGCGACCGCCGTCGGTCACTCGTTCTCTACGCCTCCTTTGGTTTCCGTGCTGTGTCCGTATGACTCCGACGGCCGCTGGTAGTCTCCAGCGGGTCCATCCCTATCTGGTTCCGACTCGCGGGCACGCGCTGTCGCAAGCCGTTCCAGTGCCGTCGCGATCCGTTCGAGCGTGAGGATGAACCGCACGAGAAGGTAGAGGAACCAAGGGACCACGGCCACAATCAGTCCGAGTAGAATCTGTTGGACGATGATGAGGCTGTACACGACAACAACGATAGAGAGGCCAGCGAGTATCCCTATCACCGCTTTCCTCGATGTGGAGGGCATCGCTAGTCGGTTCACGTGCGCGACACCAAAGGGTTTGCTCTGCTGTGGGAACACGTACGAGGAATCTTTTTGCGAAGGCCGTCCCGAGCCACGGTATGGTCTCTGAGCTATTCGACCCGGAGCGGTGGACAGCCATCGACCGGTTCGACTTCGCCGACATCACCTATCACCGCTCGACCGACACGGGCGCGGTCCGAATCGCCTTCGACCGGCCGGAGAAGCGCAACGCCTTCCGCCCGGAGACGGTTGACGAACTTGCGACGGCGCTGGACCACGCCAAGCGCCAGACCGACGTGGGCTGCGTTCTCCTGACCGGGAACGGCCCCTCCGAGAAGGACGGCGGCTGGGCCTTCTGTGCCGGTGGGGACCAGAGCATTCGCGGTGAAAGCGGCTACGAGTACAGCGAGTCGCCACGCGACTCGGACACAGCGAGCGGGGAGCAAAGCGACCCACGAGAGACGAGCGACGGCGTAGAAGATGACGCGCCGGAGAACGTCGGCCGCCTCCACATTCTCGAAGTCCAGCGCCAGATCCGCCACATCCCAAAGCCCGTCGTCGCCGTCGTCCCAGGGTGGGCCGTCGGCGGCGGCCACTCGCTGCACGTCGTCTGTGACCTCACGCTCGCCAGCGAGGAGCACGCCAAGTTCCTTCAGACGGACCCCGACGTGGGGAGCTTCGATGGCGGCTTCGGCTCGGCGTATCTCGCGCGACAGGTCGGCCAGAAGAAGGCCCGCGAGGTGTTCTTCCTCGGCAAGACCTACGACGCCGCCGAAGCCGCCGACATGGGGATGGTCAACGACGTGGTTCCTCACGAGGACCTTGAGGACACTGCTATAGAGTGGGCCGAGCGCATGAACGAGAAGTCACCGACGGCGATGCGGATGCTCAAGTACGCATTCAATCTCGACTCCGATGGGATGGTCGGTCAGCAGGTGTTCGCCGGGGAGGCGACGCGGCTGGCCTACATGACCGACGAGGCCCAGGAGGGGCGGGACGCGTTCAACGAGGGCCGCGACCCGGACTTCGACGACGTGCCGTGGCACTACTAACGCACGCCGCGTAACCGTCGGTCAGTCCTCGTACGCGAGGGTCATGACCCACTGCGAGAAGGTGTCGTCGTGGGGGTCGACCTCTTCGTCGCCGATAAACGGCGAGAGCTGGTCACCGGCCATCAGAAGCGAGAAGTCGAGGTCGCGGGCCGCGGGCGTCAGGTAGTACGTGTTGTGCCCCTCATACACCGTCTCCTCACGCTGGATGAGGTCCTTCTCGAACAGGGACTCGACGATGCGACTCCCCTTTCGCGAGGAGACGTCGAGTTCCTTCCAGAAGTCGCTCTGGTGGATGCCACCGGACTCACGAATCAGTTCGAGCCCGGCCCGCTCGCCATCAGAAAGGTCCGCCTCCGACGCTGCTGAACTCATGTATTACTCATACCGTGAGTCGGCCGCTTAAATCTGACCTTCGACCGGGCGGTACGGCGTCCGGCATGGCGGCCCGGCCGCGTGCCGATACTCGTGGGCAGCACCCAGTGTGATGAGCGACGACGACCGCGTCCCGAATCCGTCACCGTGGACGCAGACGCCGTACTCGTGGTCGCTGATGGTTTCGCCTGCCCGATCAATCCATTCGTCGGCGGCTTCGCCGGGCTCCGGAACCAGCGCCTCGCGCAACCGCGTCGCGTTGTTCGCTTGCTCCTCGCCGGCATCGGGCCGATGGGCTGGAATCCGGTAGTCGCCGTCCGCGCCAACGTTGACGACGACGTGAACGCCGGGCTGGAAGTTCTGGACCGCGAGCTGGCCGTCCCATTCCAGCAGGACGGCGGCGTTCTCGTCTGCCAGCAAAAGGTTGAATCCCGAGTATTCGGCGTCTCTGGTCGCTTGCTCGACGGCGCGGGCGGCTGACTCCGCGCTCTCGTGACTCAGCGCGTCCCGGACGAGCAGGCCGCGCGAGCGGTCGCCGGCAAGGTCGGCGTCGACCCAGCGGTTCGTCACCGCCGCTAGCAGGCCGTGCTCGTTGTAGCCGATCCACGTCCCGTCGGCTTCCTCGTCAGCCGGTGCGACGACGCGACTGCCCCAGTGGCGCTGTTGTGGCGGCTGTGACGGCCTATCGAGTCGCTCGTCGCGGTTCGCTGCGACCGCGACCGGCGTGCCGTCGAAGACCTGCCACGCGAGGACGATTGTACACACGGAACTGCATACGCTATCGACGTAGAAAACCGCTTGGCCGCGAGCCCCAATCCGCTATGCCGATTCGTTCGACTCGCTGGCAGTCCCGAAATGCGACCGGACGGCGGCCCGGTCTACGGTCCCTGAGGCCGTCCGTGGGAGCGCGTCGGCGATTCGAACTGTCTTCGGAACCTCGTACGGCGCGAGTCGCTCAGCACAGTGGTCGCGAACCGCCGTAGGCGATACGTCTCCGACGACCAGCGCGGCGACCCGCTGCCCCCACTCTTCATCCGGAAGGCCCACGACGGCCGCGTCCTCGACTGCCGGGTGTTCGCGAATGGTGTCAGCAACCGTCGACGCGTCGACGTTCTCTCCGCCGGTCACGATCTGGTCGTCGACACGGCCTTCGACCCAGAGGTGGCCGTCCGCGTCCCGGTAGCCGATGTCGCTGGTCCGAAAGCCGTGGTCGCTGAACGCGTCATCGTCGCCGTTCAGATAGCCCGGCGTCACCGTGGGGCCGTCGACGACTATCTCGCCACGTTCGCCGGGGTCACAGGCGGCCCCGTCAGCGACGACCGTCACGTCGGTGAACACGAGCGGCTGGCCGACGGTGCCGGCGTGTTCGAAGGCTGTCTCGGGCCGCGCCGTCGCTATCTGTGACGCCGTCTCGGTCATCCCGTAGGTGGGATAGACCGGTACGTCCCGCTCCCGACACCGTTCGATGAGCGTCTCGCTGGCCGGCCCGCCACCGAGCAGGACGAAGCGGAGCGAGGCCGGTGGTTCCCAGCCAGCGTCCAGCAGCCGCGAGAGCATCGTCGGCACCAGCGAGACGCCCGTCACCCCGTGTTCCGCGAGCACCTGCTGTGTCGCGTCGGCGTCGAACGACCGCTGGACGACGGCCGCAGTGCCGTATAGCGCGCTCCGGATGAACGGAGCCAGTCCGCCCATGTGGTAGGTCGGTAAGCAGACCAGCCAGCGGTCATCCGGAAGCACGCCGAGGCGGTACGACGACGCGACGGCGCTAGCGACGAGGTTGCCGACGGTCAGTCGGACGCCTTTCGGCTCGCTGGTCGTCCCCGAGGTGAAGATGACCAGCTGGGTGTCCGTGCGGGAGAGGGGTGCCGGGGTCACGTCGGTGGCTGTTTCATCAGCCGAACCCGCCGCTGCTGTCTCGTCGGCGACGGCAGCCGCTGACAGTTCCCTGTCGACCGAAACGGTGGGACAGCCGTCGATGTCGGCCGCCAGCGACGCGGTGCTGTCTCCACAGACCAGCAGGTCCGCGTCAACTGTCGAGAGCTGGCTTTGGAGCGTCGCCGCGTCGAGTTCGACGTTCAGCGGCGCGAGTGTCGCCCCCAGTCGCATCGCCGCAAACAGGAGCGTCCCGACCGCCGGCCGCGTCGGCAGGAGTGTCGCGACGGTGGCGTCCGGGGCGTCGACCCGCCGGTCGAGTTCGGCAGCCACCGCATCGACGGCAGCATCGAGTTTCCGGTAGGTGACCGCGTTCCCGGAGGCCGCCGCGACCATCGCCGTCCGGTCGGGTGTCGTGTCGGCGCGGTGCGTTACGAGGTCCTGTGTCGGCCAATTGAGGGGGTCACGCATCGGTCCCCACCTCTGTCGGATCGATTCCCAGACCGGTCGACTGGGGGACCGACATCGCACCATCCGTTACTGTCGTCGGGTCCGGCGCGAGGTCGGCCGCCAGTCGGTCGCCGGTCGCCAGACCGCACGCGGCCACGTCGGGAATCGCGGCGGCGACGTGCAGTGCCGCGAGGCGGGCAACGACGGCGTCGATGGTCGTCGTGACGACCGGCTCGACACCCTGTTCGCGTGCCCGGAGTGCCAGCGTGTGGGCGTTGCCGGGGCCGCCCAGCACCATCGGCTTCAGTATCAGCACGTCGGCTGCGTCGGCATCGAGGACGCTGTCGACCCGGCGGTCAACGAGGGACTCGTCGAGCGCAACGCCGACCCCGTTGCCTCGAAGCCCGGCATGTCCCGTGAGGTCATCGGCCGGGAGTGGCTGTTCGACGTAGGCCACGTCCAGCGGCGCGAGGCGGTCGAAGGCCTCTTGCGCTCGGTCACGGGACCACGCGCCGTTGGCGTCGGCCCGCAGGGTCACGTCGTCGCCCACCCGCTCGCGGACGGTCCGAACGCGCGCCACGTCTTCGTCGACGGTTCGCTTCCCGACCTTGAGCTTACAGCAATCGTAGCCGGCCTCAACCGCTCGCTCGACGGCGTCGGCGGTCTCGGCTGGAGACCCGTCGCCGACTGTCGCGTTGACCGGGACGCGATTGCAGTGCCTCTCGGAGTCGAACCACTGGTACAGCGGCACGCCGTCGGCTCTGGCGTCGGCGTCCAGTAGCGCGGTCGCAAAGCCGTGTCGGGCGGCAGGAACCGATGCGGCGTCCAGCGACAGCAAGACATCTGTGTGCCCACCGCCGGCTGCGACCGTGGCAGCGTCGTTGAGCCCGCGCTGGCAGTCGTCGAGCGACTCCGTCCAGCCCGGGAGCGGCGTGGCTTCGCCGACGCCGGTTTCGCCGCGGTGGTCATAGCGGACGACGAACCCCGAACGCTGGCTAATTGTCTCGCGGGCGGTCGCGAGCGGACTCGACAGCGGGAGGGAGAACGAATCGACCTTCATAGTAGCTGTGTGGCGGCGAGACCTGCCGCGAACAGGACGGAGTGGGCGAACAGCGTCTGGCCGACCCGTTCGAGCGTCGGGTTCAGTGCGTCGCCGCCGGTCTGTGTGAGGACTGTTTTCGAGATAGTCGCCGCCAGTGGCAGCGTCAGCAGCGGGGCCAGTGCCGCCAGTCCGTACTGGCTATCGAGGGCGAACACGACCGGGACGACGTAGGCCATCCCGACCATCAGGAGAAATTCGACGCGGCTCCAGCCGTAGCCCAGATAGACGGCCAACGTCTTCTTGCCAGCGGCGCGGTCCGTCTCGCGGTCTCGGATGTTGTTGACGACGAGAATCGCCGTCGACAGCCCGGCCGCTGGGAGGCTTGCCGTGATGGCAGCAGCAGTGACCGACCCCGGCGGGAGCGTCATCGGGAACGTACCGACGCCGCTTGCGCTCGCCACGGCCTGCACGTAATATGTGCCGGTCACAGCGACGAGACCGAAGTAAACGAACACGAACAAGTCGCCGAGACCGCGGTAGCCGTAGGGGAACGGACCGCCGGTGTAGAGAACCCCGGCGGCGATGCCCGAGAGGCCAACCACGACGATGGGGAGACCGCCGACGGCGACGAGATAGACGCCGATGACGACAGCGAGGCCGTAGGTCGCTATCATCGCCCGTTTGACCTCCTCGGCGTCGATGAGGCCGCCAGCGGTCACACGGGTGAATCCCTCACGCTCGTCGGTGTCGGCCCCCTTTACCGCGTCGTAGTAGTCGTTCGCAAAGTTCGTTCCAATCTGGATAAGCAGCGCACCTACCAGCGCCGCGACTGCCGGCAACAGAGCGAAGACACCGGCGTGGACTGCCAGGCCCATCCCAACGATGACCGGCGCGGCCCCGGCAGGCAGTGTCTGTGGCCGCGCGGCCATCACCCACGCCTGCCGCTTCGAAACGTCTGCCGTCGCTGTACTCATTGCTCAAAACTGGGGACGCTATCCTCAAAGCGACTGTGGTTCGACAGGCACCCTAAATATAACCGGTGCCGAGACAGCAAAATCAGGGGAGTATCACAACCACTTTATCATGATTAACCATACGATAGCCTGAGATGCATAAGCCACTGCTTACCACGGATTTTCTCGACCGTGCGCGGGAATACTACGGGGACAAAGAGGCTATCGTCGCCACGACCGGTGAGCGCTTCACGTACGACGAGTTCGGGGAACGAGCCGACGGGTTCTCGGCGGCGATGGCTGCCCGTGGCATCGAGAAGGGGGACCGGGTGGCCGTCTTGGACCCGAACACGCACTACCAGCTCGAAGCGGCCTACGGAACCATGCAGCTGGGCGCGGTCCACACGCCGCTGAACTACCGGCTCGTGCCGGACGATTTCGAATATATCCTCTCGGACGCCGAAGTCGACGCCGTTTACGCGGACTACGAGTACGCGGACAAGATCGAGCCGATCCGTGACGAGGTGCCCACCGACATCTTCGTGACTAACGACACGGATGCCGTCGACGGCGACTGGGAGTCCTTCGACGAAATCATCGAGGAGGCGGGAACCGACTACGAGCGGCCAGAGATGGACGAGGACGACCTTATCACCATCAACTACACCTCGGGAACCACCGGCGACCCGAAGGGTGTCTGTCGGACCCACCGGACCGAGACACTCCACGCCTACATCGTTGCGCTCCATCAGGAAATCTCGGACGACGATGTCTACCTCTGGACGCTCCCGATGTTCCACGTCAACGGCTGGGGCCACATCTTCTCGGTCACCGGGATGGGCGCGAAACACGTCTGCACCCGCGGTGTTGATGCCGAAGGCATCTTCGACGCCGTCAGGACTGAGGACGTGTCCTATCTCTGTGGCGCGCCGACGGTGTTGAACATCCTTGCGGATCGCTATGCGGCCCACGACGGGGAAATCGAGACGACCGGTGCGAACGACGTGCGCATCGCGACGGCCGGCAGCGCACCGCCGGAGGCCGTCATCCGAACCGTCGAGGACGACTTCGGCTGGTACCTGAAACACGTTTACGGCGCGACCGAAACCGGCCCGCTCGTCACGACCTCGGACGCCCGGCGCTTCTTCGAGGACGGGAGCAACGCCCGCTTCAGCGTCAAGAAGCGCCAAGGTATCGGCTACCTCGGGACCGATGTCCGGGTCGTCGACGAGGACGGCAACGACGTGCCACACGACGACGAGACGCTTGGGGAGGTCGTCGTCCGCGGCAATCAGGTGATGGACCGCTACTGGAACAAACCCGAACAGACGGAAGAGGCCTTCTCCGACCGCGTCGAGGGCTACTACCACATGGGCGACTTGGCGACGGTCGACGAGGACGGCATGGTTGCCATCCGCGACCGCAAGAAGGACATCATCATCTCCGGCGGCGAGAACATCTCCAGCATCGAACTAGAGGACACGCTCTACGAACACGACGCCGTCAGCGATGTCGCAGTTATCCCCGCCCCGAGCGACGAGTGGGGCGAGACGCCGAAGGCCTTCGTCGTCCCGAATTCGGGCGATCCCGACAACCCGGGCGTGACAGCCGAGGACCTCCGGACGTTCACCCGCGAACAGCTGGCGACCTACAAAGTCGTTCGCCGCGTGGAGTTCGTCGAGGAACTGCCCACGACAGCAACTGGGAAGGTCCAGAAGTACGAGCTCCGCGAACAGGAGTGGGAAGACGAAGACGAGATGGTCGGCCAGGGATAGCGACCCGCAAGAACCTCACAGAAGTGTAAATTATTTATAATTAAGCGGGGCCGAAAGATGGAACACGTAGCCCGTCAATGACGGGCATATGTTAGCTTCCGGTTTCAGAGATGGTCTTTTAATTCAGCTTCCTATAATGTGTGACTACTACCCAAAGATATGACTGCTATCGCTGAGACAATTTGCATTCTCCACGTCGATGATGAACCGGGATTTGCCGACATGGCAGCGACGTTTCTGGAACGCGAGGACGACCGGGTAGACGTGCAGACTGCGACGTCCGCCACAGCGGGGCTAGAAATCCTAGCTGACAACGACATCGACTGTGTCGTCTCCGACTACGATATGCCCGAGCGGAACGGCATCCAGTTCCTCGAAGCCGTCCGCGAGGAATACGGGTCGCTTCCATTTATTCTGTACACTGGCAAAGGCTCCGAGGAGATCGCAAGCGACGCTATCTCGGCCGGAGTCACCGATTATCTGCAGAAAGAGAGCGGCACCGACCAGTACGCGGTGCTCGCGAACCGAATCACCAACGCAGTGGAGTCTCAGCGTGTCAAGCGAGAGCGGAACCGCCAACTCGATGCCATCGAGACCGCACAGGAGGGCATCAGTATCCTTGACGAAGATGGGGAGTTCATCTTCGTCAACGAAGCCTACGCGGACCTCTACGGCTACGAACCGGAGGAGATGCGGGGGCGACACTGGGAGCTGCTGTACCGGGACGAGGACATCCCGCGTATCTACGACGACATCCTCCCGACTGTCGAGGCAAGCGGCTACTGGACCGGGACGACGACGGGGCTCCGTGCCGACGGGAGTACGTTCACCGAAGACCACGTACTCGCGCGGACCGACCGCGGTGAGTTGGTCTGCACTGTCCGGGATATCTCCGACCAGCGAGACGGCGAACAGGAGCTCTCCCGGATCAAACGTGCCATGGACGAGGCCCCGGTCGGAATCACGATCACCGGCCCCAAACAGGAGGACACTCCGATCAGCTACGCGAACAGGCAGTTTCTGGAACTGACCGGCTACACGGAGTCTGAGGTCCGCGGCCGGAACTGCCGGTTCCTCCAGGGCGAGGAGACCGAGGCAGAGCCGGTCGACGCGATGCGGGCGGCCATCGACGCGGACGAACCCGTATCGGTCGAACTCCGGAACTACCGGAAAGACGGAACCATGTTCTGGAATCAGGTGTCTATCGCCCCAGTCCGCGACAACGACGGAACGGTCGTCAACTACGTTGGGTTCCAACGGGACATTACCGAACGGAAAGAACACGAACGCCGCCTCAAAGCTCTCAGCGAGTCGGTGCAGGACCTGCTCCAGGCAGACACGCGCGAGGAAGTGGCCGAAATCGGTGTCGAGACGGCCCGCACGGTACTGGGACTCGAAGCCAACACGATCCACCTCTACAACGAGGCCGAACGGACGCTCGAACCGGTCGCCGCCTCTGACGGGATATATGACCTGCTAGAGGATTTGCCGACCTTCACGCCCGGAGATAGCATCGCGTGGCGCGTCTACGAGTCCGGCGACGCACTCGCAGTCGATGATGTCCACGCTGACCCGGACATCTACAACCCGGACACGCCAATCAAAAGCGAACTATATCTCCCGCTCGGCAGGCATGGAATCCTGCTGGCCGGTTCGGGGACAAACGCGGCGTTCGACCAGCGAGACGTCATTCTCGGAGAGATTCTGGCCGGACACATCATCAGCGCGCTCAAGCAGGTCGAAGGGACCGAACAGTTACGCGACCGCGAACGGGACCTCGAACAGCACAACGACCGGCTCGAAGCGTTCACGAGCGTCGTCTCACACGATCTACGGAATCCGCTGAACGTTGCACAGGGACGACTGCAACTGGCACGCGAACAGTACGAGAGTGAGCATCTGGCCGCTGTCGAACAGGCACATGAGCGAATGGACACGCTGATAACCGACCTGCTCACGCTGGCACAGGACGGTGAGACCGTCACCGACCGCGAATCGGTCGCGCTCGCGTCGCTCGCAGAAAATTGCTGGACGACCGTCGAGACGGCCGATGCGACACTCGTCACCGATATCGACCGGACTGTCCTGGCAAACGAGAGCCGCCTGAAGCAGTTATTCGAAAACCTCGTCCGGAACGCGGTCGAGCATGCCGGGGCAGACGTGACCGTAACGGTCGGAGCGTTAGACGACGGGTTCTACGTCGCGGACGACGGCCCCGGCATCCCCGAAGACGAGCGAGAGACAGTGTTCGAAGCCGGCTACTCAACGAGTACGGAGGGGACCGGGTTCGGGCTCAGTATCGCCCGGAAAGTTGCAGCGGCACACGATTGGGAGATCAGCGTTCGGGATAGTGCTGATGGTGGCACACGCTTCGAGATTACCGGCGTCTCGTTTTGTGATTCGTAGCGACTGGCACGGCGTCCGTCTGGGGGCTTGCTGGCACTCGTTCAGTGACCCTCGTCACTCCACCGCTGTTCTGTTGAGAAATGGTCGTTGCCCGACCGCTGTTCGATAACGAGCAGACGCTATCTGTCGGAGTGAGATATCGCTGCCTCGTTTATCTGCAAAAACGTCGGCGAACCGAGTTCCGTTAGTCTTCGAGCGCGTCAGCGATGCGGTCGAGCGAGCGTCGCATATCGTGGACTTCGTCCCGGAGCTTTCGCATCTCTCGCGTAAGTTCCTCGTTGTCGCTCCCGCCCGATTCCTCGCGCTGCCCTGGCGGGCCGCCGCCCATGCCGCCGGGGCCGCCCGGACCGGGACCGCCGGGACCGCCGCCCATCATGCCGCCCATCATCTGTGCGAAGGGGTTGCCGCCGCCCATGCCGCCGGGGCCGCCGCCACCGCCCATCATCTCTTCCATGCGCTCTTCGCGGCTCATCTCTTCGCCGTCGCCCTCGCCTTCTTCGCGCTCCTCGGCGCGCTGCTGTCGGATCTCCTCGACTCGCTCGCGGAAGGACTTCTCCTCGCCGCCTTCCTCGGTCGCATCCGCCGATTCGCCAGCGTCTTCAGGTTCATCGTCTGCCATACGCTCGGATTTGGTTGGGCCGCTGAAAAGGGTTGCCGTCCGAAGACAGACTTCATAAACGGTCGGTCAGCGAGGGACGCTGGTCCGGAGAATTGCGCCGTCTTCGGGTGACTGGTTCGCAAAGTTACAGATGAACAGCGACTCCTGCTGGTCGCCGGTCCGGAAGAGCACATCGGAAGGGAACACCAGCCCGTTGTCCGCCGTTGCGACGACGTCCGTGGTCCCGTCCGCAGTCACTCTGACGACGCGGTTCTGGCTGTTGGCCGCGACGTAGATGTCGCCGTCCCGGCTGGTAATCCCGTCGGCTCCAAATATCGCCCCACCCTCGAAGAACATCGAGGGCTCGCCGGCAGCGCCGTCCGACTCAACCGGAACGCGGAGCAAGCGGCCAGTTTCTTCGGGGGCTCGCGTCACTGCGACGAAGATGTCGCCGTCGGCGTCGCGGGTGATTCCGTTCGCGCCGAAACTCTCCGTTTCCAGCCGGTCGTCATCCAGCCAGGTCGACCGCTCGCCGTCGGTCGTGACCGCGTAGACCACGCCGTTTTGCGATTCGGTCACCAGCAGGCGCTCCTGGTCAGCATCGTAGTGGATGTCGTTCGGGAACCCGCCCATCTCCACGAGTTGCGCCGCGTCGCCGTCGAGCGGGATTTCCCAGACGCCAGCCTGATCGTCCTGTGTGGCGACGGCGACGTATACCGTTCCATCGGGCGCTGCTTCGACGCCAATCGCGCCGGGCAGCGTCGCAATCTGTTCGGTATCTTCGAGGGAAAGGCCGGTCGCGCCGGTCTCTGCCGCAGGGACGCGCCGAACCTCGCCGGCCGTGATACCGAAGTACAGGCCGCCGTCAGGACCGAGGGCCATGTTCTCCGGTACGCGGTCGCCGCCGACCGAGACGAGCGTCTCGACGGCTTCCTGGTCCGGCGTCGCTGTCGCGGTGTCGGTTGCCGGCGGCTCGTCGGTTGTCGTCGTGGGTTCGGCATCACCATCGTCAGTGGGTGACGGCGTCGAGTCAGTGGCAGTCGACTCATCGCCGCCGGTACAGCCGGCCAGCCCCACACTGGCGATGGCGCTGCAGCCCATCAGGAATCGTCGCCGCGTCGCGCGTCGTTGGGTCATGATATCCCTCTCGACGTATGGCTGACAGGTGCCTGAAACCTCGGATTACTGAAACGCCGACTGTGGGTACCTGATATGGCTGGGGACGGGCTCAGGCGAGTCGTCGGACCAGCACCGAGAGCCCCAGTCCGCAGCCGAGCACCACGGCGAGGTTGAACGCCGCGTTGAACAGCGGTCGATATCTGTCGGTGACGAACGTATCAATCGCCGACGACGCGGAAAAGTAGAACTGGAGTGTCGCGATGAGCGCGACGAGCGTGAGGATAGCAAACACTGCCCACTGCGCGTAGAGGGCGATCGCCGGCCCCGAGTCCTCATCGGTCTCGCCGACAGCGTCGTCGGTATCCGCGTCAATATCCTGTGCCACTGTGTCGGTGTTGGAGGTATCACTCATTGGTCTGTCTCCGTGCGATGAGGAGCGCGCTTGCGAGGACGGCAATCAGGCCGACCAGCGCCGTGAAGCCGGGACCTTCTCCGGCCGCAGTCTGCTGTGGTTCGTCCATCCCTCGTTCTTCGGGGCGGTCCTGCTCGAAGTCACTGGACTGGAAGCCGACTTCCTGCCGGGTTTCGTTCTCCTGCAGGCGCTCCGTCGGATGGAGGTTCGCCGGGGAACTTTCGGTCCCGACGATGACGCCGTCGGAGAGCAACATCCCGTCGAGCCAGTAGTTGTAGTCGTCAGGCACCGTTAGCTGGGTTCTGACGATCTCCGTTCGGCCGGGGCGAATCTGGCCGACCCGCACGGTCGACTCGTCGGCGATGACGTTCGAGTCAGCCTGCCGCGCCCGGAGGCGAAGCGAGAGGTCATCGGACGGGGTGTTGCCAGCATTTGTGACGTACACCGACACGTTCAGCGTCGTCTGATTGTCCGAGACGCCGTCGATCCGGTAGGTGATGGAATCGAGCGGCACGCCAGCGTTCTCGAAGCGCTGGAACGTCACGGTACTGCGGGCGTACGCCGGTGTGAGCGCGTCGACGTTCTGGACCGACTGCTGGCCGGTTTCGACCCGGTTCCCGTCCTCGTAGACGATCGTGTCTATCCGATAGCCGCCCGCCCGCTCGACTGTGATGTTTGACCGCACCGATACCTCTCGTTCCCCTTCGACTGTGCCGACCGACTGTCGCGTCGTCGTTGCGACGAGGCCGGTGTCCGCGTCGATAGCTCGCGTCTCGACGGTGACGTTCTCGGCGGGACCACCGCGGTGAGAGAGTCGGGCGTCGATGGCGAGCGTCACTGTCTGGCCGTCGACGGCGGCCGGTTCGATGGTCGTCTCGCGGAGGTCGAGATAGCTCTCACGAACGTTGTCCTCGGGTTCGGAGAGCGCGCCGGGGACCGCTGTTGCACCGATGAGCATGGTCAGGACGACCACGACCACGCCACCGGTCAGGAGGGTTTCACGTCGCACACGAGGAAGGGCAACAGCCGCGTTTAAATGTCTTCTGCACTGTCAAGTGTGGATTACAGCGACGCCAGTCTCCAGTGTTACCCGAACGCACCGAGGCTCGACTGGAGGTCGCGGTCGGTCCCGCCGTCGGTAAGTTCGTAGCCGACGAGCTGTCGGAGGTCGACAGCATAGACACTGCCGTTGTTCTCAAGCACGGCGACTCGTCCCTTCGTCCCCCGGACGGTCCCCGTCGCCAGGGTTTCGGCCATCGGACGGTCCGAGAGGGGCAGGTCGTACTCGAAGTCGTAGGTCGCCAGCGGGTCATAGCGCTCACAGAGCGACGCCCACCAGTCCGTGTCGACGGACTGGTCGAATCCCGATATCTTCGTGGGAACTCTGACCCGGTCGCCCAACTCAACGGCGATGTCGGCCTCGACCTGTCGGGCGATACGGCCGTCGGCGACGGTCCGGAGGTGGGCGGCCCTGTCAGCCCCCTGCTCACGGAGCCGTGTTTCCAGCCGCCAGGAGCGGGTGACGCCGACCTTGATGACATCCGGCGCGAACGCCGCCAGATACACCGCGTGTTCCTCGTCGCAGGTGTCGAGGGGCTTGTTGCAGTCACCGGTACAGCGGGCACACGGCCAGATGTCGGTGTGTTCCGGGCAGTACGGCGCAGAGTCATTGTCGCAGTGAAAATGTCGGTCGCCGTCGACCGCGCCGGCGCAGTGGCGCTCACCGAGCGTGTAGGAAAGGTCCGTGTTCGGGTCCAGTCGCTCAGTAGTCACGCTCCCGTCCTCGGCCAACAGGAGCGCGGCGTGTTCGTCGACCCGCGTGCGGTAGCCCACGACCTGCACGTCCGGCGGTTCGGCGCGGAGCCGCAAATGGCTGCCGGGACGACGTTTTTGTGTTTGTCTGTCATATCTCCTGACATGGCAGACCTACAGCTCCGAAGTCCGGCTTTCGACGACGGGGACCGTATCCCCGAGGAACACGGCTACTCGGCGGCAAACACGAACCCACCGCTAGAAATCGAAAACGTTCCGTCGGACGCGTCGTCGCTCCTCCTCATCGTCGACGACCCGGACGCCGAGGAGCCGGCCGGAAAGGTGTGGGACCACTGGCTCGTCTGGAACATCCCGCCGGATATTGGTCGGATACCGGCGGGGTGGGAGCCCGATGAGGCCACAGAAGGACAGAACGACTTCGGTGAGGTTGGCTGGGGCGGTCCGAATCCGCCGGACCGGGAGCACACGTATCGGTTCCTCCTGTACGCGCTAGATACGACGCTTGACCGCTCCCCGGCAGCCGATAAAGACGACGTGTACGACGCGGCCAGCGGCCACGTCGTGGAAAAAGCACAACTGAACGGTACGTACCCGGCCTGAATCCGCGCTCAGAGTTCTTCGAGCAGTTCGCGGGTCGACTGTCGCACCGCGTCGTCGCTCGACTGTTCGGGCTCCCAGCCCAGTGCTGAGAGCTTGTCGACGGAGAGGCGCATTCGCGGCACGTCACCCGTCCAGCCGCGGTCACCGCCGGTGTACTCGTACTCGGGGTCGATATCCATCTCGTCAGCGACGATAGTGGCGATGCGGTCGACCGATGTGGTCGTCCGCGTCCCGAGATTGAACACGTTGTGGTCCTTGTCGGCGTGTTCGACGGCGAACAGCATCGCGTCGATGCACTCGGAGATGTGCATATAGGACTTCTCTTGACGGCCGTCACCGAGAATCGTCAGCGTCGACGAGTCTTCGGTGAGCTTCTCGATGAAGTCGGGGATGACCGCCCCGCGAAGGCGCGGGCCGACGATGTTCGCAAACCGGAACACCCAGGACTGGATGTCGTGGCTGTGGGCGTACGTCGAGACGAGCGACTCCTCTGCGAGTTTCGTCGCGCCGTAGACACTGATTGGCTCAAGCGGCGCGTAATCCTCTGGAGTCGGTCGCGGCGCTTCGCCGTATACTGTAGATGACGACGTAAACACGAGGTTTTCGACGCCGGCTTCCTGCATCTGTTCGAGAATGTTGTACGTGATGTCGCTGTTGTCCTCGAACTGCCGGCGGGGCGTGTCCGTGTCGACCAGTTTCGACGCCGCTAGATGGACGACGAGGTCGACATCGCTGGTGATAGCCTCGGCGACGGCGCCGGGGTCGGTGAGGTCACCATCCAGATAGGTCGCGTCCTCATGGACCCACTCGGATTGTCCGTTCGCTTCGTTGTCGACGACGACGACGTCGTTGTCCGGAACGAGGCGCTCGACCAGATGCGACCCGATAAAGCCTGCCCCGCCGGTAACGACTATTCGCTTCTCTGATACGTCCATAGGTGCGATGCTTCCTAGGCGAGAAAAAACGTTGTGGTCGCGGCCGATTCCGGCGGAGTCGGTAGGCAAGTAACGGATGACAACGTCGTTTTATAGCTTCCCCTGTGAGAGTCGGCTATGACTCGATTCACTCGCCGCGGGCTGCTGGCGGCCACCGTCGGCGCTGTCGGCGCGATGGCCGGCTGTGCCGGCGGTAGCTCGGAGTCGGAATCAGCCGGGGAAACGGAGACGGCGACGCCGACGCCCGCACCGGGCCAGCCGCTCTCGACGCCCGTCGCGGGCGACCCAGAGGCCGACGTTACGGTTGCGGTGTACGAAGACTACGCCTGTCCACACTGTGCAACCTACTCGGAATCCGTCTACCCGCAGGTTCGGGAGGACTACCTCACTGATGGAGCCATCCGCTATGAGTTCCACGACTTCCCGATTCCGGTCGATGAGGACGCCTCGTGGCAGGCCGCAAGCGCTGCGCGTGCCGTACAGGACAACGTTGGCGACGGGGCCTTCTTCACCTACTCCGAGCGCCTGTTCGCGAACCAGAACCAGCTGGGGCCGGACACCTACGCCGACCTGACGGAGGGTATCGACATCGACGGCGAGACTGTTCGAGCGGCCGCGACGGGAGAACTGTACCGCCCGACAGTTTCCGGTGACCGCGAAGCCGGCATTGACCGTGGCGTTCAGGGAACGCCAGCCGTGTACGTCAACAACGAGCGGGTCGAATGGAGCGAGGTCTCCTACGAACCGGTCCGGGCCGCCATTGAAGCCGCACGGAGCGACGGATGAAGGATTCCCCACAGGTGACGGTGCTCCGACTGGGCCACCGGCCCGGCCGGGACGAGCGGATGACGACCCACGTTGGGCTGACCGCACGCGCGCTCGGGGCCGACAAGGTCGTGCTGGCCAACGCCGCGCGCAACCAGGCCGACACCGTCATCGATATCACCGACCGGTTCGGTGGCCCCTTCGACGTGGCTTCGACGGAGGAGCCAAAGCGGCTCATCCGCGATTTCGAGGGGCGCGTCGTCCACCTGACGATGTACGGCGAGCCAGTCCAGGAGGTCGAGGCCGACGTTCGAGAGGCCAACACAGCGGAACCGCTGCTGGTCGTCGTCGGCGCGGAGAAAGTCCCCTTCGAGGTGTACGAACACGCCGACTGGAACGTCGGCGTCACCAACCAGCCACACTCCGAGGTTGCTTCACTGGCCGTCTTCCTCGACCGCCTGTTCGAGGGCCGGGAACTGGACCGCGAGTGGGAGAACCCCGACCGGGTGGTCGTCCCGCAGGAAACCGGCAAGCGAGTCGTCGACCCCGACGAGGAGTGATACCCACGCAGTTGTGCCGCGGGCCTTTTATCGCTCGACGCTAACTCACGCTCAGATGTCGCGTCACAACGTGTTGCTCGTCGTCGCTGACAGTCTCCGCGCCCGGAGCACCTCCGTACTGGGCTATCGCCGGGAGACGACGCCCTTTCTTGACGCCTTTGCCGAGGAGGCGACGGTGTACACGCAGGCTCGCAGCCCGAGCAACTGGACCGTCCCCAGCCACGTCAGCATGTTCACGGGCCACGAGACCCACGAACACGGTGTCGACCACACCGCTAGACTCGACGCCGGCCACACAATCTTCGAAGAACTGGCTGAAGCGGGCTATGACACGGGGTTGTTCTCCGACAATCCGTTCCTGACCGACCACGAATCGGGGCTCGACGACGTGTTCCAGACGGCGGTCGGCTCGCCCGAGCAGTATGACTCGGCCTACGAGACGAACGGCTCGCTGGGCGATTGGCCCAACGGCTTCTGGTACGCCGACCGAACGCTGGAGTGGGTCGACGACCGGGAGAGCGAGTGGGCCGCCTGCATCAACCTGATGGATACCCACCGCCCGTACGAACCGCTCGCCGAGTACGACGAATGGAGCGACGAGCGCTCCCGCGAACTCCAGGAGTCGATGGGGTTCAAGTGGCACTGGGAGTTCCTCTCGGGGAACCTCTCGCTTGGCTTTGCCAGCATTCTCGAACAGATATACGACGGCGCGGTCCGGCAGGCCGACGCTATCTTCGAGACGCTGATCCGGGGGTTGGACGAGCAGGGCGTGCTTGAGGACACGCTGGTCGTCTTCGTCGGCGACCACGGCGAGGGCTTCGGCGAACCGACAGCGATTCCCGAGGAACCACCAGCCGTCAGCCACCGTATCGGAACCCACGACAGTATGTATCACGTCCCGCTCGTCGTCCGTGCTCCCGGCCAGCGGGAGGGACACCGCATCACCGACCTGGCGACACTCAGCCGGTTCCCCGACGCCGTCCGCGCGATGGCGCTCGGCGACGGCAACGCGGACGGCCCGGCGTTTGCCTCGCCGAACGGGACTGTCGTCGCGTCACAGGCCCCCATCGGCCCGGCAATGCGCGAGGAGGCCGAACGGGTCTGTGGCGACGCTGTCCCGTTCGCAAAACATGCTCGCCTGGTCTACCACGACCGGCCCGGCGACGAGGTCCGAAAACGGGCGGCGTGGGGCGACAGTGCCCACGAATCCGTCATCAAAGGCTGTGGCGGCACGGTCGAGGACCGCGATATTGATGCCGCCGTCGTCCGGAACCACTTCGACAGCGACCGGTACGCCGACGTGGCTATCGCGACGCCGCTCGACGGCTACACCGAGTTCGAGGATGCGTCTGACACGCAGTTTGCCGGAGACCTTGACGACCGACTGGAGGCGCTTGGATACAAATGACGATGATACCCGACACCGAACTGGTACTCGTGGTCGCAGCCGACGAAAACAACGTCATCGGCCTAGATGGCGGCGTTCCCTGGCACTACCCAGAGGACGTGCGCCAGTACAAGAACCGCATCGCCGGCCACCCGATCATCCTCGGGCGGCGAACGTTCGAATCGATGAAGCCCATCCCGGACTGCTACACCGTCGTCCTGACGAGCGACGACAGGCGGAGCGCCGATTCGGAGACAGTTGAGTACGCCACAACGCCGCAGATCGCTGTCGAAGCAGCCGCTCGCGCCGGCGCGAGCGGGGCGTTCGCTGGCGACAGCGCTGGCGCAGACAGCTCACCACCAGTCACCTACGTCATCGGCGGCGAGGCGGTGTACGACCTGTTCCTCCCGTTCGCCGGCCGGGTTTTCCTCAGCCGTATCCACGAGCACAACGAGGGCGACCGGTATTTCCCAGATCTGGGCGCGGAGTGGACAGAACTGTCCCGGGAGCCCCACGACGGGTTCGATGTCATCGAATACGAACAGGCATCGCCGCGACCGCTCGACGACCTCTGACTGTTCGCCAGTCAACAAAGCCGCCTGAAACTGTCGGTGGCCTGAAAACCACAGCTGTTAAAGTAATTCAAATGACTACTATCCTGCAGCAACTCGTGATGCTAGACAAAATCAAAAAATCCGTCTCGGATGTACTCTCGGGTGGGAAGGGGCAGTCAGACAACGGACCAGAGGCCGGTGCAGTGACGAACAACCGTGTTCAGGCTAGCTCCGCCGGCGGTGACGGCGCGGCCGACGAACCTGAGTCGAATCTCTACGAGTGTTCGTCCTGTGACTCCGTCTTCGTCGCTATCGACAAAGAGACCTGCTCCTCCTGTCGGACTCCAGTCGAGCAAATCGAATAGCGGGGGTCGTGGCGACGGATTACGGTGACGGTGGTGCCCGAAAAAGGACTGCTGTCCGTCGCTGTTGCTGGCTGCCTGCGGGCACAACGAGTGCTTCCCACCAGTAGCATGGTCCCGGCCTCTGTGTCAGCGTTCAAGAGAGGACGACCCGATGGTTTTAACCACATGACTCCCGGATGTGCGGGTAATGGCTTTTGAGGAACTCTTGGAGGACCCCGTCATACAGAAATACCTCCACGAGCTGGTCGGACCGAAAGGGATGCCGGTCGCCGCCGCGCCGCCGGACGGCGAAGTGACCGACGAAGAACTGGCCGAGGAGCTCGGACTCGAACTGAACGACGTTCGCCGAGCGCTATTTATTCTCTACGAGAACGACCTCGCGACCTATCGTCGGCTCCGCGACGAGGACTCCGGGTGGCTCACGTACCTCTGGACGTTCCAGTACGAGAAGATCCCCGAACAACTGCAAGAGGAGATGCACCGCCTGCTCGACGGCCTCGAAGAGCGCCGCGAGTACGAGCGGGAAAACGAGTTCTACCTCTGTGAGCACTGCGGTATCCGCTTCGAGTTCGGCGAGGCAATGGAGTTCGGCTTCGAGTGCCCCGAATGTGGCAATCAAGTCGAGACGATGGAGAACACCCGTCTCGTCACCGCGATGGAGAATCGCCTCGAGGAGCTTAGAGACGAACTGAACGCTGACGTGGACGTGGAAGCCTGATGGTCGTTCTCGGTACAAAAGTGTACGTCGCCGGCGACGCCCGGGACCGTACGCTCGACGGCCTGCGCTCGATGGTCGGCAACGAACTCGGCGACCTCGACGTGGCGTACGACATCGGCCTCCGTGACGACGACTTCCCGACGGTGACCCTCGACGGCCCCGACGAGACGGTCGCGAAGAACCTGCTGCGCGAGGAGTTCGGCGAGCTGGTCGCCGACCACGAGGACGGCGAGACGTACGTCGGAACGCTCGATAGCTGGGACGAGGACGGCTTCGTCCTCGATGTCGGCTTCGGCCAGACGGTCCGGATTCCGGCCGATGAGCTCGGTCTCGGGCAGGGGACGCCGTCACAGATCCGGAAACGGTTCGGACTGGTCCAGCACCTTCCGCTCCGGTTCGTCCCCGGCGACCCTGCAAGCCTTGCAGAGGTTGAGCAGGACCGCCTGTACGAGTGGAGCCGTGGCAACAACGGTCGCATCAACGCGAACAGCGTGACACGCTCGGAAGCGCGTGCGACGGTCAACCGCGCCGGCCACGCACAGGATATCGTCACTGTCGAACGTATCGGCCTGTTAGAACAGAGCATCATCTGCAACCCGGACACCGACCCGCCGGGGCTGCTCGCCGACATCGGGCAGTATATGCCGTCGGAGCTGCTGGCAATCGTGCCCTGATTTCGAGCTATGAAACGCCGCCACCTCCTGTTGGTTGCCGTTCTCGCACTGGTCGCCCTTTCGGGCTGTACCGGCTTCTTCGGCTCCGAAGAGGTCGACCCGGAGCGGCTGAACGAGAACGCGAGCTACGACTGGAACACCTCAGCTGACGGGACCATCGTCATTGAGGAGTCCAAATACACCGCCGTCTACGCCGTCGAAAACGAGACGACGTTCGATGTGTACACCGTCGACGGCCTCGGGCGCGAGCGGAGTGTCCCTATCAGTGCGCTTCGGTTCCGGTACGAGAACGGGACTGTCGTTAGCGCTGCCAACTCCTCGCTGAGCGCTTCAGAGAGCCGCCAGCGAACGACTGTCAATCTCTCCGGGAACGTCTCCGGAAAGGTGGGCTACTCGGTCGCGCGGACCGGCAAGCGCTTCGCCTCCCCGACACTCGTCGAAGACGGCTCGTACACGGTCGTACTCCCGCCCAACACCGGAGCCGGGATTCCGTTCCTCTCGCGAATCAGCCCGGGAGGCTACGAGTCGGAGACCGTCGACGGCCAGCAGGTCATCCGCTGGGACGAGGTGACCTCCGACCAGATTGTCGTCCGGTACTACCTTGACCGCGACCTGTGGCTGTTCGGCGGCCTGTCGGCCATCGCCATCGCTATCGGCGTTGTGGGGACGCTGTACTACTACCGACAGCTACAGGCGGTGATTCGCCGACGCCAGGAAGCGGGCATCGACCTCGAAGAGGACGACGGTGACGACGACCCGCGGGACCGCGGGCCACCGCCGGGGATGCGCTGAGGTCGGACCGAAAGCGCAATTGGACGCCTTTCGCAGACGCTAACCGGGTCACTTTTTCGCATCGGGCGTGCACAAACGGCTATGAGCAACGGGTGGTTCGCCGGGCTGGACCCGGACGACGACGCGGCCGCTGTCGAACAGATAGAGGCCGGGCGAGCCGACACGCCGGAGGACTGGCCACAGCAGGCCGTCGAGGCAGGGTTCGCCGACGACGAGGCGGCCTACTACGACCGTCTGCACGAGGTGACGATGGCGGCCACCAGCGCGGCGGTCGCCGAACAGGAGGGCGCTGACGACCAGCAACTCGTCCACGCAGTGCGGGCGATGGCTGACTGCGAGCGGACGGCGAACGAACTCGCCGAACGGGTCGCTGAATGGGGCGGGAGCCGACACGGTGACAGCGGGAGCGGCGTCGAGTATGCCCGCTCGCTGGCCGACCGAGAAGATGAGGACGAAGGGGACCGCGCGCTCCGGTCGCTCGCCGAGCAGACGGCCGCGCTGGCCGACGAGGCGGACTCAATCCGGGCGTACATCGAGCGGACCGCGCCCGCCGTCGCGCCGAATCTCTCGATGCTGGCCGGACCCGTGCTTGCAGCCCGACTTATTTCACTGGCCGGCGGGCTCGAAGCGCTGGCGAAGAAACCGAGCGGGACAGTGCAGGTTCTCGGTGCGGAAGACGCGCTCTTTGCCCACCTCAAAGGGTCGGCCCCGTCACCGAAACACGGCGTCATCTTCACCCACGAGTACGTGCGCGGGACCCGCCGGGAGGACCGCGGGTCGGCTGCGCGGGCATTTGCGGGGAAGCTCTCGATTGCCGCCCGCATCGACCACTACAGCGGCGACCGCCGGCCAGACCTGCAGGTGGAACTTGACGAGCGCATCGAACGGATTCAGGCACGAGCCGAGGAGGGGGACGACGAATGACCCTTCCATCCGGCGTTGAGCGCCACGACTTCGGCGGTGAGACGAGTCTCGCCACACAGGGACAGCCGGTGTACGGCGAGCGGACGGACGGTGACTGGCGGCGGTGGGACCCCCACCGCTCGAAGCTCGGTGCGATGCTTGCGCACGGAATGGACACCGGCCTCGGCGGCGGCGAGACAGTGCTGTACCTCGGTGCGGCAGCCGGGACGACCGTGAGCCACGTCGCTGATTTCGGCGGGCCGACTTACGCCGTCGAGTTCGCGCCCCGACCGGTGCGGGAACTGCTGGACGCCGCGGAGAGCCGGCGAAACCTCTTTCCGCTGCTCAAGGACGCACGCAAGCCTGAGAGCTACGCCCACGTCGTCGAACCGGTCGACGTGGTTGTACAGGATGTGGCAACCAGAGGGCAGGCCCGGGTGGCGACACTCAACAAACAGTTCCTGACCGACGACGGTCGGCTGCTCGCGGCTATCAAAGCCCGGAGCGAGGACGTGACTGCCGACCCCGACGCCGTGTTCGACAGCGTGCGTGCGGAACTCAGCGCCGAGTACGAACTGCTGGAGACGGCGCGACTGGACCCGTATCACGAGGACCATCTCGGTATCGTCGCTCGGCCCCGCAAGGACTGACGCGGGACCTCTTGTTCACGCGAGTCACGTCAGGATGGAATCCAGTTGTGCGGGCTGAGCGGGCGGGGACGGAAGGCTTTAGCGGGTCGATTCCGATGTGCTGATTAATGGACGCGACGGGTTCTGCCGAGCATTTTACCCGGATGGGGACGCTCGGCATCGAAGAAGAGTTCTACGTCGTCGACGAGTTCGGTCGCCCAACGTCTGGCACGGACGAACTCGTCTACGAGACGGAGCCACCAGCGGTTCTTGACGGGCGGCTCGACCACGAACTGTTCAAGTGCGTTATCGAGACGCAGACGCCGCGTATCGACGACCCGGCGAACGCCGGTGACCACCTCCGGTCAGTCCGGGACGCGCTGGTCGACCACGCCGAAGCGAACGGGTTCGGTATCGCCGCAGCGGGCCTGCACCCGCTGGCGAAGTGGCGCGAACTCGAACACGCCGAGAAACCGCGCTACAAGTCACAGCTGGACCGTATTCAGTACCCACAGCACCGCAACACGACCGCGGGGCTGCACGTCCACGTCGGCGTTGACGACGCCGACAAGGCCGTCTGGGTGGCAAACGAGCTTCGCTGGCATCTCCCACTGATGCTCGCGTTGTCGGCCAACTCCCCGTACTGGAACGGCTTCGACACCGGGCTGCAGTCCGCCCGCGGGAAGATATTCGAGGCCCTGCCCAACACCGGAATGCCGACAACCTTCGACGATTACGACGCCTTCGAGACCTACGAACAGCGGATGCTCGAAACCGGGAGCATCGACGACCGCGGCGAGCTCTGGTTCGACGTGCGGCCCCACTCCGGCCACGGCACTGTCGAGGTACGGGCCCCGGACGGGCAGGCCGACCCGGACCGGGTACTGGCCTTCGTTGAGTACGTCCACGAACTCGTTGTCGACCTCGCTGAGCGCTACGAGGATGGTGAGTCCGGTCGACGGCTCCGCCGGGAGTTCCTCGACGAGAACAAGTGGCGCGCGATTCGCCACGGCCAGTCCGCGGAGCTGCTGTCGCGTGACCTCTCAACGACGCGCTCGGTGGAGGAACTGGTCGAAATCGAGAGCGACCGTCTGGGGGTCGATGGGCTGTGGGAGCTGTACCACCGCGAAAGCGGCGCCGAGCGACAGCGCCGGCTTCGGTCGGAAGAGGGGGTCATGGCGCTTGCAGACTCACTGCGACTGTCCTGACGAAGGGTGTCGCCTGGGGCCGGAACGGATTGGTCGTTTCTAGACAGGGACTGGAGAGCCGGGGCAAGGGTTTTTATCCAGCTGTAGCTTTTGTCCTCACAGAGACAACGCATGTCTGCAGACGACAACGACCACGACGAGCTTGAGGACACAGACGATGTCCGGGACCGAATCGAGCAGGAGGCAGACCGCGCGGTCGAGCAGTTCGACGAAGGAATTGTCGACTTGCTGGCGTGGGTCCTCGACACGGAGACGCGGGCGCGGATCTACGTCCACCTGCGACAGCAGCCCGAAAGCACCAGCGAGGAGATAGCCGAAGGGACCGGCCTGTATCCGAGCACTGTCCGCGAGGCCCTGGCCGCGCTCACCGAGGAGGAGATCGTGACCCGCCAGAAGCGTGAGAGCGACGGCGCAGGCAACAATCCCTACGAGTACAGCGCCATTTCGCCGAGCGACCTCGTCAACACTATCGTCGGTGACATCCAGTCGGAACTGAACACGGTGTTCAACCTTGACGACCACATCGGCGGCGAGACGACACTGGAACCCGACAACGAGCCAGTGACGATTTCCGTCGAAGATGCGAACGATGACGCGACCGACGCCGACGCGAGCGAGGCCACTGGTGACGACGGAGACGAGTCCGAAGACGGCAACGACGACGCCGACGTGTAATCAAACTCGGCTCCAACAGGCTGTTTCACAAGTCGATATTACTAAACCTACCCGTGCCGTTGCCCGGGATATGAATGTCGCGCTGGGGGGAACGTTCGACCCGATTCACGACGGACACCGCGCGCTGTTCGAACGCGCATTCGAACTCGGGGACGTGACAGTTGGCCTCACCAGCGACGACCTCGCGCCGAAGACACGCCACGACCAGCGCCACGTTCGCCCGTTCAGCGAACGGCAATCCGCACTCGCCGACGAACTCGCGGCGCTCGCCACCGATCTGGAGCGCGAATGGGAGGTCCGGGAGCTCACCGAGCCGACCGGTATCGCCACGGAGCCGCAGTTCGACACGCTCGTCGTCTCGCCAGAGACGGAGACCGGCGGCCGCCGCATCAACGAAATCCGCGAGGAGCGAGGCCACGACCCGCTCGAAATCGAAGTCGTTCCGCACGTCCGCGCCGCGGACGGCGACATCATCTCTTCGACCCGGATCGTTGAGGGCGAAATCGACGAACACGGTAATCTCACGCCGAACCGCACCGGCCGCCAGAACATTTCGTAGTTACCAGCCCGGCGCTTCCAGCCCGGCTGTCTCCAGCAGGTCCTTCCAGCGCTGTTGAATCGTTAACCGAGAGACGTCTGTCGCCTCCGCGACGGCCGACTGTGACCGCTCCTCACCGGCGACCAGCGCACCAACGTACACACTGGCCGCCATTGTCGCCTGTTTGGACCGGTCCTCCTCCGGAACTGTCGAGAGGAACAGGTCAACTGCGTGGGACCGCGCCGCCGTCCCGAGGTCGAGCCTGTCCGACGCCGCTTCGATGTCGGAGAGCCACTCATCGTGCTCGATTCGGTCGCTGGCGCGGTACATACCAAGTCGTTGGTCCCCATCCTATCTAAACCTTCGTCGCCCGCAAGCGAAGGGTTCTTTATTCCAACACGGATAGCGACTGATGCGCGCGGGTTGCCGAGCCAGGCCAAAGGCGTAGCGCTTAGGACGCTATCCCGTAGGGGTCCGCCGGTTCGAATCCGGTCCCGCGCACTTCTCGACTCGAACAACGCGTGAGAGTCGTGAATGCGGAATGAGGATTCGAAGCACGGAACGAGCGAACGGAGTGAGCGACGTTCAGGCGGTTCGAATCCGGTCCCGCGCATTCTTGCTGCGAGCAACACGCGAGCAGCAGAATCGTCAGCGGATTCCGAACCCTGGAAGACGAGTGAAACGAGTCTTCCTCCGGTTCGAATCCGGTCCCGCGCATATTCTGTCCGAATAATAGTGAGGACGAATAGCGGCTGGAGCGAATTCGAGCCCTGCAAGGAACGCACAGCGAACTGCTGTGAGCGAGCATTTCTTGCTCTGGTTCGAATGCGGTCCCACACGGTCTTGTTACAAACGCGGGCGAGAGACGCCGGCCAGATTCTCACACCGCAGGAATCACAGCTGCCGCTTATAATGAGTGTTGGCGTTGTCTCAAAATGAGGGACTGACGATGTCAGTGTACGACCCACTCCGTGACTCGTCTGCTCGCCCCGCAGGATCGACTCGGTTCGACTATGCGGTTGACGACGCGGACAATCCGACCGAGCTCACCGTCTTCAGCGAACAGGACGATGAGCTCCCAACCCACTGGATTTCGGTCGACATCGAACACGCCGTCGCGCTCGATGAGATGCGGTGAGCGAGGGGTGGGCTCGCTCAGGTCGCGTCTGTCGATTTCTTGACGACAGAATGGACAGCGAACGCTCTGGAAGCGTTGTGTCCGAAGTAAGTTTGCGTGGGTGCAGTCCCAAGGGAATGCACCTGCACTCCGAGAGTGCGTGGGACCGGATTCGAACCGGCGGACCCCTACGGGACAGCGCCCTCAACGCTGCGCCGTTGGCCTGGCTTGGCTACCCACGCGCGCTCTGTCTGAGTGCATTCAACTGTTCCCGGTGGGTAAATAAAAGCGCTTTCGTTTGGACCCGCCCCGGGAGGGTGTGACACTCGGTCGAACCGGACGTTTGAAATATCACGAAACCGCTACGGGGGGCATGGCCAAATACTCGACCGGCAGTGGTGGCGATAGCGCCGGCGGGAGCTGTGAGCTCTGCGGTAGCGACGGCGGCGACCTCCAGACCGCGAACGTCGCTGGTGCGACCCTCCAAGTGTGTGACAGCTGTGCGCGTGACCACGGGGAAAACGAGCGAACGACAGGCAATGACAGCTCGCGCGACGAACAGAACCGGAAACGCAAAGCCGCACAGAACGCGGCGAAGCTGCAGGACGCGCAACGAGCCGATACGTCGCACTGGGAGGACGGCGCTGACTACGACGATGACCAGCTCCCGTATCTGGTCAGTAAGTACGGCGAGCGCGTAACGGAGGCGCGACAGGACGAGGGACTCCAGACGAGTGAGCTGGCCGAGGAACTCGATCTTGACGACGCAGACATCCTCGCTGTCGAGCAGGGGCGCGCGACGCAAGCGAACGTCGGCGGCTCGACAATCAAGGCGCTTGAGCAGTACCTCGACATCGACCTCGTCGAGTCCAACTGACCCCGGATATTTTGCCGACTCCGGTGTAACGGCCGGTATGGATCTCTCCGCTGCGCAGCGAGCCATCCGTGACACCGTTCGAGAGTTTGCCGTCGAGGACATCCGCCCGAAAGCCGCTGATGCCGACCGAGAACAATCGTTTCCCGAGGAATGCTGGGACGGGCTCGCGGATATCGACATCACCGGACTGACAACACCGGCGGAATACGGCGGCTTCGACGCCGACAAACCGACGTACGCACTGGTCAACGAGGAACTCGCGTACGGGTCGCTCGCGGTCGCGACGGCGCTGTCGGTCCACTGTCTCGCGACCTCGTGTATCGCACAGTTCGGCTCCAAAGCAGTGCAGGACGACTGGCTCCCGGAGATGGTCGACGGCCGCCCAGTCGGCGCGTTCGCGCTCTCGGAGCCACAGGCCGGGTCGAACCCGCGGGAGATGTCGACCACTGCCCGGCGCGATGGCGATGAGTACGTCATCAACGGCGAGAAGCAGTGGATCACCAACGGCAAACGGTCTGGCGTCGTCATCGTCTTCGCGAAGGCCGACCCCGACGACCCGGATTCGATAACGCAGTTCCTGGTGCCGAAAGACACAGAGGGACTCACCGTCGGTGAGAAAGAGGACAAACTCGGGCTCCGCGCGAGCGACACGACACCGCTCCAGTTCGACGGCGTCCGGGTTCCCGAGCGGTACCAGCTGACAGAGGAAGGTAAAGGGCTGGCCGCAGCCCTGTCGATTCTGACCACCGGTCGGGTCGCTATCGCTGCACAGGCTGTCGGACTCGCACAGTCAGCCCTCGACGAGGCCCTCGACTACGCCAAGGAACGCGAGCAGTTCGACCAGCCGATCAGCGAGTTCCAGACGATTCAGCACAAACTCGCGGACATGGCGACGAACGTACAGGCGGCGCGGCTGCTGACGTGGAACGCCGCACAGCAACTGGAACGCGGCGAGGATGCGAGAGCGGCAGCGAGCATGGCGAAGTACTTCGCGAGCGAGACGGCGGTCGAGGTGGCTAACGAGGCGATCCAGATCCACGGCGGCTACGGCTACACGACTGACTACCCCGTCGAGCGGTTCTACCGCGACGCGAAGGTGACGACTATCTACGAGGGGACCAGCGAAATCCAGCAGAACATTATCGCGCAGGACTTGCTGGAGTGAGTGGGCCGGGGCGAAGCGGTTTTGCGGGTGTCGGCCCTACCGCTTGGTGTGACACACGACGCTGTGATTTACGACCTTGACGGGACGCTCGTCAGGCTGGCTGTCGACTGGGACACAGTGACCAGCGACGTGGCGACGGTCCTGCGCGAACGAAACGTCGAGCCCGAGAGCCGTGACCTCTGGGAGATGCTGACGCTGTCTTCGGAGACTGGCCACCGTGACGCCGTCGAAGCGGCGATCACCGACCACGAGCGGACCGGTGCGCATGAGTCAGACCGACTGGCCCTCGCCGAGGGGCTCCCACACAGCGTCCCCGTCGGCGTGTGCTCGCTCAACGCAGAGGAGGCGTGTCGGGCGGCGCTGGATGTGCATGACCTCGACAGCTACGTCGGTCCGGTTGTCGGCCGTGACACCGTCGAGTCACCGAAACCAGACCCGGAGGGACTACTAGCGATTACCGATGAAATCGGCGTTGATCCCGAAGCGACGGTGTTCGTCGGCGATTCGGAGAGCGATGCGACGGCTGCACAGCGGGCCGGGATGACGTTCGAGTGGGCAAGCGAGTTCGATCAGGCCCGGTACCGCGCGTAAAGATAGACGCAGACGGCCGTCAGGAACCAGATGAGCGCGCCGACGCGGACCGCGAACAGCGCTCGCGCGGTCCAAGTCTGGAGCGTGACCGCGGTCGACGCGAGCACGACGAGCGGCGAGCCGACCAGAATCGTCGTCACGAACGTGACCTGCATCACCCACCCGAAGTCCACGCCGTCGGGGTCCGTTTTCTCGACTGTTGGCACGTCTGATGGTACAGCCAGGTGCGGCAAGCGCCTTGCGGTTTCCCGGGCGAAGTGCGCAACCCGAACAGGTAAGGCCCAGGCGCGCCCCCGCTCGGATATGCCAACTGTCCGGGACCTGCAGGCGATGGCTGGTGAGGAGCCGATCACGATGCTGACAGCGTACGACGCCGTTACCGCGAGCATCGTTGACGACACCGGCGTGGACGTCATTCTTGTCGGCGACAGCATGGGGAACGCCGTGCTCGGCCACGACGACACGCTCCCGGTCACGCTCGATGAGATGGCCTCCCGGGTCGGCGCGGTCGCACGCGGCGCGGACGACGCGCTGGTCGTCGCCGATATGCCGTTTCTCTCCTTCGGCGCGCACGAAAGCGAGAGCATCCAGAACTGTGGGCGAATGCTGAAAGAAGAGGGCGCAAACGCGATCAAGCTCGAATCTGGACCACATACAGTCGAACTGACCGAGCGGCTGACCGAGCTCGGAATCCCAACAATGGCCCACCTCGGGCTCACGCCACAGAGCGTGAACCAGACCGGCTACACGAGACAGGCGACGGGCCGTGAGGAGGCCGAGGAAATCCTCGACCTCGCGCGAGAGCACGAGGCCGCCGGCGCGTTCGCGCTGGTGCTCGAACACATCCCGGCCAACCTCGCGGCCAAGGTCACCGAGGCCGTTGATATCCCAACAATCGGTATTGGGGCCGGCGGTGACTGCGACGGTCAGGTGCTCGTTTTCACCGACGTGGTCGGCCTCTCGGAGTCCAGCCCGCCGTTCGCCGAGCAGTTCGGCGACGTTCGCGGTGAGGTGGCCGACGCTGTCGACGAGTACATCGACGCCGTTGAGTCCGGCGAGTTCCCGCGCGAGTCACACAGCCACACCGAAGACGAACTCGACGACCTGTACTGAGCGGTCACATCGGTATGTCGACCTACCCGGCTGCGGTCGTCTGATTTTCCATCCAGGCGTCGTACCCGGACTGGTTCTTGACGACGACGGTGGCGTCCATCTTACTGTGTCCGGCCCCGCACATCTCGGCGCAGTACAGTCGGTACTCGCCGGGTTCGGTGGCGTGGGTCCGGGCTGTCATCGTCCGGCCGGGGAAGATGTCCTGTTTGACGCCCAGTTGTGGAATGTAGATGGCGTGAATCACATCTGTTGTCCGCAGCCTGAACGTGACGTTCTTGTCGGCCGGAAGAACGAGCCGTTCCTCTGTCGTAACGCTGGCCTCGCCGTAGGAGAACTCCCACCCCCACTGGTAGGCAAGGACATCTATCTGCGTATCCTCCGCGAAGGCGTCGCCCCCGCCGGCGGATGCCTCGGCTGCTGCGGGCGTGATGTAGGGGTTGGCCATCACCACGAACGCCGAAACACCGACGAAGACGAGTATCGCGCCCGTCGCGGCCGTCCAGGTCACCTCTAGCGCCGGGTCGTCAACAGTCGGCTTCGGGTCGTCGTTGTTTCGGAACCGGTAGATCACGTACACAAGCGTGAGTTCCACGAATAGCGTCAGTGGCAGGGCGACGTACAGGAGTTGTTCGTTGAGGTCGTCGATAGCAGCCCTGTTGACCGACTGCGCTGTGACCGGAGCAGCAAGTAGCGAGAGCCCGACCACGACAAGGCCCGCCTGAAGCACGCGCCTTCGGAGACGCATTGTCACACTGTACCAATCGCCATGTCAAATAACTTGCCCAACGTTGCGTTAACTGAGGGGCGATCGCCGCAAGATCCGGGTCTCCGTGTGGTTTTATGAGCGTGGGCGTGTCAGAAATTGGTAACGTATAGCATGGCGACACGAGCAACCGTTCCGGCACGGCACGTCACACACAGATGCTAAACAGGGCTATCGTTGAGGGAACCGCTCTCGCTGTGCTGGCCCTGGCAGTGCTTTTCCTGTGGGTCCGGGAGCAACGGCAGGCGCGACCGGAGAGCGATGGCGGCTACACGACGCGGGAGGAGGTCGAATTCGAAATCGGTCGAATCCAGTCTGAACTGTCCCGCTGGCTGACGACGACGGATCACCGGGACATCGGCTTGCTGTACATCTTTTTCGGCACCGCCGCCGGCCTATGGGGCGGTGTCGACGCGATGATGCTCCGGACGGAACTGCTGACGCCGCCGGCGGACATCTGGACGCCGGAGACGTACAACGCGCTATTTACCACGCACGGGCTGACGATGCTGATATTCTTTGTCCTGCCCGTGTTTTTCGGCATCGGGAACTACGTCTTGCCGTTGCTCATCGGGGCCGACGACATGGCGTTCCCCCGCGTCAACGCTATTGGCTTCTGGCTCCTGCTGCCGGCGCTGATTCTGGTCCGAATGGGACTGATGATGCAGGTGCTCGGACAGGTGCTGAATCTGGTGCTCCCGGCGGACGCTATCCGGTTTTTTCTCACGATGCGCGAGGTGAGCGTCGGCTGGACGCTGTATGCGCCACTGTCTGTGCAACAGCCCAATCCACAGATAGACCTGCTGTTGCTCGGGTTACACCTGAGCGGCATCGCCACGACAGTCGGGGCCATCAACTTCATCACCACAATCGTCTACGAGCGCGGTGAGGGTGTCAGTTGGGCGAACCTCGACATCTTCTCGTGGAATATGCTCGTCACGAGCGGGATTGCACTGTTCGCCTTTCCGCTGCTGGGGAGCGCGCTCGTGATGCTCCTGCTAGACCGGAACCTCGGAACGGCCTTTTTCGCCACGGAGGGTGGCGGTGCCATCCTCTGGCAACACCTGTTCTGGTTCTGGGGCCACCCGGAGGTGTACATCCTCTTCCTTCCGGCGACGGGGCTGATGAGTCTTATTTTACCGAAGTTCGTCGGGCGAAAGCTCTTTGGCTACCAGTTCATCGTCTACTCGACACTGGGGCTTGGCGTGCTCTCCTTTGGCGTCTGGGCGCATCATATGTTCACGACGAGTGCGGACCCGCGGGTCAAACTGTCGTTCATGGCGGTTTCCATCGCCATCGCCGTTCCGAGCGCGATCAAGGTGTTCAACTGGATCACGACGATGTGGGAGGGGAATATCCGCCTGACTGCGCCATTTATGCTCTGTGCCGGCGGCATCGGGACGTTCATAATCGGTGGCGTCACCGGCGTGTTCCTCGCCGTCATCCCGGTTGATATCCTCTATCACGGGACGTACTACGTCGTCGGCCACTTCCATCTCATCGTCGTCGGCATCATCCCGTTCCTGATGATCGCCGCGAGCTACTACTGGTATCCGCTCATCACTGGCCGGTGGTACGACACGCGGATGGCACGGTTTCAGGCGCTGTTGATCGTCTTTGGCTCGTTCGTGACGTTCATGACGTTGCTGGTCATCGGTGGGCTGGGGCTCCCGCGACGGCAGACGATCTACCCGCCGGAGTATCAGCTTGCCCAACAGATTGCGACTGTGGGCGGCTACATCATCGGCCTGAGCGCCTTGTTATGGCTGTATAACATGCTTGTCTCGTACTGGCGGGGGACGCCCGTGACGACGACAGACCCGTGGGGCCTGAAGGCGACGAGCCAGTTCACCCGCGAGTGGCAGTGGTTCGAACAGCATATGATGGACAAATACGACATGGAGCCGACGGAGCCCGAGACGACACGGCGCTCCTACGCCCCCGAAGCCGAACCGACCGGGCTGGCCGGCGGCGTCGGCACCGTCGCCCAGACGGTCTCTCGGAACGCCTGGATGGCCGCAGTCGGCGGGTTCGTCGGCACGGTCCTGATGAGCGGCGGACTCATCACGGCGATACTCATTGGCGTCCTCGTCCCGGTTTCGTTCGGTGAAATCGCCGAACTGGTCGGGCTGCCCGCGAATCCGGCAATCGGCGCGGTCCTGTTCCTCGTTGGCGGGACCGTCACCTGGCCGCTCCTGTTCCTTGCCTTTTCGGACTATCTCCCCGGTCGCCTCCTGTTCGAGACCGGGCTGGTGTTTGCGACACTGATATCTAGCGGGTTCGCCATCGCGTTTTACACCGGCCAGAGCGGGCTTACGTTCATCGGGTACCTCACGTTCGTGCTTGTCTCTCACTGGGCGTACGGCATTGGGCTAACCGTGACCTTCCAGTACCTCAAATCGGACGAGACGCTCCGCAGCCGCGGCGGAGGAGGAAGCTAACGGATGAGCGATGGTGCTGACTCGTTCGTCTTCCAGTATCTCGCGCCCTTCGTTGGCGTCCTGCTCGTCGCGGTCGGTATCGCCGGAGCCGTGCCCGGCGGCTACGCGCTCATTGAGCCGGACCTGGAGAACTGCGGAAACCCGACTATCGGCGTCGAAGGGCCGGAGCGGACGGCCGAGCGGTTCAGCGGAGCCGAACCGGGACCGCGGCTCCCACAGGTAGCCTTCGAGGACCTCTCTTCGGCCGAGCAGACGGCGTTTCTGACGGCTGTGGACGACCCAGTTGGTGAGCAGCAGGTCGTCGGTAGCGTGCCCAACGCCGACGCCTTCCGGCGCGGGGCCATCGTTACCTACGAGGGTGAACAGTACTACGTGACCCTCGTCGCGGAGAACACCTGCTTCGCGGCCGCACCACTACAGTTCCCGCTTGGAGTGTTCGCCATTGCACTCGGATTCCTCGGCGTTCTGGCCCCGCCACTGTACCGGCGGCTGGTGCGACTGGAACAGCGGGCCGGCCGGTCAGAGTAGCGGTCTCGCACTCAGAGCATGGTCAGAGCGCAGCGCCGACGTACAGCACGACGACGAGGAACACCCACACGAGGTCGACGAAGTGCCAGTACAGCGACGTGGTCCGGATAGCCGTGTCCCGTTCGGGCGCGTAATGGCCACGGAGCGCGCGCCCGAAGGCGATAGCGAGCAGCAGGACGCCGAGCGCGACGTGCAGACCGTGGAGACCGGTCAGGCCGTAGAACGCGCTCCCGAACGCGCCCGAACCGATGCCGAACCCCTCCACGGCAACGAACTCGTAGTACTCGTACACCTGTCCGGCGAGGAAGACGACGCCGAGCGCGAGCGTCACCCCGAGCAGGCCGAGGAACCGGTCCCGGTTCCCGTCTTCGAGCGCCTCGTGCCCGTAATGGAGCGTCACGCTGCTAGCAAGCAGCAGCGCCGTGTTGATGACCACGAGCGAGCCGAGCAGCGGCGGGAGGTGGGCTGGCGGCCACGACCCGGCCCGAATGAAGGCATAGTAGACGAAACCGGCGGAGAAGGTCGCCACGTCGGAGACGAGAAACAGAATCATCGTTGTGGCGTACAGATCGGAATCGCCACCGCTGCGGTTCCGTAGGTAATCGGCGATGAAGGCCTCGTTAGCCCACCCGGCGAGTCCGGTCAGCAAGCCAATCGCACCAGCACCACCGAGGACAATCGGGACCACAGACGGGACCAGATCGAGCCCGACAAAGACCAGCCCGATACTCAGGTACAGCGACGCAGCGCCGACTGCAGCTAGCAGCGGCCACCGACTTCGGTGTTCGTGGCCGTCTTCGGCGACGCGTTCGGTTCCCGCCTCCGTCGATCCAGCCATGTGAATGCGTAGCAGTGGGTCCGGTAAAACGGTACCCCCGCGATCTGTGTGTCGGTTGCGGGACCCACCCGAATCTTTATCAAACCGTCAACCGACAGCGAGAATGTGGTTTACGAGACGGGCAACCAAACGGTAGACGACGCTGTCGCACGCGTGCTGGACGGCGAACGCCTCGACCGACGGGACGGACTGGCTCTCATCGCACAGCCGGTCGACGACCTGGCGGCCGGGGCCGACTACGTGCGCACGCAACTGGGTGACGACACCGTCGACGCGTGTTCGATCGTAAACGCCAAAGCCGGGAACTGCGCGGAGGACTGTGGCTTCTGTGCCCAGTCAGTCCACTTCGACACCGGCATCGACAACTACGGCTTTCTCGGCCCGGAGAAGATACTCGAAGCCGCAAAGCGCGCCGAACGCGACGGCGCACAGCGGTTCGGTATCGTCGTCGCCGAGAAAGGCGTCTCGAAGGAGAATCGACCTGAGGAGTGGGCGGAGGTCCTCGAAGCCATCCGTCTCGTCCGCGACGAGACGGACGTGGAGGTCGACGCCAGTCTCGGCATCCTCACGGAGGAGGAGGCCGCGATTCTGGCCGACGAGGGACTCAACCACTACAATCACAATATCGAGACCTCTCCCCGGTACTTCCCGGAGGTCGTCCAGACCCATACCTTCCAGAAGCGGGTCGAGACGCTCCGGGTCGCCAAGGACGCCGGCATGGACCTCTGTGCCGGCGTCATCCTTGGGATGGGCGAATCACCGACCGACAGGGTCGACGCGGCAATGGCCCTGCAGGACATCGGCATCTCCTCGCTTCCGGTGAACATCCTGAATCCGGTCGCTGGCACCCCCATGGCCGAACAGGGGCTGCCCGACATCACGACCGAGGAAGTCGTCAAGACCATCGCGGTGTACCGCCTGCTCCATCCAGAGTCCCGCGTGCGCCTGACCGGCGGGCGCGAGGTCAATCTCGACACGGACGGACAGGTGGCCGCGCTGGAGGCCGGTGCGGACGGCATCCTCACTGGCGATTACCTCACAACAGAGGGACAGACGGCAGCCGACGACCTCGAAATCATGGAGGAGGCCGGACTCGAGCCGAACACCGAGGCCAACGAGTTCGACCCCGAGGCGGTCAAAGAACGCGCGGCTGACGAGACAGAAACCGAGACGGCGGCAGGGACAGCACAGACGAAATCAGAACTCAAATCCGACGACTGACAATGGACGACATACGCTTTGCAGTGCTTGGAACCGGTGGAATCGGACGGCGGACGCTCGAAGTCTCACAGCACAAGGACGGCCTCACCGCCGTCGCGGCCTGTGACCGCAACGGCGTGGCTCTCGACCACGATGGCCTCGACGTAGACGAACTGCTGGAGGCGACGGAAGGCAACATCGCGAGCGGGCCGCAAAGCGGCCCGGAACAGTCGAGCGGTGATGAACCGCGAGACAGCGGGCCGGAGGACGACCCGGATATGGCCGCCGACGGCGGCACAGCCACGGCGGAAACAGCCGACGGCGTCAAACAGCACGGCGAGCAGGCCGGCATCGTCGCCAGTTCGCAGGGCGAGCCGACGGAAACGCCCATCGACGACATTATCGCCGAGAGCGACGCCATCAACGCCGTTCTGCTGGCGCTGCCGAACCTAGAACACGACTTCATCCCGCGTGTGGCCGAGCGCTTCGCCGAGGCTGACTACGAGGGCGTCATGATTGACGTGCTCAAACGCTCCCGTGTCATCGGCATGCTCGATGACCGCGAAGACCTGCTGAAAGAGTCCGGCATCACGTTCGTCTGTGGGGCTGGCGCGACCCCCGGCTTCCTGACGGGGGCGGCGGCGCTGGCCGCCCAGTCATTCGTTGAGGTCGAGGAAGTCGAAATCTGGTGGGGCGTCGGCCTCAAGTCCGGTTACGAAGACAACCGCGGGACGGTCCGGGAAGACATCGCGCACCTCGACGGCTACGACATTGAGACAGCCCGCGAGATGAGCGAAGCCGAAATCGAGGCGCTCATCGACGAGCACGACGGCGTGCTGGAGTTCCACGACATGGAACACGCCGACGACGTGTTGCTGGAGCGTGCGGGCATCTGCGATGCCGAGGACGTCCACGTCGGCGGCGTCCTCGACGTGCGCTCGGACGAGAAACCGACCACGACGACGGTCAGCGTAACGGGCACGACATTCGACGGCGAGACGGGAACGAACACCTTCGAACTCGATGACGCGACGAGTATGGAGGCCAACGTCAACGGGCCAGCACTGGGCTATCTGAAAGCCGGTGTCCGGAACAACCGCGCCGGGCACTACGGCGTGTTCGGCCCCGCCGACCTGATGCCTGGTTTCTGAGACTGCCTGACTCTACGCTTCATGACTCACGGCTTCGATTTGAACGAGCGACTCGAACAGCGCGACGCACAGAACCTCCGGCGCCATCTGGAAGTCGCCGAATCCGTTTCGGCGCGGACCCGCTTTGCCGATGACCCTAAAGGAGACCCACCGGAGTTCGGCGACGAGGAAGTCGTTTTCGCCGCGAACAACTACCTCGGACTCGCCGATGACAGCCGAGTCCAACGAGCGGCCGAACTGGGCGCACGAACCGTTGGGAGCGGCGCGGGGGCCTCGCGGCTGGTCACAGGTGACACGAAGGTCCACCGAGCGCTGGAGCGCGACCTCGCGGCCTCGAAAGGGACCGAGCGGGCTCTGGTGTTCTCGTCGGGCTACGCGGCCAACATCGGGACTATCGACGCGCTGGCCCCGGATGTCGTCTTTTCGGACGAGCTGAACCACGCCTCAATTATCGACGGCTGTCGCGTCGGGGCCAGCGAGACAGTCGTCTACGACCACTGTGACCCGGACGACTTGCGAGCGAAACTGGCCACGCGAGCAGCCGATGTCGATGAGGACGAACAGTGGCTCGTGGTCACCGACTCCGTGTTCTCGATGGACGGAGACATCGCGCCGCTATCGGCCATCTGTGACGCCGTCGACGAGTACGGCGCGTGGCTGATGGTCGACGAGGCGCACGCGACAGGGTTGTTCGGTGATAGCGGCGGTGGCGTCGTGCAACGTGAGGGGCTGAGTCACCGTGTCGACATCCAACTGGGGACGCTCTCGAAAGCGCTGGCGAGCCAGGGCGGCTACATCGCCGGTGACGAGGTGCTCATCGAGTATCTGCTGAACGCCGCGCGGTCGTTCGTCTTCTCGACCGGGCTATCCCCACCGAACGCCGCCGCAGCCTGCGAGGCATTGCGAATCGCTCGCAAGACCGACCGCGCGGCGGAACTCTGGGATACCGTGGCAACGCTTCGGGACGGGCTGGAGACAATGGGCTACGAGGTGCTTGGCGAGACACATATTCTCCCGGTCATCGTCGGTGACCGTGGTGACGCCCTCGAACTGGCCGACCGCCTGCGCGACCACGGTATCGTCGCGCCTGCGATTCGACCGCCAACAGTGCCAGAAGGAACGTCCCGCATCCGGGTTGCACCGATGGCGACACACACCGCCGACGACATCGCGCAGTGTCTCGACGCCTTCCGAACTGCCGGCACAGAGGTGGGCGTGCTGTGAGCGAGACGAGCAATGATTCGAGACCTGGGCGTGGGACCGGTCGCATCGCCGAGGACGGCGTCTTCGTTGTCGGGACCGACACCGGCGTCGGCAAGACGGTCGTGACCGCCGGGCTGACGGGCTGGCTGCGGGAGACAGGAACCGAGGCTGTCGCCGTTAAGCCCTGCCAGACCGGATACCCGCCGGACGACGACGCGGCGTTTGTCGAGTCCGTCTGTGGCACGGCGGACGCCGCAGTCTGTCTGCAGCGGTTATCGCCACCGTTGGCTCCAGAAGTGGCCGCACGGGAAGCAGACGACGATGTCACGCTTTCCTACGAGTCGATCCGCGACGGGGTCGCCGATGTCGTGGCGGGAAGCGAGACAGCTATTGTCGAGGGTATCGGCGGCCTGCGCGTCCCGCTCGCGGACGACCGAGAGGTCATCGACCTCGTTGCGGATATCGGGCTTCCTGCGCTGGTCGTCGCCCGTTCGGGCCTCGGAACGCTCAATCACACGGCGCTGACGGTTCAGGCGCTCCGGCAACGAGGCGTGCCGGTCGTCGGTGTCGTTCTCAACGAGTACGAAGGCGAAACGACCGCTGAGCGTACGAATCCGGACGGTATCGAACGGATGACCGACTGCACTGTCTGGCCGGTGCCACCCCTTGACATCGAGTCACCTGAGAGCGTAATTGACGGACTCAGAGCGCATCTCCAACAATCGGTTCTGCGGCCAGCTATCGAGCAGTAGCTGTCGGTGTGTCAGCACAAAGGGGATAGAACGGGGGCAAACCCCCGTCGTGTGACACTACGGAGCCAGTAAGGCTCCATCTGTTGATTGACTACCGATCACTAAAATAGTAAGGCACGTTTCATCTGGAGATTTCCCCTCAGCACCGGGCCATGTTCCGTTAGGAACGGGCTAACGCCCAGCCGAAACGACGGTGCTAGAGGTCAACTGACAGCAGCGACTCGACGTCGACGCCGTCGTCCAGTAGCGTCCGCATACGGTCGACTGTTGCCTCGTTCCGAGTCTGCCCGGTTCGGAGCACTTCCTCGACTCTGTCTATCGTCGTCCGCGTGTCTGACTGGACTGACAGCACTGGGACGTTTTTCTCAGCCGCCTGTCCGATGACCGCACTGGCAGGCTGGAACCCACCAGTGAGGAGTAATGCGTTGATACCAGACGCTTCGAGGGCCGCCGTCTGGACCTCCGAGCGGTCGCCGCCGGTGACGACGACGGCATCGCGTGTCCGCCGGAAGCGTTCGAGCGCGCTGCTCCCGCTCATTGCGCCGACGCTGAACCGCTCGACGTGGACGTCGGTGTTGGCATCACCAGTGAGGATGTCCGCGCCGAGGTTCCGGGCGAGGTCAGCAACCGTGACACCTGCGAGCGAACGGTCACGCGGCAGAATGCCGTGGACCGGGATGCCCTCGCCTTCGAGGAACGGGACCACGTCGTCGGCGAGTTCGTCGACCGTCGCGTCGGTGACGCCGTTGAACAGGACCCCGTCCAGTCGATCACCGATCGCTTCGGCCGCCGACAGAATTTCGTCCGTGTCACTGGGCGTGTCGTAGCCGGTGACTAACAGCACACGGGCGTCGAGCAACTCCGCGATATCGATGTCTGTGAGGTCGACGATACTGCCAGTCGCCAGGTCACTGCTCCCCTCGACGAGGAGCATATCGGTTCCGTCCGAACACGTCTCGATGCCCTCTTGCAGTCGCTCACGGAGGTCATCCGGGTCCTCACGCCCGCGGATGGCTTCCTGAATGAACGTCGGCGAGTAGACGATGGGCTCCATGTCGTGGAGGTCGGTCTCCAGATCGAGTAGCTCGCGGGCGAGCATCGGGTCCTCGTCCCGCGTCTTGCCGACCGCACTCCGCAGACGCGTCCCCTTGGGCTTCATGTAGCCGACATCGTAGCCCGCGTCGTGGGCTCGTGTCGCTAGCGCGAGCGTGATTGCCGTCTTGCCGATACCTTCCTCCAGTGATGTGACGAGTAGCGTGTTCGTGTCGGTCATAGTTTCTCCTGGTCGAGGGTGAGTCGCAGGTCGACCGCCTGCACCCCGTCGGGCGTCGCGACGAGGGGGTTGATGTCCAGTTCCACGATCGCGGGGAAGTCAGTGACGAGTTGCGAGAGCCGCTGGATTGTCTCGACGAGCGTGGCCTCGTCGACGGGGTCGCGGCCCCGAGCACCGCGTAACAGCGGCGCAGAGTCGATGTCATCGAGCATCCCTTTCGCCTCGGTCTCGCTGACAGGAGCGACACTGACAGTGTTGTCTTCGAGCACCTCGACGAAAATTCCGCCGAGACCGAACAACAGCAACGGTCCGAACTGCGGGTCGCGGTTCATCCCGAGAATCGTCTCGACGCCGTTGTCGAGGTCGACCATCTCCTGTACCTGAACGCCAAGAATCGTCGCGTCTTCCTGATAGTTGCGTGCCCTGACGACGAGGTCCTCGTAGGTGTCGCGAACTTCCTCGACGGGGACAGCGACCTCGACGCCGCCGATGTCGGACTTATGCAGGATATCCGGACTGACGATTTTCATCACCACGTCGTCGCCGATTTCCTCGGCGACAGCCTCCGCTTCGACGGGCGAGGAGACGACATCACCCTGTGGTGTCGGAATCCCGTACGCGTCAAGCAGTTCCATCGCTTCCACGCCGAGCCGGTTCGACCCGCGCCGGGCGCCGGATTCGAGTATCTCGCGGGCCCGCTCGCGGTCCACGTCGAACGTCGTCGGTTCCTCGTACTCCGTCGCTTTGATTTCTCGGTAGCGCTTGAGCGCGCCCAGACTGCCGACCGCGCGGGCCGGGTCGAAGTAGTTCGGCACGCCCGCTTCGCTCAGGACGTTCGCACCAGCGTCAACCGACTTCCCGCCCATCAGCGTCGCCGCGACCGGTTTCCCGAACTGCTCTTGCTGTTCGACGATGCGTTCCGAGAGTTCCTCGAAGGAAAGCACTGCGGTCGGACAGGCGACGACGACGGCCATCGAAACGTTGTCGTCCGCAAGGACTGTTTCGAGGGCTGTCTCGAAGCGCTCGGCGGGAGCATCGCCGATAATGTCGACCGGGTTGTAGATGTTGGCCTCATCAGGCATCTCTTCGCGGAGTCGGGAGAACGTCTTGTCACCGAACTGCGCGAGTTGCAGGTCCGAGTCGCCGACGGCGTCGGTCGTCATCACGCCGGGACCGCCGGCGTTTGTGACGATGGCGATTTCGTCTCCATCCGGGAGCGGCTGGCCGGCGAGAATCTGCGCGTAATCGAACAGTTCCTGCACAGATTCAACGCGGAGCGTTCCGGCCTTATCGAGGCCTGCCTCGTAGGCCCGCTCCGACCCGGCCATCGCACCGGTGTGGGAGGCGGCCGCGCTCGCACCCGCGTCCGTGCGGCCGGACTTGACAAGCACAATCGGCGTCTCCTGTGTCACCTCACGAGCCGTCTGTACGAACGAGGACCCATCATTGATGTCCTCAAGATAGCCCAGAATGACATCAGTATCAGGGTCGTCACCCCACTCAGCGACGAAATCACTCTCGTCGAGTACTGCTTTGTTCCCGAGCGAGACGATGTCCTTGAAGCCGACATCGCGCTCGGCGGCCCAGTCCAGCACGGCGGTGATGAACGCGCCCGACTGGCTCATAAAGGAGATGTCGCCGTCGCTGGCCATCTCATTGCCGAAAGTGGCGTTGAGCCCGACGGGGGTCGACATCACGCCGAGGCTGTTCGGGCCGACCAGATTCAGGTCGTATTCACTGGCCGCTTCCCGGAGCCGCTTTTCACGTTCGGCCCCATCACTGCCAGTCTCACCGAAGCCAGCGGTGATGACGACGACGTTTTCGATACCCGCTTCCCCAGCGTTCTCGATGACCTCGACCGCCACCGTCGGCGGCACGACGACGACGGCAACGTCGACCGACCCGGGGTCGTCCAGGCGGGCGAGGTTGTCGTAACACGGCAATCCAAGTACTGTCTCTTTGTTCGGGTTCACGGCCACGACCTCCCCTGTAAACGAATCGAGCAGGTTCGTGGTGACCGCGTGACCGACGGATCCCTCCGAATCGGTCGCCCCGACCACTGCGACACGTTCCGGCGCAAACAACGTCGATAATCGTCCCATGCCTCTACTCGGTGGTTACGGTGGGCCCGAATATATGTGTGGGGAACTCCCGGCGAGCGGGAATCTAGACGATTCATTACCGCGATTTCGGTGTGACGGTGTTTTTGTTTGTCACCCCCGTACCGGCGTCCGATGAATGACACTGCACTCCTAGCACCGTTTGACGACGAAGTGGTCCGTGGCGTTGCGGGGACGAACAGCGTCGACGAAGAACAGTTGCGATCCGCGCTCGCCGACCACCAGCGAACGATGCGTGAGAATCCGGGCGTCGAGGACCTCGTTTACGAGTGGCGAAAGCGATTCGACGATGCGGTGCTACACCGCACGCCCGAGACGTTCTTCATGGCTGTCAGGGAGACCGTCTGGGAGGAGTACGGCGCGCATCTCGGACTCGATGACTACCTGCTTGCCGCGGTCGTCGCAGTCCATCAGGAGCAAGTCCTCCGCGAAACAGCGGTTGACAGCAGCACTATCGACGAAAACGCCGTTGCGCTCGTTGTTTCCCGGCCGTCGTCATAGTAGATATATTCCCGGTTATCTCAAGTGCAGCGCCCGGGATAAAGCGACAGTTGTGATCAGCGGATAATATTTCAGTTCAGGTAACCAGCCCTTCCATCTGAGAATATAATTTTTGGGTTCCCGAAAACATATTTTCACAAAACAATCTTTAAGTGGCTTCCACCTGTACAATAAGATGACTATGGCAACACAAGAGCACGTCCGACGCGAGTTCGGGAATGTCGAAGAGAACGAACTCCGCCTCGACAAGGAGAAGTCCGAGCAGGTAATCAACGCGCTGAATCAGGACCTGGCGGACACATACACGCTGTATCATCAGGTCAAGAAGCACCACTGGAACGTCGAGGGTGCCGAGTTCCGCGACCTCCACCTGTTCCTCGGTGAAGCGGCCGAAAACGCCGAAGAGGCAGCCGACGAGCTTGCAGAGCGCGCGCAGGCCCTCGGTGGCACGCCCATCTCTAGCGGCAAGGCACAGGAAGAGCACGCGTCGGTAGAGCCGGAAGGACAGGACGTGTACGACATCCGAACGTCGCTCGAAAACGACCTCGAGATGTACGGCGACATCATCGAGTCGCTCCGTGACCACATCGACCTCGCTGAAAACCTCGGTGACCACGCCACGGCCCAGATCCTCCGAGAAATCATCGTCCAGACCGAGGAAGACGCCCACCACATCGAGCACTACCTCGAAGACGACACGCTCGTGCTGGACTAACTCGGCACAAGGCTTTCTCTCTCAGCTTCTTTCGCCGGCTAGTCACTACCTAGCTCAGGTGTATAGCGTGGTGTGAACCGTTCCAGCAGAAAACAGTGCAGACTCGGAGGAAAGAGAAACGCAATGCGGGGGCGGACGAACTACCGTCTGAGGTCAACGGTTACGTCAGTCGAAATCCAGCCGTCTCGGTTCCCGTCTTCAGTAAACACGGTTCTGTCAGCACCGCTGTCCAGTGCTGCAACGTCCGGGCGGTCCTCGGAGGTCTCGACATCGTCCGTCTGTGATGGCATTATCAGAGTTAGGCACCCCTAAAGCTAAAAGGATTTTGGTTGGCCTAATCATCTGCGGACGCCAGCCCCTGCATCGAGGGCAGAAATGGTCCGGAACCGATCGCCGACACAGCGCGGCCTTTAGTACCTGAGGCGACAAGAGAGAGGTATGAGCTCGGACGACGACCTTACCGCCCTGATTACGGATCTCGTTACGACGCTACAGGACCTGGAGACGGAGGTCGAGCCCACGACCGACAGTGGTCTTCCGCGGCCGCCGACACCGGGCGAACTCCTCCGGTTCACCAGCGATGTAACTATCCCCGCGGTCATTCTCGTGTTGAAGAGCAACATCGAGGCACTGAAGCTACTCCGGCGAGCCCTCCGGATGGCCGAGGGGCGGCCGACATCGACGGGCTCCGCCTCGGGAGAGGTGCGACAGCGTGCGAGTGACCTGAGCCGGGCCACGCTCTCCCGCCTCGACGGTGCGTTGACAGACCTTCAGCAGGCTGTGGAGGGGACGCCGGAAGATGAGGAAGCCCGCGAACTTATTCAGGAAGCCCAACAATTACGCGGTCAGATCCGGGAAAGGTTAGCCGCTGAATCTGAAGTGAGTGAGGCGGTCGACCCTGATGAAGTTACTGACGTTCCTGTTGACGTAGATGCCGAACTGCGGTCGATAAAGGACGATATCGAGGGCCCAGACAGGGACGACACCGGTACCGAAAACGGAGACGGAAACGGCGAGGAGTAACGAGTTCTAGTGTGGTGTAAAAATATACTTCTACAAACATAATGATTTATTATTGCACAGGTACAGGTATGAGTACCGATGTCCAGCTCTACCGCTCCGTGCGGTCGTCGGGCGACCCTGTTCGTCCGGTCTGACCTCCCTGCGCCATCACAGAAACGTTGTACCGCTATCAAATGTGAGCTACAAGAGCTGGTGTGCCGCGGCGTCCTCGACGACATCGAAACGGTGGAATGGGAGAAACGTGTTCCGCTGCAGGGCCCCGGTAACGGGATCGAACGGGACCTGTACAACGAGTTCGCGGACTGGGCCCGCGAGTCCGGTGTCTGTCTCGCGCCGTTTTTCGACACCCGGCTCTGTTACAGTTCGACGACAGGCGAGAAACGCCGAGAGCTCGTCATGCCGGCCGTCTGTCTCGCGGTCTACGAGGACGACACTCTCGTGCAGGTGGCCCCCTTTGCCGACGCGGGCCGGACGGAATCAGTCGAGGAATGTATCGCGGAACTCGGTGAGACGGGAACCCTCCCGGACACCGGTTCGACGACTGTCTCGACCGTGTAGCTCTCGTCCGTTCCGTTGCTGTTCTGGCCGGCTACCACCATTGCCGCGACACGAATTATAAAGTTCTGTTCGTAGTACTACACATTCGTATGACAGAACAGGTGACACGTCGTGATGTACTCGGGACGGGTGCGTCTGTCCTCGGCAGCCTCGCAATCGGCTCGACGACCGCCAGCGGCGCGCTCCAGACGGACGGAACCACTGTCACGTTCCTGCATGACACCCACGTCCACGGACGGTTTGCCAACGCCTCTGCAGGGGAATTGAGCGTCGCCCGCTACTTCGGGCTGATGAACGAAATCACCGAAGACGCCGACACCACACTCAGGGTCGGCAACGGTGACGACCTTGCATCGTCAGTCCTGTCGGCAGTGTTCGACGGACGCCACGTCGTCTCGACGTTCAACGCCGGCGGGCTGGACTTCGATACGTTCGGCAACCACGATTTCGACATGGGGCCAGAGGTCCTCCGCGAGCGCGTGTCTGACAGTCTCTTCACCTGGGTCAGCGCGAATGTCCGCGAAGATGGGTCGGTTTTCGCCGCCGAGCAAGGCGCCCAGCAGTACGTCCTCACAGATGTTGGGGACGTGACACTCGGAGTTACTGGCCTCATTACGCCGGAGGCCCCCGAAGTCACCTCTATCGGAGAGAACACCGACGTACTTGCGCCGGCATCGGCGCTGCAGAACGTAACAGAACGGATGCGGGCCGACGGCGCTGACGCAGTTATCGTGCTCTCCCATCTCGCGAGTGAAACCGCTCGAACTGTCGCCGAGGAGGTCGATGGCGTCGACGCTATCATCGGGGACCATGCCGCGTCGCTACTCGAAGAACCGGAAGTCATCAACGACACCGTCCTCTCGTTCGTCGGCGACGAGTACGAGTACCTCGGGGAGTTGGCGCTCGGTATCGACGGGTCCGGCGTCACAGACCACGAGTTCGTCCTCCACAACGTCGGCGAATCTTCGGCCGGAACGGACCCGTTTGTCAGTCTCGTTCAGGACCACTACGAGACGCAACTGGAACGGCAACTGGACGTGGTCATCGGCGAGACCACCCAGCCGCTTGACACCCGGCAGTCTGTCGTCCGAGCGCGCGAGTCGAACATGGGGAACTTCGTCGCCGACACCATCCGCACTGACGTCGAAGCGGACACAGCGCTAATGAACGGCGGCGGGATTCGGACAGACAGGCTCTATTTCGAAGACGCAAGTGAGGATGATCCGGTAGCGATCACGCGGCGTGTCGTCGTCGACATCCTGCCGTTCCCGAACAACGTAGTCGAGCTGGAAGTCACCGGCGAGACGCTGCTTGCGGCGCTGGAAAACGGGGTGAGCCGCGTCGAGGCGGGGGCTGGCCGGTTCCCGCAGGTGAGCGGTATCACGTACACGTACGACCCCACCGCGGAGAGCGGCGACCGAATCGTCGACGCGACCGCCGGTGGCGACCCAATCGACCCGGACGCGACGTACACGCTTGCGACGAACGATTTCGTCTCCGGCGGCGGCGACGGCTACGATATGCTCAGTGATGCGACCGTCCTCGTCTCCTCGAACGAGGGGGCGCTCCTCTCGGACCTCATCATCAACACCATCGAAGAACAGGGGACTATTTCGCCGACCACGGAGGGCCGCATCACCAGGCAGAGCGAGGAGAGCTGATCAGACCGGGTCCCAGCGGTAGCCGTCCCAGTCCTGACTCTCGGGCACTTTGATACCCGCGTCGGGGTCGCGGAGTTCCTCGACGTAGACGGGTTCGACCGTGTCACCGGTTTCGACCTCATCGGAGGTCACCTGCCCGAGTGCGCGAACAAACTCGTCGCTCGCGTCGTCGATGTCCGTTACATCGAACTCCACGATAGCGAGTGTGTTGGGCTCGCGGACACCCGGCGGCGTCGCTGTCGAGTGAGTCCAGGTGACGACTTCGCCAGTCCGGTCCGAGAGGTCGAAGCTCTCTTCCTGTGGCTCGCCACACTCAGGACACAGCGGATGCGTGGGGTACGAGACGTGACCGTTCGAACACATACCTGCTTCCAGCGTCATTCTGCGGCCTCCATGATGGTGGTGATGACACAGTTTCCGAACCCGCCGACGTTACACGCCAGTGCGGTGTCGGCCTCGACCTGTCGCGGCCCGGCCTCGCCGACGAGCTGTTCGTAGATTTCGACGCCTTGCGCGACGCCGCTTGCCCCCAGCGGATGCCCCTTCGATTTGAGCCCGCCGGAGGTGTTGATCGGCAACTCGCCGTCCTTGGCCGTCACACCATCCATCGCCATCTCCCAGGCCGTTCCCTGGTCGGCGACACCGATACCCTCCAACTGGAGGAACTCCAGAATGGTGAACATATCATGCAGTTCAGCCACGTCGAGGTCGTTGGGGCCGAGGCCGGCCATCTCGTAGGCCTGTTTGCTCGACTCGACGACCCCGCCCATGATTGTCGGGTCGTCGCGCTCGTGGACGACGTGGGTGTCGGTCGCCCCGCCGATACCGGAAACCAGCGCGTACTCGTCGGTTATCTCCTTGGCCCGCTCCTCCGTCGTGAACATGAGCGCGGCGCTGCCGTCCGTAATCGGACAGAAGTCATACAGCCGCAATGGGTCTGCGATGATGGGCGACTCAAGCGCTTTCTCCATCGTGATTTCCTTCTGGAACTGCGCCTTGGGGTTGTCCACGCCGTTTCTGTGGTTCTTGACCGCGACCCGGGCGAGTGACTCCCGGGGGGCGTCGAAGCGCTCCAGATAGTGCCGGGCGGTCATCCCGGCAAAGGACGGGAGCGTCACGCCGTGTTTGTACTCGTCGGGGTGGGTGATCGAGGCGATGATGTCTGTCGCCTGGCCCGTCGTCTTGTGGGTCATCTTTTCGCCGCCGACCAGCAGCGTCATCTCACTGGCCCCGCTGGCGACTGACTGCCAGGCCTCGTAGATGCCGGCCCCACCCGAGGAAGAGGTCTGGTCAACCCGTTCGCTGTAGGCCGGAAGCACCCCCAGGTCGTGGGCCAGCAGGTTCATAATTCCCGTCTGGCCTTCGAACTCACCGCTGGCCATGTTCGAGACGTACAGGTGCTCTACGTCGTCGGGCGCGACGCCGGCGTCCGTGAGACACTCCTCGCCCGCCTGCGAGAGCAACTCACGGATCCAGACGTCGCGTTGCCCGAATTTCGTCATTGACGCGCCGATTACTGCGACTCCCATACCTGTGCCGTCACAGGGGTCTCGTGTATGTATTACGGTCTGACCTATAGAACGAGTGGAATGTTCAAGCAGTCGTCGTGACGACAGATAACCCCTCGGCGGGTTGGTCACCGGCCAGTGAGACGAGCAGTCGCCAGCCATCCGCAGTTCGCTCCGCTTGTGCCATTTGTGGCGTGATACTCGTCCGGCGCAGTAGTTCGACGGCAATCGGTAACACTGGGCAGCGGAGGTCCGACAGCGTCGGGCGATAGTTCTGTAATGTGATATATCTGGCACAGCGGCCGGGACCGACCGCGGCGGGTTCGATTGCTGTCTGGTCGACCAGCCCCGCTGTTTCGAGGTCGGCGACAGCGTCCCGGACCGGCTCGGGTCCGCTTGGCTTTCGCGGCAATTGCCCGGCGGCTTCCCGGAGGGTGTCCGCCTGTACTTCCGGGTCGAGATTGTCGGCGATCGCCGTGGCCATGCTTTCGAGCATCGCCAGACAGAGTCGCTCGCGGTTCTCGGTTTCCTCGGCCGCTTCGAGATAGCTGTCGATAACTGCCTGCTCGACGGAGCGATGGCGACCCGACAGCACTTCGAACAGCGACCCGGCGACCGTGTGACAGTACTCCGGAAGCGACGACGGGGCGGTCCTGACGGCATCGGTCCCCCACGGCGCTTCACAGACGATGAGGCCGTGAACGGTGACACGTGGGTCGTATCGACGCAGGGCACTTCGGTAGGCAGTCGCTACGCTGGCCGCTTCGGCAGCCGTCTCGCGGTCCGGGAACTGCATACCCGACACCGGGAACGGCGGCGTGCCCGTTTTGGCGCTGACGACGCGATACGGCCCGATAGCGACGCTGAGCTCAGAGAGCCTGTCACGGATGTCTGCGAGTGTGCGTCCAACCATTGCTACAGTGTCTGTCTCGGCGTCGGTCCGAAACCCGGTACATCGGTGACGGTGTGTTTAGTCGAGCGCCGATACGCGTCGACGGCTCCGCTTACTGCGTACTCAATGCCAGCCATGGCGACACAGCCACAGAGCCGCCCGACCGGAGCCGTGTCTCTCCATCCTCCCAGCCCCCCTGCAGCCTCGGTAGTGAGTCGGGTTGCTCCGGCCATGGGTCCTTACAGGTCTCCGGCGACGATATCGGCGACGCGCTGGCGGTCGAACAGCTCTCGGTCAACCTCATACACCTGCGACGCGGCCCGTTCTGTGAGGACCAGATTCGTTATCGGCCCCTGGTACAGCGGGCCACCGCGATACACGTTCCCGTTCTGTACCGCCGTCAGTTCGCTTCCGCTCTGGTCCGATTTGAGGAAGCTGACGACCGTGTCCTCGAACTCCGAGCGCGTTTTGTTCTCCTGCCCCCGCAAGAGGAGGTACTCGGGGTCGATGTCAAGCAACGTCTCGAAGTCGACCTTGCTTCGGTCAGCGTGGAAGTCCCTGACCTCAGTTTTTGCGAACGCGTCGCGAACGCGAAGGTCCCGCCACTGTTTGAAACTGGTTCCGTCCTCGATAAGGTACGGGGAGAAGCTGGTGGGCTCGTCGCTGCCGGCCCATACGATAGCTACCTCGGGCCGTTCGGACTCCGAGTCCGGCACGAGGTCTTCCAGGCTCGTCTGGAATTCTTCGTGGAGGGACTGGAACGCCTCGAACCGGTCGGTCCGCTGGAACGCCTGGGAGAGTTTCTCGAATGCCTCGTACAGCGTGTAGTAGGTGTAATCGTGCCACTCGTACCCCGTCGAGAAGATACTGTTCCCGAAGAAGGGGGCTGTCTGGGACTCGATTTCGTCGATGTCAGACTGCTCCCAGGACCCGCGGCTCTGCAGGAAGTTCGGGTCCATGACGTGGATGTCGGCATCTATTTCGTAGAACTGCTCCTTGCCGACACCGCTGTCCCCCCACAGCTTCTGGACCGAGCTCCCGTCGACGCTGACGCCCGGGATTTCGTCGTAGTATTGAGTGTGATACCGCGACGGCAGCCAGACCCCCTCCGGGGCATCGAGGCCAAGCGCAATCCCCATATCTGCCCAGCTCCCGTTGTTCGCGACCCAGACCTCCGGGACGGACTCGAAGGTGACCTCGCCGACCGGCTCCATCGAGACTGCGTAGCTCGAACCCGTCGCTTCGGTGGTCGCCGTCGGAGTTGACTCCGCAGCCGTCGTCCCGGACGCCGTCGACTCATCGGCCCCACCGTCACTACCGCTCCCGGCCTCGGACTGACCCGAACAGCCAGCGACGGTACCTGCCAGCCCAACACCGGCCGCAACGATATACTCTCGTCGGTTCATGTCTTTTTAGGCTTGCCTAATTCATTTAAATCTTCCCATATTTAGGCAGGCCAAAAACGCCCTGAATCACCAAACAGCACCACAGCCCCTGACAGTGAGAATCCACACAAAGTATATCCGTGTGTGCTATCCACACACGAAATATGCAGGAGGCATGGCTTCAACTCCAATGTCCGGCGTGTTCAGTCGCCTGGGAAGAGCAAGTGTCCGACCTCCCGGCCCCGGAGACACAGTTTGTCTGTGACGACTGTGGGGCCGAGCGGTCGCTGTCGGAGTTCATGCGGACCACTCGCGATCTGGAAGTACTGCAGGAGTTTACGGACTCTTAGTACCGCGCTCGCGCCGCTGCCTTCCACTCATCGCCTCGCTTGACGTTGCTGGGAGGGCGGCGTTTGCCCACGCTCGCCAGCCGTCCGGCGAGCCTCCACTCGTCCACGTATTCGACCGTCTGCCGCTGTGCTGTGGCCACAGCAGCCCGCTGGCGGTCGGTCAGGTGAGCGCTGATCGCAGCGGTGATAGCCGCTGCTTCTGCCTGTGATGCGTCCGCCGGTATCGACAGCGACAGGTCGTCCGGGTCCGCGCTGGCAGTGGGCAGCGCCGCCTCCGTGTCCGGCTGTGGTGTATCGTGAGTCGCCATGTTACAGTGGGATGTTGCCGTGGTCTTTCGGCGGCGTGTCCTCGCGCTTGCGCTGCAGGAGGTCGAGGTCCTGAATGAGGCGCTTGCGCGTCTCTTTCGGTTCGATAACGTCGTCAAGGTAGCCCCGTTTCGCCGGCCCGTACGGATTGGCAAACTCGTCGCGGAACTCGTCCATCAGTTCCTGACGCTTGGCATCCGGGTCGCCGGCGTCCGCGATCTCGTTCCGGTAGAGAATGTTGACGGCTCCCCGCGGACCGAGCACTGCCATCTCCGAACCGGGCCAGGCGTAGTTCACGTCGCTGCCCAGGAACTTCGAGGACATGACGATGTACGCGCCGCCGTAGGCCTTCCGTACGACGACCGACAGCAGCGGGACCGTCGCCTCGGCGTAGGCGTAAATGAGCTTCGCGCCCCGCCGGATGATGCCGTTGTGCTCCTGGTCCGTGCCGGGCATGAATCCGGGCACGTCGACGAGCGTGAGGATGGGGATATTAAACGAGTCACAGAAGCGGACGAACCGGGCCGCTTTCTCCGCCGCGTCGATGTCGAGTGTCCCCGCGCTCACGCGTGGCTGATTGGCGACGACGCCGACCGACTGGCCGTCCATCCGCGAGAAGCCCACGACGACGTTTCGCGCCCAGTTGCCGTGAACCTCGAAGAAGGAGTCCTCGTCAACGATGGCGTCGATGACCTTTGTCATGTCGTAGGGCTTGCGCGGTGCTGACGGGACAATATCGGTCACGCCGGGAATTTCCCGGTCGGGGTCGTCCCAGGGCTTGACCCGCGGCGGGTCCTCCATGTTGTTCGCCGGGAGATACGACAGGAGCCGCCGGATATTTTCGAGCGCCTCCTCCTCCGACGGGTACGAGAAGTGGGCAACACCGGATTTGGTAGAGTGCGAACCCGCGCCGCCGAGTTCCTCTTTCGACACCTGTTCGCCGGTCACCGTCTCGATGACGTCCGGCCCGGTGATGAACATGTGGCTGGTGTCTTGCACCATGAAGGTGAAGTCAGTCAGCGCCGGACTGTAGGTGGCCCCGCCCGCACATGGCCCCATAATCGCGGATATCTGGGGGATGAGCCCGCTGGCCTTGGTGTTGCGCTCGAATATCTTAGCAAAGCCGACCAGCGAGTCAACGCCTTCCTGAATGCGTGCGCCGCCGGAATCGTTGAGGCCGATGACCGGGACGCCGTTTTCGATCGCGCGGTCCATCACCTTGCAGATCTTGTCGGCGACGACTTCGCCGACCGAGCCACCGAGCACGGTGAAGTCGTGGGCGAACAGGAACACCTTCCGGCCGTCGACCTCACCGTAGCCCGTGACAACTGCGTCGCCGGCGAAGCGCTTCTCCTCCATGCCGAAGTTCGTCGACCGGTGCTCGACGAACGGATCGACCTCGTTGAACGTGCCGTCGTCGACGAGGAAATCGATACGCTCGCGGGCGGTCATCTTGCCCTTCTCGTGCTGGGATTCGATACGGGCTTCACCGCCCCCGAGTTCGGCTTCGGCCCGTTTCTGTCGCAACTCTTCGACCGCGTCGTCAGGCGCCCCAGTCTCGTCATCTGGTTCTTCCTGTTGACTCATCCTACCACTCCATCCCGCCGTTAACACCAAGTACCTGTCCTGTCATGTAGCTCGATTCCTCGCTGGCGACGAACCTCACGATGCCGGCGATGTCTTCGACGCGTGCGAACCGGTCAAGCGGAATCTCCCGCAGAATCTTCTCCTGCACGCGTTCGGGCACCTCCTCTAGCATATCGGTCTTGACAAAGCCCGGCGCGACGCAGTTCGCGGTCGAGCCCGTGTGTGCCAGTTCGAGCGCAAGCGTCCGTGTAAATCCGAACAACCCGGATTTCGTCGTCGCATAGTTGGCCTGCCCGATGTTGCCCTGCTGGCCGACGACGCTAGAGATGTTTATGAGTCGGCCGTGGTCGGCGTCACGAATATCATCATAGAAAGCCTTCGTCCCGTTGAACACGCCGCCGAGGTTGACATCGATCACCGTCTCCCAGTCGTCGCGGGTCATGTTCTCGAACTTTTTGTCGATGGTGATGCCGGCATTGTTGACGAGCACGTCCGCGGGACCGAACTCGTCGGCCACCTTCTCACGCATCGCCCGGACCTCATCGAGTTTCGCCACGTCGGCCTGCGCCGCGATAGCGGTGCCACCGCGTTCGCGGATATCCTCAACGACGGCACGGGCTTCCGCCTCCGAGGACCGGTAGTTAACGACGACGTTGGCCCCGTGAGCACCGAGGTCTTTGGCGATTCCGCGACCGATACCGCGTGAGGACCCAGTGACGACACAGGTTTGATTGTCCAGGTTCATTTGTGATTGATGGGAGCCCTGTTGCTTCGTACGCTCATCACCTAATCTGGCAAAGCACAGCCAGATAATAGTTCTCCTAATACAACATTAAACGCCGGATTTGGAATATAATGATATACCAGTTACAGGAGAAGTGATGGCTGGATAACAGACTCACGAGGGAAACAAAGTGAGAACGCCATATTTTTTAGGATGGCCTAAAGACGTGGAGGCAGCACATGACAGCCGACATCTGCGTGATGGTGCCGACGATTCGAAATCATGAATGTATGCGGTCCTACTTCCAGAACGCCCGAGACCACGGGTTCGACCTGGACCGACTGTTCGTCGTACTCATCACTGAGGACTTCTGTGACACCGACGCGATGGAACAGATGCTCGACGAGGAGGGCGTCGACGGTGCCGTCTACGACGGTACCGCCCGCGAGGCGTGGTTTGAGAACCACGGCACAAGCGAGTATTCACACCTTATCCCCGAAGCGAGCCACGCCCAGACATCGTTTGGTCTCCTCTATATGTGGGCCAACGACTACGAGTACGGCGTATTCATCGACGACGACACGCTACCACACGAGGACGCGGACTTCTTCGGCACCCACATGTCGAATCTGGCCTTCGAGGGCGAAATCGAGACGGTCAGTTCCGACGAACAGTGGGTCAACGTTCTCTACCAGAACGAAGACGAGCACGGCCTCTACCCGCGTGGCTACCCTTACGCCGCGATGGATGAGACGGTTGCAACAGAAGCAACGCAGGTCAACGACGTAGTCGCCTCGCAGGGCCTCTGGACGAACGTGCCCGACCTTGACGCGGTTCGCATCCTGATGGATGGCGACCTGCAGGGGCAGGCGCAGACCCGTACCAGCGGGGCGGACTTCGGCGATGACTTTGTCGCCGCCGAGGGGCAGTACCTCACCGTCTGCTCGATGAACCTCGCATTCCGCCGCGAAGTCATCCCGGCGTTCTACCAGCTCCCGATGGACGACAACGAATGGGATGTCGGCCGCTTCGACGACATCTGGTCGGGCGTGTTCCTCAAGCGGGCCTGTGACGTGCTGGGCAAACAGATCTACAACGGCGACCCGCTGTGTGAGCACAACAAAGCGCCCCGGTCGACCTTTTCGGACCTGACCAACGAGGTTCACGGGCTCGAACTCAACGAGCACGTCTGGGAGATCGTCGACGAAGCCGGTGCAGACGCCGACTCCTACGCCGAAGTGTTCGACGCGATCGCCACAGCGATGGCCGACGGCGATTTCAGCGACTGGGAAAACGGTGCCTTCCTTAACTACTGCGGCGAATTCATGCTCGACTGGCTGGAATGTCTCGACGAGCTAGACGCCGCCGCGACGGAACAGGTCCCCGCAACCGCCGACGACTAGAAAGGCCTAAGTTGTTTAGGCAACCCTAAATCAAACAATGAGTGATTCTAACGATATGACTGGACGTAACGCGACGCAGTCTCGACGCCGCTTCCTTGCTCTCGGCAGCGCAACTGCCGCGACAGCGCTTACCGGTTGTTCCGGCATCCTCAGTGGGGATGACGGTGGCGACGGCGGAAGTGACGGCGAGGCCGGAACCACAACTGGGCAGCAAATTTCCCTGTCGGACTTCCGTGGCTCCGGCCCACTGGTCGCACAGCGGGAGGCTCCCGGTGGCACCTCGATCGAAGACCTGCCAGACCTCAGCGGCGAACTGACGCTGTATCTAGGTGGCGGGGAGGGCGGACTCTATCTCGACCTCATCAATCTGCTCGAACAGCGCTATCCGGACTTCACGGCGAACCACCGGCTCGAAGCCTCCAGCGACCTCGCAAACACCATCATCGAGGAAAACGAGGCCGGCGCAAGTCCTGCTGACGTGTTCATGTCCATCGACGCCGGCTCGCTCGGTGCTGTTGCAAACGCTGACGCGACCGCGAGCCTCCCCGACGAGGCGCTTTCGACGGTCCCCGACGCGTACCAAGACAGCGAGGGGCGCTGGGTGGGCATCGCTGGTCGCGCTCGGGCGATCCCGTACAACACGAACCAGATATCCGAATCCGATATCCCGTCCACGGTTCAGGAGTTCCCCGAGGCGGCTGCCCTCGAAAACAGCATGGGCTGGGCACCGAGCTACGGCGCGTTCCAGTCGTTCGTCACCGCAATGCGACTCATTCGCGGCGACGACGAGACGATGTCGTGGCTTCAGGCGATGCAGGACCACGGCATCACCACCTATGACGACGAGTTCCGCGTCTCCAATTCCTGTGCTGACGGGGAACTGGCCGCCGGCTTCGCTAACCACTACTACACGCTTCGGGTCCAGTCGGCCCGCGAAAACTCGCCGATCGGCCTCGCGTTCACCGAAGGCGACGCTGGCGCACTCGTCAACGTTTCGGGCCTCGAAATTATCAATGGAACCGACAACGCGGACCTGGCGTCGAACTTCGTCCGGCACGTCCTCTCGGCGGAGGCACAGGAGTTCTTCGCCACCCGGACGTTCGCGTATCCGATGATTCCGGGTGTCGCACCGGTCGGCGACCTCCCACGCATCGACGAACTGAACCCGCCAGAGATCAACCTGACCGAACTGGCCGACGTGGCCGGAACCGTTGACTTATTGCGGGACGCTGGCGTCCTCTAATATGGGCACAAAAGACCGGTACGAGCGGCTTCGGGAGCAGGCGACGACATCGGAACGAGACTCGTCGCCGCACACGCTGCTCGCAGTGGTCTCACTCGCGATCTCGCTGCTGTTACTGGCGCCGCTAGTGTGGGTGTTTCTCCGGGCGGGCGAAATCGAGTTCGCGCGTGCGGTCGAACTATTGACGAGCGATACGACCGTCTCGGTGACGCTGAACACGCTGGCGCTGGTGACTGGCGTCACTGTCGCATCGATTCTTATCGGCGTTCCGCTGGCGATTCTCACCGCCCAGACGGACCTGCCGTTCAAGCGATTCTGGACGATTACGTCCGCACTGCCGCTGGTCGTCCCGAGTTATATCGGGGCCTTCGCGTTCGTTTCGGCGTTTGGCCCCCGTGGCGTCCTCGCGGACCTGCTCTCGCCGCTCGGAATTGAGCAAATTCCGACTATCTACGGCCTGCACGGCGCGATACTGGTGCTGACGCTGTTTACATACCCGTACGTGTTCTTGACCACGCGCGCGTCGCTCCTGTCGTTCGACGGGACCGTCGTCGAGGCCGCCCGGACACTGAACCACACGCGCTGGGAGGCGTTCCGCCGCGTCACGCTGCCACAGATCGCACCCGGTATCGCCGCTGGCGCGCTGCTGGTGGCGCTGTATGCCCTTTCCGACTTCGGGACACCGGCGATTATGCAGTACGACGTGTTCACCCGGATGATCTACAACGAGTTCGGCGCTCGCCGGCTTGACTATGCCTCCGTGCTCTCGATGCTGTTGCTCGTGATGGCGCTCGGTATCCTTGCCGTCGAGTCCCGCCTCAGCGCCGGGCGGGACGGTGCCTACGTCAGCAGCGGCTCGCGCCGGCCCGGGCTCATCAGGCTCGGCTACTGGAAGGTCCCGGCACTGCTGTTTTGCGGTGCCATCGCGACACTGTGTCTGGTGTTACCCATCGGCATCCTGCTGCAGTGGCTCCTGCGCTCCGGCACGGGCTACAGTGCCGGTGGCTTTGCGTTCGAGGCGGCCTACGCCTGGAACTCGGTCGGTCTCGCGGCCGCTGCAGCCGCTATTTGTGTCGTGGCGGCGCTCCCGATAGCGTATCTCTCCGCGCGCGGCACGTCGGGTGTCTCGTCGCTTCCCGAGCGAGCTACGTATGTCGGCTACGCCGTCCCCGGTGTCGTCCTCGGGCTGGCACTGGTGTACCTTGGCCTCCGGTACGTCCCCTTCCTGTACCAGAGCGTCATCCTGCTGGTGTTTGCCTACGTGATTCGGTTCCTCCCGCAGGCCGTCGGGACGACCGAGTCCTCGATTCTTCAGGTCGACCCGGGTTACATCGAGGCGGCGCGGTCGCTTGGCTATCACCCGCTTTCGGCGTTTCGGAAGGTCGTCTTGCCCCTCGTTGCCCCGGGTATCGCCGCCGGGGCCGCGCTGGTGTTCCTGACGACCATGAAGGAATTGCCGGCAACGCTGATGTTACGCCCGACGGGCTTCGAAACCTTCGTCACGTACATCTGGCTCGTCCAGGGTGCCGGCTACTACGGACAGGCGGCGGTTCCGGCCCTCGTGCTCGTTGGCCTTTCCGGACTCTCCATGCTGGTCATTCTTCGACGGGAGGACACAAGCTAATGTCTCGACAAACACGCACACAGCAAACATCGGACTTCGACGACGTGGACGCAGCGGTGGCAAACCCGAACCGGACCGTGCTGGAACTGGACGATGTCTCCAAAGACTACGGTCACGAAGTCGCCGTCGAGAACCTCTCGCTCGGCGTGAAAGACGGCGAACTACTGACACTGCTGGGACCGTCCGGCTGCGGGAAGACGACGACGCTCCGGATGATTGCCGGGCTGGAACGCCCCTCTGACGGACAGATATCGATCGCCGACGAAGTCATCGCCGACGGCTCCTCGTTCCGCAAGCCAGAGGAGCGAAACGTGGGCATCGTCTTTCAGGACTACGCCCTGTTCCCGCATCTCACCGTCGCCGAGAACATCGCTTTCGGCCTGACCGAGATGGAAGAAGACGCCGTCGCGGAACGGGTCGACGAACTGCTCGAGCTAGTCGACCTCTCGGCCCATCACGACAAGATGCCGAGCCAGCTTTCCGGCGGCCAGCAACAACGTGTCGCGCTCGCCCGTTCGCTGGCTCCGGAGCCAGACGTCCTCCTGCTCGACGAGCCGTTCTCGAATCTGGACGTGCGCCTGCGTGTCGAGATGCGCGAGGAGGTTCGCAAAATCCTCAAGCGAGCCGGCGTCACCGCCATCTCCGTGACCCACGACCAGGAGGAGGCACTGTCGATAAGCGACCGCGTGGCTATCATGAACGACGGGACTATCGCCCAGATCGGCGACCCCGCTGAAGTGTTTGAAAACCCCGAGAGCCGTTTCGTCGCGAGCTTCCTCGGCCAGGCGAGTTTCCTCTCCGCCCGGGTGACCAACGACCGCATCGAGACGGGGCTGGGCTCGTTCAATGTCGAGTTACTGAACGGGCCGGTCGAGGCGTACAACGGGGCGATGGTCGACGTGCTCGTCCGGCCCGACGACCTGCAGGCGATGCCGACAAACGAGTCCAAAGCCGACGGCTACGTCGTTCACCGCCAGTACAACGGCCCCTCGTTCGTCTACCGGGTCGAACTCCACAGCGGTGACGTCGTCCACTGCATGCACAACCACGTCGAGACGTTCGAACCGGGCCAGCCCGTCGAGGTTGACTTGGTCGCCGACCACGACCTGGCCTGGTATCCGACGGAATGAAGCGACTGCGCCAGCCGGGGGTACAGGCGGGGCTGGTGGCACTGCTCGGCGGGGTCGTCGTCTTCGCGCTCGCTCACGTCGTTTTTCCACATCACACAACCAACCACGACGAGGGCGTCTACCTCCAGCAGGCCGCGATGTTGCTGGAGGGACAACTGTTCATTTACCCGCCGGTCAAGGAGTCGTTCCGACCGTGGTTCTTCGTGGCCGACGGCGAGCGGCTGTATCCGAAGTACGCGCCGGTTCCGGCGGCGATGTTCGCCGTCGGGAAACTGTTAGGCGGGTACCGCGTTGCGCTCGGCCTGATTTCGACCGGCGCGCTGGCGCTGACGTATCACACCGTCCGCGAGGCTTTCGACGCTCGAACCGGCGTGGTGGCGAGTGTCCTCATGCTCGGGTCGCCGCTCTTTCTCATAGACGCCTCGGTGTTCCTCTCGTACGTGCCGGCGACGCTCTGGAACCTCGGCTTCGCCGCGGCGTACCTCCACGCCGACCGGACCGGAAGCCGAAAGACAGCGGCCTGTGCCGGCCTCTCGATTGGCCTCGCTTTCTTTGCGCGACCATACACCGCCGTGCTGTTTGCGACGCCGTTCATTATCCACGCGCTGTGGTCGCTCCGGACGCGGGACCCAGCGCGGTTCACGCGCCTGTCGCTGACCGCTGTCGGCGGGCTCACCGGCGTCGCCGCGACGCTTGCATACAACCACGTCGTCACCGGCTCCGCCATGCTATTCCCCTACGAGGTGTTCGCCCCGCAGGACGGGCCGGGCTTTGGCTACCGTGAGATTCTGGGCTACTCTCGGGAGTTCACGCCGGCGATGTCGCTGGATGCGAACACTGAACTCCTCTGGAAACTCGTCACCCAGTGGGTTGTCGCCGGGCCGCTTGGGACGGTGGCAGCAGCTATCGGCCTCGGGGCCGTCGTGCGCCGCGGGATAGACGGTCGACAGGCTGCGCTGGCCGGCGTCCTCCTGACGGTTCCGCTCGGCAATGGCTACTTCTGGGGCACGGTGAATATGCTCGGCGATCTCTCAGACCCGACCGACGGGCTGGTCACCTTTCTGGGGCCGTTCTACCACGTCGATATGCTTGTTCCGCTAACTGCGTTCGGTGCTGTCGGCGTCGTGACCGTTGCCCAGTGGACGCGGCGGCTGGTCACAGAGCGGGTCAGCGCGGACCGGGTCCGCCCAGTCCTACTCACGGTAGCGCTCTGTGGCGCGGCGCTGGGCGGCGGGGCGGCCGTCACAACGGCGGCCGAGCCGGTTTCGGACAACTACGAGGTGACCCAGCAGTTCGAACAGGCCTACGAGCCGTTCGAGGAGCGGGACCTCGACAACAGTCTCGTCTTACTCCCAACGCCGTACGGTGACTGGCTCAATCATCCGTTCCAGTCAGTCCGCAACGACCCGGGCTTCAACGGCGACACAGTCTACGCGATGCAACACAGACAGTTCGAGGTGATCGACGCCTACCCCGACCGGACCTACTACCGCTACGTGTTCCGCGGCGAGTGGGTCCCGTATCTGGGGCTGCCCGTCGAACCGCGACTCCAGCCGGTGTCTGTGGCGGAGGGCGAGACGGTTCGGACAGATGTATCGGCGGCAGTTCCGGAGCAGGCCGCGCTGGTTTCGATGCGGCTCACAAGCGAGGGTGAGAACGACTATGCGACGGTTACTGGAGCTGACAGGCTCGATTTGCAGCTCTCGACCGACCAGAATCGGACACGGCTCACCGGCGACGGCATCGACGAGCAGGTCGGCGTGCCGACGCCGGAAGATGGGTCGGTCACGCTCATCATGTTCGTCGACTACGGCACTGGCGCAGGGTTCGAATACCGGGCGGAACTCCCAGTTGCACAGACGGACGGCGGCGTCCGGACGCTGACGCCGCGGCTCGAAGTCTGTAAGGATCAGCGCCGCTGTGACGGCGAAGCAGCTTACGTCCCGGGCGCGCACCGTGATGGAATCGGCATGAACGCAACCACGACGGCGGAAAATACGTGAAACTAATCGATGACTGACTACGAACTCACCAGACGTGACGCACTGAAAGCGCTCGGCGCGGCGGGTGTCACCGTCACCGGTGGCGCGGCGGCGCTCGCCTGGAACGAGTCCGAAGACGACGATACTGTCGAGTCAGCCGAGGACGACGCTGATGCGTCCGAATCGGAGTTCGGCGAGCACGAGCGCGAGACGTACCGCGCCGTCGCCGCTATTGTCTATCCGAGCGAGGTGGCAGGCGTACAGGAGTTCGTCGACAGCTACGTCGCCGGACGGGTCGAGGCAGACCCCGAGCGGGCGGCGGAAATGGCGACCGCTGTTGCAGATCTGGACGCCTACACCAGAGAGTGGGAGGACACCGTCTTCACTGCGTTAGACACAGAGACGCAGGAAGAAACGCTGCGAGGAATGGGTGTCAACGCTTCCGACCCGGACCCACATGGCGACCCGCGACACCGCGTGCGATACTACCTCGTCAACGACCTCCTGTTTGCGCTGTACAGTTCGCCGACGGGCGGCGAGCTTGTCGGTATCGAGAATCCGCAGGGCTACCCCGGCGGAACGAGTAGCTATCAGCAGCCACCGAACGACCGGTAAGCCGGGTCCCGGCGGCGATTGCTCGGTCCGTTAGCGGAACCGTTCTTCGAGCGCAACCCGAACGATAGACTTTGCGATGGCGGCCCCGCCGGAGAACGGGTCGAGTTTCGTCTCGCCTTTCCGCTCGTCGTACTCGATAGGACGCTCACGCACGTCGTAACCGCGCATCAGCGGCCGCATGAGGAGTTCGGCCGAGAGTCCGGTGTTTTCGGTCCAGACGATTTTCTGGAGGACCTCACGGCGGTAGGCGCGCATTCCGGTGGTCGTGTCGTGGACGCGCTTGCCCATGAGCACGCTTGCGAGCAGGGCAAACAGCTCGTTCCCCAGCTTGTTCATCGCAGGCATCTGTTCGGCCCCGTAGTACAGCCGGTCGCCGCTAACGACGTCGGCCCCGTCGTTTATTTCCGCGAGGAAGTCGGGCAGGCGTTCCATCGGATACGTGTCGTCACAGTCCGTCGTGACGACGACCGGCCGATCCGGTGTCAACACGGCTTCACGGACCGCCACGCCGTACCCCTGTGGTTCCTGTTCGATGACTGTCGCACCGTGGTCGCGGGCGATCTCCGGTGTCCGGTCGCTGGACCCGTCAACGCAGATGACTTCCGCGCGCCCGTCGGTCACTGTCGCGATATCATCAAGAACGGTGCCGATCGCTTCTTCTTCGTTGTACGTCCCCATGACGACCGCGAGGTCGTCGAACGTGTAGCCGCCCAGTCCTTCGGTCCGCGAACCCTGAATAGCCATTGCTCATCCGTCAGAACCCACGGTTCTTGAATGTTTAGGTTTGCCAAAATCAGCGGTCGGCGAGATACGTCTCTATCGGGGTTGCATCCTCCCAGAGATGCGCAAAGAGGTCTCTTGCCCATAAAATCGCGCTATCCGCTTCCGAGACTATCTTCGCTGACGGCCAGGCTCCGTCGAGTTCTGGAAGCGTCAGAATCATCCAGTCGTCGGCGACGGCGAGTGCGTACGGGACCGGCGTGACACGAACGGTCGTTTCCTCGTACCGATTCGTATCGAGTGAGACGGACTCCTTGCCGAGGATTTCGTCGATGACAGCACAGCTCACCACAAGCCTCGAATCGGCGTTGTCTGGCATCGCAGCCTCGTACTCAGGGTGGTAGACCGGCGAGACAACATCGCAACTAGAGACACTCTCAACGCGGGTGACGACTTCGCGGACAGGACGGTTGATATCAGTCTGTGTGCCGCGGACGACCGTGTATTCGTCAAGTTCAGGCAGGCGACACCGGAACGGCTGTGGCAGCACTGACGTATCGTGGGACTCCCAGTACTGGGGAGCCACGGCGAAAAGTTCCTCAAGACGGTGCTGGCGGTGGATCGTATCGGCGACCAGACGGCCAGTGCCGGTCAGTTGCCACCCGTCATCCATCGAGGTGACCAGACCGCGGCCTTCGAGGTTCGAAAGCGCATCGTAGATCGCTGACTCGCTGGCAGTGACTGCTGACAGCAGTTCGTTGGTGGCCTTGGCTCTGGGACACAGCGAACCGATGATGTCCGTCCGGACGGACGACGTTCGGACGTACTGAATAAGCGATTCTACGCCCATACTGTCCCCATATACTATAGCTCATATTTTTCGTACATATCAGTTTCCATTTGTAATGGAATGTTCTTCAGATGGGACACTATTCTCCCGGGCACTGGATATTATTGCAGCCAATGTGTCCATCTTTTTTACCGCTCACGACGCAGACACTGTTGCTGTCCACGCAAGACCACGTCCCCGCTGAACGCAATGGAGCACGCTGGTCTCGTGGAATTGCCACGTTCGGGCCCGGCGATGTCGTGCCTCTGACATACTTCGCCAGCCCGAAGGGTCATGCAATCGCCGTGGGTTGCCCACCCACGGTGCTCATTGTCTCAGCGGTCGACTCGTCCAGCCGCGTCCGTTTAGTATGGACTGCTGTCCATTGTTCCCGTATCGACTGTCTACACTCGGGCAGCCATCGTGAGAAACAGCGACAGCCGACAGGACAGGATCAGTTCTCTGGCGGTTCGTCCGTCCCGATTCGGATCTCGTACGCCTCGATATCCTCGAACGCAGCGACCTGTCCACCGACCTCGACCGGCCCATCGGCCGTTTCAACGACCAGCGTCGCGACCTCGCGGTTCGAACTGAACGACGCCTGATCCACTTTGCCCTCGATGACCCGGTGGTCGCCCGTCTCTACGTCCCGGCCCTCGATAGTCGCGTAGAACTCCCCATCTAGTGTCATCAAATCAGAGATACAGCGCCGTATCGTCCCGTAGCGGCGCGGGAACGGCAGCGCTTCGCCGTCACTGGCAATCGTTTCGGCAGTCGTCCACAGCACCGTGTTAAGAAACCCGGACACCAGAAATCCGAGTTCCGACCGATTGAAGATGACGCCGTACCGGTCCGTGTCACCGCGGACGCTCTCGCGGGTGGCATACATCGAGTAGTTTCCATCGGCGACAGCGACGACCGGTGTCGTGATACCGCGACGAGCCTTCACCGTGGTCGCGATGGATTCGTAATCGAACCGCGCCGGGTCGGGAGCGTCGACGCCCGGTGAAATGAGGATCTCGATAGCGATGCCGGACTGCCTCCGGCTTGCCAGTCTGTCTTCGAACCGCTCTAACAGGGCCGGGGTCAGCGACAGCGTCAGTTCGTACTCGGCCGTTTCGATTATGTCTTCGAGGTACCGGAGTATCGTCGGCCGTGATTTGACGAGCGAAACAGCTTCGGGCTCTCGGGCGGGTGCCGTGTAGCGTGAGGACAGGTCGTCAACGAGGTCATCAAGCGAGTCCTGTATGCCCTCGAACGCTTCCCGCGGGTCGATAGCCAGGACCTTCATCGGTCGGGACTCCTTGAGTTCGACCAGCCCAACATCGCTGAGGCTTCGAACCGTATCGTACACCCGCGGCTGTGGAATGTCCGTGTTCTCCGATATCTCCGACGCTGTCAGCTCGCCGTGTTGCAACACGGCCAGGTAGGCTGAAATCTCGTACTCGCCGAGATTGAACCGCGCAATTACCTGTTCGAGCGATGCTTCCAAGTCGTCACTAGACATAGTGTGGCGTTTGCGAGTCGAGTACTAAGAACTTCGGCACTCTCCTCAGTAGACAATTTCAGGCCCAGTCGCGCGCCTATCCGCTACTGTTCACTGTTCCGTCACAGCGGCCACCTGCGGACCCCGATTGTTCGAGTTGCTACAGCGAAAAAACTGCGCGCTGCGATGCGCTATTAGTAGGCGTTGGAGATCTGTGAGACGACGTCCGCGGGCGCAGCACCGGAGTTCAGCGACGAGATAGCGGATTCAAGCGAGGACTTGACTGCCGGCGGTGCGGCCAGGCCGTGTGCCACAGACGGCGGCTGGGCATCGCTGTTCTGGAAGTCCTCTATCTGGTCTTTGGAGAAGTCGTTGAACGGGTCGGTGTCCACGTCAGTCCGCGGCGGAATCGACCCCTTCTTCGGGTTGAAGATCTCCTGTGCCTCTGACGTCCCGACGAACTGGCACCACAGCGTGGTCGCTTCCGGGGACGGGTTGTTGACCGGATACGGGAACGAGTCCATGTTGAGTGCGTAGTTGCCGTCGGTACCCGGGAATGTCACATGGTCCCACTCCTCGCCGTACGTGAGGTCGTTCGTGATGTACGTTCCGGCCGCCCAGTCACCCTGGTGGAGGAACGCCGCTTCGCCGTTGATGACCTGGTTGTTGGCCTCGGTCCAGGAAATCGACCCGGCGTCGCTCGGGATGTAGTCGAGATAGGACTGCGTGGTCTCGACTGCCGACTCCAGCGCGTCGCTGTTGGCGTCGACTTCGCCGTTCTGGAAGATGGCGCTGTAGGTCTCGGCGTCCGTTTCGCCGAGGAGGACCGTCGCGAACATCTGGAAGCTGGACCACGGTGACCCGGTCTGGTGTGCCATTCCGGTGTAGCCAGCCTCGTCGACCGTCGCCATTGCGTCGACGAGGTCAGACGGCGTTTCGAGGGATGTCGGGTCGACCCCGGCGTCCTCGACGACCTCAACGTTGTAGAAGAGGTTGTTGATCCGGTGGATGTTGAGCGGAACCGTCACGTAGTTTCCGGCGGGCTGAGCCGCGTCTTTGACACCCTGAAGGTACGCGTCCTCCATGCTGTTCTCCGACCACACGGAGTCGCCGATGTCCTTCAGCAGGTTCGCATCGGTGAAAGGCATCAGATTGTTTCCGGGCCAAGCCTGCCACGTACTCGGGTGGTTGCCGTTTTGCACTCGTGTTCGGATGTTCGCCTGCAGGTTGTCACCGGCACCGCCGGCGATGAGGTTCTCGTCGAACGGAACGTCCGGGTGTTGCTCCTTGAAGGCGTCCATGACGGACTGAATCGCTTCCAGTCCGTCGCCTTCACCCCACCAGTGGGCGACCTCAAGTGTGCTGTACTGTGTCCCGCTGTCAGTACTGCTGTCACCGCTGCTGCCGTCGCCACTGGTACTGTCACCGCCGTCACCACTGCTGCCGTCGCCACTGCTGCCGTCGCCGCCGTCACTCCCACCGCAGCCAGCCAGCGAGGCCGCACCTGCTGCACCAGCAATCCGAAGAGCGTTACGCCGCGTCAACCGTTTATTTGAATTGTCGTCAGTCATGGTTGCACCAATACCTCATAATTCCTTATTGAAGATTCGCACTTAATACTTCTGTATAGCGAAAGTCAGCATTTGACATTCGAATCAATCCCGATAAATCATCTATATCTCCCGAATTTTCGGGTCTGAATGGTGGAACAAATTAATCGTATGCGAGTAAATACCTCACCATCTTACATCTGTTATCTTACATATGACCGATGTATCCCCTTCTGGATGGGGTATATCCAGGCCATACTGCGGCGAAAAAGCTCGGGCGCGGTTGTACCCGAGGACTTACAGCGAATCGAACTCGACGACTGCTTTTATTTGATCGTCCCCATCCTCGAAGGCAGCCTCGACGTGTTCCGGGTCGGTAACCGTCGTGACTAAATCATCGAGCAGCCACGCCGGAAGTTCCTGTAAGGTCTCGACGGCGTCCTCGAAGTGCGAGACGTGTGAGTTGACCGTGCCGATGAGACATTTGTTGTGCAAGACGATCTCGTTGTGTAGCGAGCCGCCATCGACTTCGAACTCCCACGGCTCCGGGATGCCGAGCAACACGCCGACCCCGTTCTGGTCAAGCGCCTTGACCGTCTGGAACGCGTGGGGGGCGAACCCGGTCGCCTCGTAGATGTAGTCCATCGCCTCGTAGGCACCCGGAAGTTCGTCCACCGGCGTCTCGCGGGAATCGACGTACGTGCTGCCGATCTCGTCGATGATGTCGACCGTCGGGTCAGGGCGGTCCCGCCGACCGACACAGTACGTCCGGTCGTACTCCTGGTCGAGCATCCACAGCGTCAACAGTCCGAGCGACCCGTTGCCCAGCACGCAGGCGGAGTCCGGTCGCCAGTCGAACGGTTCCCGCGTCGCATACGCGTGCTCGTTGGCCTTCTCGGTGATAGAGAGCGGCTCAACGAGGAAGCCGTACTCTGCGACTGATTTGGGGACCGGGACGAGGAAATCCGCCGGTGACGTGAAGTACTCGGCCATGAAGCCGTGGTCGCCGACAATGCCCCGTTCCGTGTACTCGCCGTCAGGTGCCATATCTGGCTCACCCCGGCGGAAGTACTCGTTCGTTTCACCGTTCGGTTTCCGTCGGACGGTCGGTGCGACGACCTGCCCCGCCTCGAGCCCCGTGCCATTGGGCTCTTCGACGACGCCGACCGCCTCGTGTCCGAGAATCATGTGGTCTGCCCCGTCGGGGAACCCGCCGTGGGACCCGTTCAGGACTTCGTGGTCTGTGCCGTCAACACCAACGCGGAGTGTGCGGACGAGTGCCTCGCCCGGGTCAGGCGACGGTCGCTCCCGCTCTAAGAGCTGTGGACCGTCGTCGTCCCGCGTAACACCAATCACTTTCATGCCAGGCAGAGAGTGAGAACACTGGGGATTAAGTCTTTCTTCAGGTCTCTGTCCTACCGATGCTGACGGCCGCATCAGTTTCGCCGGAGCGGTAGATTCCGTCCATCACGCGCTGGACCCGTAGCGCCTGCTCGACGGTGTTCATCGATGGTGGCGTCCCGTCGCGGACTGCCGAGACGAACCGTCCCTGCTCCTTTCGCTGTGGGTCAGACCGCTGTGTCTCGATGTCGGTCGTTCGGTGGTGCATCCGGCCAGTATCGGCCGTTTCGAACAGTGTCAGCGACTGGTCTGCGAGGTCGAGCTTCGCGCCTGCGTCCGTCCCGCGAACGTAGTACTCCTGACTGTCCGGTCGGTTCGTCGCCCACGCAACCTCCAGAGATATCGTTGTGCCGTCGCCACAGCGGATGAATGCGCTGGCGGAATCGTCGACGCTGAACTCGGCTGCGTCCTGATCCTCGCCCCACATCTCGACGTAGGCGTACTCCTCGTCGATGCCGAACTGAGCGCGGGTGTCACCCGACACCTCGACGACGTCCGGATGGCCGGCGACGTGCAGCGCCAGGTCGATAGCATGGGCACCAATATCGATGAGCGACCCGCCACCCGCCACGTCGTTGCGCGTGAACCACGACCCGCGGCCGGGAACGCCACGACGCCTGATGTAGTTCGCTTCGATATGTGACACCGCACCGATGTCGCCCGCGTTTCGGTAGCCCACAAGCGTCTCGACCGGGTCGGCAAAGCGGTTGTGGAAGCCAACCATGCAGAACCCGTCGGCCACTTCAGCGGCCGCAGCGATCCGTTCGGCGCTTTCGAGCGTGTGTGCCAGCGGCTTCTCGACAAACACGTCAAGCCCCGCCTCAAGCGCCGCCACGACGTACTGCTCGTGGTATCTGTTCGGCGTCGTCACCAGCACGGCATCCACCGTCTCAAACATCGCCGCGGCTTCCTCGTACACTGCCGCGTCGTACGTTTCGGTGAACCGGCGGCGCGCATCGGCATCGACGTCGACGCCCGCCGCTATCGAGACCGGCTGGTCGAGTTGTCGGAGGTTAGTACAGTGAATGTCCGCGATGTTCCCTAATCCGATGATGCCTATCCGAACGGTCTCAGTCATTGGTAAAAGGTGTCACAAAATTGGATTAATACAACTGCTGTTCACGCTCTTCACGTTCCTCTTCCTGTTCCTGTTTCGCCTTCTCGCGGCGTCGGCCGCGCCGATACTGAATGATTCCGGGGACGATTTTGTTCTTCAGATCGAGGACGAACGACACGATACCGTACGCCCAGAAGAAAAACAGCACGAGCATCCCGCTCCAATACAGCATCGCGAGGTGGCTACTCATATCAGTCGTCTGATTCTACTTCGCTACTGGATGCAGTACCTTCGGCCTCGTACGGAATGAGGTCGTGGACGATTGCCTCTCCGGTAGCCGAGTCAAACAGGTGAACGTTCCGTCGGTCGATGACGACCCCCAGCTCTTCGTCCTCTTCAAGATCCGAGTCGGGGTCGATACTCATCAGCAACTGGTCGTTCGTCGCCAGTTCCTGAGACATCGACGTTTCGCCGTCGCCCAGCAGCAGGTAGGCGAATATTTCGTCGCCCATGGGTTCGAGAATGTCTGTCGTCGCCGTAATCATTCCCGAGGGATCGGGAACCTCCGACTGGAGGTCGCCCGGATAGATGTCCTCCGGGCGGATGCCAAGCGTCACATTGTCACCGACTCCAACACCTTCGATAGACGACGGATTGAACTCGAGCGAGAAGTTCGGCGTCTCCAGTGTGGTCTCAGTGACTGTCCCTTCGACGAAGTTCATCGACGGCGAGCCGATGAACCCGGCGACGAAGAGGTTATCCGGCTCGTTGTAGCAGGTCAGCGGCGGGTCGATCTGCTGGAGTTGGCCCGAATCGAGGACAGCGATCCGGTCTGACAGCGTCATCGCCTCCTCCTGGTCGTGGGTCACGTAGATGATAGTCGTGTCCAGCTCCTTGTGCAGGCGCTGGAGCTCTGTTCGCATGTGGACCTTGAGCTTCGCGTCAAGATTCGCCAGCGGCTCGTCCATCAGGAACACGTCGGGCTCGCGCACGATAGCGCGGGCGATGGCAACGCGCTGACGCTGTCCACCGGACATCTCCTCGGGCATCCGGTTGAGCATCCCCTCTAGCTGGACGATGTCCGCGGCTCGCTCGACCCGTCGGTCAATCTCGTCCTGTGGATAGTCCCGCAGCCGCAGCCCGAAGGATATGTTGTCGTACACGTCCATGTGCGGGAACAGCGCGATGTTCTGGAACACCATCGCGATGCCGCGGTCCTTCGGCGGGAGGTTCGTCACCTCGCGGTCGCCGATGTATATTTCACCCTCGGTCGGGATGGTGAGCCCGGCGATGGTCTCCATCGTCGTCGACTTCCCGCAACCCGAGGGGCCGACGAAGCAGATGAACTCGCCGTGGTCGATGTCGAGGTTCATGTCGTCGACCGCGGTGACCACGTCACCCTGGTCGTCGTAGCGTTTCGTCACGTGTTCGAGTTGTACTCGTGCCATTGTGTTACTCTTTGAGTGCGCCTGAGGTCAGTCCGCTGACGATGCGTTCCTGTGCGACGATTACGAGGATGACGACGGGGAGGACCCCGACGATGCTCGCGGCCGCCATGAGGTTGAACTGCGTCGTGTACTGGGTCTGATAGCTGAGAATCCCGCCGACGATCGGCGACCATTTCGCCGCCTCCGGCGAGGTTGCCATGATCGAGCTGAAGAAGTACTCGTTGTAGACGGCGATGAATGTCAGCACGGCCGCGGTCGCCACGCCCGGCGCGGACAGCGGCATGATGACCCGGAACAGCGCGCCCAGTCGTGTCGTTCCTTCGACCCGCGCGGCGTCCTCCAGCCCGTCGGGAATCTGGCCGTAGAACGTCGTCAGGATGAAGATCGACAGCGGCATGAACAGCGCGCTGAACGGCAGCACCATCGACCCTGGTGTGTTCAGCAGCCGTGGTGGGGTAAACAGCGGAATGGACGTGAACGGAACCGTAATCGGCGCGTTACCGGCAAACGCCTGAAACAGCGGGATGACGAACGCGGCCGGCGGGAAGTAGCTGATCGCCAAGATACCGAGCATCAGCAGTGCGCGGCCGGGGAACCGAAGGCGGCCGAACACGTAGCCGGCGAGGCTGGCGACGAACAGCACGATGACCGTCGTCGTGACCGCCAGCGCGAAGCTGTTCAACATGTACAGGTGGAACGGCACCTGTTCGAAGACGGTGACGAACGCACCCGGGTTGAAGCCCTTCGGAACTGGCAGCGGGAACGTCCCGCTGACGCCAAAGAGGTTCACCGTCGGGAGGAAACTGCCCGAGAGCAGGTTTCCTTCGGGAGTCACCGCCAGCACGATGAGCCAGTAGAAGGGGAACAGCGTCGTCACCAGGAAGAAAATCATGGCCACGTAGAACAGCGCCCGGTACACTTTTTCGGGGTCCTGAATGGCGCTCTGGGTCCAGCGCTGTAGCGGTCCGTCGCTCGACTGCTCCTGAGTGTCGGTTGACGTAGCCATGTTAGATCGCGTCCTCCCCTTGCCAGACGATGAGTCCCATCACGACGATACCGATAATCGCGGCCGTCACGAACGCGATGGCCGCGGACGTCCCCTCGCGGGTGGTGAACGTCGCGACGACCATGCATGACAGCGACGGCACGACGGTACAGCTCGACACCGTATCGATGATGCCGTACACACGCATCGCCTGCACCGACCGGAACAGCACGGCGACGCCGATGGTCGGCAGAATAAGCGGGAACGTAATGAGCTTGAACTGCTGCCATTTCGTCGCGCCGGCGACCTTCGCCACGTCGTACAGGCCTCTGTCGATGCTCTGGAGCCCCGCCAAAATGAGCAGGGCCATGAACGCCGACGTCTTCCAGATATCGGCGACGATGATGATAAACGTCGCACTTGCCGTGTCGTTGAGCGTGTTCGTCGGTGCGAGCAATCCAAGGTCAGCAAGCGGTGGCGTCAGGAACCCGACGTTCGAATTGAACATCAGGAAGAATATCATCCCCTGAATAACGATAGGGACAGCCCACGGGATGATGATGGCCGCGCGAATCCACCGCCGCCCGTAGAAGTCCTGGTCGAGGATGAGTGCCTGTCCGAGGCCGATGAGTGTCTCGAACAGTACACTCACGACGGCGAAGATTATCGTGACGACCAGCGCGCTGTTCAGCAATGCACTCGTGCCAACTCCTTCGGGAAGGAATGTCGTTCCGCCCGGCAGGTACCGGTTCTTTTCGCCAGTGAACAGTTCGACGTAGTTCCCAGCGCCGACGAAGGTAGTGCTTGAAAAGTCCGCCGAGAGCGCGAACAGCGACAGCTCGAAGGTGCGCAACAGCGGGTACAGCGCGACGATGCCCAGAAGGACGAACACGGGCACCAACAGCAGATACGCGTACTGCGTGTCGCTGAGGTTCTCCATCCACCGCATCACGCTGACGAGTGCCCCCGAGCGTCTGGATTCACGGCCGGTTTCTGTACTCATTCGGTTACCTCCGTCCGTCGTTTGAATGTGTCATGGTAAATAATCACAGGGGTGGTTGTGTAACGTTTGCCTGTGGCTTCAGGTTTGCTCGGTCTCTGCCAGCGCGGACTCGAGTGTCGCCATCGCGTCAGCCGAAGAGGCTTCCTGCCCGACTGCGCGGTTCGCCTGCTGTGCGATCTTGCTGGACTGGTCGCTCCAGACGCCCGTCACCGGGCGCGGCATCGTGTTGTTACCAGCGACCTGCAGCGTGTCCATGTACCGGCCAACGACGGGCACGTTCTGGGCCTCGCTGGAGTTGAACAGTTCAGGCCGCGGCGGCAGCCATCCCTGGACGGACAGCAGCGTGAGCTGGAAGTCCGGCTGCATCGCGGCACGTATGACCTGCGTCACGGCGTCTAATTGCTCGCTGTTGGGGTTGACGGTCATGTGCCAACCACCGAGCGCGGCTGTGGAGCCACCCGTGCCGGGCTGTGCTGCCTCGCTCTCGGGCACCGCGTACGGAATCGGCATTGCACCGAGGTTCTCGCCGAGCGCCGGGTCCTCGGTTTCTTCCGGGTTACGGCCGCCAAGCGCCAGCGAGTAGGGCCAGTTACGGTGGAAGACAGCGTTACCGTTGACGAACGGCGCGCGAGCGTCTTCCTCCTTCCAGCCGAGGATTTCGGTCGGGGTGAAGCCGCCGCCGTAGCCCTCAAACTGACCGCCGAAGTCCTCGTCGTGGACGAACTTCCGCATCATGTTCAGGGCGTTGTGGACCTCGGTGTTGTTCACCGTGATCGGTCGCTCCCCGATCGGGCCAAAGAGGTTGTCGCGGCCGCCGAAGTACGCACCGCCCCACGAGGACATGACCTCGTTGAACGTACAGCAGGAGGTGCCCTCGTAGATATCCCACTGGGTCGTAAAGCCGAAGTCAACGTCGGCGTTGTCGTAGGTGTCCGCGGCGATGTTCGACCACTCCTCCCACGTCATCGGCTCGGTCGCCCAGTTGTTGCTTTCGGGACTGTAGCCGGCCTCCTCGACGAGGTCCTTGCGGTACTGCATCGTCGGGAAGTCCGGGAACACCGGCACACCAAACAGGTTCCCGTTGCTCGGATTTCGTGCCGTGTCCGTAAACGCCGAGAAGTAGTTGTCCGAGACGTCCGAGAGGAGGTCCTCTGGTAGCGTTTCGGAGAGGTTCTGGAGTTGCCCTCGCTGGATGAAGATATTCGTCCAGCCGTTGTCCATCAGGAACATGTCCGGGTTCGTCTCGCCGGCCGAGAGCAGTCGGTTGTAGTTCGACCGGGCCGCACCGGTGTCTTGGTCACGCGGGACAAACTCTATCTCGATGTCGTCCGACAGGCCGTTGTCGTGGAGTGCCTGCTTGATTGCGTCGCCGTTGTTCTGGACGGCCACCGGGTCGAAGCCCCACTGGACCGTCGTGGTCTCGCTGCTGCTCCCGTCACCAGTCGATCCACCGTCACTCCCGTCACCGCTACCGCCGTCGCCGCCGCCGACGAAGTCAGCACAGCCTGCCAGTCCACCGACGACACCTGCTGCTCCGGCAGCACGGACGAACCGTCGCCGGGAGACGCCTGTTGAGTTCCGCTCGCCGCTTGTGCCATTGTCCGACATATCTATTCTGAGCTATCCCGGACACACCTTAAAGGTTGTCCATAATTAACCACAGGTGTTGTTAATTACCGTCGGCAGCCCGGCGATAGTGATACTTTATTGACTGTTCGCCACTGTATAAATCTTTCAGTATATATACGCAGGGATAGGTCAAACAGCTGTTTGCCACACAGAAGACCTCAAACGCACAAACTGAGGGAAGGTTTATTCGTCCCGAGAAAATCGCGTCTCGTTACTCGTACTCGACGTTCGTAATCGTAATTTCGGTGGCCTCGACCTCCTCGATGACAGCCCCCCAGCCACCGACCTCATATGTCCCGTCGTCAGTGACCAGCGTCGCACTGATTCGGCCGGCCAGTTGTGCCAGTGGGACCGGGTCCGTCCGTCCGATGTTACTCCCGGTGTAGTCGATGCCGGTGACGCGCCCTGTCAGCTCAACCGATTCTTTGGTTTCCGTGTCGTACCCCACGACGACGGCCTCGATGATCGCGTCCTCGTTCAGCAGCGGTTCGATATCCCGGACAGCGTGGCGAAGGTCGACGTACGTCGTCGGGGTTTCCGGCGTCCGCTCAGTGTACAATGTGTCCCAGATCTCCCACAGGCAGGTCAGGAAGAACCAGTGGAAGACGTAGGTGTGGGTCCGGTCCTTGACGAGGACGCCGTACTCGTTGACCGAGTCGTGGTGTGGGGCAAAGCACGTCCAGGTCCGGTCGACGAGAACGAAAAACGGGGCTGGAATCTCGCGGTTCCGGGCCTCTGTACAGGTGCCTTCGATGTCGGAAAGCGGCGGTACGTCCTCACCAGCACCCGTACAGATGCTGAGTTTGATGTTCACGCCGCGGTCGTGAGCGGCGATGAGTTCTTCCCGAACCGCGTAGAACTGCTCCGGGTCCACACCGACCTGAATCTGGTTTTCGGCCGCTTCGATGAGCTCCCGGGCCCGGCTGACGACCGTTTCGAACCGCTTGACGATACTGACCTCGTGGTCGGATATCTCGGGCTGGTTCCAGCGTTCCTCGATCGTTTCTGCCGCGTTGAGGTACTTGCTCGACCGGGACCGCAGGTCTTCAAGGACTACATCTGGGTTGCGGGCGCGAGCGGTCAGACTGTCCTGCTGGAACGTCTCGATATATCCCTTCGTTTCCAGGTCCCGGAGCACATCGTAAATCCGCGGGTCCGGAACGTCACAGGAGTCAGCGATATCAGTCGCCGATGCGGTCCCCAGCCCCAGCAACGCCACATAGGCCTCCGCCTGATACGGAGAGAGACCGGCATCTTCGAGGACATCGGTTAGTTCGCTGTCGTCCATATGTGTACAGGAAAACTGAGTACGCAGTTAACGTGCATGGTTATCTATCGAAGTCATGGATCAGTCCTTCCCCTCAACCGGCCACTGTGGCTGTTTCGGGGCTTCGATTCGGGCGCACTCTTCAGCAGTCAGGTCAATGTCGAGCGCCTCGACGTTTTCCTCCAGATGCTCCATCGTCCGCGGGCCAATGATCGGTGCGTCGACGACGTCTTGATGGCAGAGCCACGCCAAGCTAACCTGTGCCGGCGTTGCGTCCTTTTCGTCAGCAATCGACTGCACCTCGTCGAGGACCGCCCAGTTCTCGTCGCTGAACCGGTTTGCTGTGTACTCGTCCGTACTCGCCCGCCCCTCGGATAGGTCGTCGTCGCGGTCGTACTTCCCGGCGAGGAAGCCGCCGGCCAGCGGCGACCACGGAATGACACCGATCCCTTCCATCTCGCACACCGGCAAGAGGTTCGCCTCCTCGTGACGGTCGACAGCGTTGTACTCCGGTTGCATCGAGACGAACCGCTCATACCCCTCGATATCCGCAGTGTACAACGCCTTCTGGAACTTCCAGTTTGCCATCGTGCTCGCGCCGATATAGCGGACCAGCCCCTCGTCGACGAGATACGTCAGCGCGTCCAGCGTCTCCTCGATAGGCGTGTCGTCGTCCCACCGGTGGATCTGGTAGAGGTCGAGATAGTCGACGCCGAGGCGGTCCAGCGTGGCGTGACACTGGTCGATGATGTGTTTCTTCGAGAGTCCGCTCCCGTTCGGTCCGTCGTGCATATCGAAGTACACCTTCGATGCCAGGACCAGTTCGCCGCGGTGAGCGGAGTCGACGGCCTCGCCAAGAATCCGCTCGCTCTCGCCGTTCGAGTAGGCGTTGGCTGTATCGAAGAAGTTGATACCCAGATCGAGCGCCCGTTCGAGTATCCGACGGCTCTCGGCCTCGTCGTTTAGCATCCAGGGCTCCGCGCTCCCGAAGTTCATCGTTCCGAGACAGAGTTCAGACACGTCGAGCCCTGTCGACCCGAGCGTGGTGTATGTCACCGGCGAGTCGCTCATGACACTTTGTACCACAGCTGTTGTTAAAGAATTTTGGGACTGCATACCGTTGTCCGAACATGAACCGAGAGTCCGCACCGCAGGAATCTGACCCGATGGAAGTACTTGAAACCCTCAGCGACGAGTCCTACACCGGAGTGAACAGATGCTGGCCGTGTACGGTCTTGAACCTGGGGCTTGTCGGGCTTCTGGCACTGTTCTTGCGTGCACGCAAACGCTCGTTACTGAGTCTACTGGTCGCTGTTGTTGGCGTCGCGGTGGTCTATCTCCGGGGGTATCTGGTTCCGTACACGCCTGAATTTGCCCCGCGGCTGGTGGCGATATCACCGGTCCCGGACGAGTGGTTTCACGGGGAGTCCGCGCACGACGCGGCAACGCAGGAAGCCATGGCCCACGAGGAGCGTGACTCGCTGGCCGAGGATGTGGAGTTGGACGGCGAAACCATCCTTCGGGAACTCTCGGCAGCGGGCGTCATCGAACTCGAGGGCGAACGGCTGTTTCCTGAAGCGAGCGTCGACACTGCCTGGCACGACCGAATGGACGAACTGGCAGCGGAATCACTCGACAGTCTCTCGACAACACTGCAGGCGTCGCTGGAGCAGGTCGGGCACGCGGAGCCGTACGTCGACGACGCGGAGTGGGTCGTGCTCGGTTCCGAGCACAAACAGCTCCTTCCCCGTCCGGTCGTCGTCGCCGAACTCGCAGCATACGAGGTTCTCGGCGAGCGTCTCGACGACGAAGGGCTCAGAATCGCCGGTGCGGAGGCCTTCCGGATGTTTCTCGATAGTTGCCCGGTCTGTGGCTCCGAACTGGTCGAGTCGTCGTCGGTGTCGTGCTGTGGCGGCCATCTGGGCCCACGTCAGGACCCCGACGAGACGCTCGTCTGTCCGACCTGCGAGCAGCGACTCTACACCTTTGAACTGGACGACAACTGAACCAGACACACTGAACGGCCGAACCGGTGTCAGGTCTGGTGTTCGAGACGCTATTCGGGTTCGACCCAGAGAGAGACGATGGACGGCAAAGGGCGGGAGAATCCCGCCTGACCGCTGGTGCGTGCGGTCCCGCGGACAACCATGCTGCGTGGCAGACAGTTGGCGTCGGCCGGGTGGGGCTGGTGGGGAACGATGCTGACCGAACAGCGGTCTCACATAGTCCCGGATAGCAGGGGGAATGTACCCAGCCGCTAGAATTGTACAACTAGTGTTGTAAATAGATTTTGATGGCTGAAGAACACTGCCTATTAAATCCTCGCACACGGAGATGATGGTATGAAGAATATCGACGACCTCGTCGACAGCGCGTCCGACCTGGCACAGCGTGGCCTCTCTAAGGGCGAAATCGCTGACGAGCTTAACGTCTCCCGCGAGACGGCGAGTTGGCTTGTCGAACGTAGCGGCACCGGCACGGAACCGGATACGAGCGACGACGGCGGTCCCCACGATATCCACGTCGACTGGTCTGCTGTCGGTCGGGACAGCAACCGACTGTACCACGCGGGCGCGGCGATGGCGGACCTGCTCTCGAAGAAAGGCGACGATGTGGACCTTACCATCGGCATCGAGAAGGCCGGCGCGCCGCTTGCGACGACCGTTGCGCGGGAACTGGAAACCGACCTCGGGACGTACGCCCCGACCAAACACCAGTGGGACGACGACGAGAGCGAGACCAGCGATGGCTCGTTCTCCCGGAACTTCGCGCAGATCCGGAACCGAGACTGCTACGTCGTCGACGACACTATTACGAGCGGCAAGACGATGGGCGAAACCATCGACGCGATCCACGAACAGGGCGGCAATCCCGTGGCCTGCGTCGTGCTGGCTGACAAACGCGGCATCGGCGACATCCGCGGCGTCCCGGTGTACTCCCTGCTCCAGGTCATCCGAGTCGGTAGCGACGGCGACTCGTAACGGCCCCCACGGACCGTTCTGAACCCGCGTTTCGCCGGATGGCCACCGGATTACCTGAATCGGCGTGGCCGCCCGAGAGACTATCCTTTTATTTGTGCCGTGCGTAATCCGCGGTATGACTGTACTGTCGTTCGACGAACAGGGTGTCGATGTCGTCTACGAGGGGACGGAGTTCCGCCTCGAAAAGGCCCTCATCGAGGACGCCATCCAGAAGTCGTATCCGAACGTGACCGACCACGAGGTGCTGCAGATGGTCGAGCCGGAACCGGCGCTGTCGGGCGAACCCCAGCGTATCGCCGAAATCGTGAATTGACGCAATAGTTCCGTTGAAGGCTATAATTCCGTTGTAAGAAGGAATTCCTGAAGAAAACCAATATCCCGTTTGTAGGCGTTCAAAGCGTCGAATATTCCCTAATTAAGCACCCGAGCAGTAGGCATTTAAGCCGTCAGCGCACACTGGGAGGTAATGTCAGACCCACGTATCGCCGGGGCCAGCGTGACACAGTTCGGGAAACACCCCGAACGGACCGGCCGAGACCTGTTCGCCGAGGCCGGACTCGAAGCGCTATCGGAGGCCGGAATCGACCCGGAAGACGCTGAGGCGCTCTATTACGGCAACTTCATGGGAGAACTCGCGGAACATCAGGGCCATCAGGGACCGCTGATGGCCGAGGCTATCGGGCTGGACGTTCCGGCGACCCGTGTCGAAGCGGCCTGTGCATCTGCCGGCACAGCCGTTCGTGAAGCCGTCAAGACGATCCGGAATGGCGAGGCAGAGGTCGTCGTCGTCGGCGGCGCGGAACGGATGACCAATATCGGGACCGCAGCGGCGACAGACGCGCTCGCCATCGCCGCCGACGACCTCTACGAGGTCCGTGCCGGGATGACTTTCCCGGGGGCCTACGCGCTGATGGCCCGGTCGTACTTCGACCAGTACGGCGGCTCCCACGAGGACCTCGCTCACATCGCCGTCAAGAACCACGAGCACGCGCTGGTCAACGAACACGCCCAGATTCAGAAGGAGATCACGGTCGAGGACGCTATCGACGCCCCGACGATTGCGTCCCCGCTCGGCCTCTATGACTCCTGTCCGATTACTGACGGGGCCGCGGCCGCTGTCCTGACCACGGAGTCCTACGCCGAGGAACACGACCTAGACGCCCCAGTCGCTATCACCGGGACCGGTCAGGGCGGCGACAACCTCGCATTGCAGGACCGCCCGCATCTGGCACAGACACCCGCCGCCGACAAGGCTGCGGAGGAGGCTTACGGGGACGCCGGCGTCGGTCCCGACGATGTTGATTTCGCTGAGGTCCACGACTGTTTCACTATCGCGGAAGTGTTCGCAATCGAATCGCTTGGCTTCTACGAGCGCGGCGAGGGCATCGCCGCGGCGCGCAACGGCGAGACGACCCGCGACGGCGACCGCCCAATAAATCTCTCGGGCGGGCTGAAGGCCAAGGGTCACCCGGTCGGCGCGACCGGTGTTGCCCAGTTAGCGACGGTCGCCTGGCTCCTCGACGGGTCACACCCGCGGGCCGACGCCGTGCCGGACAGCACCGTCGGGGTCGCACACAACGCGGGCGGCACGGTCGCGTCTACGACCGTCCACGTCATGGAGGTGCAAGAATGACTGAATCCGCACAAGACGGCGAGTACGACGCGTGGCTCGACAGCATCGAATCGGGCGACGGGTACTACCTCGAATGTTCGAACGGCCACGGCTGGCTCCCGCCTCGTCGGGTGTGCCCGCGCTGTCACGACCAGGACCTCTCGGCGGTCGACCTGCCGGAGTCCGGTGAAATCGCGAGCCACACGACGATTACGGTCCCGACGCCGCAGTTCGAGGACGACGCGCCCTACGTCACTGCCATCGCTGATTTCGGACCGGTATCGGTCACGGGCCTCGTCCGTGACGTGGACCCGGACGACGTTGCCATCGACGACGTGGTCGGCATCGATGTCGGCGAACGCGTGACAACCGGCGAGAGAGCGGTCGTGTTCCGACCGCGCTAGGGCTCAGTTTTCGACTGTTACCGAAGTCACTCTGTCCCGGACCACATCGACGAACTCACCGGGGTGTTCGACGTGGGGCAGGAGCAGCGAGTCACCGAACACGACGAGCATCGCGTCCGCCTGCTCGGCCATGTCGCGACCCTTCGACAGCGGCGTGATGTCGGCGTCCTCGCCCCAGACCATCGTCACGGGCACGTCGAGACCGGCCAGTACTTCGCCGAGGTCGTCTTCCGGGTCGAGGAAGCCGGAGACGAACGATGCCGGCGCGAAGCGCGCACCGGGCTGGTGGCCACTCTGCCACTCGTAGTCGACGACATCCTCGGTGAGGTTGTCCATGTCGTAGTAGCCGTGGTCGGCGTGGAAGTGCCGGATGGAGGCTTTCGAGACAGTGAGATTGTAGATTCCCTCGCCGATGACGGGCGCGCGAAGCAGCGAGCGGAGCCAGACAGTGCGGTTGCCCATCGAGGTGTCCGTCGGGCAGATGAGAACGAGTTCCTCGACGTTGACCTCCTGTGCCGCGCTGGCGGCGTAGGCCCCGGTCAGTGATGACGCGACCACGGTCGCGTCGGCCGTGTTGTCCTCGATAAAGTCCCGCACGAACGCCGTGTACAGCGACGCCGAGTACAGCAGCGGTGGCCGGTCCGTGTGCCCGAAGCCCGGCAGGTCCGGTGCGATGACGTGGTAGTCCTCTGCGAGGGTGTCAAACACCGTATGGAACTCGTGACTACTGGCAGCGGCATTGATGCCGTGGAACAGCACGAGGTCCGGGTCCGACGGGTCGCCGGCTTCAGTGTACGCGATATCGAACCCACGCCAGCGGTACGTCCCCTGTTCCCCGTCGAGCATCGGTTCGAACGCGCCGGCCCGCGACTGTAGCACGCGGTTGGCAGCGGCTGTCGCGCCGACCGCACCAACGACCGCACCGAGCGCCTTGCGGAGTTTCATACTGATGACTTGGGACCCGGAGTATGTTATACATGCTGGAAGATCGTCAGATAGCTGTCGCTATCGGTCCGGGCAGACATGGTTCCGCGAACGCAACAGTCCCGAAGTTAGTTCCCGTCGCGCCGCTCGTCGAGACACTCTCGGAGCGGTTCGAGCACCTCGTCGACAACCGTGTACGGATCAGTATGGCGCTCGATGACGGCGTCGACGTACTGCTCGATGCCGCCGCGGCGGTCAAGTTCGTCGACCAGTAGTTCGTTGGCATCCTCCCGAAGGAGAGTTCGAATCTCGGCGGCGAAACGCTCCCGGGCTTGCCCCTCTCGACGGCCGGTTCGGTCCAGATACGCGCCGTGGTTGGCAAGCGCGTCTAAGAAATCCTCGACGCCCTCGCCCCGATTGGCGACTGTCTCCACGATAGGGGGGTTCCACGTCTCCGACTCGTCCGCCTCATCATCGGCGGCATCGGTGGACGCATCGCCATGGTCGCCGGCGAGTTCAGTCGCGCCGTGATGGCCGGAGTCCGGGCGTCCGCTCTGTCCCTGTAACATCTCCCGGAGTTGCTGGACGGTCCGGTCGGCCCCATCGAGGTCGGCCTTGTTGACCACGAACACGTCACCGATTTCGAGGATGCCGGCCTTGAGCATCTGGACGTCGTCGCCGCTGCCCGGCGGCACGAGCACGGCGACGGTATCGGCGGTGCGGACGATGTCGACTTCGTTTTGCCCTGCGCCGACCGTCTCAACGATGATCTTGTCCTTGCCGAACGCGTCCAGCGCGGTCACGGCGTCGGTCGTCGCCGTCGACAGCCCACCGAGGGAGCCACGAGCAGACATCGACCGGAAGAACATATCCATATCGCCAGCGTTCGAGGCCATCCGTATCCGGTCGCCGAGCACCGCGCCGCCGGAGAACGGCGAGGATGGGTCAATAGCGATGACGCCGACGGTCTGTCCCTGCTCACGGTAGGTCGCTGCGACCTTATCGACCAGCGTGGACTTGCCCGCGCCGGGGCTGCCGGTGACGCCGATAACGTCGGCTGTGCCGGTGTGCTGATGGAGGTCGGAAATTATCTCTCGGTACCCCGAGGAACGGTTCTCTATCAGTGTGATGACTCTGGCGAGGGCGCTGTGCTTGCCCGCAAGCAGGTCAGCGACGAGGTCGCTCATCGCTCGGGCGCGTTCTCGTGGATGTAGTCGATCATCTCCTCCATGGACGCGCCCGGGCCGAATATCTCGTCGACGCCCTGCCCGCGGAGTTCCTCCTGATCGTCATCCGGGACGATGCCGCCGACGAGGATGAGCCGGTCATCGAACGCGTCATACTCTCTTAGCCCGTCGAGAATCTTTGGGACCAGCGTGTTGTGCGCCCCCGAGAGAATGGAGATGCCGACGACATCTACGTCCTCCTGCACAGCGGCCTGCACGACTTCGTCGGGCGCTCGATGGAGCCCTGAGTAAATCACTTCAAAGCCAGCGTCACGGAGCGCCCGCGCGATGACGTGTGCGCCCCGGTCGTGTCCGTCGAGTCCGACTTTCGCCACCAGACACCTGATGGTCCGTTCCGTCTGCTCCTGCTCGACACTCATGCCAGTACGTACCGCGCGGTGTGTTTTCATTCTTGCCCTATCCATCATGATCTATTTTTATTACGAGCGGACTTCGAAGCGTGAGTTCTGTGAACAGCCACCATTGCCTCGCTCGCGAGAAGTGCGGGCGTCCCGACTGGCGAGGTTCACGTCGGCTGTGGCTCACAGAGGCCGGCTTGGCGTGAGTGGAGCGGTCAACGACAGGCGCACAGGCCACAAGTGAACTATCCCAGAGAACGACAATTCTAAGTTCGCTGCTAGCGGCGTTTCCACCAGTGCGAACAGTCGCCGTCATCCCCGCGTACAACGAGTCGAGCACCATCGGGTCGGTGATCGACGGAACGAGCCGCTACGTCGACGAGGTCGTCGTCGTCGATGACGGCTCGTCGGACGACACCGCGGCCATCGCCCGTGAGCACGGCGCACACGTCGTTACACACGTGTTCAACACCGGTGTCGGCGGGGCCGTCAGGACGGGCTATCAGTACGCAATTCGGCACGACTACGACTTCGTCGTGCAGGTCGACGCCGACGGCCAGCACGACCCGGAGAAGATTCCGACCCTGCTTGACCACGCCGAGGACGCGGACATGGTCATCGGCAGCCGCTACCTGAACGAGAGCATCGACGACTACCCGCTTATCAGGCGGCTGGGAATCACCTTCTTTACGACCGTCGTGCGGAAGCTGGGCGGCATCGACATTACCGACGTAACGAGCGGTTTCCGCGTCTACCGCGTGTCGGCGCTGCAGGATATCCTCCACCGCTCGGACAACCACTGGGCAGTCGAACAGACGCTCGATGCGGCCCAGCGCGGCCAGCGGATCGAAGAAGTATCGATAGCGATGCCGATCCGGGACGAGGGCGAGTCACAGTTCAGCCTCGACACGCTCGTGCTCTACCCGCTCCGGATGACTGACACGGTGTTTCGCGTCCTCCTCTTTCGCTAACTATGGTCTTTGGATTCGACTACTCACTGGTTAACCTCTTGTCGCTGGTCGTCGGGCTGGCGTTCCTCGCGAACGGGTTTATTATCGTCAGAAGCGAACGCGAGTCGCTGGAGTTGTTCGTGATGTCGCTGCTGCTCGGCACGGGGCTCATCGTCGTTGCTATCGTCCCCAACGTGTTCGAGGTCGTGGCGCGGCTACTGGGCCTGGAGTGGAAAGCCCGCGCCATCCTCGTCATCTCGAACCTGACGCTGTTTGTGGCGGTGACGTACCTGCTCAACCGCATCGGGCACATGTACGACCGGCTGTCGCGGCTGAACGAGGAGTTGAGCCTTCTCCGGAGCGAACTTGAGGAACATCAGCTACAGACCGAGGACAAGCAGGATGAGTAACCGCGCGGTGCTGTCGATAGATTTCGAGCTGTTTACCCAGACACCGGCCTACCGGAGCGCGTCGGGGACGACCGACCGCGACGGCGTCGGCCTCGACGGCGGTCGATTTTTCAGGGACACGCTCGCAAAGTACGACGCGACGTCGACCGCGTTCGTGGTCTCCTCGGTTGCCGAGTCCCATCCCGACGCCGTGCGGGCGCTTGCTGACGCGGGTCTGGAAATCGCCTCGCATACGCACACCCATCAGTTGCTCTCGGATCTCGACAGCGACGGGCAACGAAGGGAGTTGTCCCAATCGAAGGACGTACTGGAGCGAGTCACCAACGAGCGGGTTTCAGGGTTCCGAGCACCCGCCTTCGACATCACCGACGACCACTTCGATCTGCTTTCCGACATCGGATACACGTACGACTCTAGCGTCGTCTCAAGCCGGTCGATTCCGGGGTGGTACGGCGGCGAGTACGACATTCACGAACCGGTCCAAGCGACGGCGGTCCGCCCGGACGCACCGGACAGCATTACCGAGTTCCCGGCAAGCGTCATGCCCGGCCTGCAGTTGCCCCTCACCGGGACCTGGCTCCGGTTTTTCGGCCCGCGATACACGATTCTGGGCATGAAACTGCTGGCCCGCCGGGGTATCACACCGATGCTGTACGTCCATCCCTGGGAACTGGTCGACCTGCCAGCTGTCGAAGGGGTGCCGACGCGGGTGTACGTCAGGACCGGCGACTGGATGCGCCGGGCCGTCGAGCGGATTCTCCAACAGGACTTCGAGTTCACGACCGTGCGGACAGCTCTGGTGGACGGTGAAGCGGCCGCGACGCAGCTACAGAGGGGCGAGACACCGTGACGAGTCGGGCTCGTGATCTGGGGATCACGGTCGCCCAGTACGGTATCGCCGTCGTTGCGCTTTCGTGGCTGCTCACGCAGTTCGACATCGCGAGCGCAATCGACCTGCTCGCCAGCGTCGAAACCGAAACGGCGCTCGCGGTCGTCGCCGTCAGCGTTCTCGGTATCTGTGGCCGGGCCTACTCGTGGCACGCGGTAATCACCCCGCTCGCACCGGTCCAGTTCCGGACCGCCGCCGGGACGACGCTCATTGTGAACTTCGTCAATCAGTTGCTCCCGTCGCGGCTCTCGGGACGGCTGGCTGCGCCGTTCGTCCTCCGGAGCCAGACCGGAATGGCTTACAGCGACGCTGCAGCCGCGTCGGCGCTTCACACCAGCATCTTTGCCCTATACTACGGCGTCGCGGCGACTGCTGGCCTCATCCTGGCGATTCCACTGCTCCGGGTCGAACTTATTCTGTTGCTGGCGCTTGCGACAAGCCTGTACTTCGCGGCCGGCCTCGCCATACTGTTCGGAGGCCTCAATCTCTCCTATCTGGACCGGCTCATCGGCTGGCTGTCCGGGGTCGCGGTCCGGGTTCCACGCTTCGGTGAGGGACTCGCGGCACGGCTCGACGGCCTGCTCGAGTTCACCGACAGTTCGACAACGACGTTTCGGTCGCTCGCGAGCGAGCCGGCAGTGTGGCTCCGCTACGCGGTCGGCTGGGCCGTCGACCTCGTGCTCGCACCCGGTGTCCGCGTCGGCCTGCTGCTGGGGAGTTTCGGCGTCGCGTTCGAACCGCTGGTCGCGTTGCCGCTGTATCTCTTGGTCGCGTACACCGTGACGCTCCTGCCGCTGACGCCCGGCGGCATCGGCATCACCGAGGCCACGGCGACGGCGGTGTTCGTCGCGCTGGGTATTCCAGCGGAGGTCATCATCCCCATCATCTTCGTCGACCGGTTCCTGAGTATCTACCTGCCGTCACTCGCAGGCTGGTATCCTTCTGTCCGGCTCGATGTCGCGTCACTGACGACGGAGTAGCCGGCCCCCAGGATACATCAAAGCGGACTCAGAACGGCGGATGACGGCTCGTATCGCACTCGCCATCGCGTTCCAGAATGAGGGTGTACTGATTTGCCGCGAGTTCCTGCTCGTCGGCGAACTGGTCCGTGTGCGGGACGACGCCGAGCCGGAGCAGGTCGGTGAACGAGCCGGGGGTCGGTCGCTGGGGCACGAAGTTCGGTGGCCGCTCCCCGAACTCGGCGACGATTCTGTAGTTGTACTCCTCGTTCAGGAGATTCCGGAGGTAGGTCGCCTGTGCGTCACCGTTGCGGTAGTAGGTATCCTCCTTGAGGTACAGCAGGTCCCGATACCCGACCTGAATGTATCGCGGGCACGCCATCGCTTCCTCTGCCTCCGAGTCTTGGCCGGCGACGTGTCTGGCGGTCAGCGAGTGCGGGACGGCAGTGTCCTGAATATGGACGCGATACGTCTCCACCACGTCGCCATCCTCGCTGTTCTTTTCGAGCCACGCTGTCGCTTCGTCCCGGGGCATCGACGCGAACTGGGCCGTCCCGATACCGGCGTAGACGGCCGTTGTTACCAACAGAACCGCCATCACCGGTCGTGCCAGAGACGACGAGCGTTCGCGGAGCTCCACCAGTCGCCCCCCGACGAGTAAGGCGATGAGCGGGAACGTCGGTATGAGGTGGTGCACCCGGAAGTCGTGCCACTGGGAGAACATCGCGATGTAGGCCGTCAGGCCGGTCAGAATGAGGACGGTCCCGTGAAATGCAGAACCGCGGTCACGAATGGTTGCAACAGTCGCCACGACGCTGGCGGCGGCCGCGGTAACCAGCGGCAGTCCCAGCGCGCTGAAATAGCCCCGCAGGAACCACCACCACATCGGGGCGTCGGGACCCGTTGGGTGGCTCATCCGCGAAGTCGAGCCGCCGAACACCCGCTCGATGAACGGCTCGGGCCCCGCCACGAGGGCGGTTGGAAATCCGAGTACAATCATGGCGAACCCGAACAGAGCGCCGCTCAGGAGGAGCTTCGGCCGGTAGAGCGTCTCCGTCAGCGGCGCGTCAGCGGCACGGGCACGCAGGACGAAGGCGACGCCGATGAGAAGGATAACCGGCGCGGCCGTCAGTTTGAATGCGATGGCGACACCACCGGCCGCGCTCGCCGCCAGAAACAGCGTTCCGTCGTCGGTCTGGACGTACCTGACCAGCAGGTACAGCGCGAGGAGGACGAACACCAGCGCCGGCATATCCTCGCCGGCCTCCTTCGAGATTGTGAGAAAGCCGAAAGTCAGCGAGAGCACGACGGCCGAGAGCCGGCCGGCGTTGCGCCCCTCGATTGCGACACCGAGGCGATAGGTGAGGTAGACAGCACAGAGCGCAGCGACGACGTTTGTCAGGCGGATGGAGACGAGACTCCAGGTCCATATCCACTCGGGCGTGGCGGCCCAGACCTCGTAGTGGCCGAACTCCCAGCTGGGGAAGGCAATCGTGGTGAACGCGTCTAGATCCCCGGTGAGAGCCGCGACGAGCACGACGGGGAGGATGGCCAGCGCATAGAGATATAGCGTCGCGCCGAAGGGGGCCCGGCCCCACTCGATACCGGCTTTGAGCCCCTCGAAGCTCGGTTCTTCGAGAACCGATCCGTAGACGACCATGGCGTCGAGCAACCGACTGTACTCGTCACGAGTCGCAAAGTTCGGAATGCGATGCCAGAACCAGAACCCGACGATAACAGTCGACAGCAGGAGCACGTAGCGGAGATAGGGGTCGTCCCGGAAGTCCGACCGTACCTGTTCGACAGCACGTCGGGACAGTGACCGCCAGCCACTCATCGTGTCACCGCTCCGGGGTGTGAGTTGAAAAGACTGCCCTTCTCAGAAGTAATCGGCATCGAACTCCCGGCGGAGGATGTAGTGGTTCGCGTACCCGCGGACATACTTCGCAAATAGCGAGACATATCCCTCGTCTGCCTCTCTGCGGGCCGACGTAGCGACACAGGAGTCAGCGTCGTAGACGATTCGGCCGTAGTCTTTCATCCGCAGTGAGAGTTCCGTGTCCTCCATAAACGGGATGTCCTCGTTGAAGCCGCCCGCGGCTTTGAAGGCGTCGGCCCGGAAGCTACAGTTGAAGCCCGGTTGCTGGACGAAGCCCAGCGGCCAAGACACCCGATACCAGTAGTCCGACAGCAGCTTGAACAACACGCGGTGTTTGAGACTGTCTTCGAGCGGCCGTGCGGGCCCACCAACGCCGATCACCTCGTCGTCAGCGTAGTGCCTGAGATGCAGGCGAACCCAGTCCTCGGGGACCACTGTGTCGGCATCGGTGAACAGCAGAATCGGGGCTGTTGCGGCCGCGGCTCCGCGGTTTCTGGCGATTCCCGCCCCGCCCTCGTCGCACCGGACAACGGTGTCGACGAAAGGGGTGTCGCGGGCCACCTGCTCCGTGCCGTCGTCGCCGCCGACTACGACGACCAGTTCGACGGGCTGTGACTCGAAGGGAGCCAGACAGCGGGCCAGCGACTCCGCCTCGTTGTAGGCCGGGACGATAACTGCGGCGTCCATCTGACCCGCCGCTACACCGTACAGACAGAAATACTATCCGATGGTCAGGAGAGCGCGGGTCTCAGGCAGCGGTGAACTTGCCTTCGAGTCACCGATCCGGGTAGTCACCGGAGAAACGGCAGACGACAGCCCATTTCAGTTCCGCTCTGGCTGGCCGCTCCCGTCGGTCACCGGTGCGGTGTCGCCGGTCGCCGCTGTCGCGTGGCCGGTCCCGCCGGAGACAGCGAACTCGAAGCTACTGAGCAGTTCCGAGAGGTTCTCGGCCTGATCCGAGAGATGGACCACGTCGTCTGTCACACCTTCGATGGCCGCAGTCTGTTCTTCGGCCGCCGCGGCTGCGGTCTGGGCCCCCGCGCTCGTCTGCTCGGTCATCGAGTCGAACTCCTCGACCATCGCAACCACTTCCTCCGCGGAGGCGGCCTGTTCGTCGGTCGCATCGTCGACGGACTGGATGCCGGTGTTGACCTCCTCAACGTGCTGGAGGATATCTTCGAGAACGCTGATAGTCTCATCGACCGTTTCCAGACCGTTGTCGACGCGTTCATCCATCTCGTGAATCCCGTCGACGGTCTCGTTCGTCGACTCCTGAATCATTTCGATACGGTCCGCGATGCGCTGGGTCGCTTCCCCGGTCTCCTGTGCGAGGCCCTTGATTTCGTCGGCGACGACAGCGAAGCCCTCGCCGGCCTCGCCGGCGCGAGCGGCCTCGATAGAGGCGTTGAGCGCCAGCATGTTCGTCTGCTCGGCGATGTCTTCGATGACGCTGACGATCTCACCGACCTGCTCCATCTCGTTGTTAAGCGATTCGACACTGTCGATGGTCGAATCGGCCTGTCGCTCGATGGCCTCCATCTCCGATTTCGCCTCGGTGACGTGCTCGCTGCCAACAGAACCGAGTTCGGACGCCTGTGCGGATTTCTGTGCTACTTCGTCGGTCGAGGACGCTATCTCTTCAATGGTCGCAGACAGATCGGTCATCTCGTCGGTGACCTTCGTGACGGTATCGTGTTGCTTGTCGGTGTTCGAGGCGATTTCCTCGACGTTCTCGCTGACCTCCCTGCTCGCACTCCGCACCTCCTCGGCACTAGCGCCGAGTTCGTCCGTCGAGTCGTCGACCTGTCCGGCGAACTGCGTGACGGTCGTCAGCGTCTCCGAGAGCGTCTCCATCATGTCGTTGAACGCCGTCGCGATCTCAGTCATGGCCTCTGTTCGGCTTTCGGGATCCATCCGCTGCGTGAAGTCACCCTCAGCGGCCGCATGCATCGTTGTACTGAACGACTCGGCTTTCGCTCGCAGATGACCGTTTAGTTTCTCTGACGCCTGTTTCGCCTGCTCAGCTTCCTGCCGGGCCTCATCAGCTTCCCGTTTGGCCGCCTCCGCCTGCTGGCGTTGCTCCTCAGCGGTCTCACGCTGTTCCTCCGCCTCCGCGCGCCGACTCGCGGCCGTTTTGGTAGCCGTCTTGAGGTCCTCGACAGTTGCGATGGTTCCTGTCGAGGCAATCGCGGTTACGCCAATGAGCACTGCCAAGAGGGACGTACCCAGCGCATCCATGATCGCTCCCGCGATGCCGATCCATTCGAGGAACACAACACCGGTCCAGAGAAACCCGAGTGCTGCGGCGAACGAGAAGTTCGCCCAGAACCCCGAATCGAGCTCGGTTTCGCGGTACGTTTTCACGCCGAGAACGACCGTGGCGGCGTAGGCGGTAACCGCGATGAAGTCCGCGAGGATGATGGGCGCACTCACGGTTCTGTCCTCCCGCCATCGGCGGCGACATCTGGGCCGTCCTCAAGACCGATTTCCGGGCCGTCACCACCGGCATCGTCCGCCAGTACTTGCTTCCGGCGCACGTACGCCGCAAACAGGAACACGAGCCCCGACCCCATCAAGCCGAGGTAGTGCTCAGCGTAGTTGAGTACTGTTCCCAGAAACAGGTTCTCGACGTTAGTCACGACCGTTGCCAGAATCAGCAGTACGTAACCGACTACGAACAACCGGGAACTTCGCCGGTAGTACAGCAGTACCGGGATGAGTCCGATAAGCGCAACGATAGGGAGTACGGCTTTGTGTGGGTCGAGTGCAGCCAGTCCTGTTTGCATGAAACAGTATCAGCTTGAGATTGTGTTATACGTTACCACCCAATTACAACGATTGAAAACGACATAACCGTTTTTCCAACAGCAGATCGGGACCGGTATCCAGTTACTTGCGACGAGCGAGAGCGACGCCGGTGACAGCGGCGACAAGTGCAATGCCGGCAAGCGTCCCGAACAGTGCTGTCGCGTTCGCAAAGGCCAGAATCGACCCGGCGAGACCACCGCCAAGTGCGCCGACCCCGAACACGCCAAGATACGTGAAGCCATATGAGAGTCCGCGCGTTCCGGCGGGCGTGTACTCCGCGACGGCGGCCTGATACATCGGCTGAACGACGAACAGTGCGATGCCCAGAAGTGCACCCAGCACTGCCAGCGGCCCGAAGCCCATCGCCGACACCGGAACGAACAGCACCGCAAGGACGGCAAGCACCAGGAACGAGCCGGCGATACCGTATTCGACGGGAATCCGGTCGCTCAGTTTGCCGCCAGCGTACTGGCCGAGGACGCCGATGAGCAACAGGCCGGCATAAAAGTAGTCCTGTGGCTTGAGCGTCTGGCCCGTCCCGACCTCGATACCGAGCGCCGACAGGACGCCGGGAGGCAACAGCGTCTCTATCGGGATGGGCTCGAAGCCCGGCAGGCCTCGAAGGAGTTCCGGAAGGAACGTGAGGACGCCGCGGTAGTACAGCCCCGAGCACATGACGACGACGAACACCAGCAAGAAGCTCCCGGTCAACAGGTGCTTGCTCTCCGTGAGAAATTCCCCGAGCGAGTCGATACCGCTGCTGGCTTTCGACCCGCCGTCAGTCGCGGCCGTCACCGCCGCCGTCTCGTCGAAACTCGCCTGTGAGGCATAGACAGCGGCGAGCAACGCCGGAACGCCAAGGACGAGCGCGACGGTCCGCCACTCGGCGACCAGCAGGAGAACTGCGGCGACGAGCGGGCCGAGGCCGATTCCGAGGTTGCCGGCGACGCCGTGATAGGCCAGTCCGGTCCCACGTTGTTCGACACCTTTGCTGATGAGCGAGAGCCCGGCTGGGTGGTAGACGCTGGCCGAGAGGCCCCAGAGGACAAGCGCCAGCGCGATGACGACCATACTCGGGGCAAGGCCAAGCAGGATGTACGAGCCGCCCATGCCGAGCAGACAGCCCGTGATGAGGCGACGGGAGCCGATACGGTCAACGACGATACCGCCCGGGAGCGCACCAGCCCCGAACAGGCCGTAGCCCAGCGTCACGATGACGCCGACGGTAGCCGTCGTCACGTTGAACTGGGCGATACCAAGATTGATGAGGTCGAATTCGGTGAGCCAGATGACGACAAAGATCGGGACTGCCATCTCGTAGGTGTGGACGAGTCCGTGTGCGAGCATGACCAGTGCGGTGATCGCTCGGTCGTTCGCGTTCACAGTGTGATTCGTGTCGGCCGCCGGCAAGTGTGTGACGGTTTCGCGCATTCACGCGTGCGCCTTTTTGACCCCTCGCAAAAGCAGGGGTGGGTTTTTATGTCCGAACAGTATAGGCGGCAAGTGTGAGCAAGATCAAGGTGTCACTCCCGGACCAGGTGGACTCGGACATCCAGCGACTCGTCGAACAGGGCGAGTTCCTCAACCGCGACCAAGCCGTGGAAGACCTCCTAAAGCGAGGGATTTCGGCCTACAATACCACGACCGAAGAGACCGAGACGCTTGATGAAGAGATTTTCGACCAGACGGCCTCCGAACAGCAGGACCCGGCAATGCAGGACGATTTCCTCTAATCGCGGTTCTGTGAGAGTCGGCTGTCGTCCTCGGCTGCCCGTTGTCCGGAGCCGTTGTCTTCCTGCCGCTGTTGTTTCATTTTTGCGCCGGGTTTCGGACCTCTGTCGACTGACTCGTACGGCGTTTCCGCGATACTCTCCGGGATGATGTACCACGCGAGACCACCGCCAACGACGGTTCCGCCAACAAACATTCCAGCAACAATCAGCAGTTCCGCACCGCCGTACAACGTCACAAGCCCCATCGAGACGCCGATGAGAAGCGCGAATCCGACTTGCGTGTATCTGAGAAATCGTTTCCGGTCGGCGTCCGTCATCGAGGGACCGACCATTAGCGACCCCCGGTACAGACTGGGAGTGTTCGGTTGACCATCAGTAGAAGCCCCGCTCTACGTCTTCTTCGATAACGTCCTCGAACTCCGCGTCGAGTAGTTCCTCCGCTTCTTCGAACGTCTCAGTGAGTTCACTCATCTGGTCTGGTCGGTCGTGGTGATCGAACTCCATCGGCCCGTAGGCCGGGGAGTCCATCGCGTCCATCATGTCCTCCAGCAGCGCTTGCGGTGACGTCGGTGCGTCCGCATGCGTTTCGAGGACCGTTTCGAGGTTCTTCGCCTTCTCTTTGGCGTCGTCCTCGTCTTCCGGCCCCTGCTGGACACCGAAAATGCCGGACCCGTCGTCTGGAAACAGCGGGTCGATGTCATCGTCGATACGGCGTGCCACTTGCGACCCGACGCCCTGTACCTCGAAGGGGTTCTTTGCGTAGGTTTTGAGTTGATAGACACCGGCGTCAGGGTGACCGAAGTAGATGTCCTCGCCGATTCCGTTCGCGCGGTCGCCCCCGACGGCACGCCAGTCCCCCGGATTGGCATTGCTCTCCATCACGTCTTCGAGAATGTCCTGCCAGTCACGAACGCGCATTGTCAGTTTCCTGTTCGGACTGGGTCAGAATGAACCCATCGGTCCCGACTGCTGCCAGGGGCGAAGAAATGTCGGATATACTGGCTTGGCTGCCCTGACGACTGTGGCCACTGTCGAGAACCATACCGGGGATTGATTATCTTTCACGTTAGTTTCCATGATAACAGCTCGGGGTGTCGCAGTACGGGCGTACGTTACGAGGGGCGACAAGTGGGTACAGCATCCGATACTGACCATGGCGGCGTTGACTGGCGGCAGCTACTACTGGTAAGTCTTTGCCTCGTTGGGCTAATCGTCGCTGCGTTTCTGGCCCCACCACCGGTCACCGAGAGCGGGGTCGACAGCAGTGGGGGCAGTGACGGGAGCCCCGGGTCTGAACCACTGACGCAGACGCCAGCCGATACACGAGAACAGCGTCGCGACGGTGGCGGGAGCAGCAACGTCACAGGCGACACAGAGCCGATTCCGATTCCCGGCGAGACTGCCCCGCCCACTGAAGACGGCTGTGGTGTCCTCATTGAATCGACGCCAAAAGCCGGGCATCCCCTCACAGTCCTGGTGTATCAGGATCTGGAACCAGCGGGCGCGACCCGTGTCTGGTTCAATGACCGGTATGTCGGTTGGACTGACCAGAGCGGGCAGGTGACCGGACAGGTGCCCTACCAGCGCGAACTGAACGTAACGGTCGAATCGCCGGGCCCAGAGCCATGTCAGTTCTACCGTCGACCGGACGAGGAAGCAGGCGCTGAAACGGCTGACCGCCTCGCGAAAGGTGATATGTGGCCATCTGGCGCGGGTGATTCGACAGCCACACGCCAGCAGACAGCGGCCGACAACGACACCGGTCAGTACCGTGTCGCCGGGAGCGTCAACGTGACACTGCTTGGCGAACCGTATCCCGGGTCGACTGTCCCGCTTGTTGCAACGGTCGACGGCGTCCCGGTACGAAACGCGACTGTGAGCCACGACGGCGATATCGTCGGCCGAACTGACACCACCGGCCAGTCTCAACTAACAGTCCCAGATACCGATACTACTGCGGTAACCGTGTCCCGCGGCGAGTTCGAGGGCACCGCACGCGTTGACGTGCTGAACTTACACGTTCGCGTCATGCCAGCGAAGACCCTCCCAGTCCCGGGTGATAGCGCCGCAGTCAACGCCACGAGAAACGGAGAGGCAGTTAAGAATGCGACTGTGACGCTCGGCGACCAGCGCCGGGGGACGACTGGCGCTGACGGCACCGTTGCTGTCTCACTCCCGGCAAATCCCTCGCTTACCGTTACAGCGGCAACAGACAGACAGACAGCGAGAACAACGCTCTGGGACGCGTACATCGGGACCGTCGTAGTGAGTTCAGTGCTGCTGGTGACAACTGTGGTGACTATCGCTATCGCCGCACTGCTGTACACCCCCAGGGTCGCACGCGGCATCGGTGTTCTCTGGGCGCTCTTCGATTCGCTGTTTTTCATCGGCGTGCTCTGGGAACGCGACGGACTGGCCATCGCGCTCACAGTCGTGAGCGTCGCCGCGCTGTATCACTATCGGGCGGATGCGCTCTCCGGCGGGCAGGCGGTCGCGTATGCAGTCAAGAACAGCGGTAAAATGCTTGCTGGCTACGTCGCCCGGGTCGTTCAGTTGAGTCGGCGAACAGCACTCTGGCTGGTTGGCCGTATCGAAGCCATGCTGAGCATTGGCCGACGACTGGCTATCCGTCTGGCCGCATGGCTCGCGTCGCTGCCGCTAACGGTGACAGGACTGTCCCGCCGCTTCCAACAGTGGCTCCGGTCGGCCGGGTATCGAGCCATTACTGTGGCCAGGGCTGAAACCACACCACGCCGGATTGTAACGCTCGGATTCTCGTGTGTCGTCGTGATACTGAGCTATGTTCGCTGGGGCACGACCGGTGCCGCCGTGGCTGTGGCTGGAGTGGGGCTGGGTGCGGTCAGTGTCTACACCTCTGGCCTGACCGACGATACGGACCGCCCAACTGCGGCATCTAGCTCCGGACCGAGCGAGTCGGTTACTGACTCGTCGGACGGCGACGAGTCTGCTCTTCCGTCGCTCCGGGACATCTGGCGTGCGTTCGCCAGGCACGTCGTCCCCGGACACTGGCGGACGCGGACGCCCGGCGAGGTGTCCCGGGCCGCAATCGACAGCGGCCTCCCGAGGGCACCCGTCGAAGCACTGACAGAGGCGTTCCGAGACGTCGAATACGGCGGCCAGTCGAGTGACAGTCGCCGTGAACAGGCCCGTAACGCGTACGATGCGCTGGTGAGCGCGAGCGACGAGCAGGAGGACACAGAATGAATCGTCGTCACGTCGGGCTGGGAATCGCCGTGTTGTGTGGCCTGCTACTTGTGGCTGCCGGCGCGGTTATCGGGCTGATAGGGACGCCAGAACCGGCGGCGTCCGGACCGGGTGCGGCGGGTGTCCTCGTCCTCCTCGTCTGCGTGCTCGTAGCCTTCTGGAAGCTTTTGCGGACGCCCGACGACCCCGCGATATCACCGTCACCGTGGGCTGCTGACGACGGGTTCACCAGAGAATATCTGGAGACGACGCCGACAGATGACGCTGTCTCCGGAACCGACCTCGCAGAACGCGTGGAGGCGGCGGTTGCGCAGGCCCGCGACGACGGGTCAGTCGACGGGAGCGTCGGTCCTGTTCGGGAACCACTTCGGGCGACGCTCACGGAGGCACTGGTCCAGGGCGGCCACGACCCCGACTCGGTGAAAGCACAGTTAGCCGCGGGGAGCTGGACGGACGACCCGGTTGCCGCCGCGGTACTGGACGAATCCGTCGCGCCGCCGGACCGGCCGTTTCGCGCTCGCCTCCGGGCCTGGCTGTTTCCAGAAAAGGCCGTCCGAAAGCGGTGCGCGCGGGCAATGGCGGCAGTCAGCGTTGCGGCCGACGACGCGTTGCCGACGGTTGTCGGCCAGCGAGCGCCGCGTCCGGTGCCAGTCGTCGCCCCAGCAGTCGCCGACCTGCAGCGGGCGGCTGACGGGAGCCTCCAGCGGGCCATCGACGGGTCGATTCCCAAGCGAGAAGACATCGAGGCCAGCGAAAACGGCACATCTGAAGATGCCCGCGTCGACAGGGACGGAACTGCCGCGGACGGCGCGACCAGCAGTGAATCGGAAACTGACGGGACGACGCTGGTCAACGATGACGGAACGGATGCCACAGCCACCAACGGGGCCGACTGGGGCGATGTAACGGAGGGGAGAGACTGATGGGGCGACGGGCCACGCGGTGGCGCGGCGCAATCGTTGCCGCGCTGGCACTCGCCGGAGCGGGCATCTGGGAGGGAAACGGGACACTGCTGCTGGCCGCGACGCTCCCGCTCTCGTATCTGGCCTACGGAGTCCTGTCGACCGCTGCTGTCCCGGCAGCACTCGTCGTGTCGCGGGCGGTCGACCCGACGCCAGCGCCCCCGGGGCACCCGGTGACAGTCCAGTTGACGGTGACAAACAGCGGCCAGCAGACACTGTCGGACGTCCGGGTCGTCGACGGCGTTCCGACTGACCTCGCAGTGCTGGATGGGTCGCCACGCGGTGGCGAGACGCTTGCTGCCGGCGAATCAGTCACGATAGAGTACACGCTCATCGCCCGCCGGGGCGAACACGACTTCGACGAGCCACGGCTTCGCGTCCGGGGAACAGGTGCCGGTGAAGTCGCGACTGCGACGCGACACCCCGGAGGCGATGACAGGCTGGTGTGTCAGTTGGACGCGCAGGCGCCGCCGCTGTCCGACCGGGGGACCGACCGCGTGGGCCAACTCACAACCGACGCCCCCGGCGATGGCTTCACCTTCCACTCGACGCGGGAGTATCAGCGCGGGGACCCGGCCGGCCGCATCGACTGGCGCGGCTACGCGAAGCGCGGAGAGCTGTCGACGGTCAACTACGAGCAGTGGGTATCGACGACGGTCGTGTTCGTCGTCGATGCCCGTTCGCCAGCCCGGGTGACTGCCGGTCCCGGTCGCCCAACAGCGGTCGAACTCGGCGCGTACGCGACCACGCAGGCACTGACATCGCTGCTGGATGCCGGCCACGAGGTCGGGCTGGCAATCGTCGGCATCGACGGCGACGGGCCAGCGGGACTGACGTGGCTCCAGCCAGGCGACGGACCCAATCAGCGGTCGCTAGCTGTCGAACAGCTACGGGCCGCTGCCGATGCTGCCGAGAGCGACCCGGCTGGTGGGCCAGCAGACGAGGCCGACACACAGCGACAGTTCCGGAAGGTGATGGAGATGGCCGGACCCCGCTGCCAGCTGGTGCTCGTATCGCCGCTGCTCGACGACGCGCCAGTCACTGCGATGGCGTCGTGGGCGGCGTTCGATTGCCAGCGAACCGTGCTCTCGACGGACGTAACCGCGGCGAGCACCGTCAGTGGACAGTACGAGCACGTCCGCCGTCGGACCCGTCTGGCGCGGTGTCAGGCGTCCGGGGCCCGGACGATAGACTGGCGACGTGGGACACCGCTGCCGCTCATCCTCGATTACGCCTTCGCCGTCGCAGCGCGCCAGCCAAGTGGCAGCGCCCAGCTAGGAGGCGGAGCGTAAATGATTGGCGGGCCGCGACTCGACACACCATCGGCCGTCGGCGAGGAGGGGCGGCCGCGGGCGACCAGTCTGACTATCGCCGCGCTCATCATCGCCGCGTTCGCCCTGACGACAGGCGTTCTCTCTGGCGACCCGAAACTGTTCAGCGGTATCGCACTCCTCGCCGGCATTGCCGTGGCGGGGCTGACCCTGCTGGACCGAGACGGGCTGGGACCGACGGTCATTGGCCACCTCTGTTTCCTGCCGGCAGCGACTGGCCTCATTGCCTCGGTCGGGCAGGTGGCAGTCGCCCCGCTTCTCGCGCTCGGTGTCGCCGTCGCAATGGTTGGCGTCGCGGCTGCCTGGACCAACGTGCTCGACAGAGAGACAGTGTCAGCGGCGACAGTGAGCAGCGTCGTTTCGTATCTGTTCACAGTGGCGGGCCTCGTCGTGGGCACTGTCGTCCTCGCGCTCGCGTGGTTTAGCTGGGAGCTGGTGAGCGCTGTCGCCGGTGGAACATCGCCGATGGCCGCCACGGTCTGTCTCGGTGTCCTCGGTGTCGCCGCATCGGGCTGCCTGTATTTTGCCGTGGCACAGCTTCCACTCGTGCAGTTGACAGCGCGGAGCCGCCGCGACGCGATAGCTACCAGACTGAAACGGGGGACTCGGGCGCTCAAACTGGTCGCAATCGGTTCAGCGGCGTTCACTGTAGTCGTGCCGTTGGCACTGCTGTTGACGCCGTTTGGTCAGCTTGTCGCGTCCCCACCGTTCAGTCTCGGTATCCGAGTGCTGTCGTCGTGGGTCGTTCTTGCGCCGCTTCTGGCAGTCACAGTCGGCGCGCTGGTTGCTGGTAGCGGTGCGATTGTCATCCGAAAGTTCACGACTGAGTTCAACGCCGCCTCGGTGCGGACTGTCGGAGCCGCCATCGCGGCAGTTGGCTATCTGGTGTTGCTAGCCCTGTTCCTCCTGCGGACTGGCATCTTCGAGTTCGGCTCGTTCATAACTGTGTTCTTCGGCGCACTCCTCCTCCCGTTGCTCGTGTATCTGGTGCTCGTGCTCGTCAACGGGGCACTCACATTTGGCCTGTTGCCAGCGCGTGCCGGCCCCGCAGCACTGACCGCTTCAGGACTTATCTGTGCGAGCATCGGTGCGGCACAGGCCGACCTTCCCACGCTACTGGTGTTTGCTGGTGTCGTCAGCGGCCTCGTCGCCTGGGACGTTGGTACATTCGGCCTCGGACTGACAGCAGAGCTGGGTCATCGTCCGGAAACACGACGGCTGGAGCTGTATCACAGCGTGTTCGCCGTCGGCGTCGGGCTGCTCGGTATCGCCGCCGTCGGCATCGTCGATGCAGCGCGCCGTGCCGTCGGTTCCGCAATCGGGTCGCCGGAGACAATGGCACTCGCCGCAATCGGTGTGTTACTGCTGCTTGCCCCGCTTCGTGGCTAAGGGACTGGTTCATGCTATCCCATCCGGGATGGACCAGTAGCCACTGTGAACTGACAGATACCGGCTAATGGTACATATTGATACACCCCGAGTGCAACGCATGGAGCATGGCCGGGTTATCGTCGGATTTGAGCGTTGCGTCGGCGTCAGAACACTGTCTCAACATTGTGGAGCGAGTTGAGGAGGCTGTCGTTGTCGAACGCCGAGTGCTGTTCGAGACACTGGCTGGCGTCATCGCCAGAGGACACGTTCTGGTGGAAGACGTACCGGGAACGGGCAAAACTGCTCTGGCGCGGGTGCTGGCGGAGGCGCTGGGGCTTGAATTTACCCGGATACAGTTCACACCGGACCTGCTGCCGGCGGACGTGACCGGGTCGAACGTGTACAACGAACACGAGCGGGAGTTCGAGTTCGCACAGGGGCCGGTGTTCTCGAATGTCGTGCTCGCAGACGAAATCAACCGCGCACCGCCGAAGACCCAGTCTGCACTGCTTGAGTCAATGGAAGAGCGGCAGGTCAGTGTCGACGGGACGACGCATCCCCTCCCGACACCGTTCGTCGTTATCGCGACCCAGAACCCCATCGAGCAGGAAGGGACCTTCCAGCTTCCCGAGGCCCAGCGGGACCGCTTCAGCGTGAAGACGTCAATGGCCTATCCCGATGTCGAGGGGGAAATGGGGCTGCTCGACCGGCGGGCCAACCGGCGAACACTCTCGCCGTCGGTCGACCCGGTAGTTGACCCAGAGACGGTGCGTGCCCTTCAGGAGTGTGCAGAAGACATCCGCGTCGACACCAAGGTTCGTCGCTATATCGTCGACCTGGCGCGGGCGACACGCGAAGACGACCGGACAGAGATCGGCGTCTCGCCGCGAGGCGTCCAGCGGGTCTTCGAGGCAGTCCGAGCCAGTGCAGTCATCGCCGGCCGGCGATACTCCACTCCGGACGACGTGAAGCGGCTGGCGAACGCGACGATGAGTCACCGACTGGTCCTGACGACGGAGGCCACCATCGAAGGAACGGAGAAGGCCGACGTGATTCAGGCCGCTCTGGACGCCGTCGACGTGCCCGCAGTCTCACCGAATGCGCCGGACGACACGCCCGAACCGACGACAACAGGCGGGTCCGAACGCGCTGACTCACCATCGGAGGCGACACCAGACGGCGATTCTTCCGGGCAGCGCCCCGAACGGAGTGCTGGTGAAGCAGCGGAGAACGAAGCTACGCAACTGGACGGAGATGACGGCCAGCCCACCGACTCGGCAGGAGACACGCCGAGCCGGAGTGGTGAGGACGACATCGGACACGGACAGTGAGCGCGAGCGGGTAGCCGAACGGCTTTACTCCACGGAACAGCCAGACGTGGTATGGAAAGCGAACGCAACGTCCTTGGCGGGGAGTTGGCTCCCTGCTCGATGGACCCCGAGACCGGGTTCATGCGCGACGGGTACTGCTACCCGCTCCAGCGCGACCCGGGCCGGCATGAGATTTGTGCCGTGATGACGGCGGAGTTTCTGGAGTACAGCAAGGCACAGGGCAACGACCTCGTGACGCCGCGGCCGGAGCTGAACTTTCCGGGTCTTGACCCCGGTGACAGCTGGTGTGTCTGTGTCCCGCGCTGGATAGAGGCCCACGAGGCCGGGCGCGCACCGCCGGTGAACCTCGACGCGACGAGCGAGGACGTGCTCGAAGACGTGTCGCTGGAAACGCTGCAGGAGTACGCTGCCGATGGTGACTCGGATGCCGACGCGACCGCTGAATGAGCCACGCCGCGAACGACTTTTGAGGGACCGCCCCGTCGCTTTGGCCGTGCAACAGGGGAGGGCCAAGCGATGAGCGTGGACCGCGTTCGTGGCGTCGTCGTCGACATCGAGGAGCCAAAGACGGTGAACACTCAGTACGGCGAGAGCGACCTCTGTGAGGTGACGATACGCCCCGACCGCGGGGCCGGGGAGCCCACGACGGTCACGCTCTGGGGAAAGTGGACCGAGAACGCCGCCGCCATCGAGACGGGCATGGAGATCGCCGTCTACAATCCTGACGAACGAGAGTACCAGGGCGAACAGCAGTACTCTGTCGGCGGTGACGCCACGCTGGTCGTCCAGCCGGATTTCCTCGTCGACGTGACTGACATCCGGGCGTGGGTGCAGTGCCCGCGGATGTACTACCTCCGGAAACTCGACGGCGCGGAGCACGCTTACCCGCTGGTGAAAGGGACCGTCGTCCACGAGGTCTTTGGCGACTTACTTCGGGGCCGGGACCTCGACACCGCCATCGAGGAACAGGTCGACGCCGCCGGCCTCGACATCGGACTGCTCGGCCGGGAGGCCGACGAAGTGGCCGGGGACGTGCGCGACCACGCGTCGGCCATCCAGGGGTGGCTCCAGCAGGGGACGCTTACAGAAACCGATGAATGGCGCTCCGAGATGACGCTCATCTCCGAGCGATTCGGCATGAAGGGGCGAGCAGACGCCGTCCGGCGTGGGATGCCCGTCGAACTCAAGACCGGCAAAAACACCAAACGAGAGCCGCGGTTTCAGGACAAGATACAGGCGACGGCGTACGCCCTGATGCTGGGCGAGCGCGCGGCTGGCGCGGGCAGCGCCGTCGACGCAGCTCCAGATACGGGCACACTTCTCTACACCAAGAACGCCGCTGTCGACCGCAACGAGGAGAGCGGCGACCTCTCGCCGGCAAAGGAGTTCTCTATCGGGAGCGGACTCCTAAATTACGTCGTCCGGACCCGCAACGCGATTGCGGCCATGGAGTACGACTCTGGCGTGCCGACGGGCTACGAGGCCAACGCCAAATGCGAGTACTGCTTCGAGCAGGACACCTGCATGGCCGTCTCCGGCCGCCTCGACCAGGAATCCAAAGCAGGAACAGTCGGTCGGGCAGTGCCCGACGAGGAACTGGACTACTTCGAGCGGTTCTACACGGCCGTCGAGGCCGAACGCCGGTCCGTCCACCGGGAGTACGCGAAGCTCTGGGAGCAGACGCCCGAAGAGCGGGCCGACAACGACCGGGCGCTCATCGGCCTGGAACCGACCGGTCGCCGGGAACTCGACGGCGGCCGCTGGGAACTCCGGGCAACCGGGACGGGGGCCGTCTCGAAGATCCGCGAAGGTAATCTCGTGCTCGCCAGCGACGGCGACCCGGTGACCGGCAACGCCGAACTGGCCCGCGTCGAGCGACTGGGCAACGAGGCGCCACGCGCCTCGGATAGCGGGAACGGCAACGCCGTGAACGAGGAGATCGTCGTCACGGCCGACGAGCCGCTGGACCTCCGCCGGCTGGACGTGTATCCCTCCGAACTGACGACCGACCGGCTCCAGAACGCGCTCCACGACGCCGTCCTCCTCCAGTCGCCCGAGCAGAAGGACGTGCTGTTCGGGCGGCGAGAGCCGAAGTTCAATCCGGTCGAGGAGACGTTCATTGACAACAACGACGCCCAGAACGAGGCCGTCCAGTTAGCGGTCGGCGCGGAGGATTTCGCGCTCGTCCACGGCCCGCCGGGGACGGGCAAGACATACACGCTGGCGCGGATGGTCAGGGCCCTCGTTGCTCGCGGTGACCGAGTCTTGCTTTCGGCGTTTACCAACCGCGCCGTCGACAATCTGCTGGAAGCGCTGGAAGAACAGGGCTACACCGACATCGTCCGCGTCGGCACGGAGAGCGGCGTCCGCGATGACATGCAGAAGTACCGGCTGGAGACCAGCGGCGACCCCGGCGAGTGTGCGAGTCGGCTCCAGAGCGCGCAGGTCGTCGCGGCGACGACGGCCACCTGTGGCGGAAGCACGCTTCAGACGCAGGAGTTTGACGTGGCCGTCGTTGACGAGGCTGGCCAACTCACCGAGCCAGGGACGCTGGCGGCGACGACGCTGGCCGACCGATTCGTGCTCGTCGGCGACCACCAGCAGCTCCCGCCCGTAGTCCAGTCCGAGGACGAGACGCTGTCGACCTCGCTGTTCGAACGGCTTATCGACGCCCACCCCGACGCTGGCGTGATGCTCGACCGCCAGTACCGGATGGCCCAGCACATCCAGGCCTTCGCTTCGCGGGAGTTCTACGACGGGCAGTTGCGACCCGCGACCGGCGAGGTGGCGGCCCAGCGGCTCGATGACCTCGATGGCGTTGCGACAGCGAGCTTACCCGAGGCACTCCGAGACCGAGTGGCGTTTGTCGACTCCGGCGGCAGTCAGGTCGGCAACACCAACCCGACCGAAGCCGACCGGATTGCCGAAATCCTCGCGTCGTATCGGTCTGCGGGGGTTCCGGCCGCCGACATCGGCGTCATCGCGCCGTACCGCGCGCAGGTCGCGGAGATTTCCAAGCGCCTGCCGGACGTGACCGTCGACACGGTCGACCGGTTCCAAGGGTCGAGCAAGGAGGTCATCGTCATCTCCTTCGTCGCCACCGAGACGCTCGACAGCCCGATCTTCGAGGATTACCGGCGTATCAACGTCGCACTCACGCGGGCGAAGAAGGCGCTCGTCCTCGTCGGCGACGGCGACGCGCTGGCGACCGACGAGGTGTACGGTCGGATGGTCGAGTGGGCGCGGGGCTGACTACGCGTCCGCGTCGCCCCTGTCGCCTGTCCGCAGCCCTGCAACGTGTGCGGTGAGCCGGTCCCGTAGCGTGTCTCTGAGTTCTTTTGCGGTGTCCTCGTCGATGTCGTACACCCGAGCGACGCCGCCGAGCAGGCTCGACGAACTCGCCGTGTCAGCCCCCACGGTCGCCAGGTCACGGCGGCGCTGGAACGGCGACCGCGTGACGAACACCGTCTGGAGCCGGTAGTACGGCACAATGCGCGTCGTCCGCCGCCAGAACCCGCTCCGGGTCGCCAAGACCGAGCCATCGAGGTCGAACCCGCGGTGTCGCCAGCGGAAGTGTGCCGCTGGCACGACCGGGAGAAAGAGGAGGGCGGCGAGCCACCAGTAGCCCGTCGCAAGCACCAGCGAGTCGACGGCGTAGGCGACTGCGGTGAGTCCGGCCGCCGCCAGCGAAAAGCGCGCGAGATAGCGCCGACGGGCGCGCTTCGGCGGGCGGTCGAAATCGAGGTCGCCGAACGGTTCGATGTCACGGGCCAGTTCGTACACTTCCTCGCGGGGCGCGAGCGGGACGGCGACGCCCTGCGTTGACTGCTGGTTCCCACCGCTGTAGCCGGCCGTCTCAACGGCCAGCGTCGCGTAGCCGAACCGCCGCATCAGTACGTTCTCGCGGATGGTGACCGTCTGGACCTTCTCCAGCGGGATGTTGCCGCTGTACCGGCGCAACAGCCCCCGCTCGTACCGGAGGTCGCCGTCGGCCTGTGTGAGCCGGAAGCCGTAGTATTCGATGACTGTCAGCGCCACGCTGACGACAAGTGCGAGCAGGAGGAACTGGACGAGCGAAATCGCGGCGAAGACGACGAGTCGCGTGGATTCCGGCGAGCTAGCCAGCCAGCGGATGACGGGTCCATTCAGCGACGCGCCAACGAGGGTCGCGTTGAACCGAAGGACGGCCCAGACGACGTCCATCCCAAGCGGGAGCGACGCCAGCGTCAGGACCGGCGCGGCCGGCCGAACGGAGACAAGCGCGTACGTCAGGAGCTCGCGCTGGTCGAACGCGAACAACAGCGACCCGTCCGGCTGGTCGCGTGGTTCCGTGTCCGAAGCCGAGGCCGAGTCCTCGAAGTCGTTCGCCGTCTGGGCGTCGCCGGTGTGTGCAGGTGTGGGACCGGTCACGCCGGGGAGGTCAGCGTGGGCCGACCGGCCAGATGTTGCAGTCCCAGACACCGCGCCGGCGGTTTCTGCCGCCGACTCGGCGGCTTCGTCCCGGTCGTGAGTCCGCACGTAGTTCCGGAGGCGTTTGACCTCTGCCTCGTCAACTGCGTCCAGCGTGGCCTCCGTCGCGCTCCCACCGGCCGTCTCAAAGCGGACGATTGCGAGCCCGAGCAGGCGGTTGAGGATGTTCTGTTCGACATCGAGATTCTGGACGCGGCCCAGCGGAATCTGGCGGGACTGTCTGGCGAAGACGCCAGATTCGACGGTGAGCGTGTCCCCGTCGAGTTCGTAGCGAAAGCGGAAGTACCGTGCCAGCGCGTAGCCGCCAAACGTCAGCGCGCCGAGCAGGCCCAGCAGCGGAACCGCGAACGCTGGCAGTCCAAGCATTCCGGTCCCGACGGACCCGCCGAAGAAGCCGAAGAAGCCGCCTTGTAGCGCCGCTCGGGCGACGCTCAGAACCGCACTTCGCGGGTGGAGCCGGTTCATACCGCGTCCGTGGCCTCGCTCTCGTTCGCGAGGTCACGGAGTTGTTCTCGCAGTTCGGTGGCTCGTTCGGGCCGCAGGCCTGGAATCGTGATGTCCGCGCCGCGGGTCCCGGCAGTGTAGACGACGACACTCGCCAGCCCGATAGCTCGCTCTACTGGGCCGCGCGTGGTGTCGACGTGCTGAACACGAACGTACGGGACCGACGTGTCGGTCCGGGTCACGACACCGCGGAGGAGAAAGAGCGCGTCGTCCTGTAGGTCAAAACGCCAAATCCGGTGGGCAGCGATGGCATGGGCAACACCCAGAAGCACGAGCACAACCCAGCCGCCGACGACCACCGTCTGTGGCAGTGAGACCGCGAACCGGTCGACAAGATACGCGATGACGCCGAGCACCGACGCCTGGATAACTGTCGACAGAACCCACAGCAGTCTCACTCGCGGGTGAAGCGACTCCATGTCCGAATCGAGGGGCCGGCCGCGGATTAACGGTTTGGCTCCGGAACGAAATTGGAAGCGTTCCGACCCACACATGGGTCAAACAGTGGGCAGAATCGTCTGAAACTTCGAAAAACGTCCTTGTATGCCCCCGACGCCGGACAAAGCGTATGTCACGAAGCCGACGGACGTTTCTGACGACGCTCGCCGCTGCAAGTGTCACGCTCCCGCTCGCTGGCTGTGCCGGCGGCGACGAACAATCCGCAGACGAGGAGGCAGAGTCAATGAACGATGAGGGGATGACTGACTCGATGGACGACGAGGGGATGACTGACTCGATGGAGGGCGGCGAAACGAGCAGCTCGATGGCCCAAGAGAATAACACAGCGATGGACGGCAGCGCAATGACCGAATCGATGACGGAGGCAGCGGACGGCGAGTCGATGGGTGACGACGAAATGAATGACGGAATGACGGAAAACGAGACTGCGTCGTAAGCCGCCCGGTGATGACCGTATCGGACTACACGCGCTCGTTGACCTGTTCAGCGACGCGCTCGCCGGGCCGGCGGAGGTGGCCACTCTCGACTTCGTAGACGTAGCCTGTCACCGTGACATCATCGGGAATCAGCTCGTGGTTTTCGAGGTATTCGACCTGTGCCGCACAGGCCGCATCGATGTCGTCGGTCATCCGGACCCACTCCGCGATTGACGCGTCACCGATGTCTAGCTCCGGCAGTGCCGGGTCTAGATCGATATCATCGAGGTCACCGTCGACCGCGGCCTCGAACCCCGCGACGACGTCCTCGTCGGACGCGCTCATCATCCCGCAGTCGGTGTGGTTGACGACGATGATTTCCGTCGTATCGAAATACTGTGTTGTCAGCGCCGCCGAGCGAATTACGTCGTCTGTTACCTTCCCACCGGCGTTTCGGTATATCTGTGCGTCGCCCAGCGAGAGCCCAAGCGCGTCCTCGACGGGGATTCGCTCGTCCATACACGCGACGACGAGCAGTTGCTTGTCGGTCGGGATGCCCTTGCGCCGTCGACGCGCCCAGTCGTCCCTCGCGTCGACGCCGTCGTCAACCGATTCGTGGACGTGGCCGGCCTCCGGCTCTTCGTGGTCGTGCGCGTCGTCACTCCCGTGTGTGTGATGTGGCATTGCAGAACACGCCTTTGTGCCCCGTGGCCTTTACTGCTTGCTCGTCGGCAGTACAGCGGAGGAAAGTAATCCGAGTCGAACAGTCCCAGCCACTCAGTCGTCAGTGGCGACGGCGCTGTCTTCGCCGTTTCCGTCGTCAATCTCGTTTAGCACGCGCTGGTGGAACTCCTGCAGGACGGCCGACTCGTCCTCAGCGAGGACCACGTCGCTGGCCATCAGCGTTGCGAGGCCGAAGGCGCGTGGCGACGGCGAGTCGACGCGGGTCCGGACCACGTCCACGTCGCCGTCCTGCATCGCACGCAGGATAGTCTCAATGCCGTCGACGTTGAGCTTATCCTCCAGAATCTCGCGGTATGTCTCTTCGACGACGGCGAAATCGCCAAGGTCCTCGGCGAACCCGAGCAGCATCTCCGAGGAGACCTGCTGTTCGCTGGCCGATTTCTCGTAGCCCTTGTAGCGTTTGAGTATCATCAGGGACCGCGTGGCGTTGATGCGGAAGTATCGCTGGAGGAGGTCTGTCCCGTCGAGGCTGGCCCGCAGGTCCTCGCGGGCTGTTTCTGGGTCCAAATCGCGGACGATTCGCGCGATGTCCACCTTCCGGTTCAGCGGCATCGAGAGCGTGAAGCCGTTGTCGGCGACGGCGACCTGAACGTTCGCGCTTGCCTCCCGGGCGATGTGATACGCCAGTAGCCGAGAAAAGCCGTCGTTGAACCGCCGGCCGTAGTTCGAGTGGATGTGGTAGTGCCGTTCGTACTCGTCGTGGTCAAGCGTCTCCTCGATGACGAGGCGGTCGGTCGTCGCGACGCTATCAGGTCCAGCGTAGGCAACCTGCTCGCGGAACATCCGCGCGATGGCCCGGACGCTGTTCTCGTCGACGGGGAACGTCCGGAGCCAGTTCCGGACTTCCGACATCCCGCCGTCGGCCAGTCGGTCCAGCAGTTGGCCCTGAAAGTCGAGTATCTCGCGGCCGAGGTCGTACGACAGCGGGAGGCGCTCGGAGAACCACGACGGGACCGTCGGGCGGGCGGCGGTCCGGTCGACGTACACCTTCGACCCGCGGCGGTAGCGGTACTCGAAGTTGTTCCCACCCAGTACGAACACGTCGCCTTTCTCTAACGTGTCCAGGTACGATTCGTCCAGCTGGCCGACCCAGCTGTCGTCGCTCCGGGTGACAACGTCACAGGTAAACGAGTCCGGAATCGTTCCGATGTTGGTCATGTAGATGACGCGTGCGAGCCGTCCACGCTTGCCGATGAGATGCTCACCCACGTCGTAGTCCTCGTAGTGGTGCTCGCCGTCGGGCGCATCGTTCGTGTCCCGCCAGATTTTGGCGTAGACGTTCTTGTCCTCCATTCCCGGGTAGTCGGCGGTCATGTACCGCATCAGCCGTTCCCAGTCCCCGTCGTCGTAGTCCCGGTACGGGTAGGCCCGACGGAGGACGCTTTTGAACGTCTCCTCGGGGCGGACATCGTTGATGGCCATGCCGTATATCTGCTGTGTGGCCACGTCCTGTGCGTTCTCGGGGATGAACACGCGGTCGACAAAGCCCCGTTCGGCCTTTTCGAGCATCACCGCACACTCCACGAGTTCGTCGCGGTCCAGTGCGATGACCCGGCCTTCGACAGTTTCGCCGAGCTGGTGGCCGGCGCGGCCGATGCGCTGGAGCAACGCGGCCACGGATTTGGGCGAGCCGACCTGCACGACGAGGTCGATATGAGGCATATCGATGCCCAGTTCCAGGCTGGTCGAGGTCGTCACCACATCGAGTGACCCCTCCTTCAGCGACTCCTCGATGTCGCGGCGTCGCTCCTTCGAGAGCGAGCCGTGGTGACAGCCGGAGTTGGACTCGTCGTAATCACCGAACTTTTCGCGGAGGTTGTGCAGGACGCGTTCGGCTCCCGAGCGCGTGTTCGTGAACACGAGCGTGTTGGTGTGAGATTGGATGTGGTCGTGGAGCTGGGTGTAGAACCGCTCGGTAATGATGTCCCGCGGCGTGTTGATGAGGTCGTCGGCCGGACAGGACAGTTCCATGTCGAAGTCGCGGGCAAACCGCGTGTCGACGATTTCGTAGTCGCGGGGCTCGCCGCCGGGCTCCTCACAGCCGACCAGAAACTCCGCGACGGTGTCGAGCGGTTCGACGGTCGCCGAACAGCCGATTCGCGTCGGCGGTTCCTCGACCATCTCCTCTAGGCGCTCCAGCGACACCGAGAGGTGGGTCCCGCGCTTGTTCTCTGCGAGGCTGTGAATCTCGTCGACGATGACGTACTCGATGGTTTCGAGTTTCTTTTTGAACTTCGGGGAGTTCAGCAGAATTGCGAGGGTTTCCGGCGTCGTATTGAGGATGTGGGGCGTCGTTTCGAGCATCGCCTGCCGCTCGCTGTCACTGGTGTCCCCGTGGCGGATGGCGTGCCGTATCTCCACGTCCTCGCCACGCTCATCGAGTTTGGCAGTGATACCGTCGAGTGGCTGTCCGAGGTTCCGGTGGATGTCGTTGGCCAGCGACTTCAGCGGCGAGACGTACAGACAGTAGACGGAGTTCTCCAGTTCGTCCTCGCGGGCCTTCCCGAACAGTTCATTGATGATGCCAGTGAAGGAGGCGAGGGTCTTGCCGCTCCCCGTCGGCGCACAGATGAGCGCGTTCTCGCGCTCGTGGATGAGCGGGATGGCCTCTTTCTGTGGCGGCGTGAAGAAGCCGCCGTTACCGGGGACGAACTCGCCGAACTGCTCGACCCACCACTCCTGAACGACGGGCGCGAGGCGGTCAAGCACCTCGGCGTCGTCGATGTCGACCGCCTCCGGGTTGAACTCCGGGTCCGTCGCTGCGAGACGCTCGCGTCCTCCCATTGTCGGCTCTTACCGACCTGTAGGACTGCCGGGGCAAGTGGGTTCCGCCATATCGACGGGAAAACGACTAAGCGACCGCCACGTCTGGCCTGTGGCATGGCCGACTCCTTCGACGTACTGACGCCGCTGGTGACACCGTTCGACGCCGACGGCAACCTCGATGTCGCTGGCATAGAGTCGCTGGTCCAGCACGTCGTAGCGGCCGGCGTCGACGGCATCGTTCCCTGCGGGACGACTGGCGAGTTCGAGACGCTGTCGCCGCAGGAGTACCGGACCGTCGTCCGAACCGCAGCGACGACAGCGCCCGACGACTGCCGCGTCATCGTCGGGACGGCCGCCACCGACGTTGCGACTGTCCACAAGCGGATGGCGTTTGCCGCCGAGCAGGGCGCAGACAGCACGCTGGTCGTGCCGTCGTACTACGGCGGCCAGGCGAGCGGAGCGGGCAACGAGGCGTTCTTCGACGCGGTACTGGCCGACGCGCCGCTGCCCGTCTACCTCTACAACATCCCCGGGGCCGTCGGACAGGAACTCTCCATCGAGACGGTCGCCGCGCTCGCTCAGTCCGACGCCGTCGCGGGACTCAAGGACTCCTCGGGCGACCTCCCGTACGTCACCGCGGTCATGAATCAGACGCCTGCGGATTTCACCGTCTACCAGGGCCACGACGGCCTGTTCGTCCCGTCAATTGTGCTGGGCGGCGACGGTGGCATCAGCGCGCTCTCGCACCTACTGTTTGACGAACTGGAGCAGGCGGGTACTGCCGTCGCAAGCGGCAATGTTGCACAGGCCAGAACAGTCCAGCGGGACGTCCTCTCGCCGCTCTCGGACGCGTGTGCCGAATTCGGTTTTGCGCCAACGGTGAAGGCGCTGCTCGCCGACCGCGGCGTCATCGACCACGCGACGGTGCGACCGCCCAGAACCTCGCTTTCGTCGGACGCGGTCGCGTCGGTGACCGAACGGCTGGAGTGAGTCTCTAGACTCAAATGGGTCTGTGAGGTTCCACGAGATTCATTACGCTGGGCGGCAGTGAACGGAATATATGTCGTTGCTGCCCTCCCGCGGTCCCGACACAAGCACCTCACAGGACGGGGAGCTACAGGTCGTCGGGGTCGACGAAGATGTCTCGGCCGTACTCGATGCCCTCTCCTCGGAAACGGCCAGAGAAATACTCAACACGGTCTACGAGGAGCCGGGGACACCCTCAGAACTGGCCGACCGGCTCGATATGTCGATACAGAAGGTCTCCTATCATCTGGAGAAACTGGAAGACGAGGAACTCATCGCTGTCGCCGGGGTCCAGTACTCAGAGAAAGGCCAGGAGATGAAGGTGTACGAGCCCCCGGATGACCCGCTGGTGCTGTTTGTCGGCACACAGGACCGCAAGCAATCGCTCCGGTCGCTCGTCCGCCGCGTTTTGCCTGTTATCGGCATCCTCACTGCGGCCAGCGTCATGCTGCAACTCCTGCTCGGGCAGTTCCCGGTCCAGTTCGGGAGCTCCGGGGCCGGCGACGCAGGAACCGCCGGTGACGGTGCGCAGGGTGGCGGAGACGTCGAGCGTCTGGACGCGGCGAACCAGACAGCCGCGACGGCCGATACCACACCGACCCCGACAGCGGCGGACGACGGCGGATTCCAGGTGGCGGAGGCGACGGAGGCCCCAGAAGCCACGCCGGCCCCGAAAAGCACTCCGGCTCCGGAGGCCGACACCCCGGTCGAAGTAATGACCGAGGAGGCGCGGCAACTGACGACCGACGCCGCGGCCAGTGGCGGCTTCCAAATTGAGCCCGGTGTGGCCTTCTTCCTCGGCGGGTTGCTGGTCCTGACGCTGTACGTCTCGTTCTGGGCGTACAGAAACTACCGCTAAGTCGATTAACGGTTCAGTCGCTTCAGTCCGATTTAACGCGTTCGGCGACCAACACGCCAGCCTGCTCGGTAACCATCTCGACGGCCGTCAGTGCGTAGCCGGCATCGGTGAAGGCATCAGCGAGGACGCCGACCGTCGCCGGGTCGTCGACTTCAGGGCTGTAAAATGGTGCGTCGGGGTCGTCGTCGCCAAACAGCATCACGTCCCCGAGGACAATGCGCCGCGGCCCCAGGTCGGCGATTGTGTCGATAGCCTCGCGTTTCTCGTCGTCGCCAAGATGGTGCATCGCAAAGTTCGATGTGACGATGTCCACCGGCCGGTCGACGTTCGGAGCGCGGAAGCGGCCGTCGCCGAAGGAAACGTTCTCGACGCCTCGCCCGTCGGCTTTCTCCCGAGCTTTCTCCAGCATCCCGTCGCTGATGTCGCGGCCGATAATCTCCGCTGCGTCGGACGCGAGTGCGAACGCAATCGCTCCGGTGCCCGTGCCGAGGTCAAGTACCACGTCGTCGCTCTCGGGGGCCGCGTGGTCGACAACGAAATTGACGCAGGCGCGATACGCCGCCGAATCCTGGTCCTCGTCGTACGCGTCGGCGTGGTCGGAGAACCGCTCGGCGTGCTCGTCGAGTGATTTCTTCATACTCGCTTCTCGTCGTACTCGCACAAGTGTCTCCCGCTCCGTTTCGCGGTTTTGCCGCAGACGCGGTTCGGTTAAAACAGTTTTTGAGCCACGGGTGAATTTTTGCTATCCCCGTCCCAAGCATGAACTGCGCCGTCGACGGGTGACCTTCCCACGCGGCCGCCCTGACCCCGTCCCCGCCGACGGCCACCGCCCTCACTCCGCTGACGCTCCCTGGTGGTTCCCCTGGCAACGTGTTCCCCCAGACACCAACCCTTTGTCCGTTCGCTCGCTGTCGTCCGGTATGCGTCTCACGTTTCTCGGCACCGGCAGCGCCATGCCCACCGGCTCTCGAATGCAGTCCGGCTATCTGCTGGAGCGCGACGGGAACCGGCTGCTCGTCGACTGTGGTAGCGGCGTGTTGCACTCGCTGGCACAGACCGACACGGGGTACGAAGGCGTCGACACTGTCTTGCTGACTCACCACCATCTGGACCACGTTTCCGACCTCGACGTGCTGATGAAGGCCCGCTGGCTGGCCGGTGAGACGGACCTCACGATAGCTGGCCCGCCGGGGACGAGCGATCTGGTTCGGGACCTGCTCGAAACACACGACTACATGCAGGACCGACTGGACCTGACACTCAGGGATCTCGATGGCGGGCCCTTCGAACTGGCTGGGTTCAGCGGCGACACCTGCGAGACGCGCCACTCGATGCAGTGTTTCGCTTACCGGCTTTCCGTCGATGACGGGCCAGCAATAACGCTCGGCGCTGACTCCGAGGCGTTCACGGATCTCATCGAGTTCGCCGACGGGTCGGCCGTACTCGTCCACGACTGTTCGTTCCCGGACGATGTGGACGTGTCGAACCACCCGACGCCGACAACACTCGGAGAGACGCTGCGCGATGCCGACGCCGAGGTCGGGCGCGTGTACCTCACCCACCTGTACCCACACACGGAAGGGCGACACGAGGAGATGCTTGAGTCGATAGCGGACAGCTACGATGGCGACGTGCAGTTTGCCGAGGACAGCCTGACGATAACAGTTAGCTAGATGCGTTCGAGCGTGACGCGGAACTCGGCCCCGCCAGCGTCGCTTTCGCCCACGCTGACGCTGCCGCCGTAGGATTCAGTCAGCGCCCGAACGAACCCGAGGCCGAAGCCGGTCCCCGAACTCTCCTGGCCCTTCACACCCATCTGGAAAATATCCTCGCGCAAGTCCGGCGAGACACCGTCCCCGTCGTCGGCGAAACAGACCGTAACTTCGTCGGGGCTGACTTCCGCCGGATGCACTCGCATGTGGACATCGCCCTCGTTGTGGACCGCCGCGTTGGACATGATGTTCGTGAACACCGAGTCGAGCAGGTCACCGCCGTACACCTGATACTCGAAGTCTGACTGCGCAAAATCGACAGTCAGTGACCCGTAGTTGTCTCTGACATCACGCACCGTGTCCCCGAGGACCGATTCGAGGTCCTGTGGCTCCGGGTTGTCCTGAGCTTCCAGCGTCGAGACGAGGTCGCCGACGCGCTGGATGAGGTCGGCGGCGCTCTCGGCCGCGCGCTGGATCTTGCCGGCGTACTCCTCAGTCTGGCCGTCGACCTGTCCAGCGACGACATCGGCGAACCCAGCAATGACCTGCAGGTCGTTACCCAGGTCGTGGCGGAGCAGTCGGTCGTACATCTCAATCATCTCCTTTCGCCGTTCCAGATCCCGATGAGCCCGCTCTAGCCGTTCGCGAGAGCGGATATTGGAGATGGCCGTCGCGGCGTGGGTGGCAAGAATTTCCATCGGTCTGACGTATTCGTCTCCGAACTCCTCGACGGTCTGTGACCGAGTGACCAACACCGCAGTCACCTCATCGCCCATCCGGGACGGGACAGCCAGCGCACCCGTCACATCCGAGTCGGCCGTGACAGCGGCATCAGCGCCCTGTTCGACCAGCGTTTCGCCGGCCTCCTGCGCCCGTCGAGCCAAGTCACTCGGTGGCTCGCCCTGCACGAGGTTCGGGTTCGTACTGTGGACGACGCGGAGCTCGTCGTCGCGAACCTCGACGAACGTAGAGTACGAGAACTCGAACAGCAGCGACATCGCTTCGAGCGTGAGCGAGACGACTTCATCGACGGACTCGCAGCGGTTGAGTGCCTGGCCGTATTTGTTCAGGTCGGCGACCTGTCTGGCAAAGTCCTGTTGTTCTTCGAACGACATATCACCCACTCCTCGCAGACATTGGAACTACGTACCAATGGAGAGCGGGGCAAAAAACGGTTTCGGGGGACTCACCGGCGGAATGAAAGACGGTAGACACGTATCGTGGGTAGCGGCCTCAATCGAGGCGGTAACGCAGTAGCGCCGCGACACCGCCCAGATTCGAGAGTTGCTGTCCGGGCGCAAACTCCGCGGAGAAGACGGTTACGTCGCCGCCTTTCTGTTCTGTCGTTTCGATGATCTGGTCGACATCGATATCCCAGTCGCCCTCGCCGGCCCGCTCCAGCCGGAGTCGTTCGTCCAGCACGAGCAGCGTCTCGATAGCGCCGTAGTCGGCCGCCTTGGCGACTTCTTCCGGTCCGTAGGCCACCTCCGAGCCTGAGCCGATGCGCGCCATCAGTTCGTCGATGTAGTCCGCCTCCTCGGCGATGCGGGTCTGCTGCTGGACGTCCTCGACAGCGCCGCGTTTGAGTACTTCGTGGACACCGCGGTCACCGACAGCGGACGTGTCGACGACAGTAATCTGTTCGGCGATATCGGGAATCTCGTCCTGAAAGTGGTCCAGCGCGTCCTGTTTGGTGAAGCCGGGACCCGCAAGGATGTAGGCGTCCACGTCCTGCCGCTTGAGGACTGACGCCAGCTCGTCGAACAGTTCCTTCCGTGGACGGGCGTACTCCCCCTTCCCGGTCGTCGAGGTGATCGTCGCTCGCTCCTCGGTGCCGTACTGGGCGACAGTGTGGACGTGAGCCTCTCCTTCCTCTACGGTCGCAATCGCCACGTCGGGGTTCTCCGTCGCCTCGACGGCCTCTTCCAGACGGTCGGCCTGATCGGGCTTGAGGTGCTTCTCGACGGTGAGTTCGGTGTGTTCCTCGACGTTGAGCGTGTGGTGAAAGCCCAGCTGGTCCTCGCGGGAGCAATCGACAATTTCGCCGCCGACACGGAGGCGGTTGGCGAACTTCGCGAACTCCACGTCGGTGACCTCGATCTGAATCCACATCGGCTCGCGCTCGCCGCCTTTGTCCCGGAGGTTGTCATCGTTGCGCTGGATGCGCCGCGTCGTGTCGCCAGAGACGAGGTCCCCCGGCTCGATGACATACGAGAGGTGCCAGAGGTCGTCAAGCGTCTCGGGGACCACCTCGATGCGTTCTGCCCCTTCCGCGGTGGTCTCCTGACTCTGTATTTGCATACTGAAGCGTCCGCTTCAGGGACACAAGTGTTCTGCCATTCGATTCGCCGGAACGGTGAGACACCGAATCGGCGTACTGTGCCGATCAGGCAACCGAGCCTGTCGCGGGCGTCTCATCGCCTGCGTCAGTGGCGGGCATATCCCGCACGGCCGTTCCGATGGCGTAGGTCCCCGCCACGTTCGCGTAGAACGTCACGAAGGGGGCCAGCACCGCGCCGATGACGACAGCGTTCAGGACGCCGATGAGGACGCCGGCGATCAGGCTGATACCGAACGCGACCAGCCAGCCAGTGGCGTAGGTCCGGCTGAACGCGAGCCGGCGAAGTTCGTCCGGTGCGAACGCCGCCGCGATGCTGTCCGTGCGAACGTACGCGACGATTGCGGCCGGGAGCACGTACGCGATAGCGAGCGAAAGTACGGTCACCGCGAGCGTCGCGACGAGGGCAATGAGGCCGACAGCCAGTCCGCTTCCGGCCCCGTTGCCGCCCAGACCTAGCGTCGCACCGCTTGCGAACACCGCCGCAAGGGCGATGGCCGCCGGGACGAGTGAGTAGGCGAATCCGATAGCGAACACCTTCAGGCCGTCCATACCCAGGTCGCCCCAGTCGTCGAACACCGGCGGTTCGGCCTCATCGTCCAGCACCGCTCGGAGTGTCCGGGCGATATAGCCGAGGACGAAGAACACCGGCACGACGAGGAAACTCAGGAACAGCAACACGCCCCCGATGGCGATGGTTTTCACTGCGCTGTCGCTGTCCCGCGGATACGATAGTGCTTCTTGGAACATGGTGGTACTCCGTGACATCGGCCTGGCTGGCGTGGTCGCTGCCACGTCAGTCTCGACAAGGTGTCACATCAATTTATAATACAACGTACAGGTATATATAGCAGTACGTGCGCCGTGCTGGCAGTTGTAGCCGGCAGTCGGGCAATTCTCAGCGTCTCACTGCTGGTCAGGGGTGCCGTCGGCGGCCGCCTGTAAGCTGGCGAACGCCTCCCACGAGGGGTCCGCTCCAGGGTGGGACTGCCGGGCGCCGTCGACGTACAGCCCCTCACCGTCGGTCACTTCGCCGACGACGGCGGCCGGCGTCCCGCGGTCGCGGAGCGCACCGACAACATCGTCGGCATCTGCGGGGTCGACGGCGGCCAGGAGCGTCCCGCAACTGCTGACGTGCCAGGGGTCGATATCGAGCGCGTCACAGAGCGCGCCGACGCCGTCAGCAAGCGGCATCGCATCGCTGTCCACGTCGAATCGGACGCCCGCACCGTCGGCCATCTCGATGAGCGCACCAGTGATGCCGCCCTCGGTGGCGTCGTGCATCGCCATCACGTTTCCAGCGTTCGTCGCAGCCATGGCGTCCTCGACGAGTGCGGTGTCGGCCAGACGTTCCTGTGCAGTGGCGGTTCGGTCGGGCGACAGCCCGATCTGCGTCGGGAAGAGGGTCGCGAACAGGCCCGTGACTTCCGCACCGGGACCGGTCCCGACGACCAGTTTGTCGCCCGGTCGTGCGCCGTCCGGGCGGACGATGTCCTCGTGGGGCCCGACGCCAAGCACCGTTGCGCCACCGACCCATGAATAGTCGACGCCCGAATACCGGGCGGTGTGGCCGGTGACGACGCTCACGCCGACTTCTTCGGCCCGTTCAGCGAAGCCGTGCCACATCGCCGCCAGTTCGTCGTCTGTCATCTCGGGCGGGAGCGTGAACGTCACTGAGAGATGCGACGGCGGGATGCCGGAAACGGCAACGTCGGCAAGTACCACATCGAGTGCAAACCGACCAGCCCGTTCGAACCCCAGATCGGGGAGCACCGACAGCGGGTCGGTGGCTGTGACGAGAGCGTCACCGCCCACGTCGATGACGCCGAAGTCAATGCCGTGCGTCGGCCCCAGCGTCACGTCTTCTCGGTCCGCGCCCAGTTCCGGGTAAATGACGGTATCGAACAGGTCGCGGTCGATTTTCCCGAGGTCGCTCATCCGGTCAGTCACCTCCAGCGCGGTGTTCTCTCTGCCCCCGCATCGTCAATCCTCAGTCATCCGACTGCCGCCGGGCGGCAGGAACTCCTGTATCTGGTCCGGGCTGGCGACCTTGCGGACGAACGTCTCGTCGGCGAACCGCTCCTTGAACTCGCGGTAGAGGCGCTTGGCGATATCGTTCTGGGCGTACTGGCCCGGTTCAACGGTGATGCTCGTCGCGGCCTGTCCCTCGATAGCCGCCGGCGGGCCACCGATGACCCGCGTCTCGTCGTCGCAGGTGATACCGACGGCGACGCCGGCCGGCGTGCCCTCGAAGTACGTCCGGTCGCCGCGGACGGCGAAGCCGCCCTTCTCCAGATACTCGCCGCTTTCCGGCGTTTTCGACACCTGGTCGGGGTCGACCATGTACACGTCGCCGGCGAACTTCCCGTCTTTCCAGACCGAGGAGTACGAGACCGCGAACTGGGCGGCCTGGTCCAGTGACGACTGCGGGAACTCAACCTCCTTGGACGGCTCACTGGGACCGGTGGCCTTGAGCACCGTGACCGGGCCGCCGTGGGCCTGCGCGTGGAAGAACTTGTCACCGCCCTCCAGATACTTCTGGACGAGTTCTTCGTTGTCGTCGGCGTCGCGGCCGCCGATGACGAGGAAGCCGTCCGAGGTGTGGAACCAGCGGAACTGCTCGTACCAGCGCTCGGTCGACCGGGTCGGAATGGACTGCATCGAGAGCCAGTCCGTCGGTTCGTCCTCGGCCTCGTCGTTATCGGCTTCGTCCTCGCCGTCGTCGGCCTCCCACTCCTCGCGCCGCTCTTTGACCGCTTCGAGGTCCTCGCGGGTGTTCTCGATGGCAGCGAGCGCGCCCTCCTTCTTCTCCTCGATGCGTTTGGCCTCCTTGTACAGTTCGTCGGCGTTCTTCTCGACGCCGGTGAAGGCGTCCACTGTGACCCGCGTCCCGTCGATGTCGAGGGTCACCGTCCCCTCGCTCCCGTCAAGCGAGACAACTGCTTCGGCGGCCGCGATGCCGCGGTCGGCCCCCTCGTCAAACTTCGCCTCGATGTCGTCCCAGGACACGTCGTCCTGGCGGGCGGCCTGCACCGTCGAGAGCACGTCGTCGACGAGGTCGTAGTTGGCGTACAGCAGCTCGGCCTTCTCCCGTTCGACCTCGGCGTCGGCTTCGAAGTCCTCGATAGCCTGCTCCTGTTGCTGGATGATGCGCTGCTGTTTCTCTATCTCGGCCTCGAAGTCCGGGCGCTGTGTTTCGCCGCCCTCGACTTCCTCCTCCCGCTGGAAATTGAAGAAGTAGTCGTCCAGCGCGGGGTTGAACTCCGTGAAAGATTCGCTGTAGAGTTCTTCGTACTCCGCCAGCGGAATCGGCGTCACGTCGATGCGCCGGCGGTCCGGGTCATCGCCGGATTCCCCGTTGCCTGCACCGTCACCGTCGTCGAGCGTTTCGTAGTACACCCGCGGGTCGACATCTCCCTCACGCAGGCGCGTCCCCATCTCGTCGATGAGTTCGTACAGCCGCTCGAAATCGGACTCATCGAGGTCGTCGACGGCGACGTTGTAGTCGATGCCGGCGCGGGTACACAGTTCCTCGCCGTAGAGGCCGCCGAAGTTCAGTTGCGTCGCCAGCGTCCGCACGAGGTCAGCGTCGGATTCCTTGATGCGAGCGACAAACCCGTCGTAATCGACAGTCATCGGGTTGAACCGCGCCGACGGGAATTCGTAGGGCGTCCCGGGTGCGACGGTTCGGGATTTGAGCCTGACCGTTTCAAGACAGTCGATGACCTCGCCGTATTCGTCCAGCACGGCGACGTTCCCGTCGCCGAACAGCTCCGCGACGATAGTCGTCGACGCGTCCTCGCGGTCGAACTCCAGTTCGATGATGCGGTCGAACTCGAACTGCTCGACGCGGACGAGGTCAGCGCCCGACAGCCGGTTCCGGAGCATCATCGCGAAGTCCGGCGGCCGACCCGGCGCGTCGGGGACGTGGCTCTGGTCGGCAACGTGGGCGCGCTTGACATCACCGACTTCGATGAGGAACTCGACGCGGCCGCGGTCGAAGTCCCGGAGCTTCAGTCTGACGAGGTCGTCCTCGGGGTAGAGGTACGCCTTGTCGAGCTTCGCGCCCTCGTAGCCGGCGAGTTCGCCCTCAAGAGCGGCGAGGTCGACGCTCGTCAGTTCCCGCTTGTGGTCCATGTCGGTGGCTGTCGGCGGGCACCCAAAGGCGTTCCGTTACCTGCTGTCGGCGATTGCCTCGCCAGTCTCCAGTCCGTTCCGTAACGCCGCGTGGAGTCGCCCCTCGCCGGCCACCCAGTCGCCAGCGAAGTGCAGGTCGTGCTCGGCCGCACACGACAGCAGATCGTGGTCGACTTCGCCCTCGGGCTGGGAGTACCGCCAGTGCTGGTGGTCGGTCCAGTCGGGGTCGGCCAGCCGGTCGTCGTCCAGCAATCGGGCCGTCCGCGACGCGATGTCGTCGATGAGCGTGTCGGGGTGTTCGTCGTAGTTCGCAATCGACCACGGTTCGTTCATCTGGACCAGCAGCAGGGACTCGCCGTCGGGGACGTGGCCGTCCTTGCACTCTTCGCGGCCGACCCAGCCGATATCGTGCTCTTTGTCGCTGTTGACCGCGGCGTACCACGGCACGTCGAGTTCGAAGGGATAGTGCAACACGCCGGAGATGACCGTTCGATAGGGGACGGCGGCGATTTCCTGCCGAAGCTCCCGACAGTCGTCGTGGTCCCACCGCGACTGCCCCAGCAGGTCAGCCGTCTGGGGAGCCGGCGGTGTTAGCAACGCGGCGTCGAAGTGTCCAAGGTCCGCCCCCTCATCGTCCTCAAGCCGCCAGCCGTCGCGCTGTCGCTCCAGACGCTCAACCCGCACGCCGTTCTCTACGTCGGCGTCTGCCTCGTTGAACAGCCGCTTTGCGACCTGTGTAATGCCTGCCTCGTACGTCCATTTGTGTTCGTCAGCATCCCGCCCAGTGCCGATGTCGCCGGTCCTGTCGAACGCGTACACCGGTTCCTCGATATCGACGAGTCCCTCAGTCGGGAGGGTCTCTGTGACCAGTTCCGTCACGCGGCCGTCGTCGGCCTTGAGATAGTTCGCCCCGTACTCGTACGTACAGTCGCCGTGCCGCCGGGTCGCAGCGCGCCCGCAGACGCCGCGGCTCTTCTCGAACACTGTTACGTTGACGTCCGCGTCGCGGAGCGCGTACGCTGCTGCCGCACCGGCACCACCGGCACCAACGACTGCGAGATTACGAGCCATACTTGCCCGTCGGACGGTACGAGTAAAAATCCACCACACAACCAGTTCGGACCGCCAGCCAGCGGTCCGATTCAGCGGCTCCGCTTGCGTCGAAGGCCCCAACACGCCCAGCCGATGACAGTGAGTATCGTGACACCGACGCCCACCTGTGGGAGCGAGAAGCCGGACCCTGTGCTGCAGTCGTTGCCCAGCCAGCACCGTCAGTGACCGAAACAGATTGGTCTTCGACTGTGAGCGAGCCCGGAAAGTCTGCCGCCTGTATGCGCTCTACACCCGACGATAGACGCGAGTAAGACCGGCGACCAGCGCTAGCACGAGTGCGGCCAGCTGGACAGTGAATCCCGGGCCAGACGCTGCGGCCGTTTCCGCGGCTGGCTCTGCGCCACCACCGCTTTCACCAGTCTCGTCAGTCGCGGACCCGCCTGTGCTCTGGGCGGTATCCGAGCCAACACGCAGGTCACCGGCACTGACGCCGTTGACCGCGACTGCGCCGTCGACAGCCTCGAACTCTATTGTCACAGTCGTTTGTTCGCCGGCGTTAAGCCGGACGGTCCGGGAAGCAACCGGGTCGCCGTCAACAGTGACCGTCAGCGTCTGTTCGGCGGTTTCGTCGGTCGGGTTCTCGACTGTCGCTCGCGCCGACGTGTTGAAACCGGCCCGGACCCAGTCAGCCATCAGCGACGCATCAGCAACGGTGAGTTCTGCGGGCGTCGACGTCGACATATTTGTATCCGAAGAGTCGGCTGTCATCGGAGTGGACGCATTAGCGGCCGGGGAAACGACAGCGATGGTTGATAGATTGGACGCCGTCGCCCGAATGGACTTGTTCGTCGCGTTAACAGTACTGGGTAGCTGCCTCCAAGACCCGTTGTGGTACTGGAACACTCTGACGGCGTCCATCGACCCATTGGCCGGAAGCGCCGATTCGTTGAGCCGCAGGGTGTACGTCGCCCGGCTGATGGCAGACGCATTTGCGCCGGAAGTGACGGTCACGTATCCGCGCACACCGTCTTCCTGAACCGCGGCCATGTCGTTCGGCGTAGCGTGTGGGCCGAGCAGTGTCGCGTTGAACCCATCACTTTCGTTGGTTACGTTGAGCGAGAGTGCAGAGAGGGTAAAGGCCGGCGCGGTCTCGGACGGCCCGGAGCGGTTCAGCGACTGGGAGACCGTCGAGTTCGCAGCGTCGGCGGTCACCTGAACAGTGACGCCGTTATCGATTTGCGACAGCGAGATAGCAGGAGCCTCTGCACCGCCGCCGTTGTCGGTCTCGTCGGACTCGTCATTGAAATTGAATCCGCCGCCACCACCGCCTCCGCCGCCACCACCGCCTCCGCCGCCACCGCCGCCTCCACCACCGTCGTCACTATTGCTTTCAGCTTCCACAGCGAGCGTTTCGGTGGTGGCGCTACCAATAGCGAGCGACCGGTTGCTCTCATTGTCAAAGGAGATACTGAAAGAGACAGTTGCCGTCTCACCGCCGGCAATCGGACCGATGGTTTTGGACTTAAGCGTCTGGTTGTTCTCTGTGAGCGCCGCGGTGTAGTTTCCACTCTCTGTACCGACATTTGCGACAGTCGCTGTCACATCTACTGACTCGCCGGTTTCGACGGACTGATTGCTCAGTTTTACGTCGCGAACCTCGAACGTCGCGGGTTGGGTCACTGAAATGTTTCCGCCGGAGTCACTGTTGACCGCCACGTCGTACTCACCGCCACTCTCGAAGACGTAGACGAACGTGACGTTGGTCTGCTGACCGCCCGAAAGCGAGACGTTCGTCGTGTCCACGATGTCGTCGTTGGCCTGCAGTCGAACCGGGGAGGTTCCCGTCTCGTCACCGTTGTTAACGACCGTGGCAGTCACCTCGACGGGCTCGCCTGTTCGAGCGCCCGTCCGGTTCAGTTCGACAGCAGCCGTGTCAAACGCCGCCGGCTCCTTGACCGTGACCGTGCCAGCCCGCTCACCATTGATATCGACTACGTAGTTCCCACTGCTGTTGAAGACGTGTTCGTGCGTGATTTCTCTCGCCTCACCGCCATCCAAGGTCACTTCTCGGCTCTCCACAACGGAACTCGCCACTGAGAAGTTCCCCGTGGCGTTCCCCGCCTGTCCACCGGTGTTCGTTACGGTCGCGCTAAGTTCGACAGCGCCTCCCTGAGTCACAGACTCACTACTGACCGCCGCGTTGCTGATCTCGAACGTCGCCGGGTCAGTCACTGTCACACGGGCTCCGAACTGGTTGTCGACGGCGATAGCTCGCGTCCCCGCATCGCTGAACGACTGGACGAACGTGACGGTCGTTTCCTCGCCGCCGTCGAGTGTCACCGACTGCGTATCTATCGTGGTACCGTCCTCCTGTAACCGCACTTCGGCCGTTCCGGTCTGGTCACCCTCGTTCCGAACAGTCGCGGCGACTGCTATCGGCGCTCCGGTGACGACATCCGTTCGGTTCAGGTCGACAGTGGTGGTTTCGAACGTCGCCGACTCGGACACACGGACCGTCCCGACCCGCTCGCCGTCGAGGTCGATAGCGTACGTTCCCACGGCGGTGAACGGTTCGGTAAACGAGACAGTCGTCGATTCGCCGGGACCTAATCGCAGTTCCGTAGCGTCCGCACGCTCGTCAGCGACCGTAAGCGGGACCTCGTAGGTGCCTGCCTGGTCGCCGGTGTTCGTGACTGTTGCGGTCACCGCAACGCTCTTGACCTCGCTCGCACTCGTCATGTTCAGGGCCCTATCAGAGACCTCGAACGTCGCTGGCTGCTCGACTGTGACTGCCTGAGTCTCGCCGCGAATCTCAAAAGTAAACTCACCAGCCTCATTGAAAGTATGCACGTACGTCGCCGTGCCCCTCTCGTCTGGTTCAAGAGCGATCTCGACAGTGCTAACCCTGTCCTCACCAAGGAAAATACGGACAGGCTTGCTTCCCGAAACGACACCTGTATTCTCCGCAGTGATGTTGAGTGCAGCAGCTCCGCCCTCAGTTATCGTCGTTGTATTTACAGAGGTGTCTGTGACAGTAATATTTGAACGGCCGACGATTAGTGTGCCAGCAGGTTCCCCATTGACGGTGACTTCGTGTTCACCGTCATTGACATAGCCACCATCATTAGTCTCCAGTCTGTAGCTTGCGTTCACTCTTTTTTTATTGCCAGGCTTGACAGTCACCTCTGATGAGCTGATAATCCCCACTTTTTGCCCACCGACTTCGATATCTACTGGAACCGTGCCTGTTGATCCGCCCGTGTTTTCGAATACTATGGACAGCCTAGGCGTCGGCGTTATCATCTGTCCCGAGTCAATTCGTGTATCGATTAATTCAGCCTCCTGCAGTTCAATGACCGGTGGCGGGGCCACTTCGACTTCTCCTACTTGTTTGTCCGCGATACCGACAGTGTAAGTTCCGACGTTGTTGAATGAACGAATATATGACACTTGTGTTTTTTCACCGCCGGAGAGTGTCACATTTTCCCTCACCTCGGTCTTGCCGTCAATGACGAACGGAACCGCGTAGCTCCCTTGCCGGTCGCCTGTGTTTTCCACCGTCGCTGTAATATTGACACTGTCGCCCTCGTTAATAGCCGACTGGCTTAGTTCCCGATCGGAGACTTCCAAGTTGGCCGGATCGCCGACGGCAATAGTCCGGGTTTGGTTGCTGGTGCCGAAGCTGTACTCACCCGGATTATCAAACGTGTATGCGTATTTTTCCGTCCCTGATTCGCCCGGTTCGAGGTTGAAAGACACTGCGTCGACGGACTTCCCGTCTACGTAGGTGAAGATATCCCGCTGTCCGGAAACGGCTCCGGTATTCTCCGCGGTGACGGCCAGTTCGACGGCACCGCCCTCGCTGACTGTCGTCGTATTCCATGCGTGAGATGTGACGGTAATATTCGGTTCGTCGACGACCAGCGTACCAGCGGACTCACCGTTGACAGTCACCTCGTGTTCCCCGTTTTCGATATAGCCGCCGTCACTGGTCTCCAGCACGTACGTCGTGGTCACGTTTCTCGACTTATCCGGCGCAACCGTCGCTTCGTCGGGGCCGATGACCGTCACTTCCCGCCCGCCGATATCGACGGTAATCGTTTCTTTCCCTTCCATGTCGCCTGTGTTCTCGAACGTGACCCACAGGTCGAGTTCCGGCGTGTTCTTCTGGCCCGTATTAGCTTGTGTGTCTATCAGTCCGACATCCTGTATCTTGACGTCCGGTCCTTCAGATGTCCCTGTCTCGTGATTAGACGCAGCCGCAACGCCCGGCCCAAACATCGGGGCCGTCGACACCGCAACCACAGCCAGTAGCGTCATCGCTGATAGCCACAGGCCCGTAATCTTACCCATGGGTTGGCCGATGACAGTATGGTAATTAGTTAGCGGGAACGAATCGCCAAGTAAGGTCCTACGCTCTTGCGTAGGAGATTGTTGATACTGGAGAGCAGTAGCTGCGGAGTCGAAGAGGACAAGAGCACCGCGCCAGCGGTGCCCGACACGAATGATTCCGCTAGATGTGTTTGGGTCGGAATCGGTCGCAGCGGACCTGTTGGAGCAGGTTCGCTGGCGTGATGGTGTTACCTGTCCTCGCTGCCGTTCTGACCGGACGGTCAGAAACGGCAGCTACAGAGAGTTTCAACGGTATCTCTGTAAGAATTGCGACCGCACGTTCAACGATAAGACTGGCACAATCTTCGCTCATTCGAAGATTGCGCTCCGACGGTGGCTGTTTTCAATTTACGCGTTTCTCCGGTTTAATACGAGTCTCCGCCAACTACAGTGCGAAATCGAGGTGACACACAAAACGATGCACCGGCGCATCGAGCGCTTTGCCAGAGCGCTCGATGCGCCTTCCCTCAATCTCGTCGGCCCGGTCGAAATCGACGAAGTGTACGTCTCTGCCGGGAAGAAAGGCCGCGAGCGCGACCGGGAGTCGCGCTCGCGTGGCCTGTCTACGCGCGGGCGTGGTTCGTATAGCAGCGACAAGCCACCGATCTTCATCATCGCCGACCGTGGCACCGAACAGCGGTACGTGATTCCAGCGAAAGCCGCAGACGAATCGACGATTCGACTCCTGCTGGCCGACCGCCAGCAGGAGTCGCTCACTGTCTATACCGACGGCTTTCGAGCGTACGAACCGCTCGAAGATGACGACGCATTCGACCGCGAATACGTCGTCCATGGCGACGGTGAATACGCCGACGATGAGGTGCACGTCAACACCTGCGAGAGCCACGCGTCGCAGGTGCGACGGTGGCTCTCGCCCCACCGAGGTATCTCCAAAGACAAGCTGACACAGTATCTTAGAGCGTTTCAGCTACGCCGAGAGCTGTTTCGGAAACCCGGCCGAGATGCTCTCAAACACGCTGTTCAAGCAACGCTGTGAAATCAACAATGTGCTACGGATGAGCGAAGGTCCTATTATCGCGCCCGCCGTCCGCTACTGCCAGTTCTAGTCTAATAAGGGATGCAGCCAGACATTACAGGTAATGGGCTAGTCACACCACTCCGGCAATACGGCTGTCACGTCGGTATACATATAGTACCTCAAATGACGTCTGTCCTTTCAATCGTCGCCCAGCACCCGTGGCGCGGTGGCGGCACCGCACGCTGAGCGGACACACAACATCGCAGTTCTGTAGCTATGGGCCACTCACAAGCCGTACGGTTACACGGTAGCGATGGGAAAGTCAGGTCGGAACGCTATCAGAGACGCTTGCTCACGTACGGGCCGTCCTGCTTGTACCCCAGTTTCTCCCGGTAGTACTGCCGGACACCGATGCCGGAAATGACGGCCAGTTTCGGGAAGCCGGCGTCCCGGGCCAGTACCTCCGCTTTCTCCAGCAGTTTCTTTCCGTAGCCTTTGTGCTGGTGGTCCTCATCGTCACCTTCCTGCCCGACGCCGACGGCGTTGCCGTAGACGTGGAGTTCGCGGACGATTGCGGCGTCCTGTAGCTCCCGGCGCACCGGGTCGTTGGGGAACCGAAGCCGACAGAAGCCGACGAGGACATCGTTCTCGAAGTCCTCGAAGGAGATGAAGTGTTCCATGCCGCCACAGGCCTCGTAGGTCATCACGTCGAGTTCGATGTTCTCGGCGACGTCATCGCTGTGTCCGGCCTCCCGACAGCGGATACAGTCACACGTCCAGTCGTGTTCTTCCATCCGCTTCCAGGCGAGTTGCCGGAGGTTCGACTTCCAGACCCCGCCTTCGATGAAGTCAGCCGGGATGTCCCGCTGGACGCGCTGAAGTCGGGTGTAGCGGGGAATCATATCCTTGATTTCGGCGACTAACTCGGCGGCCTCGTCGTTGTCCAGCGGGTCGAACTCGTCTTTGCGCCACCAGTCATAGGTGACGGTTCCTTCGACGATCAGCGTCGGGTATATTTTGAGGTAGTCCGGCCGCCAGTCGGTCTGCTCGAAGATACGTCGGAAGTCCTCCAGACACATCTCCTTTGACATCCCGGGCTGGCCCGGCATCATGTGGAAGCCAACTTTGAACCCTGAGTCGCGCAGGCGGCGGTTGGCGTCGATGGAGGCCTGGACGCCGTGACCGCGGTGCATCTCGCGGTTGATGCGCTCGAAGGTGGTCTGGACGCCCACCTCAACTTTCGTGGCGCCAAGGTCGAGCATCCGGTCGATCTGCTCGGGGTCACACCAGTCGGGCTTCGTCTCGAACGTCGTGGCGACGTTGCGGACATCGGCGGTCTCGTTCTCAGCGATAACGTCCTCCAGATAGCGGAACTCGTAGTCGTCTTCGGCGAAGCTCACGTCCTCTGCGGGCGTCGGCTCTCCGTCCACATCGAAGTCATTCATCGCTTCGAGGGCTCGCTTGACGAACCACTCCTGATAGTCGTGGCTCCGGGCTGTCATCGTCCCGCCCATCACGATGAGTTCGGCCTTATCCACGGGATGGCCGATCTCCCGAAGTTGGTTGAGCCGGAGGGTGACCTGCCCGTACGGGTCGTAGTCGTTCTGTTCGCCGCGTGCGGCCGCGGGTTCGTGACCGGTGTAGGACTGGGCGGAGGAGAACTCCGAGTCGGGGCCGCCGGGACAGTACAGGCACTTCCCATGGGGGCACCGCTCTGGCGAGGTCATGATAGCGATGGGGGACACACCCGAGGCGGTCCGAACCGGCTTGCGCTGGAGAACCTCCTCCAGCACCTCGCGGTGCTCCTGTGGCGCGTAATCGAGCAGTTCGGAGTTTTTCGGCACTTTCGGCGCGGAGTACTCGCGGCAGACATCGATCTTGGCTGATTCGACGTCGTCGCGCTCGACCTCACCTGCGAGAATCCGGTCGACCAGCTCCGCACACACCTGCTGGAAGGTCTCTGTCTCGTCTGGGTCCGGCGTCTCCGTGCTCATCGGCGTTGTGCGAAATCGGCGTCTCGGCCGAATAAGCGTGTCGCTCGGGTATCGTCAGCGACGGGGATAGCCGTGGGGTTCATTATCTTGTCACCCCATATCGAAGTATGAGCGGTGAAACGGACGACACCAAGAGCCTCGACCGGCCGACCTTCCGCGGCTGCGTGTTCTGTTACAGCGCTGAGTGGGCATACTACGGCGCAAAGAAGGCGGCTAAGTCTGTTTCAGGGGCTAATAAGTAGCACGGCCGGAGTCGCGGTTGGTAGACAGTGCGCAACTGGAAACAGCACATAGACTGTCAGATCGTGACTGCAGGTACCTGGCCTCGGTATGTCAGTTGATACTGCCGGATGAGTATTCTGTGTTTGAACGCAGCGTGTGAGTGACGGGTAATACAGCAACGCTGGGCTCCAACCACTATTTCCAATCCACTGGTTGCGAGCAATCCATCATACTGCGTCCGCCTGCAAGCATAAACGGGAGCCAGTGTCGGTTACAGGAGCGGCGCAAAGTTCTTTCAGTGCATGGAGTCCATGGCAATACCGCAGTTCAGGAAATGATAATCTGCGCGAAAAGGTTAATTTGCGGTATCCATACCATGTGTGCATATGGCACAGCCAACGGGAGACATTGGGCAGCAAACAGATCGCAATCCAGGCCCAGTCGAGCGGCTAGAAAGCTTCGTATCCTATATCCCGGACGGGTCTACAATCCCTGATAAACAGTGGCGTAACCGACACCGGAGTGTGGTAGTTGTGACGTTGCTACATATCCCGTTTCTGTTCGGGCTTGGCATCTACACCGGGTCAACTCCGATAGCTGAAGCGCAAATCCCTGCTACCGCGCTGCCACGGGTACTGTTACTCTGTGGGGTTGTGTTCGCCCTGTCAGCTGGGAGCCTCATCGCTCGCTTCAGGCGGCGTGTCAGGACAATCCTCTCAGTCACGGCGGTGTTTGTGTCGTCACTGGCCCTCGTTCAATTATCCGGCGGCTATATCGAAGCTCATTTTCATTTCTTTGTCGGGATGGCAATGGTTGCTGTGTACGAAGACTGGGTCCCATTCTTGTGGGGATTGGCGTATGTGGTTCTCACCCACGGGTACTTTGGGACCATCGACCCGAGTCGCGTCTATAACCACGCGGCAGCAATTAATAACCCATGGGCGTGGGGGCTCATCCACGGTGGGTTCGTCCTGATGCTGTGTGTCGCCCTCGTGAACAACTGGGTGTCAACCGAGCGATCACGCGAGAAGTCACAGGAGCGTTTCGAACAAGCCGAACAACGCGCCTCGGAGATTGACGACCTTCAGGCCAAACAAGAGGAGATAGAGCGGAAACGCGCAGAGGCAAAGGAAGCCCGCGAGAAGGCGGAGGCAAAAATGCAGGCCGCCGAGCAGCAAAACACGGAACTCCAAGAGACAGCCAGCAGATTCAGCGAGGCGATGGCGGCTGCCGCTGACGGTGACCTGACGGTTCGCGTCGACCCCGATGTGGCCGACAACGAAGCGATGGCACAGATCGCAGAATCGTTCAACAAGATGATGACGGAGACGGAGTCGGCGATGGAGGAGATACAGACGTTTTCGGAAGAGGTTGCAACGACGAGCGACCAGGTCACGGCCGGTGCGAACGAGGCGACCGGAGCCAGCGAGGACATGAGCGAGTCGATTCAGGGCATCGCCAGCGGGGCGGACGAACAACGGGAGATGCTCGAAACCGTCTCCGACGAGATGACCGATCTGTCGGCGACCGTCGAAGAAGTCGCCGCGTCCGCCGAAACCGTCGCGGAGCGGTCCCGCGAGACGGCTGAGATTGCAGACGCGGGCCAGGAGACGGCACAGGAAGCGATAGCGGGCTCCCGTGAGGTCCAGACGGCGATCGACTCGACCGTTGAAAACGTGGAGCGATTGGACGAGAAGATGGCCGAGATCGGTGACATCGTCGAACTCATCGGCGACATCGCCGAACAGACGAACATGCTGGCCCTGAACGCCAACATCGAGGCAGCCCGGGCCGGGAACGGATCTGGCGGCGACGGGTTCGCCGTCGTTGCGGACGAGGTCAAACAGCTAGCTGAGGAGACGCAAACCTCGGCAAGCGAAATCGAACAGCTCATCGCGGAGACCCAGGCGCAGACCGAAACCACGGTCACGGAGGCACGGGGAGCCAAGGAGGACATGCAAGAGAGTACCGAAGCCGTGGAAGCTGTCGTCGACACGTTCACGCAAGTGGCTGAAAACGCCGAGGCGACCGACAACGGTATTCAGGAGATCAGCGACACGACCGATGACCAGGCCGCCACGACCGAGGAAACGGTGGCGATGGTCGAGGAAGCCGTGGACATCAGTGAGGCGACCGCTGCGGAAACCGAAACCGCGTCGGCGACGGCAGAGGAGCAGGCCGCGTCCATGTCACAAGTCAGTGCCAGCATCGAATCACTCGCCGACCAATCGGAGCGGCTCCAGACGATGCTGTCGGAGTTCGAGGTCGGTAGCCGCTAGCGACTCACTCCTCCCAGTACTCTTTTTCGGCGTTCCTGTCGAGATACGTCGACAGCGTCCGGTCTGCTTTCTCGCCGCCCGGAGGCGACCCGGCGTACAGTCCGACCATCTCCCGGTCGGGGTAGACAGTGATGTCCGGCTCCTCCATCGTCGAGACCATCAGCAGCCGGAGTTCAGACTCACCGGCTTCGATTTCATGCGCGCTCTCTTCGCCAGCCGGGAGCGCCACGTAATCGCCCGGTTCCAGCGCGTGTTCGTCGGCCTCGGGGCCGAGCCGGAGCGTTCCCGTTCCGCCACGGACGAATATTGCTTCCTCGTTGCCCTCGTGGTAGTGGCGCACCCAGAGCCGCTTGCCCGGCGGGACGGCGTAGAGGCTCGCACCGAGTTGCTCACCCCCGGCGGCGTCACCGATCTGCTTGCGCTTGAACGTCCGGTCGCCGTGTTCGTGGTCGGTCCAGTCGAGGTCGGCTTCGTTGACGGGGCCGTTGCTCATGCCCGGTCAGACTGCCGGCAGGGAGAAAAAGTCTGTTGCGTTACAGTTCGTCGGCCAGCACGTCGAGCGTGGCGTCGAGGACAGCCGGGCGCTCGCCAGCCAGATAGCGGATGGTCCCCTCGCGGACGCTCCGTGTCGCGACGCCGCCTTCGGGAACTCGCTCGCTGACCTCGTTGACTAGCTCGTGCAGGTCCAGATCACCGTTGGCACGGACGTACATCGTGTCCGTTGAGATGCCGAGCACGGCGTCACTCTCGTCGCGGACATCCCGGTGGAGTTCGTCGAGCAGGAGCGACTCCGGCGGGAACTCGTACTGGTGAGTGAACGCGTCCGTGTCGAGCACGGCGATGTCAACGCCGTCAACAGTCCGGTGGTCAAGGTTGGCTCGAGCGGTGGACACCTCTTCGTCAACCTTCTCGCGGAACTGCTCGGCGATGTGGCCGGCCAGGCCGCCCACGTCTTCCTCGTCGTCGCCGAACACGAGGTCGGTGATGAGTTCGCGCTTGTCCTCGTAGGACTGGTAGTGGGCTTCGAGGGCGACAGCTTCGCGGAGTTCCGACACCGCAGTCTCGTCGTAGCCGGCCCCGCTGGCGGCGTCGATGTACGGCTCGGGGATATCCTCCCAGAAGCTCACGGCCGGGAGGTGTTGCAGGTCGTCGCGAACGTCCTCGTTGACGTGTGCGGCGACGTTGGCCGCGAGCGCCGTCGAGGTGGTCTCGGAAACGGCGTCAGCCGAGGGCGAGACGACGGCGTCGACTGTGTCGACGACTGCGCCGTCAACGTCGATGTCGTCGATGACGACGCTCGGCGCGCCGTAGACGTTCAGCAGGTCGAAGCCGTCGAGGCTCTCGCGCGTGCCGCCGGCGGCGACGAAGACGAACAGCGGGAGCTTCTCCTCGTGGCGCTCTCGGTTGTCGAGCATCGTCGTCGTGTCCTTCGTTGCGTCGTCCATGTCGTAGACGCCGCCCTCGATAGGTCGCCGGTCGAAGTAGTGATACTTCGCGTCGGCGCGGCGGTGCTGCTCGGTGACGAGCGGGAGCGCCGCCCGTTCGAGCGCGCTGCCGGCGAGGTAGCCGTCGGCAGTGTTAGCGTGGCGGACGATGACCGGTCGGTCGGTCAGCACTGCTTTCCGGATCTGGGTCGCCGCCTCGACCAGTTCATCGGAGAGGGCCGCGACCGCCGTGTCTTCGGCGAGCGGGTCGGCCGTGTCGGGTCGGGCCTCATCATCGAGCGCGTCGGCGAGCCGCTGTTCGACTTCTTCGCGCTCTTCTGCTTCGAGCACGTCGAGGTCCTCGGTCTCGACCTGCAGTTCGCCACGTCGCTCACGGACGTCGCCCGACAGTCGAATGTAGTCGTCTTCTTCGACTTCGGGGTAAGCGCGGACACCCGCTTCGACGAAGGCCGCGCAATCGACAGTGCCGGTCTCGTCCTGCAGTTCGAACACTGTCGGCCCGGAGGTCTGTCGGATGCCGACGACTTCGCCTTCCAGCCGAACGTCCGCACCGACGTGGTCGTCAAGGTCGCCGATAGCCGCGGCGACCGGTTCATCGGTCGTCTCGTCTGACTGGCTTGCCTCGCTCTCTGCGTCGGCTTCCTCGTCAGACTCGGTCATGACGGCGGTGTTCGACCCACTGTCGTTGCCGCCAACGGACGCAGTGCCCTCGACGCGGTCGTCGTCGCTGGCTCGGCTGACAGCACCAGCGCTTGTGGAACTCTCGGAGTCAGGCTGGCTTGCGCCGGAGTCGTCGTCCGCACTCGACTCGTCGTCACTCTGGCTTGTTGACTCGTCGGCTGTCGATTCAGGCGCTGCTTCCTCGTCCACCTCGTCGTCTTCGTTCTCAAGCAGGACGGAATGGCCGATTTCCGGGTCGTCTACGAGGACGCCGCGGAACTCGCGTTCGGACTGGCGGATCGACCAGCCGAGGTCGACGTTGCCGTTGTCCCGTACGTTCTTGACCTGGACGTAGACGGTGTCGCCCGAGTCCCAGTCGAGGGAATCGAGCCGCTGGTCCAGTTCGCTCCGGTGGAGCAGCCCCGTTACGCTGTCGCCGATGTCGACGAACACGCCGAACTCGGCGAAGCCGTCAACACTGCCGCGGTAGTAGCGGTCGACCGATAGCTGGTCGGCACGCGAGCCACGGAACTCGAACAGGGCGTCCTCCTCGTGGAGGTCACAGATGCGTCCTTCGACAGATTTGCCGCAGATGATACACGAACCCATTACACGGTGCAAGCATGTCGGGCCTAAAACGGTTGTCGAATTCCGGACGAGCCAAACGGGATCTCTATTCGAACATCTCGCTTTCCTCTTCGAGTAGCTCTAGCCCTGAAGCGACGGCTTTCGCCTGTTCCGGGAACAGGGCGACCTCGATTTCGCTTCCCTGTTCGTCTTCGAAGGCAATTTTCACGCGCTTGTCGCCGTATTCGCGAACGTCGACGCCGTCCACGTCGTACATCTTGATCGTCGCTTCCTTGTTTGAGGGGCCGACGCTCTTGAACGCTCCATCCTTGAGTTCCAGCATGAACTGGTCGATATCAATACTGAGCATCGTGCGGAAACGCACGCCGCCGGACCCTAAAACCCGTAGTTAGCGGCCAGCACCGAGAGGGCCTGGAAGCCACGGAAGCCGTAGCCGAAAATAATCGCGGCGGGGATGGCCCCGACGATTGCAGCCACCGGGAGCCTGACGTTGTGGACGACAGCGGTCCCGATCAGGTACAGCCCTGCGCCCCAGGCGGTGACGAGCACCCGGACCTCTGCGCTCGGCAGACCCGCCAGCAGACAGGGGGCCATCGCGTAGCACATCACCTGCACAGTCTCACTGACGCCGCCGCGGTCCGACGCGACGGGGAGCAACAGCAGCGTCTGCAACGCCGCCGTCAGATGTACCGTTGCCGGCGTGACGAACACGAGGATAGCAAACAGCGCCAGTACCGCAACGCCGGGCGAGAACCCGCCGATAGCGGGGTAATCGAACGGCCCTGTCGAAAGTAGCCCCCGCTCGGCCAGATTGACGACGGCATAGCGGCTCACCTCCTCGAAGAGGACAACCGTCGCCGCAAACACCAGCCCCGGAGCCTGGTCGCCCGGCGCGACGCCGGTGCGGAAAAAGCGCCGCGGACGCCGTAGTATCTCGACCCACGCGCGAACCAGCGCGGTTGGCCCCCGGTCCCGGCCACCGGTCGGATTCTCGACCCACTGAGTCACGACCGTCAATAAGACGTGGGTCGGTTTGACCGTTTCCTTCTCTCGGTCAGCGGCCGCTCACGGCTCGGACACCCACGGCGGTCCTCGCGGCTAATCGTCCGCTCCTTCGAACCGGCCGCTCACAGTTCGGACACGCAGAGTGGTCCTCACGGCTAATCATCCGCTCCGACGTTCTCCGCACTCTCGAAACACGCCGGGTCCGGCTCGATGTTCGCGTACTGGACCGCTTCCTCGCCGAGGGTCACCACGCGTTCCTCGATGTCGGCGTCAACTATCTGGCCATCGGCGATATGGTTGCGCGCGTTCGGAACTGCAGCCTGATGTGGGATGACCCAGCAGTTCAGCGCCCGACAGACCGAGCGCAGGTGTTCGAGTGCGGTGATGGGAAAGCCCCCGCCAGCGACCGCCAGTAACCCCACGGTCTTGTGTTCGAACTCGTCGAACCCGCAGTAGTCGAGTGCGTTCTTCAACACGCCGGAATAGGACCCGTGATACACCGGCGTCCCCAGCAAAACTGAATCAGCCGCGTGGATGCTGTCAGCGAACGCGACGGCGTCACCGGCCTCGCGGTGGTCGGCGTCGAACACCGGCAGATCGAACTCCTGGAGGTCGAGCAGTTCCGTCGTCGCTCCCGTCTCTTCGGCGGCAGCGAGTGCGCGCTCGATGCCGACTCTGGTGTAACTCTGCTCCCTGAGACTGCCGACGACGCCGACGACGCGTGGTTCGGACATGGCAGACCTATGCAGTGGGGCCGATATATTGGTGGGGGACTAGGTGCGTCGCTAGTCTCGGTTCTGCTGCCGGATTACCATGATTACGAAGGTCGCTCTGGCCGACGTTCAGTTGTCGTGGTACACGTAGAGGAGGTTCGGATACGGGATGTACGCGACCCGTTCGAGCCCGCCACCGCCGACCTCCTTCTTCAGGTGGACACCGTTCGACCCTTCGACCACGTCGTGAATATTCTTGATTTCGGTACCGTCACTCAGCTCAGCAGTCATATGCGACATTGTATACCATACTCACTCTGGTCGTAAAGCATCCCGGGCTGTGCGCGATCGACCGGCAGCAGTAGCTGAGAGTGTTCCGGATTACGTATGGTTTGCTGGCGTGAGCGGCTAAAAAAGGCGTCCGTGGTTCAGGAGCCGAGCTGGACCTTCTCGGACGAGGCCTCCTCACGGGAGCGGTGGCCGAGGTCGGCTTTCAGTGCCTCGATGGCTTCCTCCGGGTCGGTCTCCGAATTGAAGACCCGGTCGAAGCCGAGCGCTTTGAACGTCTCCCGCGTCTCCTCGAAGGAGTCCTGCCCGACGGCGAGGTTGCCGCCGATGTACGTCGTCACGTCGAGTCCTGCCTCGTTAATTTGTTGCTGGAATCCCTGGCAGTCCTGCTCGGCGTGGCCGTACAGCGACGAAACGAGTATCGCTTCGGCGTCGTGTTCATCCGCGGCGTCGATGAACTCCGACTGGGACGACTGGACACCGAGGTTGACTACGTTGAACCCTGCCGCTTCGAACGCTCGTTCCAGAATGGTAATCCCAACGACGTGCGCGTCGGAGCCGATGACACCGAGGATGACTGTCCTCATACAAGAGCATCAATGGGTGTCACCTACATAAACCTAATGATAAACCATTATAGATAGTGAGAGCGGTTCACACACCAAGGAGAGGATATTAGCCATGATAGCCCAAACGAACCGATAGACACAGCATCTATGGTACGCGACACGATTCAGCATCCGGCCGAGCCGCCGGGACTGCGCCGTCTATCGCGTCAGTCTACCCGGTGTAAAGCCGGCTCGGAACAATCACTCTGTCCGGCGTCGAGGCACAGATGACGGCTATCCGCCGAGCCTTCGACGCCGACGCCGACGGCATCCGCCGGGTCGCACGGGCAGCGTGGCACGACGCCTACGACTCGCTGGACTCCGAGGTCATCGACGAGACGATATCCGACTGGTACGCCGACCCACTGGGTAGCGCGCTCCACGGCTGGGCCGGCGGCGTCCCCGCCAACGACCTCGACGATATCGAGGCGACACTGCTGGTCGCCGAACAAGACGGCGAAATTATCGGCTTCACTCAGGGTATCACTATGCATACGATGGGAACGATGCTGCGGCTGTACGTCCATCCGGAGCACCACGGTGAGGGTGTCGGGACGGCACTGTACGACCGGCTCGAAGACATCTTTCTGGAGCACGGCGTCGAGCAGTTCCGGGCGCTCGACCTGGCCTCGAACGACCGGAGCCGGGAGTTCTTCGAGAATCTCGGCTTCGAGCGGACTAATGTTCGCACACTGACTATCGGTGGCGATCCCTACGACGAGGCTGTGTATTCCCGCGAACTATCGCCCGGAGAAGGCGATGAGTAAGCCCAACAGGGCAGTTTCCCGAGGGCATCGAGGGCGGATGCTGGCTCACCAGTGACGGCACTGTGGACCCGCCTCAAATACCGCTGACCGTCTCAATAAGCCCGACCGATTCGAGGGCCATCCAGCAGACGAACACCACGTACAGCCCAAGCAGGGTGTACGCTTCGCGGTCGGTGAGTTCGAGATCGGTCCGGATAAACACGATGAACACCAGCGTTGCAGCCCCGAGAAAGCCCATCGTCGGGATCGCCACGAGGAAATCGATGGTCGCCCGGCCCGCGAGAAGAACACCGACTGGAATCGCCACTAGCAGATTGAACGTATTGCTTCCCAGGACGTTCGTCAGGCTCGTGACGCTGTCGTCGTCTTTCGCCGCGCGAACGCTGACGAAGGCATCGGGAAGGCTCGTGCCGGCGGCGATAACTGTCAGCCCCCAGAGAAACGTCGGCGTATCGAAGATGACACCGAGAGAGAGCGCACCCTGAACCATCCCCTCGACGCCGACCGTGATGATGACGAGTCCGACCCCCAGCATTCCCCACTCCCGTCCCGGACGGACGCTGTGGGTTTCGTCTGCGACGTGCTCACTGGCGTCCTGCTGGTGCAAGAAGACGTAGATACCGTAGGCCATGAGCGGAACGGCGACGAGCGTCGGGGTCAGGATAGCCGCCCGGTTGGTGCCGCCCGGGACGTACGTCGCCCCGAGCGCGAACACGATAAAGAGGATGAGGACGCTGATGATGTAGAACTGGGCGTCTTTGTGGACGATGTCACGCGTGGACCGAAGCTCCTCGCTCGAAAGCGCTGCGAGGGCCGGAATCACGAGCAGATTGAATATCGCGCTCCCGACGATAGCACCGACGCCTAGCGAGAATTCATCGTGGATGACGGTGCTGATAACGACTGAACTAATCTCAGGAAAGCTTGACCCGACGGCGACGACGATTGCGCCGTGGACCGCCACTGGTAATCCGTAGTACTTGCTCAGCCGTTCCGCGGCCCGCTCGAAGTAGGCACTCCCCTTCCAGATGACAGCGGTTGCGACGATGATAAGAGCGACCGAACCCGGCAAGCCAGCCATTGTGGACGTATTGACCGCATGGGTTCAAGTGTGTATGCCACTCGCGGTCAGCGCTGGAGACGCGCGACCGTCTCGCCATCGCCGACCTCGACATCGACCAAGCCGTCGTCCGCAAGGTCGTCCAGCAGGCCGCGGAGCCACTCCCGGCCGTACTCCCCCTCAGGTGCGTAGTCGACGCGCACACGCGGACCGAGTTTGTCCAGTCGCAGGTCGTCATACTCCTTGAGCGCCGAGATGACGCGGCCACGCATCTGTCGACGGCTCCCCTCGAACTCGGGTTGGGTCGGGACATCCGGTGCGGTGAAATCGCCCGTCTCGTATGCCGAACACCACTCGCGCCAGGGGCACTGTGCGCCGTCACAATCCGGCGTTTTCTCGCAGGCGACACCACCCAATTCCATGATAGCGTTGTTCCAGACCCGCGACTGCCCTGCTGGCATGAGCGTGCCCGCAGCCGTTTCAAACGCCGAATCGTCGTCAGGCACGTCGAAGGCACGGTACAGGACGCGCTTGACGTTCGTGTCGACGACGGCGTTCCCGTTGTTGAACGCGAAGGAGGCGACAGCGTTGGCGGTGTAGGGACCGACCCCCATCAGGTCGCTGAGGCCGTCCGGGTCGCGGGGCCACTCGCCGTCGTAGTCATCGACCACTTGACCGGCTGCTTCGTGGAGATACTTCGCCCGGTTGTTGTATCCCAGCGAGTGACTGGTCCAGAAGCCCACCACGTCCGACCGGTCGGCCTCGGCCAGTGCCGCTGCGGTCGGCCAGCGGTCCAGAAAATCCTCCCAGGCGTCGACGACCCTGTCCAGTTGGGTCTGTTGGCTCATCACCTCGGAAACGAGAATCTCGTACGGGTCTGTCGTCTCTCGCCACGGGTACGAGCGGTGGTCCGCCTCGTACCACTCCACGAGCGCGTTCTGGACAGCCGACGGGTCCGCGGGCACGCCTTCCGGGCGGTCCGTCGCTGTCGACTGGTCGGTCATACCCTCGCTTAGCCCTGTCCTGATTTGTGCGTGGCGGTCGTTGTCGCGCGTCCCATCGGCTGTCCGTCTGGAAAAATGCCGCCCCAGAATCGAAAGCAGCGTGCAATAGCGACAGCCGATAGTCTCAGTCGCTGGCTTCGGATCGTCCCCACTCGAACTCGGTTCCGTACCAGTCCGGTTCGTCCTCGCTGAACACGTCCGCGAACACGAACATCGCGCCGTCGGGGTAGGTCGTATCGACGTACAGCCGCCAACCGTGGGCTTCCGCGATGGTCTTGACGATAGAGAGGCCGAGCCCAGTTCCGTCCTCGCTCGTCGTGTGGCCGTACTCGAAGATGTTGTCGACCGCGTCGGTCGGAATCCCCGGCCCATCATCGGCAACGTAGAACCCGTGGTCCGTCAGCCCGACCGTGACGGTCACTTCCGGGCCGACGTGGTCGATGGCGTTGCGAAACAGGTTTTCGAGGGCTCGCAAGAGTCGCGTCCGGTCGGCGTCGATGGTTCGACTGCCCGCGACTTCGATGCTGGCGCTTTTGTTGTCGATGTTGTCCCACGCATCGGTGATGACGGCCTCCAGCGGCACCGGGGCCGTCTCCTCGACGCTTGCGCCCTTTCTCGTCAGCGTCAACACGTCGTCGATTATCGACTCGATACGGTCGTGTGCGGCCTCGAGTTTCTCGATGTGGGACTGGAGATCAGCCGAATCCGTCCCCGGGTCCGACAGCCGCGTCGCAAGCAGTTCGACGTGCCCCCGGGCGACCGTGAGCGGGTTTCGGAGGTCGTGACTCAGCGTCGATGCGAATTCGTCCAGCCGCTCGTTCTGGCGCTCGAGTTCGTGGCTCGAACGCTCAGCTTCCTTCCGGGCTGCCTGCGCCTGCTGTATCTGTCTCCGGAGCGTGTCCCGCATATTTCCGAAGGCGTCGTACAGCCGCCCGACCTCGTCCTGCCGGGCTGTCGAGATGTCAACACCGAGGTCACCCTGTTCCATCGCCTGCGTCCGGTGACGGAGCTGTCTCAGAGGCCGAACCGTGTGCTGTCCGAAGAGGTACCCTGCGACGCCCAGCGAGATGGCTGCCGTCCCGATGACAGCGAGGAATCCCCAGCGGACGAGCCGGCTTGTTCCGTACAGCGACTCGCGCTCAGCGCTCGTCACAACCACCCACGACGTGCCGTTGACGGGTGTGTACGTTGCGACGCGGTCCCCAGTTTCGATGGTCGTCGTTTGGCCCGCTGTCGCGGCTCGGCGGCCGTCCTGACTGATGGGCGTGGAATCGCCCTGACCGCCGATAAGCGGGCCCCCGTCCCCGGTGAGCAGTTGCGTTTTGAACCCGTTGCGCCCATCGTGAAACTGTGCGGCTGGGACCCGGGCAACCAGAACTAGTGCCCCATCGCTATCGGGGACGGGAGTCACGAACGCTATCGAATAGCCGTCACCGTCCGCGTATGTTGTCGATCGCACGACTGTCTCAGTACCAGTGGTGTCGTTCATCGCCGCCAGTACAGGGGACTCCCAGACGGGTTCGACCGCCCACGGTGACCGGCCTTCTGTGCTCGTCTCAGTGCTGGCGACAACCATCTGGGAGCCGTTGACGGTGGAGACGTAGTGGAGCGAACGAACCTGTGACGACTCTGCCGTGGTGAGGTACTGTCTGATGTCTGTGGACGTCCCAGTGTCGTACACGCCTGCAGCTGCGATAGCAATCGTCTCCGTCTCGGTGGTCGTCCGCCACTGCTCGATACTGTCGGCGTGATGCGTGGCCGACGTTTCGAGGTCCGTCGCCGCGTCGCTGACGATCCGTTCCTGTATCTGCAGATAGCTGCCGAAACCGACGGCTGCGAGTACGATGACGATTACTGCCAGGGCGACAGCGAACTTCGCCGTGTAGCTCCTGTTCAGGACGACTGCGTGAAGCCGCTCTAGCAGCCCATCGGGTTGACTGGACGCTGCTGTCTCGTCCCCACCACCTGTCATTATCTGATCTGAATCCTTCGGTAGTTGACCGCTACCCGTCGTTATGTTTAGTCCATGATATAATTTATCATATGTTATAATCGTCGACACCTGCGTTTCGGGGTACGGTCCCAGACGAGTCGTAAGTGGTTTCCTCGCGCTCATCGTCCTCTTTCGTATGAGCCTTGAGGATCTACAGGAGGATATCGAAGCGGCGTACGGCGACTTCGACGACGAGTTCGCACTCTCGATCGACCGCGAGACGCGCAACGAACTCGCGATGCTGTCAGTCGCACTCGACCCGGACGACCCGGACGAACTCGTCAGGCGCGCGGTCCACATGCTGTTTCAGTCGACCGTCGACCGCGGGACGCTGGATTTCCACCTCCGGTCGAGCTACGACTGCACGTACGACGAGTACCTCTCGGGGATGACCTTCGACCAGATGACCGGGAACGACTTCCCCCAGCAACAGGACAAGGACGACCGGCGCTACCAGTTTTAAATCAAGAGCCCCAGCGCCAGTACCGTGGCGACGCCAAGGACCACTGAACTCCAGAACGCGACACGCGTGGCGAAGGCGCGGTTCGGCCCCGAGGCAGTCAACGCTGCTTTGACCATGATGCTGGCGGCAGTTGCGGTCAGAATGGCGACCATCGCCGTCGGCCCGTCGATAGCGCCGCCGCGGTACAGCAACACAGCGGAAGTCGTCGCCCCGGCACTGGAAACGAGGCCACTGAGCGCCGACGTGATGTAGAGGCCCGCCGTCCCGAACTGCGTCTCCGCGAACCCGCCAGCGACCACGACCAGCAGGAATACCCCGCCAAAGGCAAGTGCATTCCGAAGCGAAAACGGACTTTCAAGCCCCATATCGACCGTCTCAGACCAATCAGCGGTGTATGCGGCAACAACGACACTGCCGACAATGACGGCCCCCAGCGGAATGATCGCTTCGACCAGAACGCCCCGCTGGATAGTGAAAAACACGGTAATGAGGAGGTTCCGGAGCGCCATCGCTGCGTCGGCCAGTAGAATCGCAGCCACGGCGTACGAGGTGGCGTCCGGCCGCTGTCGAACGTGGTCGAGCATCGTCCCGACTACCGCCGTCGACGACGCAAGGCCGCCGAAAAAGCCGGTGACGGCGATACCACGGCCGCCGTACGTCTGGACGATGCCGTAGTTGACGATGCCGATGCCGGCGACGAACACTACCATCAGCCAGATGACGCGCAGTTCCACGGCCACGTCAACCAGTCCGCCGGGTATCTCGACCGGTTCTGACGGGAGCAAGGGGTAGATCACAAAGGCGATGATGGCGAACTCCGTCGCCGACCGCAGTTCCTCGCGGGAGAGCCCCCACGCCAAGGAATGGAGTTCCCGCTTGAGCACCAGCAGGAGCGACGAGAAAACCGCGACTGAAACGCCTTCGAGGATGAACCCCTGTGCGACCAGCGCCCCGATGCCGTATGCAACGAGCATCGATACAGAGGTAGTGAGTGAGAGCCCCTCTTCTTCCCCATCGTCAAGGAGTCCCTGCACTGCGAGCAAGATCCCTTGCACGATGACCAGCACGCCGCCGACGACGAGCAGCGCCTGGTTCTCGACCAGCGTGAACACCGCAGCGAGCAGGCTAATCAGTGCAAACGTCCGCACACCGGCTGACTTCTGTGACCACTCCCGCTCGAGGCCCAGAAACATCCCGAGCGCCCCCGCAAGCAGGATTCGAAACACGGTCGCCTGAATCGGCTCCGGGGATAGTTGCAGGAGGGTCGACATAGCGCCCATACGTGAGTTGTGAGTTAACAGTTGGTGATGTCATACATTCGTTCCGCACCCGTTTACCTGATGTCTAGTCTGAAATGTCCGAGATGCGGCGACTGATTCACTCCTCTCTCCGCTATGACAGCCTATTACATCTCTCGGAAGTTGTCTCTGGCTTGAGAGCTACATACTGGCATGAAACAGACAGTGTATTCTGCCGATAATCGAGGCTGTATGCGTGAAATATTACATCATCGCTCTTAGCACAGACACACCTCCGCCCTCAGTTTCCGGTATTTGTATTCCCACGAGTATCACTCAATCAAACATCGACTACCTGATTGCTGTCTACTGTCTTCCGTTATCCATGGATAAGACGGTATATTCAGGCATAATGTATGTACTCACAGACATACTTATTCAACATTGATAATAGAAGGAAGTTATAAACAAGCCCTAAATCAACTCCTTTGTGTGGGATTAGCGCCAGGCATACCGACGTGGATTCTCCTCATCGCTTTCGGTATAAATCTGGGAATTGCTGGCATTGCGATCCGCCGGAGGGGAGTCCGCGGAGCGGTCCCGCTCGCCGCGATAATGGTCTGCGTAGCGGTTTATTCGCTCGGTAACGGCATACTGGCAGCAAGCACGTCTATGTCGACGTACCGGGCCGGTCTCCTTGTCAAATACCTCGGGTTGCTCGGACTCGGGCCAACGCAGTTCTGGTTCGGGCTGACATACAGCGGCCGGGAATCGGTTCTCACTCGCCGACGCTGGGCGCTACTGCTCGCTCCGCCGGTCGTCATTTTGGGGTTTGTCGTGACCGCACAGTCACACGACCTGATGTGGACCCTCGACGGGTTCGTGCAGGGACCGCCGCTCGCGAATCCAGAGCGCGAGAACGGCCCCATCTTCTGGCTCAATCTCCTGTACCAGTATAGTCTGATAGGGACGACGTACGTCATCGTCGCGCTCTTCGGACTCAGGCGGAGCGGTCGGTACCGAACACAGGCGACGTTGATGTTGCTTGGCGGCATTATTCCGCTGATTGCGAGCGTGGTGTTCGTCTTCGGCAGCGGTCCGATGGGATCCGCAGACCAGACGGCGTTCGCATTCACTTTTACCGGGATTGTCTTCGCGATCGCGCTCTTTCGCTTTGACCTCCTTGACCTGATGCCCGTCGCGAGGCACACGCTCGTCGAAGAAATGGCCGACCCCGTCTTCGTCGTCGATAAAGACGAGCGGCTTGTCGACGTAAACGAGACTGGCGCAGCCCTCCTCGACAATGAAGGGACGGCGCTGGGCCGGTCTGCGACGGAGGTCATGCCGTCCTACGACTCGCTACCAGACGGCGACGACAGTGCCGACGCCGATGTTGTCATCGAGTCCAACAGCGGGCCCCGGTACTTCGATATCAACTGTTCGACGCTCACCGACCAAACTGGCTCAGTGATCGGAGAACTGCTCATTTACCGTGACGTGACTGAGCGTCGTATCGCGGAAGAGCGGTTTCAGCGACTCATCGAGCGGTCTTCGGACATGGTAACTATACTGGACGAGGTCGGGGAGTTCACGTACGTCAGCCAGCCAGTCGAGAAGATACTCGGATACGAGCCGACCGAGCTGGTCGGCGAGAACGTCATTGAATACATCCATCCCGATGATAGACGGGATGTTGCTGAGGATTTGGCCAAGTACGTCGACGATTACGGCTACTCTGGCACGTACGTCGTGCGGTTCCGCGACGCAGCGGGTGGCTGGCGTTTCATCGAAGCGCGCGCGACAAATCTGCTTGCCGACCCGTTCGTCGAGGGCATCGTCCTCAACTCCCGGGACGTGACCGAGCAACTACAGCGAAAGCGGAAACTGGAACGGCAGAACGAACGGCTCGACCAGTTTGCGAGCATCGTTGCGCACGACCTCCGGAACCCGCTGAACGTCGCAAGCGGACGTCTCAGTCTGCTTGAGCGCGATGTCGATGCTAGCCACGACGCGTCGATCAACGCGATTCAAGAGCAACTCGAGCGTATGGAATCGATTATCGACGACTCGCCCACGCTGGCTCGCTCAGGTGAAACGGTCACTGAAACAGACGAGGTTGATCTCGAGATGATTGCCTACGATGCCTGGCAGAGCGTCGAGACTGGCGGGGCGACCCTCGTCGTCAAAACGACGCTCCAACTCGACGGTGACCGTAATCGGCTCCGGAATCTGTTCGAGAACCTGTTCCGGAACAGCGTCGAACATAACGAGTCGACCGACCTGACTGTCGAAGTCGGGTCCTTACCCGACGGCGTCGGCTTCTATGTTGAAGACACCGGCACGGGCATCCCCAACCAGGAGCGCGACGCCGTGTTCGAACAGGGATATACGACGAACACGGAGGGGACAGGGTTCGGCCTCGCTATCGTTAAAGACATCGTGCAGGCCCATGGCTGGGAAATCTCGGTCACTGAGGCCGAGAGCGGCGGAGCCAGGTTCGTGGTCGAGTGCCACGAGTCACCGATGGTGAACCAACCTGGCACCACATGACGCTGAACGACTCCGTCGACTGGGCTACAGGCGTACAAGGTGTTGTATGTCTCCAGCGACGAATGTCGTCATCGTAGCGTTATCCGCTCCCGTCACCGAAGACGGACTTATCACTGCCGACGATACGACGGCCTCAGCACAAGCCGCGGTGCAACATCCTCAGAGGTCGACGTACTGGTCTTCCCACTCGCGGCGGGCGTCTATCTCACGACGCCCGCGACGCGTGAGCGTATAGAAGTTAGTCCGGCGGTCGCGCTGGCCCTTTTCGACCAGCCCCTTGTCGACAAGCGTGTCGAGGTTCGGATACAGGCGACCGTGATGGATCTCCTTCTCGTAGTACGCTTCGAGTTCCTCCTTGATAGCTAAGCCGTGGGGTTCCTCCCTGCCAGCGATCACGTAGAGAAGGTCACGCTGGAATCCTGTCAAATCGTGCATCGATTCTCCTATGTAATGATTTAGTATCTATACTGTTAAATATATCGGCCCAGAGAACTTGAGGTGGTTTCAGTAGTTTCGGGTATCGAATTTTCTGTATTTAGGCCCTCAGTCATCGTTTTGTCCATACGGTAAATACAGTCAGTATATCATCATTCTCCGGAAACTGATGGCAACAGTATTATTTGTCAGCCCAGGAGAGAGATGATAGAACGGTCCTGTGTGAAAGCAAGGCTGTAGTTGGCCCCACCGTCATCGCGGCAGAACGCAGAGCGATAGCTGACTCTCTGGAAGACCGGGTTGCGACCACGCTCAACGTGGAGGGGAGAAGGCCACGTTCACGCCGACAGTACAGGTCGCGTCTGAATTGAAAGTAGAGCGCGGTGGTCCAAGGGCGGCAATGGGAAACTCACTAATGAGGTCAAACTGGAATGGCTTGGGAGCGCGACAGAGGCAGACCTGTTCAGCAAGTCCATCACATCGTCCAGTAGTCACTTTCTGGACGTACAGAAATCACTCGTGTCAGGTTGTTTGCAGCGAAGTAAGTGGAAAGCGGTCGCGAAAAACGCGACCGCTTGCCGCCCTGAATTGGTCCCCGCTGACGCTTCGGCCCTCCAAGCGAAGCGTCACTTGGTCGAATGGGGCAGAATAACTTAAAAGTACCGGCCCCGTCCAGCAGATGTTAGTTATCGAATTAGAATCGAATGTAAGCTGTAACTAACCTAGATGTGTTCTTCCTCAAGTACCCATCCAAGTGCCCGCTTGTAGTGGGTAAACATCATTCGGACCCGCTCGTGGTCCATCTCCTCGTCGTCTAACTGTTCAGCAAGGAACTCGTACTGCTCACGGATCTCGTCTTCCGAGCGCATACGTTGGTGTAGACAGCCCTCACGGAACAATCTTGAGGGCTGCCCTCTCAGCATCAGGTATGAAAGTCCGCGGGGAGCGCGAGTGTCAGGACTGTGGCACGCGGTGGCGGTACTACGAGACGGGAAGCATTGCCTGTCCGGACTGTGGCAGCATCCACAGTGTCGGCATCGACGAGCACACCGAACACACCGACGCACCGGCCACGCTCGACCTGACGCCGGTGCGGAGCCGAATCGATGCGGATACGACCCGAGAAGTCGCCGACGCGGCAGCGGAGCGCTGCCGGGAGTACACGCGCAAGCGAGGGTTCATCGACGCGGGCGAGCTCCGCCCGCTCGACCCGACGTTCGTCGCCGCGGTCGAACTCCAGCACGTCGGCGCACACCTCGCCCGGGAGTTACGCAGCGGCGACCCGGCAGAGCGGTACTTTTATGAACTGCTCGGCGGGGCTGATGACGGCGACCGTCCGGCCGTCGACGAGGTCCCGTCGGCCCTTCGCGTGCCGTACGGGCTGGCGATGTCGGCCGCTGTCGACAGCTATCAGCGCGACGTGCGGACGTATCTGGACGCCAATTCGGAACCGACCGCACGACAGCTCTCCGGTCGGATTCGCGACCATCGAAAGCGGGTCGAGGCGCTGGACGGCGATGTCGACCCCGCGGACGCGAACCGCCTCGTCCATGCAGCGCGGGACCTGGGGTCGTACATCACCGGCGACGAGAGCGCCTTCGTCAGAGCTGAAAACTGGCTCACCGGAATCGAGGACGACACGGTGTAACCGTCACCGGAGTCGCCGTACAAGCGACTCGTCCAGACAGTTTTCGGGAACCGAGTCCCGCCACGTGACGGTCTCTATCGATTCGCCGTCGAGGCCGGGGTCCGACGCGAGCGCCGTTGCATCTGCCGTCCCGCGATAGGTCCCGAAGAAGAACGTCGCCTTGCGGTCGCCGTCGGTTACTGTGACCTCGGTGACGGCAGCCAGTTCGTCGACAGCGATACGCACACCGGTCTCCTCGCGGACCTCGCGGCACACTGCCTCCTGACGCGTCTCGCCGGTTTCGACGCCGCCGCCCGGGAGCTTCCAGATGTCGTCCTCGTAGACGAACAGCAGGCGGTCCGCCGGGTCGGTGACGAGCGCGCCGACCGCCCAGCGAAGGCCGCGGTCAGCACGGGCGCGGACGCCGTCTACGCCCGCCGTGTCAGTCTCTCTGGTTACTCGGCGGGTGTGCACGTCGCGGTCCGCAAAATCCGCAAGCGTCGGCATTCAGGGGAGGTCGACGTCGATATCGTGTTGCAGGCCCGTCGCTTTGACCGTGTTGTACAGCAACATCGCGCGAGTCATCGGACCGACGCCGCCGGGGACCGGCGTGATTGCGCCAGCGACCTCCTTTGCGCTCTCGTACTCCACGTCACCGACGAGTTCGTACCCCTTCTCCGTGTCTGCGTCGACGCGGTTGATACCCACGTCGATGACCGTCGCGCCCTCCTGTATCATCTTGCCGTCGATCATCTCCGGGACGCCGGCCGCAGCGACGAGGATGTCGGCGTTGCGCGTCCGTTCGGCGAGGTTCTCGGTGCGGGAGTGACACACCGTCGTCGTCGCATTACCACCGGGTGCCTTCTGGATGAGCAGGTTCGCCATCGGCTTGCCGACGATGTCCGAGCGGCCGACGACGACGGCGTCTTTGCCTTCGGTGTCAACGCCCGCGCTCTCGATGAGCTTCTGGATACCGTGTGGCGTACAGGGCTTGTAGCGTGCGTCACCGGCTACGAGCCGACCGACGTTTTCCGGATGGAAGCCGTCGACGTCTTTCATCGGGTCGATGGCGCGCAGGACCGACCTGTCCTCGACGTGGTCGGGGACCGGCATCTGGACCAGAATACCGTTGACATCCTCGTCGGCGTTGAGGTCCTCGATGGTGTCGTACAGTTCGGCGGCGTCCGCGTCGGAGTCAATGTCGATGTCGATGGCCTCGATACCGACCTCCTCGCAGTCGTCCTGTTTCATCGAGACGTACGTCTCGCTGGCCGGGTCCTCGGACATCAGCACCGTCGCCAGCGACGGGCGGTGGCCGGCATCGGCGAGGCGGTCGATGGACGCAACAAGGTCGTCCCGAATCGACTGTGCGACGGCGTTGCCGTCGATAATCTCTGTCATTAGGTACAACGGCGGCGCGGGGCGGTATGAACGTCCCGGATTTCAGTCAGCCGCGACAGGCTAGCACGCTCCCACTCAGGGACAGTCCGACTCGGCAACCGACTTGCGCTCGGCTCCCTGCTGGATAGCCCGCGTCGCGCCGCTCGGGACAGCCACCGTCATCGCCTGCCCACCGTACTCGTGGGTCTGGTCGTGCCCCCGGACCACGACACAGCCCACGTCACTGGGAATCGTAATCGTCGCCGACCGGGTGAACGGGGCCGTCGAGTGAGCGTGCAAGAGGTCCCGGCGGCCGAGTCTGTCGCCCGTCACGGTTTCGACCTGCCACCAGTTCGCGTAGCCGTCCTCGCCGTCGTCGTCATGATAGAGTGTGACGTCGAAGCGGTAGTCGCCGCCGTCCTCGTCACTGACCTCAACGCCGACGACGTTGGCCTCCCGCAGGTCGAGTTCCTCGCCATCGGTCGTCTGGCCGGGAGTGGCCCGCTCAGTTGTCACAGTAGCAGTGTCCGTTTCTGACACCGTGGCCGCCGCAGTCGCCTCGCTCCCGCTGCCATCGCTCTGTCCGGTTTCCGCCCCGGACTCGACATCAAACTGTGTACAGCCGGCAAGTATCGACAGGGACGCGCCCAGTGCAGAGAGTAGCCGGCGCCGAGTTGTGCGGAGCATACCGGACGTGTCGGCTGGAAATGGTAAAAAGTGAGTTGCGAAGTGTGCGGATAGCAGAACCGCAGGCTTCCGGCGTTATTCGTACAGCGTGTACTCGTCGGTCATCTCGTCCACGCGGTCGCTGACTTCCGCGACGACATCGTCGTCGTGGGGAGCGTCGACGACCTTGTAGATGAGGTCCGCGACCTCGCGGCAGGCGTCCTCGTCGAAGCCACGCGTGGTGAGCGCGGGCGTGCCGGCGCGGATGCCCGAGGGGTTGAACGCCGAGCGGGTCTCGCCGGGAACCGTGTTGGCGTTGAGGACGATACCAGCTTCCTCCAGCGCTTCCTCAACTTCCTTGCCGGTGGTGTCAGGATGGGACGGCCGGAGGTCAATGAGCACGAGGTGGTTGTCCGTGCCGCCGGAGACCAGCGAGAGGCCGTGCTCTTTGAATTGTTCGCCGAGCGCAATGGCGTTGTCGACAGTCTGCTGGGCGTATTGCTCGAACTCGGGAGCAAGCGCCTCACCGAAGCCGACAGCCTTGCCGGCGACGTTGTGCATCAGCGGGCCGCCCTGCGAGCCGGGGAAGACGGCAGCGTCGATGTCGTCGGCGTACTCCTCGTCGCACATGATGATGCCACCGCGGCCGGCGCGGATGGTCTTGTGCGTCGACCCGGTGACGAAGTCGGCGACGCCGACCGGCGACTCGTGGACGCCGGCAGCAACGAGACCAGTGATGTGAGCGATGTCCGCAAGGTGGTAAGCGTCGACCGCATCGGCGGCTTCCTGAATCCGCTCGAAGTCGACCTCTCGGGGGTACGCCGAGTAGCCCGAAACGATGATATCCGGTTCGAACTCCTCTGCGTGGTCGTGGAGCCCCTCGTAGTCGACGTAGCCGGTTTCCTCGTCGACCTTGTACTGTTCGACTTCGTACACCTGCCCGGCGAAGTTCGCCGGGTGGCCGTGCGAGAGGTGGCCGCCGTGGGTCAGGTCAAGCGAGAGGATCTTGTCGCCGGGTTCGAGGACGCCGAGATAGACGCCCATGTTGGCCTGTGAACCGGAGTGTGGCTGGACGTTGACGTGGTCCGCGCCCCATAGCTCTTTCGCGCGGTCGATAGCGAGTTCCTCGACGTCGTCGGCGTACTCGCAGCCGCCGTAGTAGCGTTCGCCGGGATAGCCCTCGGCGTACTTGTTCGTCAGTTCGGAGCTCTGTGCCTCCATCACAGCCTCGCTGACGTGGTTCTCACTGGCAATCATCGCCAGTGTGTCGTTCTGCCGGCCTCGTTCACCCTCAAGGGCGTCTGCAACTGCCGGGTCCGCTTCCCGTACGGTTTCGTAGCTCATGTATCCGATTCAGGACCGATACGACAATAATCTACCCTTTGACCCACGCGCGTGTAATGTTATCAATACTTGTTCGGTTCCGGGGTGTGGTGGGCGGTGACGACGTGCTGACAACCGTACGTATATATCAGATGACGTTCCACATATGCACACATGGTCACCTGGGGGGTGGCAGGCGAGCGGGTGGGCCGGGACGGCGGTGAAGCGCTGGACTGGGATGGGGAAACGGCCGACCCGACCGCACTGGTGCACCAATTACACAATCGAGAGAGTACTGACGGAGAACAGTTACCACGGCGTGTCGACGATTGTTACCGCGGGTCCGTCACCGAGTTAGCGCTGCCGGCGGTCGATGCCATGGTAACCCGCGTTGATACTGACGCCGATAGCGGGACGGTTGATTCACCGACAACGCTGCAGGAAGGCGAGTACCTGTTGACGATGCAGGCCCGTGCTGCGGATAGCGACCGGGAATCCCCGCTGGGCGTCGTCGACGACATCCGGATCCACGTCCACTTCGACGGCCCGGCGTCGCTCCATTCGGCCGGTATTACCACCGTGCTTAGTTTCCAAGAGCCGACGAGCATTACCGTCGGGTTCGTCTGGGAAACGAACACGGAGCGGCCGCATCTGCAGGTCCCCGCGACGCCCGAAGGGCTCGCAACGGCGATTACGCATCTGAGCGGAGCGCATCACACGATGCAGCCGTCCCGCTCGCATCCGGAACTCCGTGGACACCCGCCGATAGTCACGACCGGCGAGACAACCCGTATTCCGGAGCCGGTGCGACAGAACCGTCCAGAGACTGGTATCACGCTCCGTGTTCCGGAGTGCGAGGCGGAACTGCTCGTCAGCGCCCCGCTGGCGTACTATCTCGGGGCCGAAGTGGTAGTCGAGTCACGGGATGCAGCACTGTTGACGGCCGACGGCACGTCGGTACACCGCTCTTTCGACGCGTGGCCGTCGCTACAGACCGGCGTCGCGGCGCTGCTCCGGAAGGTGTTCTACCTCGACTGTCTGGTCAGACGCGTCGACCCGGCCGAGAGTGGCCCTCGTATCACGTCCGCCCTCTCGCTCGACCCGGACACAGTTCGGTCGCTGTCGCCGGCTGGACGGCTCGAGCGGTACATCGATGTCTCCGACGAGGCCGTGAACTCGATTCTGCCGGAGTGGCCACTCTCGACGTACGTCTCACCCGAACCGGAGCGGGTCCGCTATCTGCCCTTCCTCCTTGACCGGCTCAGTCTCATCTACCTGCCAGACAGCTCACGGCTTGATCAGGATGAACTACTCGACAGAACGCTGGCGGATTCGTATCTGAGTCGCGGATCGGCCGAGCGCCCGCCAGTCATCGAGCCGAACCTGCGCGAGGGCCAACTGCACTCGTGGCTCGCGCCGGGGAACCCGATAGACGCCTGCAAAACGCCACCGGAAGCGTACGTGAACCGCTACCGGAGTCAGAACCGTGACACCGACAGCCAACAGGTCGCGGTTGTCCTCAACGACGAGGAGATGGCAGACGAACACACAGAAGTCACGGAGATATATCGGGCAGCTGACCTCCCCATGGACGTACGGGTCAGCGAACTGCTGTCGGTCAACGAACTGGCCGACGTGTTCCGGCAGCCGACGGAGTTCGTCCACTTCATCGGGCACTGCGACGAGGCGGGACTGCGCTGTCCCGACGGTAATCTGGCACTGTCGTCGCTGTCGGAAGCCCGAACGCAAACGTTCTTCCTGAACGCCTGTGGCTCCTACGATGAAGGGCTTGATCTGGTCAAACAGGGCGCAGTCGCCGGCGCAGTGACACTCACCGACGTGCTGGACAAGCACGCCGCCCTGGTCGGGACCGCCTTCGCGCGCTTGCTCAGTAACGGATTCAGCATCCAGCGAGCGCTGGAACTCGCTCGCCGGCGGATAATGATGTGTAAAGACTACGCGGTTGTCGGGGACGGGACCTACTCCATCGTTCCCAATCCCGCGCATCCTGCAGTCGTCTGGCTCTCCGAAGGGGAGACAGGATTCGACGTGCAGTGTACGGTCGTGTCCCCGGAACGGCCCGGCGAGAGCTACCGCCTGCCGTTCGACGACAGCGCCGCGCTGAACGGCGAACAGACGAGCCACTCGCTCAGTGCTACGGAGTTGGCCGACGCGCTGGGCCAGACCTCGCTGCCTGTCATCTACGACGGGGAGTTCCACTGGTCCGATGACCTGGCCGCGCGCCTCCGGACGGGCTTCTGAGGAAGGGAGAGCTATCAGACTCTATGGCCGGAGCCGAGGCGGCCGCCGTCTGTTTCCGAACCGACCGACCGAGTCGTTGCGGCGATGCGACATCTTCCGGGAACCTTTCGTACTGGAGGTCAGATTTGAGACGATACCCGGGTCGTAACTTCTGGCGGGAAGGAAACAGTGATACCAGCCACTGATTCGGCCGAATTTACGCGGCGTCACCGAGCGGCATTGGTGGTTCAGTCCGTGGGTCGAACGGCTTCTGCTTAGGATAATTGACCAATATTTTATCGCTGTTCGCTAGTGGGTGTTGTCGGATTGTTGGCGAAATCAACACAGTATGGCCGGTAAAATTAAATATAGCAGTACACTATATACTGGCAAGGGACAATGACCGAAAATCTCCTGCAAGACGACATCGGGTCCATGCTGACCACGGTGTTTGGGGCAACCGACGAGCCGGTGTACGTCGTGAACCCGTCGCGGCAGACCATTTCTGAGCTTGTATCGACACTAGACGCAGATTCGGGCGCTCCGGAAGTTCGGCTGCTGGCCGACGAGCGGGCACTGAAAGACGTCATGGACGACTTCCTCGTTGCGAGCACCGCGGCCGACCTCATCGATGAGGGGCGGCTCACGATGCGACTGCTCGACGACGTGCCGAACCACTCGGTCGCGGTAACTGTTGACACGGTGTACGCGCTCGTCACGATCAGCGATACGGTCGGCGGTCTCGGGACCGACGACGCAGCATTCGTGGACAACGCCTACGACTACCACGACTCAGCTTGGACGGACGCCGACGAGTACTCACTCCGGACGCCGCCACTCAACCGCGTCCAGAGCACGCTTGAATCCGATATCGGCCCGGAAACCGCGTCGGACTTCAACGACGTTCTCAGCTCGCTGTCGACGGCCCGCGGCGATGGTGACGGGCTTGATGAGGTCACCATCAGTCTGCTCGTGGCTGCCCGAAACGGCGAACTCCTGTACGACATCAGCAAGTGGGGCGAGGATGTCGGGCTGGCGAGCAAGGCGACGTTCTCGCGGACGAAGACGAAACTCGAAGACATGAACCTCATCGACACCGAGAAGGTCCCGATTGACGTGGGTCGCCCGCGACTCCGCCTGATGCTCGGTGACGACCGACTCAAAGACGCCGACCCGGACGAACTGGCCTCCGTCGCCCAATCCATCCTCGCCGCGTAGGTTTTTCTCCCTTCACCACGAGGGCTTCGGCATGCGAACTGTCGAAGTCGTCGGGCGTGGACCGGCTGTTGATGCACTTGCCGCGTTTCTCGCTGATATCGACGTTTCAGTAGCACAGCCGTCGACACCAGCGGACAGCAGTGGCGACCTCGCCATCGTCGTCGATACCGTCGGTTCGGAGCGGTTTGCGGCGTGGAACGACCGGGCGAAAGACGATGCCATTCCGTGGGTCGCCGTCGAACTGGGCGGCGTCGGTGGTGTCCCGGTGACTGACGCCGCGATTAGCGGCTTCGGACCTGAGACGGGCTGTTTCGACTGTCTCCGGACGCGGGTCGAGGCGACGGTCGATGACACCGAGGAAGTCACAGGAGCCCCGGCAGCAGCCACGCAACGATTCGCGGGAGCGCTGGCCGGTCGACTGGTGACCCAGTTTCTCGACGGCGACGCTGCTCTCCTCGGGACCGTCACGGAACTTCCACACACCCAGCGGCGGTTCCTGCCTGTCCCAGGCTGTGACTGTGGCGGGACACAGGGCCATTCCCTCGGCGACGGTCGGCAGACGGCCCCCGACAGCGAGGCGCTATCGCGGGCGGAACTGGGCCTCGACGACCGGGTCGGTATCGCCACGGAGGTCGGTGAGGTCGAATCGTTCCCGGCTCCGTACTACCTGTCGACGCTCGCCGACACCGCCGGATTCAGCGACGTGTCGGCCGCCGCCAAGGCCGCCGGTGTTGCCATCGACTGGGACACAGCATTCATGAAAGCGCTGGGCGAGAACTACGAGCGGTACGCGGCCGGCGTCTACCGGGAAGGGAATCTACAGCACGGAACAGTCGCCGATGTACCGGCTGCCGTCACACCCGATACGTTCGTCAGAGACGAGGCCGAGTGGGACGAATCGCATGCGCTCCCCTGGGTTCCTGCCGAGAATCTGCTGACCGACGAGCAGCGGTCGCTGCCCGCCGAAACCGTCCACTATCCGCCGCCCTCGAACGCTGTCAGACCGGCAACGACGACCGGGCTCGGACTGGGCAACACCGTCACGGAGGCCTTGCTGACCGGGCTGTACGAGGTTATCGAGCGCGACGCCGCGATGCTGTCGTGGTACTCGACGTTCGACCCGCTCCGCGTTGCCATCGATGAGCACGAGCAGTACGAAACGCTCCGGCGGCGCGCCACATCTGAGGGCCTCGATGTGACGGCGCTGTTACTGACACAGGACGTGGACGTGCCAGTCATCACTGTCGCACTGGCACAGGACGAGTGGCCGCGCTTCGCGCTCGGGACCGACGCGGATCTGAACCCGGGTGCGGCCGCCGTCGGCGCGCTGGAGGAGGCGCTCCAGAACTGGATGGAACTCGATAGTATGGGTCCCGAGGCGGCCATGGATGCACAGGGTGCTATCGGGCGCTACGCCAAGTCGCCCGGTGAGGCGGCCGACCTGACGGCTTCGGAGACGGCAGTCCCGCTGGACTCGCTTGGCCCTGATGTGGACCTCTCTGGCGAGGCAGAGCTAGAGACGTTGTGTGACCGGGCGGCCGACGCGGGGCTCGCTCCGTACGGGACGCGGTTGACGACGCGCGACCTCGAACAGCTCGGGTTCGAGGCGGTTCGAGTCGTTTGTCCGTCGGCACAGCCGCTGTTCTTCGGTGAGTCGTTCTTCGGCGAGCGGGCCGAAACCGTGCCGGCCGACCTCGGCTTCGAACCGCGACTTGACCGGGATCACCACCCGTTCCCCTAATCGGACCAGTGGCTGTCAGATACCGAACGTCGCCCGCAGCATATCCCGCGAGCCCGGCCCGAGGCCGACGGCGGTAACGGCGATGAGCAACAGCAGTGCGTACCGTGGGCTGTCGTCGATGAACTCCTGGTTGAACAACGAGACGACCAGCGAGGCGACGGCAAGCTTGACAACTAAGAACGGCCAGGATGTGCCGATAGCAGCCGAGAGACCGGCCGGCTGGAGTGCCTCGGTAGCCGTAATGATGAACTCGTTGGCCGGGTGTTTCGGATAGTACGTTAGCGGGACATTGAGTGCGTCGAGCCAGTCGGCCAACAGAACGTTCGCAACACCGTCGATTGCGTGGCCCCAGATGACCAGCAGGCCGATATAGCCAGTTCCGTCGTTCAGTACCGGGCGGTAGGACTCAAACAGGCGGTACAGTCCGTACGCCAGTGCCGACGCGAGTGCGACAGTCGTGATGAGGACTGACGGGTACAGCGTGGCGTACTCGCGGGTGAGGGCGACAAACGTGAGATACAGAAGCGTCACGGCGACAAAGGCCCCGCCGATAGCGCCGGTCGTCCGGTAGTAGCTGTCGACGACCCCACGCTGTTCGAGGTCCACGCAGACGACGAGGACGAGCAGGGTCAGCAGAAATACCGTGCCGTAAATCACGGGACTGATGATGAGCGAACTGAGCGGATACTCGACGATCGGTGACACTCCGGCGTCGACTGCGCGGTCGGTTGCGTCTTCGACGGTCCGCAACGCACCGCCAAGCAGCATGAACGGCACGAACGCGAAGTAGAGCTTCGGGTCTTCGGCGATGTCCAGTCGCTCTAGAAGGAAGTAGACACCGACGAGCATGTACACTAGAATCAGCATATAGCCGATTTCGGAGACGATAGTGTATCCTGGTTCGGCGATGAGCCGCCCCTCCTGAATGGCCGCCGTACAGCCATCGTACAGCGGTTGTGGGCCGGACGCAGTCATTTCGGCACAGCTAGCCGACTTGGCGTCCGCGTACACTGGCCCCCAGAAGTACTGCCAGAGGAACCGGTCCCAGACAGCCTGTGGAGCGGCCGTAACAGCGCCGACCGCGACGAGAAGGACTGCAACGAAAGAGCCCACCCAGAGCTGGCCGGGCCCGTACTCATCAACGGCTCGCTCGAGCGTATCCATGGCCCAGTGACCGGTGGCAGGCGGTTTTAGCGTTCCGGTCGCGTGTGCTCACAGCGGAATTCCGCGAGCCAGACGCGGCGAGGTTTGGATGCGAAAAGTGAGGTTACTCTCCCCTGAGTGCCTCGTTGCCGGCCGCTACGAATGCCTCGTGTGCTTCGCCGTTTGAGGCGACGACGGAATCGCTGTCGTGGGTCCAGGGCTCGCCATCGAGGTCAGTGACCGTGCCGCCAGCCTGTCGGACCATATGGACGCCGGCGAGCGTATCCCAGGGTGCCATCGGGCGCGTGCAAACGAGCCCTTCGAGCGCCCCGTCGGCAACGTGTGCCAGCGTCGCCTGAAACGAACCCAGACGCCGAATGTCGCCGAAGCGGTCGCCGACAGCACTGCACAACCGACCGAACTCAGCCCTGTCGTCACGGTCCCACCAGCCGACAGGGGCCACGGCGAACGTCTCCGGGTCGGTTCGGCCACTCACCGAAAGCTCGGTCCCATCTCGCGTCACGTTCTCGGGGCCGGCGGCATAGAGGTCGCCATACGAGGGGAGATAGGTCACTGATGCGACCGGCTCACCGTCGACAATTGCGCTGACGGCCGTCCCCCACAGACGCATCCCACGGACGTAGTTCGCCGTCCCGTCAATCGGGTCGATGACCCACAGGGAACCACTGTCGGGGACGCTATCGACCGCTTCAGGCTCGCGGTCAGCCTCGGGCCCGGCCCGCGTCGAAAGGTCTTCCTCACAGAGAAATCGGTCGTCAGGGAACTCTGCTCGAATCGTGGCGACGACCTGCCGCTGGGCGTCGCGGTCCGTCTCCGTAACGAGGTCGTTCTTGTTGGCCTTCGAATCGACACTGAGGTCGCCCCGGAACTGCTCGCGGGCAACGACACCGCCAGCGCGGGCCGCTCGCTCGGCAACCGCCGCCCGGTGGCTTGCATCTGTCATATCTGATGCTGGACCGCCCGTGTTCAAACCATCTCGCCTTCCAGCAAAACAGGGCCGACGGCTGGGATGGGTTACTCTTCTTCGACAGCCTCGTCAACAGCGTCGAGAATGGCTTCAGCGATGTCCCGCGCCTCATTGGGCGTGTACAGGACCTGATTCCCCAGTGACTGTTCTATACGGACATAGCCGTCATCGTCCTCAATGGAGAAAAACGCTGTATTCTCCAGCGGTGGCACGCGCAGGCTGGCCCCCTCGGACTGGTCTGTAGCCATGTTACAATATAACATGGGAAACGATTTAAAGCTACGGCCTGGGTTACAGAAATCGTTCTAATTTCAAATATTGATTATCTCTCCCGACGACTATCTCAAAGATATGCATATATGGCTTCGATACGTGGGTAGCTTCGACTCACCAAGAACGTCGAAGTTGATATATTTTTGATGGTAGTCTGCGCCTTTGGCTGCGCAGTGCAACACTAGTCAATGCACCGGAAGACAACTGCCGCAAATAATACTCAATGCGATTCCGTGCACTATTTCAATGTGTTCTTGGCGTAGTTCGACCAGTCTGGACGGGACCTCTGGGTCATCGGCGAGCCATTTGAGCAGCGTCCCGGATCGGTCGGCGACTTCGAGAACTCACTCATCGATACGCACACGTTCGATCGCGAACTTGAGGCGCCCGAGAACGTTGAGACGACGAACCCGCTCATCTTCTAGACGCTGTACATCAGCACCGACAGCACCGAGTACAAGGCTGTCGTCGGTGCCAGCGCCGGTACCGTCGGGCTTGGCGTTAACTACGTTGAGGGTGACAATCTTGACAGCGACATCCACTACGCCAGCGAGAGCTACGATGGGCCAATGTAACACAAGGTGGTCATCGACGAGCCCATGGGTGTCAAGTACGACCTCGTGGTGAACGATACCGTCTCAATCGGCGAGGCCATAGCTACCACCGGGAACGCCAGTTCAGTGTGGCCGATATCTACTTAACCAATTCTCAATTCGTCGGCGCGCCAGTTGTCGTCTTACCACCGAGCGGAATCCATGAGATTACGTGGATAAGTATTAGCTATCCGATGAATATGCTCTCGGTGCAGGTCGCCATGGACCACAATATTGAGCGGGCCAACATCATCAGCGCAGACTACCCCGAATATAACGTCTGGACCAACCGCGAATAGTCGCAGTCAACGCCGCAGGGGAGGTGTGCTGGGTGCGTTCATCGCATCGGCTGGCGGCTCCCAGCCTCTGGGCCATCGATACTGTCGCCAAACTGGTCAGCGGCTTCAAGAGCGTGCGTGGTATCAGTGATATTTCCTCAGCTTTCGAGTGGGTTCGTGAGCGCTATCATGGTGAATCTCGTCAGCGGATTAGCCACGACACTATATCTCTCGCCTAGACCCATTAAAAACTGCGCTAGAAGGCGTCGAAGGTCTTGCGGAGGTAACAGAACGTACAGCAACTCTCGACGCGGTCGTAGTAGCAGCCGTCTGTGTGCGACGGGTAGTGCTGCTGGCCATCCGGACCCTCTTCACCGGGCATCTCAACCTGCAGGTACCGCTCACTGAAACGAGCGGGACCTGACGTCGTGGGCGACTCGGCCTGCTTATCAGGACTTTCAACAGCCATAGAACGATATTATAGTCGTCACATATTATAGAGTGGGGACTAGTTATTAGAAATGATATTGAGATGTATAAATAGTACGTGAGACCGTTTTTGTCCTTCTGTTTTAGTCTCTGTAAATATCTTCGGTCAAAACTAGGTCAGTGTACTAGATTACATGCAGATCTACTGCCGCTCGATTAGATAATAAAAGTATTATAAACCGGTTGGGTGAGTGAAACAATCGCCGAGATATGTCCAAACACCGGCAACGCTCCGCGGAGGCCGGTGGCGCCACTGGTGGTAACCCTATGAGGATTTATTCGTATGATCATCTGCGCAGCATGGAACGCTCTTTCAGTTCAGCGGTCAAGCCTAGCACATCGTTCATTGAGCGACCAGTTCGAACAGTAATTACTAACAAAGGTGATGCCTCTGGCAGTGGCAACGCTGTCGTGTCAGCGGCTTTCTGCCGCCGGTTCCGACAGCTTCGTTGCATCGCTGGCATGGAGTGAGCATCAACCGCTGGTCCAGCCGCTGTTTCGTAAATGAACTCATACATCGGATAGGGTTAGACAAAGACACCTTGTGAGGTGCTGAAAATCACTTCCTGGTTCGTACTGAGGGCCTGTGTAACTGAACAAAGTACAAATTAATAACAATTCTACCCTGTATCAAAAGAAAAATATCATACGCCAGATAAGCTGCGATCAGCAAAATGGATTTGAAAGCAGAATTGGATGACCGGCCTGTGTTCGTAACGGGTGCTGACGGCTTCGTTGGTTCACATCTCGTCGATACACTAGTTGAGTACGGGGCGAACGTGCATACGTTTGTTCGGGCAACCTCCAGCGGAGAATTGAATAATATCCGTCACCAGCGTGAAAATATCACCGTCCATCGTGGCGACCTCCGCGACAAGCACTCGGTTGATGATGCCCTCTCAACATTTCAGCAGTACGATGATACGCTCATTTTCCACCTTGGAGCACAGGCCCACGTCGGCGAGTCTTGGGACCGACCCTACGAGACAATAGATACCAACGTCTCCGGGACGCTGAATCTGTTGCAGTCGGTTGTCGACCTTGATCTCGATATTACGAAATTTGACACCGCAGGTACAAGTGAAGAGTACGGAAACGTCAAAGAGGAGATGGCCGAGAAACACGAGTTCGAAGAGGACGGGCGTGTTATGCTTAGCGAGCGGTCGCCGGTCAATCCCACGAGTATCTATGCCACGTCCAAATTGGCGGCCGACTTCCTCACGATGAACTATAATGACGCATACGGGCTCCCAACAGTTACGACGCGGATGTTCAATAACTATGGGCCGCGTCAGAATCCACGCTACATTACTGGGACCATCATTACGCAAGCGCTCGAACGCGACATCGTCGAACTCGGGAATCTTCAGCCAAAACGGGACATGTGTTACGTCAGTGACGGCGTTCGAGGACATCTCCACGTCGCGCTCGGTGGCAATCCCGGTGAACAGTACGTCTACGGGTACGGTGAGAACACCTCGATGCGGGAGTGGACCGAGACGATTCTTGAAGTGGGTAGCGAATACGGCTATTGGGATAATCCTGAAATCGTTCAGGACGATGACCGGTACCGACCCGGTGATAGTGATGTTGAAGAGCTCCTCGTCGGGCACGAGAAACTCACCGAAAAGACCGGCTGGGAACCTCAGGTCACCTGGCGTCAGGGAATTAGACAGACAATCGACTGGTACGCGAACAACAAACGGTCATGGTACGGACGGGTGGACTGGCGATGAGTTCGTACTGGGAGGGCCAGACCGTCATGGTCACCGGCGGCGCTGGTTTCCTTGGCAGTCATCTCGTGGAGGAACTGGAAGCCCGGTCGGATACTGTCGACGTGTTTGTTCCCAGAAGCAATGAATATGACCTGCGTGAACGGACGGACATCCGTCGAGCCTTTACCCAGTCCGGGGCCGATGTCGTGGTCCACCTAGCGGCGACGGTCGGTGGTATCGGCGCTAACCGCGAGAACCCCGGTCGGTACTTCTATGACAACGCCATTATGGGCATCGAGTTGCTGGAGATGGCCCGTCAGTTCGATGTCGACAAGTTCACGATTCTGGGAACGATCTGCTCGTATCCAAATCACACGGAGGTTCCGTTCAGCGAAGACGACCTCTTCGACGGGTATCCCGAGGAAACGAACGCACCCTACGGTATCGCAAAGAAGGCACTGCTCACACAGTCACGGGCCTATCGGAAACAGTATGATTTCAACAGTATCTATTTGATGCCGGTGAACCTCTATGGCCCGCGCGACGACTTCGATCTCCACTCCGCTCATGTGATCCCAGCTATCATCCGCAAATGCATCGAAGCCCGCGAGCGCGGAGATGATAGTATCACTGCCTGGGGAACCGGTGAACCGACACGCGAGTTCCTCTACGTGAAAGACGCGGCCCGTGGTATCCTTGATGCGACCGAACGCTACGACCGGAGCAACCCCGTCAACCTCGGTAGCGGGGCAGAAATCAGCATCCGAGCACTCATCGAACGGATTGCGGACATGACTGACTTCGAGGGCGACATCAAATGGGATACCTCCAAACCTGATGGGCAACCACGTCGTCGTCTGGACACCAGTCGAGCCAAGGAGTACTTCGACTGGACCGCGCAGACGGATTTCGAGGACGGGCTACGGCGGACCATCGACTGGTACGAAGCAGTTCGGACGGACTATCCTGCTGGCGGTCCACGCGCCGATGCGTGACGACCCCGACGGGCTGAGAGGGCCGGGTCATATCTCGGATGACGATTGGGAGACCGTTTGCTCGGTGCCGATTGCGTTGGTCGACCTTGTGGACAAGGCCGGCGAAGGAATCGTCCCCTCGAAGCGTACGAACGAGCCCGCCAAGGGGGAAGTGGTTCGTTCCTGGAGGGCGTGTCCGGAAGGGACAACGGCTCTGGGAAGCATTCCACCGCGTTGCTCAGACTGAGCTGGGTGTGGAGATGACTATAGAGCGTTCTCTGGTACCTATGAGCGCTTCTATGGTATGGCTGCGCTCGAAGACGTCGGGGGCAAACACTACGTGCCACAAGGATTCGTGGTCAGTACGGACGCGGAGTCGTTTTCACTGGACGATCAGCACGAGGCCGTCGAAGTGTTTGACGAGAAGCCTACGGATTTGCGTTGAGATGTATCTTTGTGATGCTGGTGTGGGACAAATTTAAATCCTCAATTTAAGACTAAACGATGCTGTCTCACTCGCGTGACTACCGTTGCCACTAACAAGCATTCCAGCAGTGGATATATCCTTGACGCACTCGCAGAAATCTGCGCTCGATGACGTTCTGGATTAAAAGATGCCAGCAATCTTGTGAAGTCAGCAGAACGAACAGCACCCATTTATATGGTTGTAATAGTAGGTGCCGGTATAGGATCGTCCATACCAGAGGGCCCAGATGTCGTGGGCGGCTTGTGTTATCCTGCTTAACTTTCGAGCATCCTAGTGACGACTCGATTTCAATGTGTATTATAAATAAGTAACTGATTATCAGGTGTAAAATTTATTATTCGTCAGCTAAATATATACTTATATGTAATTCATGGTTTATTATTGGGTGTGATTTCGTAAATTTTCGGCCATTGATTTAACTTGGCCGCGGGATACGCCATATAATAAAACGAAATAACAACTCCCTCCTAAGATAGGTAGTAACATAATATTTAGGAGTGGGTCTTGGGTTTCTATATGTGATATTACAATAAACATTACAACTGAAGACAATATTGAATACATGATCATCTTATAATCCAAATCAAGATGGATATATGATAAGACTTTGTATGATAAGAGAAAAAGAATAACAATGTGGGCTGCTGAGGTGGCCCAAGCAGCCCCAACTAATCCGATTCTCGGGATTAGTATGATATTCAGGCTTACGTTGATTATTGATCCTGTTATTAAATAGATAGCTAATAGTTGATTTTCCTGCCGTGCATTGAATATGAATTCTAACGGGTCCCGAAGTGCCTTAATGATAAACCCAATAAGAAGAATTGGTACAAGGCTAGCAGACTGTGTCGCTATCAAACGAGTTGATGTCAGTAAGATTATATCGTCCGCTAATAAAGCTAATCCGACTCCAGCTGGCAGAAGTAAGATTGAAAGAACTTGGAATATTTTTGTATAAACCTCAGAAAGAGATTCCTGATCGTTTTGATCCCACAGGTCAACTACTAAGGGATATAGAACCGGTTTCAGTACTGAACTTATATGTTGTAACATAGCTGAAAGTGTGTAACATACTACATATATCCCAACCGCTTCCTGCGACAGATAATACAGAAGTAGAAATCGATCCGTATTTGCAATTATTTGAGCTGATGCCTCCCGCGGCACCATGGGAATGCCATATCTCAGGTACCTATCGAAGTTTGAAAATTCAGGCTTAATAATATGAGAGTTGAGATTGTATGTCAACATGATTAGTACAAGTGTTCCAGATATTATAAGCGAATAAAAACCATCTTGTATGCCGTTGCCCATTTCGATAGCAGTAATAAATACAACAATATCTAGTAGAAGTTTCGTGATTTGAACTGATTCATAGTAGACAACCTTGTGTGTAGCACGATAAAATGTTGATTCGATTTTTATAAAAAGTTCTATAAAAACTAGCGCCAATATTATGATAATGAAATTAACGTCCAGATTAGTGAAATATTTTAATGATGTACTAAGAATGATGAATATGATCACATATATCACAGAGATAATAAACATTATATCTGAAAATACTTGATTTCTTTTTCCACTCTTATTAATAAATCGGATCAGTGACCCATTAAGATGTAAGCCGCCAATTGATACAGTAGTAATAATTATCGTGAATATCACGCTCCAAAGGCCGTACGCAGATTCAGACAGTTGGGTAGTGATCAGATAAATAAAAATGAAACCTCTCGCAATAGTGAAAGATGTCCTCGTTATAGAAAATACGACACTCTTCTGAATATTCATGTACTACTTATATCCAAGATACTTCAAGCGCTCCTCAACTAACGCATCATTATTCGCAGGTCCATCTGTCGCATTTCCACCTATAATCTGCTTCCGAGTGTTTCCTTCCTGATTAATGACTAACCAAGGGACTTCAACAAGACCATCTGAATATACTCCAGCAGGGTGCCCATAAATTCCCCACTTCCCAAATTCATTTCCATGATCAGATGTAACTACTGTTTTGCCTTTGAGAGAACCGAGGGCTCGATCTACATGATTAATAGTTATTGCCAAGTTTTCGTTGTATGCTTCCCGAAATCTACTTTTATCTTGTTCTGATAGCTTCTTGTACTGTCTCCAGAATTCATTCCCGTCTGTCAAATGCGCGATCTCAGGCGATGACATCAAATCTTGGCCCGTATCACCAATGAATGGATAATGCGGCTGCATATAATGGACTATCATCCTTTTATTTGCGTACTCTTCTGCATTCTCAATAACCCAATCAGTTACAGATTCTGGGTGTACTACGTTCAACTCATTATTCCATTGATTCTCCCATAGACGAACTCTTTTAAAAAATTTTGAGTTAAGGTACTTGATATTTGGGTTTGCTGAGATATAGACTATGTCTGGGTATTTTTTTGAAGGAAAGTTCTTTTTTAGGAATTCTTCAGTCTGTGACCCTCTAGAAATTTCTTTTTGAAGCTGTCCATCGGGATAATCCGACTTAGCAAAAATATCGTACCGACATCCATCTAATATTATAAGATTATCCCAGTCTCTATCCAGAATTCGAACACCAGTATTCTTCAATATTTTTCGTTGATACAGCTTGTATATCTCCAGAGCTACTCGATGAGGGTTCCTCAGTCCCCTTTTAACATGTGAAAGATTATACTCAGTCATGCTGACAGCATGGTGCCTGACGACTCCCTAATTAATAACTTGTTCTGTTTCATAGTATGTCTTTACCCCGATGATTCAACTGCCGGCACGGTGTGAGCCCGTGGAATCATCTCGTTATCTCGGGAGACCCGCTTGAGTTCGTCGTAGGGATTGCGTCCCTGCTGGCGCTACGTCGCCAGCAGGGACAGCAACGTTTCGTGAACGAACATCCCGCGGTCGTTGCGGAGAGTTCCGATAATTTTCCGGAGAACCACAGGCTCACGGAGGGCGTTTTCGGCTGCATTGTTCGTTGGAGAGACCGCTGGCTCACCGACGAAGGTGAGCCAGTGGTCGAGGCCACCCTCGATCTTTCCGAGCAGTGTTGCCACTGGTCCGTCGGGCACTGACCGCTCAATCAGGGATTCAAGCTCCCTCCGTGCTACACGCTGTAGTTCTGCCCGCTCACGTACTGTCAAGTCGCTCTCCAGTCGGGTCTGGAGAGCGACGTACAACTGCCTGAGAGCGTGGTAAATTGCTTCGCCTTCGGCCTCTTTCTCGGCTGCGTCTTCAGCTTCCCGAAGAATGTGCGCCCAACATCGTTGTAGCTCGCTACTGAAGGCCGGATACGCTGTCCAGCCATCACAGACGACCGTTCCCGCGAAGTCCTCTCCGAGGACTTCTGCGGGGACATCGCTTCCTCGACTCTCTCTGACTGCGTACAGCGTATGCTCCTCGGTAGTGAACGTCCATATCCAAGCCTGTTCACCGTCTCGTTTGATTCCTGTTTCGTCAATGTGGACAACGTCGGCTTGCTGTATCTGGCGGCGGATCCGTTCGTATTCACAGCGACCGGCGCGCGCAGCGCGCTCGGTTGCGTGCCACGCAGACGCGCCCGAAAGGTCCAATCCGTGAAGTTGGTTGAAGCGATCAGCTATCTTTCGGTAGGGAAGCCGGTGATCGTACCGGGAGAGAGCCGCCTGCGCGATGACATTCACCCCGAACTGCCCCTCATCGGGGCAGTCGGGATGTGATGCCACCGTCTCGGTTCCGCACGAGTTGCACTCGTAGTAATGACGGTTGTACTGGGTAGCTTCCACAGGCTGCGGATCAGGAATCTCTTCGACGAGTCGCGGGCTGACGCCCTCCGACTCGTCGAACTGCTCACCACAATCAGGGCAACAGTCACACGTGACTTCGACCTCCTCATCTGGATCGGGTGCAGACCGCCACTCGGGATCATGGCCGGACTTTCGACCCGGTGTCCCGCCGTCAGTGCAAGGTTCCTCGTCGTCCTCGTCTTCATCCGACGAGGACGACTCCTCAGGGTCAGATTGTTTCTGACTGGAAGGAGTGTGCGGTCCTTCATGCCAGCGAAGTTTGGCTTTGAGCCGCTTGTTTTCTTGGCGGAGGTCTTGATTCTCCTGTTCAAGCTTCTCAACACGCTTTTTCAGCGCAAGGAGTTCCTCACGCGAAACCTCAACGCTGTCATCTGAGGAAGTCACGCGACTGCACTCCCTAAACCAGACGACACGGGATGGTCTCCCTCAGAGAGACCATCCCTGGCAATTGTCTTTGTCGCCTGCATTGACCTGCTGGCAGGTCAAGGGCAATCTACGAGAGAGTACCGAAGTCGTTCTGGGGGTAAACCGATGCGTTTCATATATTGAAGTGTTATATTACTTAAGTATATATCTGTTTCCATTAGAGTAAATTATATCTCGACCGTCCGTACCCATTTGCTTGTTAAATACGTATTCAGGGCTCACAGATAGCTTATCAAGGTTTTCCATATTACCAGCTCCTAAGAAGTTTCGAATGGCTATGTCACCGTGCGAAACTAACCAGGGCTGAACTAGTTGATCGACAGGTTCAGATCCCCTGATGGGAAATGTCGGTCCAATAGTGGAATGTGGTAGTTTCATAAAATTAGTCAATAAGACCAGTGCTACAAGAGCAAACATTATTACCATAGCTATCCGATTCAATTTATTTGTACTCGCCAGTGATTTCAACCCATATGACATAATGATACCATATGGTATTGCAAAAAATGTGAATATTCTTGAAGGGCTAATTGTACTTCCGAGGAATAACGGAATAAACAGTAGCAGCCCAATGGGGATAGTAATAAACACCAATTGGATCCACTTTATTTTCTGTTTACGATGTATTTGTATAAGAAGAGCAAAAAAAGTAAACATATATATCAATCTTATCAACCATTGTGATACAAATAGTAAGAATCCATAAGTTAGTCCAACCAAACCTTCTGGACTAGCATCAGGAGTCGTCTGTTCTGTTGTCGTCACAAGCGACGCAATATCATAAATTACGAATCCTATCTGCGATGATACTGTAGAGACAAAAGCACTAAACGTATCAAAAGCGTAGACCGATACCGCATATAGAATCACAATATACAATACCAAAATAAGCCACAATCCGCCGATTTTGATATCGCGCTCAGCGAAGTGGGTTTTATCAATTACATATTCAGAAGAAAACACGGAGAAAATAATAATCAGAGTGAAGACTGATGTCGCAAAGTGAGTGATGATTACTAAAGCTGAGAATAAAATCCCTAAAATGATCATCTGCTCTTTATTAAATGATCTGGATCGGGTCAGTAGTATAAGCAGACAAATAGTACCAATAAGTGCTACTGAAAGTGTCCGGTACTCTGTAGCAAAACGAAAAATTCCCCAATTCGTTACAAATAATACTGCTGCTACAGCAGAAAACTTTGTTTTCAGTAGATATGAATCTGCAAAGACGATATAGCACAACCCAAAAATTACTACTGAGAAAAGAGGAACAAGTCTAGCTACTGAGACAATCCCTATATTGAGAATCCTCTGTAGTATCACTGTGAAAATGTAGAGACCAGGGTACCCTAGTGAAACATTCCCTGCGGGTACACTGTTGATTGAGGCACCTATACTAGATACCACGTAGGTGTGAAGAAAAACATCTGAAAAACCCCTCAGATTCCCTGATTGATATGCTAATATACCACCCACAAATATAATAAATGCGATCGATAGTACTACCGATGATAGACTGCTTTGTTGCCTTGTTGCCACTACAAATACCGCTGAATATATAATCAAAAGCGGAATAGTCGAAATACCCAATCTAATAGACATGATGAGCCCAGAAATAGAGAGAAGGCCTATGACGATAATTGACTTCGATTTTTTATTCATCTATTTATTGGAATAATACTGTCTCTATTACAATCTCAAACTGTGCCAGCAAGTGTATTCAATGGGATATTCTAATCTCATTTGATTGCGTAGCTCAAAATATCGTGATCGATCGACTCTATCAAGGGCTTCTCAAGGATCTCTACTGGTGAATTCTCAAATTCCGAGTGGATTGGAATCACAGGAATATCCCCGAGAAATGCTGCGAATACACTGAAGCTACTTGGTGGTGCTAGAACATAGTCACAAAGTGAAAGCTCAGCGAAATCGGTCACATAACTTAAGGTACTATCTTCTTGACAAAGAGAGAGGTGAGAAGAAACGTTCTCAAAAGAATTCTGTTGAGACGTATTTGATGCAACCAGAAACCCCACATCCTCTTTTTCAAAGAATTTATCTATTATCTCCATGCATTTATTATAATAAGCGGCATCAAAATAGAATTTCCCATTTCTCCAAGTGCGATAATCTCCCTGTCTCATATGCACTCCAACGATAATGTCATGCTCTTCCCGTAGGCGAGACAGATGTGACATCGCAGGGTCCCGATAATCTTTGTTAATTTGCAATTCTTCAACCAGTAACTGTTTATATTTTTTAACTAGCGGCCAAGCACGTACGTTCCATCCACTAACTACCGAAATTGGGTTATCTTTGACCTTTGAAATGATCGTTTCCTCTGTGAAATCAATCTCAGGGTAATGCTTTCCTAGCAGTGGAATTGGTAGATGGCTATCCCCGGCAATAATGCTTTGAGCATTCTTTGAAGTTCTTGCAATTGTATGTAGCACTGCTGGCCTTATCGTTTCTATGATCACATTATCTGAAAAACGTCCGCTCCACAGATCTATTATTGATTTTTTCCATACCGTCGACAGCTCCTCACAATCTAACTGAATGGAATCGTGGCCCTCAATTTCTTCAAATGCAAACGTGTAATCGTAGAATGGTAGACAATGGACTCGTAAATCATATTCCTGACTAATTGAATATAAATTACAAAAATTAATCAACTGGTTTCCTAAACGTCCACCCCCTGCCGAGTAAATTAGAACCGGCTTCTCATCCTCAATTGTCACAGAATGATTATTCTTTCGACCCACTTATTAATTATCCGGTATTTGTGTCCGTAATATCAATCCCAAAACGAAGAATAAACACTAAAATTTTACAATTGTATGAGTTATAATTTAAATAATATCTAATGAGTCTTTATTATGAGTTTTCATACAATCTTATACTTCCTTCTGCGATATTACTCCATGAGAGCTGATCCAATGCATACTTCAATGCGTTTTCTGCGTGACGCTCTTGCAGATCAGTGCTCGAACAGTATTGGGTGAGGCATGTTTCTAATTTATCTATATCTCCCCGCTCAAATGAGATTCCATTATGATTTGCCACTAGAAAGGAAGTCGCAGCACTCTCACATACCACGACCGGCAACCCACACCCAATCGCCTCGATGATTGTAATCCCAAGCTTTCCGGGCCAGACACCGATATCCGCCGCGAGGTAGTAGTCGGCAAGAGTTTCATGAGGAACTCGGCCTTCGAATCGCGTACAGTCTTCCAAACCAAAATTCGAAATTAGTTCTTTCAGTGAGCGCTTATATTCTTCGGGGCAGGGGCCGACGAGGAGGAGTCGAGCCTCTGGATGAGCATCATTGACCTGGTCGAACGCATGGATTAGAACCTCAAGGTCTTTCGTCTCATTTAGGTTGCCCGATGAAATAATTACCATTTCATCGGAGTCGTACCCCAATTCGTCTCGGAAATCGGATTGAGCGGCCTGTGGCGAGAACACATCCGTGTCAACCCCAAGAGGCAAGAACTCGACGTGTTCTTCTGAAATCCCCATTTTGTCGACAATGAAGTGTTCGGCTTGGGGATTTACAGGAAGGAAGGCCTCCGCTCTGGAAGTCAAAAATGGAACACCCAGAGTGCGGTGACTGCCGTAGAGTAGCTTTTTCGCTGGGGTGTCTGTGTGGAGATTGTCGTTGTCTACATGAACATCGACGAACAAATCAACATCGTTCAGCAGTTCGTACACGGCACACTGGAAGGTAGTGATGGAGTACAGACCATGGGCATGAATCACATCGGGGTCGAAATCCGAGAGGGCCGAGAACAACTTTTTTAGATACACTTTCTCCATCGAATCCAAATTTAGTGTTGTTTTTAAGCGATACGTCGGGACAGACTTGTACTCGTGATACCCCCTTTCGTACTGTAAGTTGTCGCCTTCTGAAACGGGAGCGTAGTCACTAGTGAATATCCGCGCGTCATGGCCTAATTCACATTGCTTCGCAGGAAGATAGTTCTCTTGATATCCTAAGTCCGGCTGATATGGATGGAGAACGTGAGCAACTTTCATATATAATTTCTAGGTAGTGGTCTATGATATCCTAGTACTGACGCTAATTAAACACCTCCGAATTCGCTTATTCTACTGCTTAGATCGCGAGCGCCAGTTGCCGCCGATTGAGTAAATTCCGAAGGTCAGATTCATTATTCCTCCATGGAATAGTTCGTCGTGTGACAGCTGAACCGCTCGATGGTCGGATTTCCGTACTCAATGTCGTCGTGACGATACCAGAGGCACATGTTGGGGGTGCAGAGCGGGCCGGACTCCGGTTCGGCGACGCGCTGGCAGCCCACGCTAATGTGGATACTGTCATGATGGAAGGAAAAGACGACGCTGATCTGTTCGCCGATTTGGGCCTTTCGGAGTCGATCGCGTCGATACCATCCTATACATTCATTCGAGATGGGCTGAACCGAATCTTTGCTTCATCGAATAACATCTGGAACGTCCTCATTGGAACACGGTTGACACCGCCGAAACCACTTTCAGACTACGACCTCGTCCACATTCACAACCCTGTCCCGCTTGCTGGGATGGTAAGTGTAGCACTTCACTGTCGGATCAAGGGCATACCGTACTGTGTCACAACCCACGGCATCAGCAAGGTGCCCAAGATTCCAGAGGAACTTGGCCTGTCAAGAGGTCAACGTATCGTCTTCAATCATGGGTTTCTCCGCGCCTACAAGAACGTCCTGTCGAATGCCACTCATCTATTCGCACTGTCTGAGGGGGATCAAGATACAATTACCGAGTGGTTCTCGGATCAGTCTGTGAGTGTACTTCCGAATGGGGTCGATCTAAACGTCTCACCTGAAGCTCCCGAGGTCGACACCAAAGTGGACTTACCGGACAAACCGGTCCTGCTCTTTGTCGGCCGAATAATGGCGAGTAAGGGGGTAGACGACTTACTGGAAGCATTCTCGCTTCTCGAACACGACTGCAAGCTCATAATAGTGGGCCCCATGCGAGATGAACATTTCAAGGATCAGATTCATACCCTCAGCGATGATGTCGAATACCGCGGTTACGTCGAACAAGCGGAGCTTGATGCGCTGTATCGACGTGCAGATCTGTTCGTCTTCCCAACGCGATCCGATGTCTTCCCACTCGTAACGTTGGAGGCAATGGCGGCAGGAACTCCTGTTGTTTCGACGACAGTAGGTGGACTGCCGGAACAGATACCGGACCAAGTGGGACGGCTAGTTCCCCCTAAAGAGCCGAAAACGTTTGCTGCTGCAGTAGACGGGATGCTCTCGAATGAGCAGCTCAGAACAGAGATGGGCCGGGCTGGCAAGTCGTTAGTTGAGGAACGATATTCCTGGGAGGCTGTAGCGAAGGCAGCTGTGACAGAATATTACAGGATAGTCAACTGATTTGCAGTTTGTAAGTCGCCCTCAGTTCACCAGACAGATTCAAGTACCTTCTTTTTCTCCTGGCGGACTTCGGATGAACTGTGGCACCTTCTCAACCGGATGCAAAAACGGCGCGACGAACCGCCCTAACCGGTTGTGTTTCTTCCACCCACGATACATGTCTTCGATAACGGTTAGCATGTTCTCAATTGATTGGTTACTCATGCCGCCCAGTTCCATCCTGACCAGCACGCGATCGAGGTATGTCACCGAGATATCCGTATTCAACAGCAATCGAATCATGAGTTCGTAGTCGGCCGAAATCTCGTACGAGAGGTCGAAGCCGCCGTGCCTCTCATAGATCTCATGCCTGACGAAGAAGGTTGGATGTGGAGGCATCCATCCGTAATAAAGCTTGTACCGGCTATACTCATCGCTTTTCCAGTATCGAACCACATCGTCGTCCGCATCGACGTAGACGAGGTCGCCGTAACAGGCGTCAGCCCCTGTCTCGGCCAGCTGGCTCGCGACATCGTGGAGCACGCGCTGGTCCTGGTAGTAATCGTCCGCGTTGAGTAGCCCGATGACATCGCCCGTCGCCGCCTCGATGCCCTTGTTGATGGCGTCGTACATTCCGTCGTCTGGCTCGGAGATCAGACAGTCTATGTGATTTTCATACTGCTCAATTACGTCGACAGTGTCATCCGTTGATTCGCTATCGACGACAATATGCTCAACCTCAAAGTTGCCCTGTTGGCTGGCGACAGAGTCCAGACACCGCTCGACTCGCGGGTCATTATATACTGCAGTGATGATACTGATTTTCATACTGAGAGTAATCTACTTTGGTGCTGATACCGGGCACAAAGCTGGATTCTGTCGAACATCTACACTTATGTTTCAGTGATCATGTTCGCTATTTGATTCAGTATCAAGCCGGCGAAAACGCCCAGAACGCCAATCACCGTGCTGAAGCCTGCTACTAGAACCTTCGCTGGATAAAACACGCCGGTAGCTTGATACACGAGTATACCCTGAAGTCCGTACAATGTGCCGAACAAAAATAGAAGCATTCCCGGTGCGCCGAAGAATACCAGCGGATGTTTGTCCCGGACCAACTGCAGGATGAACACTACGACAGCAAGCCCGTGTCGCAGTGGGTTGTAGGTCTGTCCGTCGACCCCATCATACCGGACGTCAATCGGAACTTCAGAGATCTCGAGGTCTGCAGCACTTGCACGGTCTATCATCTCACTTTCAACGCCGATACCATCAGTTGTAATTGAGATTTTCTCGACTGCCTCGACCGAGAACGCACGGAAACCGCTCTGTGTGTCAGTCAAGGATTCTCCGGATGATCCGATGGTGAGCGAATCTAGCGTCTGCTGGCCTACCCGACGGTACAGCGGCGTTTCCGTCGTCTCAGATTCGATATAGCGACTCCCGATTACCATCTCCGCATGGCCGTTGAGGACGGGATGTACTACTTCTGGTATCTCTTCGGGCACATGTTGGCCATCCCCATCGATGAGCACCAGCGCCTTGTAGTCCGAGCCCGCGGCATAGTCAAATATAGTCTGGACAGCACCACCCTTCCCCTGATTCTGTTCGTGTTCGATGACTGTCGCCCCAGCTTCCCTAGCGATATCAGCCGTCGCGTCGGAACTTCCATCATCGACGACAAGCACGTTCTTGGTTATTTTCTGAACCGAAAGAACGGTGCTACCAATGCCAATTTCCTCGTTGTAGGCTGGAATCGCAACTAATGTGTTTGAAAGCCTTGGTGATTTCGTCTCAGGCGATAACGAACTATCGCCTCCAGTTTGTTCATGCGCCGCACTTTCGGCCGTGCTTATTCCACCTTGCATTATTGTTGATTTCCCCCCAATCTACGGCTTCGCTGTAATCCTATACTTGACATGACACGGAGTAAACCTATGTATATGAAACAATACTTAAAGCCAATTTATTTATACTTATCGGAAGGATTTGTACAATCCAGATATAAAAATAGCACGCGAGCGGGGCGCGACAGTCGTGACACCTGACGAACCGGGCTATGGCTATGCGTATCGCTACGCGTTTCGACAAGACACGGAGAGAGTACATAACGATGCCGACACGACGTACGGTTTCGAGATGATTCCGCAGCTCCTCGAACCGGTCCAGAACGGCGACGCGGACATCTGTATGGGAAGCCGGCTGGAGGGGGAGATCCGGGACGGGTCGATGCCGCTACTCCACAAATACGTCGGGAACCCGCTGCTGACGCGGTTCCTGAACACGTTCTACGGAGCCGGTGTGAGCGATGCACACAGCGGGTTCCGGGTGTTCACCAAGGACGCGCTCGAAACGCTAGAGCTAGAGACGACCGGGATGGAGTTCGCCAGCGAGATGATCATGGAGGCCGGTGCGAACGACCTCACCATTGAAGAAGTCCCGATTATCTACCACGAGCGGGAGGGCGAGGAAACGCTCGATAGCTTCAGTGACGGCTGGCGACACGTCCGGTTCATGCTCGTGAACGCGCCGGACTACCTGTTCTCGTATCCGGCCCTACTGTTAGTCTCAGTCGGGGCGGTGTTGATGTCGCTGTCAATCGCCCGGCTGTCGATCGGCGGCGTCAACTTCGGAATACAGACGATGGTCGGCGGATCGTTGCTGGCGATCGTCGGGTATCAGGTCTGGACGCTGGCGCTGTTCAGTTCCATCGCTGCGAACCCGATCAACAAGCCCGAGGGTGTGCTTGTCGGCATGATACGGGAGCAGTTCCAGTTGGAGCACGGCGCGTCCATCGGCATTCTCATGGCTGCAGTCGGCGTTCTGTACCTCGGGAGCGTGTTCGGACAGTGGCTGCTCGCCGGCGAAGCGGCGTTACTGTCAGCCACGGCAACCCTTCTGGCCTCGACAGTCGTGGTGCTCGGGCTACAGACAGTGTTCGGGTCGTTCTTCATGAGTATGCTAGCAGACAGCACCTAACCGTTGACTGTCGCTTTAGCTGGAGTAGTCAGTTCTGCGTACACCTGCTAGAGCACGTTCCGTTCTCGACGCAGTCGATGTCGGGCCGTGTTCGGTTCTCGGCAACGAACTGCCACTCGTTTCGGCCCACGCTGTCGGTGCCGTTGGAATAGGAGAGTTGTCTGTACAGCCCGTTGTAGTTCATCACGCTGTCGTATTCTGTCTGGGAGTAGCGCTCCTCGTCGATACCGTCCTGATGGGCGTCAAGCCCCATCGCGTGCCCGAACTCGTGCATGAACAGCGAGGCGGTGATCTTCGGTGAATCGAACCGCTCCATCGCCGCGATTTCAGGTCGGCCCGCGCCGACGAAGTAGTCGTCTCCGTTGTAGGCGACGTCGTCGGTGAGCAGGACGTAGTAGTAGCCGTCAGAACGGTACTCGGAATGGTTTGCCCGGAAGTCGTAGATGTCGTTCCCGGCACCAGCACGGGATTTCGAGTATACCGTCCCGTTGGCTGAGAGGTTCGTATCGTCTGTGACGAGATGGATATCGATCCCGGTGGAGCCGTCAGGGTTTGAAACGGGTGCATTCTCAAACGTCTCGACAATGGATGTCCGGACCGGGTCGCTGAGCGTCGTCGACTGTGTGGAATCGACTTCGACGTAGATGTCCGTTCGGAGCGGGTCTGCATCCGGAATAGCCTGCTCGCAGCGGACTTCCATGCCGTCCGGATAGCCGTCGCCGTCCGTGTCTGCGTCGGTCGGGTCAGTGTCGTAAACGGACCGCTCTAGCGAATCCGACAGGCCGTCTCCGTCCGTATCAGTGGCGTTCGCATCGGCCTGTGCCTGCTGTACGTCCGGAGTGTCGGCCCCACCACCGCTAGCAGTGTTCACCTGCGGCGACGTCCCGACGGCTGGAAACACGACACCGGCGAGAAGCAGCGTCACGAGGACGATAGCACCGACGCGAACCACCGGCAGGCGACAGAACCAGTTGTCCGCGAGACGGCGGGCGCCAGCTGAGATGTCTGTGAACATAGTTGTAATATTAATACTGATTCCGATAGCTACATTCACCCAAGTTCCCGAATTTCGAGATATAGGGCACTTGGGCCAGTCATGTCCCAGAATTTTCGACTGAGGGTTAAGTAAATAATCCCCTAAATATCAATATCGATTCCGATATTGATGAGGGATGCGAACTCCGAGCACTCGGCTGTGTCTGTCGGTATCTTCAATGGGCTCGGTTCAGTAACCGAAGCTAATGCGTGTCACCCGGCGGTTCTGGCTCACGATCACTGCTATCGGTAGTCTCGTCGTGGGTGGTGGGCTGCTCGATGCACCCCTGTTAGTCGTCGGGGCCGTCGGGCTCGCAGGCTGGCTGCTCGCAATGCAGTTTGCGTTCGTCCGTGGCGTTTCACGGCTCGAGGACGAACTCACTGTCAGCCAGTCGCTCGACCGGTCCCGAATACGGACCGACGCCGAAACAAACTACACAGTTGAAGCATCGGTCAACGCTGCCGGCGATCACCTGCCGCTTTCTATCGAAGCACAGATTCCACTCGCAGCGCGGATGGAAGCGGGCCCCACTCCGGATGTCGATCTCGGTGCGTCGATGCAGTCGTCATCAGTGACACTCCCGCTCACCTGGGAGACTGTTGGCAACTACACCGTTCCCGGAGCCACAGTGACGGTCAGTGACGGCACTGGGCTGTTTACCCAGTCGTTCACGACGGGGCCCGGCCCCGAAATAACAGTCGAGTCGCCGTCGGTCGGCCCGATTCACGTTGGCCAGAGTGGGAAACGGCTGCTACGCGGTGTCGGGGAGCACGATGCCCGCGGGCGGACGGGTGGCCTGTCAGCCGAGGAAATTCGAAAATACGTTCCGGGTGACGCACTGAAATACGTCGACTGGAAGGCGACTGCCAGACTGGACGAGGCACACGTCCGTAACTACGAGGCCGAGAGTAACCGTAGCGTGGTCCTCGTCCTTGATCACCGTCAAACGCTGGGCGATGGCGCACCTGGCGAAACGAAGCTAGAGCATCTCAAAGCGGTCGCAGCGGCGTTCCAGCAGCGTGCCGAAGCGACCCGCGACCCGTTAGGGTACGTGACTATCGATGACGCAGGCGTGACGGAATCGAGAGTCCCAGTAGCGCGAGCCGAGGTTTACAGGTCGTGTCAGCATCGGATCGGTGACCTCGACACCGAAACTGAGACGCCGCCGACAGCCACCACGACAGCGACGCACACCGGAACGATGACAGGGATGGTAAATCCGGCGGCGGACACACAATCACCGATAGAAGCGACGCTGCTCGCGTATCGGAGCGCTGCTGGGTCAAAGCGACACCTTCCCGACCAGCCACTGTACAACGGGTTGCAGGCGGCACCACAGGAGGTACGCAGCGCGGACCTGCTGGTCATTTGTACAGACGACAGCAACCCGAACGAACTGCGGAACACAGTTGGACTGGCAAGACGCAACGCAACAGAGGTCGTCGTGTTTATCACGCCGTCAGTGGCCTTCGATACGGACCTCCTCACGGACCTCGATACCGCCTACGAGCGGTATCGGGCCTTCGACCAGTTCCGGCGTGAATTGAACGAAATCGACTCGGTGACGGCCTACGAGGTTGGGTCGCCGGACCAGATTTCGGCGATTCTGTCCGGCAGCCCAGCGAACACAGACCAGCGGGGGTCCGTATGAGTATGGCACTGGCGAGGGGACGGTCGCTTCAATCACTGCCGACCATGCTCGGCCTGCTGGGCATCGTCGCCGCGGCAGGCGGGCTCGTCCTAGGTGGACCGGTATGGCTTGGCCTCGTCGGTGTTGTCCTGGGCGGGCTCTATCTGTCCGGAACAGTCGTTCTCGCGGTCGTGCTGGGACAGATAGCACTCATCGCAGTTGGTGCACCGTCACTGCTATCGCTCGTCCTTGTCGAAGGTGGCCTGTTCCTCGCATTGCTTTCGGTCACTATTGAGACACCCGACAGTCGAGTCGCTGGCAGCCTCGTGGCGCTTGTCGTGCCACTGCTCGGCGGTCTCGCCTGGCTGTCGCTCGGACGCTTGAACCTAGACCCATTCAGGGCCGGGTCCGCCCTCCTCGTTGGGATTGCCATCGTCGGCTATCTGTTCCATCGCTATCTGCTGCTAGAACTCGACATCGTGACTGAAGACGCAGCTTCGGATCGTGAATTCCTATGAGTCAACCCGAGCCCTCGCAACTGGACGCATCAACTGATGACAGCGACCAGCAAACGGATGTTGTACCGGATCGCCAGACACTCGAAGCGGAGCTAGGCGTATTGCGAGAGGAGAACCGCCGGTTACGCGAGTCCTACGCGCATGCAAAGCGGGCAACGTTCAGACGGACCGCATTGGGCTTTTTTGCGGTCGGTGGGCTCTCCCTCATAGCGGCGTTCGTTTTTCCGGCCCTGCAAACTATTTTCATCGCGTTCGGTGGGACCGGTGTGTTCGCCGGCATCGTCACGTTTTATCTCACTCCCGAGCGATTCGTTTCGGCGTCGGTCGGTGACACGGTGTTCGACACGCTAGCCGATGTCGAGCAGCACCTTGTCAGCGAACTGGAACTCCAGACTGAGACGGTGTATGTCCCAACAGCATCCCACCCGGAGATGGCTGCGCGCCTGTTCGTCCCCCAGCACGTCGAGTACGCGGTTCCCGACCCGGAGCAGTTGGGAGAGCTGTTCGTCACGGGCGTCGAAGCGGAGCAAGGTATATCGCTTCCCCCGACCGGTGTCCGGCTATACACCGAGTTCGAGCGAACCCTGTCGGGTGAACTCGATGACGACCCCGATGCAATAGCGACACAGCTGACTGCGGCCCTGTCCGAGCAGTTCGAACTCGTCGACGACACAACAATCGAAATCGGTGGCGAGAACCGAACCGCTTCTATTGCCATCGATAATCCTGCGTTCGGTGACATTCACCGACTAGATCATCCGGTGGTGTCCCTGCTCGCGGTGGGGTTTGCCACGGGCCTTGACAGACCGGTTACCGTCGACACCCGCGATGACGAGCGCTTCAGCGGCGTCGTGACCGTGTCGTGGGACGCACTCGAACAACCATCGGCGCAGTCCAGTGGCACGGCGACTCCGGAACAAGCGACGACCACAATCCCGGAAACCAGCTAACTGCGGTCCGGTCGCTATTCGGAGTCGCGTTTCGTCCCGCCGTCACCGACCGCTGTCTCGACATCCACACTGTGGTCGGTGTCAGACCCCGGCGGCGTTATCGACTGGAGGATTTCCTCGATAACCGCTTCAGCGGTGATCTGGCTCAGTTCGGCGTCGCTGTTCATAATGAGACGATGGCGCAACACCGGGAGCGCCATCTCTTTTACGTCGTCCGGAATGACATACTCACGGCCGTTCAGACGAGCGACCGCTTTCGCTGTATTCTGCAGATCGATTGTCGCCCGCGGTGAGGCGCCGTGAATGACGTTTCGGTGGTCCCGCGTTGCGCCGACGATAGCGAGAATGTACTCCTTGATGCTGTCTTCGATATGTGTCCCAGGGACCACTGTCCGGGCGTCCAGAAGTTCGTCCCGAGAGATGACCTGCGAGATAGAGTCCGCATCAAGCGTCGGATTCGCGTCGAACCGGTCGAGGATTGCGCGCTCATCCTCTGAGTTGGGAATCTCAGTGACGAGTTTCATCTGGAATCGGTCGCGCTGGGCCTCCGGGAGTTTGAACGTCCCTTCCATCTCAAGTGGGTTCATCGTCGCAACGACGGTAAACGGCGTCGGGAGTTCGAGCGTCGACCCTTCGATAGACACCTGCCCCTCCTGCATCGCTTCGAGCAGCGCGCTCTGCGTTTTCGGCGGGGCGCGGTTGATCTCGTCAGCGATGACCAGATTGGTAAACACCGGGCCTTTCTGCAGTTCGAACTCGCCGTTTCGCTGGTGATACACTGTCGTTCCGGTGATATCTGCAGGGAGCAAGTCAGGCGTCATCTGGACCCGAGAGTGCTGGAGATCCGTCGCGTTGGCGATAAGCGTGGCAATTGTGGTTTTTGCGACACCGGGAACCCCCTCTAAAAGCACGTGACCGCGCGTAAGCATTGCGACAGTAATGTGTCGAAGAATCTGCTCGTTACCGATAAGAACTGTTTCCGTCTCCTCTCTGAGACGGTCGTACAGTACCGCCGGATCAGTCATTACGTTGACGGTCGGGCCGCTGTTTAATAACGGCTTCCGTTACTCGCTTTACTTGAGCGGATTCCCAGTCCGGGTGACGGCCGCTAAGGTACTTTTCCACGCCGTCTCGGGACAAGTGCGGGTCCGGCTCGCGGCCGCTGTATTCGCGGAATCGATCCCGAATAGGCTCGTCGAGACGGCGGTCGTACGCGAGTAGCGCCCCGACAAGCACGACGCCACAGAACAGTAACAACGCGTCCGACCGCTGCACGGCGAGGACGGCAGCGGCCACTGGCGGGATACTGCTGGCGTGTGAGTAATCCAGCAGGGCCGTGTCGTGATCGGCGACGAGGTTCCGGACGAACCGTCGGTTGTCACCTCGTTCGAGCATCGCGTTCACGAAGAGACTCGGGTCACTGACGGCGATAACTCGACCGTCGCCGACCAATTCGCTCGTGACGACAGGTCGAGATGCTAACTGCTCCGCACCGTCGAGGTTGGCGTTACCGTTGGTGTCGAGATAGGCGTATTCGGAGGTGTTGACGAGTGGCGTCGCGTTGCCGGCCCTGACAGTCGTGCCGTAGTTGAGGACGACAGTATCGACGCCGGCAGTCTCCGGATAGTCGCCGGCAGGCGTCGCTTCCGGGAGCGAGGAGTTGCGGTAGTAATTTCGGTTGTCGTACACCGGGCGACCGTCAAAACGCGCGTCAGCACCGACGGCAGCGAGCAGGGAATTCCCTTCTGGGCGGTAATCCTCGGCAACGACGAGTGTCCCGCCGCTTCGAACGAACTCCGCGATTCGTGCCCGCTCGCTCGACGAGTACGGCTCCGCCGGCGAGAGAACGACTGCAACCGTTCCGTCCGCGTCACTCGTCGGATACTGACTCACGTTCGTTCCGACGGTTACGTTTGCACCGGCATCAGCTGCGACAGTTCGAAGCTCGCCCGCCCCGTCCCACTGGGAATTATACGCACCGAACGCCGCTGAAGACGTGCTCGCGGCGTAGACGAGCGCGATGACCGTGAGGGCAGTGTAGGTGGCAAGCAGTAGCTGTGGGAGAGTGAGCGACGGGAGCCAGGAATCGTCGGGAGACGGTTCCGATACCATCAGATCAGCCCCGGCGGGAGAATTGCAAGGATACGTTTGATAACCACGTAAGCAAAGCCCACCAGACCGAGCCCGATGAGCCACCAGAGCCGCCGTCGCCAGCGCGGCGACACGGCCTGCGGTGCGACCAGTTCGACAGTAACGAGAAACCCGATCAGCGAGACGACGAAAAACAGCTCCAGTGTCAGCGCATCCAGGAGGGTCAACACGAGGATGGTTCCAAGCACCCACATGAGATGCCCGTAGATGAACTGCTGTCGCTGTCGGGTCGCCATGATACGGCGTTCTTGTCGGTAGACAGTCAAAGTTCCGACCGACGGGCAAGGTTCAGATTCCCACTGGACAAGCTGATCCCTATGCTAGGGACTCGGTCAGTCGTCGCTAGGCTGTCTTTCGTCGACCGACTCGTCGTCGGGCGTCCGCGTTCGGTCACCACTCGGGAGCAACGAGACCGGTGAGGCCGTCAGATACGGCACCGTTGCGACGAGGGCACCGAACAGGGCGAGCGAGACGCCACCGACGAATATCGCTGTGAGGATCGCTGGCGGCGTCCGCGCGGAAAGACGGAAGCCGAAGAAGACGAGCCAGCCAGCCCGCTCCAGCAGCTGTAACGCGAGAACGGACAGGCCAAGCGCGAGACCGGTCGCTGGGATCGCTATCCGGGCGATATCGGCCAGAATCGTCCGCAGGACCCGCCACTGCGTCGCGCCGGTTGAGCGATGGATGCCGATAGCCTGCCGGCGCGCGTGGACCCCCTGTGCGAACGTCGCCGTGGTACTGCCGACGGTACTCAACGCCGAGAGAACGACAAGGACGCCGAGAATCAACTGGACGTTCCCGAACACGCCCTCGACGGAGCGCTCGATTGGCGTTCCGGACGCGTACGACCCGCTGCTTGCCACCGCAGATGCCAGCCGGCGGTCGCCGGTCACCTCGTAGTCCGCCGTGGTGAGGGTGGTCCCGTTGACTGTCATTCGATAGGTGTACGTTCCGGGCTGGCTACGTCCACCGTCCGGGGAGAACCGCGTTTGCGTGACGTTTCCGGGCGGCATATAGACGGTCCGGTTCCGGGAGACACCGGGACCGATGACGCCCACGTTGCGCGTGAGCGGTTCCTGCCATGGGTTTGCGAGCCCGACCCTGAGCGTCGGCGTCGTCAGGACCGAGCCCGATGACGGAGCTATCGACAGCTCCCCGTACAGTTCCCGCTCAGTTCCACGGACGATTTGAATATCGTGTGTCGCCGTCTGGTTTCCGGACCGGGCCGTTATCGTGTAGTTCCCCGGCTCGCGTGGCAGGGGAACAACGGCAACACCGCTCGAGCCAGTTCTGAGCGACGGGCCGTTTACCGTGACGGTGGCGTTCGAAACGCGCTCGCCAGTTTTCGTGACGACAGGGACGGAGAGTCCCGACCCGGGCGGAGCCTGTGAGGGCAACTGGCTCGGAATCTCGATAGCGTTCGGCGAGACGACGGTCACTGGGTGGGTGTACTCCCCGGCAGTAGCGTTTGCGGTCCCCAGCTCCGACGCGGTAACGGAGACAGTACCAGTCCGCTCCTGTCCCGGCGGAACAGCCACTGTCGTTGTTCGCCGGTCGCCCTGATACCGGACTGTGACTTCCCGGTCCGCCCGCTCGTTGCCGACGTTTCGGACGGCGATGGTGAGGGTGACTGTGTCACCTTTTGTGACGCGTCTCGGACCTGACAACCCCGTCACGACAGCGCCCGACTGGTTAGCCGCGACACCGTCGGCATCGTCGATCTCAGACACCGGGCCCTTGACGCGAATCATGTGGACCTGCCCTGGCCCGGTCGCCAAGTCGGCCGCGGAGTCAAGCGGCAGAATGAGCAAGTCATCGAGCGTTCTGGGGGCGTCGTACCGTCCGACGATGGTGACCCGGCGAACCCCAGGCTTGACGCTCCCACTGACGGTCAGTTCGTCACCGACCTCGACATCGAGCGTCTGTGCAAGGTCGCTCCCGATGACGGCCTCGTCGTGTCGCTGTGGTCGCTGGCCTTCGACCAGCGTGGCTCCAGTGACGTTCGCGAACGCATCGTACTTCGCCCCGTGAGCCATGTACGGCTGGCCGTCCGAAACCTGAGCGTAGATGATCTCCGGGCTGGCCGGTGTCCCGTCGGCACTCAGGGCGGAGGCGTACTCAGCATCGAGCCGACTGTTCAGCGGGTGGGGCGCGCCGGCTTCGGTGATGGTCCCAGTGCCGCCCGCTTCACCGCCAAGCGGGGAGGCGAGGCCGGCCAGCGAGACAACCAGCAGGAACGTGATGCCGAACACGGTCAGCGTCGCCGCCGTCGGCACGACCGAGCGCCACGAAAGGAACGTCGGTGTGACCCAGCTTCTGAGCGTCGCAAGCGTCGACTGCCCGGACTGGCCAGACCGAGTATGGCGGTTTCCGAGAGAGGCCGGTGGACGAGTCGCCGCAGGATAGGCCGCGAGCGCGCCGGCAACCAGCCCCATCAGAACAAAAATGCCGGCGACGCCAGCGACGACAGTAGCGCTCTGGCCGGTGACAGTGATATCGAGCGCGATTGGGAGCCCGACGAAAATCGCGACGTTGACGAGTGCCTTGATAAGGATGAGTCCGACGGCGTAGCCCAGCACGACGCCGGTCGTGACGAGAAGGCCGGCACGAAGCGTAAACAGAAGCCCCACACGCCACCCCGACGCGCCGGTCGAGCGAATTACCCGTATCGCATCGAGTCGGTCGCGGACGCTCATCCGCGTGACGTTGTAGACGACGATGAGAACCAGCAATCCGCCGGCAGCCGCGGCGATACCCAGCGCCCAGAGCACCTGCTCCAGACCGCCAAGGACGTACAGGAGCGCGCTGACAAGCGGTGCCCCTTCACTCGGAAGGCTCCCTAGCCCGGTTCCGCTCGGACTGTGGTTGATGACGAAGTAGCCGGTGACGCCGACCCGCTGGGCGGTCGAGGCGTTCGTCGCGTACCACTGGTTCGAGAGGAACGTCGTTCCCCGCTGCTGTGGCACGACCGTGAGCGAGACGGTGCTGTTCGACCCGCTGACCGTTCGGGTCTGTTGCTGGGAGACCGGTCCTCGGCCGTCGACGCCGTCAGGAAGTGTCGGTAATCGCCCCTCCTGCCACTGTGCCGACCCCTCGATGAGCACTCTGGGCGCATCGGGTGGGATGCCGACGAGACGAAGGTCGGTCCCGTCTGTGGTCGCCGTCGCTGTCGGGAGCACGGTGACATCCTCACCGGGTTCCGGCGGGCCATGTTCCGCGTCGTGGTAAGTGACCGTCCCGGAGTTCGCAAGCGGTTCGGCGAACGTTTCCGAGTACGTGACGGCGGTGAACAACAGCAAGACCGTGCCGATGAGAAACGCGGCCGTCACGGCGACGACGACGACGGTGAGCCGATCTCGTCTGGACCAGCGAAACAGGAGAGCGTTTCTGTATCCCATCGATTCGTTAGTTCGTCTCCGTTGACGGGCTCGCGTCCGGCGTCGAGGCAGTATCCGAGACGAGCGTGCCGCCGCGGATGAACAGCCGTTCGTCGAACCGCTGTGCCAGTTGCGGGTCGTGGCTGATGACGACGAGTGCAGTTTCCGTCGATTCCTTCATGCTAAACAGGAGGTTTAGCACCGACTCGGCGGTGTCCGGGTCTAGCTGCCCGGTCGGTTCGTCGGCGAGAATTATTTCGGGACGGTTTGCAAGCGCTCGTGCGATAGCGACCCGCTGTTTCTCGCCCCCGCTCAGCGTCGCGGGGTACTGGTGTTCGAGTCCGGCGATGCCCAATCGTTCGAACAGCGTGTCCAGCCAGTCGGGGTCACGGTTGCCCGCGTGTTCCTGCGGGAGCGACGCGTTCTCGCGGGCGGTCAGGTCACCGATGAGCTGGAAGTCCTGGAAGACGAACCCGAGCGTCGTCCGCCGCAGGCTAGCGCGCTGGCGTTCGGACAGGGCACTCGCATCTCGGCCGGCGACCTCCAATCGACCGCTAGACGGTGGTTCTAGGAGTCCGAGGACGTTGAACAGGGTCGACTTCCCGGCCCCGCTAGGTCCCTGCACGAGCATTGCCGCGTCGGACCCGACGGTAAGTGAGACGCCATTGAGAATCTTGGTGCCCCGTCGTGTGACACACAGCCCTGAGCCGACGAGGACGGGGTCAGTCATTGTCGGCCTTTCTGCCGGCCCCGTATTGTATGCCACGGTTACATACACGGGAAAAATGGACATAAGGTGGCCCCCACGAACCGTGTGCGCTCAGCAGTTCGTTCGGTTCCCGCCGGGGCGAACGAGGTACACGGAGTCGAGCCCCCGGGTGTCATAGACTACGTCGTTCTCGTACCGCCACTCCCCCAGCGCCGCGGGCGTGGTCTTTTCGCTTCCTGCCGGAAACAGGTGCGCCCCGGTTGTCCCCCACGACGCCCGCGACAGCGTCGGGCAGCTGGGTTCCATCCCGCCACCGAGCCATCGGGCGGTCGGCTGGTACGTACCGTTGGTTGAACCCGGATAGTACAGGTCAACGATACGGCTGAACGGATGGTCGGAAGCCCACTGTTCGTCGACGTGGTCTGCGGTGAACGTCGCGGCTGCGAACTGCGATTCGGTCGCCCCCGTCGGGAATGCTAGCGTGTCGAGATTGACGAACGCGATAGGCATCGTCACGACTGCGGCGACCACGACGACGATTGTCAGAACTGTTGCGAGTCGGTGGCTATGGGCCTTTGGCGACCCAAGTCCGCCGTCCGGTGATGGCGACCGCCGATAGGCAACTGACGCGATGCCGATGCCAGCGAGCACGAACACGGGCAGATGGACGAACGTCTGTCCGCGGAGCGCCGTCCCGTAGTACTCCGGCGTCAGCGAGGCGGTCAACGAGAAGTACACAATAACGATCGGCGCTAGCAGCAGCGCAAGCATGACCGGGCCGACCAGCCGGCGGTCGCGGCTCGCGCGCGGAAGGCCAACGACCGCAAACACCACCGGGACAGCGAAGGCCGCAACAAGCACCAGAAGGCCGGTCGGCGTGGTCTGTGTCCCGGGAAACACGGTCTGTAACGCGTTCGCGCCGAGCGTCAGGAACCAGAGACCAACCGCGCCGCCGACGGTCACCCGCTGCAGGCGAGCGCTCGTCCGCTGGAACCAGACAAGCGTCGCCACCAGCACGACCACCCAGGCCAGGAACAGCCCCGGATACGCGCTGATACGGTCGACGTAGGGAACCACCAGCTGGGACTGCTCCGCGAACCGGTAGTACCCCCACATATACACCCAGAAGCCTGCGACGACGGCGAGGGCAGTAACAGCGTCACGACGCGACGGAATCATAGCGAGGTGGGCGGCTAGCACTCCTGTCAGTACCAGCCCGGCAATAAGCGAACTGAACGTATGCAGGAGCGGGAAAGCAGCGAACAGGACGACCACGACTGCCCCCCAGCGACGCCTGTATCGATCCGTCGTGAGCAACCGATGGACGGCAATCGCAAACAGTGGCAGCAAGAGGAAGGCCAGCGCCTCTTCGTCGGTCTGGCCAGTCCGACGGAGATAGATTCCCTCCACTGCGAGCCCCATCCCGACCACGCCCATCGCCAGCGTCGTCCGGGAGTGACGCCAGCGACTCGACTGTGCGAGGCGTTTGACTAGCGCCATCGCCGTCAGACAGGACGCTGCACCGGTGACCGCGACGACCGGCTGGGCGATGTACAGCGGCCGCTCACCGGTAAGCGAACCGACGACCGTCAGCACAGCAGTAAACACGATGTTGTCCGCGCGGAACCGTGTGAGTGGAAACGTCCCCGTCCGAAGCGTGTCTCTCGCCAGCGCGACGTAGCCGAATCCGTCTAGCGTCGAGGGCAGCGGTGTCCAGTGGAGCGTCGTCAGTCGGGCCGCGGCTGCCACGGCCAGCACAGCCACGATGAGCAGCACTCGTCCCGTCCGGCCGTCACTCATTGGCGGGTCCTACAGCGGGTGGGTGTAAGATAGTTACCGCATTCCGACGGCCCCGTCGTGTTTACTGTCCTCGTCTGAGTTTACATGGGCGTCCCTGCGTTGTCGGTAGCGATGGCCGCCGACCCGTCGACCCCGACACCAACGAACCACGACTGCCGGGTTGCCACTATCAGATCCAACAGTTCGTACGCGTCACTCGTTTCCGCTGGTGCGCGCTGAAGACAGCAGTTCCAAACAGAATTGCGGACCACAGCAACGAAGGCCAGGGACTGGACGGTCAGCGGTCCCCGTTCGACTTGATCTCACGGGCGCGGTCCACAGCCGCTTCGGCCTGTGACCGGTCGACTGATGTCGGCGCGAACGCTGCGGTCTCGAAGGTTTCGACCACTGTTTCGAGATCTGCCATCCGGTCCTCCGGAACGCCGTGCTCCTGGCTCCGCTGGAGGAGTTCCCAGTGTGTTGCCCCTTCATCAATCCCGTTTTCCACTGCTAGCACGTCGTGAACGGCGGTGTACGCGACCATCGCTGCGGCGTCGTAGTTCCCGCTGTCCAGATACGATTCGGCGCGGTCCTCGAACGTCGGCGTCGTTTCGTCTGACGACGTCGCCGATGGGTTAGGGTCAGTCATTGACGTGTCACCCGTCTCCGTCGGGACAGGCGAGTCCGTCTCCCGGGATTGGCGGACCCGTGGCACGACAAACCAAGCGGCGACGACAACCGCAAGCGCTACCCCGCCGCCGAAGACGGGCAGCCAGCTGGAGCCGATAACCGCGTTCCCGAAGGCTGCTGCCGGGTTCCCGTCTGAGCCAACCGGTGGGTTGCCGCCGCCGGACCCGGCCGCCAGCGTCGCCGTTGCAGTCGCGTTACCGAGGTTTGTCCTCGGCTCGTCGTACGTGGCGGTAACAGTAACGGACTCGTTGCCCTGCGGATTCTCGAAAACGGTCTGGAACGACCCGTTCCGGTTCGTCTCGACCCGCTGTGTTCCGCCAGCACCGATCTGCAGGCGTACCGGGCGACCAGTCACAGGGTCTCCAGCAACGGTCTGGAGTTGCCCCCTGACGAGAGCCCCGCCATCCGTGCGTGATGCACTCACTGAGAGGTTCGTTCGAGTCTCGACGACGACAACAGGAGTCTCCGACTGGACGCCTGCAATCGCTCGGTCTGCATACGGAACCCGGGCGACGACCTGACGCTCCCCGTCGTTTACCGTCGCCGGGAGTCGGATCGTTTCTGTGACGGTGCCGTTCGGTCCGGTCGTCGTCCGTGCAATGACAGTGTCACCAATAGCAAACTCAACCGGGACCGCATCGACACCGTCCGACGCGACTATCACGGACGCCGTGGCGTTGAGTTGGTCGCCGTATCCCACCACGTCCGGTGCAATGTCGCTCGTCACGTCCGGGGTTACCTGTTGTACGTCAATGGTGAACGTGTCGTTGTCGGACAGGTACACCGAGTCAGCCTCTGGGACATACTCGATCGATATGGATTGCGACCCCAGCCTGGCCGAGCGCGGCCGGTACTGCGTTTCGAATACACCACTCGAATCAGTCTGCACAGTCCGCGTCCGGTTCTCGATCCTGAGTTCGACCGCCTTGTCCGCGATGACTGAGCCGTTCTCAGTCTGTATCTGCCCGGAGACCGTTCCGGGGTCACTGAACGATGCGGTCGAATCTATCGGCTGAACCGTGAGTGTCGTTCCGACGAGCGTCTCTTCACGGATAGCCGCCTGCGTCGCCGTGATGTTCGCTGTCGTTTCATTGATCTCGGTCTGTCCAGAAGACAGGTCGACAGATGTGGTGTTCTCGATCCGTTCGAAGTTCTGATTCAGTTCGTCGCCTCTGTCGCTGATGTTCGACGCTGTTCGCTCCATCGCACGCGCAGTGATGCGGGCCTCGCGTTCGTTACCGCGCTCGCGTGCTGTCTGATACGCCGCGTACTGTTGCCGATACCGCTGGACCTCGTTCGTGAGATTCCGCTGGTTCTCGCGCGCAGCCTCGAACTCCCTCGCCGCGGTGTCGTCCGTCTCCGACGACGTGTCTCCGGCGACCTCAACGTACTGCTCTAGACGCGTGTCGTAGTCGTCACCGAGGACCGACCGGGCCTGGTCGTACTGGGCGTTCGACAGCGCAATACTGCTGTTTTCCAGCCGCCCGCCCATTGTCCGAGCTAACCAGACGGCTGTTTCGTCACTGTACTCACCGTTTGATACCGAATCCGGGTTTTCCTGTTGCGTCTCGTTGTTGTCCGCCGGGGTCTCCACCTGACGGTCCAGAGCCGGCCCCCCGACCTCGGTTCCCATCGCTGCCACCCCACCAGCGCCCGCTGTAAGCCCTAGTATGGTCAAAATAGTAAACACGGCCAACGACTGGCTCCGGAACACACCGAGGTATTCTCCCGGTTTGATAAAATGCGTTCGGTTGGCTTACCGGAGACAGTTGCAATTATGGACTGAGACAGAAAGCGAAGCAATCAGCTATTTTTTTACCGTGCCGATATGACTCACTGCCAATGGCTGAAACCAAGGCGTGGAAACTACTCTTGCCGCGCCAGCTCCGCCACCTCCCGGCCGATCTAGCAGGCGTTGTCTGCGTTGTGATTCTGACGAATCTGGCCGCCCTGCTGCCGGTCGTCTCCGAAACACCGGTCCGTATCATCGCCGGGCTTGTGTTTGTCCTTTTTATCCCCGGCTATGCGTTCATTGCAGCGCTGTTTCCAGAAGCCGGGAGCGGCCCCAGTACTGACAGTGAAACCGGTTCGAACCCGCAAGCGGACGGAATCGACGGGATCGAACGGACTGCACTCTCGTTCGGGCTCAGCATCGCTCTCGTTCCGCTGGTCGGTCTGGTGTTGAATTTCACGCCGTGGGGCATCCGATTGCTTCCGATTCTCGTCTCGCTCAGTGGACTGACGCTCGTGTTGACCGCTGTCGCGGCTGTCCGACGCTGGGCGTTGCCCGCCGACGAACGGTTCCGCGTTCCGTATCGTGCGTGGCTCAGTGCCGGACGTGAGGAGCTATTCTCGCCGGCCTCGCGGACGGACGCCGCCCTGAACGTGCTGCTAGTCCTGAGCATCCTGCTTGCAGCCGCCAGTGTCGGGTACGCTGTCACGGTGCCGAAAGACGGTGAGCGGTTCAGCGACTTCTACCTGCTGACGGAGGGCGAAGACGGCGAACTCGTCGCTGACGGCTACCCAACGGAGTTTGAGCGGGGCGAAGGCCGCTCGTTGATCGTCGGTATTGGGAACCAAGAACACGAACAGACGGAGTACACCGTTATCGCCGAGTTACAGCGCGTCGAGCGCGTCGGCAACGAAACGCAAGTCCGGGAGCGGTCTGAGCTACGGCGTTTCCAGCCGACGCTGGGACACAACAAAACCTGGCAGCGCCAGCACGAGGTCGAGCCAGAGATGACTGGGGAGAGACTCCGGCTCCAGTACCTGCTGTACCGTGGCTCACCACCCGAGACCGTGGACCAGTCGACCGCGTACCGTGAAGTCCATCTCTGGGTGAACGTAACCGGCTGACCCACGTTCTCGTAGAGGACAGCACGACCCCGGTAAAACGGGGCTGTCCTGCTGCCTGCGGTTTGAACATCGAATCCGGCGAACAGCTTTTGTTTTCTCGGCCCATTTGTTTCATGGTGTACCCCGCAGGCCACTTCCTCCTCGCAGCCGTCCCGCTGACGGTGTATACGGTGGCTCGGTGGCGTCGCCTCCCGTCCGGGCCGGTGGTACTGCTCCTGCTTGTCGCGACGCAACTGCCGGATGTAATCGACAAGCCGCTCGCGTGGACATTCGCTATCCTTCCGAGCGGGCGAATGCTGGCCCACTCGCTTGTCGTCTCGCTACCTGTCCTCACCGTCGTTGTACTGCTGGCTGCCCACCGTGGCTACGGGCAGTACGGAATGGTGTTTTCCGCCGGCTACCTCTCACACATCGCGGGCGACTTCTATCCGATTGCGCGGCTCGGGATGGAGTACTACTTCTTCCCGAACCTGTTCTGGCCGTTGCTGGCGGCAAACCCCGATAGAACGCCGTCGTTTGCGGCGCATTCGCCCGACAGCCTGCTCTCGCTTGCTGTCCCTCTGATTGTCTTCGGAGTGGCCGTCAGCTACAGTCTCGTGACGGTGTACCGGAGCGACAAACGGGTCACAGTAGAGATACCACTGCGCTAGCGCTTCGTCTATCGGTCCTTGTAAGCCGAAGTGGCGGTTCGCCAGCGGCAGACTCAAGTTAGCAGCCAGATGTCGCCGCTGCTGTTTCCAGCACTGAACTCAGGGAAAAAGTAAAACGGCTGCCTCAGGCTGGGGCCGCGGATTCGATCGGCGCTTCGCCGCAGTTGACACAGATGTACTCGTCGTCAACGGTGAGCACGACCGGTGAGTTACACTTGATGCACTTGATCTTCGCCGCACGGGATGGCTTTGCGTAGTCCCCCATTGTATGTACCTTACATTGTCATGTTATCTGTAAAATAATATAAAATTACCCCTTTCAGCAACATTGTGTCTGCAACCGTTGGTGACATGATAGTTCAGTTATCCGCAAAACGTAGACTTCGGATAGGTATACAGCGGGAAAGAAGATCGCGTCAGAGAATAACCGAAACCGCTGCGCTGCGTGAACTGGCGCGGTCGTTAGTCGCGCCGTGCCAGGAACCCGGCGCCTAGCAGTGCTAGCACCGCGACGAGGACGGTGAAACCGGGACCGCTCGAACTCGTGGTTTCGACCGTGCCCTCTGTTCCGGTTGTGTCCGTATTGTCGGGTTGCTGTGCCCCACCACCTGCGGTCGTAGCTGCTTCCGTTGGGTCCGCTCCGCCTCCAGCCTCGGTGTCGGTGTCAGTCGTAGTTTCGTCCGCCGTGTCTTCTTCAGTACTCTCGTTATCGGAGTCGTCGTCCCCGCTGTCCTCATCGCTATCTCCGTTATCACTGTCGTCGTTGTCGTTGTCGTTGTTGTCGTCGCTGTTGTCGTTTTCGTTGTTGTTGTTATCGTCGCTGTTGTCGCTTCCGTCGTTATTGTTGTCGTCGTTATCGTCGTTATCGTTGTTGTCGTCGCTGTCGTCGTTATTGTTGTCGTTGTTGTCGTCGCTGTCGTCGTTCCCGTCGTTGCTGTCACTGCCGTCATCCGAATCTGACAGTGTGACCGTTCCGGTGGTAGAACTAATCTCGTTGGAGTCTTCGCCAACGGCAACGTGCACGTACGTGTACGTCCCGTTCGACCAGGAATCGAGCGTTTCGACATCAACGGTCGTATCGGCGGCATCAGATACTGTTGTCGCCGAGGCTTGCATCATGTCATCACCGGTTGAATCCGGCGATGCTTCAGAGAGCACAAATCCAAACAGGCCAATCAATCCCGCGGACGGCATCGCCCCTACCGTTGTCGAGTCCCCACTCGAAAAGGTGGCGTCATCATCCATCGACGAGACACCGTTGACGCCGTCGAAGGAGTTCTCGACCGTGACCTGATCTTCGGAGAAATTCTCATCAATGTCGCCGGTCACCCGGACGGTGCTCGTTCGCTGTTGCAGCTCGTCCTCGTCGAACAACAACACGGCGTGCGTGACAGCGTCGTCTTCTAGTTCGGTCTCGATATCGAGTGAGACGTTATCCCCTGCGGCGACATCATCGGCAGTCGTCTCGACCGTCGATGGGCTTTCCTGAACTATCGTCTGTTCGACACCGACAACGGTCACGTTGCCATCGGTCGAAACGTTGTTGTCCGAAACGGACAGGCCCTGTCCGTCATCGACAGTGACCAGAATGAAGCCGTAGGCACCGCCCGAGTCAGGTGTGTACGAGGTTTCGAGCACACCGTTGTCATCTATTGAATCGACACCTTCCGCGTCGTCTAACAGTTCGACCGAGTTGGCGTTGGAATCGTTCGTAAAGATACTCGCTAGATCGGTTCTGACGCTTCCTTCGCTAAATCCGGCCGATTCTGGGCCTTCAGAGAGTCTAACAGCAAGCAGTTGTGCCTCGTCGCCAGCTAGTCCAGTGGTTCCAGCCCCCGTAGTTGATTCGAACGTAAGATCCACTGACTCGCCCGTCTCGTGAATCGTATACTCGTCCCTGTTGAGGGGAACGTCACCGGTCTGTGCAGACTCGATGTTAATGTACGTCTCTGGGGCTGCTATCGCTGTTGGGCCGGTAGAAGACGTCCGAAGCGGGAGCAGTGACCGCTCCCACACATCCACGTTTTCCGTCACTGCCGTCGTTTGTCCGTCATCTACTGGCGTTGCCGCCGCCGACGTTACCGACAAGGGAGCCGCTAACACCAGCAGCACTGTAATCGCACAAATTACAGTATGTTTCCCTCTTGGTGTTTTATACATTACTGAATTTTTTCGGAGGGGTGCGGTATAATTCTTATGCAGTGACACTCAGCGCCACACAGTGTCATATAACGGTTGCAAAACACGTCGACACTGTCTTGGGATTTTACAGCGCGAATCCCGAATCGTGTCTTGAGACGACACCCTATTCGCAACGATGAGAACTGTACAGGAGAGCGACGGTTTGCGGCCATTTAATCGACAACGTACCCGTATGTGGAGTAAGCAGGATGAGATATCGCTGTGGGGTCGGTCTGATGCAGTAAAGGTCGATGGTGAAATGTGTGACTTATTCGGTGAACGCGGCCAGTGACGGCCGGCGATCAGTTATTCTTCCTCGTCTTCGTCGTCATCCGCAGTGTTATTTGGCCCGCCAGCGTTATCCGGTGGACCGCCGCCGTTACCCGGGCTACCACCGTTATCAGGGCCGCCGCCCGGACTTATTGCCACCGTCCCGGTATCAGAGTTGATGGTACCGGACTCGGTACCGACTGCGACGTGGACGTATTGATACGCACCGTTCAGCCAAGAATCCAGCGTCTCAACAGTTACGTTGGCGTCGGAGTCAGCGCTGACGACCGTTGCAGAGGCGTGGATGACCTCGCCGTCGGCATCCGATTCGGCCTCGGAAACCACTGTGCCGAATAGACCCTGTACCCCAATTGCAGGTATCGACTGGTTTGTGGAGAGATTGACACCTGCGATACTGATGTTGTCATCAACTGTCGCAACACCGCTGACGTTGTCAAAGGAATTTTCGACAGTGATCTGGTCCTGACTGAAGCTCTCGTTTAGCTCACCAGACACCGTCACCGTACTCGACTGCTGCTGGAGTTCGCCCTGCTTTACCAGCACCACTGCGTGCGTGACGTTTTCATCTTCTATCTCCGTTGCAACGTCTAGCGTGACGTTGTTTCCGGGATTGACCGGGTTCTGCGTCGGCTCGACGGTCGAAGCGTTGTCCTGCACAACCGCCTGCTCGACACCGACGACGGTCACGTTCCCGTTCACCGACACGTTGCCGTCAGATACAGACAGCCCCTCTTCGCCGCTGTCGACAGTCACCAGGGCGAAGGCGTAGACACCGCCTGACTCGGGAGTGTAGGACGCGTTTAGTTCACCCTCGTCACTTATCGCTCCAACGCCCTCTGCATCATCAAGTAGTTCCGACGAGGTGATATTCGAGTTGTTTGCGAGGACGTCTCCGAGTGAGCCCGGGATATCGCTGGTGTTTGCCCCTTCGGTGGTCGGGGCTTCATCCAACTTGACAGCCAGTAGTTGCGCCTCGTCGCCGGCAAGTGCCCTCGTCCCGGCACCGATTCTCGGTTCGAAAGACATGTTTATCGACTCGTTGCGCTCATGGATCGTCGCCGTCCGCTTGTTGAGCGGTAAGTCGCCAGTCGCAGCTGATTCGACGTTGATGAACGTCCGCGGTGCCACTATCGTGGTCGGCCCCTCTGAGGTCGTTCGCAGCGTGAGCGGGGACCGCTCCCACACGTCGACGTTTTCGGTCACCGAGACTGACTGACTCTCGGCAACTGGGGTTGCCCCGACAGTGGACATCACTGATACCGGACCAGCGAGTATCAACGCGACTGCCATCACGAAAATGGCAATCGGTTTTACTATTGGTATTTTTACCATTACTGAAACATTACTGAATCCTGCGACATATTTCTTGTGCAGCGATACTATTTTGGTGCATTCAGAACCCTTCTAAGAGCATTTAGAGTGAAAACTGGGACAGAATTGATTGTTTTCTTAAAATTGTTTGTTTTCTATAAGTATTAGCAAATGAGCTGGTAATTAACCGATGCTAAACTAGTCTGTATACTAATCAGTAACCGCAGTCCGCGTTTAGCGCTGTAATTACGGAACTGGTCTGGGACAGTCCAGTGGAGGGGTGGCTCCATCGGGCAGGCTTCATGGGCTAGTCACTGAGGGTTGCCGGGTACGCGGCGCTGCAATTCCACCTGATTCCCACCGAATGCCCGAACGCATGACATCGACTTGCTTTCGGACGGATTGTAACATGGAAGACGCCCGTCGGAATTCAGTCGGGGCGAGAGCACAGGACCACAGCAAACTGCATCGCTGAGACACATCTACGGGACATCGGGTCGGAGAATTGCGAGGGAAGATCGCTCCGTGCGAGTCTTCCGGCACCGATCGGCCCGTGTCTTCTCCGCGAGTCACCACCGGGAACGGCGGCGAACCCGCGACCGTGACGATGGCCGCTCACTTTTTGCGAGGGACCGTGTCGGTCCAACAGTGCGAGGGAAGGGATTTGAACTACGGGAGGCGGGCAACCGCCCCGCCTGCTCTCATTCAAACCCTTCCGCGTGCATCCTTCGGCGCCGCGCTGTGCGGCCCCTATACGATGCGAGGGAAGGGATTTGAACCCTTGGACCCCTACGGGAGCGGATCTTGAGTCCGCCGCCGTTTCCTGGCTTGGCTACCCTCGCACGCGTATTGCATTCAGATACATGGTAGTGCGGTATAAATGTCGTACGGAAGCGACTCAGGGCCAGCCGGGCTCACAGCAACTGAACAAACGACACCAGATCGGACTGCTGTCGTGCGCTCAGATGGTGTCTGGGTTTCAGTGGCGATCATAGCTGACAGAACCGGTGGTTTGACCCACCGTGAACCAGTAGCGTAGGCATGGACGACCACACGCGTGACCCGACCGTCAAGGCCCCCGACGGGAACCCATCGGGGTGGCGGACCGACGGCCAGTGGGAACACGAGACGCTCAGACGGGCCGTGGTCCACGGCGTCCGCCTGTACAACTCCGGCGAGTTCCACGAATCACACGACTGTTTCGAGGACGAGTGGTACAACTACGGCCGCGGGAACACGGAGAGCAAGTTTCTCCACGGAATGGTACAGGTCGCTGCCGGCGCGTACAAGCACTTCGATTTCGAGGATGACGACGGGATGCGGTCGCTGTTTCGCACGTCACTGCAGTACTTCCGGGGCGTCCCCAACGACTACTACGGCGTCGACCTGCTAGACGTGCGAACGACAGTAACGAACGCACTGTCGGACCCGTCGGCACTGCACGGCTGGCAGATCCGTCTCGACGGCGAGTACCCGACGTGTCGCCCGGAGGACATCGAGTTCGCGGAGTCGCTCGAACACTGACTGAATCCGGATAATTCTAAAGGCTGGACGCGTTATCACGGGTAGATGCGAATCGAGCAACTGGGAGACGGGGTTCCGGAAGTGGCCGTCGTGGGGAGCATCCACGGCGACGAACCGTGCGGCCGGGACGGCATCGAAGCCGTCCTTGCCGACCCGCCCGCGGTTGAACGCCCCGTCAAATTTATTATCGCGAACGAAGCTGCCCTCGAGGCAAACCAGCGGTATCTCGATACAGACCTCAACCGCTCGTTCCCCGGCGACGCCGACAGTGAGTCCCGCGAGACACGGTTAGCCGCCGCCATCGCGTCTGAACTCCGTGACTGCACCGTGCTTTCGTTACACTCCACGCAGTCCTACGACGGGATGTTCGCCCTCGTCGACGAACTCACACCGGAGATGGAGGACCTCTGTAGCGTCCTTTCCGTAGACGCTGTCGTACAGACGAAAGGCGCAAACGAGGGGCGAATGATCGCGACAGTGGACTCCGTGCTTGAAGTCGAGTGCGGGTATCAGGGCTCCGCGGACGCCGCTGAGAACGCAGCACAGGTCATCCGAGAGTTCCTCGCCGCCACCGGCGTCACCGCTGCGTCGCCACCACAGCGAGAGACGTCACTGCCAGTGTTCCAGCTCGGCGAGCCGATTCCGAAGGCAGCGGCCGACCAGTACGAGGTGTTCGTCAGGAACTTCGAGCCGGTCCCCGAAGGCGACCCGGTAGCAGCGGCCGACGACGAAACTGTCGTCGCAGAGGAACCCTTCCACCCAGTCTTACTCTCAGCCTACGGCTACGAGGACGTGTTCGGCTTTACTGCAGATCGGATCGGGATGCTTGACTGAGACAGATTGCTGACCCGCTGATTTAGACGGCAAACGCCTTTCGGAAGACCGAACAGAACCCGTATTGACTGCCGGGTGTCAGTTGTCAAACGCGTTTACCTCTCAGTTGCCGAGAGTCCATTCAATCACCTGGAAAGGAGCTCAGGCAATCCGATTGTAGAGACTGTCCGGAACAAAATTTCCCAGAACACTGCGAGCCTCATATATCGACCCGCCTTCGCGGTTTTCTCTGTACCAGAACGGAGGCTTGAGTTTCCTGATCCGCCGCATGTCGCGGTCAGTGAGTTCGAAGTCAAAAACGTCGATGTTCGCTTCTATGTGTTTCGGCGTCGCCGCTTTCGGAATCGTGACAACATTCTCCTGTTGTATCAGCCACCGGATAGATACCTGCGCTGCCGATTTGCCGTACCGATCTCCAATGGAACGCAAGACATCGTCTTCAACAGCTCGCCCCTCCGCAAGCGGACTGTATGCGGTGACTGTGACATCGTTGTCCTGGCAAAATCTGACGAGTTCCTCGTCACCCCAGTAAGGATGGTATTCAATCTGATTCGTCGCAATAGGAGCGTCCGAAAGTCGCATCGCCTGCTTGAGCTCCTTGATAGAAAAGTTACTCACTCCGATCTGACCGACCAGCCCGTCATCGACGAGTGTGTTGAGCGCGTTGAATGTTTCTTCCATATCGGCCAGTGGGTTCCACCAATGGACCAATAACAGATCTAAATACTCCGTTCCCAGCCGTTCAAGACATCCCTTCGCGGCCTCTATCAAGCGTTCATACTCGACCATTTCGGGATATCCCTTGATTTTCGTCGTCAAGAAGATGTCTTCGCGGTCAACGCTGGATTGTTCGATTGCGCGACCGACGGCCGCTTCGTTTTCGTATGCCATCGCAGTGTCGATATGCGTGTAGCCACAATCAAGCGCATTCTTAACCGCGTTGTAGCATTTGTACCCTCCGGTTCGGTAGGTACCGAACCCGAGAGTAGGGACCGTGGTCGTACCATTCTGCTCGGGAGCCATGTCGGCTGACTGCTGTGGTCGCTTCATTTTCCTCAGTTTTATCCGCTACAATCATGCTGGTAGAACGGGGGCTGTATTGGTATGAGCTTTATAATTCAACTGATTCAGATATGGACTGAGGAAGTGAAATATTAGTGATGTGATGATGGAGATATAATTTACAGCTCTGTGCTACGATTTCATCGGAACCATGCTGAAACGGAGTCCCCGCGATTCGATTGGCTCTACAGAGGAGTTTACTTCGTTTCTGTAGCGTGTGTAGCTGGGAAGAGAGGATAATCTGGGTGGCATAGCAGCCAGACGACTCGTTACACTTGGTACCGAAAAGAGAGCCACGCAACATCAGGCTGAGACCATCGCAAGACTACGAATGATATCCGAGGTCAGACAACCGGTCGCGAATCTCGGTAGAGCCGCGTTCGACGCCGGACTCAAGTGGACGGTCCGATTGAATTGGTATCCGCTCATCGGTATCGAAAACCAGCCACGGTACTTCAATGAGTTCTGGGACACGAAGTTCTCCGGGATGCCCATATTCTCGTACGGGGAACGGCCACAGCCAGTCTGCAACTAGGTTCCCATGATCTGACGTGACCACTGTTTTGCCATCAACAGTGTCAAGCAGTTCTCGAAGATGTGGGAACAGCAGTTTGAGGTTTTCCCGATACGCTTCCCAGACACGTTGTTCTGAGACATCTCCCTGTCTCAGCCGTGCCCAGATTTTCTGTTCATCATTCGCTGAGGTACTAACGTCCGCACCCTTCGCTTTCTCCCGACCTTGCATTCCGGAATCAACCATTTCTCTGCCTGTTGGACCGAGAAATGGATGATGAGGCTGAATAAAATGTGCGAGTATCCGCTTGTTCGGATACGTTTTTCTGGCCGCTTTAACAGCAGCTACCATGTCTTCTGGGGGCACTGTTCCGATGTCCTCATCCCACTCTGTCTCCCACACGTTGATGACAGAATGAAAAACAGTGTCGAGTTCGACGGTACACCACTCGTCAACTGAGTGCATCGGATTGGCGGTTACGTACACTGTGTCGTAATATCTTCCCGCAGAGAAGTGCGCCTCTAGGAAACCGGGTGTACTAGACGCCTGGGATAGCCGCCGTTTCAGCCGCCCTTCAAAAGGATGCAGATCCGCAAACATATCGTATCGGCAGGCATCAAGAAGATAGCAATTATCCCAGTCCTCGGCCATCAAATCAAAGCCACTCGGTGAAACCGTATCGAAATACTTGTTCACGATACCGTCAAAAATCCCATCATTTGTATATTGATATCGTGAGGCCATCAATTGGTTTGACCTCCAGATGTCCGGTATGTACCTCTGCAGTTTGGTCATGGTAGTATACACTTCTACGCATCACTTAGCGATAAGCTGCCTAACTGGTGGTAGAGAGTTTTTACTAGTATTTTGGATAGGTGGTTCGGGTATGCTGCTGCGCTTTTTCAAAGGTCAGAATAAGTGTTAGTCGTGATGCCTGACCCTGTCTTGCAGCCAAGTAGAGTTCCCATTGTTTATTTTCCGGATTTTACAAGTCAGAGGCAGCAACTTGTGATTGTAGGGTTGTGTTCGTATTCCGTGAGAGTGGAGTCTGATTGCCCGCCCTTTGAATCGAGATCAAAGGTAGAATCTGTTCTGCGTATCATCGCACGTGATACTTAGTCCTCTACGAAGCGATGCCAGTGAGTAGTTTCAGCATCCAATTTGACAATAGGATAGAGAAGTACCAGCGATAGCTTTCTTGAGCTGTGTCTGCGGTAACACCGAGTACAGTACAGTTACCCACCTGACTGTATCGCATACAATTCAGCGTATTTCCCTTCACTTTCAACCAGTTCGTCGTGACCGCCACACTCGGAAATCCACCCGTCTTCCATCGTATAGATGCGATCAGCATTCTCGACAGTCGAAAGGCGATGAGCGATAGCGATAATCGCATAATCTCGCTCCATCGCTTCGATTGCCGCCTGCACTTCCTTCTCAAGGTTCGAATCTAGGTCGCTCGTTGCTTCGTCTAGAATTAACAGGTCCGCGTCTTTCAGAATCGCTCGCGCAAGAGCGACGCGCTGTTTCTGCCCACCCGACAAGCGGACACCGTCGTCACCGAGTTGAGAATCAAGTCCGTTCGGGAGGTCCGTGATGAACTGGTCCACCTTCGCGATTTCGCAAGCCCGTTTGATCTCAGCGTCCGTCGCATCCCGATTGCCGACGGTGAGGTTATGTCGAAGCGTGTCGTTGAACATATATGGGTTCTGGCGGACTATTGAGATTCGGTCACGCCACTCGCTGATATCCATTTGGCCGATTGGGTTCCCATTTGCACGTATCTGACCGCTGTCTGGCTCATAGTAGCGAGCCAACAGGGAGACTATTGTCGACTTCCCGGCACCGGACTGTCCAACGAAGGCGACGAACTCGCCTTTCTTGAGTTCGAAATCGACCTCCCGAAGAACGACCTCGTCGTCCGTATATGAGAACGTGACATCGTCGAACTCGACTGTTTCGACCTCTTTCGGGGTCGGTTGCTCTCCGGTGTCCGGTTCTTCCCACTCTTCGAGATCCCGCATGAATGACTGTGTCCGAACCAGATGGGGAAGGTTCTCTTCGACTTTGTAGAACCGCTTGTTAATCCCGCTTGCTTTGGGACCGAGCTGAAACATGAGAAACAAGAACAGGCCGAGTTCACCGAACGAGAGATTGGTGAATGTCAGGGCCACGTAGATAAGTGCGAAGATGAGTACGGAGACGACGAGATTCTGTGACTTTTTGATCGCTGCCCGATTCCGGCGGTTCGCGACTTTCGAACGCGTGTACTCTTCTAGGGCTTCCTCATACTCGTCATAGATTTCTGTTTCGAGATTGAAAACTCGAATGTCTCGAATGCCAATCATGCCGGCCTGAACCACTTGTTGCATCCGTTCGTTTGCCGCTGCAACGCGATCACCCAGATCGTATCCTGAGCCGATGAGATGCCGCAGACCGAGTCCCACACCACCGATGATAAAAATAGCAAATGCTGTGAGTTGTGGTGAGATCCACGTTGCAAGAGCGAGATAGGCAACAGTGAGTAGTAGCAGATCGAATAGTTTCACGAACCGCTTGATGACTTTCGAGGCTGCTTTCGACTCGGTGACGATCGCGTTCAAGATGTTGTCTGACCCCTTTCGGTCGAGAAATTCCATCTCTGTCTCCAGAGCGCTGTCAAAGAGGTTCTCGCGGATGTGTCGCTCGTAGGAAAGCTGGAGTACATCGCGTAGCCACGTGAGGAGAAACGACGACGTATAGCGCAGACAGGTCGCTAACGCCACTCCGCCAATGACGTACTCGATCGTGAACGGAATCCCGAGTGTCTGATAAACGGTAAAGAAAATACCCGCTATGCCATCAGCCTGTGTCACCGGTTCTGATGACTGCATGAGTTCAATGATTGGAATGATAAACGTCAGTCCAACGCCTTCTAATACGGCCGTTACCAGACCGAGCCCGACGATCATCACCGTGAATTTTGGGGCATATCGGGCCGCATAGAGAAGCGCATCAAGTTTCTCCTGCCGTGAAATGGTGTCTGAGTTTCTGCCGGTCATCTGTTCAGTTGTCATCCACGGGACCGTTGGAACAGACTGTGGCATCTTCGTTTACAGCGGTTCGGCCAGTACACGCCAACGGTTGCCATCTGCACATTGATATAGTGGAAAAAGTCGACCTGCTTTCCTTGTTATAAGCTTACTACTGTATTTTCGGCTGTGAGGCAGGACAATTCCACCAGCAGAGGTTCTACGTACGGGTTTGTATGATTTGACTGACTGTAATGGAGAGTACCCATTCTTAAGCGGATATTCCGAGAGGGGACTCGCAAAATGAATTTGCGCGCCGTGGTGACGGCGCTTCCTGAGTATCTCTGCGTTTGTACCAAGTGATCGTAGCGGAGAGGTGAGACTCAGCGGCAAAGGGATGACCAGACTTTCAGGATGAGCCGATCGGGGTCCAGTGTCAAACAGCAGCGCTGTAACGTATCGTCCAACGCCTGTATACACCTCCTAACAAAAAATATTCACTCAGAATACATTTCACATGGGCAGAAAAATATCGGTGATTATCCCCACTCACTACCGAAATGACCTCCTCCCCACAGCGATCGAGAGCGTGGCCCGACAGGATTACGAACCCGTCGAGCTGATCGTAGTTGATGACTCGGGCGAAGGGTACGCCGAACCGGTGCTTTCAGAGTACGACGAGGTGATAGACAGGCCGATAATAAAAGAGGAGAACGAGGGGTGGCAGGCAGCCTACACGACTGGAATCGAGCAGTCGACCGGCGAGTACATCCAGTTTCTGGACGATGACGACTACCTCTACGAGACGAAACTGAAAAAAACGGCGAACGTTCTCGACCAGAACCCGGAGGTCGGTGTTTCGTACTGCGGCGTAGTCCGTGGTGATGAGGGGGATTTTTACCCAAAACAGGAGGTGTCAGGCCATTTTCTGGAACCAGCGCTCCGGTTCCAGACGTTTCCCATGTGGACAGGCTCGATGTTGATGGAACGAGAAGTACTGTGTGACTGTCTCCCAATGGCTGGGATGGGTGAGGAAGACGACTTGGACATCGAACTGGGCGACACAGACCTCAAAATAGAACTCGCGAAGCGGACGAAAGCCGACTACGTCGACGAGTGTCTGACGTTCTATCGTCAAGAAGGAAATAAGTTATGGACCGGAAAACGGAGATTTAAAAAAATACTACAGAACATTCGTCATCAAAAGGACATATACAATCAGTATCCAGAGATACGTCGAGATCTCCTTGCAGAGTGGTACGAGCGTCAGGGACGGAACTATCTTAACGAACAGATCTGGTCAGCGCAAGCAATACAGTGTTTTATTAAATCAGCCTATTACGAGCGGAAACAAAAGTTTCCGAGGATAATCGAGACGCTGGCCGCGATCCTCGGCCGACCTGGTGTGATGTCAGCGGTGCGCGTGAAGCGAACCTTGCTTGACGGGTAATAAACGGACATCCAACGCCCGAGTCTACTCGCCCGCTGGTTCCAGAAGTCTGCAAAGCGGGGCCATCCAACGCCCAGTTGTGATACAAATGGGTTCGTCGGTGGGACTTGGCGGTGGAACTGAGGTACGCATCGTGGCGGACTTCCACTTGTGCAGGGCGACGACTAGAACGGTTCGATCCACGCTATGATTTATTCTCCAATAGCCCGTGCTTGAGAATGTATGTCAGAGCAAATCCAGCAGGAACTCGATGTCGACCGGTTTACATTGGGACTCGTCGGGCCGGATCAGGAATGGGCCGGTACGGTTGCCGACGGCGGGACCGTTCGCACCCATACGCCTCCCGCGTGCTGGGGGCCGATGATCACCCCCGAGTTCCGCGGCGGCCATGAGGTGACGCGACCGATCCGGGTCGAGAACGCCGAACCCGGTGACGCGCTCGTCGTCCACATCAAAGACGTCGAGGTGACGAGTGTCGCAACAAGCACGGGCAGCATGGCCGAACGGGAGGACGCCTTCGGGAGTGACCCGTTCGTCGACCATCGATGCCCGGAGTGTGGCACCGAGTGGCCCGACAGCGTCGTCGAGGGCACCGGCGAAGACGCGATTCACTGTGCGGAGTGTGGGGCCAACGCCTCGTCCTTTGGCTTCGAATTCGGGTACACCGTTGCCTTCGACGAGGACCGCTCGGTGGGCCTCACGGTCGGCCCCGACGGTGCCGCGGACCTCGCGGAGCGCGCTGACGAGGCGACGGCACTGCCCGACCACTCCCGGCAACACCCGATTTTGCTGTACAAGCCCGATGAAATCCCGGGCACGCTCGGGCACCTCCGGCCGTTCATCGGGAACATCGGGACGACGCCGTCGGTCGAGTTTCCTGATTCACACAACGCCGGTGACTTCGGCCAGTTCCTCATCGGAGCCGACCACGACTGGGGCCTCGCCGACGAATCGGCGCTTGCGGCCCGGACGGATGGCCACATGGACTCGAACGATGTCCGCCCCGGCGCGACGCTCATCTGCCCCGTCGAGATAGACGGCGCGGGCCTCTACGTCGGGGACCTGCACGCCAACCAGGGCGACGGCGAACTCTCGCTTCATACGACCGACGTGAGCGGCCGCACCGAACTCGAAGTCAGCGTCATCAAGGACCTCGACATCGACGGTCCGCTTCTGCTTCCAAACGAGTCGGACCTGCCGGATATCGCCAAGCCGTACACGGACGCTGAGCGGGAGACAGGCAAGGCCCTCGCCGCCGAACACCACGTCGATAACGTCGTTGATGCAGCGCCGCTCCAGATTATCGGGTCCGGCGCGACTATCAACGACGCCACCGAGAACGCGTTCGCACGGGCTGGAACGCTCTTCGGTATGTCAGAGGGTGAAGTCCGGGCACGCTGTACGTTCACCGGCGGCGTCGAAATCGCGCGACTGCCCGGCGTTGTCCAGCTCTCGATGCTCGCGCCGATGGCCCTCCTCGAAGAACAGGGGCTCGCCGGAACCGTCCGCGAACAGTACGACCTGTAGTTGGACGGCGGCTGTTGGCGTTCACCCACCTCGCATCGCCGGAAAGAGTTCGACCGCCGCGCCGGACGGGACCCGCTGGTCATGGGTCGCGTTGTCCCCGTCGACCATCACCCGCACACTCGGTCGGAGTTCGCCGTCCGCATCGACTAACTGTGACTCCGCACGCGGATACGCGTCGACGAAGGCCGTAATCACGGCTCCGACGGTGTCGCCATCGACGGTAATCTCGACTGTTTTCGCTCCTGTCGCCGCCCGGAGCGGCCCGTATACGGTCACGTCCACACTGCACAGTCAGGTCCCAGACCGCAAAAAGATACGTCTCCCGCTTGATGTCGCTGCTGAATGTGAACGGATTCGCCGCCAACACAGTCCGACCAGATCGGATACTCCGTGCCGGTTTGTGCGAATGCTATCGCGATTCGAACTGGAACGGAACGTAGAGTCACCGGCTGCGATGACAGATGGCAAACAGACAAAAGAGGTTTATAAGCACAGTTGAAACCGAACAACTGCTACGATGCCCTCCAAGCAAGCCGTCAGTAGCCTCGGGAGTCTGCTCGCCGTACTCGGACTCGCCGGGGTCGCAACAGCACAGCCTACAGCCCCGGGTGGGAGTGCGGGCCCGGCCCTCAACGTTGTCCTCCGTTTCGGTGTCGGGTTTGTTATTCTCGCAGTTCTGGGTGCCGCAGCCGCCGCTATCGGCCCGACGTATACGACAAACGCCGTGCGGGAGATTCAGGACGACCCCGGCGGTGCAATCGGATGGGGCGTCCTCGTCGGCATTCTGGTCCCTATCGGACTGGTGCTACTCGCACTGACAATTATCGGGGCTCTGGTCTCGATCCCCGGACTACTTCTCATCGGCATCCTCAGTCTCGTCGGTACCGGCATTACCGCCGTCTGGGTCGGGAACTCGGTTATTGGCGATGACGGAACCGTCAGCGCAACAGATGGCGTCGCCGGCGGGCTGTTACTGGCCGTCCCCTTCGCAATTCCAGTCGTCGGCAGCCTCCTCCTCAACCTCATAACGCTCGTCGGCCTCGGTGTCGTCGGACGCGGGCTGTACGAGAACTGGACGGACTAAGCGAGTGTTCGCCGACGGTTGAAGCGGTTTCTCTCGGGTTCAGCTCGCACCGGGACACCCGAGTTCGTGCGGGTCGTCGTACACCGCTGGCGGAATCGAGATGGCGGCTGGGTCACCGTACTCACTGTACTGGACCGTAATCGTCGCGGTTGCAGTCGCTCCACGCTGTGAGATTTGTATTCTGAGTTCCGACTGTACCGGTCGGTTCGTTTCCGGATCAAGCCACAGTCGCGCCGTCGCGTTCTCAAGTGAGCCGCGGCGTAGCTCCATGCCACCAGCCTGTCGGCGATCCATGAGTGACCTGATAGTCTCAGTGCTCGGTGACGCCGTGACAAGGACAGTCCGGTTACCGTCAAGCGTCTCATTGCCCCGCCAGTAGACGTTCGAGCGTTCGAAGAGCAGCAGTTGCCGATGGAGTGGCGTCGTGGTCGCCCACGGCTCGGAGCGCGAGACGTTCTCAACGGCGTAGCCACCCCAAGGGTCCTGACAGCCCTGGTACGCTCTGTACCCGTCGATGTAGGATTCGACCGTTTGGTCTTGTGTCCGCGTCGTCGCTTGCATCCGTTTTGCGGAAACGTTTACGGCACCATCGCCGTCGACTCTCACAGTCCGTGATTGCTCACCATCCGACGCTGTCACGTGCATCTCCATCTCGAATCGGTACGCTTCGACGGCGGCGACGGTGCTGTTCGCCTCCTCGACAGCCGTGACGGCTCGTTCGTCGCTCAGTGGCGGGCTATCAGTCATGAATGCACCACACCCGGCAAGGAAGGAAACGAGGCATACGGCGAGGACCAATCGTCGCATACAGTGTTCTCGCTCGCCCGTCCGTCTAAAACATCATGGGTCCGATTCGTGACAGCCCAACAGCTGAAAACAGCGCCCTCGCTACATCATAGGGGAAGCTCCCGGCAGAATGGGGTCACTGCGTCGTCAGTAACTCCACTTTCCCGTTTACGCGCATAGGTTGCAAGCAGGTGGAGACACAAGCACAGAATGCAAGTGATCAGGCCGCTCCGGTTGGAACTGCTGTCTGCCTGGCAATCGTCTCCGGAGAATCGTTATTTCCGCCTGATATGCAGTTCTGGCTCCAGCGTGGTGCCGACACCGCTATCTACTGTCGAGTTGGGCTTGCAGGTCCACGACTAGCACGTACGCCACCAGCGTGAGGACGAGCACCGAAAACCCGGTCCAGAGATGCAGATTCACTGCGCCCTCACCGACCCACTGTGGGACTGGCGAGCGTGCGACGGGCGGCTGGAGCGGCCAGAGCAAATCCGACGACACGTACAGGTTCGGAGGCAAGAGTTGTTGATTATCGGCTACCAGATGTGAGAGGTGGGCGAACGCAAACGCCGTTCCAAGTCGAGTCCGGTCCGTTCGGACTGCGTACGCGATGACGACGATCGACAGCGGAATTGCGAACGGGAGCGAGTGCATAAACACCCGACCGGAGGGGATGAGATGAAGTTCGTACGCTAACGGCTTGTCGATGAGATCTGGGAACTGGCTGCCGAAAAACGTGACTGCGACCAACTGGAGCGACGGGAGGTGTCTGTCCCGGAGGAGTGCGTATACTGCGACAGGGAGGAGGGCGATAATGAAATGCTCGCTCGGGAGGACCATTCTCTGGTTAGTAGTGCTGAGGTCGTGTGCGAGGAAATGCCTTGTGTGGGAGAGTCTGCGTGTCGCATAGTATTCCGGTGAAGAGTGGACAGTGCGTCCATTATAATGGCTTCCACCATGTACAGTGTCTTTGGTAGCAGTTGGACGACTTTGTGTCGAGGAGAAGTCAGTCACTCCGATCAAGATGCTGGTGTACTTTTTCAGTAATCCCCACGGCTTCCACCGTTTCGCTAAGTGTCTGGATAGCTATCATGGATGCCTCGCTTAGGTGAGTCTCGCCGGAATACATCTTGATTTGAAATGTGCCGGTCACTGCCAGTTTGACAGATTCACGTTCCAGACACACCCAACAACGAGTGAAAACACAGGACCCAACCGGCGGCTCGAGTAATCGCCAGAGCAGAACCCGGGATGCACTCAGTTCTCAAGAAACCTGTTCAGTTCGCTGAATTCAGCAGGCGACAGAATGACCTCGGTATCGAATGCATCAAACCGTTCAAAGTCGTCATCAATTGTCAACACAGTATTCACTCCTTCGTCGATCGCTACCTGAGCATAGTACCCGTCCCATCCACCAACATTTGTTTCACTCGCCTGTGAAAACCCATCACGAACTGTACTCTCGGACAGTCCCCCGTTCCAATGGATTCGCTTTGCATCCATGAAATTCTGTAGCAGTCGAGATGCCTCTGCGTTTGAACGGCTGTAGTACGTCGTCAGAACGGTGTGCGCTCCGAACAACGCAGGATACGGAACAACGGCATCTATATCGCCAGCGATGGCATCCCGAACGTACGTAAGTGCAGCCTCACGAACAGGGGCCTCAGTGTGTGCGAGTGCAATTACTCCGACATCGAAGAGATACGGGCCACCAGCATCACTCATCGCTGTTTTTTTCGGCTCCTCTCCGGACAGCGTCTCTATGCTTCTTGGCAATCGGGTCGACTCCCTCGTCTATTGGCGATGTCTTCCCGCGCTCCGAATCTGTAGCCGCAACGAGTTTCTCCATCCGTTCAATGATCTGTTCGGGGTTGTCTTCAGGTTCAACAACTGCTTTCCCGTCTTCTTCGTGGATTTCGACTTCTGTGCCAGGAGAAATGCCCAGTTTCTCTCGGACCTCTTGTGGGAGAACGATCCGGCCTTTTGAGTCCACCTTCGCCATATTCCCACTTAACGTGGGAATGCTATAACTCTTGGTACAGAACATGGTGCCATTCAATGGAGCGTACCAGTCGCTGCCTAACTGTCAGAAAGCCTGTCTCGGACACACCCCATACCGAGTATACTGACTGTTTGTGTGTACGTTGTGAGCCACGCTTGGCCGACTATCGATTATCGGCTCCGCCAACTGCTAGCTCCTCCAGCTTCGAGAGCAGTTTCGAATAGAGGCTTGGCGAGCAGTGCCAACCCGCATCAAGCATCGCCTCCAGCGTCTCCCGCGCGTCGTCCGCTTCGAGTTCGCCGTCCCGGACCAGGGAGAGAACGAGATAGGCGGTACCCCGTGTTTCGATGGCTTCCACAGCGGCGATGTCCCGCCCGTACGCGTCGTCCATCACGGCTGTCGCACCGTGGTCAGCCGCGAGTGCCAGTACCGCAACGTCAGCGTCACTGACGTTCGGGTTCCCGCTGAGCCGGTCGAAGAGCGTGGTCTCGGGTACTGACACCACATCGAACGTACCCTCTTCTACCGATTGTTCGATACGGCGGGCATCCGGATAGCCGGCATCAAGACCGACCGTCACAACCTCCTCGTACACGCGTTGTGGAATGAGTCGAGATGCATCGAGACGACTGAGTAACGAGAGTCGCTCTGCTTTTGCGAGGTAGATGAGCGGCGTCGCGTCGAAGACGAACATTAGAGATCGTCGAGGTCGGATTCGAGGTGGTCGTCGCCGCCCCACGTAATGTCTCGTTCGCGAGCGAGGCGGGCAAGTTCCCACGTATCCACGCCCGCGAGTTCGGCCGCTTTACTGAATGTCACCTCACCGCGCTCAAGCCGTTCGAGCGCCTGTTCCGTTCGCCACTCGTCTAATCCTTCCGAGAGCAGTTTTCGGATCGCCGTGCTCGTATCAAGACGTTCCTCGTCGATGAATGTCTGCAACTCCTCTTCTAAGTCGTCAGGAACGCGTGCGGAAATCGACCCCATATGTATACTATGTTTTCAATGTATACAAGCGCTTCGGTGAAACTAGTCGCACTGCCAGTAGCGGTTTCTCAACAATGGACGCCCGCTGGGGGACCCGCTCGAACGCGCTCAATGGTTTGACTGGGTGATGGCTGGAACTAGCTCGATAGCACCAGAGATATCCATTGACCGGTGAGACACGCACCCGATTCGGAGTTAGTTCAGTTCTCAACTTCGTGAGGCAGGGCTATGCTTCAGCAGCTATCTTTGTGGACATCTGAGCGTCTAACTGGGTGTCAAGTGTGTCTCTGGGCTCAGGAATGGAACTGGGGAGTTACGTGTCCTTCTAAATCGAATCGCCGAACTCCCCTTCGAATCCCTCGACAAGACGCGCGACGCCCGACTGAAGCGAGAATTTGGCGTCTTCTTTCGCTTCACGGAGGTGCTTCGCCTGCGTCCCCGACGTTTCCCCTGCCATCTCGTCCAGTTCGATGACAAGCGCTTCCAGTGTCTCCTCATCGTCAAGCGCGTCGTAGGTTCGAAACACGTCTTTCAAGCCACGCTTGGCCGCTTGTCTGACACGGCCATCGTCGTCCGTGAGCGCCTCTAGTAGAAAGCCACACAGTGCATCCGTCTGGTCCTGGAAAGTTGCTTCGTCGATAGCGATAGATCGGTCGTCATTGTCGAGTGCCGTTACGATCGGAAGTCCAGGTGCAAGCTGGTCTGCGACGCGGACAACTGACTGCCGGACGTATCCATCGTCGGCCGCCTCATACAGTTGGACTACCTCGTCGAAGCAGCCGTTGAAAAGTTCGCTCCGTTCGCTGAGGCTCATGTTGCTAATGTCGTCAATAACGTCGTTGACGCGGTCCGATTCACCGGATTCGAGTTCTGGTGCGAAGTCTGACCACCGCTGGTGCATACTCAGTGTTACTCTTTCCACTTATTAACACCTAACCGATAAGCCGTCAAGCGTCTCCGTGTACGAGTCAGCCCCTTGCATCCACCGGGCCAAGAGTGTACCTGTCACCGCCCGGTGATGAATGACGTCGTACTGCGTTCGAATCGTCCGTGCCCGGATTGTCGTATCGCTTCCTTCGTGAGCTCTCATATGGACTACGCGGCTGCTGCCGTGGGTGGCGCTTTGGGGTGGGTGTGCCGTTGATACAGGTGTGCTGGTCCCTGCCTGACTAGTGGAAAGCTTGTCCCAGACGCACCTGACACCGAGTGTACTGACTGGTTGTCATTGTTTGGTCGATAGATTCTCGTCTCAGACACACCCCGCACCGAGTGAAAACTCGGGACCTCCACGATATTTCTGATGAGCGGCAAGTAACCGGGTTTCGGGACGCAAAGCGGACAAAGCCGCGAAGTCGCGGGTTGAATCGAATATGCGACCCGACTGCCGTTTTACACTAGTCCGCGAGCGGCTCTCGCAGGCACACACCAGGTACCGAGTGTACTGACCGCTGATCGTTATCGGCACAAGAGTGCTCTGGTAGCAAATATCTCTATCGAATGGCTGGAACCAGATCAGATGGGAACATCCAGTACAGCCATTGGCCCCTGGGACACACACCTGCTTCCGAGTTAGTTCAGTTCTCAAATTCATGTGTTAGAGGGAAATCAAACGCAGATCAACTCTAATGACTTTAGACACTAGTTGGAAATTTATCAATACTAACTCGGAAGCAGGTGTGTCCGAACTCATCTGAGTTTGTGACTTGCTCACATATATTACTATTGGTAATTAAACTAACTCCGAATTGGGTGTCTGCACGGTAAGAGTTCAGTACACTATCGCGAATTCGAACCTCTTCAGGACACAGGCCACTCGAAAAGTCAAGTGTTGTCAGCATGCAATCTGGTTTGAAACTCCAGCAACCACTAACTCGGAACTTGGTGTGTTACTACCTAATTCAAAGTTAGTTTTGATATGCTTCTGCAGCGGCTTTTATAGACTCTTGACCTCTAACTAACTCGAAATCAGGTCCAAAGAGTATATATGTCACCTGAAAATAAAATATGTATGGAGCAGAGCGAAGATGGAGATCTTGATGCTGGGGATGAGCTCTTTGAAGAAGTGGATGGGGACGGCAAGGGTGAGATCTTCGCGAATCGAGAACTGCTGAATATTGATCACGTTCCAGATGAAAACCGGATTGTTGGCCGGGATGAGCATATTACTGAATTAGCAAACGAGATTGGGCCAGCCGTTACAGGATCACCACCGAACTCTGTGATCCTCTATGGAAAGACAGGCTCTGGGAAGTCACTCGTTGCTAATCATGTGATGGAACGAGCACGGAGGGAAGCCCAGCGGCGTGACCGGCGACTAGCAACGGTGACAGTCGACTGTGCCCAGTCAAGAGGAGAAGCCGATACAGTCCAGACAATTGCAGATAAGATTAATCGATCGACATCTGGTGTTACAGTCCCAACGCGTGGTATTTCTACCAATGAGTACTACAACCGACTGTGGCAAATCCTTGGTACCGAATACGATGCTGCATTAATTACGCTGGATGAAGTCGACCGGCTGAGCGACGATGATATTCTCATGATACTGTCACGGGCCCGCGAAGCGGGGAAGGTAGATGTCCCAATTGGAATTATTTCGATCTCAAATAAGGTGAATTTTCGGGAACAAATGACCGAACGGGTCAAAAGTAGCCTCGGCCACAACGAAATGATCTTTGACCCATACGATGGAGAGCAGCTACGGCAAATCCTTGAAAACCGGAAAGATGCTTTTCAGGAGGATATCTTGATGCCCGGAGTGATCCCAAAAACAGCTGCGCTTGCTGCACAGCGCCATGGGGACGCTCGAAAGGCAATTCGACTGCTCCGGCATGCAGGAGATTACGCGAAGACCAACAACATTGGGACGGTCAAAGAGTCACATCTCGAATTAGCCCAAGAACAGGCTGAAGTTGAACGACTCAAAGAACTCATTTCAGGTCTGCCACCGCATAGCAAGTACGTTCTCTATGCACTTGCGAACCTTACAGACGGAACCACAAATAGCAATGACTGGTTCCGAACAACGGTGATTTATGATGTGTACGAGGAAGTCTGTAAAACTGAAGCAACCGACACACTAACCACAGATACGATCCGCGGCCTACTCAATGAACTCGCGTTTCTCGAGATAACGGAGTCGAATCAAGAACACGGCGGTATGGGAAAAGGGACGTACAAAGAACACCGGCTTCTCTGGGATCCGAATGTCGTGTTTAAAATGAACCCCGGTTCTGCCCAAGTGGATACTGACCGGTGACTAACTCGGAATCGGGTGTGTGTCTCTGGGTTCAGGAGGCGATTGATGGTACATTCAACGTAGTGGAGTCCAACTGAGTGACTAAATTATGGCTCAATCTCACTAACTCGGAACGAGGTGTGTGTCTTTGAGATTTCCTGTGGATGGTTCTTAAAGAGTCTTTACAGAGATAGCGTATTGAGTGCTGACTAAAAACATTCGACATGGTGGGGTGTCTGTGTCACCAACACGTTCGGATCAAGATAGCTGGAACCCTCGACACAGTGGGGTGGGTCACGTCTGAAGACAGCAATAGAGTGCTCTGTTGAATAGCGATTTTATCGACTGATATCACGGGTTTAGAAGGGTGAAGCCGAGGAATTCGATCCTATCCAATGGAAGTCGATATCCTCGACTTCGTCGAAGAATGTCGGCACCTGGCTAAACAAGCGTTGGGGAAGCATGCGGGCGAGCCCGCCAGCGGCGGGTTCGCCCGCTGGAAGCATGTCGTCATTCACTGTTTTCGGCGTGAAGAGAGCCACAGCTTCCGTGAAACCGAAAACCGGCTGGAGTACATGACCGCACTGCTGGAGGTACTCGATTTGGAGGAAGAAAATATCCCTGACTTCACCACCCTCAACAAATCCTTCGATCGGTTCAAAATGTGGGTATGGCGGGCGTTGCTGCGCGCCTCAGCGCAGCAACACCCGCAGTCCGGGCATATAGCTCTCGACAGCACGTTCTTCGACCGTGGCCACGCTTCCGCGTACTACCGTACGGTCTGATCGGTCGGTAGAAACGCTCAAAGTGACGACGCTGACTGACACAGAGTCACTTGCCGTTCTCGATGTGCAGTGTCACGCCCAATGGAGGCATGATACGAAGACTGGTCCGCAGATCGTCCGCCGAAACGCGGACGATCTGCACACTGTCGCCGCTGATAACGCGTTCCAAGACTGGCACACCGAATACGAGATTGCTGCGCACGATCTTGACTATCTCGTTCACTACCGTGGTTCGTCACTGATGGCAACCGCGAACAATGCGCTCATCCGGTCAAAAGGATACTCTCAGCGCTGGATGGCAGAAACATCCTATTCAACAGCGAAGCGCTCGCTCGGCGATGCCGTGCGAGCGCTGGACTGGTATCGGCAGTTTCGTGAAATCGTCCTGATGTTTGCCATTACTAACATAGAATCACTCTGTGAGCCGCTCTAACAATGACTCAGCATCTATTCAACAGAGCAGAACAGAGACACACTGGATTCGGAGTTAACTGCGTCATCCTCTATTGTGCTCTGTTGAATAGCGGTGTTGGTCGAGGTAGTCGGATTTGAGGCGGCTCGTCAGGGGTTGATGCCGGTGGTCTAAAGATCGGTGTCACTTCACCGTCGCTCAGAAGGCGCTATTCAACACAGCAGATTAATTGGCTCTGTTGGAATCTTCAGCCGGTGATACGTTCTGAATTGGCTCCGGTCAGTACAGACAATCTACTGATTGAACCTTGGTTTTGCGACAAGTCGGGCCTGGCAATTCTGGGGCGAAATCACTAACCCAGTCGAATACGTTGTATTCGATATGAGCTCATCAATCCGAATCTCAGATGAAACAAAAGCAAAGCTGGAAGCAGTGAAGCGTGAAGACGAAACATTCGACGAGTTACTGGACCGGCTCGCAATCACTCGGACTGAGGAAGACATCCGTGAAATGGCAGGATTTGCTGAGGAGGGAATCGAGGAACACATGAAACAGAAACGTGAGGACCTCAACGACTCGTTTGAGGCCCGGACAACGGACCTGGAATGATTCTCCTCGACAATAATATCATCCGAAAATACGCCCACCCGGATCCGGATGAAGCCGTTCTCAACTATTTATCCGAGCATCGAACTGAACCGTGGGGTATCTCAGCAATTGTCCTCTTCGAATTTCTGTCCTTTTACGACACACAGGCAAAACAGCGCAAGCGGCGAAGCCAGCTGACACAAGCTGTCGATACCGTGATCAGCTTCGATGGCGATACTGCTGCCGAGGCGGCCAGCATGGAGACATCGCTCGAAGCTGCCGGTGTCTCACTCGACGATGTCGATCTGCTCATAGCCGCGACAGCGCGCCAGCACCAAGCCACGTTCGTGACTGCCGACAAGAACGACTTCGACAAGACGCCTGTACACGAACTCGTGGATATCGACATTGTCGACGCTTCCTAACTCTATTCTTTTCGCGCCAGCGCTTTTGAACCATCTGTCTCGGTATATCGATTGGTCCCGTATTCCCTGTGAGATATGACATCGCTTAAACGACCATTTTTTCCGCGTCATAGAAGCTGATTGCAGCTTTCGCGAGATAGAGATTCTTCTGGGCGGTTTGCCAGGTCGTGTGATCTTCCCACCCTTCGCGGTCGTCCGGGTCGAGTTGCTGGGCGAGTTCTGCGGGCGACTCAACGCCGTATGTCGTTCTGATGTCACTGACTGTCTGTTTCATGTCCTGCAGTTTCTCGACCAGTTCGTCTGCAGAGTACTCATCGTGTAGTTTCAGCACCTGCTGATAGATGTACATCTGGTCGTTACGCTTGTACAGTGCGCCCTGTCCACCATCGATCTTCTCGACGAGTCCGCTATCAGCGAGGTCGGTGAGTTCATCACGGACGACTGGCTCGCTCGCGCTTGCTTTGTCGGCGACCTCGGAGGCTGACGTCGGTTCGGTCGTTCGCATGATGACGGCCTTGATTCGCTCGCGTGTCGTCGTCTCGCTCTTCCAGTCGGTAACCGCTGCCTCGTTCACGTCCTCGTATTCCTCAGTTGGGTCGAAATTCATGCGATCCTCGCTTAGTTGTGGATTCGCTCTCTCTGACGGTCAGAGAGATGCAACCCTTCACATAAGATATAATTTGGACGCCAAATATATCTTTTGCAAAGCTTGGATCAGTATTCGTTTTCAAAGAGTTCGTCGTGCGACCGAGTCTCGCCACGCTATAGTTCACTCTCGGTAGCCTCGATGTTGGCTAGCACGTCATCGGAGAGTCGCGGCCCAACGAGTGGGGTCCAACCCGCAGCCGATGCACCGAACTCCTTGCTTGCAACCAGTTCGCTGTCTTCCATCTCGCGGAGCCGACGGCGAACCGTCTCGCTACTGACTTCGGTATCAAAGTGTTCGGCGACTGCATCGGTGATCTCGCTAGCTGTAAGCATCGGTGCTTCCGCAGTAGTTTCGTAGTCGAATGCTTTCAGCACGTCTTGTTCGGTCAATTTGTCGGTGTACGTCCCGGAATCGTTCAGGGTTCGGTTGTTCATATTGACGACACATCTGTAGGGGTTTAGAATATTTTTGCTCGTGCCATATGGTCCGGAATACAACGGTCAACCGCTAGTCTCCAATGACCTCAACCTCGTACTCACTCGCTCGCACTCGAATCGGGAACCAGCCCTCTTCATCAACACCAAGCAGTGCTTCGGAGTAGCCATCAGCACCGTTCCCGGCTTTCGCCGACTGGACCCAGTCCACTTCCCGATCACTGAGGCCAAACCACTCAGCTAGCTGCTGCGCCGCCTCGTCAACGCGGTGAATGACGGTCATCGAACAGAGGTTTGCGATCGTCCGGGCCTCCGGCGTGAGTGCGAACTCACCCCCCGTCTGCGTGATGAACTGCAGGGAGATATCGTAATGGCGACTGTGACGGACAGCCGTCTCGAGGAAATCTAGCGATGTTGCGTCATTCATCAGGTAATGTGCTTCGTCGATAGCGAACACGACCCGTTTGTCCGTCTGTTTGGCGCGTTCATACACCGCGTTGAACAACACCTGCATCATCAGACTCGTTTCGGACCGCCCGCGTGTCCCCTCTTCCTGGTGGAGATCGAGATACACGACATCGGACGCAATATCGAGCTCCGTCGGTTCGGCGAGATTCGCGAGATCGCCGCCCTCCCTGAAGGACGGACGTAGGTCGATTAGCAGTGACTCTGCATCCGTCCGGACGTTCTCCTGTTCACCAGCTGTGACGTAGCCAAACGCCGCCGGATCGTCTAGCAGCTGTTCGAGAACGTCAATCACGTCACGGACGGTCGGTGATGGTTGGTCGTGCGTTGCTGGGTCACGGGTAATACCCTGTTGCTCGTAGGTCTCCTGAACACACCGGCGAAGTGTCTGCTTCCGATCACCAAGGGGATTCCCTGCCACCTGTTCGAAGAACGTCTCGAAGAACGTGAGGACCCACGCGATTTGCTCGGCCCACGGGTCCAGATCCGGGACGGTATCTAACACGGTCGTCGGTGTTGGCTGTATCTCCAGTGGATTGAACGACCGGGAGCCGCCGACTGTGACACGCTCACCACCGAGTGCATCGTTGAGTGACGCGAACCCTTCAAGCGGATCTAGCATCACCAAGACGGTGTCCTGATCGTGCATCGCACGCCGGAGCAACTGTAGTTTCGTCGAGAAGGACTTCCCCGCACCGAGTTTGCCGATCACCATCACACAGTACCCCGTTTGCCTGGCAAAGCGGTCAAGCAACAACGGGCTCTCGTTGAGCGCATACGTCCCGTACTCAATCCCGTGTTCGGCCATCGCACCCGATACGAACGGGAACATCGCTCCCAGCGCACCACCCAGCATCGGCGTCTGTGTGTCCTGTTCAAGATTCATTTTGTCCACACCGACTGGACTGGCTGAGATGAGTGCGTCCAGTTGCGCCCATCGCGGCGACACTGGTGTCAGATTTGCTGGCGCTCGTCTGGCCGCGTTCGCAACCGTTTCGGACGTAATATCCTCGTTCGTTTCCCCTCGTTCGGTGAGATACATCGACACGTCGAACGCTTCCATCGATGTGTTCCGAAGCACATCGTACAGTTCTTGATAGTCCTGCAGGTCCTTGTTGACTCCCCGTGCGCCTGCCCGGCGCTTCTCCGAGAGATACTCCAGTTCCGCTTCCAGGTCCTCGATCTTGTTCTCCAGCGAATCCAGCGTCGTCTGCGTGTCTCTAGGTGTGATGTGCATCGAGATATCTGTCATTCGCGTCTCGGCCGTCGAATACAGGTTCTCGAAGAGCCCGTCCCGTGGTGCGTCCGGGAACTGCCCGATCCAGAACGTCCGTGCCCATCGCTCACCAGTTCGTATCGCCGTCGGCGTTCGTTCAATCTCCGATGGCGCGACGAGTGACTGATGGATATCTGCAGGTGTCTCCAGCGATCGGTCACTCTCTATGTCGACGACATCGAACGCAGGCGTGTCCTCCTCAGACGATTCCGCTGCTGTGTCCGAGTCACCACCGAAGGGCAGCCAGTCCCACGTCATGAGCGGTCCCCTACGAGCGGGCGTGTCCGGAGTATCTCTTCGAAGTCACCGTACTCTAGCGTCTGGCCGGCCCAGAACTCGCTGATGACCTGTGCGCCGTCGCTTGCGTCACAGATCATCGCCTCACACCCTTCGATATCGCGGATTCCGGACTGGACGCGAGAAAGCCGCTCTTCGAGTGTCGTGAACAGTGCCTCACGCTGGCGTTCAGGTGGTGGGGCCGTCAGCGCACGGACGAACACGCCGAGTACCGGGACACCACTGAGCGTCGCGAGGATACTCTCCCGTTCGAACTGAACTTCCTCGGGCGAGACTGTGACGATCACGTAGTGGTCCCGGATCGTCATCTGCCGGGCTGCCAGATCCTGTTCGTACCACTCGATGTACCGCTCGATGAGCGTTCGGAGTTGCGTGTTTGTCTTCACGTCCGGATCTGCCAGGCGCTCGCGATAGTGGTCGAGATACGTCTCGACGGGGAACGGCTGGGTCGTCGAGTAAATCTGTATCGGGAACGTAACGGTCGTGTTCAGGAAATCCTGAAAGCTATCGGCCGTTGTGGCCCATTCTTCGTCTGTTGCCAGTGCCATCGACGGTGGCGACACCCGAACGAGGCCAATGACGGCGCCGTCCTGGCGTTCGATTACGTTGGCATCTGGATACACGCGCTCAAGTTGATGATGGTCCAGCGCCTCAGAATGAGGCTCCTCCGTCACGGTCGTGTGAAATCGGAGCATCGTCACCAGCCAGTCGAGGCTCGACGTGTACGCTGGTGTCACGTACACGAACACCGCGCCGACACAGATCGCGACTGCAACGATCGGGAGAAGTATCGCCTGGACCGTGTAGCCAGCAATCCGTGTCGACGACGGGACAACTAGCTGGACGAGCAAGACGACAGCAACGGCGGGTAACAATACCACGACGGCGTCGCCGAGGGTGTATGACCCCAGTAGCTTTGTTTCGGTACCGAGCGACTTCGGGATTCGTTTCGAAGGAGTTCTTTCAGCCATGCCTAGTAGATGTAGCGTGGGTTATCATCGTCGTCCGAGTCGCCATCCGACTCGTCAGTCTCGACCGACTCTGCGTCCGAGCCCGGCTCGTCAAACGGATCGGATTCGGTCGATTCGCTCTCGTGATCATCGTCGGGCGTTTTTTCGCCGGTTCTATCCGCACTGGTTCTCGATTCGTCAGATGGGTCGGGATCGCTCCGCTCGCTCGTTCCCGAGTCATCGGTCGTCGATGTACCGAGCCTGGAACGAAGCGTTCGCTTCGTCTGGTCCACTTTACGGCCAACAGTGTGTGCGCTGGATGAGCCTGACCCGAGTACTTCCTGACCACTGGCTCTGATCGCAGACTGTCCGGCAAGCCCACGACGGAGGTTCTTCAGGCCCAGCGTTCCGCGTTCACCTGCGGTCTCGACCGTTGCTTTTCGGTCGCGAGCACGCCGGCGTGAACCGTGCTGGGCCGCACGGTCAGCCATGAAGAACAGCGCACCGGCCTGCCAGAAGAGGACGAACGGGGCGATAACTGCGATGAGCGGCGTGACGATGGCCAGCAGCCACTGCCCGAATCCGCCGATCGAAACCGTGACTGAATCACCCAGCAACTCGCCCAGGCGAAACAGGACCGCGATGGGAACCGTCATGAACAGGAACGGGACATAAAAGCCCGCAAGTCGCGACATCAGCCGTGCAACCGGTGCGAATGGCCCGATACCAGGGACCCAGAACACGATCACCAGTGGCATCAGGAGGACATACAGGTACAGCGCCATTTGCCGGACGAGATAGATCAGCGCGAGTACAAGGAAGATCGTCAGATCGAGTGTCGCTGCAAGCGTCAGTCCCGAAAGCCCCATCGCACCGAACGACACTGTCTCGAACAGGCCGATACTGTCGAGACTCGGCACGATAAAGTCGACCAGGCCGTCGATAAATCGCAATGACAGTGCAGCCATCCACCACCACGACAGGATGCCAAGCAGGCCGGCAAACGCCCGCTTTTTCAGCTTCGTTCGATGGTACCCGCTGAACAGGTGGCTTGTCGATTCTAGAAGGATGATCACGCCAAGCGAGAGTCCCCACAGTAGGAGTGTCAGCGGGACCATCGTCTCCCAGTAGTATGTGTAAATCGACGGCCAGCCACCGTTGGACGGTTGACTGAACACTGCATCCGGACGCGGTGTCGTCACGATCAGGTCGATGAGTGCGCCGATGTTGTCGCCGACGAACCCGAACACGGGGTCGACCAGTTTCTTCAGGAACCGCTCCAGCGCGTCGACGAAGACGTCCCCCAGTGACTGTGTCATATCTTCCTCGCGGTGCTGTTGGGTGACCGTCGGTTCCGCGCCGACCTGCTCTGTCTTGTCCTGTCCGACCACAGCGGGCGGCTCATCACAGATTCCTCCATGGTGGCCAGAATCCCCATCCGGTAATGCGGTCGATCAACAGGCCAGCCAGCAGGAGTACGCCGATCTGAACACTAACCGTGAACAGTATCTGGACGTACCGCAAGACCGTTCCACCGGCCCCCACAGTCGTTGTGTCACCCACGTAGCCCGGGATCGTCCGCCACCAGTCGCCCGGTCGGTACGTCGCAGTGATCGCATTCCCTTGCCGTGGGATCGTCGCGTGGACGGTGCCGTTTGCAGTCGTGTTGACTCGCTTCCCATCCAGCTGGATATACCCGTCACGAGCGGCCGTCTCGATAGGCGCACCCGTTGTAGCGTCTCTGAGTGTCACCGTGACTGTCACGGTGTCTGCGGTCGTGTTCTGGACAGTGAGACGCAGCTCACTCCGGTTCACCGGGAGATTCGCCGTCGTCTCTGGTGACAGCCGTGTCGGTGACCGCCGAACGAGTCCAATTGCTTGAACCGACTGGTCAGTGTCGTCCGGTGGCGCTCTGGCAGCGATCCCGAAACTACCTTCGTAGGTTCCATTTATCGTATCCAGCGCAATCGACGAGTCGAGGGCGGGTGCCCGGAGCGTCCGGCCGTACGAATCAAGGACTGTAATCTGACGGAGTGCATCCTGTGTCGTCCCAGTCCGGATCGGATACGCGTGACTTGCAAGGCTAATCGGGGGCGATTGAGACTGCCAAATCGGGCCAACACCGTCCTTTGTCGATCTGGGTATGTCCAACCTTGGGCCCCAACCCCGAAACAAGGTGAATAATCGCTGTCGAGCCTGGCTAGATGCGTGGGGAATTCAGCTGGCGAATGCCGTGGCTCACTGGCCAACGGGGCACTTTTCATGGGACAGCGCCCTGCTTGCGGGCAGTCTGGAAATACCGTGAATCCCGAATTTGTTAATTTAAGTTGATAGATATGGCGTACATGGATTTCCAACCTTAGTTGCTGTCTGGCGATTCGGTCTAAAGTTGACACTGATTGGGATATTGGTATGTTCCGCTTGAGCGATCTGTATTTCCCACGCAGCGCCCCGCTCACTTGGCTTTTCGTCGTGTTTCGCCCGCCTGCCCGTTCGTCGCGCTTGTCGCCGGGTGTCTAGGGAGTGCTAGAACCGCTTTGATCTATTCTACCGGGGGTTTTCCCAAGGTTGCCGACAGAGTGAACAACAGAGGATGGGGTAGTTGCTCTATTCTCCGGGCGCTTCCAGCTCCACCAGCGTCAAATCACGATCTAGCATACAGTAGTCATGCGGCGGGTCACCAACAATCTCGGATATCCGATATTCCTCATCAAACTCAGCCCCAGCAGGCTCACAGTAGGGGTGGCTGGGACACTCGGTGTGAGGACAGGGGCCCGGCAGCGACGCCTTACTCCCAGCGTACGCACCCTTCGAGGGGACGTTGGCCTGAATCGGTGCGGGCTCAACCTCGACGGCCCGAACGCCGTTTTCATGCACGGCACAGTCTAGCGTTTGCCCGCTCTGGCGGACGTTGGTGATCCGGTAGCGGTTTCCGGTCGTCAGATTGAGGCATTGGTCGCGGTAGGGACAGCCCTCACAGCCGCTGGCTTCGCCGCGGTAGACGAACTCCGCGCCGACCTCGGCGAGGCGCGTCCCGACGAGCGTGACAGTGGTCATACCGGGCTATAGAACGCCGCCACGGTAAAGCATCATGTCCGCCCGGTCAGGTCGTCCAGTTTATCCAGATACGCCTCGCGGGGCACCTGATACAGCGAGCGGTAGTCCAGTTCGCCGTCGGCAAACCGAGTGGCCAGGTCCACAGCGCCCTCGACGGCAGCCTCGCGGCGCTCATAGGAATCGGCGTCGCGCTCGACCTCGGGCTCCAAATAGAAGGTGACGTACCAGCTTTCCCCGGTCCGGTCAGCGCCGGGGCGGCGGGTCCGTTTCCCGCGCGTGAGGTAAATAGTCGGCAGGCACGGTGCCGGGAACTGCTCCGAGTCGAATACGTCCGGGCGGTACGCGAGGATGAGCTTCTCGTCGGTCTCGTTCCACACCGTCCAGTCATCGGGGAGGCCCGACAGGTCCATACAGCCGAATCGGTGTGGACGGGCAAGAATCCGCTGGTCCGTCCCAGGCCCAGATACCGGCACTCGGTTGCACGACGGCAACAGCGATGCGCTGAGTTGCGCTGCCGTGTGTCCCGTTCTCGTTCGTCAATCAATCCGGCAACAGATTCACATCAATCCAGCGCTAAACATTGGCCGACCCACCAGAGAGAACAGTTGACAACCGACACAGTATATAAACCAATGCCAAAATAATGAGACATGGTAACATGGGTGTGCCCCGCCATCCCCGCATTCGGACGACTATCGGACCGGAATTTATCGGCGGTATGCACATAAGAGGGCAAAGTTCTTATATGAACAGAACTCGTACGGTAAATAGTATCGGAAACAGTTCGACACTGCTTCCCGTTACCACACCAGGTCGGAACAGTCCCCGTGTTCCGTCCGGCAGGTCAGCCATGGAAGGGCACACGCGTCACCCCGCAGTGAAGGGTGAACCAGCGGCTGTTTGCGGTCACATCTGCAGCGGACAGCACCGACACCGAGGAGCGACACAGCCCCGAGACCAGCCCGCGACAGTCGGTGGTCGCCTGCAGCCACGACGAACTACTGAGATAGCATGAGCAAGAACAACGAGACACTCGAAGCGCTGAGCAAGGAGTACCGTGACACGATACCGGCGGACCTCCGGAAGACGAACACGTTCGACTGGTATCTGCAACAGTTGTACGACGAGCCGAAGATCGCCCGCAACGCCCACCAGCGCGTGGCGGATATGTTCGACTACTACGGCAAAAGCTATGACGAGGAGGCCGGCGTCGTCGAATACGAACTGGCGAGTGAGGACCCGCTCCACGACGGTGAGAACACCTTCTACGGACGGGTCATCCACGAGGCGATGCACGAGTTCGTCAACAAGGTCAAATCCGGCGCTCGCGGGCTCGGCCCCGAGAAGCGTATCAAGCTTCTGCTGGGGCCGGTCGGGTCGGGGAAGTCCGATTTCGACCGGCAGGTCCGGCGCTACTTCGAGGACTACACCAGCCGGGACGAGGGCCGGATGTACACGTTCCGCTGGACGAACCTCTGTGATGTCATCCACGATCAGGACCCCGCCGACGACGTGGTCCGGTCGCCGATGAACCAGGACCCGCTCGTGCTCCTCCCACAGGCACAGCGGGACAAGGTCATCGAAGACATCAACGCGGAACTCGATGCCCCCTACACTATCCGAAACGAGCAGTCGCTGGACCCCGCCTCGGAGTTCTACATGGACCGCCTGCTGGCCGAATACGACGACGACCTCCAGGCCGTCCTCGAAAACCACGTCGAGATCGTCCGCTTCGTCGCTGACGAGAACCAGCGCCGCGGAATCGAGACCTTCGAGCCCAAGGACAAGAAGAATCAGGACGAGACAGAACTCACCGGCGATGTAAACTACTCGAAGATCGCCATCTACGGCGAGAGCGACCCGCGAGCCTTTGACTACTCCGGGGCGTTCTGTAACGCCAACCGCGGCATCTTCTCCGGCGAGGAGCTGTTGAAGCTCCAGCGGGAGTTCCTCTATGACTTCCTCCATGCCAGTCAAGAACAGACAATCAAGCCAAAGAACAACCCCCGTATCGACATCGACCAGGTCATCGTCGGCCGGACGAACATGCCCGAGTACCGGGACAAGAAGGGCGACGAGAAGATGGAGGCGTTCAACGACCGGACCAAGCGCATCGACTTCCCGTACGTCCTCCAGTACGAGGCTGAGGCCAACATCTACCAGAAGATGCTGCGCAACGCCGACCTACCGGATATACAGGTCGAGCCCCACACGCTGGAGATGGCGGGCCTGTTCGGCGTCCTCACCCGCATCGAGGAGCCCGACAACGAGTCCATCGACCTCGTGCAGAAGGCGAAAGCCTACAACGGCGAAATCGACGAGGCCGACGACGTCGACGTGAAGAAACTCCGTGAAGAGGCCGAGAAGATGGCCGACATCGGCGAGGGGATGGACGGCGTCTCTCCGCGGTTCATCGGCGACGAGATCGCCGAGGCCATCATGGACTCGATGCACCGGAGCCGGGACTTCCTCTCGCCGCTGACGACGTTCAATCACCTCGAAGGCAACCTCGAGAACCACGGCTCTATCGACGAGGAGTCGTTCAGCAAGTACTACCGCTTCCTCGAACTCGTCCGCGAGGAGTACAAGGAGCGGGCCATCGAGGACGTGCGTCATGCGCTGGCCTACGACATGGACGAGATCCAGCGCCAGGGCGAGAAGTACATGGACCACGTCATGGCCTACATCGACGACGCGACCGTCGAGGACGAACTCACCGGCCGCGAGCAAGAGCCCGACGAGCAGTTCCTGCGCTCCGTCGAAGAGAAGCTGAACCTCCCCGAGGACCGCAAGGACGACTTCCGGCAGGAAGTGTCGAACTGGGTGTCCCGTCGCGCACGCGAGGGTGACACGTTCAACCCACAGGACAACGACCGCCTGCGCCGCGCCCTCGAACGCAAGCTCTGGGAAGACAAGAAACACAACATCAACTTCTCCGCGCTGGTCTCCAGTTCGGAAATGGACGACGAGGAGCGCAACCAGTGGGTTGACGCTCTCATCGAGCAGGGTTACTCCGAGGAGGGCGCCAAGGAAGTGCTCGAGTTCGCTGGTGCGGAGGTCGCCAAAAGCGAGATGGAAGAGTAATGACAGGCCAGGAGTACATCGACCGCGCGGACGAGTCACTCGACGCCGCCTACGAGGCCCCGATGAGCCTCGCGGAGTACGTCGACACCGTCCTTGAAACGCCACAGGTTGCGGCCCACGCCTCGAAGTACCTCCTCGACGCCATCGAGGACGCAGGGACGCGGATGGTCATCGAGGAGGGCGAGGAGAAGGAGCGCTACCGCTTCTTCGACGACCCGTACAACGACGGTGAACACGCCATCCTCGGCAACACCGAGGTGCTGAACGCCTTCGTCGACGACCTCCGCTCGATTGCGGCGGGCCGCGGGAAAGACGAGAAGATCATCTGGCTGGAAGGCCCGACAGCCACGGGGAAATCCGAGCTGAAGCGCTGTCTCATCAACGGCCTGCGGGAGTACTCGAAAACACCCGAGGGCCGGCGCTACACCGTCGAATGGAACGTCGCCGGGGCCGGCAACGACGCCACCAGCATGACCTACGGGAATGCGGCCATCGAGGACGAGGACGACTGGTATGAGAGTCCCGTTCAGGCCCACCCGCTGACGGTGTTCCCCGAGGACGTACGGACAGACCTGCTCGCCGAGGTCAACGAGCGCCTCGACGACCACATCCCCATCCGCGTCGACGGCCAGCTGGACCCGTTTTCGCGGGAAGCCTACGACTTCCTCGAAGAGCAGTACCGCCGGCAGGGCGAGACGGACCTGTTCTCGGCGGTCACCCAGCCATCGCATCTCCGGGTGAAGAATTTCGTCGTGGACGTGGGCCGCGGCATCGGCATCCTCCATTCCGAAGACGAAGGAACGCCCAAAGAGCGCCTCGTCGGCTCGTGGATGCACGGGATGCTCCGCGAACTCGATTCGCGGGGCCGGAAGAACCCACAGGCGTTCAGCTACGATGGCGTCCTCTCGCAGGGCAACGGCCTGCTGACTGTCGTCGAGGACGCCGCCCAGCACGCCGACCTGCTCCAGAAGCTGCTGAACGTCCCCGACGAGTCCCACGTCAAGCTCGACAAGGGCATCGGGATGGACGTGGACACCCAGCTCGTCATCATCTCGAACCCGGATCTTGAAGCCCAGCTGAACAAGCACGCCGACCGCGAGGGGCAGGACCCGCTGAAGGCGCTGAAACGCCGGCTTGACAAACACGAGTTCACGTATCTGACGAATCTCTCACTGGAGGCCCAGCTCCTGCGCCGCGAGCTGACAAACGAGACGCAGGTCTGGGACCCCGAGACGTGGGACGAACTGGAGACGTGGATTCAGGAGCCACTGAGTATCTCGGTCCGGGATCAGGTCGAGACGGCCACCGAGAAGGAGCTGGCCCCACACACCGTCGAGTCCGCGGCGCTCTACGCTGTCGTCTCGCGGCTCGATAGCGCCGAAATCCCGACCGGGCTGGACCTTGTGGACAAGGCCCTGTTGTTCGACCGGGGCTACCTGATGGAGGGTGACGAGCGCGTCGACATCGACGACTACGACCTGGAGACCACCGCCGAAGACGGCGACCACGGTATCCCGGTCACCTACGTCCGCGACATCATCGCTGACCTGCTGCACGAGCCACAGGACCGGCACCACCCCGACCTCCCGGTCGAACACGTGCTGATGCCCCGAGACGTGCTCAACGCCGTCGCTGAAGGGCTTTCGGACGCGCCTGTATTCTCGACCGGTGAGGCCACGGAGTACGAGGAACGCGTCGTGACTGTCAAGAACTACATCTTCGGCCAGCAGGAACAGGACGTGCTCGACGCGATGATGCGGGACAAGCGCGTCGACGAGGCGACCGTCGAGGAGTACATCGAGCACGTCTACGCCTGGGAATCGGACGACCAGATCGAAAACGAGCGGGGCGAACGCGTCGACCCGGACCCGCTGAAGATGAAGGTGTTCGAGATCGAGCATCTGGGCCGGTTCGACGAGAAGAACTACGACGGCAACGAGCCCGACCACGCCGTCGAGCAGTTCCGCACCGACAAGATCATTACGGCACTGAACCGCCACGCGTGGCAGCGCCGCGACGAGGAGTTCCGTGTCGGCGACGTGAACCCCAAGGAGATTCCGGTCATCAACACCGTCCTCGGGAGCTACGACTGGGACGACATCCAGCGGACCTACGAGGACTTCGAGCCCGGGCAGTGGGACAACCCGCCGTCCGGGACCGAGACGGCTCGGCTCAAGGCGAAGACGCTGGACAACATGGTCGAGATGTTCGACTACACGGCGGCGTCGGCCGAGTTGACGAGCCGACACGTCATGAGTCAGGTGAGTTATAGATGGGACTAAAAGACGACCTCGAACGGTACCGCGACGTGGGCGAGGAGCGCCGACAGGACCTCTCCGAGTTTATCCAGTACGGCGATCTGGGCCAGTCTCGGGGCGACTCGGTACGCATCCCGATCAAGATCGTCGACCTCCCTGAATTCGAGTACGACCAGCGCGACCAGGGCGGCGTCGGCCAGGGCGAAGGCGCCGAAGAGGGTGACCCAGTCGGCCAGCCACAGCCCCAGCCCGGCGACGACGGTGATGAGGACGGCGAACCCGGCGAGGAGGGCGGCGAACACGAGTACTACGAGATGGACCCCGAGGAGTTCGCCGAGGAACTCGACGAACAACTGGGGCTCGACCTCGAACCGAAGGGCAAGAAGGTCATCGAGGAGAAAGAGGGTGACTTCACGGACATCACCAGATCCGGCCCCTCCTCGACGCTTGACTTCGAGCGCCTGTTCAAGAAAGGGCTCAAGCGGAAGCTCGCGATGGACTTCGACGAGGACTACGTCCGCGAGGCGCTCAAAGTCGACGGCTGGGGGCCGGCCACGGTCTACGAGTGGACCCGCGAGCAGAACATGCCCGTCTCGAAGGCGTGGATCGACGACGCGTATGAGGAACTGCCAAGCGAGGAGACAGCCGTCTGGGACTCCATCGAAGAGATGGAAGACAACGTCGAGGAGGTCGAGACCTCCCAGCGTATCCGCCGGGAAGGAGTCAACCAGATCCCGTTCCGCCGCGAGGACGAACGCTACCGCTACCCCGAAATCGTCGAGGAACGCGAGAAGAACGTCGTGGTCGTGAACATCCGGGACGTTTCCGGGTCGATGCGCCAGAAGAAGCGGGAACTGGTCGAACGGACCTTTACGCCGCTTGACTGGTATCTCACAGGCAAGTACGACAACGCCGAGTTCGTCTACATTGCCCACGACGCCGACGCCTGGGAAGTCGACCGCAACGAGTTCTTCGGCATCCGCTCGGGCGGGGGCACCCGTATCTCCAGCGCGTACGAACTCGCCGCCGAAGTGCTCGAAGAGGAGTACCCCTGGAGCGAGTGGAACCGCTACGTGTTCGCGGCGGGCGACAGCGAAAACTCCTCGAACGACACCGAGGAGAAGGTCATCCCGCTGATGGAACAGATTCCGGCGAACCTCCACGCCTACGTGGAGACCCAGCCGAGCGGGAACGCCATCAACGCCACCCACGCCGAGGAGGTCGAACGCAACTTCCGGGACGCCGACAACGTCGCGGTCGCGTACGTCTCCTCGCCGGAGGACGTGGTGGACGCCATCTACGACATACTCAGCACGGAGGACCAATGAACAACGATAGATTCGCGAAACAGCGCGTAGCCGATGACCTCGACGAACCCGTCGAGGAGGCTGGCAATCTCGCCAGAAAGCTCGGTCTGAAGCCGTATCCGGTGAACTACTGGATCGTCGACTACGACGAGATGAACGAACTCATCGCCTACGGCGGGTTTCAGCAGCGATACCCGCACTGGCGCTGGGGAATGCAGTACGACCGCCAGCAGAAGCAGGGCCAGTTCCTCGGCGGCAAGGCCTTCGAAATCGTCAACAACGACGACCCAGCCCACGCATTCCTTCAGGAATCGAACACGCTGGCTGACCAGAAGGCCGTCATCACCCACGTCGAAGCCCACGCGGACTTCTTCGCCAACAACGAGTGGTTCCGGATGTTCACCGACGGCTCCTCCCGGACGACGACCGATGAGTCCGGCGAGGACCGCCGCCGCGGCCCTGACGCCGCCGGGATGCTCGCCCGCCACGGCGACACCATCCAGGAGTACATGCAAGACCCCGACATTGAGCGGGCCGAGGTCGAGCGGTTCATCGACCACGTCCTCTGTCTGGAGGACAACATCGACCAGCATATTCCCTACAGCCCGGTCGAGACGGTCCCCGAGGAGTTCGAGGACATTGAAGGGGCGGACGTGACCGAGCAGCTGGATGATCTTGAACTCTCCGAGGAGGTCAAACGGCAGGTGTTCGACGAGGAGTGGCTGGACGCCCAGCGCGACGACGACGAGAACGTCACGTTCCCCGCCGAACCTGACAAGGATGTTCTCGGGTTCCTCCGCAAGCACGGGATGCAGTACGACGCGGACGCCGAGCGCGCTACGGAGATGGAAGATTGGCAGATAGAACTGCTGGAACTGCTCCGCCGGGAGGCCTACTACTTCGCCCCACAGAAGATGACGAAGGTGATGAACGAGGGGTGGGCCTCCTACTGGGAATCCCTGATGATGACCGGCGAGCAGTTCGCCGGCGACGACGAGTTCATCCTCTACTCCGACCACATGTCGAAGGTACTGGGGTCGGGCGGGCTGAACCCCTACAGCCTCGGGCTGGAAATCTGGGAGTACGTCGAGAACACGGAGAACCGCCGCGAGGTCATCGAGCGTCTGCTCCGGGTCAAGGGCATCACCTGGCGGAACTTCGACGACAGCGTCGATTACGAGATGGTACAGGGCCGTCTCGAACCCCCAGCGTGGCTCACCGACATTCCGGGCCACCTCGACGACCTCGACCCCGAGGACGCCCGTGTCGACGCCGACGGACTGGCGGCGGCCCGCGACGGCGAGTTCGACGTGGAACAGTACCCCTGGAAAGTCCTGACCTACGAGGGGCTGGCCCAGCGGCACTACTCGCTGGTCAAACCCCAGTACCGCGGCTTCGTCTCCCGGGTCGGGCAAGAGGAACTGGAACGGACCGCCCGCTACATGTTTGACGATTCGCGCTACGACAGCGTTGCGGAGGCACTCTCGGACGTGGACTACACCCGCGGTTGGGAGCGGATGCGGGAAATCCGGGAGAGCCACAACGACGTGACCTTCCTCGATGAGTTCCTCACCCAGGAGTTCGTCGACGACAACGACTACTTCACCTACGAGTACACCCACGCCTCGGGCGACTACCGGGTGACCTCGACAGACCACGAGGATGTCAAGAAGAAACTGATGTTGCAGTTCACCAACTTCGGGAAGCCAACCGTCGTCGTCGAGGACGGCAACTACCAGAACCGCAACGAACTGCTGCTCGCTCATCAGTACAACGGCGTGATGCTCGACATCGGGCAGGCCAAGGAAGTGCTCAAGCGCACCTTCGAACTCTGGGGCCGCCCGGTGAACCTCCTGACCATCGTCAAGGAGTTCGACGACCACGACGTGGAGGTCGCCAAGCGCCGCGACCGCGAACCCGAGCCCGAAGAAATCGGCAAGCGAATCCGCTACGACGGCGACGAGGTGACCGTCACTGACGTGGACTGGGCCGAGGTCGAACACCTCACCGCGACCGACATCGATTACAACACCAAGCCGGACGAATGGCTGGCCTGAGCGCTGTGTGGCACCCCCGATTCGAGCGGAAACCAACTCCGCCACGCCGTCGGGTATTTCTCGCAGTACCGACCCAAATCGTATGTGAAATCGGTCCTAACCCCGGAACATGAGTGGCGCGACCGTCGCCGACTGCATGACCGAACCAGTGCTGACAGTGACTGCCGGCGAACCGGCGCTCGACGTTGCAGCGGCGATGGATGACCAGTCGATAAAGTCAGTCGTCATCGTCGACGAGGCGTGTCAGCCGGAGGGCATTCTCACCTCGACAGACTACGTCCGGATGACCGCCGACGGCGTCGACCCCACTGAAGCGACTGTGGGGGAGCACATGACGACCGATATCGTCACCACGTCGCCCGAGACGGCGCTTTCGGCGGTCGCAAGCACAATGTGGGACAACAATATCAGTCACGTGCCGGTCGTCGACGACGAGAACCGGGTGACGGGTATCCTCTCGGCCACGGACCTCACCGTCTATCTCGCTGACGACTGAATGAGACGGTTGGAGGAGAACCGCCGTCGCACCGGAGACGGTTGTGTGACAGTCTCTGCCAAATATTTTTCATTGTCTGGGCTAACCCGCGGCCATGGAGCGAACGGCACACACGCCACCGGGGCTTCCGGTTGTGGGGAATCTGCCACGACTGGCGAGGGACCCATTGCGTTTTCTCACCGGGATGCAGGACGCCTACGCAAACCAGTACCCGCTCGTCCGGGTCGACCCACAGGTTGGACAGTCAGTCACAGTTGTGCTTGACCCCGACATCGCCCATGAGGTCCTCGCGGACCGTGACCGGTTCCGCCGCCCAAACGTCGGAGCGCAGGAGCAACGGCGACAGGGACTGGTATCGAGTGACGGCGCGCTCTGGGAGCAACAGCGGTCAGTGCTGGACCCGGAGTTCGTCGGCGGCCGGCTGGCGGACTACGCCGAGATTGCCGGCGACACTCTAGAGGAGACGCTGACAGCCTGGCCTGAGTCGGGGCGCGTAGACCTGTTCGAAGAGCTGTCAATACTGACGATGCGCGTCATCACACGGTCGCTGTTCAGCCAGGACACCGACCGCGAACGCGGGGAAACCGTCCATGAAGCGCTGGCCGCGCTTAATGATGAGTTCGACGCCTCTGTGTTCGATTTGGTCCTGCCCGAGCAGTTACAGTCCGGCGTCTCCGCGGAGTTCGAGGAAGCCGATGCAGTACTTGACTCGGTGGCAACGGAGTTCGTGGACTGGCATCTCAACCACGAGGACCCGCCCCGGGATGTGATTACTGCGCTTATCGACGCAAAGGCAGACCCGGACATCGAGCTCTCCGAGAACGAGCTCATCGACCAGACCGTGCTGTTCATGACTGGTGGCCAAGAGACGACAGCACTGACGATTGCCTACGCGTTCTACTGGTTGTCTCAGAACCCGGCTGCAAAGGAGCGTGTCAGGGCGGAGGCACAGGATGTGCTGGACGGGGGACAGCCGGGATGGGCCGACCTGTCCGACCTCACCTACACGGAGCGTGTTGTCAGGGAGACGCTGCGGCTGACGCCGGCGGTCTGGAGCGTGTCTCGCGAGGCTCGGGAGCCGGTCACGCTTGCAGGAACCGACCTAGACGCAGGCGAGTTTGTCATGCTCCCCATATACGCTCATCACCGGGACAGTCGCGTGTGGTCGGACCCCCTGACGTTCGACCCGGACCGGTGGGCCGGTTCAGCCTCCCGCGGCGATAGCGCGTACTACCCCTTCGGCAGCGGGCCACGGGTGTGTATCGGTCGCCAGGTCGCCTTGACCGAGGCACAGTTCGCCCTTGCGCACGTGCTGCAGCACTACGACGTACAGGTGACTGCGGATGAACTTGATTTACAGCCGAGTGTGACACTGCGGCCGTCGGGACCGATGGAAGCCGAGATATCAGCCCTTGAGTAGCGTGGTCATGGGGTGAAAATGGCCTATCTTCACATAGGTCCGGGGAGTGGCATTCGATATGAGCGCAACTCGGTTCACCGTCGAAAGCGACACGCACACAGACGTGATTGATATCACCGACCGGGTTCGGGACGTGATTCCTGAAAACGCCGAAGGGACCTGCACCGTTTTCGTCCGTCACACCACGGCTGGCATCACTGTCAACGAGGCCGAGCCGCGATTGCTGGGTGACCTCAGCGACGCCCTCGGGGACCTTATTCCGGACAGCGGGTGGGACCACGACGAACTGGACGGCAACGCGGATTCACACGTCCGGGCGATGTTCGTCGGGCCAAGCGAGACGATTCCCGTCCGCGACGGGGACCTCGATATGGGGACGTGGCAGTCCGTGCTGTTCGTTGACTGTGACGGGCCGCGCGAACGAGCGGTTGACGTAGTCGTCACCGACTGAGTCGGAGTTCCGGTGACCGCCAGTCAGGCTGCCTCGACCTGCTGCTCGCCGTATATTTCGGCGAGTTTCTCGCGGTACGCGCTGCGGATGTTGCGTCGCTTCTTTTTCATCGACGGCGTGAGCAAGTCGTTCTCGGCGGTCCACTCCCGGGAGACGAGCGCGAACGACTTGATCCGCTCGACACGTTCGAGTTCCTCGTTGACCGCGTCGACGGCAGTCTGGACCCACGCGTGGACGCGTTCGTCATCGACCAGTGCCTCGGGGTCATCGGGAAGGTCGATACCCTCGCTGTCGGCCCACCGGTGGAGTTCCTCGAAGTTCGGGACGATTATCGCGCCGACGAACTTCTGGTCGTCGCCGACGACCATGACCTGGTCGACCCGGTCGTTCGTCGCGAACTGGTCTTCGATGGGCTGTGGCGCGACGTTTTTTCCCGTCGAAAGGACGAGCAGTTCTTTGAGGCGGTCGTGATAAATAAGGAAATCGTCGTCGGTGCGTTCGACGATATCGCCGGTGCGGAACCACTGGGTGCCGTCAATTTCCGTGAAGGCCCGCGCCGTCGCATCGGGCGCGTTCCAGTACCCCTGCGTGACGTTCGGGCCGTCGACGAGCAGTTCGCCCACGTCGCCGGTCACGCCGTCGAACTCGCTGGCGTCGACGACACCGGTGTCGATGTGAACGTCGACAGCAGGCAACGGGGCTCCCAGGGTGCCGGGCCTGATGTCTTCCGGCGGGTTCACACTCAGAACCGGTGACGTTTCCGTGAGTCCATATCCTTCGAGTATCGTCAGTCCCATCCCGAGGAACGTCTCACAGAGCGTTTTCGAGAGGCTGCCGCCCCCACTGACCATGAACTCGATGTTCCCGCCGAGCCGTTCTTTGACGGTGCTGTAGACGAGGCGGTCCGCAAGCGAGTGTTTCGCTGTGAGTATCGGTCCCGGATTCTCAGTGCGGGCGTACTCGCGGGCTACGTCCATCGACCAGTCGAAAATGCGCTTTTTCAGCGGGGACTCGCTGGCCTGCGTTCGCATATTGTCGAAAATGCGCTCGTACACTCTGGGGACGCTCAGCCCGGTCATCGGTTTCACAGTCTGAAGGTCATCAGCCAGTGTATCCGGACTCTCGGCGTAGCTCACAGCTGCGCCAGAGGCGTACATGAAGAAATGGCCTGCAAGGCGTTCGAACACGTGCGCCAGCGGGAGGAACGCTATCGAACGCGTGTCTGCGGTAATGGTCGGGAGGTCCGACGGCTTGTCCGGTCGTGGCCCGATTCGCTTGCGCGTCTGATTGACATTCGCCCGGAAGTTGCGGTGGGTAAGCCGGACCCCTTTCGGTTGGCCCGTCGTCCCGGAGGTGTAGATGAGGCTCGCCAGGTCGTCGGGGTCGCGTTCGTCCAGCCAGGACTGGTATGCCGTCTCGCTGAACGTTTCCTCGCCGCGCCTGTACACCGTTTTGAGCGTGTGTACGTCTTCGCGGTCCACATCGGTGTCGTCCATGACAACGATGAACGAGAGCGACAGGTCGTCCTCGATAGCCAGCACACGGTCCAGCATCGCAGCGTTCTCCACGACGACGGCGCTCGCCTCTGGGTCCGACAACAGATACTGCACCTGTTTCGACGAGGAATCCGTATACACGGTCGTCACCACCCCACCCGCAGACAGAATGGCAAAGTCACTCAGCGCCCACTCCATCCGGGTGTTGGACAGGATACCGACGCGAGCGTCCGAGCCGACACCGAGGTCACGGAATCCTGCGGCCAAGTATTTGACGAGCTGATGCATCCGTTCGTAGCTGAGAGCGGCGTAGTCGCCGTCAGGAGCCGCCGGTATCACGTCGTCAGTCAGTGACCGGTCGTAGACGCCACCCTTGTACAGCTGAGCTGTTGTGTCGGCGTTCCGTGCCGCGCTTGCGGCGAACATCTCGCCCAGCGTGTCGTCGCCGATGACTTCGTCAGTGTACTCTTCCTCGGCCTGACGCCAGTCAGCGTGATTGCCTCCGGTCATGTCATACCGCGGTATTCACTAGGCCATCCCAAATATGTACAGGATGTTAACACTTTTCGGGTTTGTTAGAGTTGTTTCACCGCGGTGTCGTCGGGTACCCAGACAGCAACTAGCAACCGATCCAGATTACGACAACTACTCGATATATATCGCTCAGACGACGGGACAGATGGTGTTACTAATTGACAATATGATAGATAAAGCAGTAAGGTGTCGTTTTTCCCCATACCATGCGTGTAGACTTTCTTTAGCCGCCAAACAACAGAAATAAGAGTCATACTATCAGTTGAGTTTCGGCATTTTATATATCAATCTTACATTTTGCAGGTGTATAACAAATTCATATCAGTGTTTATAGATACAAGAGATGCACCTAAATGATACACGGTACTCTCTGTCGGCTCATGTAGATCCGACCATCGAGGAACAGCTGCCTGCAGAAATAGCCGTCGCACGTACACCGGGACTTCGACATAGCCAGGAATGATACTCTCCGGAGCAATTGTTATCACTGGCCTGGTACTTGGGGTGACAGCCACGCAGTTGTGGGATCTCAGGCTGTCAGGGGTTATTGTCGTTCCCCTGTTTGCACTGTACACACTATATGACGTCTCATCCCTGCCAGTGCTGGTCGTCAGTGTCGCGGCTGCGTACTGGTGCCTTACGGTCGTTTCCGAACGGACACTGTTGTACGGTCGAAGGCTATTATATACCGCAATCTTGTTTGGCGCGGTCATTCCGTGTATTGCCGTCGCCGTACTAGCATCGTTCGGCTACTACACCAGCTCGATTGAGGTGTATGCGATCGGAAGCATTCTCCCGGGAGTCGCAGCGTATAACCTCCACCGACTTGAGTTTGAGCGACTGGTTGATGATCTCGTCGCGACCGGCGCTGCGTACATTGGCCTGCTCATACTCGGTTCTGCACTGGTCTCGGAGACCACACTGGCACTGCTCGGTACGGACGCAACGCTCCTGTTTTCGCCAGCATCTGATGTCGCACAGTTCCGGAATGTCGCTGTTGCAGGCGGTAATTTCGGGATGATGCACGGTCCGGCAGTCGGCCTGAGCGTTCTGTTCCTGGGACTACTGGTATCGTTGTTCGTGGAGACGGTCTGGAACGTCCGGCTATACGGGATTATCGCCCTCCCGCTACTGGCACTCTTTGTTGTCGCCAAGCCTTCCGTGTTTTTGCTCTATGCCGCCTTCCTGCTGGCGACGTATGCGATCATTCAGTTCATCCATCGACGGACATTGGTGTATGGGCGGGTCCTCGTTTCAATGGCAGCCGTCACTGCTGTGTTGCTGTCCGTCCCTGCCGAGATGCTCACCGCTCTTCCGGGCAATTACCTGTTGTTTACCGCGCTGATCGGCGGAATCGGTGCATACAACGTCCACCGCCTCTCTGTGACCGAACTCCGCCAGTCGACCCGGCTTTCGGCAGCCATTTTTGCCGTATTTGTGCTGCTGGTGTCAGCACTGACGGCTCCCCCACCAGTGCCCGGTGGAATGGGATGGATTGCGCTGGTGACGGTTGTAGCGCTCGTCCCCGGCGGGCTGACGGCTGCCCGGCTTGAACAGCAACGACGACTCGATAAGCGATGGCGACCAGTCAGGAGAGACTCGGTATGAATCTCAAAAAATGTATCCAGCGGCTGCGCAAGGTTGCGAACCGAGGACCGTCGCACAAAGCCCGATTAGAGAACATAGACGAGAAGATCGTCGTAACCGGCACCCGCGGGAAATCCGGCGCAACGCGCTGGCTCTACGAGATTCTGTACGGTCGCGGACGAGACGCGTTCGCGAAGATTACCGGGAATCGGCCGCTCGTTCTGCATGACGGGGAATCCCACCCGATTGAGCGAGGGCGGCGAGTCACGCTGTACGAAAACGAGGCCCAGCTGCGACAGTACGCACCGGTCGAAACAGCAATCTTCGAGAATCAGGCGATTGGGGAGTACACCACGCGAACGGTCCATCAGCGGTTCACGGACCCCGATGTCATCTTTCTCACCAACATCAGGAGCGATCACCTCGACTGGCTCGGGGACACTCCCACACAGATAGCCCGGTCGTTCGCCAGAACGATTCCCGATGGTGTGACGCTCGTCGTCGGCGAACAGCGTCCGACTCTTCGCGCAATGCTGAAGCGAGAACTGGAGGAGACTGATGTTCAGATCCGCTGGGTGCTGGTTCCGAAGGCACTACAGAATGTGCCGGGCGCAGAAACGATACTCGGTCTGAATGACGTGCTTGAAGCACTTGGCGAACAGCCGCTCTCTGACCGGCAAATAGAGGCCTATATCGATGAAATGCAGGTCAGATGGACAACACTGGCCGACGGCCGCGTCTATAATGCTGCGTCAGTCAACGACATCGATAGTACCGAAATCGTCCGCCGGGCACTCGATGATAATGATGTTGACACTATCCAGCCGCTGATATACTTGCGTCCAGACCGCCGTGCCAGAACAGCGTCGTTTCTGTCCTATCTGGACGGGTTGTATTCGGATGATGTGTTCGAGGTAACGCACGCTGTTGGCCCGCACGCGGAACTGTTTGACAATCAGGCGTCGTTCCCGGTTGCGACGCACGATGCGTCGAAATCTGCAAGTGCTGTGTTAGACGCAGCACTGTCACCGGGCTGGCCGGTTTTCATCATGGGGAACACTGTCGCCGATTTCATGCGCGACCTCGAAGCCGAAATCGAGGCACGGCGGGTAGACAGTAGCCAGGGAATGCCGGAGAAATCCACGTCAGCGAACGAGAAACGAGCAATCGAACGTCCACAATAACGATTACCAATGACAGATGAGACGACCAATAACGACGGCGCACAGTCAACAAACACCCCTGCTACCACTGGCGACGACAGTAGCCAGTCGGCCACCGAGGCAGAAACAACAGCTGAGGACACAGCGGCAGACGTAAGCGCGAAAACCAGTGGCATCCGCCGACGGGCGGTAATCGCTGGGACGCTCGGCTCTCCCGCTCTGTTCGGGGCCGGCTTTGCTGCCGTAGATTCATTCGGCATCCCGAGTATGCCGAGTCTCATCGGTGTCGGGGCTGCCAGTCCGTTAGAGCAGGCAAGAAGCGGCACTGCGACGGCTGGTCAGATGGACAGTGCGACCGTCACGGTCGACGAACAGGCGGCACAGAATCTCCCAACGAACCGCTACAGACAACTTCACATTGCGGAGCCGGTCCGCAATATGCTCGACCGCGACCGTGGCGATCAAGTGCGTGTTACTCGCGGAAACGACGCCGCAGTCTATACGATCAGTGAAACTATCAGTGGAGACGCAAGTACCGTTCGGACCTCAGCAGAGGGCAAATGCCGCGTTTCCTTCTACGAGGACGGGAGCTTCTCTGACGAACGGCGATGGGGTTCCCTGCGCGGGGATGATAACTGTAGCCTCGCCGGCGAAGCGTTTGACGTCGAGATTGATCCGCGAGTCCCTGCTGCAGACCTGAGCCCCAGTGAAGCAAAGGAACGCGGTGAACTCATCGAAACGCTCAATATGGGTGGGAGTGAGTACGCCGTCCTGGCACCGCACGGCGGACAGATACAGCCGTTCACCGGCGGGCAGGTCACACGTCTCCGTTCGGAATTCTCCGATGCCAGTGTCACGTCCTGGAAGCTTCAGGGATACGGGTCGGACACGAGTTTCTACCGGTGGTACGTCCCATCGGCAGAGCTCTCGACTATCTGCTATCCGCGTCTCGCCGAATTGTCCGAGCAAACATACGACTACGCAGTCAGTTTCAACGGTATCAACGAGAAAACGATCTATGTCGGTGGCGCTGCACCCGAAGACATCCGACAGTCGGTTGCCGATTCGATTGACAGTGCGCTGCCACACGACGGGTCGCCGGTCAAACTGGGTGAGAGTCACTACGCAGCAGACAGCCCACAGACGCTCGTCAATCGGGTTACTGAGAACCAATCGAACGGGATCTGGATCGGACAGCCCATCGCTGACAGGCGAAAGTACAGTGACTTGATCGCTGCTGCTGTCGGATCGGCGCTGTTCGACGGCTGAAGACGAAACCGCGCTCGGATCCAATCGCTCCGCCATAGTTTCTGGAGACGGGAGCTAAGCGGTTGGCTGGGCCCGCGCTGTCTCCTACAACACTTCAAATACATCGGCAACTGCGTCAGCAACGGTGTTTCTTCGTTCGTCTCTGACCGCCCACGGTTGCTCAATCTGGACGCCGTCGCTCCCGGATGCGGTGATCCAGTTGATGATGTTCTCCGGCGAATCGCCGGCCCGTGAGCCATCAGTAGCAAGGCGAACGTCACAGTCGACAACCTCGGAGATGGCGTCGCGAACGTCTCTACGGAGCCAGGTGGGTGCAGCGCCGCCAATACCCACGTGAGACTCTGACCAGCCATGGAAGGCGACGGCGTGGTCGAACTCCCGATCAGAGATATCTTGTAAGGCCGGGAACGAGTCCGGGTGGATAGCTGTCGAGGTAATGTGCCACCGACGGAACGCGCCGCCGCCGGGCGACCATCCCGAACTACACCATTTGGTTGCGTCCAGTTGGGCTGTCATGCGTTCCGCCTGCGTGTCAGTTCCCCACTCAATGTATCCACCGTGTGGCGCAAGGACTGCCAGTTCAGACTGCTCCGACTCAGTTGTCCGTTCTATAAACCCACCTTCTGCTTTGGCTTGCTCTTCGTCCAGATTCGAATCAATAACGTCTGCGCTAACAGCAACGCGGAACGACCCGCTTTTCGCTCGCAGACGCTCTCTCCCATTGTTGTTGATGTATCCGAACGTATCGTCCGAGAGAGCAACAGTGAATACTGCGGCCTCGCCGTCGTACACGAGTCGAACCTGCTGGTCCGCCTGAACACCGAGAGCGTCCATCATCGACTGTGGAAGCCGGCACCGCTCCGCAGAGCCGATATCTTCGGTCTCTCTCATCTGCACAGTCGTATTATTACGGCCGGAGCCGCGGCCTGGATTTCCACTCACAGCAGTTGCACCGAGTGTAAGAATGGTACTGCCAGCACTTGAGAGAACAGTTCGTCTTGTGATTCGATCCATCACGTTTCAACAATATAATCTGTTTTATACGCATTGTGGCCAGATTATCTGCTCTGAGAATCCTGCGGAACCGTCATTACAGTACCATTTTTATCAGAGCGTCCCGTGTTCTTTACATGGTAATTTCATCTGAGCCGGTCTGGGGAAACGCGATGGACGACTTCGTACAGGAGTATCAGAACGCGATTGTCTATGCTGATAAAGAACAAGGGACAGTCCTCCACGAAGGTGAGGTCCGTATTCTTGCAAACGGATGGGTCAAACTCCCTACAGGGAGACTATTCTCCCCCGATGCAGTGCATCACATCGATACCGGAACTGTGTAGGCACGTATAAATCATTGACACACATCTGTGGTCTGTCAAAGACGCACCGAGGGACGCAAACTGGAACAGGTACCTGGGCCTGAACCGGGAGGGAATACAGACGCGTTACTGCCACTCTAGCCGGCAGTCTTCGTTGCAAAAGTGGGCTGTTTCGACGGTGCTGTCCTCAATCCATGTAATGACGCGGTGAGTCACTTCGTTAGCGATAGCGTCACCGCAGGTAGCACACTCCGGTGCCTCGTCCTCGTCGATATCTTCGTGGTGATCCGATGTCGGGTCGACCATCTTAGTTGGGAATGTCTTTCACGACACTTAATCCCACATACTTGCACTGAACGTCACGAACATACACGAATGACGAATGAGAAACAAAAGGACACCTGCGTGGAGTCATCGTACACAGATGCTCGCTGCGAGGTCCTCGCTATCGGTCCCGAGTGACGGATTCGCCGGGTGTCGTCGTCGCGCCCGATGAGAGGACAACGCCGGCGTTCAGACTGGTGTTGATGGCCGTCTTTGCGCCGTCGCCCGCGACGACACCGAACTTCCGCCGGCCCGTCGAGACGCGGTCGCCTTTCACCGTCATCCGCACCGGGTCGCCGTCGTGGCGAAGGTTCGCCACCTGCGTTCCAGCGCCGAAGTTGACATCGCGACCGATGACGCTGTCACCCACGTAGGAGACGTGGGGAACGTTCGAATCAGCCATCAAAACCGTGTTCTTGAGTTCGACCCCGTGGCCGACGTGGGTATCTTCACCCAGAAGGGTCGCCCCACGAATGTAGGCGTTCGGCCCGACGTGAGCGCCAGAGCGGACCAGCGCTGGCCCCTCGATGACGACGCCGGGTTCGATGACTGCACCCGCCTCGACGACGACTTCGCCGCGCAGGTCCGCATCGCCTCGCACCTCGCCGTCGAGTCGCCGGTCCAGTTGTCCCAGTTTCCACTCGTTGGCCTCCAGTAGCTCCCAGGGACGGCCCACATCCAGCCAGCGGTCGACCGCAACGGCGGTGACTGTCGACTCCTCGATGACTTTCGCAAGGACATCCGTGATTTCGCGCTCCCCGCGGTCGCTGAGGGGCACGTCCAGCCAGTCCCGTGCCTCGGCCGGGAAGACGTACGCGCCTGCGTTCGCCAGATCCGTTGGCGGGTCGTCCGGTTTCTCGACGATGCCGGTGATGGTGTCGCCCTCAGTTGATAAGACGCCGTAGCTTGTCGGGTCGTCAACGCGGTAGGCGGCGACCGACGGCGCGGCGTCAAAGAGGCCGCTGAGACTCTCGGCGTCGTAGAGATTGTCGCCGTTGAGGACTGCGAAGGGACCCTCAAGATGTTCCTTTGCGGCGGCCACCGCATCGGCGGTCCCCAGTTGTTCCTCCTGGACGGCAAAGCTGACCGGGACGCCGCCGTACTCATCGCCGAAGTACGAGCGGACTGCCTCGGCCCCATAGCCAACGACGAAGATGAGTTCGTCGGCCCCCGCCTGAATCGCGGTGTCTGCGGTGTGTGCCACCAGCGGCCGGTCAGCGACCGGAAGCATCGGCTTCGGTGTGTGGTCCGTCAACGGCCGCATACGCGTCCCCTGCCCCGCCGCGAGTACGACAGCTTGCATGGTCTGCCCGTCGCCCGGCCCCGAAAAATACCTACCGCTGTTGACTCGTTCGAGAAGCGGGAGACATAGAAGTCACAGTAGTGTACTCATGAGGGGCCCTACACCTATTCTACGGCCTCGAACGTCCACTCCGCTCCGAAAGGTGTCGTCCGGTAGTCCCACCGTCTGTCCGAATCCGGCTCCGTCACCAGTTCGATGGTTCTAGTTTCTCCAGCGGGAATCCGCTGTGTGAAGGGGCCATCGGCGTCAATGTACCACGTATCGGCGGAATAGCTGGCAAATAAGCCTGACTCTTCGGGTGTTTTGAACTCGAAGATAGATTTGAACATTCCGGCGCTGTCACCCACATTTTCGACCTCCATCGCAACTGTTGCTTCATCGCCTGTAACATCCTCCGGTGGCACATCGATATTCGCCAGTTCGAACTCGGGGAAGCCACCGGGAGACTGTAGCGGGATTTCGATATCAGCGACCGCACTCCCCTCAGCGAGGTTTATCCCGAATGTGAGGTCGTCAATCTGAGCCTTCGGGACAGCGTAAATCAGGTGGCCGCTGTAGGTCTGTCCCGGGTTGATGTTCTCCCCGGCTGCATTCGTTCCGTCACGACCTGCGGCCGACTCGCTCACGAAGCTCGATTCGGGAACAACAAAGTCGTCTTTTGACACTGTCTTTGCCTCACCCGTTCCATTCTCGAACGTAACGCTCAGAATCAGCAGGATATTATCTGAGACCGTTTCGCGGATAGCATGTGCAGTGTTGTCGCCTATGGTCCGTTCGCCAGGAGACAACTCGTAGGCTATCATCTGTTCATAGGTCATATCGGACACTGTGGCCTGAACCCCACTCGCAAGCTCAATGGTTTCCCCAGTGCTCCCCTGCTTCGGGAGGACCGACACGGTTGACGTGACTGTATCGTCGACAGCGTAGAAGTCCGAAGACGTTTCAAACGCCCATGCACCGGCGTAGTTGGCGTCAACACGATAGCTATGCGAGACTTCTTCGCCGGATTTCAGGCCATCAGCGTTGACGGTAACTGTCTGTGGCTCAGTGGCACCCGATTCTGAATGGACGAACTCGATGGTCGCATCCCCGGAGATCGGCTCGCCACCGACGTTGACAGCAGTCACGTCACCCTTGATGGTGTCACCGAACGCGACCTCTTTTGGCCCACTCACTGAGAGCAATTTCAGTCGCGCCGGTGCTTCCTGGTCTACTTCATACGTGGGTTCGGGCGTTGATGTTGACTCGTTTCCGTCTCCCCCGTCGCTACCACTGCATCCGGCAAGGCTGAGTGCAGCCATGCTGCTTCCAATCGTACCGATGTATGTTCGTCGGTCCATGTACTACTGGGTTTATATACACATACAAATATGTTTTCTTTTAGTTATTTATTTGTTAAATATGAGTGGATAACAGCTTATCATCCAAAATAAAATCTTGTAGATTTATTTGGGCCAATCGACTGTCAGGATAGCGGATACCACTGGTTTGCCTACCGTCAGCGTCTCCGACGGGCACGACAAGGGGGTCCGACCAACGTCCTGAGACAGCGACGGACCAGCGGCAAGTGACAAGCGTCCCGGCCCGCCGGAAAGTGACGCAGTTCGGTGGATATACCAGACGAACAGCCCACTGGCGGGGCAGTGGGGTCATTGCGGGACGAATCGGCCGATCGTGCGGGATGGGATAGTGTGCGTTTCTGGTGGCGAGACGACGGTCCATGCCGTTATCGAATTGCCGGAGAGCGCGTCTGGAGCTGCTCGTTCGGACGGTCGCTACGGGAGATACAGACGACAGCTGACACAGTTGTCTGCTGGACCCGGAGCGATGACGCGACCGGTGTGCACGCGCTTTCTTTCGGCGGCGACCCGATATGGAGCGGCATCAGTCGGGGAACAACGATCCCCCTAACGGTCACAGATTCCAGGACGTATCTCGGGACACAGACCAGGTACACCGTGCAACTCGGAGGCTGAAAGCGCGAGTGCGCACCACACCTGTTCAGCGGGGTGCTGCACCGAACGGCTGATGCAGCAGTTGCTTGCGAACTTGTTTGCGACAGTAATGTGCTCGGTCAGGGATTTGAACCCTGGTCCTCGGCTCGAAAGGCCAAGATGATTGGCCGGACTACACCAACCGAGCGTACTCAATCGTTCCGGGTGGACCAATTTAACCCCATCGAAATAGACGCTACCTGAGGATGCGTACCACAGGCGTGTGGCTAGCGTAAGCAGACCATCCCCGAGACGTCTCCAGCAAAAAGATGGGACGTATTTGCTCGGCGGGCGACTGTCCGCTATTACTTCCCTTCGAAGTCCGGCTCTCCGTCGCCCATGAACGCGTTGATGCCCTCCATCACGTCGTCGGTCCCGATGAGGTGGCCGAAGGCCTGTGATTCGACTTCGAGGCCAGCGTCGATGTCGTCGCGGCCGGCGAGCATGGCGCGCTTGGTGAGTTTCTGTGCGACCGGCGGGCCGGCGGCCATGTCTTTGGCCATCTCCAGCGCCCGCTCGTGCAGAGCGTCGTTGTCGACAACCTCGTTGATGAAGCCGTACTCGGCCATCTCGTCGGCGTCGTAACGGTCACCGGTGAAGATAATCTCCTTGGCGCGGCCTTCGCCGACGATGCGAGCGAGGCGTTGCGTGCCACCCCAGCCCGGCAGTAGGCCGAGGTTGTGTTCGGGCTGGCCCAGTTCGGAGCGTTCCGAGGCCACGCGGAGGTCGGCACAGGTCGCCAGTTCCATCCCGCCGCCCAGCGCGTAGCCGTCGATTCCGGCGACGACTGGCATCGAGCATTCCTCAAGCTTGCCGAAGGTTTGCTGGCCCTTGCGGGAGAGTTCAATGGCGTCCAGCGGCGTCGCGTTCGAGGCCATCGCCTGCACGTCGGCCCCGGCGGAGAACGCCTTGTCGCCGGCTCCGGTCAGCAGGATGGCACGCACCTCGTCGTCATTTTCGAGCAGGTCGACGGCGTCGGCAAGGTCGTCCATCAGGTCCGGGCTGACGGTGTTCATCCGGTGCGGGCGGTCGAGTTCGATGTGACCGACCATGTCACCGGGATATTCGACGGTGACGTTGTCGAACTCCGCCGGCGCATCGTCGTCGCTGCCGTAGAAGCCGCCCGACTCGGCGGCCTCTCGGAGGCCGTCAGCGACGGCATAGCGGTCCGCGCCGGTCTCCTCGTGGGTTTCCTCGAGTGTGTCGATAAGCGTCTCCAGACCGGTCTTGTCGGCGATTTTTGCGGGACCGTCCGGGAAGCCGCCGCCGAGCTGGACGGCCTGGTCAATGTCTGCAACGGGAGCGACGTCGTTCTCGACGAGTTTCCCGACCTCGTTTGCCATCACGGCGACGAGGCGGTGCTCGACATCTTCGCGGCCGGCATCCGTCGGAATGTCGACGCCGCCGTTCTCATAGTCGTAGAAGCCCTTCCCGGTCTTCTTCCCGAGTTCCTCGTTCTCGACCTTCTCTTCGAGCAGCGGACACGGGGCGTACGGCTCGCCGAGGACCTCGTGCATGTACTCAAGCACGTGCAGCCCCACGTCGTTGCCGACCTGGTCCGAGAGTTCGAACGACCCCATCGGCAGGCCCATGTCGAACTTCGTCGTCGAGTCGACCTCGGCGATGGTCGCCGCGTCGTCGTGGACGAGCCACGCGGCCTCGTTCATCAGCGGGACGAGGATGCGGTTGACGATGAATCCCGGCGAGTCCTTGCGGACGCGGACCGGTGTTTTGCCGAAGTCTTCGGCAAGCGCCTCGATGGCTTCCAGCGTGTCGTCGCCCGAGTGTGCGCCGGAGATGACCTCGACCAGTTGCATCCGCACCGGCGGATTGAAGAAGTGCATCCCACAGAACTGCTCGGGCCGCTCGGTCACTTCCGACAACTCCGTGATGGAGAGGCTGGATGTATTGGTGGCGAAGATGGCGTTTTCGGGCGCGTGTTCTTCGACCTCTGTGTACACGTCCTTCTTGATCTCCATTTTCTCCGGCACGGCTTCGATGACCACGTCGACGTCGCTGACTGCTTCCTCGACATCGACCAGCGGCGTGACGCGGTCAAGCGCCGCATCGGCTTCCTCCTGGGTGAGCTGGTCTCTCTCGGCCAGCTTGTTCAGCGACCACTCGATGTTGTCGTAGCCGTCCTCGACGAACTCGTCTTTGATGTCTCGCATCCGCACGTCGTAGCCTGCGAGCGCGGCCACTTCGGTGATTCCATGGCCCATATTCCCGGCACCGAGCACGGCGATAGTGTCAATATCCTCGAAATCCATGACATATCGTTCCACTGCCGGCCGAGGCTTCAACGTTTCTCTCATTAGAAAACCACTCTCCAGTTTATTTCGGATTACAAACCATTAATGCATATCACGTCAACACACCACATATGGACTTCGGACTGACAGAAGAGCAGCGACAGATACAGGACGAGATAGCCCGGTTCGCGGAAAACGAAATCAAACCCGTCGCGACCGAGTACGACACTGAAGAGAAGTTCCCACGAGAAATCGTCGAAAAGGCCGCTGAGATGGGGCTAACCGGGGCGAACATCCCGATGGAGTATGGTGGCGCAGGCTACGATACGCTGACGAACGCCATCATCGCCGAGGAGCTGTTCGCGGCCGATCCCGGTATCGGTCTGAGCATCCAGTCGGCCGCGTTCGGTGCTGACGCCCTCATCGGGTTTGGCTCAGAGGCCCAGAAGGAGGAGTACTTGGAGCCCGTTGCCACGGGCGACGCCATCATGGGCGCGGCCATCTCCGAACCCGACACCGGCTCGGACGTGTCGTCGGTGTCGACGCAGGCACGAAAGGACGGCGACGAGTGGGTCATCAACGGCAACAAGATGTGGATCACTAACGGCTCGGTCGGCGACTACTTCGTCGTGCTCTGTGAGACTGACCCGGACGCGGAGGGGCGGTACAACGGCTTCTCGCAGATTCTCATTGAGTCCGACCGCGACGGGTTCGAAGCCGAGAAGATTACGGGGAAACTGGGTATCCGTGCGTCGGATACCGCAGAACTCATTCTCAACGATGTGCGCGTCCCCGAAGACAACCTTGTGGGAACGCGCGGGGCCGGCTTCCTCCAGATAATGCAGTTCTTCGACGAGACCCGGACCGGCGTGGCCGCACAGGGCGTCGGTATCGCTCGCGGGGCCGCCGAGCGCGCGCTGGAGTACGCCCAAGACCGCGAGCAGTTCGGCCAGTCCATCTCAGAGTTCCAGGCCACCCAGCACAAACTCGCCGAGATGTTCACCGAAATCGAGGCGGCACGCCAGCTAACTCACAAGTCCGCCTGGAGCGTCGACAACGACGCCGACAAGCTCACCCAGCTGGCCTCAATGGCCAAAGAAAAGGCCTCCCGCGTCGCCGTCGAAACAGCCGACGAGGCCGTCCAGATCCACGGCGGCGCTGGCTACGTCAACGACTTCGACGTCGAGCGGTTCTACCGCGACGCCAAGATCACCCAGATCTACGAGGGGACGACCGAGATCCAGAAGAATATCATCGCCCGAGAACTGCTCGGGAAGGGCATGACGTAAACTACCCCACCCTACTTCGCTCGGTCTGACGACCTCGCTTCGTTGAGGGTGGGGCTTTCGCGTGGACTCCCGCTCTGGCCGGAATCTCCGGCAGGAGTCTCATACTCTCCGTTCGCGTTCAATGTCCCGCGATTCAAGCGCACGCCTACGGGTGCGCCTCCACCGTCCCCAGTTTGGTTACGACGGAGATACCGCAAACCGATGTTTTTTGCCGCATTGTAGTCGGCGTGGTTCTCGTAGCCGCATTTCAGGCACACGAACGCCTCGCTGTCGCGGTTGTCCGGGTGGGTGAACCCGCAGTGTGAGCAACGACGTGACGTGTTTTCCGGGTCTACCACTGCCACATCAATGCCGTGCAACTCGGATTTGTATTTCACGTACTCGTACAACCGCTCGAACGCCCACTTGTGGCCCCACGACGCTTCGGGGAGTCGGTCACGGGTGCCGCTCAACTCCTCGAAGGCGATGATCGTACACCCGTTCTCGGCGGCTTCTTCGATGATACCGTTGGCAATCCGGTGGAGCATCAGTTTGAACCGGCCCGTTTCCTTCCCTCCGACCGACTGGATATTCTCGTGAGCGGCCCGCGTGCCACACTGCTGGAGCGAGCCACGCCGCTCCTCGTACTCGCGCCTCGTGGTCGAACTCGTGGCCGCTCCAGAACGTCCCTGTCGAAGTAACAGCGAGTTGGTTCACGCCGAGGTCAACGCCGAGGACTGTCCTGTGCCCGGTCGTCGCCTGTTTCGGCGTGTCAGACTCCACCTCCGCGTTTGTACGGAGATGAAGGAACCACTGGCCGTCTCTGTGGTGCAGTTCTGCGCCCGTCACTTGGTAGTCATCGCTGTCGAGATACCGACTGTGTGGTGTGTCGCGGTCGGCGGCGGGAAGGAGGTACTCGACTTCGATACGGCCCTCAACGGTCGCCAGCGACACGTACTCGTCGTGGAATGTCGCGCACCGTTTGTCGTACACCACGGTCGGACTCGTGAAGTGCGGTTTTCCCGCGTACTCGCCCTGCTTCCAGCGGGCGACGGCGCTCTGTACGGCGTCGGCGGCCTTGTTGCGAGCGTTCTGGACGAGATTCGCGTGCAATCGTGTTTGCTCACGCACGTCGTCGTAGGTTTCTGCCTGCAACTGGGCCTTGCTCGTCGTTTTGTATTCGCCCTGCCATGCGTGGTCTACGACGTAGTTGGCAGCCCACAGAAATTCATCGACGGTTTCGCGGAGAAGTGCGGCGTCGTTGCTGTCCACGTCGAGTTTGACTGAAACAGTGCGCCGCACTTCCATGGCTCAGACGTGTGCTCGGTGTTTTATCAGCGTTAGGGAGAACAGACGGCAACAGTCCGTGGTCTGTGTCCGGGTTGTCGGCTTCCTCTCCGGCCTACTCGTTCGCTTCGCTCACTCCTTGAGGCCGGAGGCTCCGCCTCGAAACTGCATGATTTTTGCCTCGGTCACCGCTTAGTGGCCTGTGGACCTCCCGCTGCTTTCTTTAATTGCTGGTCGAACCACTGCTTTTTAAGCTATCGAGCGTCGTAGTTGTGGTAATCATGGGCGACCGAACTTCACGCCACGTTGCTCGCCCGCTTCGAACCACAGGCAGTCACCGCTTCTCCCGTCGCTGTTGTCGATTCTAATGTCCAGTGCTTCGGCCCGGCCAGCCGTCCCGTCTACAGACGACACCACCCACACTACACACCATGTTTGACCGACTGAAAGCAGATATTCGTACAGCACTCACAAAGGACCCGGCGGCGACCAGCGCGATGGAGGTTGCGCTCACGTACCCCGGCCTGCACGCGATCTGGGCCTATCGTGTCGCCCACTGGCTCTGGGCGAACGACCGAGCGTTGCTCGCCAGACTCATCTCCCACGTCGCGCGGTTCCTGACCGGCGTCGAGATCCACCCCGCCGCGGAGATCGGCGAGCGCGTGTTCATCGACCACGGGATGGGCATCGTCATCGGGGAGACGGCCGAAATCGGCGACGACGTGCTCCTGTACCACGGTGTCACCCTCGGCGGCACGTCCATGCGCCGCGAAAAGCGCCACCCGACGGTCAAGGACGGCGCGACCATCGGCGCTGATGCCTCGATAATGGGACCGATCACCGTTGGAGAGAACGCGTCCGTCGGCGCTGGCGCAGTCGTCGTCGATGACGTGACCCCGGACACGACAGTCGTGGGCAACCCGGCGGAGCCTGTCGGCGCTGCCGGTGTCGCCTCACCAAATCCGGACCCTATCATCGCTGACGGCTAACGGCGACAGATACGTTCTTTTCCGTCGAGTCAGTATCACAGAGCCATGAGTGACTCGCCACATGAGGTGTTACGCGCAGACCCCGATATCGGGCCGCTGGTCGAGACACACGGCGAACTCACGCTCGACCCGGCGTCGGACCTTTTCGAGCGGCTCGTCGTCTCGATTCTCCGCCAGCAGGTGTCGATGGCGTCGGCCGCCGCGACACGGGAGCGACTGTTCGACGCCGTCACCGTGACACCGGCGGGCATCAAAGACGCTGACAACGACCTCCTCCGGGACGCCGGGCTCTCGCGGCAGAAAACCCGCTACGTCAACGAGGTCGCCGATGCGTTTCTGGAACACGGCTACTCGCTGGAAGCGTTCGAGGACGCCGCCGACGAGGAGATCCACGAGGAACTGACCGCCATTACGGGGGTCGGCGACTGGACCGCAAATATGCAACTCCTGTTCGCGTTCGGCCGAAAAGACGTGTTCCCGGTCGGCGACCTCGGCATCCGCAAGGGGTTCGAGGCCGTCGTCGGTGACGGGTACAGCCGCGCGGAGATGCGCGAGTACGCCGAGCGGTGGTCGCCGTATCGGAGCTACGCGAGCCTGTATCTGTGGCGGGCCAGCGAGGATATCGCCGAAAGCGTCGCAGAAGTGCGCGAGGACTGAGACGGCTCGAAAGCTGGTACGAACGCGTCGCTACTCTTCGCTCTGCTCTTCTTCCTCTGTTTCCACGTCTGACTCGTCGTCCGCACGGCGGGTCACGTCGACCTGATAGTGCTTGAGGATGTCCCGACCCAGCAACAGCGGGTAGTCCATGTGCCCGCGGTCTTCGACGCTGGCGGTGACGGTGTGCTGGGTCCCGCCGACGCCGACGACGAGGTCGACGACCGGGCGCGAACGACCGGACTTGAGGCTCCCTGATTTGATCTTCACGATGTCGAGAATCGGCCCCGTTCCGATTTCCGCGGCGAGCTTGGCGTCGATACTGGTCCGGGTTGCACCCGTGTCGGACTTCGCGAGGACGGACTTGGTCCCCTGCGTCCCGGTGACGACAACCTCCTCGATGTAGCCGACGACGACGTTCTCTTGTGCTTTCGGCTGTGGCTTCTTCGGCGTACACGCAGGCTTGGAGTCGTCAAGCCGGTCGGAGAGTCGCTCGACGGTTTCATGATCGACACTCCCGCCGGCCCGCTCGATGGCGAGCTGAGCGATGTACGGGGCAGGGCTGACGCCGCTGGCCTTGAACAGGCCACGGAACCCGGCAGTGGGGTTCACTTCGAGCACGTAGTAGCCGTCATCGCTCTGGACGATGTCGACGCCGGCGTAATCCAGCCCGATGGCGTCGACCGAATCGAGCGCAATTTCCCTGACTCGCTCGGGGAGTTCACCCGTCATGTCCTCGACCTCGCCGCCGAGCGCGACGTTCGTCCGCCACTCGCCCTCGGGCGCGTAACGGTTCATCGCGCCGACGATCTGGTCACCGACGACGTACACGCGAAGGTCGTGGTGGCGCTGCTCGTCGTGTTCCATGTACTCCTGTAAGAACGCGTAGCGGCCACCGACCTGTGCGTTGACCTGGTTTTCCAGATCGACCATCCACGTCCCGCCGCCGTGGGTGCCGATGGCCGTCTTGTACACCGCACGATCACCGAAGCGGTCCCGTTCCTCGTTCAGCAGGTCACTCGATAGCGCGAGCAGGGCGTCCGGGACCGGAACGCCGGCATCGGCCAGCGCGGCAGCGCTTGCGAACTTGTGGAGGGCCGTCGTCGCCGCCATCGGCTCGTTCAACGTCGGTGCGAGCCGGCTGATAGTCATCCCGAGGCCGATCCCTTCCGCGGGGTGTTCGTCGCTGGAGAGCAGCAGCCGATTTGCGACCACATCAACGGCGGGCTCGAGCGTCATTTCGCCGTCGGTAACGCTGATCGCGGTGTTTTCGGCGCGAAGCCACTCCGTGTCGTAGCCCATCTCATCGACTGCGTTCAGGATGGCCTTCGACTCCTTGCTGGAGTGGAGGCTGAGAACGCCAACGGTAATATCCCGGTCGCTCATGCTGTCGCCTTCTGCCGGCCGCAGTATAGGTGTACGGATATGTAATGCGGGACGACTCTACCGGGGGACCGCCTTGCCGGAGGGGTTTTAGCCGCCGCCTCTCGTTGTGATGGCATGGACGAGGCCGAGCCGTTCACCTACGACGGGGGAATCGTTGCGCCGGGCGAAACCCGCAACATTCGCTACACGGTCAGCGAGACGTATCTGGGGGATGCCGTCCGGATGCCGGTTACCATCGTCAACGGGAAGCGGCCCGGTCCGACCGTGTTTCTCACTGCAGCGGCACACGGCGACGAACTCAACGGCATCGAGGTCGTTCGAGAGGTCGCCCACGAATGGAACCACGACGGGCTGGCGGGGACGCTGATCTGTCTGCCAGTGCTGAACGTCCCTGCATTTCTGGCACAGGAGCGGTACCTGCCGATCTACGACCGCGACCTGAACCGCTCGTTCCCCGGCGACCCCGAGTCGACGAGCGCGAAACGGATGGCCCACGAGATTTTCCGGAACTTTCTGGCTCCCTGTGACGTGGGCCTCGACTTCCACACGTCAACGCGTGGGCGGACGAATATGCTCCACGTCCGGGCGGACATGGACGACCCGAAGGTTGCGCGGGTCGCAAACGCCTTCTCGTCGAACGTCATCATCTCCTCGGAAGGCCCGTCAGGGTCGCTCCGGCGGGAGCTGAGCGATTCGGGCGTCCCGACGATCACGATAGAGATGGGCGAAGCCCATCGGTTCCAGCGACCGCTCATCGACTCAGCGCTGGAGAGTGTGCGGTCGGTGCTTGCGGAGTTTGGTCTCCGGGACTCCGACACCGTCCGGTGGCCGGGCTGGCGGACAGTCATCGACGACAGCGGTGAGAAAACCTGGATCCGTGCGGACTCGGGCGGACTGGTGGATATGCACTACGACCGCGGTGACCTGGTGTACGAAGACGACGTGATCTGTACGATCGCGAACCCGTTCAAGACGGAGAATACACTGATGCGTGCGCCGTTTACCGGCCTGCTGGTCGGCATCCTTGAGAACCCACTGGTGTATCCCGGCAACCCTCTCTGTCATCTGGTCCGACTTGATGACCGGACACAGCGAGCTATCGAGTGGAACCGCCGGGCTGACGACGACGATTGGTAACTGCAGAGTAGTCAATTGACGAACGTCTTCGGACGAGATTCCGGCGATACGCGTCCATTGTAGAAACTACTATCTGTCCCCGGACTAACCCCCCAGTGTATGAGTCAGTCTTACAATCGCGGCACCGTCGAGGATTTCGGACGGTGGCGGGAGTTCACGGCCGGGATGTGGGCCTGGATCTTCCACAAGTTCACCGGCTGGGTTCTCGTGGGCTACCTGTTCACCCACATCGCGGTGCTGAGCACTTCGGTCGGCGTCGATCCGGCGAGCGCGCAGGCAGGCAGCGACCTCTACACCAGCACGCTCAGCGGCCTCGAATCGCTGCTGATCGTCCGGTTCCTTGAAGTCGGCCTGCTGGCCGTCGCCGTCTTCCACATCCTCAACGGGATTCGGCTGCTGATGGTTGATCTCGGCGTGGGACTGGAATCGCAGGACAAGAGCTTCTACGCGTCGCTCCTGCTGACCGGCGCAATCGTCATCGCAAGCGTGCCGACGTTCCTCGGGGGGAAACTAGCCTGATGGCACAGCATTACTCCTCCTTTGACCGCGGCGGGCGTCGCTGGCTGTTCCAGCGCCTGACAGCGGTGTTCCTCATCGGCGTGCTCGCGTTCCACTTCATGCTGTTGCACTTCGTGAACCACGCTTCGGATATCACGTTCCTTGGCACGCAGGCTCGGATGAGCCAGGTCAGCTACTTTGCGACGATGTGGCTGTTCCTCGTGACCGCGACGTTCCACGGCGTCAACGGCGTGTACAACGCGCTGGTCAATCAGGGACTCACCGGTTCCCAGAAAAACGCAGTCAAATACATGCTCGGCATCGCTGGCCTTCTGCTCGTCGTGCAGGGGACCCGCGTGTCGCTGGCCATGACAACCCTCGTCTGAACTATGAGTACGCAAATCGAACAACAGGAAACCGAGACAGAGGCCGACGAGGAAACAGAGCCCGAGGTCGAATCCCCGGGCGACCGTCGGCGCGCACAGCGAGACGAACGACAGGCACAGGAGCAGGCCCAGCGGGAAGTCGAAGAGGAGACGCTCGACGACGACGACACGATCACGCTGAAAGTGTTCCGCTACGACCCCGAAGTCGAGGGGAAGCAGGAACCACGCTTTGACGACTTCCGCGTTCCGTTCCACAAGGGCATGACCATCCTCGATGCCCTCATCTACGCACGGGACCACTACGACTCCTCGCTGACTTTCCGACACTCCTGCCGACAGGCCGTCTGTGGGTCAGACGCCCTGTTCGTCAACGGACGACAGCGCCTCGGCTGTAAAACGCAGATCTCCGAGCTTGAGGACCCGGTCCGCATCGAGCCGCTGCCCCATCAGGAGGTCGTGAAGGACCTCGTCGTCGATATGGAGCACTTCTACGACCAGATGGAGGCCGTCGAACCGTACTTCGATGCCGACGAGACCCCGGACGACAAGCTCGAAGAGCAGCGCCAGACCCGGGAGAACCGCGAGAAGGTCAAGATGTCCACGCGGTGTATCTGGTGTGGCGCGTGTATGTCCTCGTGTAACATCGCCGCCGGCGACAACGAGTACCTCGGCCCCGCCGCTATCAACAAGGCGTACCGCTTCGCGATGGACGAGCGCGAGGGCGAGAACCGCAAGCAGGAACGCCTCCGTATCATCGAGCAGGAACACGGCGTCTGGCGCTGCCAGACCCAGTTCTCCTGTACCGAAGTGTGTCCAAAGGATATCCCGCTGACCGAGCACATCCAGGAACTCAAGCGGGAAGCGGTCAAGAACAACCTGAAGTTCTGGTAACGCGGTTCGACTGGCTAGTTTTCCGTTCGCGTACTGAGTAAGCAGCGGTAGCGACTGTGATTCGAGCCGAATCGCCACAGGTCTCATATAGATTTGCGCGCTGAACTGGGTGAGCTAGGTTTCGGAAGGGACAGGCATGAGCGCAGAATTCAGTTCAGCTACCGCAACAGATGAACTCGAATCGCGCACCGCCGCTCTCGCTGTCAGTCGCGATGACCTCCCAGTTGTGTGCGTCGACGATCTGTTCGACGATACAGAGCCCGAACCCGGTTCCGTCATCGGCCGTTGAATAGCCGGGTTTGAACAGGTCTGCAGTCCCGTCGGGGAAGCCCGCCCCGTCGTCCGTGACGTAGAATCCCCACGATTCTGTCCCGACAGTGACGGTTACGTCGTCGCCACCGTGTTCGACAGCGTTCCGAAAGAGGTTCTCCAGTAATTCCAGCATCGCACCTTCGTCGGCTTTGATGCTGTCGTCGGCCTCGGTTTCAAGCGTCGCATCCTGCGTGTCGACCATCGACCAGGCCCGCTGTGAAAGGGCGTTGAGGTCGATTGTCTCGATTTCTGCGGGATTAACGCCCTGTTTGGCGAGCACGAGCAAGTCATCGATGAGCGTGTACATCCGGTCGATGCTCCGCTCGGCACGCTCGAAATGTGCTTCTTCGCCTGTCTCACGTGCGAGTTCGAGCGAGCCGTCAAGGACGTCCAGCGGGTTCCGTAGGTCGTGACTAATCGCGTCCGAGAATCGCTCAAGGCGCTGGTTCTGTCGTTCGAGTTCCTGTTCGCGCTGTTTCCGTGCGGAGATATCGCGGGTCGTCACGACGACGTGGTCTTCCAGCGGGCCGTTCGCGACTTGCTGGCCGCGGGACTCCGCCCAGATCCAGTCGCCATCTGCGTGGCGGTACCGGTGCTCGATGACGGCGACGTACCCCGGTTCGTCTATCATCCGGCCGAACTCGGTGAGGGCGTTCGAGAGATCGTCCGGATGCACGTACTCAAAGAGGTCTGAGTCCTGCATCTCGTCTTGCTCGTAGCCGAGGACGCGTTCCACGGACGGACTGATGTACTCGACATTGCCTTGCTCGTCGAACACAGTGAGCACGTCAGAGGTGTGGGTGACGAACTGGTGAAACCGGGCCTCGAAGCGCGGTCGGTCGCTGACGTCGCGGGAGGTGAACACCAGGCAATCGCGGTCTGTCTCGGTGTCTGATGAGACGATGGTTTCGAGCCAGACCCAGTCGCCATCGGCGTTCCGGAACCGGTACTCAGTCCCGTCATCCTCACGCTCGCCGGTAAGTGTGGCGAGGACACGATCTGTATCCGCTGGGTGGACGAGATCCAGCCAGTTCGTGCCGACAAGCGACTCCATATCGTACCCCAGTACGCGTTCGATTGCTGGACTTACAAACCGTATTGTCAATTCCTCGTCAGTAACTGCCAGCACCGTGGGTGCCTCAGCTAACACCGCTTCGAAATCGTCAGTTGACGTGAGGTACTGGTCTGGCATCAGGTTTGAAGCGGGTCAACGCCCGTGGTAGGACTGTCTGTGGGGTCCGATATCAGTAGTTGGTTCCTAAGTATTCACAGCACGTGATATAATTCCATCGGAGGGAACAAAACTCAGTTCGTCTAATAGTTCGTCCCGATAGCAGAAGCGGAATGCGGCCCATCGGTGACGAAGCTCTCGGTAACGCAACAGGGAGGCTTAAGTTTGGCTAATCCTAAGCCGAAACCACGCCAAGAGACACTCTCACAATGTACGAACACGATGTCATCGTGGTCGGCGCGGGTGGCGCTGGCCTCAGGGCGGCTATTGCAGCGAACGAAGAGGGTGCAGATGTTGCCCTCGTGACCAAGCTCCATCCGGTTCGGAGCCACACAGGTGCCGCGGAGGGTGGAATCAACGCCGCCCTTCAGGAAGGGGACTCCTGGGACCTCCACGCGTACGACACGATGAAGGGGTCCGACTACCTCGGCGACGCCCCTGCCATCGACACCTTCGCCAAGGACGCTCCGGAAGAGGTCATCCAGCTCGAACACTGGGGGATGCCCTTCTCGCGTGAGGACGACGGCCGCGTCTCTCAGCGACCGTTCGGTGGCCTCTCCTATCCGCGGACGACGTACGCGGGTGCCGAAACCGGTCACCACCTGTTGCACACGATGTACGAACAGGCGGTCAAGCGCGGCATCGAGGTGTACGACGAGTGGTACGTGACCCAGCTCGCGGTCACCGACCACGACGACCCCGAGGACCGTGTCTGTCACGGCTGTGTCGCCTACGACATCAAGTCCGGCGAAGTTCAGGGCTTCCGCGCCAACAACGGCGTGATTCTCGCAACCGGTGGGCTGGGACAGGCCTTCGACCACACCACGAACGCCGTCGCCAACACCGGCGACGGCTGTGCGATGGCCTACCGCGCCGGCGTCCCGATGGAGGACATGGAGATGATCCAGTTCCACCCGACGACGCTGCCGTCCACGGGCGTCCTCATTTCTGAGGGGGTTCGCGGTGAGGGTGGTATCCTCTACAACGACAACGAGGAGCGGTTCATGTTCGAGCACGGCTACGCCAACAACGAGGGGGAACTGGCCTCCCGCGACGTGGTCGCCCGTGCTGAACTGACGGAGGTCAACGAGGGCCGCGGCGTCGAGGACGAGTACGTCGACCTCGACATGCGCCACCTCGGCGAGGAGCGCATTCTCGACCGCCTTGAGAACATCCTCCACCTCGCGGAGGACTTCGAGGGCGTCGACGGCCTCGACGAGCCGATGCCGGTCAAGCCCGGCCAACACTACGCCATGGGCGGCGTCGAAACCGACGAGAACGGCGAGACGTGCATCGACGGCCTCTACGCGGCCGGCGAAACTGCGTGTGTTTCGCTGCACGGCGCGAACCGGCTCGGGGGCAACGCCCTGCCGGAACTGCTCGTGTTCGGTGCCCGGGCCGGCCACCACGCCGCCGGCAAGGACATGAAGACCGCCGAAATCCAGACTGGCCCGTCCGCCAAGAGCGAACCCGGCGACGTGGAGCCGCCGGTCGACCCCGGCGCAATCGACGCCAGCAGCGGCGACGTCGCCGCCGACGGAGCCGCCATCGAACCGAAAGCGGTGCTCGAAAGCACTGTTGAGCAGGAACGCCAGCGCATCGAGGACCTCATCGAATCCGACGGCATCAACCACGCCGAAGTCCGCGCAGACGTACAGGAGACGATGACTGACAACGTCAACGTGTTCCGGACTGAAGAAGGCCTTGAGAAGGCCCTTCGGGACCTCCGGTCGGCGCGCAAGGAGTACGAGAACGTCGCTGTCGAAGACCCATCCCGGACCTACAACACGGACCTTATCCACACCATCGAGACTCGCAACATCCTCGATGTGGCCGAGGCCATCACGCTCGGCGCGCTTGCCCGCGAAGAGTTCCGCGGCGCACATTGGCGTGCTGAGCACCAGGAACGCAAGGACGAGGAGTGGATCAAGCACACGATGCTTGCCTGGAACGAAGGACAGCCAGAGCTGTACTACAAGCCCGTCATCCTCGAAGGCGACGAAGAGACCTACGAACCGAAGGTCCGGTCGTACTGACGACCTGACCGTCGGCTGCAATATCTGTTTCTGCGAATTTCAGGGCGCGCCGACGAGGACGAACGTGCTCTCGGTGTCGCCGTTGTGGATTGTCCGTTCCGCCTCCGGCGGGAGCTTGATTGCGTCGCCCGCTTCCAGAGACACGCTTTCGCCGTCAACCTCGACGGTGGCTGTCCCCTCGACGAGGATGTACACCTCCTCATGGCCTTCGTCGGCGTGATCGTGTGGCTTGCCAGTCCAGCCGGCCTCACAGTCCAGTACAGTGACGCCGACCTGCTCACAGTCCAGCGGGTCTCGGAGGAAGTGCATCGCATCTGCGACCGGTTCCACGTCGGTGTAGTTGACTTTCGTGTAGCTCACATCCACTGCTGTCGCTGGCCAGCACAAAGTAAGTTGTTGTGAATCCGAAAAGAAAGAGCGCAGGGGCGATACCACTCACACCCTGTGCGTTGCCGCTGGAAGGCACAGACCAGCGTCCGGTTAAATCGCAGCAGAGTATCAGGAGTTTTGGGTGCGGAAACACCCGGAATCATCACTTACTTGGTTGTCAGGAACGTATTATAGGTAGCTTGGAAGGGTGGCTCAGTGGTAGAGCGCTACCAACCAACATGCCAGAATCGGTTGGTGGTTACCCCGCAAAGGGCTCCGCGTGGTTCGACTCCCGCCCCTTCCATTTTTGCGTCTCGCTGATAGCGACTGCAGTCTGTTTTCTCAGCAGCACCTCAGTCGGCCGTATCTGATGGGTCGCTAATCAAGAACTACGGTACCGCTGAAAGTTGGAATTGACTGTCGGCGGTGAGGTAGTGCAAGGCGTCGATGTGGGATCCGACGCCTCACAGGAAGTGGAAAGGTAAGGAATGTGGGGGTGGGGGTGGGGGTGGTGCGGCACCAGTATGGTGCCTGTTAGAAACAATGCGGGGAGCTGTATAAAAAGTCACCGCTGTGGTTATCATATCTGATTTTTCGATAGCTCGCCAGTACCGGATTCCACGCCATTGGTGCAGAGAATATTCGGAGAAATAGCGGCGCCGTAGCCCGGTTTCAGTCAGCTACTTATGGGTGAACAATACAACGCTCCCGTCGTTGATCGTTGTACAGAGATCCATCTCGAAGTCGAGATTGAGGGACGTGAACTCCTGCTTGCAGACGACCATATCGTCGAACGGTTCTTCACAGGACGGACAGGCCACGGCCGTCGTGTTCTGGTAAGAAGCGATCGCCTCGTTATCCTCGCGCGGCGTTAGCGACGAGCGGAGTTCGTCAAAATCGTCCATGTTCGGGCTACCGCGGGCGTACGGCATAAATCATACGCCGCCCCAGCACCAAGGTATTAAAGTTGACTTGTGGTAATACAACCACAATGAGTTCACCCGGTGGCGGCACGCGCTTTGCACTCGTCGCAGGAACCACGGAAACCGCAGGTCGGGCGGGGATCAGCGCCGCCGGAGCCGATCCCGAACTAATGTCGGTAACGCCCGCCGCAGACGCTGAATTAGTGACATACGGCACACCAGTTCGGACGGACGTGACACCAGTCAGTCCGAGCGGCTGTCCGACGCCAGCGCTGGTGACACGGGCCGCCCGAGAAGTCCTTGGATTTGATGTCACAGTTGTCGATGGCGGACTGGCCGAGAAAACGGGGGCGCCAACAGTCTCAGTCGGCGCACGCCCGGGAAAAGACATCGCAGAGCAGGACCCGGTGTCGACGGCCCACGGGGCGTTCGCGGCCGCCAGACAGTTCGGCCAGTCGCTCCCGGCCGACGAGCTGTATCTGGGCGAAACCATTCCCGGCGGGACGACGACGGCACTCGGCGTCCTCCGTGCGCTGGGCGAAGACGGGATGGTCTCCTCGTCGCTCCCCGAAAACCCCACAGCGCAGAAATCGGAGGTGGTCGCCGAGGGACTGCAAGCCAGTTCGCTGGAGCCGGGCGACGCCGCAAACGAACCGAAACGGGCGGTCCGCCGGATGGGTGACCCCGTTCTGGCAACGCTCGCCGGGCTGACCGCAGGGGCCGTCGAGAGCGATACCGCAGTGACGCTGGCCGGCGGCAGCCAGTGCGTCGCCGTCGCTGCGCTGGTCCGCCACGGCGGCTACGAGGGACCGCTCGGACTGGCGACGACAAGCTACGTGGCTGACGACGAGAGCGCCGACGTGCGGGCGTCGGTTGACAGACTCGACCTCGACCTGACGGTAACGGACCCCGGCTTCGACCGGAGCGACCACGTCGCGATGGAACGGTTCGTCGCCGGCGAAGCCAAGGAGGGGGTCGGGATGGGCGGCGCGCTGGCGCTGGCCGACCGCGCCGGCATTCCGATGGCAGAGGTTCGGGACCGCTTTGCGGCCATCTACGACGACCTGATCGGCGACGCGCCCACAGCAACGGCCGAGGAGAGGACGTGAACATGGAGGGGTTCGTTCTCGCCGGCACAAGCTCCGGCGTCGGCAAGACCGTTGCCACGCTGGCGACCTTGACAGCGCTCGAAGACGCCGGGTATCAGCCCCAGCCGGCCAAGGCTGGCCCGGACTTCATTGACCCGAGTCATCACGAAGCACTCGTCGACACGCCGTCGCGGACGCTCGACCCCTGGCTTGCGGGCGAGGACGGGATGCGCCGGACCTACTGGCGCGGCACGGGCGATATCTGCGTCGTGGAGGGCGTGATGGGGCTCTACGACGGGACGAAGACGTCGACGGCAGCGGTCGCCGAGGGGCTGGACCTCCCAGTTGTTCTGGTCGTGGACGCGAAGGCTGGCATGGAGAGCGTCGCCGCGACGGCGCTCGGGTTCGCACAGTACGCCGACCGCATCGGTGTCGACATCGAGGTGGCCGGCATCCTCGCACAGCGCGCCCACGGCGGCCGGCACGCCGACGGTATCAGGGACGCGCTTCCCGAGGATCTTACGTACTTCGGTCGAATTCCGCCGATGTCAGACCTTGAGATTCCCGACCGCCATCTGGGGCTACATATGGGCTCAGAGGCCGGGCTCGACCGTGACGCACTCTCGACAGCGGCAGAGACCATCGATATCGAGCGGCTGGTCGAAACGGCACGGGCACCACCGGAAGTGGCGACTACGGAGCGAAATACTGGCGACTCGCCGGCTGACCGCCGGGTCGCCGTTGCACAGGACAGCGCGTTCTGTTTCATCTACCCCTCAGTACTCGAACGACTCCGGTCTGAGGCGTCCGTCGAGCCGTTCTCGCCGGTCGCCGGTGACTCAGTGCCTGATGCCGATGCGATATATCTGCCCGGCGGCTATCCAGAACTCCACGGCGAGTCGCTCGAAACCGGCGGGACACTCGATGAAATAGCCGTTCGTGCCGCCGACGGTGTCCCCGTCTACGGCGAGTGTGGCGGGCTGATGGCGCTGTCGGAGTCGCTGACGACGACCGACGGCGACACCTACGAGATGGCCGGTGTTCTCCCCGCAGACATCGAGATGCAGGACCGGTATCAGGCGCTCGACCACGTGGAGCTAGAGGCACGGGCGGACACCGTTGCGGCCACGTCGGGGGCGCACCGCCGCGGACACGAGTTCCACTACTCTGCAGCGACCCTCGGCAGCGATGCGTCGTTCGCTTTCGACATGGTTCGGGGCGACGGTATCGACGGCGAACACGACGGCCTCACAGAATACAGCACCATCGGGACGTACTGTCATTGCCACGGCGAAAGTGGCGCGTTCGACCGTCTGCTTGCAGTGCCTTCGAAGGATATCTGACGTACGGCCAGCCGTCGGACGCGTGGCTGACTGCCCGCAACCTTTTTTTCGGCAGACAGCCTCGTTCTGATAATGAACGAGTTGCGCGACCTACTCGGAGACCTGGTCGCAGACGTCGACGCCGTGTTCCTGTTTTCCCCGAACGCGTCGTTTTTCGAGGAGTTCGACGACGTCGATGAAGAAATCGTCGTTGTCGGCCCGGAGAACACTCTCGATGCGGAACCGTTTGTCGAGCTACCGATCGATTTCACCGACCTTGAAGGCCGCCTCCGCTTCGGTATCGAGGGCGCACTGGAGCAGGGCATCGTCGACGAGGGCGACGAAGTGCTCTGTGTGACCGAGGTGCTGGACGGGGCCGAGAACACGCTCGTGCGGGTCCAGACCAACGATTTCTCACCCTCCGGCGTGTACGACATGTTCGTCAACTCGCGGGCGGACGCAAGTGTCGTCCGTGATGTCTTCGAGGTCGCCATCGAACTGGGGAAGAAAGGCCAGAAGGGCAAGCCTGTCGGCGCTCTGTTCGTCGTCGGCGACGCCGGCAAGGTGATGAACAAGTCCCGGCCGCTGTCGTACAACCCTTTCGAGAAGTCCCACGTCCACGTCGGCGACCCCATTGTCAACGTGATGCTCAAGGAGTTCTCGCGGCTCGACGGCGCGTTCGTCATCTCCGACGCCGGCAAGATTGTCTCCGCATACCGGTATCTTGAACCCTCCGCGGAGGGGGTCGACATCCCCAAGGGCCTCGGGGCCCGGCACATGGCGGCCGGCGCGGTCACCCGTGACACCATGGCGACGGCTATCGTTCTCTCAGAGAGTGACGGGCTCGTACGGGCGTTCAAAGGCGGGGAGTTAGTCCTCGAGATCGATCCCGAGGAGTACTGAGGATGCAGTTTGGTTTCGACTGGGCAACCATCATCCGGCAGGTGTTCTCGCCACAGGGAACGTTCGTCTTTTCGCTCGTGGTACTGGCGTTTGGCATCGTGCTCGGCTATCTCGTCTGGCGCTCGTCCCGGCGGTTCATGCGCGAACTCGGTGTGCCAGAGGCAGTTGAGGGGACACCGTTCGAGCGGACGGCGCGGGGACTCGGCACATCAACTGTCGGCATCGTCTCGAACCTAGCGGCGCTGTTTATCTACATTACGACGGTCACCGCCGTCCTCAACATCGCGCAACTGACAGACCCGGAACTGTACTGGGCCCGCTTCACGTCGTTCCTACCTGACCTGTTTATCGCCCTGTTCGCCGTCATCATCGGCCTCATCGCGGGCGACAAGGCCAAGCTCATCGTCTCCGAGCGACTGCGCAGCGTCAAGATGCCCGAGGCGACGGTGCTGCCCGAACTCGTCAAGTACAGTATCTTCTATCTGGCAGTACTCATCGCACTCGGGCAACTGGGCGTCGAGACGCTCGCCCTGCTCATTCTCCTCGGGGCGTACGCGTTCGGGCTGGTGTTCGTCTGTGGACTGGCACTGAAGGACATCCTGCAGGCCGGTGCAGCCGGTCTTTACCTCCTGTTGACAGAGCCATACAGCATCGGGGACGAAATTGTCATCGGTGACCAGAGCGGCATCGTGCAAGAAGTCGACATCCTCGTCACGCGTATCGAGAGCGACGGCGAGGAGTACATCATCCCGAACAAGCGCGTGTTCAACACGGGTATCGTCCGTATTCGCGGCTAAGTGAGGTTACGCTTCTTCGGTTGTCTCGTCGTCCGCGCCCAGCGGTTCGGCCGGGACGCCAGCAACGGTCGTCTCTGGCGGCACGTCGGCAGCCACCAGCGAGTTCGCGGCGACCTGAGCGCCCGCGCCGATCTCGACGCCGGGAAGCACAATCGCGCCCGCACCAATCATGGCCCGCTCCCCGACAACGACTTCGCCAGTGCGGTACTCATCCTGCAGGAACTCATGACACAGCAGCGTCGCGTCGTAGCCGATGATAGCGTGGTCCTCGACGGTGATGAGTTCCGGCCAGAACACGTCCGGCGTTGACTCCAAGCCCCACGCGACGCCGTCGCCGACAGTGACACCGAGTCGCGAGAGCAGCCAGTTCTTCAGCCGGAGGCTCGGCGAGATGCGACAGACGAGGATGACGACGTAGTTGACCATCACCCGGAGCGGGTGTTTGGCGTCCGGCCACGGGAACAGGGAATTGTGCGGGCCGGGCGTCGGGTGCTGGCGCAGCCGGTCGTGTCGTGGACCACTCACGTCTGTCGTGTACGGGGCCGCGATAATCAAACCCGTCGGCTCGCCGGCGGTCACCGCGTCCAGAACGTCGGCGTCAGCATCACCAGCACGGGGACGATTTCGATTCGGCCGACCCACATCAGCAGTATCATCAGCACCTTGCTCGACTGGGCGAATCCCTCGTAGGTCCCGTAGGGGCCGGCCTGACCGAACGCCGGACCGATGTTGAAGAACATCGACGCGGCGGCGCTGAGGGCCTCGAACTCGGTTATCGGTGCGCCCGCCCGCTCGCCGTCGGCCACGAGCAGGACAGTACCGAGTATGAAAAACACCAGCGCGACCAGCGTGTACGCATACACGTCGCGGACGGTGTCCTCGTCGACGATTTCCCGTCCCAGTCGGACCGGGCGGACACTCCAACGGTGGGCCGAAACGTTCAGGTCCCGCCAGAAGGACTTGGTGACGATGAGCCAGCGCAGCGTCTTGATAGAGCAGGTGGTGCTTCCGGCCATCCCGCCGATGAACATCATCACGAAGAGGACGTTCTTTGCGCCGGCCGACCAGGTGCTGAAATCCGTTGAGGCGTAGCCCGTCGTCGTGACGATGGCGGCGGTCTGGAAGACGGCGTGGCGAACCGTCGCCCCGACGCCACCGGTGAATCCCTGATCGAGCACGAGTAGGCCGCCGATGAGCAGGGTGCCGACCCCGAGAATCCCCACGTAGAAGTGGAACTCCTCGCTCTGCCGGAGTCGGTCAGTGTCGCCCCGAACGAGCGCGTACAGCAGGACGAAGTTCGTTGCGCCGACGATCATGAACAGCGTCACCGCCCACTGGACGGGCGGGGAGAACGCGCCGATGCTCTCGGCCCGTGGGGAGAAGCCAGCCGTCGCGATGGCGGTGAACGCATGAGCAATCGCGTCGAAGAGGGTCATCTTCGGGGCGAGGCCGCTCACTCCCAGCGCGAACAGAATAGCCGCCGCAGCAGCTGTCAGACCGAGATACAGCAACCCCAGGATGCGCGCCGTATCCTCGATGCCGGGCGTAAGCTTTGTCACATTCTCGGTCCGCGTCTCCGTCTCCATGAGCTGTGCGCCGGCGACCGAGAGCCGCGAGAGCACGGCCGTCGCGAGCAACAGGACGCCGAGGCCGCCGAGCCACTGGAGGACCTGCCGCCACATCAGCAGTGCCTGCGAGTGGGCGTCGAAGTCCCGGATAACGGTCGCGCCTGTGGTGGTGATGCCGCTCATTCCCTCGAACAGCGCGTTGACGGGGGTGGCGAAGACGCCGGTCCCCTCAAGGAACAGCGGTATCGCGCCGACCACGGCGATGGACAGCCAGGCCAACGACACCGTCAGGAACGCCTCGCGGTCGTCGATGCGCTCGCGCTGGAGGCGAGCGAGCGCTGTGCCGACGCCCAGCGTAATCGCTATCGTGACGAGATACGGTAGCGGCGACTCACCGTACAACACAGCCACCAGTGCGGGAATCACCAGCGGAACGGCCAACCACTGCAAAATCGCACCGAGAACGTTCAGCGGCGACCGCACGTCGACAGTGGTCAGTGCCAAGGGCGTTCACCGCCCGGCGATTTTCCGGCGCGTGACCGCTGACGCTGCCACCACGCGCTCAGTCCGCGCCGCCGCGGATGTCGTCCATATGGTCGATACGCTGCTGGACGAGGTCGGCCGTACCGATGTCGTGGCGGACCCGAAGCCCCTCCGTGCCGGCCCGCTGAAGCGCTTCTTCGGCGATGGCCTCCGCGTCGCCAATCGTTTCTGCGAGGCCGACAACGGCGTAGGAGCGAGAGGTAGTCGTGTAGATACCGTCCTCACGGTCGTCGACGCTGGCGTAGCACAGCAGCGCCTCCGGGGCCGTCTCCGGGTCGTCACCGGACTGCTTGCGGTGGTCGTTGACGACCTCCGCGATGACGTCGTCGTCGATTGGTACCTTCGCCCCGGCGTCGGGGTCGGTCGGGTAGCCGTCCGGGACGGCGTACTTGCAGACGGTCGCCATCGGGCGGAAGGAGAGCTGTGGCAGGGGGTCGTCGTCGCGTGCGGCGGTCAGTACGTCGAGGAAGTCCGTGTTGAGCACCGGCAGCGTGTTCATCGCCTCGGGGTCGCCAAAGCGAGCGTTGAACTCCACGACGCGTGGCCCAGTCTCGGTGAGCATGAACTGCCCGTAGAGGACGCCCTTGTACCCGTCAAGGGCCTCGACGGTGGCCCGGAGCACGTCGACGGCGTCCATGTAGTCGTCCTCGTCCATGAACGGCAGGTGGAGGCTGGCGTCGGAGTAGCTCCCCATCCCGCCGGTGTTTGGTCCCTCGTCGCCCTCGTAGGCACGCTTGTGGTCCTGTACCGCCGGCGTGACGCGCAGTTGCCCGTTTGCGACAAACGCCTGCACGGTGAACTCCTCGCCGACGAGGCGCTCTTCGAGGACGACGCGGTCGTAGTCGGAACTCCGGAGGTACTCCTTGGCCTCCTCGGCAGTGCACTGGTCGCCGATGACGCGGACGCCCTTACCGCCGGTCAGCCCGGCGGGCTTGACCGCGAGGTCGCCGTCGTACTCGTCGATGTACTCGCAGGCGGCGTCCATGTCCTCGAACGTCTCGAAATCCGGACAGCCGGGGATATCGTGTTCCCGCATGAACCGCCGCTGGAACGCCTTGTCCGTCTCGATGCGGGCCTCCTGCTCCTGTGGCCCGAATGTGTAGATACCGGCGTCGTCCAGCGCGTCGGCGACACCTGCGGCGAGGGCCGCCTCGGGTCCGATGACCGCCAGCGTGGCGTCGACCTCTCGAGCGTAGGTCGTCACGGCTGTCGGGTTGGTCGTATCGAGTGCCTCGAAGCCGTCGGCGAGGGCGACGATGCCCGGATTCCGGTTGCCGGCACAGGCGTACAGCTCTCCCGGCGAGTTCCCGAGCGAGCGCGCAATCGCGTGTTCCCGGCCGCCGCCACCCACGAGCAGCACTGTCTCTGACATACCCGAAGGCCGGATGGGCTCTCACGTAAGTATTGTCTTTTCGCCGGTTTGCGCTGACTGTGGCAGTCGTTTCTGTGTCGAGCGCGCTCGTGTGCAGGTCCGCCGGACGGAGACCGGGAGCTACTTTGCCCGACTGTCTGACACACAGAGATATGTCCCCTCCCCGCCCCTTCATCGACCCCGCGACAGGAGAGATAGACAGGGCCCAGATACTCTCAGAGGCCATGCCACTCGCGAAGCTCATCGGCGTGTTCGTTGCCGGGAGCCTCCCTCTCTATGCAATCGCGTTCTTCGGTGCGGAGAACTCCGTACTGGGTGTAGTACTGGCCCTGCTCGGTAATTTCATCCTCGCCATCGGAGCCGGTGTCGTCCTGATGTACGTCATTGCCCGTGGAATCCGGCTGGCTGGCGAGTGAGGCGTCGCTGCCGGCGTCGCGTTCCTTTTCACCGCGGCGCTCCCAGCCACAGGTATGAGCGACGCCACGGACCCGACGGCCCGAAACCGACTCGACGAGGCGGAGAGCCCGTATCTCCGCCAGCACGCTGACAATCCGGTCAACTGGCAGCCCTGGGACGAGACAGCCCTGGAAGCCGCCAGAGAGCGGGACGTTCCCATTTTCCTCTCGATTGGTTACGCAGCGTGTCACTGGTGTCACGTCATGGAGGAGGAGAGCTTCGAGGACGAGGCCATTGCCGAACAACTCAACGAGAACTTCGTCCCGATAAAGGTCGACCGCGAGGAGCGGCCGGACCTCGATTCGGTGTACATGAGCATCTGTCAGCAGGTGACCGGTGGCGGTGGCTGGCCGCTATCGGCCTGGCTCACGCCGGAGGGGGAGCCGTTCTACGTCGGGACATACTTCCCGCCGGAGGAGAAGCGCGGACAGCCAGGCTTTGGCGACCTGCTCCAGCGCCTTTCAGGCTCGTGGTCGGACCCCGAACAGCGCGCGGAGATGGAGAACCGCGCCCAGCAGTGGACCGAGGCAATCGAGAGTGACCTCGAAGCGACGCCGGCTGACCCTGAGGACCCCGCAGAGGACATCATTCAGACCGCCGGCACCATCGCCCATCGCGGGGCCGACCGGCAGGACGGCGGCTGGGGCTCCGGCGGCCCAAAGTTCCCCCAGAACGGGCGACTACACGCATTGCTGCGGGCATATGCTGACGGTGGGCAAGAAGACTACCTGAACGTCGTCGAGGAGACGCTGGACGTGATGGCCGACCGAGGACTGTACGACCACGTTGGTGGGGGCTTCCACCGCTACGCGACAGACCAGCAGTGGGCCGTGCCGCACTTCGAGAAGATGCTGTACGACAACGCCGAGATTCCGCGGGCCTTTCTCGCGGGCTATCAGGCCATCGGCTCAGAACGCTACGCGTCGGTCGTCCGGGAGACCTTCGAGTTCGTCCAGCGCGAACTCCAGCACCCCGACGGCGGCTTTTTCAGCACGCTCGATGCCGAGAGTGCGCCGCATAGCGAGTCGCGAAGCGACTCGGAACAGTCGAGCGGGGAAAGCCCGCGAGACGACCCCGACGGCGAGACGGAGGAGGGGCTGTTCTACGTCTGGACACCCGAGCAGGTCCACGACGCCGTCGACGACGAGACGGACGCTGACATCTTCTGTGACTACTACGGCGTCACGGAGCAAGGCAACTTCGAGGGCGCAACGGTACTCGCCGTCCGCAAGCCGGTGCCGGTGCTGGCCGAGGAGTACGAGCGAAGCGAGGACGAAATCACGGCGAGCCTCCAGCGGGCGCTAAACGAGACTTTCGAGGCCAGAAAGGACCGACCGCGACCGGCCCGCGACGAGAAGGTACTGGCCGGCTGGAACGGTCTGATGATCCGGGCGCTCGCTGAGGGGGCGATTGTCCTCGATGACCAGTATGCCGACGTGGCCGCCGACGCCCTCTCGTTCGTCCGGGAGCACCTGTGGGACGCCGACGCGGGACGACTCAATCGCCGGTACAAGGACGACGACGTGGCTATTGACGGCTATCTGGAGGACTACGCGTTCCTCGGCCGCGGCGCGCTGACGCTGTTCGAGGCGACCGGCGACGTCGAGCACCTCGCCTTTGCGATGGACCTCGGCCAGGCAATCACGGAGGCGTTCTGGGACGACGAGCAGGGCACGCTCTTCTTTACCCCGACCGGCGGCGAATCGCTGGTCGCACGGCCCCAGGAACTGACCGACCAGTCGACGCCGTCGAGCACGGGCGTCGCCGTCGACCTCCTGCTGTCGCTGTCCCATTTCAGCGAGGACGACCGCTTCGAAAGCGTGGCCGAGCGGGTCATCCGAACCCACGCCGACCGCGTCTCCTCGAACCCGCTCCAGCACGCCTCGCTCACGCTGGCGACGGACACCTACGAGCAGGGCGCGCTGGAGGTCACGCTGGTCGGCGACCAGTCAGACTACCCGACTGAGTGGACGGAGACCCTCGCCGAGCAGTACATCCCGCGGCGCTTGCTGGCCCACCGGCCAGCCGAGAAAAGTCGTTTCGAGCAGTGGCTCGACACACTGGAGGTGGACGAGTCGCCGCCGATCTGGGCCGGCCGCACGCAGGTCGACGACCGACCGACGGTGTACGCCTGCCGGAACTTCGCCTGTTCACCGCCGAAACACGACCTCGGGACAGCGTTAGACTGGGGCGAAACGGCCGACGATTCGGAGTAAAGTTACGCCATCGCGTTTTCGATTTTGTCAGCGAGATACACCGCAATAGGGACCGGCTCTTCCTCGACGAATCGGGCGATCTCCTCGCCGTCGTGTTCGACGACGACCGTCGGAATGAGTTCGATGTCGTACGCCTCGACCTCCGGGCCGGTCTTCGAGCCGTCGTCTTCCTTCTCGACGGGGTAGTGGTGGACCTGCCCCTCTGGGACACCCGCGGCTTTCAGCGCCGCCCCGAAGTCGGGAAGCTGCGCCCGGCAGTCCTTACACCAGTCGCCGCCCCAGATCTTGTACTCGAACTCGTCAGCGTAGCGTGTGAGAACGTCGACGGTGTCAGCGTAGGCGTCTTCGACCCACACCGGATTCGGCTCCATGGTTTCGAGCGTCTGACTCATAACCGGCTGTATGTAGTCAGGGGGCTTGAAATCCCCGGCCACGAATTCCGCGAGTCAGACGAGCTTCAGCTAATACATCGGGATTTCAGTTGGGATAGGGCTGGACGCGCTAGCGGTCGACTGGAACAGTCGTCCGAATGTCTCGCGACGAGCGGCCGATTTCGACGGTGTACGTTCCGGTGTCGACCGTCCAGCCGGAATTCGGGTCGTACCGCGAGAACGCCAGGTCGTCCAGCGTCAGTGCTACCGTCTTCTGTTCATCAGCATCTAACTGTACAGCCTCGAACCCGGCGAGTTCGCGCCGCGGGCGGTCGACGCCGTCCACGGACGGCGGTCGGACGTAAGCCTGAATTACTTCTCGGCCCGGCCGGTCGGCGGCGTTCTTGACTGGAACTGCGACCGTCCACTCGCCTGTGATTTCGGCATCGCCGTATTCGAACGTCGCATACGAATGGCCGTGACCGAACGGATAGGTCGGGTCGGCGTCTTCGTCGTCGAAGTGTCGGTAGCCGATAAAGACGTCCTCATCGTAGTGGACTTCGTCGTCGACACCGGGGTAGCGGCGTTCGGCCCCGGCGGTCGGATACTCGCCTTCTGGGGCGAACGTGACCGGGAGCCGGCCGCTCGGGTCACGGTCACCATAGAGGACGGCGGCCGCTGCGTCCCCGTCCGCCTGCCCGGGGTACCACTGTTCGAGGACCGCGGCCACGTCCTCGCGCCATGGGAGTTCCACGGGGCCGCCGGACCTGACGACGACCACAGTGTTCTCGTTGGTGGCCGCGACGGCCGAGACGAGGTCGTCTTGCTGGCCCGGGAGCGCCAGTGAATCGCGGTCCCGCGCCTCCGTCGTCGCATCGCGGACAAACACCACGGCGACATCGGCTGCCGCGGCCGCGTCGACGGCGTCGTCGAGCGACGGGTCCTGTTGGGCGATGTCCGCTGCCGTACCGTCGGTATCGTCGTCCTCACCGACAAACGGCAGGAGGTCGAACAGCGAAACGGACTCTATCTGCGGGACGCCAAACGCCGTCGTGACCGCGCCCTCGGCGCGGGATTCGATTCCCGCGACTGGTGTAACCGAGTGGACCGGCGTCGTTTCGGAAGAGCCGCCCCCGCCCAATTTCGGCTCGTCGATGTTTGGTCCGATGACAGCCACGTCCGCTCCGTCAGCCAGCGGCAGGACCCCGTCGTTATCGAGCAACACCGTTCCGCGGGCCGCCACGTCCGCAGCGATATCTCTGTGTCGCTGGCTGTCGAGTTCGCCCGCCTGGTCGTCGCTTGCACCGTCTTCGGCGGCGGTACGGCTGCCGTCCAGTCGCCCGAATCGGTCCATCTGACCGAGAACCCGCCGGACCATGTCATCAAGGCGCTCGGCTGGAACCTCGCCGCTGTCGATGGCTTCGACGAGCGGGTCGCCGAACAGGCCTGCGCGGGTCGCGTCCGGGATGCCGTCGGGCCACTCGAACTCCTCGGCATCATCCGCAGTGTCGCTGTTGGCGGCTTCCGCTGCCCCGGGGGCCGCCACCCCGGGCATCTCTACGTCCATGCCTGCGTTCGCCGCGCCGACAGTGCTCTCCAGCCCGTACCAGTCCGAGACGACGTAACCGTTGAACCCCCACTCGCTTTTGAGTACGTCGCCGACGAGGCGCCCGTGGTCACTCATGTGTGTGCCGTTCACTCGGTTGTACGCCGTCATCACCGACCCGACGCCAGCGTCAACAGCCGAACGGAACGGTGGAAGATACAGCTCTCGGAGCGTCCGTTCATCCACTTCGGTGCTGACGGTCGTGCGATGTGTCTCCTGGTTGTTGGCGACGAAGTGTTTCACTGTGGCGACGACATCAGCGGACTGGATGCCGTCGATAAGGCCGGCCCCGACAGCGCCGGCGTGGACTGGGTCCTCGGAGAGATACTCGAAGTTGCGGCCGCAGTGCGGGACCCGGATGATGTTCACGCCGGGCGCGAGCAGCGCGTCCTGTCCGAGCGCCGCTGCTTCGCGGCCCATCGCCGCCCCCTGTTGTCGGGCCAGATCGGGGTCAAACGTTGCTGCTGTCGCAATTGACGCCGGAAAGGCAGTCGCACGCTGTCCCTCGGCGCGGATTCCCAGCGGCCCGTCGACGAGGCGAAACGGCGGAATCCCGGCTTCCTCGACACCCGAAAGGTACCCCGTCGCTGTGCCCTCCGGGTCGGTTGCACCGCGAACGAGAGCGAGTTTCTGTGGACGGGACAGCCGGGCAAGTACCGCTTCAATGTGGTCGTCATCGGCCATACCGGAGTTCACGGCCGGGCGGGCCTTAGAGTGTCGACTGGTCAGGACGGCGTCTCGGGCGATTGGACCGACTACGTTTCGAGCCCCGAAACAACGAGTTTCGCGCCACCGGACCGGCTTTCGGTCATCTCGACGGCCCACCCGTGAGATTTGACGACGTGCTGGACGATTGCCAGTCCGAGGCCGGTTCCCGACTCGGAGCTGGTAACGCCGTGTGTGAATATCTCTTCCCGTTCCTCGGGTGGGACACCGGGGCCGTCGTCGCCGATTGTGAACCCGTCCGAGGTGGCGTCAACACGTATCGTTACTCCTGTGCCCGCCGGTTCTACGCTGTTGTCGGATTCCGGCCGACTGTGCCCGTGCTCGGTACTGTCGTCGCCCCCTGGTCGACCGCCTGTGGAGCCATGCTCCACGGCGTTCCGAACCACGTTTTCGAACAGCTGTAGAAGTTGGTCACGGTCGCCGGTAATTTCTCTGTCGCCGTCGATTTGCAGCGTTGCCTCGCCGGTGTCGACGTGGGCCCAGGCCGCCTTTGCCAGCGCCGAGAGCCGTAGCTCGACTCGGTCGGTCGTCTTCTCGTCGCGAGCGAAGGCGAGCACCTCGTCGATGAGGCTGCTCATCCGTTCGTGGGCTTCCTCGACGCGGTCGAACTCCTCGGGGTCATTGCGTTCTCGGGCCAGTGCCAGTCGCCCCGAAGCCACGCTCAGTGGGTTCCGAAGGTCGTGTGAGAGGACGGCGGCGAACTGGTCGAGCTGCTGGTTCCGGCGTTCGAGTTCTCGCTCCCGCTGCTTTTGTTCGGTGATTTCGTGGACAAGAAACACGCGCCCGACCAGTGTGTCGCGGGAGTCATACAGCGGGGTGAGCTGGACATCGAAAAACCGGTCGCGCTGCTCGATAACGGCCTGTGTTTCCTTGGCGTCGTCGTTCAGACCGCGGTACTTTTCCAGTAGCTCGGGCGACGTTTCGAGCGCGTCCTCGACAGATTGGCCGACGATAGTCTCCTCTCGAAGTAGCTGGCGGCCGGCGTCATTGGCCTCGATTATCTTGCTGTTCGTGTCGACGACGAACACGGCGCTGTTGAGCGACTCGACGACCTCTCGATAGGCGACCGGTGAGATGTCCAGCAATCGCCCCCTGAAGAACGCCCACGAGAGGGTGAGCCCAGTGCCCGCCAGCAACAGCGGTGTGAGTTCGATGCTGGTGTCGCCGAAGATGCTGAGGACGCTCCCGAACCACGGGAGGCCGATGGCCAGCAGGACGGCGTACACCTGCTTCCGGTACAGACCGCCGGAAACGAGTGCGTAGTGGATGATGAGCGCACTTGACACGGCGATAAGTGCGTAGGAGTACACCAGATGGCCCCAGAAAACAGGCCCGCCGATGATTTCCCAGCCGTACATAGCAGCGTCTGTCGGGCCAGAGATACTGTATATCGCGCCGTCGGGGCCGACAAACAGTGCAGCAAAGAACACGATGGGTTCGACAGTCAGTAGCGCGACGGTCCGCCGGCTGAGATAGCGGTCGCGGTCGGTGTAGGCCAGCGCGAATGCGAACAGGCCGGCCATCGCGGGCATCACACCGACGAACACGCCGTACGCGAAAAGCAGCGCCAACTCGGTTCCGCGTGTCAGAACACCGGCCGCAGCACAGAGGTCCCATATCGAGAGGCCGGCGAGCAGAACCGCGAGTGCGGTCCCGCCGCTGTAGTCGCGCCGCCCCCATGCGTACACCGACAGCGTCCCGAGGACAACGGCCACAGCCAGCAGGAGAAAGGCGTACGCAACGAGCAGCGTGGCCATTACCGTATAATCCGGCCCAGCGAGTAAATGGGTTCCGCCCAGTTCGAGGGGTTTACACACTCGCTCGGCATACCGGCGGGTATGCCTGTCGACAAGCAGGAGTTCGACGAGATACTGTCGTTCGAGCTCCACGAGCCCGCGGACATTCTCGACCCCGACAAACTGTACACCATCCCGGAAATCGCCCGCCTGCTGCAGGGCCTCCCGGCAGATGCCCAACTTAATGAGGCCAACGAGTCCGTGTTCATCGACTGGGCGATCCCGTGGATGATCTTCAATCAGGACGACCTCGTGATCGCCGACCCGCAGGACGATGATGTTGTCGGGCTGTACGGCCTCGCTGAGTCATGAAGCTCCTCGTTGCCGGCAGTGACCGGGTCGACGCGGGCAAGACCACGTTCAGCGTCGGCCTGCTCGAACGGACCAGCGCTCAGGGGTTCAAGCCCAGAGCGGGCAACAACTACTGGTTCGATCACGACGACTATCAGCGAGCGACAAACGAGGGGCGGCTGTACGGCAAGGACGCCAAGCGCCTCGCGGCCGCGTCACCGAGCGATGTCGCACCGGAAGAGATCAATCCGATTCACCGCCTCTGGCACCCCTCACCGGGAGCCGAGACGGGCCTGCTCGGGAAAGAAAACCAGCAGTTCGTCGTGGACCGGGTCGGCCGCCCGAGTACGGAAACGGGCGTCGAGTATGTCGTCAACGGGACTGTCGACATTCCGGAGTCCGTTTCCGAGCGACTCCCGCTTGCCGATGCGCCACGAGTAACCTCGATCGCCGATTTCAACGACCTGATGCGGGTGATGCACGTCGAGGCGCTGGAGTCGGTCGCCGCGGATATCGAAGCGACGGACCGGGCAGTCATCGAATCCTACGGCGATGTGGCTCGGCCGCTGTCAGGTATCGAACCAGATGCCGTGGCCGTCGTCGAACCCGGCCGAGCCCGCATCTACGACGGCGACCGATACAGCAAGGCCTGTCAGATCGCCACCGGTGGTCCCGGCGACGGGCAACTGGAGGAACGAGTGCCGAACGTCGTCGACCTCATCGAACAGGTCGCGGCAGTACGGCTCCCCGCGCTCGACAGCGAGCAGCGCAGTGACCCGGCAGCTGTCGCCGATGCGTACGACCACGCCTACGACGCCTTGCTGGCCTGTGCGTTCGACTAAAAGCTGTGCGCTGTCCCGCGATCTCAGAACTTCGCGGCCTGCAGCGCCAGTTCGATGTCCTGGTACGGCGCGTCGGTGATGCTGGGTCCGTGACCGGTGTGCATCTCCTGTAAGTCCTCGTCGGTGACCGACAGCACCCGCTCGATGCTGTCGACGAGCAGGTCCCGGTTGCCTTCGTTGAGGTCGGTCCGGCCGAAGCTCCCGTTAGCGAACACGAGGTCGCCGGCGAACAGGACGCCGGCGTCGTCCGAGTAGAAGCAGAGATGGTCGTTCTTGTGGCCGGGCGTGTGCAGCGCCCGGTAGTCGTGGTCACCTAGCTGTATCGTCTCATCGTCGGCGATAGCGTACTCGACGCCATCCTGATCCGTATCGTAGCCGTACACCGGTACGTCGAAGGCGTCGACGACGCTGTCGAGGTTCTCGACGTGGTCGTAGTGGGTGTGGGTGACGGCGACAGCGTCGATATCGTCGACGTGCTCTTCGACAGTCGACACCACGTCGAATTCGTTGCCGACGTCCACCAGCACAGTTCGGTCCCCAGTGACGAGGAACACGTTGCTCGTGAAGGCCTGTTGCCCACGGGCGAGATTTCGAATCATTACCCGCCTATTTGCCGTCGTCCCGGATGTGGGTATCGTTCTGTTACCGGTCGAGACGCGCTGCACGCCCGCACCCACAGGGCTATGTACGTGGATATGCAAACGAGGGATAGTAGAACATTATGTCAGATTCGGACCTACCTGTGGTGCTTATCGTCGAAGATGAACCAGATGTTGCCGAGACGTACAAACTGTGGCTGCAACAGGAGTACGAGGTCCGCATGGCACAGAACGGCGACGAGGGCCTGGAGCAACTGGACGCGGATGTCGATGTGGTGCTGCTCGACCGGATGATGCCCGGACTTTCTGGAGACGAAGTGCTTGAGCGCATTCGCGAGCGTGATCTTGGCTGTCGGGTGGCAATGGTCACCGCTGTCGAACCGGACTTCGATATTCTTGAGATGGGTTTTGATGCATACCTCTCGAAGCCGATCCGGAGCGAACAGCTACATGAGACGGTCGACAATCTGCTCGACCGCTCCGAATACGACTCGCTGCTGCAGGAGTATTACGCACTCGTCGAGAAGCAGGCGACGCTCGAAGCGACAAAATCGAGCGCGGAACTGGCAGAAAGCAGTCAGTACGACGAGCTGAGCCAGCGAATCGCGGAGATGCGAGACGACCTCTCAGATACACTCGGTGGCATCGAAGACGACTCCGATTTCATCGCAACGCTTCGCGGACTGAGCGACGATGAAGACAACTGAGCGACAAACAATGTATGATCTCACCTCAGTACTAGAGTTCGATGCGCTCAGTGAGGTCCGGCCAGGGTCAAGCATCCTGATATCCGGCCCAGCAATGAGCGGGAAGGAACGACTCGCATACGATATTCTCGCCGACGGGTTGGACAGAGGTGACGGCGCGGTGGTCGTGACGACCGGTGACGGCGCAGGCAGCGTCGTCGAGGAGTTCCGGTCGCTCGTGCCCGACCTCGACGACTCCCAGCTCGGTGTCATCGACTGCCGGGGGGAGAGTGGCACGGACGAGGAGGTAATCGGTAACGCTCACGCGCATCACGTCTCTTCGCCCGGTGATCTCACCGGCATCGGTATCGGTATCACAAAGGCGCTTGAGGGGCTGCACAACGCCGGCAACGAACAGGGCCGTCTCGCCCTCGTCTCGCTGTCGACAATGCTGACCTACACGGACAAGAAGACCGTGTTCAAGTTCTGTCACGTGCTGTCCTCACGGCTGGACTCTGCTGGCTACATCGGCGTGTTTACCATCGACTCGGGAGCCCACGACGACCAGACCCTGCAGGTCATCAAGCAGGCGTTCGACGGGATGATCGACGTGCGCGACGCCGAGGGCGGCGGCCGCGAGGCCCGCGTACTCGGGCTGTCCGGCGAGCCGACCGACTGGCAGGACATCTGAGTACGTCCCCATCCACAGGCGGTCCGAACCCCGTGTCGGTCCGGGAAGGAAGTATTTTGCCGCTCCGGGACACCCACCCGATATGGACGTCAAGCTGCTCGAAGCCACAGACGACCCCGAGGATCTTATCTGCAAGGCAGCACGCAACGACTACAGCGACACCTCCGTCGGCAGCCAGTCGTTCGAAGCGACGATGGCTGAGGTCGACGGAGACTCGCTTGAGGAAAAAAAGGAGACGCTCATCGGGCATCTCCTCGACCACGGCCACTTCGGCCCCTTCGAACACGCGCAGGCGACTTTCGCCGTCGAAGGCGTTTCCCGCTCCTGTATGGCCCAGATCACCCGTCACCGACACGTCTCATTCGATGTGCAGTCGATGCGGTACGTCTCCTTCGACGACGTGGACCCCGAAGCCGTCCGCGAGGGGGAACTGGTCGTGACGCCGCCATCTGCGACGGATCCGGACTGGATCGGCCGGAACCAGCAGAAGGCAAGCGTCTCCGACGAAGAGTTCGAAGAACGCGCGGAGATATTCAAAGACACCATCGAGCAGGCGGTCGAATCGTATCAGGAGCTGCTTGAGCTGGGAATGCCGCCGGAAGACGCCCGGTTCGTACTGCCAATCGGCACCAAGGTGAACATCGTGATGTCGATGAACGCCCGAATGCTGATGCACGTCGCGGATATGCGAGCCGCGGCGGACGCACAGTGGGAGATCCGAGAGATGACCGAGGAGATGCTCGAGTTGGCGGCCGACTGGTGTCCCAAGACCTTCGAGTACTACGAACAGGAGATGAAGGGGCGCAAGAACCGGCTCGCCCCCTGACAGGTCCGGCACTTCTCTCGGCGGTTCAGAGCGACTGTCTCCGGCTACGACCATCGACAATTGTTGAATCGACCTTGATACTCACAACGGCAATAGCAAGACACAAGTCGTTTTGTTGCATAAACGGCCGGGTTTCAGAGTATCAAAAGACGAAACGAGTACGACACATTCATTACCGCACATCCTAGATGAACAATTGTGTCTTACGAGGTTGAACGTCCCACCCGTCGGTCGGGAACTGCGTCTGATGTGATGTGTGCTGTCGACGATGTCGACGGCCAGCAGCGGTTCGTCATCGCCGATATTGCCCACGATGACACCTGGATTTCGATGGTAGCGGACGAGACCTGTACACTTACAGCCTGGCGATAACGGACGACCACCGGCTGAAAAGTTTTTGTTGGCTGCTCTGTGACGTAGGAGTATGGAATACGACGACATGCTTGACCGGGCGATGGAAGAGACGCCCGAGATTGATGGCACAAGCGAGCGGTTCGAGGTCCCGGACCCGGATATCCGACAGGAGGGGAACGTCACCGTCTACGAGAATTTCCAGTCGACGTGTTCCCGGCTTGGACGCGAGGACGACCACGTGATGAAGTTCCTCCAGAACGACCTCGGAACGAGCGGCCACATCGACGAGAGCGGTCGAGTGCGCCTGACCGGTGAATTCGATGCCACCCGTATCGAGGCGTCCATCGACGAGTACGTCGACGAGTTCGTGCTCTGCTCGGAGTGTGGACTGCCGGACACGCAACTGGAGCGGGAACAGGGTGCGCTGTTGCTCCGCTGTGAGGCGTGTGGCGCACGCTCGGCGACGAGCGAGTAGTTACTGCAGTCCTTTCAGCGTCTGCAAGTCGTTTTCTGTACGGGTGAAAACAGCGAGCCGATGGCTCGCGTGACAGTTCGGGCAGTGGAACGTCGTGTCGTGTCGCGGCAAGTCTGTCGGCGTCGACTCCCAGTCTTTCTTACACTCAGGGCAGAGCAATCGCACGTACGCTTCCTCCATGTATGTTACTCACACACATAGCCAATGATAAAAAGCCTTGTCGTCTCCCCATTAGTCTGCCTTCATCCGAGCGTCAGGCCGGAAGGTCCTCGGCTTCGAGGAGTTCCTTGTATCGGTTTCGGATGGTCACTTCAGAGATGTCAGCGACGTCGCTGACCTGGCTCTGTGTGACCTTCTCGTTGGTCAGCAACGCGGCGGCGTAGACGGCCGCAGCGGCGATGCCGACCGGCGATTTGCCGGAGAGCATCCCCGACTGACGAGCACCTTCGACGAGGTCCCGTGCCTGTCGCTGGGTCTCCTCACTGAGGTCCAGGTCGGAGATGAACCGTGGGAGGTAGTGTTCCGGGTCCGCCGGCTGAACTTCGAGACTGAGTTCCCGGACAATGTAGCGGTAGGTCCGTGTGAGCTCCATCTTTTCGACGCGGGAGACACGGGCCATCTCGTCCAGCGACCGGGGGTTCCCGGCCATGCGAGCGGCCGCGTACAGCGCAGCGGTCGCAACGCCCTCGATAGAGCGACCCGGAAGGAGGTCGTCACCGAGTGCGCGGCGGTAGATGACGCTGGATGTCTCACGGACGTTCTGGGGGAGCCCCAGCGCAGAGGCCATACGGTCGATTTCGCCCAGTGCCTGCTTGAGATTGCGCTCCTTGGAGTCACGGGTCCGGAACCGTTCGTTCCAGGTCCGGAGCCGCTGCATCTTCTGGCGCTGTTCGCTGGAGAGGGAGCGCCCGTAGGCGTCCTTGTTCTGCCAGCCGATGTTCGTCGAGAGACCCTTGTCGTGCATCATGTTCGTCGTCGGCGCGCCGACGCGGGACTTGCGGTCCTTCTCGGCGGAATTGAACGCACGCCATTCCGGCCCGCGGTCGATCTCGTCTTCCTCAACGACCAGCCCACAGTCTTCACAGACTGTTTCGCCGTGCTCGGTATCCGTAACGACGTTGCCACTACATTCGGGACAGGTCTCTACAGCCTCCTGTTCCGTCGATTCGGTGATTTTCTCGTCTCGTTCTCGTGTGCTTGTCCGCGTTGTTGATTCACTCATGATTGGAAGTCCTGTTCTGCCGGGTGCAGAAATTTTAAGACTGATTGGGGATTTGTCTTACCCTATAGTTAGTCCGTAAAGTATATAAATCTTTTGCCGGCTTCTGGCATAAACCGCAGTACAGCGGCGTGGTAGGGTATAGCATGTCCCGATATAGGGATGTATAAAGTTGACGGTGGCCGCCAACGCCCGGACATAACGCATAATCGGGGGACTGCAACGCCGTGTGACTCCGTCGGTGCAGCGCTGAACGACCAGCCCACACCTTGCTCCAGTCATTCCAGTTCAGTCGAGAACGGCGAGTGGGTCCCGAAATTACCGGGTCAGCGGGAGTCACAGTGTGGTTCCGCACATCGTGAGGGAGTGATATGATGTAAAAAGCGATGTTACCGAGTAACACAGCTTAGCTACGGTTGTATACCAGATAGGTACATACGGTGATGATGACGCCCTGTCACTGGAGCGGCCCGCGACCGATTAATCGGGGGCGACCCAGACCACAAGGCCACCGAACTCAAGTGCCGCAACGAACGTCATCGTGCGACTGGAGCGAGGGGCCGTTTCGCAGTAGGGCAGCGACCTGCGGTTCGAACAGATAGTAGTAGACGGACAGACAGCTCTCTGTGAGCGCCAACCACAGATCCATCTGGCCGCGGTTTCAGACAGTGAACAGATGCCCCTCAGTTGGCACGTCAAAGAGCCCGATACGTGCGCCTGCGTCCAGCCACGCGTGCCCGTACGAGAACGACGCTAAGGCGTTCACGAGGTCGTCGTCGTCCCTGAAGTGACGCCCATCTTCAAGATACGCTGACGCCATCTCCTCGCACTCCAAGGCGGCATTGTGCATCGGTGTCCCTTCAGGGGGTGCGACTGATGCCGCATCAAGTGCCTCCGCGAGTAGTCCTTCGTAGCGGTCAGTCTTCTCTTCGATATCGGCAGCCATACCCTCAGCGAACGGTGGCAGCGGCCTAAGCGTGTCGTCCCAGCCCGCGTTCGGCGCACGACAACACAAGCTAAATACGGCCCGGTAGTCTAACTTGGCTAATGACAGAATCGGTCGAACACCGACGACTCATCGTCGCTGGCACGGGCGCAGCGGGACTGACAGCGGCCATCTACGCCGCCAGGAGCAACAACGACCCACTCGTTCTCGAAGGTGACGAACCCGGTGGGCAGCTCACGCTGACTAGTGAAGTCGAGAACTTCCCCGGCTTCCCGGAGGGCCTCTCCGGGCCGGACCTCATCAACAATATGAAAGAGCAGGCTGAGCGCTTCGGCGCTGAGCTGGAACACGGTATCGTCGCCGACATCGACGACAGCGAGCGGCCGTTCCGCGTAGAGCTGTCAAACGGCGACGTGTACACCTGCGACGCCTTCATCGCCGCCTCCGGAGCCAGCGCCCGCACGCTGGGCGTCCCCGGCGAGGACGAACTCATGGGCTACGGCGTCTCGACGTGTGCGACCTGCGACGGCGCGTTTTTCCGTGGCGAAGACATGCTCGTCGTCGGCGGCGGCGACGCAGCCATGGAGGAGGCCCACTTCCTCACGAAGTTCGCTGACACCGTCTACATCGCGCACCGCCGCGAAGAGTTCCGCGCCGAGGACTACTGGATCGACCGCGTCCAGCAGAAGGTCGACGAGGGCGAAATCGAGATCATGCGCAACACCGAGCTGCTGGAAATGCACGGCTCCCCCGAGGACGGCGTCGACCACGTCACCCTCGCACAGAACGACGAGGGCCATCCCAGCGAGAAGCTCGACGCCGACGGGACCGAAACCTTCGACTTCGACGTTGGTGCCGTCTTTATTGCCATCGGTCACACGCCTAACACCGACTACCTCGGAGACACCGGCGTCGAGCTGGACGATACCGGGTACATCCAGACCCACGGCGGCACCGGCGGCGACCAGACCGCCACCGACGTGGACGGTATCTTCGGTGCCGGCGACGTGGTCGACTACCACTACCAGCAGGCCGTCACCGCTGCCGGGATGGGCTGTAAAGCCGCCATCGACGCTGACGAGTACCTCGAAGCACAGGCCGAAGCTACCGCAGAGGCAGAGTCCGAAGCCGCCGCAGAAGCCGACGACTAGCGCGCCTGTTTCTCCGTTCTCACATCCACAGACCCTTTAGGATAGCCCCCGGAGTAAACCGCATGGCAACAGACACTGTCACGCTGACTATTGACGACGGCGAAGAGACCGACGAACTCACAGTTCCGAGCGAACTCGTGGACATCCTCCGCGAGTCACCGGACGAGACGGACCCGCAGGTCGTCGGCGACATCGCGATGTTCGGCATGACCCAGCGGATTCACAGCGCTGTCCACCACGCGCAGGGCGAGCCGGACGAGCAGATCGTCGCGCTCGAAGAGGAAACCAGCGAACTGTTCGAAGAGCGCTTCGGCCAGTCCTTCGCCGAGCTGACCGGCCACGACCACTAATTCTGTCGGCCAGTTCTTAGAACTGCCAGTGTAGCACCACGCCGTCGTCGACCCGTTCGACGTCGGCTAGCTCCGGCTCCGGGAAGTCCTCGATGAAGCCGTCGCCGTCGGCCAGCGTCGGCGCGTCCCGGCCGCCGATAACCTTCGGACCAACGTAGACGAACAGTTCGTCGACCAGCGCCTCCTCCAACAGGCTGAAGATGAGTTCGCCGCCACCTTCGACCATGAGCTGGTCGATGCCATCGCCTTCCAGCTTTGCAAGCGTCGTCGTCAGGTCGACCCGGTCCTGCCCGGCGGCGATGACGTACGCGCCGGCGTCTTCCATCTCCTCGATGAAGTCCGGTGGCGCGGCTTCGCTAACGAGGAGGTAGGTCTGTGCGCGGCCGTCAAGCACTGTGGCGTCCGGCGGCGTGCGGATACGGGAGTCAGCGATGACGCGCGCGGGGTTTTCGGGGTCGCCACGCTCGGCCCGAGCGGCGCGGCGGTCGGCGTCGTCGACGGTCAGCGAAGGGTCATCGGCGAGAATTGTGCCGACGCCGACCATCACCGCGTCGCTGTCGGCTCTGAGCTGGTCGACGCGGTCGAAGTCGTCCGGGCCGGAGATAGCTATCTGTTCGCGGCGGCGAGAAGAGAGTTTCCCGTCCACACTCATGGCGGCGTTGACGATGACGTGCATACTCGTTCGTGCCGGCGACACGTCAAACGGCTTTTGGGTTACAGTCAGGAAGATGTTGTCTCGGGACGCTTCGAGAGCTTCCGGACGTCGAGTTTCTTTACCGTACCATCGGCGGTTTTCAGCTTTAGCACCGTCTTTTTCAGCACCAGTTCATCGACGTCAAGCGTCGTCTCACTGTTCCAGCCACGGAGTCGAACCACCCCTTCCTCGTCGATTTCAACGAACGTACGGGGCTTGCGCTGTGAGCCCATCGTCCACTCCTCGTCGCCGACGGAGAGTTCCTGTCCCCCGCTTTTCGACCAGCGGAACACGCAGGCGAACTGCTCGCGAGGTTCGTCCGCACGGTCGTGGTCAACGCGGGTCCACTGCTCGAAGTCGACGCCGAAATGGGCGGCCCACAGTTCCAGATACTCGAAATCGAACTTCTTTTTGCCGTCGTTGTTCCGGCCACTCCGCCAGATGACGTGGGCCTCTGACGGCTTCGACCCGAACACGCTCCCCATGGTCAGGCTCCCCTATGCCCACACTCGCTATCAGTGACAATAACTTTCTGTCCGGTTAGCTTGACGTGGCCAGTAGCGGAATTTTCGGCCGTTTGAAATGCACTAACTCGGTCAGGGAGCATATGCTGAGAGATTACAGTATCATAAATAAGAATTTTGGGCGATTTCAAACAGGTATCGACGGCTGTACCCTGCACGGCTGGCCGAAAACGCTTTTGAGTGCTCCCGTCGAACCGTCAGTCGATGTCTCTCGAAGACCATGCCGAGGAGCTCGCCTCCGACCTCGGTGTTGACAAAGAGGAGGTCACACGCGACCTGGAAAACCTCGTGAACTACTCCGTCCCGATGGACGAGGCTAAGCAAAGCCTCAGACGGAAGTATGGCGATGGCAGCTCGGGCGGCGATAGCACGCCGTCAAGCAAGGCCATCAACGAGGTTTCGACCGAAGACTCGAACGTGACAGTCACCGCCGTGGTGCTCACGTCGGGTCGCCGGTCTATCCAGTACAACGGGGAACAGCACGTCATCCGCGAGGGCGAACTCGCCGACGAAACGGGAAAGATATCCTACACGGCGTGGGACGGCTTCTCGGGCGACCTCCAGCCCGGCCAGACCGTCCAGCTCGGCAACGCCGGCGTCCGCGAGTGGGACGGCCAGCCGGAGCTTAATCTGGGCGACAGCACCGACCCCGAAGTCGTCGACGAAACGCTCGACATCGACTACGATGTGGGCGGCCGCGCCGCGCTGCAGGACCTCGCGCCCGGTGACCGCGGCATCACTGTCGAGGTGCAGGTACTGGAATGCGAGCAGAAGGTCATCGACGGCCGCGACGGCGAAACGACGATTCTCAGCGGTGTCCTCGGCGACGAGAGCGGGCGGCTCCCGTTTACCGACTGGGATCCCCACGACGAAATCGAGGAAGGGGCGTCCGTGCGCCTCGACGAGACGTTCGTCCGTGAGTTCCGTGGTGCGCCATCGGTGAACGTCTCGGAGTTCTCCGCGGTGACCGCGCTGGACCGCACGGTCGGCGTCACTGAAGACGCACCGCGGTTGTCAGTCCGTGAGGCCGTCGAGAGCGGCGGCCTGTTCGACGTGGAACTGGCCGGCAATGTCATCGAGGTGCGGGACGGCTCCGGCCTCATCGAGCGCTGTCCGGAGTGTGGCCGCGTCATCCAGAACGGCCAGTGTCGCTCCCACGGTGCGGTCGAAGGCGAGGACGACCTGCGGACGAAGGCCATCCTCGACGACGGCACCGACACCGTCACCGCGGTGCTCGATGACGAACTCACCGCCCGCGTGTACGGTGGCGACCTCGACGACGCCCGCGAGCACGCCCGCGATGCGATGGATAAAGAGGTCGTCGCCGAGCGCATCAGCGACCGCATCGTCGGCCGCGAGTACGTCGTCCGCGGGTCGCTGTCGGTCGACGAGTACGGCGCGAACCTCACTGCCTCGACCTTCGCCGAGGCCGACGACGACCCGGCGACGCGTGCGCAGGCCCTGCTACAGGAGGCAGACACATGAGCGAATCCGGAGACAGCGGCCCCGGCCGCCGGGAGGTCGCCCATCGACTGTTCGCCGCGGAGTTCGATGACGCCGACTTCTCGTACTCCGAATCCGACGAGGAACGGGCCCCGAACTACGTCGTCACGCCGACCGGCGCGCGGGTCAACCGGCTGTTCCTCGTTGGCGTTCTCACCGAACTCGAACAGGTCAACGACGACGTGTTGCGCGCTCGCGTCGTGGACCCGACCGGCCCGTTCGTCATCTACGCTGGTCAGTATCAGCCCGACGAGCTGGCCTTCCTCGAAGCCGCTGACCCGCCGATGTTCGTCGCCGTCACGGGCAAGGCTCGCACCTTCCAGCCCGACGACAGCGACCGGGTGTTCACTTCGGTGCGACCCGAGAGCATCAGCGAGGTTGACGCGGATACGCGGGACCGTTGGGTCGTTCAGGCCGCCGAGCAGACCGTCTCGCGCATCGGACAGATGGCCAGCGCGAAACAGGCCGGTTTAGCCGGCGACGAACTCCGCCTTGCGTTACTCGACCGGGGCATCGACGAGAGCGCCGCGGCCGGCATCACGCTCGCGCTAGACCACTACGGCACGACCGGCGACTACCTCGACGCGCTCCGGACGACGGCGCTCGACGCCGCTCGCGTCGTCGCCGACGACACGGACGAGGCGCAAGGGCTGTCGTTGTCACCAGACGACGGGACCGACGACCCGATTCCGCTCCTTGCCTCTCTCGACCTCGATACTGACGTTTCCACCCCGGAGACGGCGACTGAGGACGCAGAGGGAGACGCGACGGCAACCGACTCCGGCGCTACTGAGCCGACGACAGACGAAGAGGTGGCCGACGCGGCGGAAAAAGGTGCGCCCGCAGACGCTGCCGACGCCGAGCCCGCGCCCGGTTCGCCCGGCGCACCGGCCGGCGACGAGTCGACAGAGCCAGACGCCGGCGCGGCCGCGAGTGACGCACCCGTCGAGACGCCCGAGACAGCGACCGACGCCGCAGCCGACGAAACCACGCCGGGAGAGTCCGTGGGTGAGGACGTGTCCTCGACGCCTGAACAGAGCGAGCCCGTGGACGAACCACCGGTGTCGAGTGAGCCGGTGACCGACGCCGACGCGATGGGACAGGACGAACCGGAGTCGTCGTCCGAACCCGACGACGGCGGTGACCTCGGCGACTTCGACACCGAGTTCGAACTGGACGAGGACGAACGCGAGGAAATCGAACAGGAGTACGGCACTGACTTCCAGAGCGGGACGGAAGTGGATGAGCCCGGCGAGGCCGACATCGAGACGCCGGACCACGAAGAACTGGCCGACGCGGCCCAGGAGGGCGCGCCCGCAGACGCCGCCGACGCCGAGCCCGCACCCGGTTCGCCCGGTGCACCGGCCGGCGATGAGTCCCCCGAGCCGACCGCTGACGCGGCCACAAGCGACGCACCCGCCGAGACGCCCGAAACAGCGACCGACGCCGCAGCCGACGAGACCACACCAGACGAGTCGGCGAGCGAGGACGCGCCTACCGAGGACGTGGACCTCGAAGACGCCGTCATGGCGGTCATGGATGACCTCGACGACGGCAGTGGGGCCGACCGCGAGGAACTCCGCTCGACGGTCGTGAGCCGCCACGGCGCGGACGCCGATGCCGTCGAGGACGCCATCCAAGACGCGTTGATGGGCGGACGCTGCTACGAGCCCGAGGACGGCAAGCTCACACCCATCTGACGCACCGAGCCGCGGTCCTTTTCTCCCCTGCGACCCAACCGAGCGCAGATGCGTGTCGAACCGCTTCCCGGCGTTCCAGCGGCCACAGTCGACACCGACGGAGAGCGACTGCTGGCGGTGGCCGATTATCACGCCGGCATCGAAGCAGGACTGAGGTACGAGGGGGTCGAACTCCAGTCGGCCGCCGAGGCCCGCCGGGAGCGGTTGCTGACATGCCTGAGACGCGCCCGGGCCGACCGGCTGGTCGTCATCGGCGACCTGGGCCACGCCATCGGCGACCCGTTCGCAGACGAGCGAGCGGAGCTCGAAACGCTGTTCGACGCCCTTGACGTGCCCGTGACACTGGTGAAAGGGAATCACGACGGCGGTCTGGAGCCAGTCTTGTCTGACCTCGACGCCGATGTTGAGGTAACACCGGGACATGGAACCCGTCTCGGTTCGGTCGGGTTCGCCCACGGCCACACCTGGCCCGCGCCGGACGTGCTCGAAGCCGACGTCGTCTGTGTCGGCCACGAACATCCCGTCGTCCGACTCGAAGACAGCGTCGGTGGGGCCCAGAAGGAGCGGGCCTGGCTCCGCGGCTCGCTGGTGACTGAGCCCTTTGCCGAACAGTTCGACCAACCAGTCGAGAACGCGCCGGACATCGTCGTCTTTCCGGCGTTTAACGACCGCTCCGGCGGGACGTGGGTCAACGTCGACGGCCAGGAGTTCCTCGCCCCGTTCCTGCCCGAGGGCATGGCGGATACCGAGGCGTTCCTGCTTGATGGCACGCGGTTAGGGGCCTACCGACAGGTCTGAGCCAGCGTTCTGTACCCGCCTATGTTTCCGAAAGCGCCGCTTCGAGTTCGTCGACCAGTTCTGCGTTCCCGAGGAACGTCGGCGTCCGGTCGTGGATACCGTCCGGTTCAACGTCGAGCAACGACTGCGAGCCGTCGCTAGAGGCCCCACCGGCAGCCTCGACGAGGTACGCGAGCGGCGCTGATTCGAAGTGGACCCGGAGCTTGCCGTTTGGATACCCCGACGTCACCGGATACCCGAACAGCCCGCCGTATTCGAGCACCTGTGCCAGGTCGGCGACGGTCGCGCCGCCGTAGCGGAGCTTCAGGTCCCGCTCGAAGGACTGGGCGATGTCGTTGAACGCGTCGCTTCGCTCGCCAGTCTTGCCCGCTAACCCGACAACAGTCGCCTCTGCTGGCAGTTCGAACTGGCCCCAGCGCTCGCTGTGCCCATCCCGGAGGAGGTGCTCCTGAACGACATCGCGGTCGGACCGGGCGATTGTCAGCGTCGTGTATGGGCCGTACAGCACCATCAGCGATGCGACCATTTCCCGGCCCGCCGCGGGCAGTTCAGCGTCGTAGACCCCGATTATCGTCCCCACGGAGTTGTTCGAGGCGAGGTTCGAGGAGCCATCGAGCGGGTCGATGGCGATGCTGTAGCCCTCGCCACAGTCGACCACGTCGCTACGTTCCTCGCTCGCGTACGCGCCGATGCCGTCGATGTACGCGAGTGCGTCGAAAAACAGGTCATCGGCCCACACGTCGCCACCGACCTGTTGCTCCCCACTCGGGTTCTCGCCAGCGGCTCTGTTGGCGTAGTTCGCCAGGTTCCCGCTAACGTAGTGGGCCGTGTCCTTTACCGCCCGTTCGATCTCATCAAGCGTGTTCACAGGCCATCACCGGCCGCAGTTGCACAGGCGTCGGTCATGATTCCACATATCCCAGGGCAACGACATAAGGCTGTACCCGTTCTCCCCCGCAACGCCCGCAGTGCTCTGGTTACCGATGGGGAACGAGAGAATGTGACACAACGTGTTTAACCCGGTGTAGTCGCTAGAGAGGGGCGATGACTGACGGGGTCGCTCGCGGCGATGACGCCTTCACTGCGCTCGGGCCGGCCGTCCGCAGTGCGCTCTCCGAGCGCGGCTTCACGACGCCGACCGACCCACAGCGAAAGGCGATTCCAACTCTGGCTGACGGGCGAGACGCGCTAGTCGTCGCCCCGACCGGAACCGGAAAAACTGAAACGGGGATGTTGCCGGTCTTCGACGCGCTGGCCGAATCCGAGGACCGCTTTGGCATCGGCGCGCTGTACATCACGCCGCTCCGGGCGCTGAACCGCGACATGCGCCAGCGCCTCGACTGGTGGGGCGAAACGCTCGGCCTCGAAGTGGACGTTCGCCACGGCGACACGACTGACTACCAGCGCCAGAAGCAGGCAAACGACCCGCCGGACGTGCTGGTGACTACGCCGGAAACGCTACAGGCGATGCTCACCGGGTCGAAGCTCCGGACAGCGCTAGAGGATATCGAGCATATCGTTATCGACGAGGTCCACGAACTCGCCGCGGCCAAGCGCGGCGCACAGTTGACTATCGGACTCGAACGGCTCCGGGAACTGTCCGGGCGGTTCCAGCGAATCGGCCTCTCGGCGACCGTCGGCGACCCACACGAAGTCGGCCGGTTTCTCACTGGCGGCCGAACCTGCGCCATCGTGGAAGTGGACATCGGCAGCCGGCTAGATATCGAAGTGGTTCGGCCCCAGATTACTGACCGGGACGAGGAACTGTCGAGCTCCCTCGTCACTGACGCGGGAACGGCTAGCCACGTCCGGTTCATCGCGGACCTCATCGACGAAAACGAATCTGTCCTGCTGTTTGTCAACACCCGACAGACAGCGGAGGCACTGGGCTCGCGGTTCAAAGAGCTGGGAACCGACCTCGGCGTCCACCACGGCTCGCTGTCGAAAGAGGCCCGGATCGACGTGGAGGACCGCTTCAAAGCCGGCGACCTCGATGCCCTGTTGTGTACCTCCTCGATGGAACTGGGTATCGACGTGGGCCACGTCGACCACGTCGTCCAGTACGGCAGCCCCCGGCAGGTGTCCCGCCTCGTCCAGCGGGTCGGCCGCGCCGGCCACCGCCGGGACCTCGTTTCCTCGGGCACGGTCGTTACGACTGACACCGACGACACGCTGGAGGCGCTGGCGATTGCGAGACAGGCCGAAGCCGGCGATGTCGAGCCCGCCGAAATCCACGACGGGAGCCTCGACACAGTTGCCAACCAGATCGCCGGACTGGTGATGGATGCCGGCGAAATTCGGGCGATGCGGGCCTACGAGATACTGACCCGCGCGTACCCGTTCCGGGACCTCGACGAGGCCCAGTTCAAGCAGGTCGTCGAGGAACTCGCGGCGAACAACGTCATCTGGCTGGACGAGGACCGAGACACGTTAGAGAAGCGCCGGGGGACCTGGCAGTATTTCTATCAGAACCTCTCGATGATCCCCGACGAGGCTACCTACGACGTGGAGGACGTGGCCTCAGGCCAGCAGGTCGGGACCCTCGATGAGAAGTTCGTCGTCAACTTCGCCACGCCCGGCGAGGTGTTCGTCCAGCGCGGGGAGATGTGGCGCATCACGAATATCGACGAGGAAGAGGAAGTCGTGACCGTCTCACCCATCGAAGACCCCGCCGGTGAGGTCCCGTCGTGGGTGGGGCAGGAGATTCCGGTTCCGAGAGCCGTCGCCGCGGAAGTCGGCGAACTCCGTCGTGTGGCTGGTCGGCAACTCCAGGACGGCGCGGACACCGAGGCCGTCGCCAGAGACGTGGCGACTCGCTATGCCGCCGGCCCCGAAACCGTCGTCGACGGGCTCTCGCAGGTGGAAGAACACGAAGGGCCGATTCCGGACGACACGACTATTCTGGTGGAGTTCCACGGCCGGGAGGTCATCGTCAACGCTTGCTACGGGCACAAAATCAACGAAACGCTGGGCCGGGTCCTCTCGGCGCTGCTCGGTCAACGGGCAGGGTCGTCGGTCGCGATGGACGTCGACCCGTACCGGATTACGCTGGAGGTCCCGCGCCGGATCACCGCCGGCGATGTCATCGAAGTCATTGAGGACACCGATCCTGACCACCTCCCAGCGCTCATCGAACTCAGCCTGAAAAACGCCGACGCGCTGAAGTTCAAGCTCGCGCAGGTGGCGACGAAGTTCGGCTCGCTCAAGCGCTGGCGGGGCCGGGGGTCGACTGACTTCGGCCGTGACCGCCTGCTGGCAGCGCTTGAGGACACGCCGATGTACGACGAAGCCCTGCGCGAGGTTCGCCACGAGGACCTCGCTATCGAAGCGACAGCCGACCTTCTCCGAGATATCCAGAACGGCGACGTGGCGCTCGAAACAGTGGGCGAACACACGCCAATCGGGACTGGCGGTAGTTCCTCCGGGCGGGAACTCCTCTCACCGGAGAACGCCGACGCGAGCGTCATCAAAACCGTCAAGGAGCGCATCCAGAGTGACCGCGTCATCCTCGCGTGTCTGCACTGCAAGAAGTGGGACCGCAAACAGCAAGTCAAGCGCGTGCGGGATCAGCCGTCGTGTCCGCAGTGTGGCTCGACCCGAATCGCCGCGCTGAATCCGTGGGCCGAGGAAGTCGTCTCGGCCGTCCGGACCGACGACAAGGACGAGGAGCAGGAGAAGATGACCGAACGAGCCTACCGCTCGGCCTCGCTGGTCCAGAGCCACGGGAAACAAGCCGTGGTCGCGCTGGCCGCCCGCGGTGTCGGGCCGCACAACGCCGCCCGCATTATCAACCGCCTGCGAGAGGACGAAGACGAGTTCTACCGGGACATCCTCCGACAAGAGCGGGAGTACGCACGGACGCAGTCGTTCTGGGGTTGAGGGCGGCACAGTACGCCAGCGGGCTAACTCAGTTCCCGAATCGCTTCCGCAAGTCGTGGCTCGATAGCGTCAGGGTCAGGAGCTTCTATCGTGAGTTTCGTGTGTCGCTCGTCGGCGTCAGTCACCTCCGAAAGCAGTCCGGCGCTGCGGTCGACTTCTAGGTACACCGTGAGCCGGTCATCGTCGAACACCGGGACGATTTCGACCTCGTCGACCGCGCCGGTGAACTCGCCGCGCTGGGGCCGGAACTCGAACTCCTGCGCGAAGTTCGCCGAGGTAGTGAAAAGGCTCCCAGCTGCTGCCTCACAGGCCGAGGCGTGGAGCGAGAAGCCGAGCGAATCGAGCGCGTCGAACACTGCCTGCGTGCGGTGTGTTGGTTCGACTTCGATGTAATCCTCATCGCCGGGGTCGACCGCCATCGAGATATCGAGGCCAGTCTCGATTTCAACGGCCGTCGAGCGTGTGGTCACCGGCGTCTCCCGGGGAATATCGATAGTAGTCTCGAAACGTCGTTTCTCGCCCGCTTCGATAGTGAACGGCTCCGTGAGTTGCCACTGGTCGATGATGGCGTCCTTGTACCCCTCGTCGGACTTGTATTCAGTTTCCAGCGCGAAGTAGACCGAATCGATGTTCTGGTCTGTCGATCCGCCCTCAACATGGACTTCGGCCCGGACGGATTCACCGGCTCTGACGGAATCTGTGGGCAAAACCGTGTCTACCGTAGCAGACCCGATGCCGATTCTGGAGAGCACGTCTTTCATTGGCATTGTTCAATTCAGCCGTCATATGGTATAAGGCTCAGGGAGTTGCAGGGCGAATAAATAGTCTGTCGGCGGACACGTCTGCGTATGGCGGCCGGTCAGCACAGTCCAGCACACAGGGCCGGCCACAGTGACCGGCATCTGCAACAGAGAGACACTCGATCAGGTATCAGAAACATCCTGACCAAGTATGACAAGCCCTGCAGTGTTGTTGTCCAGATCAGTCAAGGAGTGAGCGCGGAACTCATACCGCTGTTGCTGACCGCTGTCGAGGCAGAGGCTGGCCGTGATAGTCGTTCGGCCAGTGCGGAGCGCATCGTCAACCGCGTCAGCAATCGTCTCCCGCTCTTCGTCGGGAAACAGGGCAGTTATCGGCGTTCCGACGGCTGTCTCTTCGGTGTTCCCGGTAAGCTCGAGTGCACGATGGTTACAATGCTTGAGGCGGCCATCTATATCGGTGACGAACAGCGGCTCATCGAGCGCATCAAGCGCCTGTTGAATGACGGCCCGTTCTTCGCGTAACTTCTGCTCACGGGCGTGTCGTTCGGTGATATCGGTAAACGCGACGACGAGTTGCTCGACCTCACCGTCTCTGGTGATCGGCGTGGTATTGACTTCATGAACAACGTCGCCGACTGGATGAGTAAGTGTCACCGTATATGTAATTGTCTCACGCATGGCGACACATTTCCGATACGCGCCGGCGACCGCTCTGGAATTCTCGTAGCCGAGTGCCTCCTGTGGGGTCTTCCCGATAAGTTCCGACTCTGCAAGTCCGGTAAACTCAAGCACCCGTGAATTACACCGCCGGAAGCGAAACCCGTCTTGTTCGACATCAACAAGCAAGAGCCCGTTCCGCGCGTTCTCGAAAACGGCAGCATACTCCTCTTTGGTCTCGCGTAGCTGTTGTTCTGAGCGATTGCGGGTGACAGCGTTGTTAATGCGGTTGGCCAGTAGCTCGTACTGCTCAGTCCCGGATTGTTTCTGTAAGTAGTCAGTTGCACCGGCAGAGATCGCATCGCTTGCGATTTCTTCGCTTCCTCGGCCAGTAAACAGGATGAATGGGAGCTTAGCGTGTTCCGCCCGGACGGCCTCTAAAAACTCAAGTCCGTCTATCCCGGGCATCTCAAAGTCAGAGACAATGCAGTCAGGGGAGAGGTCGCTGAGCAGCTGTAGCCCTTCTGTCGCGCTTGTGGCAGTCTCCACGTTGAACCGACTGTCCTTGCGTTCAAGTAGGTCGGCAGTCAGGCTAGCAAGCCCCTTGTCGTCGTCAACGTGTAGAATATCAACGCCCCCCATATGTCACGGTGGGCTTGTACTGGATTATTTCTTTCTATCACTTAGAATACAATCTTCAGCCGGAAACCCACGGCAGAGACAGCGATTTGACTGCATGGGTCGTGCTACACTGTGATAGAGTATTAGCGCTCCCCAGATCTGTATTCTGCTAATATGACACTATCCGGGTCACTCAAACCGCTCGGTGTGTAAAGGAGAATATGACCGAGTGGCGTGACGCGTCGGACCCCGCCTGCCCGGAGTGTGGCGAGCCGCTGGAGCCCACGGCAATGGCCTGTCCACACTGTAACGCGTCGCTACTCACTGACGAACAGGCCGAAATGCTCGACGAGCGCCTGACCGAGACGCTGGAGTCGATGGATTCCGGGACGCCAACGTGGGCGGTCGCGCTCACTGGCCTCTCCCTCGGTATCGCCATTGCGCCGCTCGTGCTGTACGCCGTCGTCATCCTCGTCGGCGACCTCTCGCTTCCCGTGGCCGTCGGCGTCCTGTTAGCGGGCTGGCTCGGCCCGGCGGCGTATCTCTCGCGGCTTCGCAATCCCAGTGAGGTGCTTGCCCGCGGGCTATACCTCGTCGTCGCCGGCGTGGCCGTGGTTGTGCTTGTGGTCGGCTACGAAGTCCTCCTGTCAGATGGGCCGTCGGTGGTCTCGGAACAGACCGCACTTGTATCGCTCGGTCTGGCGATTCCGGCAGCACTGGGGGCGCTCATCGCACGCCGTGCCGCTCGGCGGGCTGACCGGCAGGCCCGCGGGGAACCGGGGCCACTGCATGAGCGCTTCGGTATCGACGACGACGAGCCCGACAACTGAAAACGCCTAAGCGGGCCGCCGTTCTCCACCCGTGCATGCGACTGGAGGAGTACTGGGGCATCGGCCCGAAGACGTCCGAACTGCTCACCGAGGAGCTGGGCGTCGAGCGGGCCATCGAGGCCATCGAGTCGGCGGATACACGAGCGCTAACTACGGCTGGCCTCTCCCGGGGACGAGCGACGCGCATCCTCCGGCGGGCGACCGGGGCCGAGTCGATGGACCTGCTCGCCACCAGAGACACCCGCGACGTGTACAAGGAACTGCTCGACCTCGCCGAGGAGTACGCGGTCACGGCGGATGCGGCGGACAGCATCCGGGTGCTGACGCCGCTGCCGACCCGCGAGGCGATGGCCGAGCGGCTGGACGACGTGCTCGAAGCGCGGGACACCTGGGCTGACCTCTCCGAGTCGGACCAGCGGGCCGTTCTCGACGCGTTCGAGGAGTACGACGCCGGCGGGGGTGAACTGGCCGCGGTCGACGTGGCGCTCGCCCTCCGGGACACCGGCATTGAAAGCGGCGTGTTCGAACCGCTAGCGGCCCTCGACGGCGAGTCGCTGACGGCCGGACGGGCGGCGCTCGCCGGGCTCGCGGGCGACGGCGAGTTCGTCGGCGAAGGGGCCGATGAAGAACTCGACCGCCTGCGCGACCAGCTCGGACAGATAGAGGACCTTGCAGCGGCATCGATGGAAGTCGTCGAAGCCGTGCAAGAAGGCGCACGGCGACCCGACGAGTTCCAAGACGCGCTCGTCCGTCATGTCACGAGCGAGACGGGCATCGACGCCGCCCGCGTCCGGGATGCGATGCCCCGTGAGGCGACCGACGCGCGGGACTTCGTCGACGTGGCGCTCCGAGACCTCCGGAACACGCTACGAAGCGACGTACAGAAGCGAGAGGAAGCCGTTGCCGACCGGCTGGAAGACGACCTCGCGGACGCCCGTGAAGACATCGACGCCGCAGTCAAGGCGGTGGACGACATCGCCTTTTCTGTCTCGCTCGCCCGCTTTGCCATCGCGTTCGACCTGACAAGGCCCAGCTTTGTCGAGGACCGCAAAACTATCGCGGTGAAGCGAGCACGGAACCTCACCATCGCGGACGTAGAGAGTGTCCAGCCGGTCACCTACGCTATCGGCGACCACACGCTAGAGTTGGACCGGGCGAACCAGCCGCCCAGCGGCGACCGGGTGGCTGTCCTGACCGGCGCGAACTCCGGCGGGAAGACGACCCTGCTGGAGACGCTGTGTCAAGTGCAACTGCTGGCCCAGATGGGGCTTCCGGTTCCCGCTGAGGCCGCCGAGGTCGGCATCGTCGACACGGTCGTGTTCCACCGTCGGCACGCGTCGTTCAACGCCGGCGTCCTCGAATCGACGCTGCGCTCGGTTGTGCCGCCGCTGACCGAGAGCGACCGGACACTGATGCTCGTCGACGAGTTCGAGGCCATCACCGAACCCGGCTCCGCCGCCGACCTTCTCCACGGACTCGTGACGCTGACTGTCGACCGCGACGCCTTGGGCGTGTTCGTCACCCACCTCGCGGACGACCTCGAACCGCTGCCCATCGAGGCCCGTGTCGACGGCATCTTCGCCGAAGGGCTGAATCAGGACCTCGACCTGCAGGTCGATTATCAACCTCGCTTTGGGACCGTCGGGAAATCCACGCCGGAGTTCATCGTCTCCCGACTGGTCGCGAACGCGAGCGACCCGGTCGAGCGCAGCGGGTTCGAGACGCTTGCCACAGCCGTCGGTGAGGAAGCGGTCCAGCGGACGCTTTCGGACGCGCTCTGGACCGACGAGTAGCGCGGTTACGACAGCGAACTGGCGACAGCCCCCTCCTCCGCTTCGACTGCCTTGGCGACGTTGTCAAGCAACTGCCGAACTTCTCGACGGTTGTACCAGCGGATGAGCGGCGCGAGGAGGAACTCCGGGAGCGGCCCCGGAACATCGTAGTCGGCCGTATACGTGAGTCGCGTGCCACCGCGCTCCGGTTCGAACCGCCAGTCGATCCGCCCCGTCAGGTCGCCGTCCATGTCGTAGACGATTCGTTCGGGCGGCTCGTACGTCGATGCTCGGACCTCGCCGTTAAAAGTGAGTCCGAACATCCTGTACTCGTAGGCGGCGCGGTTCCCGCTGTTCGGCAGGCGTTCGATGCGCTCGGCGCGGGACAAACTTGGCGTGACGGCCGCCTGATTCGACGGTTCGTCCATGAACGTAAAGACCGTCTCGACTGGCGCATCGAGCCAGCGGTCGTCGGAGGTGTGGACCGTCATATGTGGTAGTTCGCGCTCCAGTATCTTACAGGCTCGGCCACACAGGCCAGCAGACTAGTCCGGATACGGACGACTGCGACCGGTCCCGGCGGCTACAGCCGCCGGGTGCGGCGTGACTGTGCTCTGCTCTTCGAGTCGCGTCGCCGCCTGTCGATGACAGTGGCGAGGTAGAGGTTGTGCATACGTGTGGACTTCCCGGCAGGACTCGAACCTGCGCCGGGCGAGAGCCCGGGTCCGGTTGGGATATTCGGGAAGACGGGAGAGAGTGGAGGGCTGCGCTTACGCGTCACCGGTCACGTCGACGCAGTTGACTGCCATCACGCCGAACCCCGCTTGCAGGAGTTCGGTGCGGCCGTCGGCAGTGTTCCGTTCGTCGTCGACCCGCAGTGTCAGCGACACATCGGCGTCGACCCGGATGTCGGTCCAAGTGGGACGCACGCTTGTCACACGGTCAACGGCCACGTCTTCGACGCCGTCGACGGCCGCAAGGACGCCGGCGACACCGGCTTCGAGGGTCTCGGACCCGCCACGCGGAACGCGCAGTGATACGTCGGCCGATACCTCGGTCGGGGGAGTCGCCTGCAGCGACATAACGCCGACGGCCGGAGTCGAACCGGGCCGAAAGGGCACTCACCAATCGAGTCGCGTCGGTCGGGGACTGCGCGGGTGGCGGGCGCGTACGTCCGGCGCGGAGCGGCCGGTAGGGGATTCCCACACCAGGACGATGGGGAACCCGAGGGCTGGACAGCGAGAGGGCGACACGATACAGTGCAGGCTCAGGGCCGAGTGGCGACACGCCGACAGACCACACTGGGTGGTGCAGGCCTCTCAGACGGAGCGGCCAAGCAGGGGGTAGAGCCCCGCCGCTCGACAGTGAGCCAGATCGAATCCCCACCGCAGTGCGGCGTCCGTGAGTGGGACGCCGGTCCCACGGCGGCGAACCAGTCTATGGTGCCACGGGCGGAATCTTCACCGAGCGGGTGTCCGCGGCGACCCGTTCCCCGATAAGGGATGCATACTCGACCGTAGCGTCGAGGCTACGTTCGATGGCCGACCGCCCGCTGTACAGCCAGCGAGCGAACGACGTTGGCGCGGGAACGGGAATTGCGTAGGTCATGGGTCACCACGTCGGTGAAAGCGACGTATATATGACCAGAACTGGTGATATATTAAATCTGTTTCAGACATGATACCAAATAACAACCATTCGGCGGTCGCTGGCAAGACAGCAATCGACAGCCGGTGTCAGTCGGCCGCTGCTGGTTGCTGTGGCGGAGCCGGTCCATCGACACTCGCATCGCCGTGTGAGGCCGTGCCCGCCAGCGTCCGCGTGGAGTTCCCCACGACGAGCAGACTGCTGGCCGTCATCGCCAGGGCCGCAAACAGCGGATTCAGGACGCCAAGCAGCGCGAGCGGGAGCGCCACGGCGTTGTAACAGAACGCCCAGGCGAGGTTCTGGCGGACCCGCGTCCGGGTTGCGGCTGTCACCGAGAACACGTCAGGGACGGCGCGAAGGTCGTCCGTCGTGACGACCGCGTCTGCCGCATCAGCGGCCAGTGACGTGCCAGACGCCATGGCGATGCCAACGTCGGCAGCAGCCAGCGCCGGGGCGTCGTTACTCCCGTCGCCGACCATCGCGACAGTCCCGCGGGACTGCAGTCGCTCGACGACTTCGGCTTTCGCCTCGGGCGGCACCCCAGCGAACACCTCGTCGACGCCGTCGTGGCGCTCGAACGGGACGGCGGCCTCCGGGCGGTCGCCCGTGATGACGACGACATCGCGGTCACGGGCCAGCGTCGAGACGACCGACTCCCAGTGCGGGCGGAGCCTGTCCCCCGCAACGAGTACATCCCGTGCCTCGCCGTCCCAGCCGACGAGCGCCGGGACACGCCCGTTCTCGGTCGCACGCTCACACCGGGTCCGGAGGTCGGCGGGCACGTCGAACCCGAGGTCGTCGAACAGCGCTTGCGTCCCGACGACGACCTGTTCCCCATCGACTGTCGCACTGACGCCCTGGCCCGGGTGTTGCTCGAACTCGGAGACAGTCGCGTCGGGGACCGACACGGCGGCCGTCACCGCTTCGGCGACGGGATGGTCCGCGAACTGCTCGACCGCGGCGGCTCGGGCCATCGCCCGGTCGTCGGCCCGCTCCAGCAGTTCCATCTCGCCGGTCGTCAGCGTGCCCGTCTTGTCGAACGCGACCACGTCCGCGTCGGTCGCCGTCTCGAACACTGCGTCGCCGGTGACGACGGTGCCGCCGTCCAGCGCCCGGCGGATGCCGGCCGCGGTCGCAAGCGGCGTCGCCAGCCCCAGCGCACAGGGACAGGAGACCACGAGCACCGCCAGCCCGGTCAGCATCGCGTCGGTCAGCGTTGCGCCAGTGACGAGATGCCCACCGGTGGCGAGCACAGCGAGAACGACCACCAGCGGGACGAAGACGGCGGCGATGCGGTCGACCAGCCGCTGAACGCCGCCGCGCGTGCTCTGGACTTCCCACAGGAGGTTCGTCAGCCGGTCGACGGTGCTCTCGGCGTCTGGCCCGACCCGCACGACGACGCCGCCCTGCGTGACCAGCGACCCCCCGATGACCTCGTCGCCGTCCGTCTTCCGGACAGCCAGCGACTCGCCGGTGACGAGTGACTCGTCGACAGCAGCAGTCCCCTCAAGTACAGACCCGTCAACGGGAATTCGCTCGCCGGAGCGGACGACGACTTCGTCACCGGCCGACAGCGACCCCACGTCGACCTCCTCGTGGCCCCCATCGGTGCGCCGTCGAGCGCTATCGGCCCGCTGTGTGGTGAACTCCGTGAGCCGGTCCAGCGCGCGTCGCCGGACCCGGTCCTGATAGTAGTCGCCGACCGAGACGGCCATCACGATGACCGTCGCCACGTCGAAGTACACCTCTGTATGTCCCAAAATGACGGCGACGACGCTGTACAGGAAAGCGGTCACGGCAGCCATCGCCACCAGCAGGTCCATGTTCGGCCGGCCGGCCCGGAGGCTGACGTAGGCCCCGCGAAGCAACGGCCACCCGGTGTACCCGACCACAACACCGGTCATCACGGCCATGTTCCACAGCAGGTAGTCCCCCGCCTGCCCTGAGGGGTCGAACAGCAACAGGGACGAATCGACGCCGAGATAGGCCGGGTAGAGAAAGAGGATGTACCACAGCATCGTCATCATCCCGAAGAAGCCGCCGACGATGAGACGCCCCTCTAGTTCGTACTCGTCGTCAGTCTCAGTGGCCTGCAGACTGGCGTCGTAGCCGGTGCCGGCCACCACGTCTGTGAGGGCTGACTCCGAGAGTGCGTCGGCGTCGTAGGTGAGTTTCATCGTTCCCGTCGGATAGCTGGCGGCCGCGGCAGCGATGGCATCGTGGTCTGTGGCCCGCGCTTCGAGGAACGTCTCGCAGGTTGCACAGTGCATCCCGTCGACGGAAACGAAAGCGGTCTCGCCGTCAGCGTCGTCCGGGTCGGGGCCAGTGTCGGCGGCGTCGCGGGTCTCCGTCGCCGGGTCGTCGAGCGTCCGTGCGACTTCCAGACAGCCGCGACAGCAGAACGTCCCCTCGACCGCGTCATCGGTGACTGGCGCATCGACCGGCAGGTCACAGAGCGTGCAGTGAGTCATGTCCAGGGCATCGGCAGGGGTGGTTTCGGGATAGCAATACCAAACGCCGCCAGTCCGTTCGACAGCGGGACGAGCGCGAGCGCGATGAAAACGATACCAAGTGCCCGGTGCAATGTCGCGCGGTGGCCCGGCGACAGCGTGCCAAAGGCGGTCCCGTAGGCGAACACCAGCGGAAACGTCCCGAGGCCAAGCGCGGCCAGCGAGAGCCCGCCGGTGAACGCAGAGCCGGTCGCAAACGCGTAGAGGAACGCCGGGTAGAGCAGCGGACAGGGGAGCAAGCCGTGCATCGCGCCCAGTGCGACCATCCCCGGGCCGTCGACCCACCGGTCGACTCTGGCGACGAGCGACGCGGAGAGTCGCTGGAACAGGTCCCCGACCAGCGGTAGCGACCGGGCCACGTCGACGGCGCGGCCACGGGAGAGATACCCCAGCCCCACGGTGATGATAGCGAGCCCGACGAACACCCCGACGGCCCCCCGGACAGCGGTCCCGAGGCGCGCAAGGCCGGCGACGTCGTACAGCACACTGCCGGCAGCGCCAAGCACTGTCCCGACGAGCGCGTAGCTCAGCGTCCGTCCGGCGTTGAACAGCGCGTGCTGACGTATCTCGTGGCTTGATACTGGCCCGCCGTCGTCAAGTCTATCGGCGTAGGTGGTGACTAACGGTCCGCACATCCCGAGACAATGGACGCTCCCGACGAGCCCAAGCCCGACAAACGCCGCGAGGCCAGCCGTCTCACCGGAACTCAGCCCCGCCGTCCCGAACTGCATATCAGGCGAGACTCGACTCTGTCGGTTTTGTCATCAGGAACAGACTACCGGCAATGATGACGACACTGATCAGCGAAAGCGCGACGATGGTGCGGCCGGTTCCCTGCATATAGTACGCGACCGGCGCGAGTCCGAGCAGCGCCAGCAACGTTACGAGCCGAGGGCTTGACGCAGACATATCTGGCCGTACGTTAGAGGGAATATAAAAAGAAATGGGTCGTTCCTGACGACTGAAAACACCATCTGGGTTTTTTTAGGTAATCTGCTATTCTCCCAGATATGGTACGGCACGAAGCTAGAAGCAGCCAGCTGCCAGATTCGCACGACGCGGTGGGGGTGCGACAATGGCGCTGAGTCGGCGACAGTTCGTCGGTGCCGCAGCCGGGACAGCGGCGCTGGCCGCGACCGGCACGGCGACAGCACAGGAGGAACCGGACTACGGCGGCTGGTTCGACGACGTTTCGAACTACGACGGGACCGTCGACAAGCGAGGCCAGGACACCGTGACAATCACCGTCGGCGCGCAGGGCAACAACGGCGCGTTCGCCTTCGACCCGCCCGCGGTGATGGTCAGCCCAGGTACAGAGGTTGTCTGGGAATGGAACGGTGAAGGCGGCGGTCACAACGTCGTCTCGGACGGCGACGGGCCACTTGATTCCGGGAGCCCGGTCAGCGAGGCCGGAACGACCTACAGCCACACCTTCGAGTCGGAGGGAATGTTCAAATACGTCTGTGTCCCTCACGAAACGCTCGGGATGAAGGGTGCCGTCGTCGTTCGGCCCGGTGGCTCCGGTGACGGCGGCTCCGGCGGACAACAGCAGCAAGGCCCACCCGAGAACCCGGATTACGGCGGCTGGTTCGACGATGTTTCGAACTACGACGGAACGACCGTCGACAGGACCGACGCTGACAGCGTCGAGATATCGGTCGGCGCACAGGGCAACAACGGCGCGTTCGCCTTCGACCCGCCAGCGGTTCGGGTGACACCCGGCACCGAAGTGACGTGGACCTGGACCGGTGAAGGCGGCGGTCACAACGTCGTCTCGGACGGTGACGGCCCGCTTGAGTCCGGTGACCCGGTCAGCGAATCCGGGACCACATACAGCCATACCTTCGAAGAGATGGGCGTGTACAAGTACGTCTGTACACCCCACGAATCGCTCGGGATGAAGGGCGCTGTCGTTGTCGGTGGCCCGCTTGATGGTAGCGGTGGCGGCAGTGGGGGCGAAAGCGGACAGGAGGGTGGCGGTATCGAACTCTCCGGCCCGCAGTGGCTTCTCTCAGGCTCGGTCCTGCTGGCGTTCTTCTCGCCGCTGCTGTTTGCCGTTGCGATGCGACGCCGCCAGAACGGGCGGCCGCCACAGATGGGTGAAGGTGGCGAACTGCAGCGGGCAACCGGCCCGGAGCCGGTTGAAGAGGCTGCAGAGACTGAACCGGCCGTTGAGCTGGGCCACGACGAGTACGACCCGAAGGGAACAGCGGCGCTGGTCGCCTTCTACTTCGTGTTGATCGGCCTGCTGTGGGTGTTCATGTACTTTGTCGAGTTCCTTGGCCGTGTCTCAATAATCGGGTGATAGCATGCAGGTCCATAGATTCGAAAAAGTCTGGCTCGGTGCAGCGCTACTGCTCATCGTCGGGTTCATTGCGACCATCGCGTACGGCTCGGTCGGCGTTGGTGTCGGAATGGTCGACGATTCGGGCGGACAAATAAGTGCGGAAGCGGTACAGAACGGTAACACTGGGACTCAGTTCGACGACCCCGGTGTCGTTCAGACGGGCGAGGATAAGTACACCGTGTACGTCGTCGCCCGGCAGTTCCAGTTCGTTCCAGGAAGCGGTGACAATCCGGTTCAGGTGCCAGCAGGTGCCAACGTAACGTTCAGGGTGACCAGTGCAGACGTGGTGCACGGCTTCTCCGTGGTCGAAACCAACATCAACACGATGGTCATCCCGGGACAGGTCTCTGAGGTCTCGGCCCGGTTCAACGAACCCGGTACCTACGGGCTTATCTGCCACGAATACTGCGGGGCGGCCCATCACACGATGGGTGGCTCCGTCGAAGTGGTCCCGCCAGAGGAATACGATATGCAACAAGAGAACATTGACCAGTCTGCGGATGATGCACAGGCTCAGGAGGAAGCGGATCAGTAATGGTGTTCGTCGACTCCTATCCGAAAACGTCGAAGCTCGTCCGTAGCGAGTTCATTGTGGCATTCGCCGCCCTTGGAATCGGTGCGCTGTTTGGCATCATCCAGTCGCTTCACCGCACTGGCGTGTTCCGCGGGTTCATCAGTTCGGCGGACTACTACACGATCCTGACGGGCCACGGCGTCTTGCTGGCGCTCGTGTTCACCACGTTCTTCATCGCGGGGCTGTTCACGTGGGCTGTCGCTAACAGCCTCGAACGCGAGTTGCCACACCGCATCGCCTGGTCGGCCTTCTGGATAATGCTCACGGGAACAGTGCTTGCGGCCGTGTCCATCATCGGCGGTCTCGTCGGTGCGCCGTCGATTCTGGGTCACGACCTCAAAGCGGATGTGCTGTTTACCTTCTACGCCCCGATGAAGGCGCACCCGGCGTTCTACATCGGTGCCGCGCTCATTATCGTCGGCTCGTGGGTCGCCGGCCTCGCGTACTTCAAGGCGCTGTGGGAGTGGCGGTCTGAGAACCCGGGTGAGCGAATCCCGCTGCAGACGTTCATGGTCGTAACGACGATGCTGATGTGGTACGTCTCCACCATCGGCGTCGCCGTCGAGGTCGTTGCTTTCCTCATTCCGTGGTCGCTCGGACTGATCCAGAACATCGACCCACTGCTGACGCGGACGCTGTTCTGGTACTTCGGCCACCCGGTCGTGTACTTCTGGCTCATGCCGGCGTACCTCGTCTGGTACACGATTCTGCCGAAGCTGGCTGGCGGGCGACTGTTCAGTGACCCGCTGGCCCGCGTGGTCTTCGTCGCCTTCCTGCTGCTCTCGACCCCGGTCGGCTTCCACCACCAGTACACCGACCCCGGGATTCCATCGGGGTACAAGTTCATCGCGATGACAAATACGATGTTCCTGCTGTTGCCCTCGCTGTTGACCGCGTTTACCGTGGTCGCCTCTGTTGAACACGGGGCTCGCCAGCGGGGTGCAAAGGGCTACCTCTCCTGGCTTCGGAATCTGCCGTGGGGCAAGCCTGCCTTTGCCGGCTGTATGCTCGCCGGCCTGATGTTCGCAGCAGGCGGCTTCTCCGGTATGATAAACGCCGGGATGAACATCAACTACCTCATCCACAACACCATCTGGGTGCCCGGCCACTTCCACCTCACCGTCGGGACGGCGTTCGCGCTGACGGCGATGGCTATCAGCTACTGGCTGGTCCCACAGATTACGGGGAAGAAACTCCAGCTGCGGGGCCTCGCTTCGCTTCAGCCGTACGTCTGGTTCGTGGGCATGGCAGTGATGTCGAACGCGATGCACCGCGCTGGCCTCGCGGGCATCCCGCGACGGACTGCCGAACCAACGTACGACGAGTTCGCGTTCGAGGGCGTCGCCGGAACGGTCGGCGAAATGCGCCTTCAGATCGCCATCGGCGGCTTCCTCCTGTTCGTCGGCGCAGCGATGTTCCTCATCGTCATGGCCGACACCCTGCTCGCTCGCCGTGGCGGGACGCTATCGGTCAACGGCCACATTCCAGAACCGCTGTCCGGCGCGGACCACAGCCCACGCATTCTGGACAACTACAAGCTCTGGACGGCGATTGCCCTGCTGCTCATCGTGATTGCCTACGGGCCGCCACTCGCCAGCATGGTTGCTGACGGACTATTCGCACCCGGTAGCCCGCCAATCCCAGTCTAACACCACTTCATTACTCTCTCATCATGTTCGAAGACGTCGACGGTCCGGAGCAGAAGACGCTGTTACGACTCCTCATCATCGTCGGAATCGGCTTGCCGATCCTCATTGAGGTCGTTACCTTCGGGAGTATGATGGGGCATCACCTGATGGGAGACACTGGGGGTGAGGCGGTCCCTGAAACGCCGACAGCGGCCGAATCCGGTGCCAGCGTTGGTGACCCGATTCTGGAATCCGCCAACGTCTCAGCCCGCATCGATGCGGCGTCTGTCGTCACCGCTGACGAGGGGTGGCGGTTCACGCTCACAGTGAACGTGACAAACACCGGGTCAGACCCCACAGCGGTTCGTCTCGACAGCGTTACCACCCGCAGCGGAGAGACAGTTGCGGACACCGCGAGCACTGGACAGCTACCAGTGGGGGACACTGACGACGTGACCAAGTCGTGGCTCCTCCCGCCCGGTGAGCGCCCGGGCACCGTCGCTGTAACGGTGTTCGTGTACCCGGACGGGGAATCAGTACAGTCGACACAGTACACTGTCGCGCTCGGCGACATCCCCGTTTCGAACCGCTGACCGCCTCACCCGTCGACAGGGTTGCCACAGGACGGACAGGTGTCCGCGTCGGGCGGCAGCGACTCGCCGCACTCGCTACAGTACGACTGCCCGGCGTCCCGGCCGCCCGGCGTGAAGACGGACGTATCATCCATCCACGCTTCGTCGGTTGCTGAAGCAGCCTTATTCGTATCGTCGGGCCCCGCTGTCTCCGAATCAGTGTCTGTCCCGCTGTCGTCACCCGCCGTTTCCGGTTCTTCCCCACTATCCGATGACTGCGCGTTGTCCGGTGCCGATTCGTGAGCGGGCGGTTCCGCCGCCGGGACCTCGTCGGGCGAAAACACTCGGGTCCCGGTGTGTCCCGGTGACTCTTCGTCGCTACCAGTATCTGCGGTGTCAGCCCTGTCCCCAGTCTGTTCCCGAGAGTCTGATTCAGCGTTGACAGTCCGCTCGGCAGTTGGACGCTCGGTGCCGCTTTCCGCCGTCCTGACCGGTGGCATAATCGGGAATCGCTGGTCCGGACGGCGCTGCGGGTTCGAAAGCGGCGCGCGAATTCTGACGACGGTCCCGGCGAGCAGCTGGAAGAAGAGGTACGCACTCGCCAGCACACCCGGGACGGCAACTAACAGGGGTGTGGCCTGTGCTGGCTGGACACCGGTCAGTTGGAGCGCTGTTTCAACCACGGGACTGATGCCAGTCTGGGTCAGCCACGGGGACAGCGCCGACAATACGCCTGGTGCGGTGACCGTCTGGACCAGCCACCCAGTACTAAGCGAGACTGCGCTTACAAACACCAGCAGCGACAGGAATGTGGGGACCGAAAGTGTGTACACGCGGTGGCCGTACGCGACGGTCCGGACGACCAGATGCACTGTTCCGAACAGTGCAATCACCGTGAGCGGGCGTCGCTGACCGAGAATGAGACTTACCAGCAGGCAGCCAAGGAGCACACTGCCGGGGATAGCGAGCAACACACTCGGGTGGTCCAGCCGATACGCGTCGGCAAGGTTGCCGTGCCTGTTCCGGAGCCGTCGGTTAATGAGGACGACGGTCGCCAGTGACGGACCGACGAGCCAAAGACCGCCGGCAAGCACAGTGCGTAGCGAAACAGTTCGGCCAGCAAGTGTCACAAGAACAGTTTGTTCGAGTCCCGAGAACTGCGCCAACAGCAGCCCCGTCGCAAGCACCCAGCCACCGTAGACGAGCCATGCCAGACCGACACCCACAAACAGCCAGGTTTCAGTTCGCAGTAGTGCAGCGGACTCGCGGAGTTCCAACCCCAGTCGACCACGCTCCATCAGCCTGATATTTTCCGACCGACCGCTTAATTGTGGGTGGTCACGCCGCCCGAATCGTCATCGTCACAACACCTGACAGTTCGAGTTCATCGCCCGGTTGGATCGGTTCCCGGTCGCCTTTCTGCAACTGGGTCTCGTTCAGCCGCGTCGGGTTGTCCCCGAGGTCGACCAGATAGTATCCTTCCGACTGGCGGTCGAACCGGACGTGTTCGCGGTGGATTCGAACCGCTTCGTCTTCCGGTCGCCCGGCGTCCAGTAGCGCTGCCCGGATCTCCCGGCCGATGCGGTCCCCGTCCTCAACAGTGATGTCTCGACCCTCGACCGAGAGGACGAGTTTGTCCGGTACGGTTGCGTCATCGGTGGACTGTGACGCGAGTGTGTCGACGGCGTTACCCGTAGCTGCTGACTCACTCTCTGTCTCAGCGGTAGTTGCCGACCCTGCTGTCGAATCAGCCGTCGACGTGTCACGCCCGCCACGATGTGCGTCTAAATCCTCCCCACAGTTGACACAGAAACTGGCGTCGTCGTCGACAGCGGTGTCACAGGACGGGCACGCGTCAAGCGACCCGTCGTCCCCCGGTGTAATGTCCTGTACGTCGGCACCGCAAGCGACACAGAAATTCGCGTCGGCGTCGAGTTCGCGGTCACAGTCCGGACAGGTAATCGTTGCCGAATCGTCATCTGCCTCCTGAGTTTCGTCGAATATCTCGTCGTCCCCATCGGAGTCACTGCTTGGCTGATCCGGCGTGTCGTCGGCCTCGTTGTGTTCTCTCTCGGTGTTCGGCTCGGCCTCAGTGTCGGCTTCCATTTCGTGTTCCGTCGCCGTCTCCGTCGTCCCCACCGTCTCGTCTTCGGCCTCGGGTGCCCCAGTGTCCGAGGCCGCATCCGCCGATGCTTCGTCGTCGCTATCATCGTCGACAGTGTTCCCACCCGGGGTGTCGGCTTCGCCGCTAGCCGCCACCGACCGGCCATCCATCGGGTCCGCCTCGTCCGTGCCTTCCGGTATCAGGTCAGCGTCGTCCGGCACCCCATCGTCAGTCTCAAAATCAGCAGCGCTTTCGTCGGTGTGTTTCCACTCACCACAGTCCGGGTTTGTGCACCATCCGCCCGCGACTGTCGGATCAAAGTCCTCGTCGCATATGGGGCATTTTACCGTGCGGTCGGATTCAGGCATGGATTTCGTTAGGTCCTACAAAGTCGAGAAATAAAATACTTGTCCCACGAAACTTTCTCTCTATTCGTCTGTCATAATCACTGTGTCACGTTCGGAAATATCGAGGTCCGGATCGATATCTCGAACTGGCATCCCACCGCTTTCCGGTGTTTTCGGGAGCGCACTGTCAGCAAACAGGAGCACGGAGATGTTGTCTTTCCCGCCGCGGTCGTTTGCCAGTGATACGAACTCTCGACTCGCCGCATCGAGGGACGATGCACCAAGGACCACGTCACGGATTTCCTCGTCGGTGACGACCTCGTCGCGGATACGCTCGGCCACCGACTCGGCGTGGTCCGAATCGACGTACTCTTCGTACAGTTCCGGCGCATCGGTCTGTGCATCGATGAGTCCGTCGCTGGTCGCCAGCACCGTGTCTTCTTCGTACAGCCGGACCGTTCGCGTGTCCACCCCGACAGTCGCCTCGTCAGGGTCCTCGTAGCCGGACCCGCCCAGCGCGCGTGTGATTTCGTTCCCGTTGGGGTGGACGTGCGCCTCCACAGGGTCGATTTCGTCGCTGTCAACCCATTCCTGAACTACGGCGTGGTCTCTGGTCAACGGCGAAATCGTCTCACGGGCACTGTTGACGACGTAGGCTCGGCTATCACCGACCCAGCCGTAATGGAGTTTGCCGTCGGCGTAGATCCCCGCGACAACTGTCGTGTAGGACTGTGTCCCGGTCTCGTTTGCGTACCTGATAATCTCGCGATGGGCCGCCGTAATCGCCTCCGCCACGGCAGTTTCGAGTTCCCGTTCACCGGGCGGGTCCGGCAGGACATCACGGGCCACATCGACATCGAAGTCACCGGGATAGCTCCGGGCCGTTCGGATCGCCACAGGAGCAAGGTGTTCGGCCACGATAGTCGTCGTGATGTACGACGCGATGTCGCCGGCGTCGTGCCCGCCGGCCCCGTCAGCGACAACGAACACGCCGGCCGAGCGGTTCATCGGTTGTCCGCTGCCATCGGTTTCGGACGTATCCGCGTCGTCAATGTCAGCACCGTCCGTGTCGGCAGCCGTATACGCCGCCGTCTCAGTACCGGCTGTCTCGTCTGTCGCATCCGCCGTCTCGCTGTCGTCTGCTGTGGCTGGGTCCTGCGACTGGGGTCTGTCTTGCCCGCGGTAGCCGTCCCGATGGCCCTCCTCGAACACCGTCAGCGAGACGCTGTCCTCGTTGATGCCCTGTCCTCGCTTCCTGTCGCCGATGTCGTAGTTCGTGCTGTATCTCATGACTCCTCCGGATGGAACTCGAACGTGACCCCGTAGGTCGGATGAACCAGCGACACCAGATCGCCGTCAGTCAGTGTCACTGACTCGGGGGGCACATCACCGTGTCTGTCGGTCGGGTCCTCGCCCTCAGAGCGCAGGCGGTTACGTCCGGGTTCAGAGAGGACCCGCTGCCAACCAGCCCCTTTCTGGACGAACGTCCCGTTGAGACTCCGGTCGTGGAGAGACCACTCGCCGTCCTCGATATCGAACTGTACCTGCACCGAGGAGATGTACTCTCCCTGTGGGTCTTCGATTGTTATCGATGCCGGGGGGCCGCTTGCGCCCTGTCGCCCGATAGTGTCGCCCGGTTCGACAGTGAACTGCCTGTTCGCCTGAATGTACGTCACCGACGCCGTCGCGGGCGGCGTTGGATCTCGTCGTTCGAGGACCTCTTTGAGGACGGTCGCGTTCCGGTATCGGTCGCGGTAGTGTGACTGCGTGGCCCGCTCGACAATTTCAGCCAGATAATCGTCGCAGTCGGCCCCAAACGCCTGCGGGTTCACGCCGTCCTTTTTCGGAACGCTCCCTTTGAGCAGGAACAGGAGGATTTTTCCGATCGAGTACACGTCCGACCAGGGGCCCTGCCGAACGTCGGTTCGGCTGGCTTCAGCGACTTCCCGGGGCTTGAACGGCCCCAGAATCGTTGTCCCGGTGTTCCCGGAGGACGGGTCCTCCGTCGCATCGAACCCCGTCGCCGTATTAAAGTCGATCAGCGTGGGCGTGATATCGGGCGTGAGCATCACGTTCTCGGGTTTCAGGTCCCGGTAGACGATCTCGTTTTCGTGAAGAAACCCCATCGCGTCACAGAGGTCGATACCGATCTGGCGGACCTGCTCGCTGTCGTCGATCGGGCCGTGCTGGTCGATGACTTCGTCGAGCTCGATCCCGTCGACAATTAGCTGGACGACCAGAAATGGAACGTCACGCTCTGTGACCTGGTCGTAGTAGTCCATCACGTTCTCGTGGCCGCCGGCCCGGCGGATACGTTCCAGCGAGCCGACCTCCTTTTTAAAATACTCCTCGATGATGTCGGGGTCGTTCTGGGATTCGGTGTAGTTGGGGTATTTAACGGCGACAGACTCGCCAGTCTCGGTGTCTTTAGCGCGGAACGCCTTTGCGAACCCTCCTTTGCCGAGGAATTCCGCAAGTTTGTACTGGCCGGCGATGACATCACCGCTCTCAGGTTCCCAAGTCATTAATTACCCGTTTCTCCGGCCAGTAGCGGCCTTGCCGACACCGCAGATTGGGACAGTCACTTCTGGATGCCCTCGTCAGTGACAATTTTCGTCGCCCTGTTTTGCTCCTTGCGCCCGCCTTCCATCACGATACGCGTCTCTCGCTCTGCTGTCTGGACGGCCTCGGTGTCCTCGCCGTGGATGCGCGTCATCCGCTCCAGTTGTGTCTGGGCTTCGGCGACGTTGCCCTTGCCGAGTTCCGTCTTGATAACGGTCTGCCGGTGGTCCACATCGACCTGTTCGTTGTGTTCTGCCAGTTTCGACTCGTCGTCGGTGTAGTCGACGGTGATTGATTCCCGCGTCGTCTCGCCGCCGGCGTGCAGTGTGACATCCGCCAGGGACACAGCGTCTTGCGGGTCGTTAGCCGGAGCGTGTATCTTTAGCACGACCCGCTGGGTCTCCCGGTCAAGCAGGTCGGGCAGCGGCACGACGGCCGTGTTGTCCTCCCAGTCGGGGTTCACGGACTGCGTCTGTGGGAGTGAGCGGTACACCTCGCTCACCTCAACGCCGTCAGCCACGTCGAGTTCGAGACGAGCGTCGGGAGCGACAACGGTCCCGGCCTCCTCGACTGCGTCGCCGAAGAACGACTCGATGTCACCGGCAGCATCCAGATGTGTCCATTCGCCGCGGGCAACGGTCCCGAGCGTCCGGATCGTCTCCTCGCGGTAGTCGCTCCCGATGCCGGCCGCCTTGATTCTGATACCCTCAGTGTCGATTTCGCGAGCTAGCGTCCCGAACGCTTCCGGGTCGTGGGAGTTGTCCTTCCCGTCAGAGAGGAGCAGGACCCGCCGGGCCGTGTTGTCGTCGGTCGGTAAATCCTGCAGGGACGCCTTCGCTTCCAGCAGGCCGCTGTACATATCAGTGCCCCCGCCAGCAGAGATGTCAGCGACCGCGTCTACTGCCGTTTCGCGCGAAATAGTGCCCCACCGCGTCGGCGCAAGTACTGTCGTAACCTCGTTGTCGAAGGCGATGATCGAGACGTAGTCGTCCTCGTCGAGGAGTCCGAACACCCACTCAGCGCCGGCACGTGCCTGCTCGATGTCGTTACCGGCCATCGACCCACTGGCGTCGATACAGAGGGCAATCTGTCGCGTGGGTGGTTCCTCCAGCCGTCCGGGCTCGACTTCGATTTCAGCAGTCAGTTTCGCCCCGCCCGTCGGCACGTAGGGTCGGTTGACCTCGCTCACGACAGTAGCGGTCATACTGGTAGATGGGTCGTACGGAGTAGTTATATGTTTCCCTCAAATCGAGGGAAAAAAGGTCCACCCACTATCTGAGCCGGTAGCCTGTTGCTACTATTTTCCCCCCAGTAGTAGGTACTATCTACGCTACCTGTTGCGCCGTCTCGACTCGACTCCCGACCCAGAGAAGGGTTCCGAGTAGTGCCACGACAGTGAGGGGGAGGAGCCACTGGAACAGCGAGAGAAGCCCAGCGCTTGCCTGAATACCGACAACGAGCAGGATAGTGGGGCCACAGCAGGCAAACCCGGAAAGCAGTCCTGGTAGTCCCGACATAGCCCCTGCACCCGGGCCGAGACGGCAGGCCGATGGGCCGCGCCACGCGACGATGGAGACAGCGAGGTTGAGTCCGACCAGCGCTGCCAGAACTGCCCCGAGAAGCATATTCAGCGGCGCGACGAGCAGTTCGACCGGGCCGACGACCACCAGTGCGATCGGTTCCCACTGGAACGGGCCAACCTGCCGGAACGCACGGACAAGCGGGTTACTGACGACAGACACCTCGTATCCGGACGGGCCGAAGCCGAGATGTCTGAGGCCAGCGAGATACAGCAGGAAGTACGCCAGTCCGGACACACTCAGAGACACCCGTCCGTCACGGCGGCTGAGCGCCCCGCTGACCGCAACTACAGTGTTCCGAAACAAGCGTTGGACGCTGGCAGCTGCACCTGCCCCGTCGGTCGGGCTGTCAGTTGACATACCCACTCTCCGGATAGAAGCCGGCCCAGGCGAACCACATCGCGTCGAAAGACAGCGTGCGGTCCAGCGGGAGCGAATCGGCATCATATGCCGTCCCGTCGATCATGTAGCCGTCGTCCGACGCTGCAACTGACATCGATTCTGGGTTCGCGTACACGTACCCGCTGGCGAGGTTGGTATCGGCGACCGCGACGTACGGTGTGTCGTCGATACGGCCGGTCAGCACGCGCTGACGCAGCAGTGTTTCCTTGTCGAACGCGAGTCCCCCGGTTTCAGTCCGGGTCCCGATGACGACAGCCTTCGGGTGAGCGCGACTGTCGCTGTGCAGGGGTTCGAACAGTGTCCGGGTGCTCGAATAATAGCCGCGCTTCTCGTTGTACTGGCCGTACGGGTCGACACCGTAGCGCCGCGAGAAGCCGGTGTCTTCGGTGAGGATGCGTGTCTCCGGGTACGCGCTGGACCAGCGGCTCCATGTCGTCCAGATGACCCGGAACTCCCGCAGCGACTCGCCAGTTAATGGGCCCGTAATCGCTGTCGCCAGCATCTGTGGCCACCAGCTGTCAGTGCCCCGGTCGTACATCGTCAAATTCGAGTTCACAAGCCGCCCTGAGACGCCGAACTCCACTGGACCACGCTCGAACCCCTGTGCGGTGCCCGTCAGCGGACAGTACGTCACGGCGACGGGGTCGCCGGCGATGGTGTCGTTCACGATCTCGTGGTGAACGAGAATGTACTGCGGGTAGGCTTTCGCCTCCCCGTTGCGGACCACGCCGAACACCGGGTCGTCCGGGGCTAATCCGTCCGGGGGCGTATCCGCAAACGTCGGGTCGTCGATGGCTGGAATCCCGTCTTTGGGAACACCACCGCTGACGATATTCTCTTCGAGTGTCCCGATCTCGTAGTCCAAATGCAGGCGGCTATCAGTTGTGGGTGGTTCTGAGCCGTCGTTCCGATCAGTTGCCATCGACGCCGTGCTGGTTCCAGTGCTGGAGTCGGGTTCCGAACCACCTCCAGCGGTAGCACCCTCATCCCCAACACAGCCTGCGCCGCCGAGCGTCACACCGGCCCCAACTGTCGCAAGAAATCGTCGGCGGGAAATCCTCATGTTACGTGTGAGTTTTCCAACCACAAAACCTCGCGGTGAGGTGCCGGTAACTTCCTGTTCGGCCGCTCATCGAGCGGATCCCGGTGACCGGACCGCCTAATTGACGAGGCCAGCGGTCAGCGACGAGACGTACGCCAGTTCATCTTCGTTCACGCCGTGGCCCATCCCCTCGTAGATGCGTTCCTCCACGTCCCCGTTCAGACGCTCGAAGACCGAGGCTGTGACGTGTACGCGTTCTTCGGGAATGTGTGGGTCGACATTGCTACAGCCCAGAAACACCGGCGTCTCCTCGATGTCGCCCTCGTACTCGCTTTCGTCGATAGACTCACCGATGAGACCGCCGCTGAGGGCCACGAGACCGCCGTAGCGCTGTGGGTTGCGAGCCACGAACTCGCTCGCAAGACAGGCTCCCTGTGAAAAGCCCAAGATGAGCACGTGATCAGTCGGAATCCCGGCTTCTGCTGCCTTCGTGACGGCGTCTTCGATAGCCTGCAGCCCCGATGACCGTCCGGGTTCATTCTGCTCGACCGGCGAGAGGAACGAGTTGGGATACCAGGTGTTTCGCGCGGCCTGAGGTGCAAGAAGAGCCAGCCCGTCCTGCTGGAATTCCGCCCCCATCTGGACGATGCTCCGAGCCGTCGCGCCCCGACCGTGGACCAGCACCGCTGCCGCGCTCGCCTCCGACAGCGCGGTTCCCGCAGTCACGAGCTGCTGGCTCTGATGCGGGTCGCTCATTGCTCCCCTCCCGGTCGTCGGCTGGGTCCTATCACGCCCACACAGTCAGTCTCTGCTTCCGTTCGTCCACCTGCCGAAGCCAGCCGTCGTATCGTGTGCATATCCCAGATAGCGCGCGAAGACACTTGACTTGGCACATCAGTCAATCGGTCGAAATGTCCCGTGTACGGGTTCGCAGGCGGAGTTCAAAATCGACGGGCGATAGTAAGTCAGCAACAGTTAGGCCTACCCGGCCAATCTCGGTGTCCGATGGAAGCGCCGCCTAATCCATACCGATAGTAGGCGTAGACAGTCCATAACCCTGAGTGCCAGTCGCAGACACCCGCGGTGAGTTTGCGACGGCAGTGTTCAGCTCGTTGTGGTCCATCGCCGAAAAGCGTGCTTTGCTAGCACACGCCTACAACTTTGGAGAAATGGTAAAATTTAGTGTAAAATACTCAAAATATACTTCGTGGCGAGAATTATTCATAAACTATTACGTAGTACTAGCAGAGACGTGTGTTAACCTTCATCAGAGTAGTACTATAACCTTCGAGTTGTTACCTTGGGTTGACTATGAAAAAGCAGGAGCTCATCCACCTTCACGGCCTGCTTGCACAGGTACAGAACCACTACGAAGCCGAATCCGGGACAGAAGTGGACCACGACGAATACGAGGAACTGGGCGTCAAGCCGACATCGATTCACAAGTCGAAAACAGACCACAAAGCCGCTGTCTTTGCGATTGCTGACGGTATTGCCTCCGAGATGGCCGACGAGACTAAAGAGCCTGTTTCTGCCGCCGCGGACTAACGGTTCTCAGTAGTTTCTACGCAGTTCTCCCGCCAAGCAATGCCATTAGTGACCGTATAACAGCTCTTAGACTTATATTAGAATTTCTATACGTCGAGCGTATAGTTAGATATGCCCTTGCTGCTCGGTAGCCTGGCTACTCGTCGATTAATTCCTCGAACTCGGGTAACACGTCGTCCGATTCGTCCGCGGATTGGTCCGACGGCGGGTCATCGGCGTCAGCTTCCGACTCTGCGGACGAGGACTCGTCTTCTGTCGTCTCGTCGGACTCCTCTGGAATCTCCTCGATTTCGAGCACGTCGAGCGGGATATTCTCGAGCCGTTGCCCGATCTCCTTGCGTGCAATTCGGGCGGCATGTTCGTCTCGTTCGACGTTGAACACGGTCATCTCCAGTTCGAGTGCGACGAGACTCTCATCAGCTGCGAGAAACGCGGGTTCCAGTGTCTCACCGCAGTGTGGACAGTGCCGATCCCCCATGTTGATCTCGACGTAGTTGAGGTCAGGGTTCAGCATCTCCCCTGTTTTCGAGATGGCGATACGAACTGCCTCGTCCGCAGATGCCACGTCGTACACTGGGACTGCGGCCTCGACAACAACTCGGCAATTCATGCCAGTATGTTTGTTTCCCAATATAATGAAGGTTAGCCCTGAACCAGAGTGTACCACACGCGACGGATATTGGGTGTCAGAGAGACGGAGCGCCCAATCGAGCGGGACACACACGAGCACGCCAAAACGTCACTACGACAAAACCAGTGACAGGTAAGACAACTGCAGTTCCTGAACTGCTGGTACACGTGCAACGCCAGTGCGAGTGGAACTCGTAACGCCATTACCTCCGGGTCCGTACACGTAGACAATGGAACAGGGCGTCATCGATGTCGGGTCGCTGGCAGGCGGTATCGATTTGCAGGCAACTGTCGAGAGCGGGCAGTCCTACCTCTGGGACCGCGATGACGGCAAAATGTATCAGCGCGATGGGGCAACTGGTGGGGACGCATGGTACTGGACAACAGTCCGCCGCGATGGGTCACCGGAGGTCATCCGCGTCCGACAGCAAGATGGAATGCTCGAATGGGAATCGACAGTCGACGCCGAAGCGGACCTCAGGCGACTCCTTCGGCTTGACGACGACCTCGCTGCAATTCGCTCGACAGCACCGGACGACGACGTGGTCCAGTCGGCCTATGAGACGTTCTGGGGGATGCGACTGGTTCAGGACCCTCCGTTTGGGTCCCTCATCTCGTTCATCTGTTCGGCCCAGATGCGTGTCGCCAGAATCCACAGTATGCAGCAGGCACTCCGTGACGCATTCGGCGAGGAGGTCGAGTTCGGCGGGCGAACGTACAGTGCCTATCCGACGCCATCGGCGCTGGCCGAAACGACAGAAGAACGACTCCGGGACCTCGGGCTGGGCTATCGTGCGCCGTACGTCCAGCGCACTGCGGAGATGGTCGCAGGCGGCGAGGCCGACCCCGAAGAAGCCGTCGGCCTCGACTACGAGGACGCCAGAGAATCGCTCACCCGCTTTGTCGGCGTCGGCGATAAGGTCGCAGATTGCGTGTTGCTGTTCTCGCTTGACTACCTCGAAGCGGTCCCGCTAGACACCTGGATCCGGACGACAATCGAGGAGTATTATCCAGAATGTGAGCGGGGGAACTACGCCGACACGTCGCGGGCCATCCGGGGCGCACTGGGTGGTGAGTACGCCGGCTACACGCAAACGTATCTGTTTCATTACCTCCGAACGGGCAGCAACGAGGACTGACACGCGTGGCGGAAGGCGACAGTATAACGAAGGCCGCCGGCAAGTCCTCGGATATGGCTCACACGCGAGCACACGTGTTCGTCTCCGGTCGTGTTCAGGGCGTCTATTACAGAGCGACCACGCGGGAGCGCGCACAGGATCAGGGAGTCAACGGATGGGTCCGTAACCTCGACGATGGCCGCGTCGAAGCGGTGTTCGAAGGCCCCGACGCCGACGTAGAAGCGATGGTCGAGTTCTGTCACGAGGGGAGCGAACGCGCGAACGTGACCGACGTCGAAGTCGAGTACGAGGACCCGGAGGGTGTCGACGGCTTCGAAGTCCGCTGGTAAGGCGCCGTCCCGTAGAGTTACTTCACTGGCGGGCGAACCCGCGGGTATGCTCACCGGCTCCGAAATGGGTGTCGTCGATGAGAACGCCGCGGCGCTCGGCGTCCCGCGCAAACAGTTGATGGAGTCATCCGGGCACGCTGTCGCACGGGCGGTCCGTACCCTCGCTGACCCCGGCGACCAAGTCACCATCGTCGCTGGTCGAGGGAACAACGGCGGAGACGCGCTCGTCACCGCCCGCTTTCTCGACGAGTACGACCTCCGCGTCCTTTTGTTGGGCCGCCCGGACGCCATCTCGACGACGATTGCCAGGGAGAACTGGGATGCGCTCCAGCACGCCGAGTATCCGACGGAACCAGTCAAAGATTCCTCGGCCTTCGACCTTGGGAGCCCTGACATCGTCGTCGACGCGATGCTAGGAACGGGAATCGCCGGTGCCCTCCGGGAACCGGAGGCAACGGCCGCCACGGCGATGAACGAGAGCGACGCGACCGTCCTCTCTGTGGACGTCCCGTCGGGCCTCGACGCCGAAACGGGGCGGCTGGCCGAGAACGCCGTCGACGCCGACCACGTCGTCACGTTTCACGACACCAAGCCCGGCCTTCCGGACCTCGACGTCCCGGTCACCGTCGCCGACATCGGCATCCCCGACACTGCGGAGTTGTTCATCGAGCGGGGCGACCTCACCCGCCTCGAACGGGACCCAGCGAGCCACAAGGGCGACAACGGCGAGGTGCTAGTCGTCGGTGGCGGCCCGTACACCGGTGCGCCGGCGCTCACGGCCCAGGCCGCCCTCAGAAGCGGGGCCGACCTCGTCCGGGTCGCCTGCCCGGCCGTCGTCGCGCGCGAAATCCAGTCCTACAGCGAGAACCTCATCATGCGGCCGTTCGACGGGGACCACCTCGCGCCGCACCACGTCGACCGCCTCGCCGAGCTGGCGGCGGACCACGATACCTTGATTGTCGGGCCGGGGCTCGGGAACGCCGACGCGACGCTGGATGCTGTCGCGGACCTGCTGTCCGGATTTGCGGGGACGGCCGTCGTCGACGCTGACGCCCTGTCAGTGGTCCCGGACATCGAAACGGACGCGGACCTCGTCTGCACGCCCCACCAAGGCGAACTGCTCGGTATGGGTGGGGAGACAGCCGAAGACTGGCGGGAGCGAGCGGACCTCGTGGAGTCCTTCGCAGCGGAGGTCGGCCAGACACTGCTTGTCAAAGGCCCGTACGACATCGTCTCCAACGGTGAGCGGACCCGCGTCGGTCGGACGGGCAATCCGGGGATGACAGTCGGCGGAACCGGTGACGTGCTCGCGGGCGTGACGGGCGCACTCGCCTCCGTGCAGGACCCACTTGACGCGGCCGCTATTGCCGCCTATACTGTCGGCAGCGTCGGCGACCGCGTCGTCGACGACCGCGGCTACGGGCTGGTCGCGACGGACCTGCTAGACGAGATACCGAGCGTTCTGTGGCAGCGAGACGCAGAGCCGTAGGGCGTAGTCAGGCCGACGCACCGACCAAGTCCCCCGCTTTCGCCCGGGACTGCTCGATGATGGCCGGCCGCGCTTCGAACTCGATGACAACTTGGTCGCCATAATCGACCGTTTCGACGCTGGCGTGGTCGTGAATCCACGAGACGAGACTCATCGTGTCGTCGGTCATCGGGAGCACGAGCCGCTCCCGTTCGTAGTCCGGCAGTTCGTGGTCGATTCGCTCAGCCAGGTCGTCGATGTTGAGCCCCTGCTCGGCGCTGACGGCGACAGGGTTCGGGGCTAGCGACGAGAGCGCGTCTCGCTTGCGACGGACCTCCTCGTCGTCGACCATGTCGGTCTTGTTGAGGACCGTGACGATGGGGGCTTCGTTGCGCTCGTACAGCGTGTCGTGGCTCGTCACCAGTTTCTCCCGGATTTCCTCGACCGACTCGGAGACATCGACGACGAGCAAGACGAGGTCGGCGTGGTACACCGACCCCAGCGTCGACTTGAACGATTCGACGAGCCAGTGTGGGAGGTCTTGAATGAACCCTACCGTATCGGTGACCAGTACCTCGCGTTTGCCGACCTCGGCGCGGCGAGTGGTTGTCCCGAGCGTTGTGAACAGACGGTCCTCGCTCTCGGCCGTCGTGTCGAGGTCGGGGTGGAGGTCGTCGTTCTCGTCGACGTCGAGGTCGTCGGCGAGGCGGCGCAGGAGCGTCGACTTTCCGGCGTTAGTGTAGCCGGCAAGTGCAACGAGGTCGAAGCCGGACTCCCGGCGCTGTTCCCGCCGATGGCGCTCGGTCTCCTCGATGGATTCCAGTTCGTCCCGGATGTTGGAGATCTGCTTTTTGATGTCCTCTTCGCGGGACTCGTCGTACTCGCCGAGCCCCATGAACCCCGGCCGCTCGTCGCGTTTGGCCAGGCTGGCCTTGGCTTCGGCACGCGGGAGTTCGTAGCGAAGCTCCGCGAGTTCGACCTGAAGCTGGGCTTTCCGCGTCCGGGCTCGCTGGCCGAAGATTTCGAGGATGAGCCGGAAGCGGTCGATGACGCGCACCCGCTCTGGGAGTTCGTTCCCGATGTTGTACGTCTGGTACGGGCCGAGCTGATTGTCGAAGATGACGACAGCGGCCCCTTCGCGGGCGACCGCGTTGCTCAGTCGCGTTACCTTCCCCTCGCCGAGGTGGTACGCCGGGTCCTCCGTTCTGGTCTGTGTCACTTCGCCGACAACGTCGTACCCGGCCGCCCGGGCAAGGTCCCGGATTTCCGTCGTGTCGGCGGTGCCACTGTCGACGCGCTTCGCGATAACCGCTCGTTTCGTGGTGTGTGTCGCCGTCACTCGTTATGGAGATACGGCGTCCGATTATTTAACCCCCCGGGCGGCTCACAGCGTCGCCCAGTGCGCTGGCAGAAAGGCGGTAAAATGGCAGATGCCGCGGGTAGCGGCGGTCGATTGCTAACCGTTGCCCGTTCTGTCTCGCGATGTCTGAGACAGCCACCACGGCAGTGGCGTTCGCTCCGGCTTATTCGAGGTCGAAGCGGTCGAGCTTCATGACCTTGCTCCACGTATCCACGAAGTCGTGGACGAGCTTCTTTTCCGCGTCGGCAGAGCCGTAGACTTCCGAGATGGCCCGGAGCCGGTCGTTCGAGCCGAAGATGAGGTCGATGCGTGTGGCTTCCCACTTGACCTCGCCGGTGTCGCGGTCGAGACCCTTATACCGGTGTTCTGAGTCCGCTGCCGGCTCCCACTCCGTGCCCATGTCGAGCAGGTTCACGAAGAAGTCGTTGGTCAGCGTCTCCGGCTCGTCGGTGAAGACGCCGAGGTCGGTGTCCTGATAGTTCGCACCGATCGAGCGCATCCCACCGATCAGGGCCGTCAGTTCCGAGGCCGTCAGGTTCAGCAGGTCCGCGTTGTCGACCAGCACTTCCTCCGCCGGTCGCGTGATGTCGTCCTGAATGTAGTTCCGGACCCCGTCGACCTTCGGCTTGAGAGCGTCGAAGGAAGGGGCGTCGGTGTGTTCCGGTCCCGCATCGACGCGGCCGGGTTCGAACGGGATCTCGACGTCGTAGCCGGCGTTCGCTGCCGCCTGCTCGACGGCCGCGTTGCCGCCCAGCACGATCAGGTCAGCAAGCGAGACCTGCGTCCCGTCGGAGCGCGAGTCGTTGAACTCCGTCTGGATGTTTTCGAGCGTCCCCAGAACCGTCTCCAGTTGCTCCGGCTCGTTGACTTCCCAGTTTTTCTGGGGTTCGAGTCGGAGACGAGCGCCATTAGCGCCGCCGCGCTTGTCGCTGTCGCGGTAGGTCGAAGCCGACGCCCACGCAGTCTTGACGAGCTGGGAGACAGAGAGGTCCGAGTCGAGGATTTCTTCCTTGAGCTCGGCGATCTCCTCGTCCCCGATCAGGTCGTAGTCGGCGTCCGGGAGCGGGTCCTGCCAGATCATCTCCTCGTCAGGAACCTCCGGACCAAGGAACCGCTCGGGCGGCCCCATGTCGCGGTGGGTCAGCTTGTACCAGGCCTTTGCGAAGTTCATCCCGAACTCCATCGGGTTCTCCTGGAAGGTCTCCATGACCTCTCGGTAGTCCGGGTCTCGCTTCAGGGCGATGTCCGTCGTCAGCATCATCGGCGTCTGCTTCTCGTCCGGGTCGTGGGCGTCCGGGACGCTGTTTTTCAGCTCTTCGCTCTTGGGTGCCCACTGCCACGCACCGCCGGGCCCCTTCTCCGGTTCCCACTCGTAGTCGAGCAGGTTGTTGATATACCCCATGTCCCACTCGGTCGGCGACTGGGTCCACGGCCCTTCGATACCGCTTGTGATCATCTCGCCGCCCTTGCTGTTCCCGTTCTTGTTCTGCCACCCGAGGCCCTGCTGCTCGATTGGAGCCGCTTCCGGCTCGGGACCGAGGTTCTCTTCGGGGTCGTCAGCGCCGTGGACTTTCCCGAACGTGTGTCCGCCGGCGATGAGTGCGGCCGTCTCCTTGTCGTTCATCGCCATGCGGTCGAACGTCTGCCGGATGTTCTTCGCCGATGCTTCCGGGTCCGGGTTGCCGTCCGGCCCTTCCGGATTCACGTAGATGAGGCCCATCACGGAGGCACCGAGGCCCTCCTGTATCTCGCCCGGCTCGTCGAACCGCTCCTGTGTCTCGAACTCGTCTTCCGGCCCCCAGTTGACAGCCTTATCTTCCTCGAAGGCGTCCTCGCGGCCGCCGGCGTAGCCGAACGTTTTGAATCCCATCGACTCGATGGCGACGTTCCCTGCGAGAATCATCAGGTCGGCCCAGGAGATCTTTTGGCCGTACTTCTGCTTGATCGGCAGGAGCAGCCGTCGCGCCTTGTCGAGGTTCGCGTTATCAGGCCAGCTGTTGATCGGTGCAAAACGCTGTCGGCCGCCCGCCGCGCCGCCGCGGCCGTCGGCGGTTCGGTACGTCCCGGCGCTGTGCCAGGCCATCCGGATGAACAGCGGGCCGTAGTGGCCGTAGTCGGCCGGCCACCAGTCCTGCGAGGACGTCATCAGCTCTTCAAGGTCCGACTTCACCGCTTCGAGGTCGAGTTTCTGGAACTCCTCCGCATAATCAAAGTCATCCTCCACCGGGCCGACATCCCGAGCGTTCTGGTCGAGAATCTCGAGGTTCAGCTTACTTGGCCACCAGTCCTGGTTAGATTTTGGTCGCTTCGACCGTCCGCCTGTGGCGCCGCTCATATCAGAGTTCGGTGTTTCTGCCATCTTAACAGTAAGTAAGATTCGTCGGCAGCATACAAATCTTTGGATATGAGTAAAGAAATAGCATCGTGTGAAAAACATTCTCCCTGAATTCTGTGGGACGTCCGGGGAGCAGCGATGTCAGACCTCTGTAGCAGAAGCTGTGTATAAAAGGAGTGCCCCAGGGGGAGCACAAAGGATTTAAAAACAGGCGGTCAGGTACGCGGTATGGGTGAGTTCGTACTCCAACTAGATGGGTTGGGCCTCCAGCAGATGGGCCTCGAATTCGGTGGCGGCGGCCTTATCGGCGGTATCATCGGGTTCGCCGCAAAGAAGGTTGCAAAGCTCATCGCCGTCATCGTCGGCATCGAGCTGGCGCTGTTCAAGTTCCTTGAGACGCGCGGGATTCTCGAGGTGAACTGGAACGCGATAGGCGGGGCCGCACAGAACGCGACTGGCACCGCCGGGAACGCGGCGGCGACGCAACCGCCGTCCTGGGTCACGTCGCTGCTTTCGGCCCTGCCGGTCAGCGCTGGTTTCACGGCCGGCTTCCTCGTCGGATTCAAGAAGGGATAACGCGACGCCGCGGCGTCAGCCGCGTGTACTGATGTCGTCTTCGTCTTTGATGATTCGGGTTTCCGCCTCGCCGCTTGTGTGTTCGTTCACCACGTCATAGAAGTCGTTCTGTAGGCCGGCTGGGAACGTCATGACGCCGACCCACGAGCCATCAGACTGCCATTCCTCGCGTTCGAGGTCTCCGAACTGCCGGATCTGTGCCTGGGCGCTCCCGGCGTAGTCCGCAGGGACCTGCACGGCAACAGTGACCTCATCAAACCGGATTGGGATGACTGGCCGGAGCGCATCGAGGGCGTCGTCGACCTGCGCCTCGACGGGCTCCATCGGGTCAACTCTGAAATCCGTTTCTTCGAGGGCAGATTCGATTCGCTCCGGCGGGTGTGGCGCATCATCCATCTGCGGGTTGACCGCGTTGCGCGTGATCCGCTGGATGAGCTGTTTGTGCTTTTGTTCCTGCATCTCGCGGCGCTGGTCGGCCGTGATCTGGATCTCACCCCGTTTGATGACTTCGGGGATGATAGCCATCGGCTCAGTCGTGTCAAACACCTCTTCGAGCATATTCTCGGGCGGCCGGTCCCCTCGCGAGGCGTCCTCGAACACGTCCTCCGCTGCGATAACGTCCTCGAGGTCGTCGTCGAAGTCATCACGTTTTATCGCCAGCGCAGCGTCCGGATCCACCAGTACCTCGAACCGCTGGCCGTGGGATTCGAGGCGCGCCGTCACCGCCTCGTCAAGCGATATCATACCCGTCGGTAGCAGTGGGCCAGTTAAAGGCCTTACTGCGTGGTCGAACAGAAAAAGTCCAGTCGCCCGCGAGGGCTGTCGGAAGGGTTACTCTTCGGTGGCGTCTTCGTCTTCAGCTTCGTCGTCCGCGTCTTCGCCGGTGTCAAGCAGGTCGGCCTCCGCGAGGTGGGCCTCCTTCTCCTCGTCGGTCAGCTGGCCGAAGGTCTCCGTTTCGACGTCGACCGTAGCGACGCCGATGCCTTCCGGCGAAAGTTCGTCGTCGTTGACTGACGCGAGAGCGGCCAGCGCGAGGTCGACACCCTCGTCAAGGTCCATCCCCTCGTCGTAGTGCTCTTCGAGGTAGTCTCGGATGTCGCCGCGGTCGGCCCCGACAGCGAGGGCCTTCCACTCGTAGGGCGTCCCGGAGGGGTCGGTCTCGAACAGGCGCGGCTCGCCGTTCACGATGCCGCCGATGATGAGGGCAACGCCGAATGGGCGCGCGCCACCGACCTGCGTGTACTGCTGAATGTAGTCGGTGATTTCCTTGGTGAGGGTCTCGACGCCGACCGGCTCGCCGTAGCGGAGCTGGTTCACCTGCGCCTGTCGGCGGGCGAAGTCGATGAGCTGTCGGGCGTCGGCGACGTGGCCGGCCGAGGCGATACCGATGTGGTCGTCGGCCTTGTGGATCTTCTCGACCGAGGAGCGCTCCATCAGCGGCGACCGGATGCGCTTGTCCACGGCGAGAACGACGCCGTCGCTCGTTCTGACGCCGATGCTTGCTGTGCCGCGTTTGACCGCTTCGCGGGCGTACTCGACCTGGTAGAGGCGTCCGTCCGGCGAGAAGATAGTGATCCCGCGGTCGTAGGCCTGCTGTTGGTTTTGTCCCTGCATAGTTATCGGAAATCGAGTGCTGTCGCGCCGACGAACGCACCGTCGGAGGCCGTTTCGACATCGTAGCGCGGAGGCCGAACAGTAGCGCTCCGGTCTGCGTTCTCGAACACGACGTGTCTCTGTTCAGTGAATTCCGGCGGCCCGCGTATATACTTTTCTTCACAGGCACGCACGGTGCCGCTAATCCCCCGGACACGGACCCGAACGTCATCGTCATCGACGCTGTCCAGACAGGTCAGCGCGGCCCGTGCCGGGTTCGTCTGGCCGCGTCTGGTCCGGACGATAGCCTCAGCCGTGCCGTCGTAGTCGTGGAACTGGAGGACGGTCATATCCGTCTCGGCGCTGCCGGTGTCGCCAAGCAGGTTCTGGGCGGCGTACCACACCTCGCGCTGGAACGCCCGGCGGCCAAAGGAGGCGTTCGGCCACGTCTCGATGCCGACGGCAAGATAACGCCACCGGGGCCGGAGATGCTTCGGGAGGTGTTTCATACACAAGCGTTGGAACGGAGGACAATGAGCGGTGTGGTGTGGGAGTCGGCGGTAGTCTGTCTCAGTCACACAGCACAGTGCCCCGAGAAGTAGAGCGGTCCGGCGTCGGGTCAGAACAGGCTGTCGGTCGTCACCGCGCCGACGACACTGAACACAGCCCCGACGCTGATGGCGCGGAAAGTGACGATCATCTGGTCAGCCAGGGGAAGCTCACCCAGGAACTGGTCAGGAGCGGTGACCGCGATTGCGAGCGTTCCGACGGAGCCGAACGCGACAAGCAGGACAGAAATGAACCTGACTGGGACACCGGCGACCGCGGCTTCGCGTCTGGGGTCACGGTCGTTGTCAGCGCCGTACAGCCCGCCGTATCCGATGGCTGCGACAATACAGACGAGGAATACGTTGTGGAAGACGGTCATGTTCAGCGCGAGCGCCCACACCTCTTGGGTCACGACGAACGGTCCGGACAACAGGAATCCGCCGACGATCTGTTGAGCCGTGTCCGCGAGTTTGTGTTTCTGTCGTTCTTTCATACGTCTCGTGTACTCCGGTCGGATGCAAACGCATTCGGGTCAAGTCAGTCAGATGACATGTCGTAGAAAAAAGCGGAATCGGGCTGCAACGCACTACATCCTGCACAGAACCGATACCGTCCAGTGAGAGTGGTATCAGCGCTAGTTACTCGGCATCGTCTGCGTCGTCTTCCAGCCGGACGCCGGGTTCGATGACGGCACCGCTCTGGCGCTCGCGGTTGCGTTCCACGATCTGACCCCACTCCGTCAGGCCCTCGCGGACGGTGTCAGCGTCGAAGCCGATGGTCTCCCCGACCGCGATGATATCTCGCGGTGCCCGAATCTGGAGATGAGTGCTCGGCGACGCCGAGACGACGAAGGGCGCGCCAGCGTTCTCGACCAGTTCCCGGAGCTTCCGGAGTTCCTTGATGGCCCGGACGCGACTGCCGCCGGAGGCCCGGAGCACCGGGCCGAAGTCGAACTCGACGCGGACGCCGTTGTCAGCCGCCGCGTTCGCCAGCACGTGGTTGAAATCACCGTCATCACGCATCGGATGGGCGAGCACGTCGACAGTCGGTTGCTCGACCGCGAACCGATTGATGCGGCGGTCGCCGCCGTGGACGACGACGACCGTCCGGTCACTTCGGTAGTTCCCGACGAAGCCACTCGCCCGTGAGGGGTCGTCCGCTCGGACCTCGATGCCGGCCGCGACATCAACCCCATAGGCGTCGCTGATGGCATCGGCGTCGTAGTCCGCCTGTTCGTCGCCGTGGTTCCTGACGACGATACCGTCGTACTCTGAATCAGCGGCCGTCAGCGCGTGTCGGGCAACGGTGCTGTCGCCGTCAGGATGAGCGTAGACGGCCTCGTACATCACAACTCCTCTAGGAGTTCGCGGGCGTTCTCGACGGCCTTCTCCCGCTTTGCAGGGTAGGCCTCGACTTTTGCCCGGAGCGTGATGCCGTCGCCGCGTTCCACGTTCCTGCCGAACGCGGCCTGTTTGCCGAACGTGAGGAAAAACGAGCAGTTGTCGTCAACCCGGTCGTCAAGTTCCGCACGCACCGCGTCGATCTCCGGCGCTGACGCTACTTGCGTGAGCACGTGCCGGATGTCGTCGGCGTTCTCGACGCGAGCCGAAAGGACGATGATCCGGTCGCCGTAGTGCCCCTCGCTCTGTGCGCGCTCGACAGGGTAGTCCTCAGGGAGGAACGTCCGGAGCGCGTCCTCAACGCGCTTGTCGTCCTCTGTTGCGTAGCAGAAAGTCCGGAGGTCAACGTAGTGGAACGGAACCGACGACATTGCGGCCCTACTCGTCCTCAGCGGCTTCGAGGTTGTCCTCGGGGACGCCCTGTTCTTGGCCGTCCTCGAAGGAAACCGTGTAGTTGGCGTCGCCGAACATCGTCTCAACGACCTGCGTGATGGTGCCTTCTTCGCCGTCGTAGTCGCTGTGCTCGTCGTGGAGAATAACGCTGTCGTCCTCTTCGAATGCCATACCCGGCGGTACTCGGTGGCTCGTCAAAAAGGGACTGATTCGGGTTTGCTTGGCCTAACCGTGGACTGGTCAGTAAATGGAGCGGTGACACGTCCTGTATTGACCAATCGGGACAGCGATAAACGCCGATCAACGTAGACCGAGCGGTGCGCCGGCCAGCGATGACCGTTCCCATGTTCTCTATCACTTCGGTTGTGGAAGGTCCAACACTAATTAGACTTGTCTAAATATTTGCTTAGACAAATAGAATTAAGTGCCGGGGAGCTCCACAGTCACGTGCGTTCTGTCAACCACGGAACGCAAAGGCGTATAGATCGAGTGGGTAGAACGAACCGTCAGGTCGTCACAAAACCAAAGAGTTCCTGCTACACGGGAGCGTGGCTTTCCTTGTTCGGACACCTTCCCGTGTTTCGTTTCGAATGAGCCAGCCCAGCGTGTATCCCCATCCACACTTCCCCACCAGTGTCAGCAACGCAACGGGTTCGATAGCGAAGCCGCCCGAGATTCGCCACGACAGCCGATCTGTCACAACAACTGTTATGGGACTCTCTAAACTAACCATCGACATGATCAATCCACCGCTTTCCCCCATCGAGACGGCTGTTTCGTCGAGGTGTCAGACACAGATAGGACACAGATGACGAGCGTCGACGACCTGTGGTTCCTCTCTGATAAGGCCTGTCAGACGGCCGAACAGACGTATCACGACCTCCGGAAGCGCTACACGGATTTCATTGAGTTCACGCGCCACCGCAACGTCCCGCGGAGTCGGTTCCGAGACGTGGCGACCGGCGCTCGGGATCACGGCGCACCCTACGGCGCACACACGCTCGCCTACCGACCCAGCGGTGAACTCCTGCTCGTCCGCCACGAAGGCGTCGACATGTGGGTTCTACCCGGCGGCGAGCTCGACAGAGGCGAGTCCTTCCAAGAGGCCGCACTGCGGGAATTAGGCGAGGAGAGCGGCATCGAAGCAACCATCGAGGGACTGGGGATGCTCGGACGGGTCGAGTTTTACTGCGACGGTAATATGGCCTGGGGCGTGCTGCCAGTGTACGAGGCGCAAGCAGAGACGACCGACATCGCCGTCGACGACCCGGACCACGAAATCAGCGAGGCCCAGTGGTTTGACAAACTACCGGCCGATACGCGCGACCGCGAAGAGATCCTGCAGTGGCGCGGACAGCGGTTCAGCGGCAGAGCGTGAGCCGCCGAAGTCGGGTCGATTACTCCGGCCCGAACGACTGCCCGTCGCGGGCGTCGGCGTTCATCCGGCGGATGGTCGCGCGGGCGTTACTCGCGTCGTAACCGAACAGCACGGTCTCGGCGTACTCCTCGGCCACCTCGACGGCCTTCGAGAGGTCGTCCACGTCCACGTCGACGGCGTACAGTTCGATGCTAAAGGGCGTCGAGAGGCGGTCCTGCCACCCTTTCGCCAGGATCTCCAGCCAGTAGGTCGTCGAGTAGGCCATGTCGTAGATGGGGACGACGAACTCATCGACGTACTCGGCGATGTCGTCAACCGCGACGCCCGAGCGGGCCTCGAGGTGGCCGGGGTAGGGGTCTGGATACAGCGTGAGGTACATCTTCCCGGGCACGCGCTCGCGAGCCTCGGCGACAAACTCCGTGATGACGTTGCTGCGCCAGGCCGACCAGTCCTCGAACTCGCTGTCGGCGAAGCGCTGCTCGCAGCGGTCACAGTGGCAGTACTCGTCCCGTGGAAAGCCCACGTCATCGAGGCGGACGTCCTCGTTGACGGCGGCGGCCTCCTCGATGATGTCGAGCAGGCCCTCGCGGTAGCGGTCGTGGGTCGGGCAGACGTACGTCCAGTCGAAGTACGGCTGGTTCCGCGTTGCCGGCGTCCCCTCGTCGTCGAACGCGAGCAGGTCCTCCTCGCTTTCGACCGCGTTGTCGCCGAAACAGGACACCATGTTTACCGCGCCCGCAATCGGTTCGACAGCGCGGCCGGTCACGTCCTTGACCTCGTAGAACGCCCGGTCGAACTCAGACCACTCCGTCTCCTCCTCGTTACGGGTGACGACGCCGTACATACACGCTGGTACGGCGGTTCGCCGGGTAAGGGTTCGGAAAGCGACGGCGCTGCCGCTGACAGCGCAGAAGCCGAGAGAATACTGCCGGCCGTCATAGTACCCGACCCAATACAACGCCGTTGAGGACCAGTAGGCAGGGCGGCCGGCAGTAGGTTCAGAGGGTGATACAGCCGATTCGCGCAGCGTTACCGCTTGACGACGTACACGAGGGCAAGTGCCATGACCGCGACGAGGGCGATGACTTTCTTTGACATCGTTTCAATAAACGAACACCGATTATAAAGAACTACCGCCGTGCTAATCGTCAGCACTCCCCTCTGTATCAGCGGGCATATCGGCGTCAGGGCCGGGGATATCGGCCCCGTCGTGGGTACCGACCGGCGGTCGGTTTACCGCTGCCGCTGACGAGTCTTCGAGGGGAGTCCGGTCGTCAGCGTCGGCCTCGATCGATTCCATGTCGCCGTCAGACCGTGCATCCTGATCGATGCGCATCGAACAGAACTCCACGCCACACATCGAACAAAAACGTGCCTCCTTGTAGTTGTCACCGGGGAGCGTCTGGTCGTGGTACTCGCGGGCGCGGTCGGGGTCCAGCGCCAGGTCGAACTGCTCGCGCCAGTCGAAGGCGTACCGGGCTTCCGAGAGGGCGTCGTCCCAGTCCCGTGCCCCCTCGCGGCCGTTTGCCACGTCGGCGGCGTGAGCCGCGATGCGATAGGCCGCGAGTCCGTCCCGCACATCGGATTTTTCCGGGAGGCCCAGGTGTTCCTTTGGAGTGACGTAACAGAGCATCGCCGCACCGGCACGGCCTGCCTCCGTTGCACCGATGGCGCTCGTGATGTGGTCGTAGCCCGGCGCAACGTCGGTCACGAGCGGGCCGAGAACGTAGAACGGTGCGCCGTCACAGACCTCCTGCTGACGTTCGACTTGCTCAGCGACCTGATCCATCGGGACGTGGCCCGGTCCCTCGACCATCACCTGCACGTCGTGTTTCCAAGCGGTCCGCGTGAGTTCCCCGAGCGTATCCAGTTCGGCGAACTGTGCGTCGTCGCCGGCATCGGCGAGACAGCCCGGCCGGAGGCCATCGCCGAGGCTGAAAGTCACGTCGTACTCACGGAATATCTCGCAGATGGCTTCGAATTTCGTGTATAGCGGGTTCTCCATGCCGTTCTCCTCGATCCACTTGGCGAGGATGGACCCGCCGCGAGAGACAATCCCCGTTTTACGGCCGTCAGTCAGCGGCAGGTGTTCCATCCGGACACCGGCGTGGATAGTCATGTAGTCGACCCCCTGCTTTGCCTGCTTCTCGATAACGTCAAGCAGCAGTTCGTGGGTGATCTCGCTCGGGTCGCTGGCGCGCTTGACCGCCTCGTAGATGGGAACTGTCCCGACCGGCACTGGTGAGTGCGTGACGTTGGCCGACCGTATCTCGTCGAGGTTGCGCCCAGTCGAGAGGTCCATCACCGTGTCCGCGCCGTAGTGGACAGCGGTGTGAAGCTTCTCCAGTTCGCCCTCGATATCGCTCGTCTCCTCGCTGTTGCCGATGTTTGCGTTGACCTTCGTCGCAAACTCCCGGCCGATAATCATCGGGTCCAGCGAGTCGTGGCCGACGTTCGCGGGAATCACCGCCTGTCCGTCAGCGACTTGCTGTCGAACGAACGCCGGGTCGACACCTTCGCGCTCTGCGACTCGCTCCATCTCCTCGGTGACGGTTCCGTTCCGCGCTGCTGCCATCTGCGTCATAATCACTAGGTTATACTACCAAGTTATAAAACACTATGGTCGAACGCGTGAAAGACACCCCGTCAATACTGGGAACAACCCCAACACGGATGTACCCGAACGAGAAATGAGCCAATAATGGCCCGACAAACCCGGCGTGCAGTACTTGCGGCACTGGGGAGTGGTATCGCCGCAACCGCTGGCTGTGGGGCATTCGGGCAGGAACGGGTAGACGTGCTGGTGGCAGGGAGTTTACAGAAGGCAGCCAGCGAGACGCTCCAGACCCAGACAGACGTCGAAATCGCCGTCGAAGCCCGCGGTTCAGTGCAGGCCGCCCGCCTGGTCGCTGACGGGAAGCGCGACCCGGCTATTGTCGCGCTGGCGGACCCCACCCTGTTCAACCGGGTCATGGACACCGCCTGGCACGCCGTGATCGCCAGCAACGAGATGGTACTTGCGTACAACCCAGAGACAAGCGCCGGGACCCGTATCACGGACGCAGAGCCGTGGTACGTGCCGCTCAGACGTGACAGCGTCTCGCTCGGCCGTACTGACCCGGCGCTTGACCCGCTTGGCTATCGAACGCTGTTCGTGCTGGCCCTCGCGGCGGACTACTACGACGAACCCGGCCTACCAGATGCTATCCTCTCGCCGGACCAGACGTACCCCGAGACACAACTGCTCGCGCAGTTCGAGACGGGAGCCGTCGACGCCGCCTTCGTCTACCGGAGTATGGCGGTCGAACGGGACTACCCCTTCCGGGAGTTCCCGCCGGAAATACATCTTGGCGACCCCGCATACGCCGAACAGTATCAGACCACCAGCTACGAGCTTCCGAACGGCTCGGCAATCACTGGCAGCCCTATCGAGTACGGGGCTATCCGCCGCAATACCCAGGAAGCGACACGTACAGCCTTCGAGGCAGTCCTGTCCGGAGACTGGCTCGCATCACACGGATTTACTCTCCGTCAGGCCTATCCTCGACTAGTGGGAGATGTCCCGAACACTGTCACGCGGTGAGACCAGTGCCGGCCACACGGTCGGCGTGCGCGAGCTCGTTCCCGCGCTGGGAGCGGTGCTACTCCTGTATTTTGTCGTTCCGGTGCTGGTGCTCGTTATCACGTACTCCCCGGCGGCGCTGCTGACGAGTCTGACAGAGACGTACGTCATCAACGCCGCAGTCACATCTCTCGTTGCCGCACTCGGCAGTACGACCATCGCTGTCGTATTTGGCCTCCCGCTTGCCTACTGGCTCTCGCGAAACACCAGCGTGCTGGCGACTGCAGCGATGGGTGCCGTCGTCCTCCCGCTCGTCCTCCCACCGGTTGTCAGCGGGATGTTGTTGTTGACCGTCGTCGGCCCGAACGGACTCGGCGGTCTTACCGACCTGACGCTGACACGGTCGCTGCTTGGCGTCATCGCCGCCCAGACGTTCGTCGCGTCGCCGTTTTTCGTCGTCACTGCCAAGGCCGCCTTCGATGGCATTGACGACCGGCTCGAAGAAGCCTCACGGTCGCTCGGACGCGACTGGGTCGGGACGATGCGTTCGGTGACGGTCCCGCTCGCAAAGCCCGGGCTGCTCGCCGGACTCGTACTGACCTTCGCCCGCGCGATGGGCGAGTTCGGCGCGACGATGATGCTGGCGTACTATCCGCGGACGCTCCCTGTCCAGATCTGGGCCTCGTTCATCTCTGACGGACTGGATGCGGCGCTGCCCGTGGCAGTAGTGCTGCTCGGCGTCGCGCTCGGGACGCTGCTGGTGGTCCATGCACTGCGGGCGACGCCGTGGCGGTAGCGGTTACTGCAGGAAAAGTCGCACCACCAGCTTATCGCTCGTGTGCCCAGAACTCCTCGTCGACGGTGACTTCCTTCTTGAACAGCGGCACCTCCTCTTTCAGCCGGTTGATACCGTCTTCGACGGCGCGGAACGCCTCAGTTCGGTGGCCGGCCAGAATGACGACGAAAACGATGTCCTCGCCAGCATCGACCACACCGGTTTTGTGGTGTAGTCGAACCGCGTAGACGCCGTCGCGTGCTTCAAGATCCCGCCGAAGTGCGGCCATCTTTTCCGCGGCGACCTCGTCGTAGCGTTCGAACTCCAGCAGCTCCGTTGGCGGGTCCTCCGGCCCCTCCTGTGCACGAACGCGCCCGGTAAACGTCGCTATTGCACCCGAGTACACCTCGTCCGGGTCCCGCTTTACGTCCGCGACAAGTGTTTCCAGCGTGATGTAGGGGTCTCGCTCCTCCATCGCGGTGAGGATGTCGTCAAGGTCAGCGTCTGCACCGTGGGGCGTGCGATGGATGACGGGGTCGGCGGCCTCGCGGTCGCCGAGGACAACTTTCGGGATGTTCGCGTCCGAATACCCCTCTACGAGTACGTAGTCGTAGTCGGGCGAAAGGTCGTCCAGCGTCTCGTCGAGCGTCCGCGACTGCCCCGTCGCGTACCACTCGCCGTCGTCGGTGAGCGCGACGGTCTCGGCCGCTCCGGCGTCGCGGTGGCGAACCGTGTCTTTTCCGTCCGTGTCAACATCCGGCGCGTGCGTGCAGTGTTTCACCGTCGCGACACGGCCGGTCCCGGAGAGCCGCTGTGTCAACCGCTCGACCAGCGTGGTCTTCCCCGAGTCGGAGTGGCCGACGATACCGAGGACTTGCATACGCGCCAGTAGCAGGGCGACGTAGATAGACCTTTTTCATAGCGGTGTCGCAGCTGTCGCCAGTAGCCCTTCCTCAGCGGTCGACAGTTTTCTCGACCACACGGATATCTTCGATAGCTGTCGTGGGATACTCGCCGTCATCGTCTTTCTCGTTTGCTTTCACCATATCCCAGACGACGTTGAGGCCGGTCGTCACGCCCTCCAGCGCCTCCATCTCGCAGCCAGTCTTGCCAACCGTCTCGACGGCCACGACGATTTCGACGGCCTCGTCGCCAACGGTGAACTCGATGTCGACGTTCGTGATGGGGATCTGGTGGCACATTGGCACCATCTCCCAGGTGTGTTTTACCGCCTGAATCGCGCCGATACGGGCTGTCGCCAGCACGTCGCCTTTCTCCACCTCGTCGGCGTCGATGGCCGCCAGCGTGGACTCGGTGAGTCGAATCTGTCCGCGTGCGACTGCGCGGCGCTGGCTCTCGGCCTTGTCGCCCACATCGACCATCTGTGCGTCCCCCTCCTCATCGACGTGCGTGAACTCCTCGGACATAGCTATCCGTAGCCGACGCCGGCCCAAAACCGTGCGGGTCCGCGTTACCGGCGGACGAGCCCAAGCAGGTGGCCCACGGCTGGCGCGACGAGTTTCTCCGCGCCCGTCCGGGCGGCGTTCTCGCTGCCAGGGAGGCAAAACACCAGGCGGTCGTCGACGACGCCGGCGGTCGCGCGCGAGGCCATCGCCATCGGCCCGACTTCCTCGTAGGAGAGCCAGCGGAACAGTTCACCGAAGCCGGGAACCGGCCGGTCGAACAGCGGTTCGATGGCGTCGACAGTCACGTCGTCGGGCGTGAGCCCAGTCCCGCCGGTCGTCAGAACCACGTCGACGCCGTCATCTAGCAGGGAAGCGACAGCGTCCTCGATAGCGTCCATCTCGTCCGCGACGAGGCGGCGCTCGGCGATTTTGTGGCCCGCGTCTTCGCAGGCCGTGGCGATGATGTCCCCCGCCGGGTCATCATCGAGTGTTCTGGAGGTGGAAACTGTGAGAACCCCTATGTCAACCCCTTCGGCGTCGTGGGCGTGATGGTCGTCATGGGTGTGTTCCTCGTGGCTATGGTCGTGGTCACTGTCGTGTTCGTGCTCTCCGTGGTCGTGGCTATGCTCTCCGTGTTCATCCTCGCTGTGGCTGTGACCTGCCTCGTCGTGGCCGGTCGCTTCGTCGTGGTCGTGCCCCATACCGGAGATGATAGGCGGCGGCAAAATATACCCTCGGCTGCGTGGCCAGTGGTCGGGCCAACTCGGACAGAGTGCGAAAGTAGGAACCAGCCGAGAGAGCCGGTGGCTTACTCGTAGTAGGGGAGCCGTTCGACGATCTCCGCGAAGGCCACGTTCTCGCGGACCTGATCCATCTCGACGCGGAGGCGCTCCCCGACATCCGCATTGGAGACGATGACGACGTACCCGCCGTCAATGCGCGCGACGCCGTCGCCTTTGTCCCCGATGTTCTCGATTTCGACCACACGCGTCTCACCCTCGGCAACGGGCGGGGACGACGGTCCAAACTCCGGTTCCCTGCTCCGCTCGTCGGACTGTGAATCGGACTGCAGTCCGGATTGAGAACTGGATTGCGGCTCCTGCCTGGAGTCGGAACCAGACTGCGGCTCTTGCTTGGAGTGGGACTCTGACTGGGACGCGGGTGCCTCAGCCGCCGACTGGAACAGTGCGATCCGGTACAGCGTCTCGGGGGCCAGCGTTCCCAGCTCGACCTCCTGTTTTGGAATCTCGATCACGTACGAGTCGTGCTGCTCCTCAACGGGTGCGGTAAAGAGACAGTGAAGATCTGAATCGGTCGCCATTAGTATAATTGGTTGGACTAGCACCGGAACTGCATTGATTCTGGTGTTTTCGATCCGCCGGGCCGAACGCTGCTAGAAGGAGTGGCAAACAGGCTGTGCACGCCTGCTATCGAGCGAGCCGTCGAGCAGCGTGGGGCGATTACTCGAATTCGAACAGCCGACGGAGTTCGCGCTCGATAGCGTCAGTGAACGCCGATAGCACTGTGTCGAACGTCGCTTCGTCGCCCGGCAACGACTGCGCACGCGCTGCAGTGTCGTCGGGAAGCCGGATGCTAAACGTCCCGTTGCCCTCGTACACCGGCTCGCTCTCGCTGAGAATCTGCCGGTCGATCCCACGAAGGACCTCGGAGTCGTACTGCCCGTGCAGTTCCTGATACGCGTTCGAGTACGCCGTTTCGAGCTCTTCGAAGTAGTGGACGTATTTCTCGTCGAACTTCTCGGCGTCGAACTCGGTCATAGATGCAGTGTCGCCGGGGCGAGGGGAAAAGGTTCTGTGACTCCGTGGACGTCGTTTACCACTCCCCCGAAGCCCCGATTTCACCGGCAAAGTGGGTGAAAAACTCGTCCATGAATTCCCGGCGTGTCTGACCGAGACGCCGGCCGGGTTGGGTGTACAGCGTATCTAATCGTTCCTGCGCCCAGTCTCGAAGCAGTTCGATATCCGGAGAATTCGACGTTCCGAGGTCGGTAGCTGACGTGTCATCGATGACCGCGTATTTCTCACCCGTCCGCCCAGACCGCTCGCCGACGATACAGGCCAGTCGGACGAGTCCGCGTGCCCCGGCAGCGTCCAGCTTGTCCGCATCGAAGAGGAGTTTCGCCTCCAGCGTTCTTGGCTCCGGCGAACTCGTGCGGATACTGTGTGCTTGAATGCAGTGTTTGATACGGCCGATTCGGTCGGGTTTCACGCCTTCGGCCGCGAGTAGCTGTGCGGCTTCCGCCGTGGCCCAGTCGTCGTGGTCATCAATTTCACCGGCCCGCTCCCGGGGCCGACCGATATCGTGGAGCCACGCTGATGCGGCAAGGACATCCCGGTCGACCGATCCATTGCAGTCGCCCGCGAGCCGAAGCGCGATGTCTCGAACTCGCTTGGCGTGAAACTGGTCGTGCGCTGGGAGGGCGTCGTCGTAGTACGGCATCGACAGTGTTCGAGCGAGGGGACCCAGTTCCTGTGTCATTAGCGGCAGTGGCACCTCGCGTGCCGGCTGGAATAATTGCTATGGAATGTGCCAGCCTCACTGACATGACACAGAGTGGAGCCACTCAGCAGGAGTCAAGCAGGTCATCAAGGAGTTTTCGCTGGGCCGCAGCGAGGTGCTCGGTAAACGTCGAAGTGGAGATATCCAGCGCGTCGGCCACGTCACCGGCGGTCGCATCGCGCGGATGTTCGAAATAGCCCATCTCGTGGGCCCGAGCCAGCACCTCGCGCTGGCGGCTAGTCAGTTTTGCGCGGTCAAGCACGACCGGCCGGTCCGCCTCGGTGGGGGTGTCTTCCAGTAGCCGCCGGAGTTTGACGGCCTCGCCTTCCGACTGGAGGTCAGCGACAATCTCTCGCAGGGTCGGAACATCGTCAACGAGGAAGGTGACGACGAGGGATTCGGTGTCCGCCGTGAACTCATGAACGACGCAGCCGGCTGCTTCGATACGTTCACACACGCAGCCCTGCCCGGCCGCTCTGGACAGTTGGAAAACGTGTCGCTGCTCGTAGGCGAACACGTGGTCAACGTTCAGACCATCGGTCTGTAGCACTGACGGCGGCCCGTCACCACCTTTGAGGGTAAACTCTTCGATGACGGGGTCAGCAGCGGCACTCGTTACGCTTCGGGAGACCGACGACACTGACCACTCCTCATCAGCGTGGGGCTGTACGTGACAGGACCGAGGACCGAACACTTCGACCTCGGCGAGTATTCGGCCCGACATGTTCGATAGATGACTCGGCTCACATAAGAAAGGTCACGCGAACATGTTCGTATAAAAAACCGCCATATAATGGGCCTAAGATGTCGGGCTGGCAGTTCATCGGGGTGCTGGCATAAACCCCGAATACAGCGACGCAGATAGCCGTTCGAATCGCTGGCGAACCGAGATAACACAAGATTATGAGACGCAACACGATACTCATCGGTCTGTTGATAACAGCGGTGTTGCTGCCGATGTGGTACGTCGCCTTGCACGGCGAACCACCGTCGGAGGAAATCGCTATCGACGAGAGCGTCAGCGACATCCGGCCGCTCGAAAGCCCAGTAGAGACGCCGAACAAACTGTCGCCGAGCCAGGTCGGTGTCGTCGTCTGGGTCGCCCTGTTCGGTCTCGTGGGCGTGCTGACGGCCGCCCACCAGTTTATGAACAGGGCGGTCCGGCCGCCCGACGAGGCCGAGCCGGTCACCGACGGCGGGACCGTTTCGCTGCCGTGGCTCAACACGGACCACCGCTGGGTCGTCGAGTACCACGACGCCTCGGACGCCATAGAAGGACTCGTCGCCATGAGCGGGCTGACGGTCCTCTCTATCGTCTTCGCGGCGCTGTTCACCGGCGAGTACCTCACGCTCGCCCGCACCCAGTACTTCGGGCTGTACGCGACTGGGATGTTCCTCTCGCTCGCGCTCTCGACGGTCGCGTACTACGCCTGGTTCATGCCACACGTCGAAGTCGCCGAGATCAGGGGGCACGAATGATAGACTATCCGAAACCCGATGACGACGACGAGGAACAGGGCGACGACTGCTCGTGTGACGGGGCCACCGGTACATCTCCAACGCTGTACGGGGACGCCCGTGCGGAACTCCGCCGGCGTGACTTCGCGAAGTTCCTCGCGACCGTCGGCGGCCTGACTGCCGTCGCCAGCCTCACCGCGCCCCTCGCCAGCACCACGCAGGTGTTTGAGCGAGGCTACAAGGGACCTGTGTACTCCGACGGCATCCACCTCGTCGACGGCGAAGGCGAGCGCATCACCGAGGGCCGACTCTCCGAGGGCGAACACATGACTGTGTTCCCGGAGCCACGACCCGGCATCGAGGACGCGCCCACACTGCTGGTGCGCTACGCCGAGTCCGACTACGGCAGCGACATCTCGGAGGGGTTCACAGTCAACGGCTACGCCGCCTTCTCGAAGGTGTGTACCCACGCCGGCTGTATGGTCTCGGATCGGGAGGAGGACCTGGTCGTCTGTCCCTGCCACTTCGGGAAATTCAACGTTCTGGAGGGGGCGGCAGTCAGTGGCGGCCCGCCGGGACGACCGCTCCCACAGCTCCCGATTACGATGACCAGCGACGGATTCCTCGTCGCCACCGGTGACTTCGAGGGGCCAGTCGGCCCCGGAGGTGGATAATGTCCCGCGCCAAAGCCGTCTACGACTGGTTCGACACGCGCCTCGACCTGGAGAACGGCCAGACGTTCCTCGGCAAGGCGTTCCCGGCCGAGGACTCGTTCCTGCTGGGCGAGGTGGCGCTGTTCTGTTTCCTCCTCCTGATTCTGTCGGGGGTCTTCCTCGGGTTCTTCTTCGAACCCTCAACCTCCGACGTGGAGTACGACGGCAGCGTCCAGAAGTTCCAGGGCGAGGAGATGCCCGAAGCGTTCGTCTCGGTGTTGCACATCACCTATGACGTGCCCTTCGGGATGTTCATCCGCCGGCTCCACCACTGGGCGGCCCACCTCTTTGTCGCCTCCATCGGGTTGCACATGTTACGGGTGTTCTTCACGGGCGCGTACCGCAATCCGCGGGAGCCGAACTGGATCGTCGGCACCGGCCTCGCGGCCCTCTCGATGGGCGCGGCCTACACCGGCTACGCGCTGCCGTTCGACGAGTTCGCGGCCACGGCCACGAGCATCGGCTACAACCTCACCATCTCCATCCCCCTGTTAGGTGATTTCCTCGGCCAGGTGGTGTTCGGAGGGGAGTTCCCCTCCAGCGCCACCATCCCGCGGCTGTACTTCCTGCACGTCCTCGTGATACCGGCGGCTATTGCCGTGGGGCTGGCCGTCCACATGGCCATCCTCATCCGACAGAAACACACCGAAGCCCCGCGGGACGGCGACGTGACCGGCGGCCGTCAGTCCGTCGACGAGGACGACGACGACATCATCATCGGCCTGCCCGCGTTCCCGAATCAGGCCGCCGTCTCCGCGGTGGTGTTTTTCGTCACCGCGGCGACGCTGTCGGCGCTTGCGGGCCTGCTGCCGGTCCACAACGTCGCCGAATACGGCCCGAACGACCCCGCATCTACGCCAGCCCTCATCATGCCGGACTGGTTTCTGATGTGGGTGTACGGCTTCCTGAAGCTCCTGCCACAGATCAGCTTCAACGTCGGCCCGGCCCACATCAACGGGGAGTTTGTCGGCGGCATCGTCCTCCCGGGGCTGGTGTTTGCCGCGGTCGCAATCTGGCCATTCATCGATCGGACGGAACCGACCCACTTCACCGCGGACCCGCTGGACCGGGCCTGGCAGACCGGTGTGGGCGTGGCCGCCGTCGCGTTCATCATGATCGCCTCGATTGCGGGGATGAACAACATCCTCGCGGACCAGGTGCTCGGAACGACGACGAACGTGGTCAACCCCATCCTGACGGCCGCGCTGCTGGTCGTCCCACCCATCTTCGGCGGCATCACGTACCTGCTGTTGCGCGACGGCGAGCCCACGCCGGCACAGGAGAGCGACGTGGCCGCGGACGGCGGCTCCGTCGGGGATGAACCAGATAACACCGAACCGGAGGGAGACGGATGACTGCGAGCGTCGAGCTCACAGAGCGGCAGTATCGCCTGCTGGATACGACGAGCAAGCTGGTCGGCCTCGCGCTGGTCGCCGCCGGCCTCGAAGTCGGCGGCGGCACGCTCGCCGGCATCGCACTGGCTATCGTCGGGGCTGCCTGCGCGACTGCGACAGTGTTCATCACCAATGAGTAGAAACGACCTGACCGACGACGAGGGGGACAGTGCTGGAATCAGTCGCCGCGACTTCGTTCGTGGCCTCGGAGCCGCATCGCTGCTTGGCGCGACGGGGCTGTCCTTCGCCGACGACGGCATGGACGGCCTCGAAGCGGTCGACGACCCCATCGGGTCGTATCCGTATCGGGACTGGGAGGACCTGTACCGCGACGAGTGGGACTGGGACTCCGTCGCCCGCTCGACCCACAGCGTCAACTGCACCGGCTCCTGTTCGTGGAACGTCTACGTCAAGGACGGCCAGGTCTGGCGCGAGGAACAGGCCGGCGACTACCCGACGTTCGACGAGAGCCTCCCCGACCCCAATCCACGGGGCTGCCAGAAGGGGGCGTGTTACACCGACTACGTCAACGCCGACCAGCGCGTGCTCCACCCCTTGCGCCGCACGGGCGAGCGCGGCGAGGGCCAGTGGGAGCGGATTAGCTGGGACGAGGCGCTGACCGAAATCGCCGACCACGTCATCGACGAGGTGCAGGCGGGCCGGTACGACGCGATTTCGGGCTTTACCCCCATTCCGGCCATGTCCCCAGTAAGCTTCGCCTCCGGCTCCCGGCTGGTCAATCTGCTCGGCGGTGTCTCCCATAGCTTCTACGACTGGTACTCGGACCTGCCGCCGGGCCAGCCGATTACGTGGGGCACCCAGACGGACAACGCCGAGTCCGCCGACTGGCACAACGCCGATTACATCATCGCCTGGGGGTCGAACATCAACGTCACGCGCATCCCCGACGCGAAGTACTTCCTCGACGCCGGCTACGAGGGCGCAAAGCGGGTCGGTATCTTCACCGACTACTCCCAGACGGCCATCCACACCGACGAGTGGCTCTCGCCCCACGGCGGCAGCGACACCGCGCTCGCGCTGGGCATGGCCCAGACCATCGTCGACGAGGGACTGCACGACGAGGCACACCTCAAAGAGCAGACCGACATGCCGCTGCTCGTTCGGGAGGACACCGGGAAGTTCCTCCGGGCGAGCGAGGTCGGCCTCGCCGAGGATGCCGACGACCCCGAGAAGGTCTTCGTTATGGTCGACGCCGACGGCACCCTCCGTCGTGCACCCGGTTCGCTCGGCGAGCGGGACGGCCAGAAGGATTACTCCGCGAGCATCGAACTCGACTTCGACCCGCAGTTATCGGTCGAGCGGAGCGTCGATACCGACGAGGGCAGCGTCGCGGTCCGGTCGGTCTGGGAGAACCTCACCGACGAGCTCAGCCAGTATACGCCGGACGTTGTCCACGAAGAGACCGGCGTCGGCGAGAACACCTACCAGCGAGTCGCACGTGAGTTCGCCGAGGCCGACGCCGCGAAAATCATCCACGGCAAGGGCGTCAACGACTGGTACCACAACGACCTTGGCAACCGCGCCATCCAGTTGCTCGTGACGCTGACGGGGAACCTCGGCGACCCCGGCACCGGACTGGACCACTACGTCGGCCAGGAGAAGATCTGGTCGTTCCACGGCTGGAAGGTGCTCTCGTTCCCGACCGGGAACGTCCGCGGCGTCCCGACGACGCTGTGGACCTACTTCCACGCAGGTATCCTCGACAACACTGATCCGGACACCGCAGAGAAGATACGCGAGTCCATCGACAAGGGATGGATGCCGGTCTACCCCGAGGAACGGGACGACGGGAACCGACCGGACCCGTCCACGATGTTCGTCTGGCGCGGGAACTACTTCAACCAGGCCAAGGGCAACGTCGCCCTCGAAGAACAGCTCTGGCCCAAACTCGATCTCGTCGTCGACATCAACTTCCGGATGGACTCGACGGCGATGTACTCCGACATCGTCCTGCCGGCGGCCAGCCACTACGAGAAGTACGATCTCTCGGAGACGGACATGCACACCTACGTGCACCCGTTCACGCCGGCCGTCGAACCGCTCGGCGAGGCCAAGACCGACTGGGAGATATTCCGCCTGCTCGCCGAGAAGATACAAGAGCGCGCCCAGGAACGCGGTGTCGAGCCGATCGAGGACCGCAAGTTCGACCGGACCATCGATCTCACGACCATCTACGACGACTACGTCCGTGACTGGGAGACCGGCGAAGAACAAGGGCTCGTCGAAGACAAAGCCGCGGCGGAGTTCATCCTCGAACACTCTGAGGAGACCAACCCCGAGGGCAGCGACGAGCAGATAACCTTCGACGACATCGACGAGCAACCACAGCGGTTCCTCGAAGCTGGCGACCACTGGAGTTCCGACATCAAAGACGACGAGGCGTACGTCCCGTGGCAGGACTACGTCCACGATAAGAACCCGTGGCCGACCTTCACCGGCCGCCAGCAGTACTACATCGACCACGACTGGTATCTCGAACTCGGCGAGGAACTCCCGACCCACAAGGAGGGGCCGGAGAACACCGGCGGGGACTACCCGCTGTCGTACAACACGCCTCACGGTCGTTGGTCCATCCACTCGACGTGGCGCGACGACACCAAGATGCTCAGGCTCCAGCGCGGCGAGCCCGTGGTGTACCTGAACCCCGAGGACGCCCAGCAGCGGGGCATCGAGGACGGTGACACCGTGGAGGTGTACAACGACCTCGGGAGCGTCGAGGTGCAGGCGAAGATCTACCCCTCCAGCGAACCGGGGACCGTCCGGCACTTCTTCTCCTGGGAGAAGTTCCAGTACCCCGACCGGGACAACTTCAACACGCTCGTCCCGATGTACATGAAGCCGACCCAGCTGGTCCAGTACCCGGAAGACACCGGGGAACACCTGCACTTCTTCCCGAACTACTGGGGGCCGACCGGGGTCAACAGCGACGTGCGTGTCGATGTCCGACCGAGCGGAGGTGACACCGAATGAGTACCGACCAACAGGACGACCAAGGCGAAGAGGACACGCTGGTCAACGTCGCTGACGGCGTCGACCACCAGGTCGCGATGGTGATGGACCTGAACAAGTGCATCGGCTGCCAGACGTGTACCATCGCCTGCAAGAACCTCTGGACGGAGGACGGCGGCAGCGAGTACATGTACTGGAACAACGTCGAGACCAAGCCCGGCGAGGGCTACCCCCGCGGCTGGGAGGACTCGGGCGGCGGGTGGAAATCCGGCGAGCACAAGGAACGCCAGCCCGGCGAGATTCCCGACGAGGAGGACTACGGCCGCGCCTGGGAGTTCAACCACGAGGAGATCATGTACGAGGGTAGCGACGAGCCGCTGCGGCCCCGCGACGGCGCGGAGTGGGGGCCAAACTGGGACGAAGACCAGGGGGCCGGCGAGTACCCCAACAGCTACTACTTCTACCTCCCGCGTATCTGCAACCACTGCACCCATCCCTCCTGTGTCGAGGCCTGCCCACGCTCGGCGCTGTACAAGCGCCAGGAAGACGGCATCGTTCTCGTCGACCAGGACCGCTGTCGGGGCTACCGCTACTGCGTCGAGGGGTGTCCGTACAAGAAGGTGTACTACAACACTGTCTCGAAGAAATCCGAGAAGTGCATCTTCTGTTACCCCCGCATCGAAGGGGAAGGCCCCGACGGGGAGACGTTCGCCCCGGCCTGTGCCGAGGAGTGCCCGCCCCAGCTCCGGCTGGTCGGCTTCCTCGACGACGAGGAGGGACCGATCCACAAGCTCGTCAATGAGTACGAAGTGGCCCTCCCGCTCCATCCGGAGTTCCGCACGCAGCCGAACGTCTACTACATTCCACCCTTTGCCCCCGGGCAGCACACGGAGGACGGGGAGACAGTCGACATCGATCGGATTCCCCGTCAGTACCTCCGGGACCTGTTCGGCGACGGCGTCGACCAGGCGCTGGACACCATCGAACGGGAGCGCCAGCGGGCCCGACAAGGCGAGGACAGCGAACTGATGGAGCTGCTCCAGGACAAGAACCCGGCCAAACAGTACCGACTGGAGGTGTTCGACGATGAGTGAGCACCGCGAACGAACGTCGAGCTCGGAAGACCTGCGGTCTTCCGGCGTTCGAACGAGCGAGCGTAGTGAGCGAGTTCGAATCCGCTGGCGAATACGCCAGCGGTGTTCGAAGATGAGTAGCGAGCCGCTACGCGGCTCGGAAACGCGAGCGGGCGATGCCCGCGAGCGGTCCCAGTTGGCCGCCCCTGAGCGTGCTCAGGGGGTGGTCAACGATGACTGACCACCGACGCACGCTCACACTCACGGCGGTGCTTTCGGCGCTCATCGTCGTCTCGACGGTGGCCGCGCCGATGGTGAGCGCCCGGCCAGCACACGAGATCCCGGTTTCGGAGGTATCGACGGCCGACCTCGCCGAACCGAACGCCGACGGCTGGGATGAGGTCCCGGCCTCGGACGTGCCGCTTTCGAGCGCCCCGAGTAGCGTGCCGAACGCCGACGACACGTCCGTCGAGACGGTCGACGTGCAGGCGGCGCGCACTGACGAGCGCCTGTTCGTCCGTCTGGAGTGGCACGACGCGACACAGGACATGAACGCTAGCGCCACGCGTGAGTTCGCCGACGCGGTCGCGGTCCAGTTCCCGACGAACACGAGTTCCCGGCCACCGATAGCGATGGGCGGCCCGGACAACCGCGTCAACGTCTGGTACTGGAGCGGAGCGACCGGAACCCAGGAACTGCTGGCCGGCGGCGCTGGCTCGACGACAGCGTTCGAGAACCCAACCGTGCAGGCGAACGCGAGTCACAGCGGCACTGGCGGCAACGCCACTTGGACGGTGGTCTACTCGCGCCAGCTTGACGCGCCGAGCGAGAACCGGACCGACCTGCGGACCGACGGCGACCTCGACGTGGCCTTCGCCGTCTGGAACGGCTCGAACGGCGAGCGCTCCGGCCAGAAAGCCGTCAGCGAGTGGCACTACTACCCGTTCAGCGGCGGCCCGCAGGGCCCGCCCTACGAGACGCTGCTGTGGAGCCTCGCCGGCATCGCTATCGTCGGCGTCGTCGGCGTCACCAGCTTCGGCATCTACCGCACACGGGGGGCCGAGTGATGGCAACGACACCAACTGACCCCATGGACGACCTCGACGAGGGCGCCGCCGCACGAGGTGCGGTGTACGCCACGCTCGCCAAGGCGTTCGAGTACCCCGAGGAGTCGTTCCACAGCGCGGCGGCCGACGGGACGCTGGAAGCCGATTTGAGAGCGTGTCTCGACCGGACGGGCCTCGACGTGGCCATCCCATCGCTCACCACCGACGACGACTACGAGACGCTCGCGGCCCGCTACAACGACATCTTCGAACTCGGCTACAGCGAGTACACGGACCGGACCGACGGCTCGCTGGAGGCGGAGGGGCCGCCGGTCCCGCTGTACGAGTCCAAGTACCGGCCGGCCCATTCCTGGAACGACGTGAATCTCGACTTATCGCGTGCCTACAGTCACTATGGCCTCGAAATCGACCAGAACCAGCGGGACAACCATGACGCGCTGACCTACGAACTGGAGTTCGCGGGCTATCTGGCCCGCCGTGAAGCCGCCGTCGGCGAGGACGCCGCAATCGCTCGGCTGGACTTCCACGACCGCCATCTTGGCCACGCGGCCGCAGGCGTCGCAGACAGACTGGCTGACGAACCGGGAACGGAAATCTACGGCGGCTTCGGCGAACTGCTGGAGGCGTTCGTCCGAGCCGACCGCAACGACCTCGCGGCACGGCTGGAGGAGCAGCGATGACGGCGGCGCTACAGCAGCGAGTCAGACCGCTGCTACACGGCGGAAGCCATTCGCTGGCGGACCTCGCAGTCGGCGCTGCGGCCGTCGCGGTCGCCGCCCGTTACTTCGCTGTGCTGTTCGTCAACGCACCGGGGTATGAGGTTCCGGTCGCGCCCGGCCCGGTGACGGTCGCGTCGACGGCCGTCGTCGCCGCCGCGGCAATCGCCGTGGCCGTCACCGACGCCGACCCGCTCACCGGCATCGGCTTGCTGTTCGTCGGCGTGTTCGGGCTGCTGTCGCTGCTCAGTAGCGCCGCGGCGCTGCCGGCGGCCGCCGCAATCGTCCTCGGGACGGCGACCGTCGCCGCCGTCACGGGACGGCAGCTGGACTTCGTTTCGGCCGGCGCGGCCGCCCTGCTCGTCGCGGCGCTGAGCATCGGGCTGGCGAGCGGCGTCGGCGGCTGGACGGACCTCCGTTCGGTTGCCTCCAACGTGGCACTGCTCGGCATCGCGTCGACACCGGCGTTCGCCGCGACCGATTGGCGCTCGCTGTCGACGGCGGACTGGGGCGCAGTAATCGGCGGCCTCGCCGCCTTCGCCGTCGTTCTGAGCGTCGGTCGCGCTGTCCCGTTCGTCACTGGCGCGGTCACGCTCACGGGCACCGGCGTCGTCGGAACGAGTCTGCCGGTCATCGCACTGGCCGCTGCCGGTGCGGTGACGACGGCCAGCGCCGCGAGTCGAACGCGGCGGTGGCCGCTACTCGCCGGCGTCGCACTGGTCGCGTTCGCCGGCGTCCCGGCGTCGCTCCCGCGTGCGCTCCCGTTCGCGCTCGGCATCGCCGCGCTCACCGCACAGGAGGGGAGACGATGACTGGTTGTCACGACGACGACGAGTTCGAGAAGCACCTCGAAGAGGACCCGGACCCACAACTGGACCCCGAGCGCAGCCCGGGCCTGCACACCGACATCGAAGCGCTCGAAGATATCGAGGTGAGCCGAGAGGACGTGACCATCGGCGAGGCGACGCCGGAGGAACTGGCCGCCAGCGACACCGAACCCGTCGCGGACGACGCGGTGGCGTCGCTGCTGTCCGACATCGAACACGGCGCGAAGACCGACCGCCGCCGCGCCGCCCTCGAACTCAAAGACCGCGCGTCCACCGACGAAATCGTGGCGGCGCTGGCCCGCGCTGCGACGACCGACGACGACAGCGACGTGCGCCAGTTCGCCGTTGAGGCGCTGACCGCCCACGGCGGCGAGCGGGCCGCGGCAGTGGCGGTGGAACTGTTGGGCGACCCCAACCCGTGGGTCCGAGCGGAGGCCGTCGTCACGCTCGATAACGTCGACCGCGAGGCCCACGAGGACGATATCGCGGCCGCAATCGACGACGACCACCACGCGGTCCGGCGCAACGCGGCTATCTCGCTGTTCAAACTCCGCGGCGAGGCGATGGCCGACCTGCTGTTGGAACAGAGCCACGACGACAGCGAGCGGGTCCGCGAGTGGGCCGCCCACATGCTCGGCGGCGTCGACGAGGACCGCGCCCGCGAGCGACTGCGCGAACTAACTGACGACCCGGCCACCGTGGTCCGACAGACCGCCGAACGGTCGCTCGACGTGGATCCCGGACGGTTCCGCCGGCAGTTCGGCGGCGCGCTGGAGAACGACGCGCGACTACTGCCCGGCGAAGACAGACTCAATCGGATGCCCGACCTCTGACGATGACTGACGGAACGCCCACTACACTGACCGACCGTATCGAAGCCGCACTGCGAGACGTGCGCGACCCGAACGCTGACCTCTCCGTGTTCGACGCAGGGTTCGTCGAGAACATCGACGCAGCCGACGGCGAGGTGACAATCGAAGCCGACCTGACCGCGCTGGACGGGCAGACGAGCACGCAGGTCGTCCAAGCGATGCTCCACGCGGTCGACGACGTGGACGGCGTCGACAGCGTCCACGTCGAACGGACGACGCCCACGGGTGAGGGCAACGCCGGCGTCGAGTCCTTCGACCGCGTCGTCGCCGTCGCCAGCGCGAAGGGCGGCGTCGGCAAGTCGACGGTGGCCACGCATCTCGCCTGTGCGCTGGCCGCCGACAACGACGTGGCGCTGTTCGACGCCGACATCCACGGCCCGAACGTCCCCGAGTTGCTGGACGTGAGCGGCCCGGTCCACTCCAGCGAGGAGGGCGACCCGCTTCCGGTCCGTGCGGGCGACATGGACGTGATGAGCGTCGGCCTGATGGAAAGCGGCGCGCCGCTGGCCTGGCGCGGGGCAATGGCCCACGACGCGCTCAACGACCTCTTCGAGAACACCGCCTGGCGAAACGACGACGTGCTGGTGCTGGACCTGCCGCCGGGAACGGGTGACGTGGTGCTGACGACGCTACAGGAGGTCCCGGTCGACGGCGTGGTCGTCGTGACGACGCCGTTTCACGCGAGCGTCAGCGACACCAGCCGAACCGTCGAACTGTTCCGCGACAACGACGTGCCGGTGCTGGGAACCGTCGTCAACATGGCCGAATACGTCTGTGACTGCTGTGGCGAACCGAACGACCTGTTCACCGGCGACGCGCTGGGAGACCTCGATGCCGAGGTGCTGGCCGAACTCCCGTTCTCGCACGACCTGCAGGGGACGCCAGCACCCGGCAGCGTGCCCGACGCTGTCAGCAGTTTGGGGGACGCCGTCGAGTCCGCCCTCGACACCGCCGGCGAAGTAGGCGTCGACCCGACCGCCGATATCCGGGATTTGCAACCACAAGAGCGCAAAGACCGGGTTCGCGAACGGTTCACCGCGCTGGACAGCGGCGAGCCGTTCGTCCTCGTCAGCGACCGCGACCCGACCCCCGTCGGACAGTTCCTGGGCCGGCTTGCGGAGGCGCCACGTGAGGCCTTCGACCCGTTCGAAGTCCGTCGGGAAACGCCCGAGGCTTGGGTGCTGGAGACAGCCAAGCCGTAGGTATAGTCGCTGGCAGTAAGCAGTGACAAATAGTATCACGCCGCCAGCGCAGGTCTAAAGGCATAATTGTCCGCACCCATAGTAATACGGTAATGACCGCTATACTCGTGGCGGCGGGCCGACTCGCTCGCGGTCGCATACGTGTCAGGTCCCAGTGGGCCGGAGGGGGAACGTGACCGACGCGTTTGCGGTGATGAACGCTATCGGACTGGTCGGGTTCGCATTCGTCGGCGCGGCGAAAGCCATCGAAGAGCGCTACGACGTGTTCGGCGTCACGGTCGTCGGCGTGATGACGGCACTGGGTGGCGGGACGACGCGGGACCTGCTGTTGAACAGGGTTCCGAACTCCCTGCAGTCACCCGGCGAAGTCGCCCTGTCGCTGCTTGGTGTCACCGCCGCTGTGCTGTTCGTGCATTTCCTCGATGACGGGCACCAGCATCCGGTCGTCCTGACGGCCGACGCTATCGGGCTGGCGGCGTTCACTACCACCGGAGCGTTGCTTGGTCAGCAGGCCGGCCTCCCGGTGTTTGCCGTCGTCGCGCTGGCGACGGTCAACGCGGCCGGCGGCGGCGCGATATCGGACCTGCTGTTGGGCCGAACGCCCTTTATTCTCCGTGAGGATTTCTATGCGTCCTGTGCTGTTATCGGCGGCCTCGCCTTCTGGGCGCTGGCACAGATTGGCGTGAGCGTCAGCGTAGCATCGGCCGGGTGCGCACTCGCAGTGCTGCTGGCCCGAGGACTGGGCATCGGCCGCGGGTGGTCACTGCCGACGGTACAGGCGTGGGAGCGACGCGACGCGCAGTAGGACGGCGTTATTTCTCGTTCGGCCACCATCTGAGCGTGAGCGCGACCGACTGGTCCAGACCGAACACGTCCGACGAACGGTCGACAGTCGCGGTTTCCGGGCAGTCGATATCGGTACGCTCGTCGGCGATTTCGACGGTGATTGTCCCCTGTCCTTGCTGAAAACGGTCGGCAAGTGTCTCAAGTTCGGCCAGCAGCGCCTCGCGGGACATCGTCGTTGTCCGGATGGTGTTTTGCTGGGAATGTTCGCCAACGACAGGGTCGATATCCACGTCCGCAGAGCGGTTCGAGAGGACGGCGTTGATGGCCGCCCCGAGCAGTATCACCAGCCCGATGATGTACAGCCAGCTCAGCAGGACGAGGATGCTGGCGATGATGTTCCCGCCCGTCGAACCGGATTTGAACGCCGTGAAGAGAACCTGCGCGACGGTAAGTCCGATTGCGGCAAACGCGACGCCGGGAACAGCTTCAAGCGGTGAAACGTCCGTGTCCGGGAAAATGTAGTACATTGGATAGAAGACAACGAACAATCCGGCGGCCCGGACCAGCCCGCTGGCGACTGTCCACAGCGGGCCACTTCCGGTCTCGGGCAGGACGCTGCCGAGCGCGCTGGCGCTGAGTATCGCCACTGCGACGGTCACGAGCAGTACCAGCCCGTCGCCGAGCTGGTCGAGGAAGGTGTTCGACGCGCCCGTCTCGTAGATGTCGGAGAAGGCCGTGTCAAGCCCCCGGAAGATTCGCAGCGAGCCCCAGAGAAGAAAGCCCACGCCCAGCGCCGACACGGACGCGTCGGCCTCGGTCAGTCCCTGCTGGATGATGCCGCTTGCCTGTGTGGTCAGAACAGCCTCCATGATGCCGACGATGGAGGCCCGTAGCGTGACGTTCTCCGTTCGCTGGACGAAGGTCAACACCAGCAATAACAGCGGAAGAATCGACAGGAACGCGTGGTAGGCTATCGAGCCAGCCATGAACGTGAGCCGTTCCGCCCTGATTTCGTGAACGAGAGCGCGCAGAACCTCCTCCGTACGGGCGCGACTGAAACGCATACGCGGAATTCGACGCCGAGAAGCAAATAGACGCCGCCGTAGCGGACGCTCCCCGACGCCGCCGGCGAGGCGGGTGTCGGTCCAACCGCCGATAGGTGCGGTTTGTCACCCCAGAACCGGTCTGTCACGACCCCAAGTGAGAATAGCAGTTCTGTGGGGTGACCACCCGTAGAGAACGCGTCTAGTCGCCGCTACAAATCCGGGGAGCGCCCCGAAGCGTCACTACTGATGTATGACCTCTCGGGTCGTCGTTGCCAGCGACGCGTAGAACGGTTCCCGTGTTTCTGTCTCGACTTGCCTGAGGAACTCGTCAGTCCAAGCAGCGAGGTGCTCCTCGAAGAACTGGTCAAGCTGGTCGTCGAAGCCCGCTTCTGCCAGATAGGCAGCGAACTCCAGTTCCGTGGCGATATGGTCCGGGAGGTCCGAATAGGCAGCCGCGGGCTGGACGCCGAACTCTCTGTACCAGCGCACGACAGCCATCGTGGCTGGTCCCTTGACCGGGCCGAGTGCATCTGGGTCTTCGCCGTCGCGATAGACGCTCTCGTAGGGCGGACATGGCGGTCCCGCTGGCCCAATAAACAGTCGGGTGTACTCGGTCCTGAGACGATGTCGGTCAGCCGAGCCGAGGTCACCGACCACCGGAGCCAACTCACCGGCTTCAATGGCTTCGGTCAGTTGCTCGGTCGGTTCTCGCCAACATTCGGCGAGGACAGCGTAGGTCGCCGCGGCGTCCGACCGAAACCCATCGCTCCCGATGTCGTGCTCAGGAGATCGCTCACGTGTGGTGGAGGTGTCAGTCTGTCCAGTCATTGTCGTTCCTGTGTGCCGCCATCAGTTGCATACTGTCCGTCGACTCGCTGAATCGGGACGTACTTGAGGCCGAGCGTGACGATGAGCGCGCCGAAGGCGACGATACCGAGGGTGACAACCACCTCGACCAGCGTCGGGGTGTAGGCTCCGGCAGTCGCCCAGATGCCGGTCGTGATGCCGGCATACTCGCCACCGAGCGAGATGCCCGGTGGGAGGTTGATGTTAGCGACCTCGTATCCCGTGAACACCAGACGGATGCCTTCGAACATTGTGCCAAAGACCGCGAGAAGGCTCGCGGTGAAGATGACCGACACGCGCTTTCGCAGCGATGGAATCATCAGCATGACAAGCGGGACTGCCCCGCCGACGACGGTCCAGAGCCAGAAATAAACGGACTCGCCGATGAGGAAGCTCTCTGTGATGGCCCAGAACTCGAAGTGGTTCGCCCAAGCGTGGGGCAGTCGTTCGGCCGCAAGCAGGTACACCACGTGAAGCGCGAGGAAGATACCGAGTAGCTTGCCGAGGCTCGTGAGTTCCTCGCGGTTGACTTCGTAGTTCGTGAGCCGGTCTGCGAGGATCGACACGACCAGCAACAATCCGAGTCCGGAGACGAGTGCCTTGGCGATGAACACCGGTGCGACAAGGGGGCTGAACCAGTCTCCACGTCCGATCTGCGTCGCGAAAATCCACCCGGTCACCGAGTGAAGGGCGACTGCAGTCGGGAGTGCGAGTGCCGCGGTCCAGAACATGAGCGTGCGGTCACGCTCGCGTCCGGCGTCGGTGTCATCGACACCCAGTGCAAGTGGCGACCCCCGCGCAGCAAGGTCACGCCGAGTCAGGAGCCACAGATACCAGAGGTTTAGCACGCCGTAGAGAATGACAATCCCGAAGTCCCACACCATCGGTGAGCGGAAGTCCGGCGAGGTGAAAAACTGGTAGAGCCGCTCGGGCCGCCCGATGTCCGGGAGGATGAGCAGGCCCGCGACCGTGATACAGGCGAGGCTGACCAGCACGCCAAGCCGCGCGAACCCTTCGTAGCGGTGTGAGTGGAAGAACTTCGGTGCGCTCGAAATGATGAGCCCGCCGGCGGACAGCCCGACGAACAGGACGAACATCATGATATACAGGCCCCACGAGAAGACGTTGCGCATCCCCGTGGCCACAAGGCCCGTGGTGAGTTGGTAGCCCCAGGCTGCCAGTCCAGCGACCATGAGGCTCGCGAGCAGGCCGAGCCACAGCTTTCCTTTCGTTCCGAAGGCCGGAATCGCGATTCGGGATGAGTCAGCGGCCATCAGTCATCACCTCCGGACCCCACTGCTGGGACGTGTGGAGCTGCATCACCCTCGATGGAGTGGTGGCTTCCACCCGAGCCACTGCTGTCGCTTTCACCGGCCTCAGCTGGCACGTCCTCTGACCCATCGGACCACGGAGAGACATCGTCGAGCTCGCTCTCCATTTTATCCGACGTCTGTGGCCGACCGGGGCTCATCTCGCCGCTGATGTAGTGTGTCTTCGGGTTCGTCCCGCGGTCTTCGAGGAGCCGGTCCGTCTCGTACTCGTTGATGTACTTCGAGACGGTGCTTCCCTCGTCGTCAAGGTCACCGAAGATGCGTGCGTCGGCAGGACAGTTGACGACACAGGCCGGGTCGAGTCCCTCGTCGACGCGATGGCTACAGAACGTACACTTCTCGACGACGCCCTGTGGCCGGGCGGCAACGTCGCCCGTCCCCTCCTCGGGCATATGGTCGGGTTCGTCCCAGTTGAACACCCGCGCGTTGTACGGGCAGGCGGCCATACAGTAGCGACAGCCGATGCATTTGTCGTAGTCGATTTCGACAATTCCGTCGTCCCGGGTGTACGTCGCGTTGACCGGACAGACCTTCACGCAGGGCGCGTTTTCGCAGTGCTGGCACGCCGTCGGCTGGTACTGCATATCTAGCGCCCCGCTGCCGCCGTCTTCGGGGTAGCCACCGGACGGGGTGTCCATCTTGTCGCCGCCCTCCGTGAGGACGCGGTTCCAGAACTGTCCCATCGGGACGTTGTTCTCCTGTTTACATGACACTGCGCATGCCTGACAGCCGATACACCGCTCCTGGTCGATTACGAGGCCATAGTTCGTCATCGTTAGTCACCTCCCACACGTGATGTTTCAGCGCCAGTTCCACGCGGGTTGTCCGTTTCGTACTTCTCCGTGTCAAGGTCGTCAGGAGCCGGCTCGACGGCGACACGGACATCGTAGAACGACATTGTCTGGCCGACTTCGCTGACCTCGTTGTGCGTGAGGTCGTTGTGGTGACCCTTGAGGTAGTCACGCGACCACCATCCCTGGTCAGTGTTTACCAGCCCCGGCTGGAATGCCTCGTTGTATTTTGCCTTCACAATCATCTCGCCGCGGTCGTTGTACACGCGGACGTACTCGCCGTCCTCGATACCACGAGCTTTCGCATCCGATGGATGGATGTCCAGCTGCGGCTCGGGGTTGACCTCGCGCACCCAGTTCACCATCTCGTACTGTGAGTGGATGCGGAACCGACTGTGCTTCTGCATGAACATCAGCGGGTACTCGTCGGCCTTTTCGTAGTCGTCGGCTGTCCGGTCTTCGAGCGGCCGTGGGACGTCGAACGTCACGCCCTCCTCGCTCGGGGCGTCATCGTCGTACATTTTGATGCGCCCCGTGTCGGTGGGGAACTCGTCGGTGTACTTGACGATGGGAACGTCCTGCTTCTTTTGAGTCCCCTGCTCGAACAGCGTCTCGAAATCGATGGCGTCGTCCCGGCTGGCGAGTTCCCGAAGCATCTCGCGTTTCGTCTCCGGGAAGTAGTCGCCGAAGCCGAGTCGTTCCGCGAGCCCGCGAACCGCGTAGTAGTCGTCTCTGGCCTCCCACATCGGTTCTTGCACCTTGTGTCGGTACCCGAGGTGTGGATGGGACCCCCAGCCAGAAGTGATGTCCTCCTGTTCGAACCAGTGTGGGGCCGGGAGGATGATGTCCGCGTGCTGGACCGTATCCGTGTGGTGCATATCCGCGACCACGTACATTTCAAGGCTCCTGATGGCCTTTCTGAACCGCTGGCGGTCCGGGAACTGGTTCCCCATCATGTTCGACTCGATAGAGTAGACAGCCCTGACCTTGTGCGGGTCACCGTCGATCATCGCGTCCGGGTATTCGGGGAAGAACAGCGACGGTCCGGGGTCGGCGTCCTCCGGAGTGCCCCAGCCACCGGTACTGAGCGACGCACCGCCGGCATGGTGCGCGTGGATGTTTCCGTGCCGACCGTAGTCACCGGTCAGCCCCATCAGCATCGCATAGGTCTGGCCGAAGACGTGCCCGTGTTTGTACCGCCCGATCGCGTAACTCGGGGCGATGCCACCGGGGCCACGAGTCGCCAGCCATCGGACTGCAGTGCGGATGTTCTCCGCGTCGACGCCGGTCTTCTCCGCGACTTTCGATGGGGCGTAGTCAGCGACGTGGTCCCGGAGTCTGGTCAGCGCTGTCTCACATTCGATGCCGTCGACAGTGAACTCCCCAAAGAGGGCATACGGGCCGTCGGTCTCAGGTTCGAGTTCGACCGGCGTGTTGCTCCCCTGCTCGACGGCGACAACCTGGTCATCGCTGCCGTCGTCGAAGACGGTGCTCGATTTGAGCAGGTCACCAGTGTCTTTCCGGACCAGCGCCGGACCGGTCGTCCGCTTCCGAAGGAACTGTTCGTCGTACGTCTCGTCTTCGAAGACGGTGTGCATCATCGCAAGGGCGAGATGCACGTCTTTCCCGGGCTTGACCGGGAGCCACAGGTCGGCTTTCGACGCTGTCGTCGTATATACCGGGTCCACCACGACAAGCTTCGCGCCGCTCTCGACGGCATCGAGAACCTTTGAGGCGTCCATCTGGAACTGACTGGAGAAGATGTCCGACCCCCAGACGATGATGGTGTTCGCGTTCTCCCAGTCCTCGGCCTCGTTCGTCGGTGGCAGGAAGAAGCCGGTCCCAGTGACCCGGTTGAATCCGCGACCGACGTTGGCGTCGATTCCCCATGCAGACTGGGTTGAGCCGAATAGAGAGGCCAGGCGGCTGAACGCCTTGCCGGTCTGGCCGTAGTTCCCCGACCCCTCATGGAAGAGGACGCTCTCTGCGCCGTGGTCTGTTTTCAACGACTGCATCTTGTCGGCGACGAGGTCGAGCGCCTCGTCCCACGAGACGCGCTCGAACTCGGCATCCGGACCGCGGCCGTCGGGATTGGGGTCGTCGGGCGACCAGTCGGTGCGCTTCATCGGGTATTTCAGTCTCGTCGGGTCGTACACGCGCTGGGTGTGTGAGAGCCCGAGCACACAGGCCCGCTTGTACTGCTCATCTTCCGGCGGGTGTGGCTCGACCTTTCTCACCTGTCCGTCACGGACGTGGACATCGATGGGACACTTCCCGCGACAGTTCGGCGAACAGACGGTCTGGATGACGTCATTTTGCCCGACGTAGTTCTCGATACCCGTGTTGTGCTTTGACGCCGCCGTGTGGTCCCCGCGTTCGGCCAGTCCCTGAAGGAACTCACCGCCGCCGAGACCAAGGGCAGCAGCCGCTCCCCCGGCTTTCAGTACATCACGCCGATACAGCCCATCGTTGTCAGTCATCGTCGAATCCCTCAGGTTTGGTCGGTCGCTCGTCTGCACCGAACTCCGCCAGCACCGCCTCGTGGTACTTTTCGTGGAATTCGGCGTCGCTCAGCTCCCCATTTGAGACGCGGATCGCGTCACGAGCCATCCGTAGCCCCAGATCAGTATCGTACTCGACGCCGTCGAGCATCGCTGTTGCTTCATCTTCCCACTCCTCAATCGGCGTCAATCTCGGTTGCTGTGGGTTATTCATGGCTCTAGTTGTCGATTGCTCTCGGAACTCGGTAGGAAACGCGCTGTATTATGAAGGGGTTTAAATACAGGTGAGAACCGCGCCACTCAGCTTGAACCCACGGTGTAGCCGATAGGCCGATGGCGTGTCGAGAAGCTAGACTGCCGACCGAAACGCGGTTTCACCCATGGAACGGCCTGTTCGCGTTTGTCTCGGTCGCTACAACGCCGGCGTCGATGCTACCGCCAGTACGTCCTGACCGAAAAAATGAGGTTACGGGTCGAAGGCGGCCGTCGCGAGTTTCGATTCAACGGCGTTCAGGCGCTGAGAGAGCGCAGATTTCGAGATACCGAGTGTCGATGCGAGGTCGTCGAGAGTCGTCTGTCTGGGCTGCTGGTAGTAGCCTTCGTCGACCGCGATTATCGCTGCTTCCCGTTGTTTTGTCGTGAGACAGGCGAGGTCGACAGTCGCAGGGTCCGACTCTGTCTTGTTGTCCTGCCGGGATGTCAGCCGTCGCAGGCGCACTCGTTCAGCCGCTGGTTGCAACTGCTCGACCAGCTCGCTGATGACGCTCCGGTCTGAGACGTACGTCTCGATAAAAAGTGAGTCACCGTCTACGCGCCGGGTTCGTGGTACACACCCGACCTCGCTAAACGCCAGACAGAGACAGGCGTCCCCGACCTGATTTGTCGAATGCAGGACCCGCGGGGTACCAGTTTCATCAGAGACGGTCATCTCCGCGTGACAGACTCCGTCGTCGATCTGGTTATGAACGTTCTCGATGTCTGCATCCGGATCCGAAAGTGGACACGAACAGTCATCGGGCAGTTCAATTTCAAACAGAACCTCAATGGTCCGTTCGGAAGCGGTGCCCGTTGTTGTCCCTGTGAGCCCGCTTTCGGATTGGTCCATTCTGTCTGTTCATCTCCGACGTTCAGTTAAATACGTTTTGTCGATTCTCATCGTAACCGACAGACATCGGCAGGTTTGTCCAGAACGTTCATAGAGAATAGCTTCCTGACGTCACGACGGCTCCGAATATGAACTGTGCCACGTCGTGTCTCAGATAGACGGCGTCGGGGCCATGTTCACATGTTGGTGTCACCAGAGACACAAGATAAATGCCGCCTCCGCCTGATACATCGACAATGGTCCTCTCGGACGTTTTGCTTGCCCCCCTGGGACTGGCCGCCCTCCTCCTTACGGTGCCGATCGTCGTGCTGTATCTCATTCGACCGGACCCGCAGGAACTCACGCTGCCGACGTTCCAGTTTCTCGTCGCCGGAGAACGCCAGCAGTCAGCGACGCCGTTTCTCGAACGGATCTCACGGAGCCTGCTGCTGCTGTTGCAGGTGCTGGTCGTGCTGGTGCTCGCGGTCGGACTGGCGACACCGTACGTCACCGTCTCCGAGCGGGCGACAGTAGCGGAGACGGTCATCGTCGTCGACACGAGCGCGTCAATGCAGACCGACGCTGACGGCCAGACGCGCTTCCAGCAGGCCGTCGCGGCCGCCCGAGATGAGGTGACTGGGACAACCTCTGTCGTCACGACGACCAACGGTGGCGAGGTGGTACTCCAGCGTGGCACGCCGACAGCGGCCCAAGGAACGCTGGACGGACTCAGTCCGACGGATGCGCCGGGAGCGCTCAGCGGCGCTATCTCGCAGGCAGCCTCGCTCGCCGGCGAGAACGCCAGAGTCGTCGTCCTGAGCGATTTCGCGGGCGAGGAGTGGACGACCGCGGTCACGACGGCTCGCGGGCGCGGGCTCTCCGTCGACCTCCAGCAGTTCGACGGTGGGGGCGACGGGAACGTCGGCTTCATCGACCGGCGGTTCTCCGGCTCGGCGGTGACGCTGTCGGTGAAAAACTACGGCGACTCGACCGTGACCCGGACCGTCCGGCTCGGGAACGCCCGGCAAGAGCTCCAGCTCGGGCCCGACGACGTGGGTTCGGTGACGCTCCCGGTCCCGGCCAGTGGGAGTGAGGCCCGGCTTAGCCCAGGCGACAGTTTCCCAACGGATGACAGCGTTTACGTCGCCGCACCGGCGGACGCGGCCGTCGACGTGCTGGTGCTGACAAACGACCGGAACCGGTACCTGACCACCGCGCTGTCGGTCGTTGACCGGGTGAACGTGACAGTCAGGCAGCCGCCGACAACGATTCAGGGCGACTACGACATCATCCTGTACAGCAACGTCGACAGGAGTTCGTTGCTCCCCGGGAACGTCGAAACCGGGCGCGAACTGGTCGAAGACGGTGGCGGCGTGGCGGTGCTGGCACAGGACAACCTCCCGCAGCGGTACCGGGACCTCCTCCTCATCGAACCCGGCGAGACCAAGGCGGGCGCGACGGTGGGCCAGACAGCACAGACACAGCTCACCCGCGGCATCGACTTCCAGCCTCCCGAGGAGTACGTTTCGGGCTCGCTGCGCTCCGGGTCGGCCCAGGTACAACTGAGCGACGGGACGCCGCTCATTGCGACCGAGGACCGGAACGGTGGCCGCCTCATGTACTACGGCTACATCGAGGACCGGTCCAGCTTCAAGTTCAATTACCAGTACCCCGTGTTCTGGAAGCGGGCAGTGTACTACCTCGCGGACAGGGAACCGCTCCCGGCGCTGAACCACGAGACCGGCGAGACCGTCCGGTTCGGAAACACCACTGTCGAGGGGCCGGCTGGCCCTGTCTCCGGGAATTCGGTCCCGCTCCAGCGTGCCGGCCTCTACCGGAGCCAGAGCCGGCAGGTGAGTGCGTCGCTGCTGGACGAAAGCGAGTCAAACACCAATGTCGAAGCACTCGACCAGCGCTCCGGGACGGCCGGGAACCTCACCCGGACCGAACGGCGGTCGGTGCCACAGCCGTTGACCGAGTACGTCGCGCTAGGCGGGCTGGTACTCGCACTGGCCGAGGTCGGCTATCTCCGCCGGCGGGGTGACCTCTGATGGCGGTCTCCTACACCCTCACAGAAGGACTCACCGTTGGTGTCGAGCAGCTGTGGCCGCTGCTGGCCCTGCCAGTCGCCGTCGGGCTCCTCGCATATCTCATCCGGCGTGGCGAGGGCGGGACGCGGTCGGCCTCGAACCGGAGCCGCCGACTCCTGCTTGCCAGCCGCGTGCTCATCGTCTGCCTGCTCGTGCTCGGTGCGATGGAGCCGTACACCGTCCAGACCCGGGAGACACCGGGCGAGCCGGGCGTGACACTGCTGACAGACGACTCCGCGAGCATGGGCATCTATCCGAACACGACCGACGCGCTGGTACGGGATATCGAGGACGAGGGCGTCCCGGTGACGCGGGCGACGATCGGTAGCGGGTCGAACTCGCGGCTCGGCGACGGCGTAGCGGCAAACCTCCAGGAAAACGGGACGGTCGTCGTCGTCTCCGACGGTCGTGTCACGGAGGGACGAAGCCTTGCAACGGCTGCCGAGGACGCCGCCGGGCTCAACGCGACCGTCCACAGCGTCACTCCCCAGTCGCCACGAACAGAGCGAGCCGTGACGATAGCCGGGCCGTCGACGGTGAGTCGCGGCGTCCGGTCGCAGTACACCGTCTCGATGGAGGGCGTGAGCGTCCTCGAACCAGTGCCCGTGGAGGTGACCATCGACGGAGAAACGGTCACCGAGGGCGAACTCCGGCCGGACGGGACGCTCACCGTCGACCACACGTTCGAGGCGCTCGGGTCACACCGGGTGACCGCGACGCTGTCCGGCGACGACGAGTACGCGCGAAACGACGTGTTCTACAAGAGCGTCCGCGTCGTCGAACAGCCCGACGTGCTGTACGTCTCACAGGGAGAGTACCCGCTGCGGAACTACCTCGACTCGCTGTACAACGTCTCGACGGCCTCGTCAGTCCCGGCGGACCTCGATGACTACGCCGCCGTCGTCATGCAAGACACGCCGTCGGGCAATATGGGGAACACCACTGCCCTGCAGGACTTCGTCATCAACGGCGGCGGGCTGGTCGTCGCGGGCGGCGACAACGCCTACGAGAACGGCGGTTACGAGACGTCGCCGGTGGCCTCGATGCTCCCGGTCCGGGTGGGGAACGCGACCGGCGGCGAGTCGAACATTGTCATCCTCGTCGACGTGTCCGGCAGCGCTGAGAGCGGCCTCTCGGTACAGAAAGCTGTCGCGCTTGACGTGCTCGACCAGCTCGGCGACGAGAATCAGGTGGGTGTCGTTGCGTTCAACCAGAACGCGTACCGCGTCTCGGAGATGCAAGCGCTCGGTCAGAACCGGGCAGAGACTGCCGATAAGATACGGCGGCTTGAAAGCGGCGGCGCGACGGACATCGCCGTCGGACTTCAGGGCGCTGACGAACTGCTGGACGACCGCGAGGGGACGATCATCCTCCTCAGTGACGGGCAGGACCGGCTCGGCCCGCCGGCGGCCGTTGCCAACCAACTGGGCCGCGAGGGGACCCGCGTCGTCTCGGTCGGCGTCGGCAAGCGCGTCGGCGTCGCGACGATGCGCCAGATCGCCAGCGAGTCCGGCGGCTCGTACTTTGCGGCCGACGAGACCGAGCGCCTGCGGCTCCTCTTTGGCGGCTCCTCGCGGCGCTACCAGGGCGAAAACCTCACCATCGTCACGGAGGACACGTTCATCACCGCCGGCGTCGAGCTGACGGCCAATCCCGGCCAGGCGAACAACGTCCAAGTCAAGCCCGGAGCGGACTATCAGGTCGCCACCGCGGACGGGAAGCCGGCCATCGCCTCCTGGCGGTTTGGGCTGGGCCGCGTGGTCTCTATTACCGCCTACGATTCGGATAACACGATGGGCGGCCTGCTCGACCGACCGGACTCGCTAGTCGTCACGAAATCGGTCAACTACGCGGTGGGTGACCCCATGCGCACACAAACCGGCGTCACAGCGGTCGGCGATGCCCGCGTGGGACGGCCAACGACGCTGACCTACCAGGGCGATAGCCGCCCGGACGCGGCAAACATCTCCTTCCGTCAGGTCGGCGACGGCCGGTATCGCGGCGAGTTTACGCCCAGAGAAGCGGGGTATCAGGCGGCGCTCGACACTGAATATGCGGCGAACTACCCCGTCGAGTACGCTTCCTTCGGCCCAAGTGACAGCCTCGATGCGCTCGTCGAAACGACCGGCGGACAGACTTTCACCCCAGACCAGGGCGAACAGATAGCCAGTGAGGCACGCCAGAAGTCCACCCGGGTCCGCACCGTTCAGGACACCTGGGACTGGGTCGCCCTGCTCGGCGCGCTCCTGCTGTTCACCGGCGAGGTGGTCGCCCGGCGTGTTCAAGTGTACCGCGGTCGCACCTCTCTGGAGAGTGGGCTCCCGTGAGCGCAATCGGTCGCCGGATCAACCTCGGACTCGTGGTGTTCGTCGCCCTCTCGATGGTTGGCACCGGCGGAACGACGGTGCTGTACCAAGACTCAGCCAGCGACCTGCGCTCGCAGAATCAGGAGCTTCGCCAGCAAAACGCCGAACTCCGGGAGAATCTAGACGACACCAGAAATGACTTGGAATCTACCCAGACCCGCGTTGACGAACTCGAAGACCAACTGGAGACGCGGTCGGAGGACGTCGATCAGGTCGCGACCAATCTGAATCAGACAGAAGAACAGTTGAACGCCACAGAGAGCCAGTTAGCAGAGACTCGGCAGTCGCTCCGGGATAGCGAGGACCGCGTCGAAGAACTAGAGGGGACGGTCGATGACCTGCAGGATGAGCGCGACACGCTCCAAAACGAGGTTGACGACCTTGAGTCGACGATCGATGATCTGGAGAGCGAAAACGAGGATCTAGAGGACGAGCGTGCCGAACTGGAGGACCAGGTGTCAGACCTGCAGGACGACATCGACAGTCTGGAATCACGGATAAGTACGCTCGAAGACGATATTGAGGAGCTTGAAAACCAGAACCAAGAGCTGCGAGACGATATCGAGACGCTCTGTAGCCAGCCGGAGAACCAGGAGAAAGCTACCTGCGAGGGCTACTGATGGACAAACCAGATACAAACATCGGAGAGAACGGCGGTGAGGAGCCGCCTGAAAGCGAACGGGCACAAGCACGCGAACGGATGGCCGCCGCCATCGCCGAGGTGAGACGCGAGGGAAAGAAGGCGGCGTTCGTCTACGCCATCGTTGACGCGGTGTTGCTCTTTCTTCTGGTGAACATCCTCCTGACTGTCCTCTCGCCGGCCGAACTCCCGACACAGGTGTCGGTTCCGGCGGCGGTGACGGACCCGGTTGAGGCGGCTGTCGGCCGCTCGGTACCTGCGCTGTCGTTCCCGACAGGCGCAGTCGTTGGCATCGCCATCGGAGTGTGCTGGCTCATCGGCGAGTATCTGTACCGAGTCCGTCAACCGCTCGTCGAGCAGTTCGAGGCGGCGAACGCGAACGTCACCGACGCGCTCCGAACGGCGCGGGATACGGTGGAAGACGAGGCCGAGACACGGATGGCGGCCCGGCTCTACGAGGATGTCCTCGATGGGCTGAAACAGAGTTCAAGCGTCGCGCTCGTCGACAGCCGGCGACTGCTCGGGACGCTTGTTGTCGTTATCCTGCTGAGTCTGGCGACAGTGCAGGTAGCCGTCGTGGACATCGGCCTGCTCGACCGCGACCCGGTCGAGACGGAGTCACCAAACGACCGGCCAAGCCAGTACGAGGGGCTCGAAGACGGCGACGCGATACTCGGCGACAGCGAGGACGTACAGGCGGGCGACGAGAACCTCACCGCCGAGATTGACTCGACGGGCGGCGACGAAGAAATCGACCGGAGTCAGTCGTTCCCGTCGTCGGACACCGAGGGGCCGGGGAGCGGCAGTGGGACAGTCGACAGCCAGCAGGCCGGGTTCGCCGGTCAGGAAGACGTCGAGGATGCGGACCTCATCCGCGAGTACAATCTCAGGATTCGAGATCAGGACACAGACGACGAGGACACCGACCCATGAGCCCAGAGCAAGACATCGACGAACTACAGCAGAAGATCGCGAACGCACGTGAACAGATCAGCACGCGGATCGTCGGTCAGGAGGCAGTACTGGAGCAACTGCTCATCTGTATCCTGGCCGACGGCAACGCCCTGCTCGAATCGAACCCAGGGCTTGGGAAGACGACGATGGTCCGGACCGTCGCGGAGGTGACCGACCTCCAATTCTCCCGGATTCAGAACACCCCGGACCTGATGCCGTCCGATATCACTGGGACCGAGATTATCCGCGAGACCGACAGCGGCCGCGAGTTCGTCTTCGAGAAAGGGCCGGTGTTCGCCAACGTCGTACTGGCCGACGAGATCAACCGGGCAACGCCGAAGACACAGGCCGCCCTGCTGGAAGCGATGCAGGAGAAACAGGTGACCGCCGCGGGCGAGACCTACGAACTGCCGCGCCCGTTCTTTATCCTGGCCACCCAGAACCCGATTGACCAGTCGGGGACCTACGCGCTTCCGGAGGCCCAGACCGACCGCTTCATGCTGAAGCTGCTGGTCGATTATCCGGACTACGACGAGGAACGGACTATCGTCGACATGTACACCGCTGGGGCAGAACAGGTCCCCGTTGAGCGGTCGCTGACCCGCTCAGAAATTCAGGCGATACAGCAACTGGTCCGTGAGATGCCTATCGCAGACGACCTGCGCGACCGGGCAGTCCAGCTCGTCCGCCGGACGCGCGAGGCCGACGACATCGAGTTCGGTGCCAGCCCGCGGGCGAGCATGGCACTCGTCCAGACGGCGAAGGCCCGGGCGTTCCTCCACGGCCGTTCGCACGTCACCGGCGAGGACATTGAGGCGCTGGCAGCCCCCGTGCTCCGCCACCGGATTATCGTTGACTTCCGGGCCGAGCGGGAGGGTCGAACGGCGGACGACCTCATCGCAGCCCTGCTGGAATGAGCGACTCAGTGACCGCGGTTCAGCGGGCGGCACAGCAAGAATGGGAGGGACAGTCGTGACTATCGAACCGGACTTTCTGGACGAACTCGGCCGGTTCACCGCCGCGCTGAACCGCCAGACGACCTCGATTCGGCAGGGCGACCAGCAGTCCCCGCGGGTCGGCGAGGGGCTCACGTTCAGCGATTACCGGCGGTACTCGCCGGGGGACGACACGCGACGGATCGACTGGAAGCTGTTTGCCCGCACAGAAGAGTACTTCATCAAGCAATACGAGGAAGAGCGGAGCCTGACCGTCCACCTGCTCGTCGACACGAGCGCGTCGATGGACTACGGCGACGCGACGAGTCACAAGTTCGAGTACGCCGCCAAGCTCGGGCTCGGCTTCGCCTACCTTACCGCGGAGGAAAACAACGACTTCCAGTTCTGCACGTTCCGCGACCGTGTGAACCGGATCGATACCGGCCAGTCGAACCGCGGCGAACTCCTCTCGCTCATCGACCAGTTGAACGAGATGACGCCCGGCGGGACGGCCGATTTCGAATCCGCGCTGGAAGCGTACGCCGAACGCATTCGGTCGCGCTCGCTCGTCGTCGTCTTCAGCGACTGTCTGGCCGACCCGGAGGCACTCGAATCCGGTATCGCCGCGCTCGCACGCAACGACGCCGACGTGTTGCTGGTCCGCGTGGTCGCGCCAGCGGAACGGGACCCTGGCGTCGTCGGTGACGTGCTGTTTGCCGACCCCGAGAGCGACGAGACACGCCGATCGTATTTCAGCGGCTCGCTGGCAGAGACGTACCAGTCGCGGCTCGACGCCCACATCGATTCGGTGTCAAACCGCGTTACGGCACTCGGTGCAGACCACGTACTGATCAATACCGGCGAAGACTACTTCGACTCGTTTGCGAGCATCTGGCTACAGTAGCAAAGCGGCAGCAAGGTCGGCTTACTCTGCGAGGATGTGTGCCGGCAGGTCGTCGCGGATGATCGTATCGCAGTACTCACAGCGGACACCGTCGTCGCCGACGGCAAAGCGCGAGTCGACGGGTTCGTTCTCGGTCGTGATGCAGTTGTGGTTCGGGCATTCGAGGACACCCTCGACGACCGACGGGCGCTCGACGCGGCCTTTTTCGACAACCTCGTAGTCGCGAATGATGTTGATCGTCGCCGCAGGGGCAATGAGCGAGAGCACGTCGACCTCGTTCTGTGAGAGTTCGCGGCCCTCAACCTTGACCACATCCTTGTGACCCAGGCGGTCCGAGGGCATATTCATCGCGACGGAGACGGAGTCGCCACTGGTGCCGTCAATGCCGAGAATCGCCAGGACGTTTAGCGCCTGTCCGCCCGCGATGTGGTCGATGACGGTGCCGTTCTGGATCTTCGAAACGCGGAGTTGCTGGTCGTTGTCGCTCATTGGTCGCCTCCGAGCATCAGGTCAAGCAGCGCCATCCGTACGGGAACACCGTTGTGGGCCTGCTGGAAGTACTGTGCGTGGGTGGTCTCGTCGACGTCGTGAGCGATCTCGTCAACGCGTGGGAGCGGATGCATCACGGTCAGGTCGTCTTTGGCCGCCGCAAGCGTGTCGCCGTCGATCTGGTACTGGCCGGCGACTTCGCGGTACTCGCTCTCGTCGGGGAACCGCTCGGCCTGGATGCGGGTCACGTAGAGCACGTCCAGTTCCGGGAGTATGTCGTCAAGTTCGGTGTGTTCGCGGATGCCTGCGCCGGCCTCGTGGAGGTCGTAGCGAACCGACCGCGGAAGCTGGAGCGACTCCGGGCTAATGAAGTGCTGGCTGGCGTCGACGGTCGTGAGTGCGTGGGCCAGCGAGTGGACGGTTCGTCCGTACTTCAGGTCGCCCATGATGCCGATAGTCAAGTCGTCGAAGCCGGCGTTTTCACGGATCGTGTAGAGGTCGAGCAGCGTCTGTGTCGGGTGCTGACCGGCCCCGTCGCCGGCGTTGACGAGCGGCACGTCGACGAACTCGCTCGCCATCTTCGCGGAACCCTCCATCGGGTGCCGGAGCACGAGCGCGTCGGTGTACCCCTCGACGACGCGGACAGTGTCAGCCAGTGACTCGCCTTTTTTCACGCTTGAGGACTCGACAGAGCCCATGTCGACGATGTCGCCGCCGAGGCGTTTCATCGCCGTTGTGAAGCTCATCTTCGTCCGGGTGCTCGGCTCGAAAAAGAGGAGGCCAAGCAGCGTGTCGCTGTGCCGGTCCGCGAACGCTCCCGGGTCAGCCGCGATGTCAGCCGCGTGGTCGAGCACCGTCTCGATGTCGCCCCGCGAGAGTTGTTTCGCGCTGATGATGTGGTCGTGCCGCATTTCACTCGATACCGCGCTCCGGACGCTCTTGAATCCCCCGACACGGGAATTGAACGGTCACTTACATCGTCAGGTTCGGCTTCGGGAACATCGTCGCTGGGTTCGAAAGCAAGGCCAGAGAGAGCCTAGCGGCCAAAATAACACAACGAGGCGACTCGTCAGGGGTTGCTCTGCCAGACATCGACGCGGGGCTCGGTGTACGCCTTGCCGACGATGTCCGGGACGCCGTCACCGTCGAGGTCGACGACCTTCGCCTCGTGGGTGGGGATGCCGGTGTTCAGTTCCTTCTGCTCAAAATTCCCCGCGCCGTCGTTGTGGAACACGAGCTGTCGCGGTTCGTGTCCGTCCTCTAGACCCATTTCTGCGACGAAGATATCGGGATTACCGTTACCGTCGAAGTCCGCCACGTCGAGGCTGTGCGGGTTCGAAAGGTCGTCGTGCAGCAGGGTCAGGTCCCACTCGGGTGGGTCGAACACGCCCAGCCTGGCCGGGCGGTCGTCGAGATACGGTTCGTCACCCTCGACGAGGATTATCTCTAGGTCGCCGTCGCCGTCAACGTCCTTGATAGCGACGCGAGTACACTGCCAGTCCTCGGCGATTGGCTCCCGGTCCCATCCGTCGGCCGTCCGGTGGAAGACGTTGGGGCCGGCGACGATTTCGACCGCACCGTCCCCGTCAATGTCCTCGACAGCGACGCCCTCAACATCGAGGTCCTCGGCGACGACGTGTCGGTTGGCCACCGGCCACGGTTCTCGCGTCGGGTCCGCAGGAATATCGTAGTAGAACACTGTCTTTGACTCCTGGGACAGCCCAACGACCTCGTTCTGTCCATCGCCGTCCACGTCCGCCACAGCGGTGTCGTGATATTTCTCGAAATCGTCGGTGATGAGCCGGCGCGTCCACTGCTTCCGTGGGTTGTCCGGTATCTCGAACCACCACAGTTTGTGCTGGTGGATGTTCTGGCCGGCGACCATATCCGGTCGGCCGTTCCCCGTGATGTCACCAAGCGAGCCACCGACGGATAGTTCCGGTGCGCTGGCAACGTCGTGGCGCTCCCAGCCGGGGTTTTCGTACCAGAACACGTTCGTCTGGAGCCAGCGGGCCAGCGGCCCCATACCGAATACGGACAGCAAGTCGACTGACTTGTCGACGAGTGGGAACTGGACCTCGTGCGTGTCGCCGAGCGCCCCGACGATGACGTCCGGTCGGCCGTTCCCCGTGAGGTCGGTTGTAAGACAGAAGCTCATCGTACTCGCCGGCGGCGAGGCTTCGATGCGCTCGTGGTGTAGGTTCATGTCCCAGCCCTTCGGGTACATCGGTATTGTTATAGCCGGGCTAACACCGGCCGACAGCGGCCACAACCTGAAACTGCGCCCGACAATGGAACCCAGCGCGTAAGGGTAGGCAACAGCCAACCGACGTAAGTCAGACCTTCCGGCCCAGTTTTGCGGTCACTGTTTGTGATTCATAGTACGAGGATTCAAAACCGATAGGCAGTCCACCCTCACTATGCTCGCAATCGCTGGCGGCAAGGGTGGCTGTGGCAAAACGACCATCGCCCTCGGGCTCGGTCAGGCACTGGGAACGCCCACCCGGCGGTCGCTAGTCGTGGACACCGACCGCGACATGCCGAACCTCCACCGTCGCGCTGGCGTCGCTCCGACACCCGGAATCGCTGATATCACAGCCTCGGCTGAGCCGACCGCAGTTGCCCAGCCCGCCACGACCGTCGAGAACGTCGACGTACTTCCCTGTCAGACCGCACCCGGAGCCGCTATCGACAATGCTATTGACAGTCTGTCTCGGTGTGATGGCCCTGTAGTACTCGACTGTCCAGCCGGCGCTGGCCCGGATGCCGCCCAGCCGCTACGGGCGGCCGACAGGACGGTGCTTGTGAGTGCACCAACCCGACAGAGCCTCACCGACACAGCCAAAACCGCGGCGATTGCCCGTGCGCTTGACGCGCCGCCCGCCCTCACAGTCCTCGTCGGCGGTGACGGGTCCGTGGACCCATCGGACCTGCTGTCCTGCTCGGGAACGGTTCACGTTCCATCGGTGTCGAGGCCGTTGGAATCGGACCGGGCGGTGGCAAAATACGTCGAGATGGCGAACGTTCTCGCCAAGCGGAATACTTAATCTCGTGGGTAAATAAGCTCTCAGTGGTATGGCCAACCGGTTGCGAACGGGCATCGATGTCCTCGACAGAAAGCTCGATGGTGGCATCCCTGCGGGGAGTATCGTCGTGCTCTCTGCCCAGCCGGCTAGCCAAGCGGAGCTGTTCCTCTACGAACTTACCGCCACGCGCGGGACGCTGTGGCTGTCGCTCGACCGGACCGCCGAATCAGTCATCGCGAGCATCGAACAGACGCCGGCCAATACCGGCGACCCGACGGTGCGGCACATCTCCGGCGAAGCGCCGCTTGACAACGCCGGCAAGCTCGTCTCGGCACTGCCGGAGACCTCAAACCTCATCGTCGACCCGCTCGACGTGCTGGAAGCCCAAGAGCCACACTCGCGCTTTCGCGCGTTCATGAACGACCTGCAGAACCATATCGTCAACACCGGGAGCCTCGCTATCGTCCACTGTCTCGACGGCCGTGACGTGCCACCGCTTCGAGATACGACCGAGCACTTCGCTGACGTGGTGTTCCAGCTTAACACCACAACGAACGGTGACGAGGTCGAAAACCGGCTCGCGATTCCGAAGTTCCGCGGCGGGCGCGCTCCCACTGATATCATCAAGCTCAATCTCGTCGAAGAGGTCAGCATCGATACGAGCCGCGACATCGCCTGATTCTATTCGCCGCCGGGCCGTGGCTCTCTGTCCGTCGAGCCGAACTCAGTGCCGACGAGTATCAACAAGAATAGTCCGAGACCAACGCCAACGCCTGCTGCCAATCCTGCGCCGGTGCTTCCAGTCAGCACGACCGTGCCGACGCCAAACGCGATTCCCGGCGGGAGCGCGAGCAGTGACGGGTACACCAGCGACACTCGCATGCGTAGTGATGACGTGTCGTGCGTATAACGGTTCTCCCGTATTGGCCGTCAGAAAGTGGCAGTTGCTAGCGCCTAGAACGGTAAAACCGCCCGCTACCGCTCGATACCGCAACCCCGTTCGCTGTCGCTCAGCACCGTAGAACCGCTCGGCGTGCTCGCGGCGAAGTTACTCTTCGGCGCCTTCGATCTCTTCGACGATCTCCTCGGCGTCAACGTCGGCGTCTTCCAGCGCGTCTTCGATGTCAGCACCGCCGGCACCGCCCATGCCGCCCATCATGCCGGGCATGCCCATGCCGCCGCCACCGATCTCTTCCTGCACGATGATGCGGTCAATATCGAGTAGCTGCGTGAGCTGCTGGGCGATCTGCTGTTTGCCCATCATCCACTGCTGGTTCATCGTCAGCTGCGGCGTCGCCTCGATGTAGAGCGTCTCCTTCTCGACTTCGACGGTTTCGTACTCGGGCTCGGACTCTTCGTCTTCATCCTCGTCCTCGCTCTCGACGAGCTGTTCTTCCTCGACGGTGTCAGTCTCGAACCACACGTCGAGTTCCATGTCGAGCATCATCTGGATGATGCCCTGTGCCTTCTCCTCGCGGTCCGTGACCTCTTCGAGGACTTCGTAGTCGTACTCGACGTCTTCACCGGCCAGCGGGTGGTTGAAGTCCACTCGCGCGCGGCCGCCGATGATGGTCTCGACGTGGCCGTGTTCGCCCTCGAGGTCGACGTGCGCGCCGGGGTAGCGGTCGTCCTCGGGGATCTTGTCCTTCGAAACCGTCCGGACCTCTTCCTCGTCGTACTCGCCGAAGGCGTCGGCAGCCGCAACGGTCACGTCACCCTCGTCGCCGACCTCCTTCCCGTAGATGTCCTGCTCGACATCCGGGAAGATGTGGTTCTCACCCAGCACGATGGTTCGCGGACCGAACTCCTGCTGTTCGGTATCAATACCGTCGTCCTCGGCGACTTCCTCGTCGGTCGTATCGACAAGCTGACCGCCGTCGACGGTGCGGGCAGTGTAGGCGAGCTTGACGACATCGCCCTTCTGGAGTCCCTCAGCCTGTTCTTCTTCGTCTGCGGTCTCCTCGTCTACGTCGGTCTCAGACTCGTTGCTCATACCCTGTTCGTCAGTCGTGGCACTCTTAAGGACAACGTTTCCCGGTCAGTAGCGGTCGAAGAACTTCGGAAGTGGTCGGCTAGTACTCGCTTTCGGCCAGCAGTCGGTCAAACTTCTCTCGGTCGATGTTCCGTCCCGAAATGGGAAGGACGACCGTCTCGCCCCGTAGTTCGTCACCAGCCTGAATCGCTGCGGCGACAGCCGTCGCACAGGCCCCTTCCATGACGATGCGGTCTGTTTCGAACAGGCGCGCCACGGCATCGGTAATGGCGTCTTCGGACACGAGTCGGAAATCGGCGAGTCCCGCCTGCAGGATTTCGGTCGGGAGCGCGAACGGAACCCGGGTTGCGACACCCTCGGCGATAGTGTCGACGCTGTCGAGGGCGTCCAGCGTCTCGTCCTGCCAAGCGCGGTACACCGCGGGCGCGCCCGCAGCCTGCACGCCGACGACATCGGCGTCGGTCATCGCCCCGAGCGTAGTGCAGTACCCGGCCGCGGCGGTGCCGCCGCCGACGGGGCAGAACACACGGTCGACGTCGGGGCGCTCGTCAAGGATTTCGAGCCCCGCCGTGCCGACGCCGGCGAGCAGCTTCGGTTCGTTGCCCGAGTGGACGTAGCGCGCCTCGCGCTGGGTCGCCAAGTCCTCGATGTGTTCGCGGGCCTCGTCGTAGTCCTCGCCGTACTGGATGACTTCTGCGCCGAGTTGCTCCAGCGCGCCGACCTTTCCGGCGTTGGCTTCTTCGGGGACGCCGATAGTAACGGGTACGTCGAACTCACGCCCGGCCCAGGCGATAGACTGGCCGTGGTTTCCCGTGCTCGCGGCGAGCAGTCCGGCGTCGTGGAACTCCTCGTCGAGGGACGCGACGAGGTTCACCCCGCCGCGGACTTTGAACGCGCCGGTCGGGAGCGTATCTTCTCGCTTGAGCAAGACATCCGCGTCGAGGGCTTCGGAGAGGGCTTCGCTTCGGACCAGGGGCGTCTCCGGGAGGTGCTGTCGGATGCGTTGCCGGGCGCGAGCGACCGTTGCAACTGTCGGCGGCGTCAGGTCGTGGTACGGAAAGAGGGTCGTCTCGTCCGGGGAGTCGATCGGTTCGTAGCGACCGGCCATACTACTACCCGGGAGGGCGGACACAGTAAAGGGCGCGGTCGACGGGAGTGTTTTTCAGCGGCCCGGCCCAGCCACACAGTATGTACGAAGTCGAGGTGAAAGTGCCGGCGGATATCGAGGCTGTCGCGGAGCGACTCGACGAGCTCGGAGCCGAACAGGTCGATACGGTGATACAGACGGACACGTACTACGATGCGCCCCACCGGGATTTCGCCGAGACAGACGAGGCGTTCCGGGTCCGCCGTGAAACAAGAAAAGGGGTAACGAACGCGAAAGTCACCTACAAGGGGCCACTCCTCGAAGCGGAGTCGAAGAGCCGAGAAGAGTTCGAAACGGGCGTCGAGAACGGCGACCACATCGACGCTATCGTCCAGCACCTCGGCTTCGAGCCCGCGGCGACGGTCCGGAAGAACCGCCGAGTCTACGAGGTCCGAGAGTACGATGTCACTCTCGACGCTGTCGACGATGTCGGCGAGTTCGTCGAAGTCGAGCGCGAAACCGACGGCGATATCGAACCCGTTCGAGAAGGAGCCTACGAGGTGCTTCGGGACCTCAGTCTGAACCCCAACGACCAGCAACGGACCTCCTATCTCGGGATGCTACTTAGCGATGCGAACGAGTAATCATTCCGCTGTTATCTGTTCCCGTAAGTTATAGAACCCGGCCAGACGAAGTCGAGTCAATGACTGAGCGGAACATCCACGTCCAACCTGCAAGCGGACTCGCAGTCGAAGATCAGGACATCGAAGTCGTAGAGCGCAAGGGTATCGGCCATCCGGACACCATCTGTGACGGCATCGCAGAGACGGTTTCACGTGCACTGGCACAGACGTACATCGACCGGTTCGGCACAGTCTTGCACTATAACACAGACGAGACACAGCTCGTCGCCGGCACTGCCGCCCCTGCGTACGGCGGCGGCGAAGTGCTTGAGCCGATCTACATTCTGGTCGTCGGTCGAGCGACGAAGAAGTTCGACGGCGAGCGTATCCCGGCTGAAAGCATCGCCCTCCGGGCCGCACGCGACTACCTCGACGAGCAGTTCCCCCACCTCGATCTCGGCTCCGACGTCATCGTTGACGTTCAGTTCGGCGAAGGGTCAGGCGACCTCCAGACCGTGTTCGGTGAGGAAGCAGCAATTCCGATGGCAAACGATACCAGCTACGGTGTCGGCCACGCCCCGCTAACGGAAACCGAACAGATCGTCCGCAACACCGAGCAGAAATTGACCGGCGAGTACGCCGAGTCCAACCCAGTCGTCGGCCAAGACGTGAAGGTGATGGGCAAGCGCGAGGGCGACCACATCGACGTGACTGTGGCCGTTGCGATGGTCGACGAACACGTCCCGGACCTCGATGCGTACAAAACTGCCGTTTCGGACGTGCGAGCGTTCGTTACTGACCTCGCCGAAGAGTACACCGACCGAGACGTAACGGTCCACGTCAACACGGCCGACGATTACGACGCCGAGTCCATCTATCTCACCACCACCGGGACAAGCGCCGAGCAAGGCGATGACGGCTCTGTCGGGCGCGGGAACCGCGCGAACGGCCTCATCACGCCGAACCGCCCGATGAGCATGGAAGCGACATCTGGCAAGAACCCAGTCAACCACATCGGGAAGATCTACAATCTCCTTTCGACAGAAATCGCACAGTCCGTCGCAAATGAAGTCGATGGCATCCGACAGGTCCAGATGCGCCTGCTCTCACAGATCGGGTCGCCGATTGACGAGCCCCACGTTGCTGACGCGACGGTCGTCACCGAAGACGGCGTTGCGGTCGGCGATGTCGAAGCAGACATTCAGGCCACAATTGACGACGAACTGGCCGATGTGACCGACATCACGCGGCAGGTCATTGAGGGCGACCTCTCCACGTTCTGAGACGGCGAGGCGACACCCCTTTACTCACTGCTAGTCAACTCGCTGGCATGCATCCGCCAGACGCCGACAGCGTGCTCGTCCGCCACGGCGAACTCGGCGTCAAGAGCAACCAAGTCCGTCGAAAGATGGAGCAGCAACTGGCGGACAATCTCCGCGCGATGCTCGACGTGCGCGACCTGTCAGGAGGCATTGAACAGCGACGGAACCGGCTGTTCATCCATACTGACCAGCCAGAGAGTGTGGCCGCAGCCGCGGCCGACACGTTCGGCGTCACCTCCGCCTCGGCGGTCACGACCGTCGATCCGACGTTGTCTGCAATCAAAACGGCACTGGCCGCGACCGCACGAGAACAGCACGACGGCGGCACTTTCGCTGTCAACGCTCGCCGGGCAGGGCCAGCAGACGCACACCCCTTTTCGAGTACGGACATCGAATCCGATGGCGGGACCGCCGTCTGGGAGGCAATTGAAGAACTGGGCAGCGAGCCCGCCGTCGACCTCAACGACCCCGATTTCGAACTGTTCGTCGAGTGTCGCGCCGACGAGGCGTACGTCTTCTGTGAGAAACGTTCGGGCCCGGGCGGACTCCCACTCGGGACCCAGCGGCCCGTCGTTGCCCTCATCAGCGGTGGTATCGACTCGCCGGTCGCCGCCTGGAAGCTCATGAAACGCGGCGCACCCGTGATTCCAGTCTACGTCGACCTCGGTGACTACGGCGGCCCCGACCACCGGGCACGAGCCGTTTCGACCGTCAAAACACTCGCCTCGTACGCACCCGGGCACGACCTGTCCGTCAACGTCGTTGAGGCCGGTGACGTCGTCACCGACCTCTCTCAAAATCTCGGGTCGCTCCGAATGCTCGTTCTCCGCCGGTTCATGCTCGCAGTCGCTGAGGCTATCGCGCACGACTACGACGCTGTCGGCATCGTCACCGGCGAAGCTATTGGGCAGAAATCCAGCCAGACGAGCGCGAACATCGCAGTCACCGATGCCGCAACCACACTCCCCGTGTACCGACCGAACCTCACCGTCGACAAGTCCGAGATAACCGATCATGCGCGAACCATCGAGACCTTTGAGGATTCGACAATCGACACCGGTTGCAACCGCGTCGCGCCATCACATCCGGAAACCAATGCCTCGCTAGAGGCGGTTCGGGTAGCCGAACCCGACGACCTGTTCGAGCGCGCCGAAGCCTGCGCCCAGGACCGTACTGTCGTCCCCATCGAAAGCTAAATTTCCGGGGCGGGCCAGGGTTGAGCCATGACGCAGGTCTGTCTCGTCGGGAGCGACGACGTGAATCTTCGATACGAACTCCTCTCTCGCGAGACCGCACGGAACGCACTCGCCACCTACGACCTGCAGGAACCGTTTGCGAATACCGTCGCCGTCGACACCGTGAGCCTCGGGGCGGCGGTGGCGCTGCTCAACGACCTGAACTGGTATCTCGTTCGCTTCGCTGACGCCGCGTTCGTTCGTGATCCGTCAATTAGTGAGACGGAATGGCTCTCTCGAAACCTCGCCGCAGCGATACGAGACGACGACATCGCGCCCGAAGAGACCGGGCGCTTTCTCAAGGTGTACGGCATCGTCGACCCGGACAGGACCAGCGACGCTGACGATGAAGGCCCGACGGAAGGAGAGTCAACGCCCGACACGCAGTCGGTGGAAGCCGACGGCCCACCGGAACTGGTCGAGCCGATGCTCCTGACACGGACTGGCGACACGATTCCCGACTACGACCTCCAAGATGTGGACGAAACGCTCATCGTTAGAGTGACCGAGTCGGAGTTCGGGGCCTGAGTCGGGTCACGCTGCGCGCAAGACAGACCGTTTTCAGTCGAACATTCCGGTCGACATGTATCGCTCACCACTGTCCCAGTAGACTGTGACGACGAGCGGGTCGTCAACACCGTCCCTGATGAGTTGCTCAGCAAACTCTCTTGCCGCGAGGTTCGACGCACCAGAGGACTGGCCGACGAGGATTCCCTCCTCGTGGGCGAGGCGGCGGCACTCGTCTTCCGCGTCCGGGAGTTCGACCGTCATCACGTCGTCCAGCAGATCGGTGTCTAAGTTGTCGCTGACGAATCCCGGCCCCATTCCCTGAAAGCTATCCTCGCCAGTGCCCGGTTCCATCCCCGAAAGCACAGCGTTGTCCGCCGGCTCGACCGCGACGATGTCCATCCCAGGAAACGCGTCCTGCAGTCGACGGCCGGTGCCGGTGAGTGTCCCGCCGGTGCCGACACCGGCCACCAGCGCGTCGACAGTCCGGTCGCCCACCTGTTCAAGTATTTCCTCGCCCGTCGTCTCGTAGTGCGCTGTCGGGTTCGCCGGGTTCTCGAACTGCCGGAGTTGGACGTAGTCATCGCGCTCGCATAGCTCGTTTGCGCGCTCTTTCGCGTCGGAGATATCACCCTCGACAAGTTCGATCTCCGCGCCGTACGCCTTCATTATCTGCCGGCGCTCCGGCGACTTCGAGGACGGCATCACTAGCACCACGTCGTACCCCTTCGTTGCCCCGACCATCGCCATCCCAATGCCGGTGTTCCCACTCGTCGGCTCGACAAGCGTATCATCCGGTTGGAGCGAGCCGTTTCGTTCGGCGTCGTCAATCATGTACTTCGCCGGCCGGTCCTTCGCGGACCCACCGGGATTGAACGACTCGATCTTCGCTGCAACGGTTGCCCCCTCCGGTGCGCGAACCGAGACCAGTGGGGACCCGATTGTATCGAGAATAGAGTCTTTCATCGCCGCCGGCTACGCGGCCCCGACTTAAACGCCTACTGAAGGTCTCAAACGGTTCGTGGACTTCCGAGACGCGGCAGTCCTTTCCGGCGTCGACACCGTCTCACGTGAACATATTTATGTCGTCGACCGGCAGCACCGAGTAATCGACTGACAGCGTGTCTTTCGTGGCTCGGACCTTACCGACGAACGCAGAGATGTCCTCTAACTGGCCCTCCAGCACAAATAGTTCCATACAGTACCGGTCGCCGACGTGGCTGTGGAAGTTCGACGCGACGATGGACTCGTGGTCGTGGCGGAGATGCATCATTTTCTCCTCGACGGTTGTCGTCTCGTAGTCGAACAACACAGTGACGACCGCCATCAGTTCGCGGTCTTCCAGCCGCTTGTCCTCAAACTCTCCCATCAGATTCCGGACTGCTTCTCGAACGACTTCGCTGCGACCCGTGTACCCATGTTCGTCGGCGAACGTGTCGATTCGCTCCTCCAGCTCGTCCGGCATCGAGATACTTACAACGCCCATATATTAACTGAGCGCCGTTAGAGTATTAATAGTTCATATCTCTCCGCACAGACTGGCATTCCTTCGGATAGCGCTGCCGCTTCGTCTCTCAAGCTACGGCGACTGGCTTGTCGATTTGATGTGAGTCTGTTTAAATACAGAAAGCCCACTCGGGAGAGATGCCTCTCCTGAGTGGGCTATGAAAGGTATGAATGGTGGCGGCGAACCGCGTTTCCCAGAGGCTCGCGCACTCCAGTACTCCCCGGAACGCTGGTGGGCTTATCTTCCGTGTTCGGGATGGGTACGGGAGGCAACCCCACCGCTGTGGCCGCCTAACGTCGAGTCACGGAATCGAACCGCGATAGTACCAGTCTCGATTAACTCTTCCACCGTGTGATTACGTGCGATCCAGTTTGCGCCTGGACTCGTTCAGCGACGAGTTAAATCGTCGGTGAATGAGTCACAGTGCGTATGAATGATGGCTTTGGTCTGTTAGTGCTCGTGGGCTTAACGTCTCGTTACCTCGACGCGCACACCCCGAGTCTATCGACCGCGTCTTGTACGCGGGACCTCGGCGGTGTCTCTTTTCCAAGTGGGTTTCGAGCTTAGATGCGTTCAGCTCTTACCCCGTGTGGCGTGGCTACCCGGCACGTGCTCTCTCGAACAACCGGTACACCAGTGGCCACCAACCGTAGTTCCTCTCGTACTATACGGTCGTTCTTGTCAGACACCATTACACACCCAGTAGATAGCAGCCGACCTGTCTCACGACGGTCTAAACCCAGCTCACGACCTCCTTTAATAGGCGAACAACCTCACCCTTGCCCGCTTCTGCACGGGCAGGATGGAGGGAACCGACATCGAGGTAGCAAGCCACTCGGTCGATATGTGCTCTTGCGAGTGACGACTCTGTTATCCCTAGGGTAGCTTTTCTGTCATCAATTGCCCGCATCAAGCAGGCTAATTGGTTCGCTAGACCACGCTTTCGCGTCAGCGTTCCTCGTTGGGAAGAACACTGTCAAGTCATCTTTTGCTCTTGCACTCTTCGCCGGGTCTCTGTCCCGGCTGAGATGACCATAGGGCGCGCTCGATATCTTTTCGAGCGCGTACCGCCCCAGTCAAACTGCCCGGCTATCGGTGTCCTCCTCCCGGAGTGAGAGTCGCAGTCACCGACGGGTAGTATTTCACTGTTGTCTGGGTGGCCCGCTAGCGCGGGTACCTCTGTAACGACTCCTACCTATGCTGCACATCGGCGACCACGTCTCAGCGACAGCCTGCAGTAAAGCTCCATAGGGTCTTCGCTTCCCCCTGGGTGTCTCCAGACTCCGCACTGGAATGTACAGTTCACCGGGCCCAACGTTGGGACAGTGAAGCTCTGGTTAATCCATTCATGCAAGCCGCTACTGATGCGGCAAGGTACTACGCTACCTTAAGAGGGTCATAGTTACCCCCGCCGTTGACAGGTCCTTCGTCCTCTTGTACGAGGTGTTCAGATACCTGCACTGGGCAGGATTCAGTGACCGTACGAGTCCTTGCGGATTTGCGGTCACCTATGTTGTTACTAGACAGTCCGAGCTTCCGAGTCACTGCGACCTGCTCCGTTCCGGAGCAGGCATCCCTTCTTCCGAAGGTACGGGACTAACTTGCCGAATTCCCTAACGTTGGTTGCTCCCGACAGGCCTTGGCTTTCGCCGCCATGGACACCTGTGTCGGTTCTCGGTACGGACATCATGCTCGTCTTTTCATGGGCCCCAGGTTGAATCACGTTTCCCTATGCCGCCGTTCGTCCGCTTCCTGCCATTACGGCTTCCACGGAGTTGGACGGTTCGACCGGGCGAATGCCCGGCGTGATCGACCCCAGGGCGTCAACTTTCACTGCATGATGGCACAGGAATATTAACCTGTTTCCCATTTCGTCTCAGTCGAGTTGCGGTGAGACTTAGGACCGGCTAACCCTCAGCTGATCAGCAGTGCTGAGGAACCCTTATCCATTAGGCCGTCGGGGTTCTCACCCGACTATCGCTGCTACTATGGCCAGGATTTTCGTCACTAATCGGTCCACAGGAGCTCTCGCCCCTGCTTCCATCCAATTAGAGCGCCAATCTACTCGATTACCAGTATGAGTGGTACGGACAGGTCTCGGTGGTGGATTTGAGTCCCGATCATTTTGGGCGCCTCAAACCTCGGCCGGTAAGCTGTTACGCTTTTCTTAGAGGGTAGCTGCTTCTAAGCTCACCTCCCGGCTGTCTAGGGCTCGAGACCACCTTCAGAGGATTACACTTAATCCACACTTGGGGACCTTAACCTATCTCTGGGTTGTTCCCCTCCTGGTACACAGGCTTACCCCGCGCACCGGAATCCCCGCGTCAAACAGCGTCTGTAAGTTTGGAGTTTGACAGGTGTGCCGACTCCTCTCGGAGGCGGACACACCAATCGGTCGCTCTACCTCACAGACTACCTCGGCGGAGGTCATGCTTCGACATGTTTCGATTGGAACCAGCTGTTGCCGGACTCGATGGGCCTTTCACCCCTACACATAGATCACGAGAGGGTATTGTAGGACACCAACTCTAACAGACTTCCACGTGCCTTTCGGCACGCTTCATCTTGTCCATGCGTAGATCGTCCGGATTCGGGTCGTGTCCACATGGCTCCCCGCCCTTGAAGACGGCGGCCCTCGGGCAAAGCCCTGCGGCCATGTCGGTTTCCCTGTGCCTCCCCGGATACTCCGGTTAGACTTGCCATACAGACACACTCCCTGGCTCGTTTTTCAAAACGTACGACAGAACATCGGCTTCCCGTGAGTCTTACTGGAGACTCGCGTCTCGGTCATTCGTCAAGGGACCTTGTATGCCCTGTCGCTCGATCGCCAACTGATTTCATGCTCTATTTCGCCTCCCTTCTGAGGGTACTTTGCAGCGTTCGTTCACACTACTTGTTCACTATCGGTCTCAGGTTGTGTTTAGCCTTCGCAGTCGATGCCTGCGTTATTCGCGAGGGATATCCAACCCCCGCTACTCTGGCACTACCGCACGTCGTACTGGTCTCGAGTACGGGGTTGTCACCCTGTATCACGCTCTGTTCCAAGAGACTTCGTCGAGATGGTCGGACGATGAGAGGTAGCCCTGACACCACATTGCCCGTGAGGGCTTCGGTTTGGGCTGTATCGCGTTCACTCGCGGTTACTGACGACATCACATTGCGTTTTCTGTTCCTCCCGATACTGAGATGTTTCAGTTCTCGGGGTTCCTCATTGCGCGAAGCAATTGTTAGAGAGATTCTCATTCGGAAATCCATGGTTCTTCGCCTCCGTGCGGCTCCCCATGGCTTATCGCAGCTTGGCACGTCCTTCATCAGCGCCTGAGCCGAGCAATCCACCAGCTGGCATAGTAGCCAACGTCGTTGTGACTCGTTCAACTGAACGAGTCCAGTGGACGCCTGGATCGCACGTACACACGGTTTCATACTCGCCCCCAAGGTGGAGATGGTGGGCGAATCGACCCTTCCCAGGCTCGGTTTTACCCGGCTTGGTGCATCTGTCGTCGTATCACATTCGAACGCCGTCCCACACTTAAGGGGACGGATTTCGAAGCGATACGGAGTACGGACCCGTCGGGAGTTGCACCCGACATCCCTGTGAGGGGATATCCGCCTCGGATAGGTCTTGTGAGCCCAGCGGGCCCATGCAGTAGTCGGCGCTTACCGACTCGCGGTGACTTGTGGTCACCAGTCAGTGTAGGTGGGTCAGGGCAGAGCCCTGATCCCGGTCAGTAGGAGGTGATCCAGCCGCAGATTCCTCTACGGCTACCTTGTTACGACTTAAGCCCCCTTGCGGAGCCCAGATTCGACCGTCGCATGACGGCCTCATCCGGACCCCACTCGGGTGCTTTGACGGGCGGTGTGTGCAAGGAGCAGGGACGTATTCACCGCGCGCTTCTGACACGCGATTACTACCGAATCCAGCTTCATGCGGGCGGGTTTCAGCCCGCAATCCGAACTACGACTACGTTTGGAGATTAGCTTCGCCTTTCGGCGTTGCATCCCACTGTCATAGCCATTGTAGCCCGCGTGTTGCCCGGTCCATTCGGGGCATACTGACCTACCGTTGCCCATTCCTTCCTCCATTTTAGCAATGGCAGTCCTCCTAGTGTACCCAACCACCGCAGGGGTGTTGCTGGCAACTAGAAGTGTGGGTCTCGCTCGTTGCCTGACTTAACAGGACGCCTCACGGTACGAGCTGACGGCGGCCATGCACCTCCTCTCAGTAGCGTCGAGTAAAGTCGTCAACCTGACTGTCATTACTACTGTCGGGACCGGTGAGATGTCCGGCGTTGAGTCCAATTAAACCGCAGGCTCCTCCGGTTGTGGTGCTCCCCCGCCAATTCCTTTAAGTTTCATCCTTGCGGACGTACTTCCCAGGCGGCTCGCTTATCGTCTTCACTACGGCACATCACGTGCTCATGGCGCGTGACATACCTAGCGAGCATTGTTTACAGCCAGGACTACCCGGGTATCTAATCCGGTTCGAGACCCTGGCTTTCGTCCCTCACTGTCGGGTCCGGTCTCTCAACGTGGTTTCCCCATTGGTGGTCCGTCCAGGATTACAGGATTTCACTCCTACCCCGGACGTACCCGTTGAGTCTCTCGGCCCCAAGCTGTGTAGTTTCCACCGGACGCCGACCAGTTGAGCTGGTCGATTTCCCAATGGACTTACACAGCAAGCTACGGACGCTTTAGGCCCAATAATATCGGCCATCACTTGGACTGCCGGTATTACCGCGGCGGCTGGCACCGGTCTTGCCCAGTCCTTGTTCCTGAACCACCTTACGGTTCAGAAAAGCGAGGGCTATATGCCCTCACACTCGGAGTCCCCCTATCGCACTGTCGTGCAGTGTAAAGGTTTCGCGCCTGCTGCGCCCCGTAGGGCCCGGTATCTTGTCTCAGATACCGTCTCCAGGCTCTTGCTCTCACAACCTGTACCGATTATCGGCATGGTGGGCCGTTACCCCACCATCTACCTAATCGGCCGCAGCCACATCCTACAGCGCCGGAACGTTTCTCACTCTCGACACTCCAGTCTGAGAGTGATATCCGCTATTGGCCTCAGTTTCCCGAGGTTATCGCGGTCTGTAGGGTAGTTTGGCCACGTGTTACTGAGCTATATGCTACGAGTCTAAACTCGTGCAACTAGCATGGCTAAATCGGACTCCGATAGCAATGGCCTCCGGCAGGATCAACCGGAATGTGCTGATATACATCAGCGGCGGAAGTGGTTGCACTCCGTCGGAAGCTAACACACTGGTTCCTACACCAGTGTTGACTACTGCATGGGTCCGTGGGCTCACATCAGATTCCATCTTAACGGCGGACCGCAGGGGTGGAATCCTCATAGGGTGGATCTCGCAGGCCCCAGAGGGGAAAGCGAGATCCTCTCGTAGCTCAAGCCGACCCAGGTGGCCGACCGAGCGTGTCGACCCGGGCTCGCTGCCCGGTGCGACCTTCGCATTAGTCCAGAAGACGGGGGAACATATAAATGAATCGTCTCACACCCGCCCTGTATAGGACACACACGACGCATACGTAACGTGATGGCGTGACACGCATAATCGCAAGACAGCGCCAGTCTGTCTATCATCCAATGTGTATTTGTTCTTGAATCCTGACATGGGGTTCAATGACCGGAGGTCAGAAAGCCATTATATATCAATTGGAAGGGATACAGACCTGACGGTAGACAGTCGTAGTATACCAGACACTATGACGAAACAGGCGTCAGGAGACGCAGGAAGACAGCAGTCAGAACAGGGGCCCGCCGGGGTTGTGATAGAGAACTATCTCAGGTCGTTGTGAACCAGGACGCGGGTACAGTGGTAAAATTAGGCGGTCAGCGAGTCAATGTGGCCTTCCGAACGGAGCTGGTCGGCGTCTTGCCCCTTGTAGCGCCATTCGATGTTGGCCTTCTCGTCTTGCCAGTCCCACGGTTCGGCGAGAACGATGTCATCCTCGTTAATCCAGGTCCGGAACTTCATCCGACCTGGAATCCGGCCGAGTCGGGTTTCGCCGTCCTCACAGCGAATGCGGACGTGGTTCCCGCCAAGGTGCTCTGTTACCACTGCAAACATCTCGTCGTTTGTAGGCATGCGGAGATTCCGCCGCCCTGAATCGTCGCTCACAGCATAAATACGGTCGCCTCCCGTATAAGTCGTTTGAGAGGCGGGATAGCGTGTACCATGGATCCGACACAACGGCCGTACCACGGCAAGAGCTGACCAATAGCTATCGGAAGCAGTGAAACGATAAGAACGGACTGGCGACAGTGCGTTGATTCAGTCGGCAGTCAGGGCCTGTGGCTCGTCGGCTTCCTCGGCCATCGCATCCGTCAGTCCGGACGCGAGCGCAAAGACCCCTTCTTTGTGGTCTGTCTTCGATTTGTGGATTGATGTCGGTTTGACACCAAGGTCAGCGTAGAGATCGTGCTCAACGCTTGTGTCCGCCTCGTGCTCGTAGTGGTGTTGTACCTGTGCGAGAAGACTGTGAAGGTGAATGAGTTCTTGCTTCTTCATTAGTATCCAATCTTATGGAGTGAAGGGTAATAGTACTACCTTGCCAATGACCCACACGTAATGCTCATTCGGATGCAACACTCACCAATCTCAGTTGCAAAAATAGAGCTGTCTACCGGCGCAGTACCGTTTACCTCTTGTGCTTTCGGTTACAGATAGTAATATTCTTCTTTCAGGCCCTAATATTAAATGTAACGGCGGAAACTTTGTCGTGTCAATTATCACTCAATACTGGTTAACGTAATTGAGTGGGCTGCTGACCTGCGAAGCGCTCTCAATCATGAAAAACCACGACAATATATTAGTTATCGAACACTTCATGACTGCTGAGCACGTACCTATAGTCGTAATGAACTGGAAGCACCCACGAGACAAGACTGCGGCTATGGCGAAACAAGAAGAAGCAAACAGCGGGACGGAGTGGTCATTCATCGCGGCGCTGATGACTGCTGCATAACGGCTTTCTCACCGCTCAGGACTGAAATCCCATAGCGACAGATCTATGCACCGCGTACAGGCCGTTAGGTAACGGTACGGATATCAACCGTTGTGTTGTGGACGACAGCGCGGCTGATGCCTGTACACTGGTACGTGTGTGGTTCCGAGTGGCCCGACCAGTTTGGTAGTTCCTGCTCAAATAGACGGTGCCACGCATCCGGGTACGCAGTCTCCGAGACGTTGATCAAGACGGTTGTCGCGGACGGTGGCTTGCCAGCCTAGGGCGAAACGAGCGTCTTATTCTGGACAGCAGTCTCGATTGTGACGCGACTCGACGAGGAGAAGTCCGTCTGTCCGTCAAGCGAAAGGACGGAGAGGTATGCACTGCTGCTATCAGGGGTACACCGGAAACTGGGTTTCCGTGAGACGACCAGTCCCTCCTGCTGGACCCGATACACTGCACCGCTGGTGTAGACGATATCCGTCTCGGAGTCAGTCTCCCGGATGAACGCTCCGGTCGAGATATTCGTTGACCGTCCGTCAACAGTTACGTTCAGCGTTGACGACCGGATGGAGAGCCCGTGGCCCTGGAGTTTCATACTCGTGGTCCGTCGTGGGGCATCGCCCTGGATGTGGTCATCTGTAGTCTCCGCGAACCCGATCATCGACGTTTCGGCGACATCAGTTGTTGCCCCCTGTTGGATAGCGTCGAACGCACCGAGCCCACCGAGCGTCACCAGCGCAATGCCAGTGATGATGATACTGAACGTAAGCGTAAACGCAAGCAGATCGGACACGCCACGGTCGTGACTGTCTGGGATTGACAGTGGCGATGTCATCCGCGTGTCACCTTCATGCAGTCGGCCGTCGCATTGTACGAGACGGCTAGTGGCCCGCTGGAAACGACAGATGGGCAGACATTAGTTTCATTTTCGAATCGGACGACAGCGTACCGATTCAGTCCTGATGCATTCACGTACACGCGTGTGCGCGAGGTATCTGGAGAGACCTCGACATTGTACGACTGGTCAGCGATCCGCTCCGGATACGTCGCACGAAACGACACCGTCGAATTGAGGCTCTCAGTGTTGAACGCATCCAGACGAACCAGGTCGCGCGCGATACCATCGCCGACGTTCTCTAGGGCTTCTTCGGTCACTCGCTCACGCTGTGAATCGACCATCTGGCTCCCGCCGATGAGGAGACCAGTCACCAGCAGCGACGTGATACCGATAGTGAGCGCCTGCGTGACTGCAGGTGAGACGCCACGGCTGTCGGACAGGAGACGGTCGAGGCTCATCCGTCGTCCACCTCCACAAGGACTGTTCGGTTGTAGCTCGCAGATGGTGTGTCATAGGTCAAGTCGACAGCAGGAACGACGGGATACGGTGCGGTGTCTCCGGAATCGTAGCTCGTGCCTGGGAAGTTACCGATGGCCGCGAAGCGGTAAGTACCACGTGCGCGGTTTCCCTTCTCAATGCTGACAGTGTACGGTGCGTCGAGTGTTTCAGTAAACGCCGGGAATGTTCCGGGCGTCCCGCCGATGTCACAGGTCCCGGCGAGGAGGTCGACATCGGCGTCACCGGCCCCTGAACAGGTAGTCGTCGATCCGGAAGGTGGGGTGACCGCCACCTCCTTATTGCCGGGTTCTGTCACGACCATCTTCCAAGTATCCCCACTGTCGCCTTCCACTTTGACAATAAATTCTTGCCCCACTCCAGGGATACGGGTCACTGTCAGATTGAATACGACAGCGCGGTCCACGCTTCGAGCGATATCCCAGTCAACGTTTGATCCCGTACCGCCGGGTCGATTGAACCGAGATGAGGACGTTTGGTTCACTTCGGTTCCATTCGACGCCGACTCGTTCAGCGTCGCGTTCAGATAGGCCCCCCCGCTGCCTCCGACGACGCGATTGTGCGTCTCCGTATAGTTCTGAAGCGCGTTCTCGTATCGCGCCTCAAATTCATCGAGGTCATCGCCCCGCGTTTCGGCCGCAAGCCGTCCGAGATCACGTTCAACGGAGGCTTCGCGGTCAGCCGACCGTTCAATAGTATCCGCACTGCCGGTGGTCGTGATGCCGTCAGTGACAGCGAGACTGTGGGCAAACAGTATCGTACTGAACACGACGATAGCGATGGCGACGCCACCGATCAACAGCAGTTGTCCGCGCTCGTTGGCTACCATACGACCAGACGCACCTCCACGACGTTGTAGACGATAGAGTCAGGCTCCGCGTCGGGAGCAAAATACCCGCCGACCGCCGAGAGAGGCGGGCCGGTACCGCTGCAGTCGCCGATTCGGGCAGGCATATTGTCGGTCAGGGTCACCGTTTCGGTTGCGACAGCTGCATCAGCCGGCCGCTCAGCGACGTTCTCATCTGATTCCTGCGAGGCAAGAACTGTCTGGCGCACGCCTGAATCCGAGTAACTGAAGTAGAGATTGTACTGTTCTCCCTGACGGTCGAAAGTACGGTTCAACATCCGCTCGAACTCGGTTGAGCTGCCCGTCTGGTTACCGTTGAGTGTCGGTGTGCCGACGCTGTAACACGCCGTCGCGTTGTGCAGCGCGCCGGTTTCTGCCGCCAGTGATAGCGTGTCGCTTGCGCGGGTTTCCAGTGCCGCGGTTCGTTGCTGGGCGCCGGTCTGGAACGGGCCGGTGTCGACTGCCGACAGGCCGTAAACGGTCGCGGTCACAACGACAATAGCCGCGAGAACGCCTTCCAAGGTGTAGGCTTGGCCACGCATCGTTACCACACCCTCACGACAAGCCAGCAGACCGGGTCGCACTGGCCGGTTGCGTTGGTCAGTTTCACTACGCGGGACGCCGTCGCAACGTTGTCTCTATCGGCGACATCAGGCCCCCAAGCGAGCCGCTGGTCGTGGTCATCAACTGCCGGGTCCCGTGTTCCTGCTTTGAGCGATGACGCGTTGACCACACTTACATTGAGTGTGGCGTTTGTCCGGCGTTGTGTTGCGGTGTCGAGACCGGCACTCGATTTCAGGTCGCCAAGCGTTCCGCTGTGCTTGGCTATGTCATTGTTGAGGGACTCGTTGATCCCACCGCTCGTGTTGTATCGAATGAGGTTCCGTGTCCCCTCAACCGAGTGGTTTTCAACAAGGTACGTCGCCGCTCTGTCCGCAATTGGTTGGTTACGCTGTACGTCTGGGGATTCGTACACGCCGACCGCACTACCCTGTACGAAGGCCAATACCCCGATTATCGTCACGAGCAGGACACTCACCCCCACGGCGAAGTCCTGCGGTGTTTGTGCTCTTGAATCCATATCCCACACACCCTATTTATTATCTGATACGTCCGCTGTCGAACCGCGAGTGAGGCGCTAACCCACGGCGATCCACACCACCAGTGCAATCGTCGACAGGACGACTGCAAACTTGACGCCTGCGACGAGCTTCACTTCCCGAATGTAGCCGGCGATAAACGACGACAGCAACGCCTGCAGCGTCACTGCGTGGAAGAACAGCATCGACAGCAGTTCCGTGTCGACGCTGCCGCCGAAGCCGCCACCGGGCGCGCTCGAGCTGCTTGACCCGGAGGCCTGCGTCGCCAGCCCCGACATCACATCAAGGAACTGTGTCTTTAGCAACGCCATCACGCCGAGCAGCGTCAGGTAGGTCATCAGGATGATGACCGTCTGCATCCGCGTCCGGGATTTGCGCTCCCGTTCGATGTCGTCCTGATTCTCCGAGGCCTGCGCGGCCGTCGAGAGCACGTCCTGAATCTGGCTGGAGGCTTCCTGTGCCTCCGCGATGAGCTTGACCGTCCGCGCCAGTCGTGGGACGTTGTACTTGTTGTTGAATTCTCGAAGCGCGTCTTTCAGGCTCGTTCCGTAGTTGACCTTTGCGTGGATGGTCTCGAACTCGTCGGAAAGCTTTCCGGAAGACGTCTCGGAGACCACCTTGACCGACTCTAGCAACGTCATCCCGGTGTCGTTGGCCGATGCAAGCTTCCGGAGGTTTTCCGAGAGTTTCCCGATGATTGCCTTCCGCGAGCGCTGGTTCCACTCGTAGAAGATCATCAGCGGGATGAAGTTGAGGTACATCGGGACGTACACCCAGAAGAACGTCGAACGAACCGGGACAGCGATCATCCCGTCTAGCGATAACGGGGCCCAGCCGATGACGATAGCCGCGACAACAGCGAGAATTGACAGTGGAACCGTCAGCCACAGCACCAACAGGGGATGGTCACGGAAGAACAGGTCAGGCCGTGTGAGGATGGCGAGAAGTTCGTGAGTTCCCTCCCGACTCTTGATCCGGTCGAAGACGCTGTAGGTCCCCGTGTAGCTCTCGATGAGCCCGAGGTTGAACACGCCGACGCCCTCATCGACGACGAGTTCCTTCTCGCCGGGGCTCGAGCGCAGATAGCCGTCCCCGATTGAGTCCTGCGTGACAGTCGAAACGAGGACGAGAAAGCCCAGGCCGGTCAGGGGAATCAACCCGTACACAGTCCCATAAATAAGCGACTGCTGTGCGTTCCCCATCATCGACATGATGACCAGAATGATAATGAGAAGCAGTGGAAACAGCGAGAGCGTCATGTACATCTCGCCGAACAGCTCCAGCGTCTCCAGCATCTTCTCCTGTTCCTGCCGGGCGGTTCGCATGTGCTTTTCCTTCTGGTCTTCGAGGAAAGAGGTCATGTCACCGCCGGAATTGATGATAGAAAGCATATCCGTCAGGAACTGCGACAGTTCGTCTGAGGGCGTCTGAAGCGCCTGGTTCCGGACGGCGGTTCGGTAGTCGGTATCGAAATACTCCGTCTCCAGTACGATGGACTGGAACTCTTTTGCGACTTCACCGTACGTGTCTTCGGCTTTCCCCATCGACTGCAGGATTTCGAGTTGGTTGAGCCCACCCACGGACAGCGCATACATGAACGAAATTGAGTCGGACAACAAGACGTTGATTTCGCGCTCACGCGCGCTCGAACGGAAATACGGAATCGAGACCAGCGACCCGAAGCCGATACCGAACCCGATGGCACCGAAGACGAAGCCGGTCACGATGACGAGGAAGGGGAGTTTCAGCACGGCGAGAATCTCTGAGACGCTCTCAGACACTGGAATCCCGATGAGCGTCGGCGCTTCTCCACTGGCAAACAACAACTGGACCAGCAGATACCCGAGGAACGTGCCGACGAGCCACAGCGCTAGACCCGCGATGACACCGACCGCGAGTGCACGTGCGAGGAACATCTCTACGTTGTCGGCCATCCGGGCCTCCGCGAGTTTGTTCTCGACACTGCTGACGAAGTCGCCCTCGTCGTCGAACACCATCTGGTACGCCGGGTAGAACGTGTCGCCGAGCGCACCGCCGCTGCCGACCTGTTGCTGACCCGGTGTGTCGAGGCTCATTCGCTATCTGCCTCCGCACCGGCCTTCGGAACGAACTGACCGAAGTCGATGCTGTCTTCGTCAGCGCTCTCCTCGGAATCGTCCATCAACGCTGAGACAATGTCCGGCGTTTCGCGGCTCTTGTAGGTGTTAAACAGTGGCTGGGCGTTGTCAAGCACCTGCTTTGTCTCCTCGACCATTTCCGGCGGCGCGTCCGGCCGGGGCACCATTTCCTCTTTTTCGGGGTCGATATCGATCTTGACAGATTCCATCTCTCGGAGGTCCTCGAGTGACAGTTCGAGCTGGTCGTTGGCGATGAGCGTGAGAATGGTGTCGGGGTCATTAATAAACGCCTGGATGGTCGCCGCAACCTGCGTGTAGGTGTTGAGCCCCTTCTCGATGAGATATGCGAGGACGACTTTGCGCTTGAACAGCTCTTCGTCGAGTTTTTCTTGGGTCCACCCACGGTCGAACTTGATCTCTTCAAGCGTGTTCGAGTTCCCCATCTGGATGTACTCATCCGTCTCGGCGCGCCACTCGTACACGTCCCGGACGTTGATCTCATCGTTCTCCGCGGAGTACTCGTTAATTTCGGTCAGGGACTTGTTTCGGCGAACCTTGTTGCCGTCGACCCGCGTCTGGGTCTGAATCGACACCAGATCAAGCGCGGTAAACAGCGTCTTCGAGACGTTGATCGGTTCGGTGGTGAACCGCTTGATGACCTCACCGACCGAGTCGGCGTGGAACGTGGTGTAGGTGGTGTGCCCGGTCGACATGACCTGGAACAGCGTCCGACCTTCTTCACCGCGGATCTCACCCATGACAATGTAGTCCGGACGCTGACGGAGTGCGGCTTCCAGCAGGTCGAACTCGTCGACGTCACCCTTGTCGTCTTCACCAAAGGAAGGGCGCGTAACGCTTGCCACCCAGTTTCGCTGTGGCAGTTCGACCTCACGCGTGTCCTCAATGGAGACGATCTTGGAGTTCGATGGGATGAACAGCGAGACGGCGTTCAGGCTTGTCGTCTTCCCCGAGGCAGTACCGCCGGCGAAGATGAGGCTCTTGTTGTTCTCGATACAGAGCCAGAGGAACGCCATCTCGTCCAGCGAAAACGTGTTCCAGTTGATGAGGTCGATAGGGGTAAAGGGGACGTCCTTGAACTGCCGGATAGTGTAGTTCGTCCCGTGGTCGGACACTTCCCTACCCAGTGTCAGCTGGGCACGCGACCCGTCCGGGAGCGTCGCATCGACCTGTGGCTGGCGCTTCGAGATACCCTTCCCGGACCGCTGTGCGAGCTTCACGACGAAGTCGTCGAGTTCCCCTTTTCCGTGTTCGACGTTCGAGATGATCTGCTCGTAGTCAGTGTGATAGACGAACACCCGGGAGTTGTACCCGTCACAGGAGATATCTTCCACGTTGATATCGTGTTTGACGCCGTCGATGCGGGCGTAGCCGACGAAGTCCCGCTTGAGCATATACAGCAGCTTCTCGACCTGATACTCGTTTAGCTTCGGTTCGTCATCTTCAAGAATAGCCGGTTCGGGACGTGTCGAAATGCCGGAGAGTTGTCCCGTCGTTTCACTTTGTGTTTCCTCGTCCAGCCCGAACAGTTCCTTGACCTGTCCGAGAACGCTCTCTTCACCACGGCTGGAAACTGAGCCGTCGTAGAGGTCATACCGCGAGAGGAGCTGTTCGGCCTCCCGCTGGATGACCTGTGCCCGGTCAGCATCAGTCCCCTGAACGATCACGTCGTCCTCGGAGTACTTGATCGCGGTCTTGAGTTTGCCCGAGAGGAACTCTCGAAGGTCGATCTCAATATCGGTGAGATACGGCTCAATGACGTAGTACTTCTTCTCGTTCTCTTTCCGTGAGTGGAAGATGATAACGCAGGCGTAGGGTTTGTTGACCCAGTACCGTTCCAGTTCGTTGAAATGTGATTTCTTCGACTGGGGAACAGCTTTTTCGAGGTCGTAGCGGTTGACGACGGTCGTGTGGCCGTCCCGTGTCGAGAAGAACTCGTCTTCGTCCAGCTCCGGGTTCACGTCAACGGTGTTTTCATCGACGTACTCGTGCAGTTCACTGGCGATGTCTTCAGCGGCGGACAGTTTGTTTTCCGTGTGTTCAGAGTCGAAGTGCAGATACTCACTTGCATCAAACGGAATAACTTCGCCGTCACTGTCACGGGGGAGACTGCCGTCCTCGTAATAGTACTCCTGTTTGAAATGCTCCCACGTGTAGATGTCTTTCGCGACTGGTGTCGTAGTTGGGTCGAGATACTCTTCGAACGGCGCTTGCAGTGTTTTCCCGGCACTCGCCGCGTCTTCGAGTCGCTGACTGAGTTCTCTCGGCTCGAAGCCGAGGTACACGCTCCGGTCGAACCGCCCCCCATCGTGTACCTCTCGCCGGAGATCATCCCACGTGTATTCGCCGACCCGTACAGGCTCGTCAGTCAGATTCCCCCCACTGTTGACCTGTTCTGACTCACCTCCCCCAGTATCATCGATAGCCATTGTTATTTATCTCCCGTTAGGCAGGAAAAAAGTTTATCCCCACCAAATGTCGATGAAAAAGAAGTTCCGGTTGTTCGTATCACGGTCTCCTTACGGTAGTAAGTGGACCATACTGAATGTTTCGCCGATCCTAGTTGTCAATTAAGGAATGACTCAATCCGGGCCATTGCTTCCTTGAGATCGTCGAGACCCGTCGCGTATGACACTCGGAGATGGCCCGACCCGCCCTCCCCGAACGCGGTTCCGGGGACAACCGCGACCCGTTTTTCCTGAAGGAGACTCTCGGCGAACTCACCGGCATCGTCCCAGGGACATTCCGGGAACGCGTAGAACGCTCCGGCCGCCGGGAAGCAGTCCAGCCCCATCTCTTCGAAGCGCGTGAGGACGTACTTCCGCCGGCGGTCGTACTGAGCGGCCATGTCCGTGACCTCGTCGCGGCAGTTGTCGAGCGCCTCGATAGCGGCGTGCTGAGCCGTCGTCGGGGCCGAAAGCATCGAGTACTGATGGATTCGGTTCATCGCCTCGACAGCCTCCGGCGGTGCCATCGCGTATCCCAGTCTGAACCCCGTCATCGCAAAGGCCTTCGAGAAGCCGTTGAACACGACGGTCCGCTCACGCATCCCGGGGAGAGTAGCAATAGACGTGTGGTCGTGTTCGTACGTGAGATCGGCGTAGATCTCGTCGGCGAACACGAGGAGGTCGTTTTCGCGGCAAAAGGCCGCAACATCCGCCATCTCCTCGGCCGTCATCGTCGCTCCGGTCGGATTGTTCGGGAAGCAATATACGAGTGCGTCGGCCTCCGCCGCACCGGACGATTCCAGCACCTCTTGGGTGAGTTTGAACTCATCTTCCGCGCGCGTCGGAACGTCGATAACGTCGATACCAGCGAACGTCGCACCGGGGACGTACGAGACGTAGCACGGCTGGGCGATAGCGATCGAATCGCCGGGGTTTAGCAGTGCCCGAAAAGCGAGATCCAGGCCCTCGCTCGCACCCGCCGTGACGAGGATTTCCTCATCGGGGTCGTACTGCAGGTTGTGCGTCGCCGCTTCGTAGTCCGCGATGCGCTCCCGGAGCTCCCGTTTCCCGCGGTTGGCGGTGTAGGAGGTCTGGCCGCGTTCGAGCGACGCAATAGCGGCTTCACGGGCCGACCACGGGGCCGAGAAGTCCGGTTCGCCGACCCCGAGCGAGATGATGTCGTCCATCTCCTCGGCCAGTTCGAAGAACCGACGGATGCCTGATGGCGGCACGCTGTCGACTCTGTCCGCTGCTTCGAATGTCATGGTGAGACGGACAGGCGGTCGTCGTCGTCGTGGTCGTCGAACTCCATCCCCTGCTCCTTGTACGACTCCATGATGTAGTGGGTTACCGTCTGCGTGATCTCGGGGATCGGCGCGATTTTGTCGCTGATGAAATGCGACACTTCGCGCATCGAATCGCCCTCGACCTCCAGATCGAAGTCGTAGTCGCCGCTGACGAGGCGTAGCGAAGTCACTTCCGGGAACTTCGCGATCCGGTCGGAGATGTCGTCGTAGCTGGTCTCACGGTCCAGCGTGACGTTGAGTTCGACGGTAGCGCGGACGCGCTCCTCGTCGTTCTCGACCGCGTTCCAGTCGACGACTGCCTGATAGCCGCGAATGATGCCTGCCTCCTCGAATTCGTCGATAATCTCGGCTACCTCGCTCTCGGAGTAATCGGTCAACCGAGCGATGTCCTCGGTCGTGTAGCGAGCGTTCTCCCGTAGCAGGTCGAGTATCTCGCGGCGACTGCTCATACAGTGCCAGCAGAGTGACGCGGACAAAAGCCTTGCTCAATAGTGAGAGAGCGTCACATCATTCGGTCGGGAATGCACCAGACGGTTTTAATATCTCTGCTGGTTATATATCGCTTAATGTTCGAAGAGGGTGGCCAGCGGGCTGATTCTGACACTGGATGGGCACATGTCGCGAATCACGACAAGGCGGCAACAGTTATTGACACGATACTCCGCCTGGACGTGGACAAGACGTACACGAAAACGGCCCTGAGTGAGGAAGCTGGCGTGCCGCTGAAGACGCTATACCTTGACGGGACGCTCGAAGAGCTAGTGACGGTCGGGCTGCTGGAAAAGCACGAAGCGGAGGGCGAAGAGACGTTGTTCTCGGTCGATGACGGGAGCGCAGCGTTCGAGGCAGCGAAGGCCTTCGATACTGCGGCAGCGACATCCAGCGACGTGGACAGTTGATCGAAAAACGGCTGTCACAGAAGGCAGCCTAGCGTCCGTGGACTTTTGACGGCGACAGCCGTAGTGGAAGGCGATGGTTTCACTCGATTCGGAGTCCGACGTGCTCGGACGTGGGGACGAAGCACCGACGTTCGAACTGCCGGGGGCCGACGGGGCGACGTACTCACTGTCGGATTTCGCGGACAAGGACGCACTACTAATTGTATTTACGTGCAACCACTGTCCATACGCGAAAGCGAAGATAGACGAGCTAAATCGCCTCGCGACAGAATACGACGACCTCGCTGTCGTCGGGATTAATGCCAACGACCCCGAGGAGTACCCCGACGACTCGTTCGAGCGGATGCAGGAACTCGTCGAGCGCGGAGAGATACAGTACGACGCGTATCTATTCGACGAGTCACAAAATGTCGCAGCCGCGTACGGTGCCCGCTGTACCCCCGACCCGTTCTTGTTCCGGAACGACAATGGGGCGTTCAAACTGGCGTACCACGGCCGCCTTGACGACGCGCCGAACCCGGACGACGAACCGAGCGAGCGGGAGATGGCTACACACGTCGAAACGTTGCTGGATGGCGACCAGATTACGGCGGTCGAGAAACCATCCAGAGGGTGCTCGATAAAGTGGAAGCCCGGTAACGAACCCGCGTACTGGGACGTTTGATCGGGATGGCCCGGCGTGGGCAAGACAACCGAGACAAATGCGTTGCCCGTGCTGAGATGGTGACCCAGTAGACGCACTAGTTATAACTTCAATCGTATCTACGGGAACCTTAGGTAGTGGTTAGTTGTCAGTATACATACAGTATAAGAAACTCAGCACCGAGGTGAAGACGGTCGTCAACGAGATGCTCGACGACCAGTCAACTGAAGCCAGTTCTGGAAACCCGGGCGTCGATACCTGCTGTTAGATTTCGTCCAGAGATTCGAACCCGCTCCAGCACTCGCAGTCGAGGTCGTCGATGGACGTGACTTCGTCCGGAAGTGAACTTATCGGCATCCCATCATCAAACTCATCACACTCCTCGATATGAATAGAAAAGTCGCTACTCGACATGACTGGCATAGACACTGATACGGCATCGTACCGCAAAAATCCTCGGACTTGAGACGGTATAGAATAGGCACTAGAGGCTAGTTGTATAGAGAGAGCCGAGACGAGCACTGTCTCGTATTCGAGTGGCGCTCATCAAAAGTTACCGTATGTCAAGGGAACGCTTATTTGTTGATGGCTTTATGGTTCCAGATACGATACAGTACGCAATGAACTCCGGGAGTGGGACAGTTGACCAGCCTCTGAAAGAGGCTGCGTCCGTATTGGTGTTGGCACGCAATGCAAGCGACGCCGAACGAGAGGGGTGTGCCGGGTTCCTGGCTGAGCAGGAGGTCAGTAAGTCGAAGGCGATCTGTGTCACAGTGTCCGAATCCCCCGATTCGCGCCTCTCGCTGTGGCAGCAGCACCTCGACGACGAGATGCCCGAAGAGGCGATCATCGTCGACGCCGGCAGCGAGTTACCGGCTACCTCACAGGCAGCAGCGTCTGGTGCGTTTCCTTCATTGACGCTTGATACCCTTCCCGCAACAGTGGCGCCGATAGACATCAGCGCGACCGTCTCTCGCCATCTCGGTCGGTTGGAGCAGGAAGATACACCGCTGCTTCTGTGCCTGCATTCACTAACTGGGCTGCTCGAGTGCTGGGAGCGTGACCGCGTCATCGCGCTGGTGACTGCGTTGAACCGACAATGTGCCGAGATGGACGTCTCGAGCCATCACCACATGGACCCCGAGGCCCATACGGAGGAGACAGTCGAGATGTTTCGGCCACTGTATGATGTCGTGTACGAGTATCTCCCGGACCACGGCTGGACCGTCACGGCGTCGCAAGACGCAGAAGAGACGCCGACGTTTCGGGACACTGTCACCCCACCTGGCGGCGTGAAGAAGGGCGACCCGGAGGAGCCCGAAACGATTCCGATACCGTACTCATTTGACCAGGTACTGGAACTGATCTCCGCTCCGCGGCGACGCAGTCTCCTGTATCACCTGAAAGACCGGTCTGAAACCGAGGTCCCACTGGACGACCTCGTCGACCGCGTCTACGAACGCGAAAAGGCTATTCCAGCCAGAACGACGCCGAAGTCCCGCGACGAGGTTGGCGTGTCGCTGGCACACAATCACCTTCCGCGGCTGGACGATCTGGGGATTCTCTCGTACGAGACAGCTGATAATACTGTTGAGTACTACGCCAATCCCGCGCTGGAGTCCGTGATTCAGTACGTCGAACGCCTCGAACTCGGCTAGTTCCGGTCCGGACCCACTCGTTTATGTTGCCGCTACCGGCATAGCCTGACATGGACGAAACCCCGCTCCCGGAAGTGACAGAGCAGTTCGCTCGCACACTGGCGCCAGCCAGCGATGCAATTATCGATGAGATGGACGCCAAAGCCGACCGAGAGGGATTCCCGACGGTCGGTCCCGCAGTCGGCGGGTGGCTCCGCCTCGTCGCCCGGATGGTCGACGCCGACCGTGTCTTCGAGTTCGGCTCCGGCTTCGGCTACTCGGCGTACTGGATGGCACCCGCTGTGTCCGACGATGGACAGATTGTCCTAACGGAGATCGACGCCGACGAACTCGAGGATGCCCGCGAGTTCCTCGACCGCGGCGGGTTCGCCGACCTAGCCGCCTTCGAGCACGGTGACGCAATCGAAATCGTCGAGAACTACGACGGCCCGTTCGACGTCGTGCTTATTGATAACGAGAAACACCGCTATGCAGAGGCCTTCGAGGCTGTCCAGGCAAAGGTGCCGGTCGGTGGGGCCGTGGTCGCTGACAACATGATCGAGGCCGGGCCGCTGGAATTTGCAGATGTACGGGCGTTGCTGGCTGGCGAGGACATCAACGCCAACGAAACGAGTCGCGGTATCGCCGCGTATCTCAAACGCGTCGGCAGCGACCCGGCGTTCGAGACCGGGCTGCTACCGCTCGGTGAGGGCGTCGCTGTGAGCGTCCGGGTGGAGTGAGCAAGCGGCAGCAACACGCTCCGATTCTCGCCGACGAAAATGCGGGTGCATAGCTTATGTATGAGGGCACACAACTCAGCGGCAACGCTGGTCCTAACGAATGAGTCTGATGATAGATATTCGGAAGCTCGGGTTGTTCAATCAGATGGCTAAAGAGGGCGGTAACACCGTTGCGAACCACCTTAGCCAGATGACTGGGATGGAGACGGAGATGGAGATCACGAAGATCAACTTCATCGATATCCCGGATATCAAAACACACGTCGGCGACGAGAAGCAGATCGGTATCAGTATCGAAATGGTGGAAAAGCCCCACGGGCACATCCTGTTCCTGTTCAACGCCGCCAGTGCAAAGGACCTCGCCACCGGGATGATCGGCGATATGGGTGAGACGGACCCCAACGCGAACGGCTTCACCGACATGGAACGCTCGGCGATTCAGGAGATCGGCAACATCATGACCAGCGGCTTCATCGACGGCTGGGCAAACGTTCTCGATACCACCATCGACATCTCCACGCCGAACTTCACGTTCGGCCCGGGGAGCGGGATGGTGGACCAGCTCGTCGGCGACCGGGACAACGAGATGGCGCTGATGTTCGACTCCCGCGTCCACGCACTGGAGTCCGACATCAACGTGAAGGTGTACACATTTCCGGAACTCGAAGAGCTGGTCGACCTGATGCAGGAAATCGAAGTGTAAGCGGTCCGAACTTATTCTGGCGGCGGGAACTGCGGATGAACTCCTTGTCCCTCATGAAAGATTTAGCAGTGTTTCTTGTACCGTGGGCCCTTGCGTCATGATATGCCAGGAGGCAGCCCGCAAACTCTACGACCGTTCTTGTGGCGTGCAGAAACACTGTATCCGGACACAGAGGTCGTCTCTCGTACCCACGAGGGCATCGTCCGCCACGACTACGCCGAATATGCCGAACGGACGGCACAGTTAGCGAACGCGATCGAAGAAGCCGGCTACGGCGACGGTGAACGGCTCGGGACGTTCTGCTGGAACCACAGCCGTCACTTCGAGACGTACTTCGGGGTACCCGGAACCGGTGCGCAGCTACACACTATCAATCCGCTCCTGCCCGACGAACACATCCAGTATATCGTCAGCGACGCACAGGACGAACTCATTTTCGTCGACGAATCGCTCCTGCCGAAACTCGAAGGCGCTGCAACAGCGGACCCAGAGTCCTTCGAAACGGTCGAGCAGTTCATCGTAATGAGTGACTCCGTCCCGGAGACAGAGCTTGATGCCGTTGCCTACGAGTCGTTCATCGCCGACCAGCCGACGGAGTACGACTGGCCCGAGCTGGAGGAAGACCGCGCTGCCGGCCTCTGTTACACGTCCGGCACGACCGGGCGACCAAAAGGCGTCGAGTACACCCAGCAAATGCTGTGGAGCCACACGATGGCGATTCAATCGCCACAGGGAATTCCACTCGACGACGACGACGTGATGATGCCCGTCGTCCCGATGTTCCACGTCAACGCGTGGGGTCTCCCGTTCTCGGCAACTGCCGGCGGGGCCAAGCACGTCTACCCCGGCCCACAGCCGGAGCCTGCGGACCTTGCGAAGCTCATCGAAGAAGAGGACGTCACCGTCACCGCCGGCGTCCCGACCGTCTGGCTGGGACTGATGGAGTACATCAAAGAGAACGACGTTGACCTCTCATCCCTTGAGCGCCTCATCGTCGGCGGAAGCGCCGCACCGGAAGCGATGATCCGGTTCTTCGACGACCGCGACGTGGAACTCGTCCACGCCTGGGGAATGACCGAGACGGCCCCGGTGGGTGCGGTGGCGTCCCTGCGGAGCGACCTAGAGGACGCTGACTACCAGACGCAACTGGACAAGCGCTCGAAACAGGGACTCATCACACCCGGGCTGGAGTTCCGTGTCATCGACGACAACGGCGACGAGGTCCCACACAACGGCGAGGACTTCGGCGAACTCCACATCCGCGGGCCGTGGGTGACGACAGAGTACTTCAAGCGGCCGGAGGCGAACGAACAGGAGTTCGAGGACGGCTATCTGAAGACTGGTGACGTGGTGTCCGTCGACGAGGACGGCTACATCAAGATCGTCGACCGAGCAAAAGACGTTATCAAGAGCGGCGGAGAGTGGATCTCCTCGCTCGAACTGGAAAACGAGCTGATAGCCCACGACGACGTGAACGAGGCGGCAGTCATCGGTGTCCCGCACGAGCGCTGGCAGGAACGCCCACTTGCGATGATCGTTCCGACGGCCGATGCCGACGAGGAGACGCTTGGTGATGAACTCCGTGAGTACATTCTCGAGTCCTACCCCAAGTGGTGGGTTCCGGACAACTTCGTCACCATCGACGAGGTTCCGAAGACGGCAACCGGAAAGTTCGACAAAAAGTCGCTCCGTGACGAGTACGCCGACGAATCGCTCGTCGAAGGTCGCGTCCCTGACGACGCCGCGCCGGAATAGGGGAGTTGGCGCGTTTTCAGCCGCTCAGTAGCGTTACTGGACGCCAGTGACGAGGTTCCGGACTTCGGTCCGATAGGTTTCGGGCTGGAGTCCGAGGTCGACATCGACGGTGACTGTGATGCCGTCGCTCAGGTCGTTTTCGACGACCTGCTCGAAGTTCTGTGCCGGGTACGCGCCCCCGGAAATGACGACGAAGTCGCCGTGGTGCCAGACGGCGAACATCGCCGAGATGTCGATGTCGCTGGCTGGTATCTCGACGGCCTCGTCCTCGGTCACGTCGAAGGAAATCCCCTCGAATGGGTACACGGCGGACAGTTCCACCGTCTCAGCTGTCTCTCCGGTGTCGATATCGATTGTCCCCTCGCCGGATTTCTCGATGTCGGTCAGCCCCTGCGCTTCCATCTGCTGTTCGAAGCTGTCGCGGGCGTTTGTTTTGACTTCCGCCAGCAGTTCCTCACGCCCCACGCCAGCCGGAAGATTGTCCAGATTGGGGCTGAAATCCACTCGGGTGGCGAAAAACACGGAGAGTGCAGTCTGAACCTGGTCAAGAGTACGGTCGGCGACACGCTCCTGTAGCTGTTCGTCGACGTACTGAACCGTACTGGAGACGGCCTCGACCGAAACCGGGCCGTAGCTCCGGTCGAATACTGTTTCCGAGGACTGGGCCGTTTGCGTCCAGCCACCGTCGTTCAGTTGCGCTGTCGGAACGTCCGGTGGCGGTGCCTCGGCTGCGGCCAGAAACGAACACCCCGCAAGCCCGGCAGTTCCAAGGGTGGCTCCGGCGAGCAAGTAGTCTCGACGATTCATGTCCGAGGAAGGCTACAGCCATGGAAAAGCGTGCTGGCCGATTATCAGGAGTTTCCCAGAAACAACTACGACGGTGTTTGGCAGAGTTCCACGGAGTATATGAGTACACAAACCATGATAATCTCTATGGACCTGCTATCCGAGAAACTCGTTCCGGAGCACGCACACGAGGTCAAGGAGGAGGCTCGGGAGTTCGCCGCGGAGCACATCGAGCCAGTCGCGGGTGAGTACTACGCGTCCGGGGAGTACCCCTGGGACGTGCTTGAAGCGGCGACGGAGGCCGGGCTCGTCGCACAGGATATCGGCGAAGAGTGGGGCGGGAGCGGCTACGACCTCCAGCAGATGCTTGCGATGGCAGAGGAACTGTACAAAGCCGACGCAGGAATCGCGCTGACGATCCAGCTCGCCAGCTTCGGGGCAGAAATCGTCGAGGACCACGGCGCGGACTGGCAGAAAGAGGAGTTCCTCAAGCCCGTCGCTGCCGGCGACCAGCTTACCGGTCTCGCCGTCTCTGAACCGGAAACGGGGAGCGACCTTGCTGGGATGACGACGGCCGCTGAGAAAGATGGTGACGAGTGGGTAATTAACGGCGAAAAATACTGGATCGGCAACGGTGTCGAGGCGGACTGGGTGACGCTGTACGCCAAGACCGGTGACGACCCGAACGACCGCTACGGGAACTACTCGATGTTTATCGTCCCGACAGACGCCGACGGCTACCACGCCGAGCACATCCCCGAGAAGATGGGCTTCCGGGCGTCCAAGCAGGCCCACATCGTGCTTGACGACTGCCGGATTCCGGAGGAGAATCTGGTCGGCGTCGAAGGGGCCGGCTTCTATATGCTCGCCGAGTTCTTCAATCACGGCCGCGTCGTCGTCGGCGGACACGGTCTCGGGCTGGCCGCCGCAGCCATCGAGGAAGCCTGGGAGTTCGTCCATGACCGCGAAGCCTTCGGCAAGACCGTCGACGAGTTCCAGGCGGTCCAGCACAAACTGGCCGATATGCAACTCAGCCTCCAGTCCGCCCGGACCCTCACCTGGCACGCGGCCGAACGCGTCGCCAATCAGGAGAACTCCGGCTACTGGGCCGCACTAGCAAAGACCAACGCGACCGAAGCCGCAATGGACTGTGCGGAGAAGGGGATGCAACTCCACGGTGGGCGGTCCGTGCTGACGGAGAACCGCATTTCCCGCGTGTATCGCGATGTTCGGATTCCGGTTATCTACGAGGGAGCCAACGACATCCAGCGGAACCTCATCTACAAGCAGGCTCCGATGTAACGGAGAGAGTAGCGGTCACTGTCGATTGATTGCGTCGCAAACGGCGTGTTTTTCGCGGGAACACCACCCTTCGAGTGTTCTTTGGAGGAGCGTGGCTGGCCAGCTATCACTCCAGCGGCTGTTCACGACTGGACAGCCTGTACAGCCCGGATATACCAACCAGACAGGGATTACGCTACTGTACGAAGTCCATGCGAGTGATACTGAGTCGGTACACCACCCTACAAGTGTTCTGACATCACCAGACAGTTGACCCGACACCACCATACAAGTGTTCTATCACCACCCTGCGAGTGTTTCCAGTTCGACTACAGCCAGACCAGAATGGTGAACACGTGTTCACACACCACCCTGCAAGTGTTCGCACGGAAGGTGTGCAAGCGTCTGAATCTACGAAAACACCACGCTGCAAGTGTTTTTGTGGCGTTGTTCCGAGTTCCGATTCGCCCTTGCACACCACCGTGCAAGTGTTTCACGTACTGCTTGAGGTGTGTGAGAGTATGCTGAGACACCACCCTGCAAGTGTTCCAAAAGGCCGTTTTGGGCGGTTTTCCCGTCGGATCGGGTTCACACCACCCTGCAAGTGTTTTCGAAACGGAATACGTAGGGTCGTGGTGGAACCGGACGGACACACCGGTCTGCAAGTGTTCTACACACTGCAGCGGGGAACAGATACCAGATAACCGCCTGTTTGCACCCCCTTTCACTGTCTACTGTGGGGACACACACCACCCTGCAACTGTTCTGGACGCCACAATAGTTAGACCGCCGCTGAACACACACACACCACCGTGCAAGTGTTCTGCCGTGTGAGCCGACGGGGGGTGGCTACGTGAACTGCCAGAGGTTCTGTTGCTCGTCGTCAGTAGTGTCCGGTGCCTCGAACTCAGTCGCCTCGTCTTCCAGATAATGTTCGAGAATCCCGTTGACGTTACTCGGCACAGCATCGCTGTAGGAGGACTGGAGTGCAGCGTTGATGATGTCGGTCGGGTCATCAGTGACTTCATAAATATACTTGCGTCCGCCCTTGCGGCCAAGGTTGCGTTCCGCAGAACGGACCAGTCCCTGCATTGAGAGCTGGTCAAGGAACTCGTATATCTTCCGCTCGGATTTCACGCGGCGACCGCTCGACTCCGCGATAGAGGAATAGAGATTGTAGATCCGTTTTGTCGACGCCTCGTGTTTCGGCTCGATGAGTGCAAGCGTCGTGGCGAGATAGGTCAATGCTTGTTGTGAACTCAGATCGTGCTCGAAGTAATCCAGCAGTTCATCGGTTTCGATAGTGTCCGTCGCCCGCCGTGTATGTGCCTCCGTTACACCCTCTGCACCCTCCATCCGCGCGTACTCCCCGGCCTTTTCGAGGATTCGGAGTCCCTGCCGAACGTCACCGCGTTCCTGTGCAGAGAAGGCTGCTGCCAGCGGGACGACATCTTCGCCGAGCACGTCCTCCCGGAACGCGATGTCGGCGTAGTAGCCAAGAATATCTCGAAGTTCAGTCGCGTCATATGGGCCGAACTTGATCTCTCGCTCCCCCAGCGTCGATTTCACCTTGGGTTCCAGTACGTCGACGAACTTGAGGTCGTTTGAGATACCGATAAGTCCAACCTTCGCATCGGTGATCGGCGTGTTCTCGTTCGCTTCGGCCCGCGGCAGTTCGTAGAGAAAGTCGTTCCGTGCATCCGCAGGAATGTTGTCAATCTCGTCCAGAATAATAAGCACGTTCCCGCCCACAGCCTCTATCTCTTCGTAGAGGAACTCGAAGACGCTGTCAGTGCTGTAGCCGCTCTCCGGGAGCTGGTTCTCAGGATCCCGGAACTCGTTGACGAGCGTATTTACCAGTGCATACGCCGACCGGTAGTTCCGGCAGTTAATCGGACCGACAACGGTGAGCGGGATATCCTCAGCCTCGGCTTTCTCTTCGAGTTTATCTCGTACCCACTTTGTAACAGCAGTTTTGCCGACTCCTGTTGGACCATAGACGAAGACGTTGTTGGGGTCGTGGCCGACAATGACATCCTGAAGTGCGTTGATGTAGAATTCGATTTCCTCGTCGCGGTGAAAGATCGTATCCGGCGTGAACGTGTCTTTTTTCAGCGGTTGTTTTCGTTCGAAGATCGAATCAGTCCCGTCGAACGGGTTCTCGTTCACGTCGACCATCGTATTCCACCTTTTGAGTGGCTCTATATAAAACCAGTGACCACCGTTCAAGTGTTTCAAGTGTTTTCACGCCGAACAGTCACACACCACCCTGCAAGTGTTTCTCCGCTCCCACTCGAAAACAGTTACGAGCGGCCTGCTACACCGATACCTGACTTAACACACTTGATTCCTGCGATTCTTCATTCTCTAGTCAATGACTAGATATGGAACTAGATATTATTTTTATATCTTATGGTATATGCAATATAGTCTGGTTACTGTTGAATAGCACAGTCTATAGAATCTACTTCGGAAGGGGTCTGTAACGGCTAAATCTATGTATTCAGGTACAGTACCGACCACACAGTCTCGGCGAGACAGAACAATCTCCACTCTATTTAAATATAGTGACGTGGTTCCGCCACTCCCCGCCCCCACCCCCTGCAAACCCCGAGAACACTTGCAGGGTGGTGTGTGTGGGTCCCGCTCTGTCACGAATATTTTGGCAGAAATCTCACTCAATGTCCACACGGCATGAAACCCCATTCCACAGCGAAATGCGGCTGGTGCACCGAGCCAGCCCACTGCGCACGGCATCGTCTTTACTTTGTGACAGGCCGTAGACACTGTATGGACGACCTCACAGTGACATTCATCGACCGAGGCCGCGTACAGGCTGACCGAAACTTCGTCGTTGACGGCCACAGCGTCGCGACAGCCTCTCACCGTGACCCGGAGCACGAGTACGAAACGTACGTTGTATGGAACCTCATCATCGAGACGCCCGAGCTAACCGTCCTCTGGGACACCGGCTCTCACCCAGAGGCCGGCGACGGGTACTGGCCGACGCCGCTGTACGAGGCATTCGCACACACCGATGCCGCCGAGCATGCCCTGCCGGCAGATCTCGAAGATGCGGGCTACAGCATCGACGAGATCGATGCCGTCGTGATGAGCCACCTGCATCTGGACCACGCTGGCGGCCTGCGCAATTTCGCGGGAACGGACGTGCCAATCTACGTCCACCGCGAGGAACTCCCATACGCGTACTACAGCGCCAACACGGACGACGGTTCTATCGCTTACCTCGCCAGCGATTTCGACCGCGACCTGAACTGGGAGATCGTTCACGGCGACAGCTATCACCTCACCGATGGTATCGAACTGCTTCACCTCCCTGGCCACACCCCAGGGCTCATGGGTGCATTCATCGACCGCCCGGACCAGTCGCTCCTCGTCGTCGGCGACGAAGCCTACGTTGAGGCGAACTACGCGGGCCAACCAATGGCGACAAGCCTCCTGTGGAACAACGGCGCGTGGAAGGAGAGCCTCGAACGGTGCCGCGACCGCCAGCGGGCCACGGGGGCTGAAGTCCTACTCGGCCACGACCTCGGGGTGTTTGAGGACGTAGCCGGGGCGACAGACTGAGACGCGGTTCGTTGGGTCAGTCCGAGACAACGACGAGCGTTCGGCGCTCGCCGTTTTCAGTTGCCACGATCCACCGGTTATCGTGCCGCTCAACGACTGCCCACACGCCGAAAAACAGGTGTAACTCCAGTTCGAGACCGTTGACGCGTTCGCCGGTCTCTTCGATACGGAACTCCCGGGACGCAGCAACGTTCGTCATGTCACAGACGAGATGGCAGCCAACGGCGTGCCGTGGCAGTGGCCGCGTTGGCCCGTTTGCGCGCGGCTGTCACTGTTCGAGATAGCCGTACGTCTCCTCCAGATAGTCGATGATCCAGTCGACCGTCGACTCGTCGTAGGTCCAGAAGCCGTAGAACTCGCGCGGTTCGCGCTCCTCGGCCAACAGGGCGCATTTCTGGGTCGGGTCACCCCCGCCATCGAACACGACGAACCACGAGTCGGCGATCTCGTTCGACCGTTCCAGATGCAGCGAGAACGTACTGTACTCGGGCGGTTCGACGTCAGGGACGGCATAGGCGTGAACATCCACGTCGGTCTCACCCAGTCGTTCATAGAGGTCGAGTTCGCCCTGAAGCGTCGAGAGTGTCTGAAAGCCGGCGTGCAGGGTTCCCTGTCCCACTCGCCATGCGCGATCCTCTATTTCGCGCGATGCGGCGGTCATCCGTTGAATCGACCACGAGGTGAACATGGTCTCATCAAGGTGGTCGAGAATCGACACGTACGGGCTGTTGTCACGCGTGATGTACTGCCGACCTTCGTTGAGCGCGTCCGTGAACGAGTTGAGGCTCGCGGCCGCGATCACCTCTGTGTCCTCGCTGAGGGTGATAAACTCGCCCGGTCGTCCGCTCTCGGTCTGCTCGGTCTGAACGTGGACGTTACGGTCCGCGAAGCGCTCGCGAAGGTCCTCGGCCGCTGTCGGCCCGGCGTTAAAGATAGTCAGCGTCTTCTGATGGTCCTCGACGCCGGTGATGAGTTCCGTTAACGACATCTTCGACTGTACATCGGTATTCACCGTGTTAGTCGTTGCGGGAGGGAGTTACGCGACTTACTAGTAGCGGCTGACACGTGTGGGTTAGCTGAATATATCGACCCTATGAATCTGTCTCACTAGTGACGAACCCCCATTTCGAAAACGGCAATCTGAGGTGCCTGAGCCGAAAGATAACGATTAATGAGTGGTGACATAGTGGAAAATCTTTAGTCATGGCCCCCCAACGGAATGATACGGCACCAGAGCTGGGGCCGAGGATTTCACCATGACAGACAACGAACTAATCTGGCGAATCGCCGGTGGTTCCGGTGACGGAATCGACTCGACAAGCCAGAACTTCGCGAAGGCCTTGATGTGGTCGGGGCTGAACGTGTTCACACACCGTCATTACCCGTCGCGTATCCGCGGCGGCCACACGTACGTGGAAGTACGTGCAAAGGACGAACCGGTACAGTCCCGTGGGGACGGCTACAACTTCCTGCTGGCACTGGGTGACTCCTTCGCCCGGAACCCACAGGAAGAGGCCTACTACGGGAAAGAAGAGCTCAAACCGCTGTACGAGAACTTCGACGACCTCCGAGAAGGCGGCGTTCTCCTCTACGACGAGGGGCTGCTCGACGACGAGGATGTCGACGAAATCGGGCTCGAAGAGGCTGCCGAGGAGAACAACTGGCACGTCGTCCCGATGGACCTCCGCGGCATCGCCAAGGAGCACGGCCGCGAGATTATGCGGAACACGGCCGGTATCGGCGCGACAGCGGCGATTCTCGATATCAGCACCGACGAGTTCGAGAAACTCATCACACAGAATATGAGCGGCGACATGCAGGAGGCGAACCTTAACGTCCTGCACGACGCCTACGAAGCCGCCAGCGAACTCGATGTCGACCACGACATCGAGGTCCCCGAGGGCTCCCACGACGAGGAGCAGGTCATTCTCTCGGGCTCGAACGCCATCTCCTACGGCGCAATCGACGAGGGCTGTCGTTTCATCTCGGGCTACCCCATGACTCCGTGGACCGACGTGTTCACGATCATGTCACAGCATCTGCCCGAGTTCGGCGGCATCTCCGAACAGGTCGAAGACGAGATCGCGGCCGCTGCGCTGGCGCTCGGTGCATCCCACGCCGGCGTGAAGGCCATGTCCGGGTCCTCCGGCGGTGGCTTCGCGCTGATGTCCGAACCGCTCGGACTGGCAGAGATGACCGAGACGCCTATCGTGCTGGTCGAAGCGATGCGGGCCGGCCCCTCGACGGGGATGCCGACCAAGCCCGAGCAGGCTGATCTTGAGCACGTCCTGTACACCTCACAGGGCGACTCCGCCCGCGTCGTGTTCGCACCGGCGAACATCCGCGAGTGTTACACGCAGACCCGCTCGGCGTTCCGCATCGCCTACGAGTACCAGATCCCGGTCATCGTTATCTACGACCAGAAGATTCAGGGCGAACTCCGAAACCTCCCGGCCAGCCACTTCGACGAGGAGCCAAACGCCGATCCCGGCTCGGTCCTCACCGAAGAGGAGATTCAGGACGCCGCACACCACTCCTCCGGGAAGTTCCAGCGGTTCCTCCACGAGCCCGAGGACGGCTCGAACGTCAGCCCGCGCTCCGTGCCGGGCCAGAAGGACGGCCGCTTCCTCGCGACAGGCAACGAGCACAACCCATCGGGTCACATCAGCGAGGACCCCGAGAACCGCATCGCCCAGATGAACCGTCGGCTCAACAAGCTCGACGACATCCGTGCTGATCTGGACGAGAACACGTCCCACCAGACTTACCACGGACCCGAGGAAGCCGACTACGGCATCCTCGTGTGGGGCAGCCAGCAGGGGACCGTCTTCGAGGCCGTCGACCGACTCAACGAGAACGGCCACTCCGTGAAGGCGCTTGGCGTCTCCGACATGGCTCCGTACCCGAAGGAAGAAGTCTCTGAGTGGCTCGAATCAGTCGACGAGGCACTTGTCGTCGAGATGAACGCGACGGCCCAGTTCCGCGGTCTTACCCAGAAGGAACTCGGCAAGTACGGCGACAAGCTGTCGAGCTTGCTCAAGTACAACGGCAACCCCTTCGAGCCCGCCGAGATCGTCGACGGGTTCGAATCCAGCATCGACGGCGAGGAACTCGCCGCGAGCAACATGAAGTACGTACCCGCGGCAGGTGACTAACCTATGAGTGCATTCTCAGCAATCAACGAAGAACGCGAAATCGAGCGCGACGAGTTTACACCCGGCATCGAACCCCAGGCGACTTGGTGTCCGGGCTGTGGCGACTTCGGCGTCCTCAAGGCGCTCAAGCAGGCCATGCCGGAAGTCGGCAAGAACCCCGACGAAGTCGCGCTGTTCACCGGTATCGGCTGTTCGGGGAAGCTCAACAGCTACTTCAACAGCTACGGCTTCCACACCATCCACGGCCGCTCGCTGCCCGTCGCCCGGGCCGCGAAGCTCGCCAACCCCAACCTCGAAGTCATCGCGGCCGGTGGGGACGGCGACGGCTACGGTATCGGTGGGAACCACACCATCCACACGGCCCGTGAGAACCACGATATGACGTATATCGTGTTCAACAACGAGATCTTCGGGCTGACAAAGGGCCAGACATCCCCGACATCGCCGAAGGGCCACAAGTCAAAGACACAGCCCCACGGCTCGGCGAAGTCGCCGATCCGCCCTCTGTCCCAGCAGCTCAACGCCGGTGCGACCTACATCGCCCGGACCGCGGCTGTCAACCCGAACCAGGCGAAGGAAATCATCGCCGAAGCCATCGAGCACGACGGCTTCGCGCACATCGACTTCCTGACCCAGTGTCCGACCTGGAACAAGGACGCGAAACACTACGTCCCGTACACGGACGTCCAGCAGTCCGACGAGTTCGACTTCGACGTCTCGGACCGCGCGGAAGCCGCCGAGATGATGCGAAAGACCGAAGAGCGACTGTACGAAGGCGAAGTGCTCACCGGTCGGATGTACATCGAAGACGAGCGCCCCTCCTACGGCGAGGAGAAGCGCCAGATCGGCGAAATGCCCGAGGAACCGCTCGCAGAGCGGTACTTCGACGAGGACGCGGAGTGGGAGCGGACCTACGACAACCTCCTCGAACACCACAAATAAGGCTCGCTGCCGGACTGCGGATACCCCCCGAACGTGGGTTTCTGGTTCGGAAGATATTTTTTCATGCACCGAAAAGATTAGTGCATGAGTGCCGAGTCTACGGAGCGTCGAATCCTGTCGGTCCTTGAACAGGACGCACAGGCCTCGTACGCAGAAATCGCAGAGCGAGCGGAGGTATCGAAGCCGACAGTCCGGAAATACATCCAGAAACTCGAAGAGGAGGGTGTCATCGTCGGCTACTCCGCCGATGTCGACCCGAAGAAGCTGGCGGGCCAGTCGATTGCGCTGGTCGGCATCGACATCGCGAGCGACTGCTACGTCGAAGCCACGCGGAACCTCAAGGAGATTCCGGAGATGGAGGAACTGTACACGTCTAGCGGCGACCATATGCTGATGGCGGAAGTCCGGGCGATGGACGGTGACTCGCTGGCGGACGTCATCGAAGACAAGATCCTCGCTCTCGACGGTGTTACCGCCGCACATCCGTCGTTTCTGCAGGAACGGCTGAAGTAACGGGTTTTTAGACGCTCCAGTGCTGACTGCACGGTATGCTTTCTCGGCTGGTGCTCGGACTCGGGCCGACGGCCGCGGACCTTCTCGACGCGATTAGCGACGACCGCGGCGAGCTGGCGGTCGTGACTCAGGACGAGCACCGTGCTGAAACGCTCCGGGCGGACGGCATCAACGTGCTCGAAGCCGACCAGGCCGACCCATCTGTTCTCGCCGACCTCGACTTTCACCCCGAAAGCATCATCGTCGCCAGTGAGGATCCCAAACAGAACGCCGACGCGGCAACGGCCGCGCGTGACTGCTTTCCCGATGCGTTCCTCCTCGCATACGCCGGCCACGGCGCGACAACCGACCAGCGCGACCGGCTTGACAGCGTGGCGGACCGGCTGGTCACACCGGAGACCGTCGTCACCGACTACGTTACCCAGTCGGTCGGCGACGAAGGAACGCGGGCCAGACAGCTCCATCAGGTACTGCGTGACATCGACGACCATCTCGCTGTCGTCATGCACGACAATCCCGACCCTGACGCGATTGCCAGCGCTGTCGCCCTCGGAGCGCTCGCTGAACGAGCCGACTGCGAGGTGACGATCTGTTACTACGGGGAGATATCCCATCAGGAGAACCGGGCGTTCGTCAACCTCCTCGAGTTTGACCTCCGAAACCTTGACGCCGATTCACCAGACGAACTGGAAGCGTTCGACGCGTTTGCGCTAGTTGACCACTCCAGAGCCGGTGTCAACGACCAACTCCCGCCGGAGACCCCCATCGACATCGTCATTGACCATCATCCGCCACGCGTTCCGATCGAAGCCCGCTTCGTCGATCTCCGAAGCGGCGTCGGGGCGACGAGCACACTGCTGGTCGACTACCTCCAGCGGTTCAACGTTGACATTCCGACACCTATCGCAACGGGCCTGCTGTTCGGCATTCAGGTCGACACGAAGGACTTCCGCCGGGAGGTCGCTGCCGCGGACTTCGAGGCCGCCGCGCATCTCGTGACGAACGCCGACATGGCGACGCTCCAGCGAATCGAAGACCCAAGCGTGAGCCCGGAGACGCTGTCGGTCATCGGCCGCGCGATTACAAACCGCGATCAGGAGGGCTCAGTGCTCCTGACTGGTGTCGGTGAGATCAGTGACCGGGATGCACTCGCACAGGCGGCTGACAGGCTCCTCGACCTCGAAGGCGTCCAGACGACGATGGTGTACGGCGTCGTCGATGGGACAATATACGTCTCCGCTCGGGCACGTGGGGCAGATATCGACCTCGGCGAGGCGCTGCGGGACGCCTTCGGACAGATCGGGTCCGCGGGCGGTCACGCCGATATGGCGGGCGCACAGATCGACGTGGGGATGATCACCGTCGACGACCGCGAGGAATCACTGGAGGAGATTGTCCGCGCTATCGTTTCCAATCGGTTCCTCGACGCTGTCCAGTCGCGGTCCCACCGGCTGCTTGGGCGCGTCTACGCCCGTGCTGACTACGACGTGGCCGCGTTCACGGAGTCGACGGCGCTTAGTCAGGACAGCGACGACACCTCAGCGACGGCCGAAGGCGCATCTGGAGAGGCTGGTGACGACGGCACAGCGGACTGGAACAGCGATGTGATGTTTCTGGAGAACGGCGACGAAGACGGTGGTGACGAGCCAGACCAAGCAGCCGACGCGGCTGAACCGACAGACGACGAGGCAGAACAGGGAGAGGACAGCCCGGAAACGCTCGTCGAACCCGACGACGGCGAACCGCTGTAGGCGAGCCTTTTTTGCTGTCGGTCGAGAACCCAGTGCCGATGGAGGATTCGAATCGCCCGACGGTCGGGGACTATATGACACGCGAGGTTGCCACCGTCGAACTCGACGACACCGTGGGAGAGGTCGCCCGACGAATCGCCGACAATGACCACTTCAGCGGGTTTCCGGTGACTGACGGCCGCCGGGTCGAGGGATTCGTTAGCGCGCGCGACCTGCTGCTCGCAGAGGACCACGAGCCGATGTTCCGCGTGATGACCGACGATATCCTTGTGGCACATCCAGACATGGCCGTGCAGGACGCGGCGCGCGTTATCCTGCGGTCGGGCATCCAGAAACTCCCGGTTGTCGACGACGCCGGCCATCTTGTCGGCATCATCTCGAACGCCGACGTGATCCGTTCCCAGATCGAACGGGCGACACCGGGCAAGGTAGACAAGCTCGGCCGGACGCTCGAGAATATCCACGGGATCACGACACACGAAGGCCGCCGTGAGGTGGACCTCGATGACCTGACGCCAACACAGACAACGGTGTACGCCGACGAACTCGAAGGCCGGGTGTACGAACTGGAACGGGGACTGGCGGAACCACTCGTCGTCATCGACAACGGCGGAGACCTCCTGCTGGCGGATGGCCATCACCGCGTGAAAGCCGCTGCCAGACTCGACATCGACGAGATGGACGCCTACGTCATCGTCCTCGATGAGACGGTCGAACTGGGGATGGCCGAGACGGCTGCAGACTCCGACCTGGAGTCAATCGACGATATCGAGGTCGTCGACTACGCACACCACCCGCTCGTACAGACAACGGAACGACTCCAAGACTAGTCCCTAGCGGTGTGATCGACGGTAGCACCCCGCTTTGCCCGAACCTTCTTACTAAATCATGACATACACCGGAGTATGTTCGACGAGTCAGACCTCCAACGAATCCGCGAGCAGAAAGACGAGTGGGAAGCCGAGACACTGGACCCCGTACTGGACGCTTACGGCGAACGCAAGGAGCGGTTCGCGACGGTCTCAAACCTCGATGTAGACCGGCTGTATACGCCACGCGACGTGGATGGCCTCGATTACGAGGAAGATATCGGCTTCCCCGGCGAGGAGCCGTTCACACGCGGTGTCTATCCGACAATGTACCGTGGCCGGCAGTGGACGATGCGACAGTTCGCGGGCTTCGGGACCGCTGATGAAACCAACGAGCGGTTTCACTACCTCATCGACGAGGGCCAGACCGGGCTCTCGACGGCCTTCGATATGCCGACGCTGATGGGGATCGATTCTGATGACGTGATGGCCGACGGCGAGGTGGGCAAGGAGGGTGTCGCCGTCGACACACTGGCGGACATGGAACGGCTGTTCGACGGCATCAATCTCGGCGAGGTGTCAACCTCTTTTACTATCAACCCCAGCGCTCCCGTCATCTATGCGATGTACATCGCGCTGGCCGACCAGCAGGGCGTCCCACGCGAGGAAATCCGTGGGACGCTCCAGAACGATATGTTCAAAGAGTTCATCGCACAGAAAGAGTGGGTCATCCCGCCAGAGCCGTCGCTGAAGCTTGTGACCGACACCATCGAGTTCGCCAGTCAGGAGACGCCGAAGTTCAAGCCCATCTCTGTGTCGGGGTATCACATCCGGGAGGCCGGCTCGACAGCGGTACAGGAGCTCGCGTTTACGCTCGCGGACGGCTTCGCCTACGTCGAGGACTGTCTGAACCGTGGGCTGGATGTCGACGAGTTCGCCCCACAACTCTCCTTTTTCTTCAATTCACACAACTCCATGTTCGAGGAGATCGCGAAGTTCCGCGCGGCCCGGCGCATCTACGCCCGGGTAATGGGCGACTGGTACGACGCGGAGGCCGACGCGAGCAAGCAACTGAAGTTCCACACCCAGACCGCTGGCCAGTCACTGACTGCCCAGCAACCGCTGAACAACATCGTCCGCGTGACGATTCAGGCCCTCGCGGGGGTTCTCGGTGGAACCCAGAGCTTGCACACCAACAGCTTCGACGAGGCGCTGGCGCTCCCGTCCGAACAGGCGGTTCGGGTCGCCCTCCGGACACAGCAGATCATTGCGGAGGAGTCGGGGGCCGCCGACATCGTCGACCCGATGGGCGGCAGTTTCGCCATCGAGTCACTGACCGACGAGGTCGAAGAGAAGGCAATGGCCTACATCAATCACATCAGAGACGAACTTGGAGACGGGTCGGTCCGGGACGGCGTCATTCAGGGGATTCAGGACGGCTACTTCCAGCGTGAGATTCAGGACGCTGCCTACGAGTATCAGCAACGCGTCGAGAGCGAGGAAGAAGTCATGGTCGGCGTTAACAAGTACACCGTCGAGGAAGACACCGAACCCGAGATTCTCACCGTCGACGAAGACGTACAGGAACGCCAGCGGGACAAGCTTGCGACGGTCAAGGCAGAGCGCGACGACGCGGCTGTGGAAGCGGCGCTCGATGACCTACGGCAAGTGGTCACCGACGGCGGGAACGTCATGCCCATCATCATCGACGCGGTGAAAGCCTACGCGACGATGGGCGAGATTATGGCTGTCTTCGAGGCAGAGTACGGGAGCTATCAGGAAACGGCCAGTGTCGCGTAACGGCGCTCTCGTAGCACGCTGCCCGGACCTGTCGAGTCACGATAGGCGTCTCATCGCAGTGCGTTCGTGTTGCTTCGTCGAAAACGCCGCTGATCACCGTGTCGCTCTGGTCACGAACTGGCCGCGTCGTCGATTCGCTCGGAGACGTATATGACGAGGCCAAGCAACACGCCAAGGACGATACCGATAGTGACAAACCCGTAGATAGCGACACCGAACGGCGTCGGCGGCAGTGCGATTACACCGAACAGTTCCGGTTCGAGGTCCTCCGGACGAATGCTTCCAAGGACGAACCCCATCACACCGGCAAGCACAACGATAGCAACGTACAGGCGAAGGACGATTTGCTGCCCGGATCTGGCCTCGGCTGACTCGCTCATGTGAGACCAACGGCTCGGAGACGATTAGCCTTTTTCACTTCCACGCCGTAGCTATCCTATGTCACAGAAAGAGCTACTGTTTCTCGTCCTGACCGGAATCGCGCTCATGATGTTCGTGACGGCTATGGTACTGGTCTCTGGCGCAAGCTAACAGGCACTGTCCGTTCTGGCTGCGAACGAAAAGAAGCGGACGAAAACAGGGTTCGGGACGCTTACGAGTCGTCTTGTTCTTCTTGGCCGCCGTCAGCGAGTAGCGATGGGTCCTTTTCGGGTGCCTCGGCTTCGAGTTGCTCGTCGAACCACTGGAACTCGCGGTCCAGCATCCCGTCGCTTTCGAGGTCCCACGGGTCGCCGTCCTCGACTTTCGGGCCTTCGAGCCAGGACTGGACAATGTTCCAGACGAAGAACAGCTGACCGATGAACAGGATGAATGCGCCCACCGTCGCCGCCTGATGGAACGTCGACACCTGCGTCAGCGGTGCGATAGCGCCGTCAAACTGGTAGGTGGCGTACCGCCGTGGCATCCCCAGGTAACCCAGTGCGAGCATCGCGAAGAACGTGATGTTGGTCCCGACCATCGAGAACCAGAAGTGGGCCTTCCCGAGGGTGCGCTGGTACATCCGACCGGTGAAGATGGGGAACCAGTAGTAGATGCCCGCGAAGGCCGCGAAGCCGATGGCCCCCATCACGATGTAGTGGAAGTGCCCGACGACGTAGTAGGTGTCGTGCAGGATCAGGTCAACGGGGATGGAGGCGAGGAACACGCCCGTCACGCCGCCGATGATGAAGTTCGAGACGAAGCCGATACAGAACAGCATCGGCGTCGTCAGACGCAGGCGGCCGTTCCACATCGTTGTGATCCAGTTGAACGTCTTGACCGCGCTCGGTATTGCAATAGCCAACGAGACAGCCATGAACGAGGCCCGGAGCCGCGGGTCCATGCCCGTCGAGAACATGTGGTGGGCCCAGACGCCGAAGGACAGTACACCGATGGCGAGCGTCGAGTAGACGACGAACTTAAAGCCGAACAGCTTTCGCCCGGAGAACTTCGGCAGGATGAGGCTAACCAGTCCCATCGGCGGCAGGACGAGGATGTACACTTCAGGGTGGCCGAAGAACCAGAACAGGTGTTGCCACAGCAGCGGGCCACCGCCCTCGACCGCGAAGAACGTCGTTGCAAGGTTCCGGTCCAGCAGCAGCATCACGATGGCGCTCCCCAGTAGCGGGAAGGCGAACAGGATCAGTGCGGACTGGGTGAGGATTGTCCACGAGAAAATATCGAGATTCGCCCAGTTGACCTCCTCATTGCGCTCCGTGAAGATGGTCGCAATGAAGTTGATCGCCCCCATCGTCGCTGCGACGCCCGAAAGGTGCAGCCCCAGCAGCATCAGGTCGACACCGGGGTTCGCCTGCTCGACGGACAGCGGCGTGTACATCGTCCAGGCCGTGCGGGCCGGCTCGATCATGTTGTCGGTCACCGGCGCGAGGAAGAACCCCGCCCAGATCAGCAGTGCTGCTGGTGGGAGCAGCCAGAACGCGATGGCGTTGATACGCGGGAACGCCATGTCGTCAGCCCCGATAAGCAGGGGGATGAAGTAGTTCGCGAACGCCGCGATAATGGGCGTCCCGAACAGGAACAGCATCGTAATGCCGTGACTCGTCAGGATGGAGTTGTAGGCGTTGTTGCCGAGGATGGCCCCTGCGGGCGTGACGAGCTGGATACGAATGAGCATCGCCATGATCCCACCGACAGCCAGGGCGATGACCGCGTACACCCCGTACAACAGACCGATGTCCTTGTGATCGACAGTTGTTAGCCAGCGAATGATACCTGCGGGTTTCTCACGGTTGATGACCGCCGTCTCGTCACCCGTGACGGCCCCGCCACCCGCGAGCGGCGTATACGAACGCCAGTTCTCGACACGGGTGAGAAGCGCGGCGACGCCGACGAGGAGGACGGCCATCAGCCCCGTCAGCACAATATCTCCTGCTACCATAGTCGTCCTTCAGGACTGGGACATTATCAAAGGGTCGATTCCTGCAGCAACGACCATAAAATACGGCTCCCATCCAGCATTACAGCTTCAAAAATAAGGGACCACTCACACTGTCGCCCGGTACCAAGCGCGGGCGTCTTCGAAACGGTCTGTCTGCAACTGGCCGCTCAGCCTTCGTGGCCCAGTTCGTCGTTCTCTTTCTCGGCGTTCTCGACAGCCTTCCCCGCGTAGTACGTCAGGACAGCGAGCAACAGGAACATCGAGATAATCAACGCGAACTGCAGCCCGGAGAAAACGGGGTCCGTTCCGAACGCCGGGAACACGGCAAATGCAACGATGAAGAAGAAGAGGATCCCAAGCGGAATGATGTTCACGGTGAGGTCGAGCAGGGTGTCTTTTTCGAACCCAAACAGTGCCATGTCTGCCCGTTAGCACAGGCCAGTAAATAGATTGTTGGTTTCCGTATCGGGCAGGGACCCGTCTCAGACAGCGGTCTGTTCCATTATCGAGGCAACGCCACCCATTGCGATCATCACTGTGCCCGCCACGGCGACAGCCACCAGCCGAGTGAACAGCGGCCCGGTCCCGACATTCGAGAGCGCGATGTCGGCGACCGGAACCTGCCAGAGCGTAAACGCAGCAGCGAGGACAATGAGAATGACGCCCACACCCAGCATGGTCGGCCACGGCCGCCCCACGTACCCGGACTCCGTGAGGATGCCGGCGATACTACCGCCAAACAGTATCAGCCCGAAGACAGCCACTGGAAAGAGTCCGACGAACACGCCGATCTCTGACAGTGCTAATCCCAGTGCAACGAACAGCGGCCACGGACTCGCAGTCGGATACTGGTCGCTTAGTCCCGGCTCCTCTGCCATACCAACACTTCGGTTCGAATCATCATATGTCCATCGGACCGCGCCCGTGGGCACAAACTATTTGTTCACCATCCGGCTTGGTGGGAGTAATGAGTACACGCACGGTCGAGCGGGTCGACGGGTGGGAGTCGGTTCCGTTCGACGGCGGGTTCGCGGGCCTACAGGACCTCGCCGGGCAGGAGTTCTCCGGCGCGGTCATCACGGGTCCGACGCGCCTGTTCATGTTGAACGGGACCGTCGTCGGCGTCCTCGACGGCACCATCGAGGATTTCGAGGACGCGTCGGGAACAGCTAAGCGGTCACCGCACGAGGCCTTGCCACTGCTTGCAGTGATGCAGGAGCGCGCCGACGAGGTGAAAGCACAGTACTACACTGAAGACACGGCGCTTGCGGAAGTCGACCAGACCCTGTCGAGTGGCAATTTTACCGGCTTTATCGAACTCTCCGAGAATGTCCTCTCGGGCGACTACTACACCGTCTACCACCAGGGCCGCTCGATGAGCGTCGCGTGGGTCGGGAACTCTGACAATCTGCTCACTGACGATGAGGCGTTCGAGACGGCCAACGACGAGGTCGGCATCTACGAGGTTATGCCGGTCGACATCGAGCCGATCGAGATTCTGAAACCGCCGGAAGACGAGACGGACGAGCAGTCAGCGGACCCGGCGGCTGCCGGCGTCGACCCGCTCGACGCTGGTGACGAGACAGCCGCTACCGACGAACCGGCTGATGCTGGTGTGGCGGACGCCGCGGCGACAGGCGAGGAAGAGCCGGACGGGGCACCGCAACGCGACGACGCTCGCAGCGACGAGTCGGTCGAGACGCCACCGGAAGCCACCAGGGACAGCGGAACCGATAGAGCCGACGACGCTGGGCAGACTCGGACCGCAGCAGAGTCGACACCGGACCGCGGCCCTGCAAGCAGCGGCCCGCCGGGGTCGAAAGCTGCCGGTGCGAATCCGGGCCGGTCCCGCCGCAGTTCCGAATCGGACGAGCAACCGAACGTGGACGAAAAGCCGAATGCGGACAGCCGGCCAGACAGCAGGGTGACCGACCGGGCGACGGCAGACACCGACACCGCGACACAGACGGAACCGACTGAACGGGAGACCGGGGTGCGTGAGACTACCGGGGAGACAGAGCCGAAACGCCGGGGGGCCGAGCCGTCACAGACACGGGAAGCCCAGCAAGCCAGTACCCGCAGTTCACCGGCACAGACCGACCAGACGGCTTCGACAGACCGCCACCCTGAACCGACCGACTCGAAACCGAACCAGAGCACCGAGCCACAGCCGTCCAAGGCACAGCCCGGGACTGATTCGCCAACTCCGACACCCGAAGCCGGCTCTGGCGGGGCAAGTACGGACCTGGAGACGCGCTCGGTCCCGTCGCTGGACCCGAACAAGTCCGGCGGTGCGCAGGAAAGCACACCCTCCAGCGTGTCATCCACCCAGACGCCACCAACAGGTGGGCAAGAGGTATCGACGCCACGACGTGACCAGCCAGCCCAAGACGACCCGACATCGTCAACCGAACCCAGTGTGCAGGGACCAGCACCGGCTCAGGAAGGCCGTGGCACACCTACGAAAGAACCACAGCCGGTCGATACGCCGCAGTCCCAGCCGTCGACAGGGGACCAGCGACAGTCGCCTGCCGACGAAGAGCCAACACCGCGCGAGGGGGAGCGCGTCGCAGAACTCGAATCCGAACTCGAACAGCGAGCCGAGACGGTGTCGGAGCTCGAATCCGAACTCACCGATCTGGAGGCAACAAATCAAGAGCTTCGTGACGAACGCGACCGCCTGGAGTCGGAGCTAGCCGACGCGCGGGCCAAGATCGACCAGCTGGAAGAACAACTCGACGAGCAAAACGACGACGCCGCAGGTGGTACCCGGCTCAGCGCCGGCGAGGCGATAAACGGGACGAACCTCTTCGTCAGGTACGACTCGAAGGGCAAGGCGACGCTTGAAGAGGCCAAGGACGGCGAGGCGAGCCGCGAGGAGGTCGAAGCGAACCTCAGGCTGGAGTACCACACGCAGTTCGAGGCCGAGGGCGCTGCGGTCAACGGGACGCCGTTCGAGGAGTTCCTCGAAGACAGCATCCAGTACCGCTTCGTCAACTGGCTCATCCGGAACCTCCTCTACGAGATTCGGGACACCGGACACGCGGGAGCGATGAAGGACCTCTATGAAGGCCTTCCAGCTATCGACCGTGCCGAACTGAACGGCAACGTCACGGTAACCTACACCGAGGATGGACAGGAGAACCGCTCGCAGGAACGGTTCGACGTGGTCGTCCGCGACCGGATGGGGAACCCGCTGGTTGTTGCAAACATCAACAACTCGCGCGAACCGGCCTCCGAGGGCCAGATGTCGGATCTCATCCGGAACGCCGAGCGGGTCGGCAACGCTTCCGGGTCGCTCGCGTCAGCGTTTCTCGTCACGAGTAGTTTCTTCGAGCCGGGCGCACTCGAAACCGCCGAAGAAGCTACCTCTAGCGGGCTGTTCAACCGGGATAAGCGGAAGAGCTTCGTGAACCTCTCGCGCAAAGAGGGCTTTCACCTCTGCCTGTTAGAAGCGAGAAACCAGGAGTTCCACCTGGCGGTCCCGGAACTCTGAGAAAGAAGCTTAGCCTTCGATTTCGGCTGCGTCTTCGATCTTCATACCTTCGAGCTTGTCGATGATTTCGTCGACCTTCTCGTCAAGGTCGTCGACGAACTCACCAGTCTGTTCGGTCGTGATCGCACCCTGGCTGGAGGGCTCGATGAGGTTCTCCTCTTCGAGAACGCGCAGGGAGTACCGCACCTTGTGGTGCGGGTAGCCGGTTTCGTTGGACATCTTCACGATACCGATAGGCTCGTTCTCGATAACCATGCGAAGCACCTGCAAGTGGCGCTCCAGCATGTCAACTTCCTTTTCAAGCCTGTCTATCATGGCAATTGTTAACTTGTGTTTGCGGTATTTAAAGGTTCTCCCTCGGATAATCGCTACAACGTTGATACGTTTGAACAGGGGTGTCTTAAAACCGTCGTAACGATTCACATGGGTACTGCTCACGAGCGTGAGTTCCGGACCGTAATCTGTTTATCACGGTGGCTGGAAGGTGCGTGCGATGACCGTAACCATCGTCGGCTCACAGCTCGGCGACGAAGGGAAGGGCGGCATCGTCGACCTGTACGGCGACGACGTAGACGTCGTCGCGCGCTATCAGGGCGGCGACAACGCCGGCCACACCGTCGTCCACGAGGGCGAGGAGTACAAGCTCTCGCTGGTTCCGAGCGGAGCCATCCGCGGCAAGGTCGGCGTACTCGGCAACGGGTGCGTCGTCAATCCGCGAACGCTGTTCGACGAGATAGACACGCTCCAGGAACGGGGCCTCGACCCGGACGTTCGCATCGCCGAACGAGCACACGTCATTCTTCCGTTCCACCGCGTGCTCGACGGTATCGAGGAGGAACTAAAAAGCGAAACGGATGACGAAGTCGGGACGACGGGCCGGGGTATCGGCCCGACCTACGAGGACAAGGCCGGTCGCCGCGGCGTCCGCGTCGGCGACCTGCTCGACCCGGACGTGCTCCGGGAGCGCCTCGAATACGTCGTTCCGCAGAAGCGGGCCGTCGTCGAGGACGTGTACGACCTCGATGTCGACGAGCTTGACGATCCGGACGCCTTCGACGTGGACGCCATCTTCGAGGAGTTCCGCGAGTTCGGCCGCCGCTTCGAGGCCGAAGACATGACCGTCAACGCTGGGGCCTTCCTCAGCGCGACCATCGACGAGGGCCAGAACGTCATGCTGGAGGGCGCACAGGGGACAATCATCGACATCGACCACGGGAACTACCCCTACGTCACGTCATCGAACCCGACGGCCGGCGGCGCGGCGACCGGGACCGGACTCAGTCCCGGTGTCGTCGGCGACGGCGAAGTCATCGGGATTGTGAAGGCGTACCTCACCCGCGTCGGCAGTGGCCCGCTGCCGACCGAACTCGGCGGTGTCGTCGGCGATACGCCCGGCTACGACGAGCAGGGCGAGGGCGAAAACGAGGAGCTGGCGAACTACATCCGCGAGGAAGGCGGCGAGTACGGCACTGTTACCGGCCGTCCGCGGCGCGTCGGCTGGCTCGACCTGCCAATGTTGCGCCACTCCACGCGCGTGTCCGGCTTTACCGGCATCGCCATCAACCACCTCGACGTGCTCGCCGGCCTCGACGAAGTGAAGGTCGGCCACACCTACACGCTCGACGGCGAGGAGCTGGCATCGATGCCTGCGACCACCGAACAGTGGGCCAAGTGCGAGGCGAACTTCCGGTCGTTCGACGGCTGGCCCGAGGTCGACTGGGCGGACGCCGCCGAAGAGGGGTACGACGCACTCCCCGAGAACGCGAAAGCCTACGTCGAATACATCGAATCAGAACTCGACACACCGGCCTACGCCATCGGCGTTGGTCCCGGCCGCGGCGAAACTATCGTCCGCGAACAGCCGTTCTGAGCGCCCTTCCTCTCGGGTTCGGCGTTTGAGTGCCCACTTACCTTCGCCCAGCGGTGGGGCGGTATCACTGAGAGAGCGGCAGACTTTTGCGACCGCCGGTCTTGGTCGAATGTATGAAAGAGGACCTGATGGAAATTATTTGCTGCCCTCTGGACAAGCACGACCTTGACCTCGAAGTGACGGAGCGCGACGATGGCGAGATTCTGTCGGGCGAACTCACCTGTACCGAGTGTAGCGAGACGTTCCCCATCGAGGACGGCATTCCGAACCTGCTCCCGCCGGACATGCGCGACGAGGCACCGGCCTGAACCTTTTTTTCCTCGCCACGCGGAGTCACATCCGTGCCTGACTCCCTGCCCGTGCACCTCAACCGGACGGACATCCACAGCCTGGACGTTCCAAAGGAGTTCGACGCGACAGGGAGCTTCGATGTACAGCTAGTCAATCACGGCGAGGCGCTGCACGTCCATCTCCACCTCAGCGATTCGCTCTCTTCTGTCGCCTCGCTTAACGCCACAAATCACCACGTGCGGGCCGAAACCGACCGATTGGCCAGAGTGACCGTCGACGGTGACGGACCAGTCCGTGGCAAGCTAAAGGTCGTGACTGGATACGGCGCTGAGACTCGATACATCGACATTTACATCCCGGAAGGCGGGACGGAGAACGAACCGGTCATCGTCGACGAGGAACTGTCAAAGCCACAGCCGAAACCGGCGACGGACTCAGAACCCAGCCTCGAAGACCTGTCGGCTGGACCGATACTGGCGGCTGGCGGTTTCACAGCCCTGATTGCGGGGCTCATCACGCTGGTACTCACCGAAAGCGTGCTGTTGACCGTTGCCGCCGTATTTGCGGTCGCAATCGTGTTGGGACTCCTGTCCGTGACTCTTCGCTCGTCCTGAAACCCGGTTACTGCTCCGTCTCGACGCCGCCGAGGTTCTCCTCGTCGTCGAACAGCTTCGCCCGCAGGAACCGTGCGCGGTACCGGTTGGCTCCCTCGTAGATGTCCGCCTCGCGGATGTCGTCTGCCTCGCCGTCGGCGACAGCATCAATGATGGCTTCCAACTGTTCTTTCTCGCTTGGCGTGAGTTCGAACTCGTAGGTCTGGGACTGCTCGCCTTCGAGTTTCGTCCACTTGCGTGCGCCAGCGATGACGAGGGAACAGGGTTCACGGCAGGGGAATTTCCCCGACCCACCGTCGACGTCAAGTTCCGTTTCGTCGTCGTACTGCCACTCCCGGCGCTTGAGACACTGGGAATCGTCACAGCAAGCCTCGGCGACCCAGTTGACGTGTTCGTAGCCGTCGCCGCGGTCCCAGGTCTTGACGACGCCGTAAATCCCGGTCTGGCGGTCGACGGTGTCGCGCCAGTGGCTCACGTCCAACTCGCCCTCGCGCTCACGGTGCCAGTTCGAAATCGTGGCCGGATAGAAGAAGTCCACCGCCTGGACTAGCTCCGTCGGTCCGAGTTCGGGAAACACCCAGCCTGACTGGAGAGTGGGGGCTGTTTTCAGCGGGCGGTAGCGGTCACGGTCGTCGTGTTTGGCGAGGGTACGGGCGTCCAGTGGGTCGTCGTACGCGTCCAGCGAATCGGCGTCTGTCCCCGTGTCGTCGACGTGGCGGAGGTCGTACACCCGCTCGTCGTCCTCGTCCAGTGTCACGGTAATCGAGAGCTCACCCCACGTCGTCGTCAGCCCCTCTCGTAACTGGTCGTATCGGTCCGGAATCGGCGTCGACTCAGCGTTTTCGAGCCACCGGAGATACGCCCAGCGAGGCTCCGCCTGAGGCGCTTTTGCGTGCCAGAAGTACCAGTTCGAGATGTACTCGGGGTACGACGCGGCCAGGCCATCGAGGTCCGCGATACTCGTACTCTCTGCTTCCGCTGTCGTCTCGACGGCGTAGCGTCCACCCTCGACCGCTGCCTCGATACCGTCGAACGCGATACCGTCCGACGCTGCCTCGGCGAACGCCTCGACATGGGTGTCGTCCATACCGCCGCCGTAGGTGTCGCACCGGGAAAAGTCGCCTGTTCTGGCAATCGGAGTGGAGATAGTTCCAAATTCGATAAAATTATATTTTACAAGAATCGTAGATGATTTATGACATCTTGGTGGGGGCGGTCCGTGTCCGGAGGTGGACGCTGTGGACTGGCCGACTGACCGGGGGTTACAGGTCCGAATGGCGACTGCTGTCGTCCTTGTGGGACTCCTCCCGGTGGGGTTCGTCTACGCGGGCCTTGCACTCGTGAACACGGCCGGAATATGGCTGGCGAAGCTAGCCACCGACTGGGTGCTGGCCGGCGAGTTCTACATCGAGCCGTGGCTGGTCGCTGGCGGCGTCGTGCTCGGGTTCGCCGCCCAGTTGGCCGTTGGTGACACCATCGCCCTGCGGGCGCTGGACGCTCGCCCCGTGGGCCCCGACGACGAACCCGGTCTGGTTGAAAACGTGACACGGCTAGCGCAATCAGTGAACCTTCCGGCACCGGCAGTCGCCATTGCAGACAGCGACGCGCCGAACGCATTCACTGTTGGCCGGAGTCCCCGACAGCGCCACGCTGGTGCTCACGACCGGACTGCTCGACGCACTCGACGACGACGAGCGCGACGCCGTCATCGCCCACGAACTCGCTCACATCAAGAACCGCGACGCCACCGTGATGTCGCTTTCCTACGTGCTCCCGACGCTAACCTACAGCCTCGCAGCCAGCACCCTCGGGCTTCTTCAGGCCATCCCCGGTGCTTTCACCGGCTTCCGACACACCGATAGCGACAGCGCCCGGGGCCTCCTACTCGGCATCTTTATTTTGACAGTCAGTGCCTTACTGACGCTCGCTGTCTCAGCCGTGTTCTGGCTCGCCAGTTTCACGCTGTTTCGCGTGCTCTCGCGGTACCGCGAGTACGCCGCAGACCGCGGGGCCGTCGCTATCACCGGCGACCCTGCGGCGCTCGCCAGCGCGCTGGCGACCATCGATGACGAGATGGCGGCGGCCCCGGACCACGACCTCCGGGCGCAAGACGGTGGTCTCGACGCGCTCTATATCGCACCCATCGACGAGACACAGTTCAAAGACGCGCCTGATTTCGTTGCCAACGACGTGTTCCCCCAGACCCATCCCCCAACCGAGGCCCGCATCGAACGACTGGAGGCGATGGCCACGGAGGGACCGACGTGACGGAGTACAGCCGCCGAACGGTTCTTACGGGCCTGACCGGCGTTGTCGGGTCGCTCGCCGGGTGTGGCTATCGCCCCGGCCCGGGCGATAAGAAGTGGGAAACCGCCGACGACGGCGGCCGGCTGGTCACGTTGGTTGACGGGACGCTGTTCGAAGTGACGTTCGATGCGACGCGCTTCGTTGACGACTACCCGGTAGGCGCTGTTGCTCGATACACACTCGCTGATGGGACCAGATTGGGTCGCTTCGAGTTCAAGGGCGTAGCTACGGACTGGGCCAGCGACGGAGCCCACCTATACGTGGGAACGGAAGCCAGCCACGTCGTCGCGGTGGCCGGCGACGGACGAGCCTGGACGGAAACCGTCGACCACCCAGTAGCCAGTGTCGCCGCCGCTGACGGCCGTGTGTACGTCGGGACCGACGGCGGACGCATCGTTGCCTTCGACGGCGAGAGCGGCGCAGAGCGGTGGTCGAAGTCGCTTCCGGTCCCCACTGACCCATCCAAGAGCGACCTGCCGACAGTCGGTGCGGGACACGGCAGCCTCGCTGTCGACTGGGGGACCAGCGAGGAGTCCCAACTCGACGTGTACGCCCCGGATGGTTCGGTTCTGTGGGACCAGCCCCTACAGCGGAGCCTCAACGGCCGGCCGCACGTGCGCGGTGACACGGTTTACGCCCGCTCGGAATTCCTCCGGGCGTTCAACCGCGACTCGGGGGCACCCCGCTGGGTGAACAGGGGCACCACTATTCCGGATGGACCGTTGCGGTTCAGCCGTGACGGCGAAATCGTCTATATTCCGGAGCGTCACGCCCTGATAGCGATTGCCACCGCCGATGGCGAAGAACTGTGGCGGTTCAATGATGAGCGGTTGGCGGCCATGGAACGAGGGCGAAGCGAATTCGAGATAGATCTCGGGGCAACGGGCGCGGTCCCGGCCCCAGACGGCGCGTCAGTGTTTCTCAACACGAAGCACCACGGGCTGTTTCAGTTTGGGACCGACGGCACTCTCCGCTGGCACGAGCCTCGTCTCGACTTCAGTTTTCTCTACGCAGTTACCGAGGACATCATAGTCCACTCGGGGACCGAAGCAATCGTCGCTCGCTACCGCTAGTCCCCAGCGGCCGTGGTGCCCCCGCCAGTCTCCTCACGCACCTGCTCGATGGCGCTGCTCACATCGGCCCCCGCGTCGGCGGCCCGTTCGAGCACCACGTCAGCCATTAGCGGCTCCGTCCCGACCGCGCCGGCGTACCAGATGTCGTGGCCCTCGACGGTGGTCGGCACGTCGTAGCCCGTCCGGTAGTCGTCGGTCAGGCCCATGTCTTCGGGAATATCCTCCTGCGTGTGGAAGCCGTCGGCGATGAACAGCGGCACGACGACAATGTCGTCGCTCTCGAAGTAATCCGCGACATCATCGACCTCGGGGTCCTCGTCCATGAACAGCGACTGCACCTCATCAAAGCGGTCCCGCTCGCGGATGCGGTCAGCGTGGTACTGGATGGCCTTCGCGGAGTTCTCGTTGCGCTCCGTACCGTGACCGACGACTGCGAGGCCGAACCCGTCGCCGACATCGGGGTCACCGGTGACGGACTCGGCCCGCTGGACGATGACATCGCTCATCGAATCGTGCGTTCCGACCGGGCCGCAGTAGTGGACCGTCTGGTCCGTGTCCTCGGCGGCTAGCGTCGCGTTGGTCGCGCTCGTCCCGTCGGAGTCCCACAGCTCAGGGTCCCAGTCCTCCAGCCGGAACTCCCGTGGAATGACCTGCTCGGTGAAGTAGCCCTCAGAGATGAACAACGGAACCAGATACACCTCGTCGGCGTCGACGGTCCGCAGTGCCTCCCGGAACGACGGCTCCTCCTTCCAGAAGGATTCACGGACCTCGGCGAACGCGCCGGTCGCTCGAATCGTGTCCGCGTGGTCGTAGGTGGGCGTACTCGACTCGGCGTTCAGGTGGGAGCCGTGGGCCGCGATAACGAGTGCTTCGTCCATATCCACTGGTTGGTGCGAGCCGTCCTTAGGGCCTTCGTTGACCTGCTCGGGTAGCCGGCGAGCTGTGTAGTGTTGCGTGCCGAAAGTGTGTCGTTGCCGACTGATTCTACTTAGTCACAGCCCGAACAGGAGGACGTAGAACAACAGTCCGGCGGCTGCCAGCAGTGCGGCGTGTCCCAGCGCGCCGGCGACCACGACGAGGCCACCAATGACTCGTTCCGCCGTTTTCAGGGGCTGTCCGAACACTTGCCGTTCACGTTGTGCAATAGCCATTGTCCTTCCCTCATGTAGAGAGTGAGCGTCCAGAGGGACAATCCCCCCTGACTGTTCTCACTTGCTGGGAGCAGTCCACAATTCTGCGGGTTCAACACGTCCGTAGAGTGGGTATCACGGGGTGATGTGAGGCTTGCAGCTAACTGTCCAGTCGCACCGCGTTCCCTCGCGCCTGATAGAACCGCTTTTGCCCGCGCCGTTCGTGCCTGCCGCCAATGTCACTCGCAGCCGCGACCAGAGACGCCGTCCGCGAGCGCCCGTTCCTCTATGATGCACTTCGGGCCGGCGTCGTCAACTACACGGCCGCCGCACGCACGCTCGACATCGAGGGTGAGGAAGAAGCGATCGCGACTGCGCTCCGTCGGTTCGCCGAGGAATTGCCTGCCGACTCGCCACACGACAGCGACGCCAGAGTCTCGATGCAGAGCGGGCTTGGGCGGGTCGAATCATCCGACGCGGAGTCAGCTATTGTCCTCGAAGTCGCGGACACCGCCTTCGCCGAGGACGCTGGCTCGCTGACAGGCATCATCGCCAGCGGTGCTCTTGCTCCGGAAGCCCTCGGCGAGGTGCTAGGACGCCTGCGAGCGGCGGACGTCTCCGTCGACGCTGCCGGTGTCACCGACGCCGCGCTCGTCGTGGTAGTGAGCCGCCGCGCGGGGCCTGACGTACTCCGAACAGTTGAAGCTGCAGTTCAAAAGTGAGCCGCCTTCCGACGGCTTAAAGCGGGCGGACACAGTTCTCCCGGGTAATGACGCTTCGCGTGACGAACACGTTGACCGGTGAGAAAGAGCCCTTCGAGCCGCGCGACCCCGACTCCGTGTTGCTGTACTACTGTGGGCTGACGACCTCCGACCCGCCCCATCTCGGCCACGCGCGCGGCTGGGTCCACGTTGACGTGATGGCCCGCTGGCTCGACTATCTGGGCTATGACGTCCACCACGTCGAGAACCTCACCGACGTCAACGAGAAGATCGTCGCTCGCGTCGGCGAGGACGGCGACAGCGAGGCCGACGTGGCCCGCCACTACGTCCAGCAGGCCATCGACGATATGCGCTCGCTCAACCTCGGCCGCGCGGAGGTGTACCCCCGCGTCTCAGAGCACGTCCCGGAAATCATCGACCTCGTTGAGCGACTCATCGAGCAGGGCCACGCCTACGAGCAGAACGGCTCCGTCTACTTCGATGTGACGAGCTTCGAGGACTACGGGAAACTCTCGAACCAGTCCGTCGACGACATCGAATCACAGGGCGCGGACACCGAAGGGGAGAAGCGGCACCCCGCAGACTTCGCGCTCTGGAAGGCTGGCGGCGTCGATCCGGCAGACATCGCCGAACATCAACATCCCGAGGCCGCACCCGCCGAGGAAGCCTGCCAGACCGCTCAGATATGGGACTCGCCGTGGGGCGAGGGGCGACCCGGCTGGCACATCGAGTGCTCGGCGATGTCGATGACCCACCTCGACGAGTCCATCGACATCCACGTCGGTGGGCAGGACCTTGTCTTTCCCCACCACGAGAACGAGGTAGCCCAGAGCGAGGCCGCGACCGGAAAGCAGTTCGCGAACTACTGGCTCCACGTCCGCCTGCTGGAAACCGAGGAGGAGAAGATGTCATCCTCACTTGGCAACTACTTCACCGTCGCCGACGCTGTAGAGGAATTCGGCCCCGACGTACTCCGAACCTTCCTGCTGTCGACGGCCTACACTTCGCGGGCAACATACAGCGATGAGACCATTGCGGAGGCCAAAGAACGCTGGGACCGCCTCTCCCGTGGCTACGAGCGGGCGGTCGAAGCCTGCGACGACGTGGACGCCCACACGAAGGTGACCGACGAGACGCTTCGCGACGCTGTTGAGGATGCTCGCTCGGCGTTCGAGGCGGCACTGAACGACGATTTCAACACGCGGGAAGCGATGACCGCGCTGCTTGACCTGACGGCCGCGGTCAATACGCACGTTGACGGCCACGACGAGTACGACTACCAGGGGCTCCGCCGCGCCGTCGAGACGTTCGAGGAATTCGGCGGCGGCATCCTCGGACTGGCCTTCGGCGACGACGACAGCGGCGACGTGTCGCTGGCCGGTGACGTCGTCGACCTCGTTCTGACCGTCCGTCAACAGGAACGGGAGGCCGGTAACTACGAGCGCGCCGACGAACTCCGAGACGAACTCGAAGCGCTCGGTGTTGAGGTGCAGGACACCGACGACGGGCCGACCTATCGCCTCTGAAGGGACGATATACCGGCTCTAAACGCGTATCGGTGAATTCTGTAGTCCGGCAGATACCTTGAACGGCCATGTACTTTATATACTGGACACAGTGTAAGGACAACAATGCGAAAGGGGATACTCACGCTTCTTGTCGGGGTACTCGTCGTCTCATCGGGCTGTACCGGCCTGATAACCGGGGAGACGGTAGCGTTCGACTCCGCACCGGCGACAGTCAGCGACAGTGCGCTCGATGAAACCGGCTACGAGCAGTCGATGGCGGACGAACAAACAATCGAGCGGACGGTCACCGTCGCCGGCCAAGAGCGAACCATCCGTGTCACGAACCACGTCCGACAGTACCAGCGTGGCATCGATCTCGGACCAGTCGGTGAGGTCAACGCCGGTCGATTCATCGTCTTCTCGACGCCCAGCGCCAGTGTGGCGGGACAGACGCTGAACCCCGCCGCGAGCTGGTCCAATGAACGCCTCGTCGAGGAAGTCGCCAGTCGAAACGACCAGATCAACGACGTCCAGTTCGAGCGTAACCGCACAGTGGAAGCGCTGGGTGAGTCCCGTGAGGTGGCTGTGTTCTCCGGGACGACGACCATTGAGGGTCAGAGTGTCGATGTCCTGATCCACCTCACGAGCTTCGAACACGAGGGCGACGTGGTCGTCGCCGTCGCCGTCTACCCTGAGCGGCTTGACGACAGCGAAGGGCCGCGCGTCGATACGCTGCTTGGCGGCCTCTCGCACTCGGGCAACTGATTGCGGGGACACTGTTTTCTTTCGGGCCAGTGATAACGGAGGCATGAATCGGCTGTCTGTCGCCGGTGTGGTGCTCACGCTTGTCGGTATCGCCGGCTACGCCGTCGGGACGAGCGTCGCCTATCCCGGCCGGTCTGTGTCAGTAACGGCGGTGATGGTCGGGCTGACTGTGGCGGCCGTCGGCCACGCCACGCCGACGGAGGACACGCCGTGATTTCCGCAGTGGTGTACGCTGACGGGCAGGCGATAGAGTACGAGGATCTGACGACCGCCCGAACGGCTGCCGGAACGACGTGGGTTCACGTCACCGACGTGACAGCCGATGAGGTCGACGCCGTCAGTTCCGCCTTCGACCTTCATTCGCTGGCTATCGATGACATCAAGAACGACGTCCGGGCGAACGTTCAGGAGTTCAACGCCTACACGTTCGTGCTCGTCAAATCTGCGTCGCTTACGCCCGGCGATACGACCTTCGACAAGGAGGTGAAAACGACGCCGCTCGGCCTGTTTGTCGGCTCCGACTGGGTTGTCACGCTGTCGACGGGCGCCGTCCCATCCATCCAGCGCGTGATGGACGCTGTCGGCCGTGGGGACGAGCGACTCCTTCACCGCGGCCCGGATTTTACTGCCTACCGGGTCATCGACGTCATCGTCGACGCGTACTTCGACTTGCTGGACGAGATCGAGACCGATATCGAACAGATCGAAGAGGAGGTGACTACCTCCACCGATATCGAGACGCTCGAACGGATAAACGACGTTCGGCGTGACCTGTTGTCTTTCCGCAAACAGGTCTGGCCGGCACGGGAGGCAATTGGCGTGCTCGCCCGTGGCGACCCCAAACAGATCCAGCCACAGACGGAGAAATACTTCCGGGACGTGTACGACCATCTGGTCCAGATTGTCGACCTGACTGAGACTTACCGCGACCTCGTCTCGGGGGCGCGGGATATCTACCTGAATACGGTGTCCCAGTCGACAAACGAGGTGATGAAGATGCTGACCGTCGTTGCGACGATCTTCATCCCACTGACATTCGTGGTCGGCGTCTACGGGATGAATTTCACCGACAGCCCGTACAATATGCCGGAACTGGGCTGGGCGTTCGGGTATCCCGCGGTGATGATTGGGATGGTGATCGTCGTCGGAGTCTTGCTCGCTCATTTCCGCCAGCGGGGCTACCTATAACGCCAGCGGGACGAGTAAGACCCCCATCAGGGTTGCTCGCCGGGCTCCGAACTTCGGGGGCAGGTGGCCCACTGCAGTCGCGGCCCCGAACGCGCCCACGCCGACGAGGCCGGCGAAGAGCGCGGAGAGACAGACGAGTACTGCAATCACCGACAGCGAGAGGTATGTCGGGTCCAGTCGGCCGACAATTCGGAGGTACCGGTCGCCCAGCGTCGGGACGAGTATCGCGCCGGCGACGGCAGCGATAGCGACTGCCGCAAGCAGCGCTGGAAGCACCAGCGGGACTTCCGCCCGGTCCAGCGCGACGAGGACCCCGGTCCGGGGCGTCCCGAGCGAGATGAGCGCGAACAGGGCAAACACCGCTGTCGCCGTGTTGACCCCACTCGTCGTGACGATGAACGCCCGAGGTCCCTGGTCGGAGACCAGACCCAACGCTAGCGTCGCCGCGATAGCACTCGAGATTCCCGGGATGTAGCCGACTGCACCCCCACAGAGCGTGCCGATGCCTGCTAAGACGCCGACTGTTCGCCGCGGCGTCGTCACCGCCGCGTCGGACTGTGGCGGGACGCCATCCCCCTCGATAGCGGCCAAGAGCACCGGCGCGCCGAACAGCCCCGAAAACAGCGGGACCAGCACGTCCGACACAGGCAACGCGCCGGTCACTGGCGCATCGAGCAGACTGACTCCGAGCAGCCCGCTCGCGGCGAGCGAACACGCAGCGCCGACCTGCTGGCGGCGGCCGTGCTCCGTGACCACGAGCAGGACGGCGACCCCGACGAGTAGCACCGACAGCCACGGCCGGAGGAGCGGGTACACACGCTTCATTACCAGAGTGAGCGGAACCGCGAGCGGGACGGCAAACACCACGGCGAGTCCGCTCCCCAGCGCAGACAGGCGAAGCGCCTCCCGACCGCGGCCCTCTATCACCAGCTGGTGGCTCGGCAGCGCGCTGGCCGCCATCGCCGGGTCCGGCACGCCCAGTGCCAGCGCCGGAATCACATCGAGAAAGGTGTGTGTCACCCCGGCCGAAAGCATCGCGACGCCGACGTAGAGCCGCGGCCCGGGCAAACTGCTCGCCGCAGCAGCGAGCAAGAGCGCGAACGTGTTGGCGTGTAGCCCCGGAACGAGTCCGCTGAGCGTTCCCAGTCCGACCCCTGCCCCGATCGCTGTGAGGAGCGCGAGCGTCGCTGTCGGGTCGGCGGCAGGAAGCCCCGGAAGCACACTGAGGCGTGGCCCCGTTCCCGTACTTGAACCTCCGCGACGCGCAGCCCGGCTAGTCCTCCACAGCGTGATGCGGGCCGACCGGACCGTGTTCGGGGCAGGTCCCGGCGATAGGGGTGGCATTGAGACAGCAGTGCCGGCTGTCGGTTGCGACCAGTCCTTTCGAGAGCTCGTTCCCACAGAGCCGACAGCGAAGGTCCAACTCAGCCATACGTTCTTGTTTGCCCGAAGCCTCCTGAATCTGGCGAGCTTTTTGATGTGCCGGCCATTCGTACACGTATGAGCAACGAGTCCCGGAAGTCAGCCGGGTTCAAGGACCGAACGCCGGTGACGACGGCCAGGGAGACGCTGCTGGACGCAGTGTCCCCACACGAGCGGACGGAGCGTGTCCCGCTGCGTGACGCCGACGAACGCGTCGTCGCGGGTGAAATCACGGCCGAGCGAGCGGTGCCCCACTACCGCCGTGCGGCGATGGACGGCTTCGCTGTCAGAGCAGAGGACACGTTTAGCGCGAGCCAGCGGTCGCCGGCATCGCTCCGGGTCGATGAGGCGGTGACAACGGGAACAGCGGCTCGCGTGCACACGGGGAGCGAACTCCCCGAGGGCGCCGACGCCGTCGTGATGGTTGAGGAGACCGAGGTAACCGGCGACAGCGTCACAGTGTTCGATGCGGTCGCTGGCGGGGAGAACGTCGCCCCTGTCGGCGAGGACGTGGAGCAAGGGCAGACGCTGTACGAGGATGGCCACAGGCTCCGACCGTCGGACCTCGGGCTGTTAAAATCGGTCGGCAACGACGTGGTCGAGGTGTACGAGCGGCCCACGGTCAGCGTCATCCCGACCGGCGAGGAGCTGGTCCAAAATGACCCAGAACCGGGGCAGGTAATCGAGACGAATGGCCAGACCGTCACCCAGTACGTCGAGCGCTGGGGCGGCGACGCGACCTACCGCGACATCGTCACCGACGACGTGGACGCACTCCGGGCGGCCATCAGTGACGACCTTGACCACGACCTCGTCGTGACGACCGGCGGGTCCTCTGTCGGCGAGCGTGACCTGCTCCCGGAGGTCGTCAGCGAGATTGGCGAGGTGCTGGTCCACGGGGTCGCACTGAAGCCGGGCCACCCGGTCGCGCTCGGCGTGGCTGAGGGGACGCCGATTCTCATGCTTCCGGGGTATCCGGTCGCTTGTATCGTCAACGCCGTCCAGTTCCTCCGGCCAGCGCTCCGGCAGGCCGGCCATCTCCGGTCGACCGACCCGCCGACGACCAAGGCCGAACTCACGCGGAAGATCGCCAGCGAGCCGGGGACCCGAACCTACGCGCGGGTGGAACTGCACGATGAAGACGCGGACGAACAAACGACCGCGACGCCGACGCGGGCCAGCGGCTCCGGTGTCCTCTCAAGCGTCGCGCTCGCTGACGGCTGGGTTGTCGTTCCGGAGTCCGTTGAGGGGTACGACGCCGGTGACACCGTGACCGTCGAGGACTGGGAGTGGTCACAGTGAGCGACCGCCGCGAGTTCCGCGACCTGGCGTCACCCGAAGAGGCCCACGAAGTCGTCGCTGGCCTCGACATTGAACCCGAACCTGAGAGCGTTCCCCTTGCGGACGCCCGCGACCGTGTCCTTGCGGAGCGGATCGACGCCGACATCGACGTGCCGGGGTTCGACCGCGCAAGCATGGACGGCTACGCTGTACACGCCAGAGACACATTCGGCGCTGACGAGGCTGACCCGGTGACGCTGTCGGTCGTTGGGGAGGTCCACGCGGGCGAGGAGCCCGACGTAACCGTCGAACCGGGTTCACTCGCCGAAATCTCGACCGGCGCGGTGATGCCGGCCGGCGCGGACGCCGTCGTGATGGTCGAACGAACGACTGAGACTGACGATGGCATCGAGATACGCACGTCCGTTGCGCCCGGCGACAACGTGATGCTCGCCGGCGCGGACATCGCGGCCGGGGCGCGCGCGCTCGGCCCCGGAACGCGAATCACGCCCCGGGAAATCGGACTCCTGTCCGCGCTGGGCGTCGACGAGGTTCCGGTGCGTGGCCGGCCCCAGGTTGGAATCCTCTCAACCGGGGACGAACTCGTCCGACCCGGGAATCCCCTCGACAGCGCTGCCGGCCAGATATACGACGTAAACAGCTACACGCTGGCGGGCGCGGTCGCGGAGGCCGGCGGCGACCCTGTGATGTACCCCCACGCCGGCGACGACTACGAGGAGATGGAGCGGTTACTTCACGAGGCAGCCAACGAGTGCGACCTCGTCCTCTCGTCGGGGTCGACGAGCGCCAGCGCGGTCGATGTCATCTACCGCGTCATCGAGGAGCGGGGCGAACTCAGGCTCCACGGCGTCGCCGTCAAGCCCGGCAAGCCGATGCTCGTCGGCACTATCGGCGACTCGGCGTACGTCGGTTTGCCGGGGTACCCGGTGTCGGCGCTGACCATCTTCCAGACGTTTGTCGCGCCGGCAGTCCGGGACGCCGCCGGACGGGACCCGCCACGGACAGCAACGGTCTCTGGCACGATGGCAGTTCAGGAACGCTACGGCGAGGGGCGCAGACGCCTCATGCCGGCGGGTCTGGTTGAGGACGAAACGGGGTCGCTGCTGGTCTACCCCGTCGACAAGGGCAGCGGCGCGACGACAAGCCTCGTCGACGCCGACGGGTTCGTCGACGTCCCGCCGGGGACGGACTACCTGGCAGAGGGGGAGGCAGTCGACGTGACGCTGTTCTCTCCGGCAGTCAGGCCGCCGACGCTTCTGGGGATGGGCGAGGACGACCCGCTGCTCTCGCGCCTGCTCGACACGATTGGCCGGCCGCGGTATCTCCCGCTTGGATCTACTGAGGGGCTCCGCCGCCTCGACAACGGCGTGCCCGACGTCGCCGTCGTTGCGGGGCCGGCCGCCGATGACCACGACGCGGCCGACATTGGCGGCTGGGAGCGCGAATGGGGGCTTGTCGTTGGTCCTGATACCGACGTATCCGACTTGGGCGACCTCGTCGACGGTGACTACCGCTTTGTCAACCGCGACACTGCCTCCGGACTGCGACGGAGCTTCGACGACGCGCTCGACGCCCTCGGCGAGGACCGGGGCGTCGGCCGCGCGGAGGTCGTCGATGCCATCGAAGGCTACGAACTCACGACAAAAGCCCACGAGAGTCCCGCTCGAAAGGTCATGGCGGGCGGTGCGGATGCGGGGCTCGGGCTTCACGCTACAGCGGCGAAACTTGACCTCGGGTTCGTCTCATTGGGAACACAGCAGGTCCGGGTACTCGCGAACCCGGACCGACGGGAGAAACACAGCGTCGGTGCGCTTGAGGAGGCGCTCGACGACCTCGACTCGCTGGCCGACGGGATAGCTGGTATGGAACCGCAGTAACGGCGTTTACCCGAACGCGGGGACTTCAGCCGAGAATACGCTGCCGTCCTGCAAGGGACCGTCACGTGTCCGCGTTGCAGTCATCGAAAGCGCAAGTCGTGGCGATTGACGGCTCTGGCGACCTGAAGGCCTAAAGACGAGCGGGGCCGAATGCGTCACACCGATGGCCGACACACCGGTTGCCGGCGACCTTGAGGCCCCGTTTCGGTTCGAGTACGACCCCGCGACGCTCCGATACGCCCCTGACGCCGTGCGGTCGCTGGGTACGGAGTTAGACGAGCAGGGCTACGACCGTGCACTGGTCGTCTGTGGCACTACCGTCGGTGAGACGCCGGCCGTGATGGACCCTGTTCGGGACGGACTCGGTGACCGACTTGCCGGCGTCTTCGCGGAGACAACGCCAGCCAAGCGGCTCGGCACTGCGTACGACGGGCTCGAACGCTTCCGCGAGGCTGACGCCGATTGTCTTGTGGCCGTCGGCGGCGGGAGCAGCCTCGACGTGGCAAAAATCATCAGTATTCTCGCGGCGACCGACCGCGACCCAACCGCTGTCGGCACGGCGTTCGCTGATTCCGGAACGATAGCTGTCCCCGAAGCAGCACTGCCACCGATTATCGCCGTCCCGACGACGCTGGCCGGCGCTGACCTCTCTATCGTTGCTGGCGTCACAGCCGCACCAGACACCTGTCCTGTGGACGAACCGGCCAGCGGCGGTGTCAGTGACCCGGAACTGATGCCCGCGGCCGCCTGTTACGACCCCGAACTGATTGCGACGACGCCCCGGTCGGTCCTCGCGGCGTCGGCGATGAACGGCTTCGACAAAGGTATCGAGACGCTGTACGCGGCCAACGCAACTCCGATAACCGACGCCACAGCGTCGCACGGCCTCGGCCTTCTCACAGAAGGCCTGCTCGCGTTCGGTAACGGTGACGACGACCCATGGGTGTACCAGTCGGTCACGCAGGGACTCATGCTCGTCCAGTACGGTATCTCGCGGGCCAACGGGACGACGCTCTCGCTGATCCACGCCCTCGGCCACGGACTAACCCGGACCGACGACGTCCAGCAGGGCGCGGCTCACGGAATCATTGCTCCGCACGCGCTCTCGTACCTCTTCGAGCAGGTCGACGGCCGGCGGTCACTTCTGGCCGACGCACTCGGGGTCGGCGACGCTGACAACCCTGGGACGGCGGTCGTTGACCGAGTCAGTGAGGTAGTGACGACGCTGGGACTGCCAACACAACTCCGGGACGTAGCCGGCCCCGACCGGGCGGAGTTTCCCGAAGTCGCCGACGCCGTCCTTGAAGACGCCTTCATGATGAACGTCCCGTCGGGGCTGGAGCCAACCCGGGACGATATTGTCGGCGTGTTAGAGTCTGCTTGGTAGCGACCTACAGACGGCGGCATATATCAATAGCTACTGGGGAAGGTGGCAGACACGGCATACCGCGCGAGCGGAGCGAACGCGGTTTCACTCCGAGCGCGTTCGCAGAACGCGACTCGGAGGTCGTTTTTAGCGTAGATTTTTGCGAACCCACTCCCCGCAGCGCCGGAGGCGCGAGGAGAGGGGGTGACGTAAAAAGGGACTCGCTACATGTCAGGCCAGGCCTTGGCGGCCCGACCGACACCGGTCATGTCGTTGATCCAGCGGGCGGCAATCGCTTTCTTCAGCAGTTTCGCGGGCATCCCGCCGAACGTCTCGATAGGCATGTTCACCACGTCGTGGGCGACGGCTTTCTCGCCGACCGAAACGACCGTGCCCTTGTCCTTGTGGGTCCACGTCTTCAGCGGCTGGCCTCGCACGGCGCGAGCGAGGTTCTCGCCCGCGACTTCGGCGGCCTGCCAGGCGGCCTGCGCGGTCGGCGGGGCGGGCTGGTCGCCCGGCTGGTCGATCAGCGCCGAGTCGCCGATTGCGAAGACGTGTTCGTCCTCGGTCTGGAAGTTCCCTTCTGCGTGGACGCGGTGGTTGCGCTCGTCCTTGTCCAGATCGACGTCTTGCATACAATCGCGGCCGGTGATGCCGCCCGTCCAGACCAGTACGTCGTACTCCAGTTCGTCCTCGTCGCCGATGTAGACCGTCTCCTCGTCGACTTCGCCGATGAACTCCCCGCACTTGATGTTCACGTCGGCGGCTTCCAGACGCTTGCGCAGGGCACCCTGCAGTTCCGGGTCGCTGTTGGGCAAGACCTGGTCGAGGCCTTCGACGAGGTGGATGTCGATTGGCGCGTTGTGTTCGTCGCGGAACTCGGCAACCTCGCCGGCGGTCTGAATGCCGGAGAGGCCAGCGCCGCCGATGACGACCTGTGCTGGGTCGTTTGTGGAGGCTTCGCGGGCCGCTTGCTGAATCTTGTCGTGGATTTCAAGCGCGTCGTCGAGGCTCTTGAGCGTCAGAGCGTGCTCTTTGAGGCCCTCGATGCCAAAGAAGGCCGTCTGGGAGCCCAGCCCAACGAGCAAGTAGTCGTACTCGACGGTGTCGGAGTCGGCGAGGGCCACTTCTTGGGCGTCGGTGTCGATGCCGACGACCTCGTCCTGAATAAATGACGTCGACGGCTGCTTGATTTCGTGGACAGGGATGGCGATGTTCTCCTGCACGCTCGGGTCCCGGATGCAGCGGTGAGACTCGTGCAAGACCAGATGATAGTCCGTCTCAGAAATCCAGGTCACATCAACGTCCGTCTGGCCATCTAACTCGTCCTCGAAACTCTTTATTGCCCCCGCGCCGGCGTACCCCGAACCAAGCACCACTACGTTCTCTGTCATAGGCCACTCTCCGGAGTCATTAGATACAAACCCTTTGGAATCGGTCCACGGCTTTGCTGTTGTCCTCGCATGCTGGCTCGCGGTTGTGACCCAGCCCCCTAAGTTTGCAGTCACCTTCGCTCCCCCTCCTGAGCGCAAACAGTTCCTACTGTTCCTGAAAACCCCTCCTAATCACCTACGTGCGGATTCAGGCCGCCGTTTCCAGCCAGTCAATTGAACAGGAGACGGGTCATCCGGGGGCCAATGGCCAGCATAACAATTGTGCTGCTTGTCAGGACTGTCCGGCGCAGGGGCGGTCGGGCTCATTCGGCGCGGCCCACGTAACGGCGTTGTGCAAGAGCTTCTGGACGACCGGCCGGTGGTACACTGGAAACGTCTCGTGGCCGGGCTGAAAGTAGAATATTCTTCCTGCATCACGGTAGTAACAACACCCGCTGGGAAACACCGTGCCGTCGTCACACCAACTTACAGTCACTAGCGTGTCCGGTGTCGGCAGGTCGAACCCCTTTCCGTAGATCTCGGCACGTTCGAGTTCGAACTCCTCGGGTAGTCCATCGGTAATAGGATGGCTCGCTTCGACGACCCAGACGTGCTCACGCTCGCCCTCCTCGCGCCAGCGCAGGGTGCCAGTCCCCCCCATGAGTGCCTCGAACGGCTTCGACTCGTGACTGGAATGGAGCGGGATGAACCCCATCCCGTCACGGACGGCCTGCTCGACGCGGTTCGCAGTCGCATCGCTAACAACATCGTGGGCGATATCGCTCCACCACAGTAACACATCAGTTTCGGCGAGCACCGTCTCGGTCAGTCCGTGGGCTGGGTCATCGAGTGTCGCTGTCTGAACGGTGTGGCCGTACGAAGTAAGCGTCTCAGCCAACGTCGTGTGGATCCCGTCGGGGTACATCGCATTGGCCGGGCCTGTCGCCCGTTCATGCTGATTTTCGTTCCACACGGTGACTGCAACCATACAAGAATACACTGAATAACCGGAGAAAAATATGGCTACTCTCTCCCAGCGTAACCGCGCCGCAGGAAATAGCGGAGAGGGGCACACTCGGGTATAATAGCTCATAGCTCTGGGTAGGCCTCAGTGTGCGATGTCCTGCTGAGTCTCTCGATGTGGTTCCCAAACGATGGAGTCCGGCTACTTGCACAGGGGTAGTTATTAGCCGACCGCGGCCGAAATCCCGACAAGATATGAGCGATTCACCCGAGAAGCTCTCCGTCTGGTGTGCTGGCGAGGACTGGTGCCCCATAACCACGACGGCGTCCCTTATCGGGAAGAAGTGGCACCCCGTTATCATCCACCGATTGCTTGATAACGGCCCATCAGGCTTTAACGAACTCAAAGAGAACGTCGATGGGATTTCTTCTAAAGTCCTCTCTGACAGCCTTGAAGACCTGCAGGAGAAAGGGCTCGTCGACCGGGAAGTAATCAACGAACAGCCGTTTCGCGTCAATTATTCGCTCACCGAACACGGGGAGTCGCTGGAGTCCGTAATCACCGAAATGGCGGCGTGGGGCGAGACGTACCTGCAGGAACCGACAGAGGCCGACGAGCCCGCGGAGTAGGTCCAGCAGGCAATCCCTTTTGTTGCTGCCCGACGAACCTTCGTGTATGCCTGTTACTTCGGACGACGAACTCCGGGAGATTCTCGAACATGACCGTGTCGCCGTCGTCGGGTGCTCGACCAGCCCCGGCAAGGACGCCCACGAGATTCCGAAGTATCTTAGCGAACAGGGGTACGAGGTAATTCCGGTCAACCCCTTCGCTGACGAGATATTCGGGCAGAAGGCCTACGACTCACTGGCAGAGGTTCCGGGTGAAATAGACATCGTTGACGTGTTCAGGCCCAGCGATGAGGTCCGCGACATCGTTGACGCGGCCCTAGAACGCGACGACGACGCCGTCATCTGGCTCCAGCTTGGTATCCACGACGACGACGCCGTCGAACGCGCTGAGGCGGCTGGCCGCCGCGTCGTTCAGGACCGCTGTATGAAGCCGACCCACCAGCAACTGATGAGGTGAGTGGACGGGCGACTGTCGCGGACTACCGCTGACTGATGTGTGAACGTCGTCCAGCAGTTTTGGGAATGTGGCGTCAGTCCGAGTTATCCCTGCGCGCTGGCGGCGTCTTTGACATGACCTTCCCCCACTTCGAACGGTTATCCGCGACCTGTCGATAGGCCCGCTCGCGGAACCGCTCGTAGTCCTCGAACTGCCGGAGGAACGAGACCAGCGGTCGTGCTGGCTTGCCGAGTTCGGTGTATGTAAGCGCGGTTTCGATGGATTTCCCGCAGGAATACACGTCCTCCTCGGTCACCAGATGCGAACAGGACTCGTAGTCGTCTGGGAGTCGCTCTAGCAGGTCGTCGCCGAGCGCAGAGAAGCCAACGATTTCGAGATCAGACCGTTCGCCGATGAAGTCCGCCCACCATGTACAGAAGCCACAGTCGTCGTCGTAGACGAGCGTTGCGTCGCTCATATGCGGTCTACGCATCCGGGGCACAAACACCTGTGGTTCAGCCGGCAGGGATTCACAGCCGGTCACCACAGACGCGGACGTGAATCGGTTGGTCAAACCGGTCGTGACTGGCGGGCTTGTACCCCTGTGACTGGCCGCCTTCGACCGGGCACTGTCGCTCAGTTGGTGCCCACGACGCGACTGTGACGCCAACTGTTTTGCCCGCCGCTCTCTTCAGAACGCGTATGGACGAGGATGCGGTCGCCGAACTCATCGAGGAAGCGCTTCCGGAAGCACAGGCGACGGTCACCACACCGCGGGACCCTGACGACGACAAACACTACGCCGTACGCGTGGTTTCGCCGGTGTTCGAAGGGGAGTCGCTAGTTGACCAGCACCAGCTCGTCCACGACGCGCTGGGGGACCATCTCACTCGCGACATTCACGCCATCGAGCTGACGACGCTGACACCTGCGGAAGCAGAGTAGCCGGGTCTCGATGATGGGGCCTCACTCGCCCCGTCGGTACGCCTTTATTGCCGACGCCGTTAGTGGCGGTATGGCATTCGAGCCCGAAGAACTTTCCCCGGAAGAGGTCACGGAGCAGGTAGACAGTGTCATCGAGGACAACGAGGTCGTGCTGTTCATGAAAGGCAACGAGCTGATGCCACAGTGTGGCTACTCGAAGAAGGCACTCGCACTACTGCAACAACACCGCGACGACATCGAGACAGTGGACGTACTCAAAGCGACCGACGCCTATCGGGAAGCTCTGGAGCGCCACAGCGGGCGCGAAACAATCCCACAGACGTTCGTCGACGGGGAGTTCATCGGTGGCAGTGATATCCTCGAACAGCTCGACGAGCGCGGCGAACTTGCACAAAAAGTCGGTCAGTAAGCGCGGTCGGGAGTGGCGGCGTTACTCTTCGTCTTCGTCTTTCATGTCGCCGAGCTTGTCGACGAGGTCGCTCGTGGTCGCCTCCGTCTCGAAGGAGACCGACCCGTCGTGGTCGTTCTCGTGGACCGCAACGCCCTCGCTGTCGTCCGCGTCTACGTCGTTGTCCTTCTGTTCGGATTCATCGTAGCTACCAAAGCCCATATAGATACAACTCGGAGTCCAACACTAAAATTCGCCGGTTCCTGCCGAGACACGACCACGCGATGACATAACGAGACAAGCAAAGGTTCTTTACCGTGCTTGCACTCCCGCTAGATAACGGCAGTCGAGAGCCGTGGTTTTCCGACGGCTATCGGGCCTCCATCTCCAAACTTATGAGTTCCGCAGACGAGACACTTGATCGAATCAAAGCACAGGTCGAAGAAGAGACACCAGACGACATCGAAATCGAATCGGTCGCGTTCGAGGGGCCGGAACTAGTTATTTACACGCCGGACGCGCAGACGGTCGCCAACCGCGACGGCATCGTCAGAAATCTCGCACAGACGCTCCGCAAACGTATCAACGTTCGCCCCACGCAGGAAGCCCTCGTGCCGCCGAACGAAGCCCGGGCCCAAATCACGCAGACGATTCCCGAGGACGCCGGCGTCCAGAATCTGGATTTCGACCGCCAGACGGGCGAGGTATTTATTGAGGCCGAAAAGCCCGGTCGCGTCATCGGCCGCCACGGGGCAACACTGGACGAGATTTCTGCATCCGTCGGCTGGACCCCCGAGGTCGTCCGGACGCCGCCGATGGAGTCCTCGACTGTCTCGAACGTCCGGAACTACCTCAAACAGGAACGCGAAGAACGCCGAGATATCCTCCAGCGCGTCGGTCGACAGATCAACCGCCCAACCACGAGCGACGAGGACTGGGTTCGACTCACCACGCTCGGCTGCTGTCGTGAGGTCGGGCGCGCCGCCTTCATCCTCTCGACGCCGGAGTCCCGCATCCTCATCGACTGTGGCGACAAACCCGGCGCTGAGGGCGAGGTTCCGTATCTCCAGGCTCCCGAAGCGCTCGCTGCGGGGCCGAACTCCCTCGATGCCGTCGTCCTGACACACGCCCACCTCGACCACTCCGCGCTCATTCCTATTCTGTTCAAATACGGTTACGACGGGCCGATTTACACGACTGCACCGACGCGGGACCTGATGGGCTTGCTCCAGCTGGATTACCTCGACGTGGCCTCAAAAGAAGGGCGGACACCGCCCTACGAGAGCCAGCAGGTCCGGGACGCACTGAAACACACGATTCCGCTGGAGTTCGGCAACGTCACCGACATTGCGCCGGATATCAAGCTCACGATGCACAACGCCGGCCACATTCTTGGGTCGGCAGTGTGTCACTTCCATATCGGCGAGGGCCGCTACAACGTCGCCTTCTCCGGGGACATCCATTACAAAGACACCCGCCTGCTCGACGGGGCCGTCAACGACTTCCCCCGCGTCGAGACGCTCGTGCTGGAGTCGACCTACGGCGGCAAGAACGACTACCAGACCGACCAGTCCGACTCCGAACGGGTTCTCAGAGACGTTATCAACGAGTCTTACGAGAACGACGGCAAGGTACTGATTCCGGCATTCGCCGTGGGGCGGTCGCAGGAACTCATGCTTGTCCTCGAAGAAGCGATGCGGAAGGGCGATATTCCGACGATGCCGGTGTACCTCGACGGGATGATTCGGGAGGCGACGGCTATCCACACCGCGTACCCGGAGTACCTCCGGGACGACCTCCGCCAGCGAATCCTCTACGAAGACGAGAACCCGTTCCTCGCCGAGCAGTTCGAGCAGGTCGACGGCGGCGACGAGATGCGACAGGACATCGCCGACGACGAACCGGCTATTATCCTGACTACCTCCGGAATGGTCACCGGCGGCCCCGTGATGTCCTGGCTCCGATTGCTGGGCAGCGACCCGGACAGCACGATGGCGTTCGTCGGCTATCAGGCCGAAGGCACCCTCGGTCGCCAGATTCAGCGCGGACAGGACGAAATCACCCTTGGCGACACGAGCGGGCCACGCGCCGAGCGGGTGAGCCTCAGACTCAACGTGGAGACGGTCGATGGCTTCTCCGGCCACGCCGACCGACAGGGGCTTGAGTCGTTCGTCGAGACAATGCACCCGCGGCCGGAGAAGATCCTCTGTGTCCACGGCGACGCGTCCACGACGAACCAGCTCTCTTCGGCGCTGTACCAGAAGTTCAACATGCGGACGCACAACCCGAAGAACCTCGAAACGTTCCGGCTGTCCTGAACAGCGGCTTAGCTGTCTTCCGAGAGATTTAACCCGGCAAAGAGCCGCGCCGAAATCACCTGCTCGACAATATCGACAAGCACGGTGTCGTCGCTCGTGTAATCGGCGAAGATGCCAAGCGGGATTTCGCCGCCGGCCATCTCGCGGTGTCCCCCTGCGCTCCCCACATCGCTCAGGGACTCACTCAGAATGTCACCGATGTTGACCCGGGAGTCCGTCGAGCGGGCGCTGAGCTGAATCGTGTCCTCGACAATGCCAAAGACGATGGCCGTCTCGACGCCCTCAAGCGTCGCCAGATAGTCAGCCGACTGCGGCAGGGCGTCCCGCTCGGGCGTCCGGCCGACGTGTGAAATCAGCACCGACCCGCGGACTGTCCGGTTTCCGATTGCGTCCGCGATAGCGTCGACGGTTGCACCGCTGATCGACGGCGAAGAGAGCTGTCGCAACAGGTCCGAATCGGCCGTGTCCGTCAGAAAGCCGGCCGCCCCGTACTCATCCGGCGTCACGCCGCGCAGGAATCCCAGCGTCTCCCGGCGGATGGCAAACAGCAACGCTGTCGCCAGACGGTCATCGAATTCGATTTTGAGGTCTCGGAGGTACTCGGTCAGTATCGTCGCCGTCGCGCCGATCTCAACACGGTGGTCGACGAACCTGGCTGTAATATCCTCGGCGGGGTGATGGTCGACAACGATATCGACCGAGACATCATCGGGAACCCGGTTGTTCGCCCCTGGAATCGAGTGGTCGACGAAGGCGAGTAGTTCCGAAGGGTCCCGGTCAATCACGTCGGCTCTATCGAACTCCTGAATGTCCATCTCCAGCAGATTGACGAACGAGCGGTTCTGCTGGTGTGATATCTCGCCGCTGTAGAGGATGCGTCGTTCGTCGATGCCGACGGCGGCCGCAATGCGACCGAGCGCGAGCGCGCTGGCCAGACAGTCGGGGTCAGGGTTGTTGTGACAGACAATCGTGAGCGACTCCGCCTCTCCGAGTAGATTTTCAAGTTCTGTTGCGGGGCGCATTTATTCGTCGACCCTTCGGGCTCCTGCTACAAGCGTGTGGGGGCCAGCCGCTGAGTTACAGTCGGGCACGCAGTTGCTGGACGAGGACGCCGAGGACGAGCGCGAGGCCGAGGTTGACGAGCACGCCGACGACACCGATTGCAGCGACAACTGCCAAGTCATCCGTGCTGGAAACCCCGGTCCAGCCCAGTTGGAATGCGATCAGTACCAGAATGACCCCGAGTAGCGCCGTCGGATAGGCCGAGATGACGCCGACGGCGAGGAACGCAGTCAGCACGTAGCCCGCACCGAGTAGCAGATTCGCGCCGGGCGTTCTGGCCCCGAATGCGTACTTCCCGGCGACGCCGCCACTCCCGTGACACATCGGGAACGCGCCGAAAGGGACCGCGACCAGATTCATCAGCCCCATGCTGTTCGAGAGCTGGTCTGCAGATACGTCCCGGTCGAAATAATCGGCGAGCAGGACCGACGTGGCGAGGGCTGCGTTGCCGACCGTGACCGCGATCTGTGCGAGGACGGCCTCCCCCGTTTGCAACGATAGCGTCATTGTCGGAAGCATAAACATGGCGTCAACCGCTGGGACGGCCGGCGTCGGAACCCCGGTCTCCGCGAGGGCGATGGCGGCTCCAAGGACAAAAACGGCGAAGGCGCTCTGCCCGCTGTGGCCCAGAAGCGCGAGGACGGCAACAATGCCAACGGCGACAGTCACGAGTCTTGGGTCGTTGAGCCCAAGACCGATGCCGGTTTCGAGCAGGACCAGCGCGACGCCGAGTTGCACCCCGCGGACAACGGTATCGTCGACGTACTGATTGACCACTTCGAGCGACTGTGTGGTTCCAAGCACGAGCAGGATGCCGGCCAGCAAAAGCCCTGCAACGACGAGTTCGCCAGTCGAGATGGTCCCGGCGATGACCAGCGCGGCGAACGCCTTCATCGGCTCGACTGATATGGGGACACCGTAGTACAGCCCCCAGACGACCTGAAAAACGCCGAACCAGACGAGCATGACCGGGAGCGAGAGCTTCGTCAGCACGGCGACGGCGACAACAACTGGGAGTACCGTCGCCGAGTCCCCGATTGCGCCGGTCAGTTCATTCCACGACAGCGAAACTGTCGTCTGGTCGCGGAACGTGAAACTCATGACGGTCGTGTCAGACGGCGAAACAGTGAGCGAACCCCTCCGCGGCGGCCGCTACTCCGAGTACTCGTAGGGCGCACGGTCCCCGTCGGTGTCGATGTACTCCTCGTTTATCTCCCACTCGCCGTCCTCGGTTTCAATCATGTACTCGCCGTAGTAGGGGACGCGAGTGTCGACCGTCTCGCGGAACGCGGCGCGCATCGACTCTTTGGTCGTGCCGATGTCACGCAGGTCATCGTTGCGGTTCAGACAGCCCTTGAGGTAGCCGTCGTGGGTGAGCCGCACGCGATGACAGTTCGCACAGAAGTTCTCGTTGCCGACGGGGTCGACGATTTCGACCATCCCGCTGTTGTGGTTGTTGACCGGCTCCGTTCGTATCCCGCCGTCGGACGCGGCCAGCGAGGTGGAGGCACTATCACCTTCGACCGCCGCCTCGCCGCTGTGCATCCAGTAGCGCTTGCGGTCGTGCATCTCGCGGTGTTCGACCTTGTCGGCGCGGTCTTCGAGCCAGTCGTGGACGCGGTCGATGTCGATGGCCCACTCCGGATGGCCCGCCAGTTCCGGCATGTACTCGATAAGCTGGAGCTGGAGACCGGGGTTCTCGGCGACGTGGTCGACCATCTTCGGGACGTAGCCCGCGGTCGGCTCGAAGACGACCATGTTGAGCTTTACCGGCTCGAGGCCAGCGTCCAGCGCCGCTTCGACCCCTTCGAGGACGCGGTCGTAGGCCCCGCTCTGGGTCAGTTCGGCGAAGGCCTCGCTGTCGAGAGCGTCCTGCGAGACGTTGACCCGCTCGAGGCCCGCGTCGACGAGGTCCGGGGCGCGGCCGGGGAGGAAGGTGCCGTTGGTCGTCATCGACACCTCCATCTCGTCGGGGGCGCGCCGGACGATTTCCTCCAGGTCCTCCCGGAGCATCGGCTCCCCGCCGGTGAACTTCACCGAGTCGACGCCGAACTCGGCGGCGACTTCGAGGAAGGCCACGATGGTGTCAGCAGTGAGTTCATCGTCCTGTGCCTCCATCGGGCCCCGTGTGTCGCCCAGCCCCTCGTTGTGACAGTAGACGCAGTCGAAGTTACACCGGTCGGTGAGGGAGACGCGGACACCGGAGACCTCGCGACCGAAGTCGTCTTCGAGCATATCCTTGCTAACTGTTCACAGCACAGCCTATTAAATGGCGTGACTGGTCCGGTTCCGCTATCGGACACGGGGTAACGATTAATCAGGCGACCGCCGTGTACTGCGTATGGACATCGTCGACGCGCTAGACGCACGACATGGGACCATCTGCTTTGTCGGCGCTGGGGGCAAGAAAACGACGATGGCGACGCTCGCAGCGCGACTAGAACACGCCGTCGTCACCGCGACGGTTCGGATTCCGATTTTCGACGGGTGGGTCGAGGACGTTGTCGTGACGGAAACCCCACGGACAGCCATTGACGAGGCGTCTGCGTGGCCGCTAGGCGTCGTCCCGGCACAGGAGCGACCGGACCGCTACCGCGGCTACGACCCGGGGACTGTTGCCGACCTGGCTGATATCGACCATCCGATTCTGGTGAAAGCCGACGGCGCACGGATGCGAGAGTTCAAAGCGCCGAGCGACCGCGAGCCACAGCTCCCCACGTCGGCCTCGACCGTCGTCCCGATTGCCAGCGCCCACGTCGTCGGCGAACCCTTGACCGACGACATCGTCCACCGGGTCGACGAAGTTACCGCGATTACCGGGCTCGCTCGCGGTGACGAGATTCGACCGCAAGACGTCGCTGCGGTCCTCGCCCACGAGCAGGGCGGGCTGAAAGACTTGCCAGCCAACGCGACCGCGGTTCCGCTACTCAATATGGTCGATGACGCGGGACTCGAAACAAGCGCGCGGGCCGTTGCCGAGGCGATTCACGACCAAGCCGACGTGTCGCGTGTCGTCCTTGCTGAGATGCGGAGCGACGACCCGCTGGTGGCAGTCGTCTGAGAGTGAGGCGACACCGGCCCCGCTCGTTCAGAACCGCTCGGCCGCGGCCTCGAACTCCTCACGGGTGTTGAGGTTCTTGAACGTATCCAGTGAGGTGTGTGCGAGTACGTCTTCGCGCTCAACGACAACGTACTCAAGGTCGAACAACGGTTCGACGATTTTGTGCTCACCGCGCTCCAGTGCTCGCTGACAGGCGTCATGCATTGCGTCGGCGTGGTACACCGCCTGTGTCGTCTGAAACCACTCGTCCGGACGTGGAACTGCGGCCTCGTGGGACGCCGCTCGCTCGAACAGGTAGTCGACGAACGTTGGGTCGACAAAGGGCATATCGCAGGCCACCACCGCAGCGTATTCGCTGTCGACGGCCCCCAGCCCGGTCGCGATGCCAGCCATCGGTCCCTGGTCGGGGTCCTCATCGAGCGCGAACGTCGGCTCAAGCGTGTGGTCCGATAGCGCCGTGTCGATGGCCTCGACCTGGTCCTCGCGGCAGTTCACGACGAGTTCGTCGACGGCTTCGCCAAGGCGGTCGGCGACGCGGCGGACCATCGGTGTCCCAGCGAGGTCGGCGACGGCTTTGTCGCTGTCGCCGAACCGCGTCGACCGACCGCCCGCAACGATGACACCTGCGCGCATACCCTGCCTTCTCGGGTCTGGCAGAAAGGTGCTTGGTGCTGTGGGTAATCCTTTAGTCGACAGACGGAAGAGTGAGGTATGATGACAGTAGCCAATCGGGACCGGATGCTCCACGTCGACCTGTCGTCGGCATCGGTCGAGAGCTGTCCGGTTCCGGAGGCCTGGCGTCGCCAGTTTGTGGGCGGCAAGGGACTCGGCGCTCGGTACCTGTACGACAAACTCGACGCCGGCACCGACCCGCTAGGCCCCGAGAACATCCTGTTGTTCATGCTCGGGCCGGTCTCCGGGCTGCTCCCCGGCGAGACACGCTACGCGGCGGTCACGAAGTCGCCCCTGACTGGCGGCTTCCTCGACTCCTATGCGGGCGGGACGTTCCCGGACACGCTGGCCGGCGCGTTGCAGGACCACACCGGGATTCTTGTCACCGGGCGCGCTTCGGAGCCGGTCAAACTCGTCGTCGAGGCCGACGGCGCGACGGTCGAACCCGCCGAGACGTGGGGGCAGGATACAGCCGAAACCGACGCAGCGTTCCCCGAGGCTGCGGTGGCGTGTATCGGCCCGGCGGGCGAGCAGGGCGTCGCGTTCGCGACTATCGCTTCTGACGGCGGCGAACACCACGCGGGGCGGGGCGGTGCCGGAACAGTGATGGGCGCAAAACGGCTGAAAGCCGTCGTCGTCCGCGGTGAGCCGCCGACGGACCTCGCGGAGCTACGGGAGCAGTACGCCAAGCGGTACCGCGAGGGCGACACCGGACAGTGGCTCAACGCCAGCGGGACCGTCGAGACAGTTGATTTCGCCAACGCGATTGGCGCGCTCTCGACGCGCGGCTGGGAAGACGGCCAGTTCGAGGGGGCCGACAGCGTCGGTATCGAGGCCGTACAGGAACTTGCCGCGGGCCGAGAGTACGACGACGCGGACAGTCCCGGCGGCTTTCGCGTCCAGACTGAAGATGGCGAGACCGTGCCCCGCGGGGCGACGGCGATGAGCCTTGGGGCCGGGCTTGGCATCAACGACTTCGACGCCGTGGCGACGCTGGGCGAGACATGCAACCGACTGGGGCTCGACCTCATCAGCGCCGGAAGCGCCGTCGCGTGGGCTATCAAAGCCGGCGACGCCGGCCTGCTTGCGGAATCGCTCGATTACGGGAGTCCTGACGACGCGCGAGCGCTCCTCGAAGAAATCGTCGCGCGGGAGTCGACGCTCGGCGACGCTCTTGCCGACGGCGTTGACGCGGCCTCGGCCCGTCTAGGCGGGGACGACCTCCTGCCGACGGTCAAGGCCATGGAACTGCCCGCGTACGACCCCCGCGGCGCACGGAGCATGGCACTGGCGTACGCGACCAGCGACCGCGGGGCCTGTCATCGGCGGGCGCTCCCCATCGAGCGGGAGGGGTTCGACGGCAACTGGGGCCCCGAGCGGGCGGCCGCGGCCGTCATCTGCGAACAGGACCAGCGTTCGGTGCTGTGGTGTCTCGTCGTGGACGACTTCGTCGGCGACGCGTTCGACGACCTCGGCGCTGAGTGGCTTGATGCAGTCGGACTGGACACGGACGGCGACCTTGCGACAGTTGGCGAGCGGGTCTGGACACTCACGCGCCTGTTCAACGTCCGCGAGGGTATTTCCCGGGCCGACGACGAACTGCCGGCAAAATTACAGGAACCGCTCGACTCGGGCCCGAACGCGGGCGCGGCAATCGACACCGAATCCTTCGACGCGATGCTCGACGAGTACTACAGGCAACGGGGCTGGGACGCCGATGGCCACCCCACTCCCGAGACAATCGAACGACTCGGCCTCGCGGACGCCGTCGACCAGTCGACACTACCAGCGGACACAGCACTCGGAGAATGACAGACGAAATAGACCTCGATGAACTCGACGTACAGGACGACGAAGAGACGCCGAACCGGGGCGACTGGTTCTGGAGCGATGAAGGCGACCCCGTGGATGAACCCGACACCGGAGCAACTGGGACTGAATCGGTACGGCCCGACAGCGACGCCGAGGCTGGCAGTCCCGCTGCAGCCATAAATACGAGTCCCGACGCGGCCACTGATGCCGAGAGGAACAGCGGAGAGACGGCCAGCGCAGACCCCGGGGGACAGGCGGTCCCCCACGTCCCGCGGGAGAACAAGGACAAGCCGGTCGGCATTCCGACGGACAGCGGCGGCGCGGGCGGCGCAGCCGCGACTGACACTGACCCGGCCTCGAACGTCGCCGAGGACCCCGCTGCTGGCGAGGCGTCTGTCGAAGCGAGCGGTCCGCACGGCGGCGGTATCGACGACATGACGATGGCCGTGACCTACGACGCGGCCCGGCAGTTCGCCGACCCGCAACTGGTGTTCCGTGAGGCGCGGGGATGGGCCGACTGGGTCGGTATCGTCGGCGACGTGGAGGCGTTCGTCATCAACAAGTTCCAGCGCGACCATGGCATCGACGCCGATTTCTTCAGCGGCGCGGGCCAGGAGCCAGCCGAGCGACTTGCCGACATCGACAAGCACTCTATGTTCTACGCCGAGCGGATGGTCCTCGTCGGCCGCCCGGACGATGAGCCGATTGCAGAGCGGACCGGCTGGGAGTTCATCCCACTCGCCGACGCCGCCGAGAAAGCGGACTGGGACCTCGCTGATGAGTGACGCCGTATATTTATAATGCTTGCTGGTCATTGTCATACACGAACGACAATGACACTCCGAACCGCGGTCCGACAGTCGAAGATACTCACGTTCGTGGTACTGGGTGCCTTCGTCTGGCTGTTACTGACGCTGTTCGAAGTACTGTCGACCATCGACCTCGCGACCGGCACAGCAACGTATGTCGGCCAGAACGCGCTGGGCGGCATCGCCGGGGTGCTGGTGTTGACCATCGTGCTCGGAGCGCTCGTGGTCCTGTACTCCGAGATAACCGAGTCGGACCCGGCCCCACAGTCGTGGCCGCCATCCGAAGAATGACCTACTACAGTTGCGAGGAATGCGGCCAGATGATAGACCTCTCGGCGTTCGAGGGACAGCCGCGCCGACAGGACTGTCCAGTGTGTGAGGAGACGACGCTGTGGACGCCCGAGTTCGAGGGTGAGGGGGTGTCGTTTTGACGCTCGCCTTCGAGGTGAGTGACCGACTGTATGCGGCCGCCGAGGAGTGGGCTGACCGGCGATTAGAGGACATTGACGAGGCGATGGAGACGAAAGTCGAGCAGGCGTTACTGGAGGTCGAGCACCTCGTCTCACAGTCCCACGACGTGGCGTTTGAGGTCGACGGTCGCGAGGTACGGTACGAACCAACAGCCGAACTGGCCGCGTTGCTCCGTCGACAGGCCGAAGAGAGTGGCATCGACGAGAGCGCGGTCCTGAAGATGCACGTCGACCTCTACGCCAACGCGTTCCTTGATGAAGTTACGGACGAGCAGAAACCGCCGGGAACGCCGTCTGAGTGACGGCACCAAAGCTTAAGCCCGACCACTGAGACAGATGATACACAATGGCACACGAAAAAAGCGAGTGGAAACCCAAGGGCGCGACAGAGACATTCAACGACTTCGAGGTCTGGGACCACGGCGTCTGGCCGGGTGACGTGAACCAGAACGACACGACATCGGACGACGACGAGGAGTGAACCGCTATCGGCGGCAGGTCTTGTCCTATTTTTGTGGCCCACCCTGCACGCGAGCGACAGCTATGGGGCCGGAAAGGCCCGTCTGTCACGCGGCGGGACGTAGAAGTTCGAGCGTGACGCGACTTCGATAAATTCCAGCAGGCCGTTGTTCTGCCGGTCCCGGAGTTCTTCGTGTTCTTCCCGGAGCCACCAGCCGTTCATCGCGTCCCGGACTTCCTCGAAATCACGCGGGCGTTCCTGGAGCGAGAGGAAGTGAATCCCGGCTTGGCCGCCGTCAATCGTGTTGAAGTCGCGCCGGAGGAGAAGCGGCTCCCCATCCTTGCGGGCGCGGGCCACTTTCTCGAAGTGGCCGACCGTTCCCTCGCTGCTCGCGTGCTCACGGACCATCTCGGCGAAGGGGAGGCTCCCTCTGTCGATGTCTTCAGGGGAGAACTCCGCCGAGAACAGTCGCTTGACGCGGTCGGACTGGGCGAGTTCCCACCAGTTGTCGAAGGCCTCGTTGATTCGTGAGAGGTGTATTGTCGTCCCGCCGGCGTAGGGGCCGTCGTCGATGGTGACGCGGTCCTCGCTGGCCTGCGTGCCGGCCCGGCCGGCAAAAAAGCCAGAGAACATATGTGACTCTTCGGGGATATCGGCGGGGACGCCTTCCGCGTCGGCGTGGGCCGCTGGAAGCCCTTCGCCGACGAACCCGCCGCGGCGGTCTGCGACAGAGAACACGTCGCCGAGTCGACCCTGCACCTCCGCATCCGCAAGCCTCGGCCGCGTGTCGAACATCGCCGACTCGGCGGCGGCGAGGTTCGACGGAACGTCGCTCGCAAGGACGAGCATCGCGTCGAAAGACTGCAAGTCGGGGTCGTCGGTCCGAGAGAGGACCCGCGGGCTGCGTATCGGGGACGAATCGAGCGACCCGTAGGTGTCGAAATAACTCGTCCCCCAGCCGAGCATATGCAGGAGCCCTGCACTGTTGAACTCGTAGGCGTCCTCCAGCGTCCGCATCGCTAGCTCGACGGTCTCCGCGGCAGAATCCGACGGGGCGGCATCAAGGTCGAGCATGAACAGTCGGAAATGACGTGGCAACAGGTCGTTGCCAGCGCCGTCGCTCCGAAGGCGCTCGTTCCAGGCGTGTTGCCGTATCGGGAGGTCGTCGGCCCGCGGGTTCGGGTCGAGGTCACCCGTCGGCGACTCCGCTTGCCTGGCTAGCAGGGATGAACAGCCGCTGAGACCGGCCGCTCCGGTGAGTGCGGAGAGCCGAAGTAGCAGCCCACGGCGCGAAGTCATGGTATACTATCACAGGGTAGGGCTACGCGGAGAAAAACTTTGTCTCATGAGAACAGGTCACAACGGTTTTTTACTTGCCAGTCCGTACCTCACTTCATGTTAACTACACTCATGCACTCGGAATCGGGACTTAACCTCCCGTTTCCACCCGATATGGGTGCGGCAGTCCTCGGTGTCGGGCTGGTCGTCCTCGCTGTCATCACGTACGATATCTATCAGCAGCACTGGGCTGGGGACGGTACCTGATGGCCACCGAACAATCGAACTCCCGGCTGACTGCCGCGTCACTTCTCGGCTATCTCCGAATTCTCGTCTACACCCTTGCTACGCTGCTGGCGTTGTCACTGCTTGTCGTCGGCACGATCGGCCTCATCGCCGAGCTCAAGGGAAGTTGGCACTGGCAGATTCACCTCGAATCGACTATCAGTTACATCGGGCTGTTCGTCAGCCGCCTGCTGGTCGTCCTCGTCCCGCTGTTCGTGGTTCTCGTCGTCGGTCGGCGGGTGGTCCCCGATGCGTGAGCGATTGCGGGCGAACCCATTCGGGGTCGTCGCGGCCGCCTCGGTCACGCTTCTCTGCGTACTGGTCGCGGGCGCGGGAGCGGTCGCGGTCATCGCACAGTCGGTCAACACCTGGCGGTCGCTCTTTCTCATGGAACAGGCGATGGCGTTCCTGCTGCCCGCGGTGAAGGTTCTGATGGCTGTCGGGCTCATCGCAAGCGTCGGGCTCGTGCTCCGAATCCGGTAGCCGCCCTGCTAGCCGATCTGGGCGACGATTTCGTCTTCGAAGCGGACGAGCCCTTCACAGATGAGCGCCGCTGCGAGGAACAGTCCGTCATCGGCCTCGTCGCGCATCTCGTCGGCGAATTCGACAACCCACTCGCTGAGGTGTTGCTCAATGAACACCCGCTCGTAGCCGACGGTCTCCTCGTCGCCCTCTCGCTGGCGCTCGATGAGATACCGCAGGAACGCCATTTCGACGGCGATGAAGTCGTCCTCTTCGGGGTAGTCCTCGGGCGGTGCCCAGCCTGCCGCACCGTAGCTGGCATCGACCTCGGCGAGCCCTTCCCCGATGAACTCCGTGTCCTCGCGGTAATTCGTTTCGTGGGGCAACACCGGCGGTCGCGGGCCGACAAGCAGGTCCGTGTACTCCCGTTTGAGGGTGTCCTGCACCGCCGAAACCGACTGGTCGGCGTTCTCGTCGATCCACGACGCAAGCATCTCGAAGCCCTCGTCGAGCTGGTCGTTGATGGATTCTTCCGGCAGTTGCACCTCGCCGCTCAACAGTCCCTCGACGAACGCTTCCTCGGGCACGTCCCAGAACACGTCGATAACGAAATCCACCAGTTCGAGGCGGGCCTCGTAGACGGCCGCGTCGTTCATCGTTTCTCCCCCTGGTCGAACAGCAGACGACTCCGGCAGTCGCTACAGTACTCGAAGACGGAGTGGTCGGCATCGGGAGCCAGACCCTCGACCTGATCGCCGACCTCCTCCTCAATCTTGTCGGCGGAGGCGACGCTGGTGAAGGGCTTGCCACAGCGGACACATTCCAGCATGTCGCCCTCGTGGACGGTCACCCAGGCCTCGCCGCCCCTGTTCTCGGGAAGCAGGGAGAGGTCCAGTCCGTCGTGCATCGTAATCGCCGTTTCCGGGCAGCCCTCCTCACAGAGGCCGCAGTTGACGCAGTCCGCGTGGTTGAACGCCAGTTCGCCCTCACCGGTCCGCTGGATGGCGTCGGTCGGACAGAGGTTCGTACAGGTCGGCGTCAGCGTACACGCGTCGTTGACATCCATAACCCCGAAGTCCTTCAGCCCGCGAATCACCTCGCGTTCGGGCTCGACGTGGTCGAGAATAGCTCGAACGCTCTCCAAGGTCCAGCCGTGGCTGTCGAAATCGGGGTTTGGGCGAGGGTCCTCCCGGTCGGCGTCGCTGCGGCCGGTCGCCTCGTAGCCGCCGGCCGGAATCGGTGTCTCGTCGAGCCCGAACTCGACGAACCCGGACAGCGACCCGACGAACGCCTCGGGGTTGCCGGCCTCGGGCGCAAAGAAGCCGACCCGGTCACCGAGCCCAAGGTCGGTTGTCGCCTGATTGAGCCGGTCGACTAGCTCTTGCTTGGGATCCGGGCCGGAGTGCAGACACGAGCCGCCACAGCCGACGACGGCGACGCCGTCCGCACCGGCCGCAAGCGCGTGCATGACGTGTGCCTTGCCGACCGTGTCCGTGCAGTTGACCGAAACCGGAAGGATAGGCGGGTAGTCGAGGTCGCCTGACTGCACGGCCTTGCGTCCGTGCGCCCGCAGGCGGTCCATCGCGTACTCCGAACAGACGAACGCGATGACCTGGGTGTCGATACCTGCGCTGTCGCCCCGCGAGAGTAGTCCCTCGTCCGTGTCGTCTTCCAGCAACGCCTCGACCTCGCGGGCGAGCCGTCGGTTCGAGGGCTCGCGGAGCTGTGTCGCGCCCGTCGGACAGGAACTCGTACAGGCCCCGCAGTTCTCGCAGGCCACCTCATCGAACTCCACGGAGTCGATAGTCGGTCGGTCGACCGCGCCGTGAGGGCAGGCGTCGACGCAGGCCGTACATCCCTCCTGACTGGATGCCCCGGCCGCACAGACATCCATCTCGAGGTCGAGGAACTGTGGTTTCTCGATGCCGCCCAGTTGCGATTCGACTGCGGCGATGGTTCCGGCGTCGACCGGCCCGGTGTAGAAGCCCAGCCGGCCGCCGCGAGCGTCGTCGCGGCCGCCGGGGTAGATGACCTGGTCGACTTCGACAGTACGGGTAACGCCGTCCAGATCGATGGCGTCGGTCGGGCAGGTGTTCGTCCACTCGCCGTCGGGCGCGTCCGGATGGATATCAACGGGGAACTCCGTCACCATCCCATCCGGCCCCTCGCGCACACAGTCCATGCAGTCGATACAGTCGTCGGTGACGCGGGCCTCTAACGTGAGCTCGTACTCGCCGTAGGAGCCCTCGATGTCGACGACGCGCCCGCGTTCCATCGTCACGTCACCGAGCCCGTCAACGTCGGCGAAATCCCGCCCGTCCGCGATGAACAACACGTCGGCATCGTCGGTCAGTGACCGCGCCGCGCCGGGGTCGCCCACGACAGCGACGCGGTTCCCAGCGTCTTTCGACACCGTTCGCGACGGCGCTTCCTCACGGAGGCCGGCCTGTTTCGCGTTGATGAGACGGGCCGTCTTGTCGGTGGCCGCTGCCTCGTCGTGGACCCAGGCGCTGGTTTCCCGATGGTCGACGAACACCGATGCCTCGGGATGAAGGTCGTGTTCGTCGGCAAGCCCGCGGATGCGGTCCTGACACGACGGTTCCGGCGTCGTCGCGATGACCTGATCGAGATCGTACTCCTCGATGACCTGCGACATCCCCGCCAAGCCGTCCTGACAGAGCAGTTCGGAACTGGCGACAACATCGACATCGTCGACACCGTCCCGAACCGCTTCGAGGTCGATGTCACACGATCCCCCACAGGAACACACAAAGGCGCCTGTATTCATTAATCATGCAAAATCCTGTCCCGGTAATAGACCTTGCGGAGTGTTCACACATCTATTCATGAATTCAACCCTAAATACTGGGGAGACCAGAAAATTTCATGAACTATAATGGCTAACTATGACACATTTTATCATGGAGGGCATTGAATTTGTGCAACGGCTAGATAGACAATGACAAACCAGATTGCGTGGCAAACACGGACAGCATCGGTGATGGGTGGGCACCAGTCACCATGAGTACACAACAGGAACCAGTCTCACTGGATCTTGACCGGCGCTCGTTCATGAAGGCGAGCGCCCTCGCGGGCGGGGTCGCCCTTGGCGTCAGCGGCGCTGGTCGGGCACTTCAGGAGGACAGCGAGGAAACGGACGGGACAGATACGGACACCGAACTGACCAAGACGATCTGCAACTACTGCTCGGTGGGCTGTGGCTTCCGTGGTGAGCGGGAGGGTAATTCCTTCGTCGGCATGGAGCCGTGGCATGAACACCCAATAAATGCCGGGTCGCTCTGCTCGAAAGGGGCCGGCATATACGAGACCGAACACTCCGAGAAGCGTCTCAAACACCCGATGATACAGGAGGACGGAGAGTGGCGCAAACTCGGGTGGAACGAAACGTACGACCGTCTGGCGACAGACATCCGGGCCCTGTGGCCCGACGACGACACCTCTCCGGACGAGGCTGTCGACGTCGACGCGGAGCACAGTCGCGAGAGCGTGATGTTGCTCGGCAGCGCCCATCACTCCAACGAGGAGGCCTACGCCATCAGGAAGCTGGCGGCGTTTATGGGTACGAACAACATCGACCACCAGGCCCGTATCTGTCACTCTACGACAGTCACGGGACTGGCAAACACTTGGGGCTACGGCGCGATGACAAACACCGTTCAGGACTACCGGAACTTCGACCTGAACATCATCATCGGCCAGAACCCGGCTGAGGCACACCCCATCGCGATGCAGCACATTCTCGAAGGGCAGAAACGGGGCGGAACCATCCTCAATCTGGACCCGCGGTTCACGAAGACATCGGCTCACGCCGACGAGTTCATGCGGTTCCGTCCGGGCACCGACGTGGCTCTGATGATGGGCATCATCAAAGAGCTCCGTGACAAGCACGGGCTCGCGATGGACCCCGACGCGGACGAAATTGGGCAGAATATGCTCACTGACCGCGTCCAGGGCTGGGAAGACGTCGACGCGGAACTCGACGAGTACGACAAGGAGACGGTCGAGGAAATCACGTGGGTGTCCGCCGAGGACATAGAGCGCATCGCCGACATGATCGACGAGGCCCGACCACACGTCCAGATCGAGTGGGCGATGGGCGGGACACAGCACAACAACGGGACCCAGAACATCCGCTCGTACGCGGTGGCGAGCCTCGCCTCCGGGAGTGCGGCCCGGAGCGGTGGCGGGCTGCAGGTCATGCGCGGACACGCGAACGTTCAGGGAGCGACCGACCTTGCGGTCGCTAGCCACATCCTGCCGGGGTATTACGGTCTGTCACCGGGTGGCTGGTCGTGGTGGGCTGAAATCTGGGACCGGACGCCCGAGACCAGCGGCGACACGTCGTTTGCGGATATGTACAACCGGTTCGAGCTGATGTCGCCGGAGAAGTACGTCCGCCAGAGCCCGACCTACGAAGGGAGTGAGGACGCGGATTCGCTGCCGCCGAACACCGCCCACGGGCCGAACAACCCGGCGGAGAACTCGATGATGTTCCAGAACGGGCTGACCGTGGCCCGCTGGTTCGAATCGGCGCTTGATCAGGAAGACCGGTATCAGGAAACACCGATCTACCAGCCCGACCAGACGAAAATCGCGGTCTTCTGGGGGCACTCGGCGAACTCTATCAGCGAGATGGAGCAGATGAAAGAGGGGATGGAGAACCTCGACCTGCTGGTCGTCGTCGACGTGTTCCCCTCCGTCGCGAGCGTCCTGCCGGATTACGAGGACGGACCGCCGGTACTGCTGTTGCCGGCGTCTAGCCAGTACGAGCACTACCGGTCGCTGACCAACACGAACCGGTCGGTCCAGTGGTCCGAACCGGTCCGCTCGCCGGCACACAACTCCAAGCCGGACCTCCAGATCATGCAGGAACTGGCCGGCTATCTAGGCTTTGGCGAACACTTCGACTGGGGCGCGGGCTCGGAGCTATACAATGGCAAGTCCTCATACGAGGGCGTCGTCCGCGAGTTCAACCTCGGGACGAACACCATCGGCTACCGGCAGACGCCCGAACGGCTCCAGCAACATCTGGAGTACGACTACGCGTTCTCCAACGAGGACCTCAAAGGAGCCGAAGGAACGCCTGTCGCGGGCGAATACTGGATGCTCCCCTGGCCCTGCTGGGGCGAAGACCATCCGGGGACGCCGATTATCTGGAACGACGATCTGGACCCCAACAACGGGGGGCAGGACTTCCGGACCCGCTGGGGCGTCTCGGCACCCACGCCTGAAGACTGGGCCGATATGCCGACAGACGACGACTACCCGATGCAGGAGACGCTCGACGCTGTCGGCGACCGCTACGAGAGTCAGGAGGAAGCGCTCGATCTGACCCGGGCACCGTACAACCCCGCATGGGCCGACGACGACGACACGGCTGCGGACGGCATGATCCACGGCATCCCGGAGTACCCTGGCTGGAAGGTGACGCCGCCACAGAGCCTCATCGATCCGAATCAGGAGGTCCAGCCAGACGAACTCACCATCCCGCAACAGTACGCACTCGACAATCAGGAGTCGGTGTACACCGCCGCGCAGGCGCTGAACAACCCCGACACCGGGAGCGCAGTGTTCGACGAGTATCTCGAAACGATGATCGGGGAAGGCGTCGACCCCGAATTCTACGAGCAGTACGACTTCAAACAGCCCGACGCGCCGACCGGGCGCGGCCGGGCACGCGCCGTGGTCTGGAGCTTCCTCGATAAGGTGCCGGTGCACCGCGAACCCATCGAGGGGCCGGACACGGAACTGCTGAACGAGTGGCCGGCGAACGGCCAGCAGCGGAACTTCTACCGACTCGACCAGAACAACCTCGTCGAACAGGAACAGGCGACGGACATCATCCACAATCAGGACGACGGGCCAGATCTGGACACGATCATGACCAGCGGTCGGCAGGTCGAACATCAGGGCGGTGGTGCGGAGACGCGGAACAACATCCACACCGCCGACCTCCAGCCGCATATGTACGCTGAGATAACGCCGAACAAGGCGGAAGAACTCGGCATTGACGGCGGCGACCTCGTCGTCATCTCCTCGACGGACCGCGGTTCCGTGCTGGTGAAAGCCCGCGTGACGGACCGGCCGAACGACCGAGAAGTGTTCCTGCCGTACCACTGGGGCGGCGTGTTCAAAGGCGAGAGTCTGGAGGACAAGTACCCTGACGGGCACGTTCCCTACGCTATCGGGGACTCAGCGAACGCCATCACGTCTCGCGGCTACGACGTTGAAACCCAGATGCAGGAGACGAAAGTATCGATGGTCGCGGTCAACCCGGCGACGCCGGAGGTACTGGACCAGTACAATATTGACGTGGACCTCGACTTTGACTTCCCGCAGGACGTGAACGACGTCGGGACGCAGAAGGACTTCGATGTCCGCGACAACTCGACGGTGCAATGAGGTGAGCTAGTATGTCAACAGGCAATGAAGTGATGCACGACGGCGTGATGAGTACCGGCGAGGATGCGCGCATCTTCCCGGATGTTGAGGCGTGTATCGACTGTGGTGGCTGTGTTGTCTCCTGTAAGCGTACGTGGGACGTCCCACGGGACGAACAGCGAATCAGTATCGCGACGATGCTCGAAGGCCAGGAAGCCGCATCGGGGCTCAACGCCAGCAGCGGCCAGGCGATAGGCCAAGGTGAGTCACCCGGCGAGACAGCAGTCCCGATGCAGTGCTATCACTGTTCGAACGCGCCGTGCGTCTCGGTGTGTCCGACCGACTCGCTCATCTCGAAGGAGAACGGCTTCGTGCGGGTCCGTGACGACCTCTGTATCGGTTGCCAGTACTGCCTCTCGGCGTGTCCGTTCGGCGCGCCACAGTTCCCCGACGAGGACAGCGGGGTCGCCAACCTCGTCGGCAGCGGTGGCAACATGGACAAGTGTACCATGTGCGAGGAACGTCAAGATGTCGGCAAGGGGCCGGCCTGCGCCGAGGAGTGTGCCACCGACGCCATCCTGGTCGGGACGCCGGCCCAGATATCGGACGAACTGGACAACAGGGACAGCGGCACGTTCTTCAACGACGTGGCTATGGACATCATCTTTGGCGAGGACGCCAGTGAGTTCCAATGACGAACACAGAAGACCTCCCGGAGGTGAACGGCTACAGCCGCGCTTCGGTGCTCATCAGCGCGGTCGTCGGCCTCGCTGTCGCGGCGCTGGCGCTGTTCTGGGCACAGGGATTCAGACTCGGCTATGAATCGCTGTACCGGGTCAACCCGAGCGTCGCGGGCGGCGGTATCGGCGCGGACTGGGTGTTCGGCAACACCATCCCCGCGCTCGATTTCCTCATCGCGCTCATCCACGCGGCCGACGTCATCCTCGGCGCGTTCATTCTCGTGATGGTGTTCATCCACTGGGCGGCGTTCCAGCGTCTGGCAGGCAAGATGCGCGAACCGGGTGAGGATACCAGCGAGGCCGTCGCGGCCGACGGTGGTTCGCCGGCCCGCGGCGACGGACAGGGAGGTGACGGCGCATGAGCAATCTCGACCACGGGAAGTTCACGCGCGTGACGACCCTGTTCCACTCGCTTTTGGGGCTGGACGTGTTCCTCCTGTTTTTCACCGGCTACGCCATCATGTTCAACGACGAACTGTGGTGGATGCTGACGCTGATGGGCGGGGCCTCAGGCGTGACGGCGATCCACCGCATCACCGGCATCGGGCTGGTTGCACTCGTCATCTTCTGGATTACGCTCCAGCTTATCTCCTCGACCGGCCGGAGCAACTTCTCGAAAATCCTCCCGGCGAAAGACGACGTCGACGCGTTCATTCAGGATATCCAGTTCGTGCTCGGTCGAGCCGACGAACGACACCCGAGCGCGCGGCAGTTCGCCGGCTACAAGGCCGACGAGGTCCCGCTACTGTCCTACATCGGCAAGGGCGTCGTGTTCATCTTCTCCATCGAGCTGACCCTGCTGGCGATATCGGGGCTGCTCATCTGGAGCAAGACCGGCCTCGCCGCGATGTTCCAGACCAAGGCGGCCGCGATGGCCTTCGTCACGTTCCACGGCCTGCTGGGCGTTATCATGCTGATGGGGGTCATGTTCCACATCTTCGAGCACGGGATGCACCCTGCCTTCTATCCCGTCGAGACAAAGGCGTTCATTCCCCGAAGCATGGTGCCCGAACACCACGGTGACGACGACGAGGAGCCGGACACCACGGGGATCGAACGCCTCTCGCTGTCCCCGTCCTGGCGGACTGTCTCGACGATCTTTGGCGCGATGACCGTCATCGGCATCGTTTCCGTGCTCATTGGGAGCATCTTCGACGAGGGCTATCCGGTGCCCCGCGAACTCGCCATTGGCGGCGGTCCGTCGAGCATTCTGTTGACTATCGGTATCAACCTCGGCATGGTCGTCCTCGGTGTCGGGCTCGTGCTGTCGATGTACGGGAACGTCCTGCGCATCCGCTGGGAACAACAGCTAGAACGAGACGAGCGGCCGGCCGCGGCCGACGGTGGCGAACCCCAGACCGACGGCGGCCAGCCTGAATCAGACGACAGCGAAAACTGAACCGACTGAGGGCCGTTTTTCGTGCAGCTACGCGATGAGTGCCTGTCCTTCCGGCGACAGCTCGACATCGACGTCCTGCCGGGTCTGTTCCTGAATCTGGTTCAGGTTCCGGGTCAGGACCTGCAGGATGTCTTTTGGCTCCGGGTAGACGAGCATGTTGCCGTCGCCGTCCTCCATGACCAGTTGTGTGTCGGAGAGCGCGACCTGGTCGCCCTCGATGCTGGCGACGATGACATCCAGTGCTTCCGCGCCGCCGGGGTCGCCCTCCGTCACCTTCGTAATATAGAGCGCATCGAGCCCAATGAGGTCCTTGTACTCGCGGACCTGTTCGGCACAGGCGACCATGTCCTGCGTCACCGCCGTCTTTTGGTCGTTCCCATGCTCTCCCTCGTAGCAGTGTTTACAGATTCGTAGTTCGAGGCGCATGCCCCTGACTATGTGATTGGGTCTCATTACCGTTGTGGGGATGGCGATTCGACCACCAGTGTTTACTGTACTGCTGTGAAATGGTATTATATGGCATCAGCGCTTAACGCAGTGTATCTGGCACTGGTCGTCGTCGTCGGCGTCGTCGGAACGCTGTTCGTCGCAAGCATCAGGTCCACAGACGTGCGGTCCCGGTGGCTCGAACTGTCATCGATCGGGGTCGTGGTACTGTTCCTGCTGGCTCTGGGCGTCCAGTTCCTCGCGTAACCGTGCACCCCTGATTTGTTGGGAGATACCGCCGGAACGATAGCTGCTGTTGCGTGGCTACCTGAGCAATATATATGGGCGGATAGTTCATGCTCACCCTTATTATTGACAAAATATAATTCTATCTACCCAAATCTATAGACGTATTTTGCACTGTCGATTTTTCAGAGCCTGAATTAGGTCTATATTAGGCATAGCTGTATATAAAATCGACATTTGGATATATTAGCCATAGCGACGGTGGGTTTTGCTACTATTTCGAGCACAGCCAGTGATAGGAAACGCATAATCGATGTGTCTCGTCTGGAGTAACAGTAGTACATCCATTATTGAGATTGGGACCGTGTCGGAGTCGTGGTCGTATCTCGTATCGAACAGTGTAAGATAGCGTTGGAAAGCCGTTCACTCATCATGAATCGGGTATGGACACCGTTCAGCAGCCAGAGCTATGAACTGGCGGTTATCGAATGCAAGCAGGAACTCATGCGCGTCGTGGATCCAATGCGTGCTGCAAACGCTGCCCGAATACAGCGCTACTGTCGAAAATGGGCTGTTCAGGTATCACTACCACAAGACTGTAATACCGTTCACCGCTTCTGAACACTGCTGCTATGAATAGGTAACGTTCAGCTCGATAACGTTGGCGACTTCCAGTACTTTCTGTGGGAATTCTTCGCGGAATCGATCGCCTCGGAACCGATTTGTCGGGCCCGAAACGCTGATCGCACCGATAATTTCGGTATCGTGGTTGAGCACCGGGGCAGCGACACAGCGGAGTCCTTCGAGACGCTCTTCATCATCGAAGGCGACGCCGCGCTCTCGGACGTCCGCTAGCTCTTGCTCCAGTGCCGCTCTGCTACTGATCGACTTGCTGGCCTCCCCGCCGAGTCCGTGGCGGTCGACGATCGCATCAACCCGTTCGGTCGGCATGTGTGCGAGAATCGTTTTTCCCAGCGCTGTCGTATGAAGCGGAACGCGTGTTCCGACGTGGGCTTTGACCTGCACGGCTTTGTCTCCCCGAGCACGGTACAGGTACGACCCGCGGCCGTGTTCTTCGACGAGAATATTCGCGAGCTCGCCGGTTTCTTCGGCCAGCCGGTCGACCTCTGGCTTTGCAATCTCGAACAGTTTCTGCCGGTGGCGGGCGTACGCTCCCAGCTCTAGGAACCGAAGCCCAACCTCATACACACCGTCTCTGTTGACAACGTATTCTTCCTGTTCCAGCGTGCTCAGGTAGTTGTGAACGGTACTCTTTGGAATGTCAAGGTGCTGGGCCAGTTCGGTGACACCGGCTCCGTCGAGATCTTTCAGTGCGTCAAGCACCTCGAACGTCGTCTCGGCGGATTTGACTGGGTTTTGAGCGGTTTTTGCCATACTCGGCCATGTATCCCCTCGTACTAAACAGTTGTTCAAACATCTGGGACAGAGCGGCGGTCTCGACGGCACACTGGTTTTCTCACGGCATATCGATAGCAAATCACCGCAAACTGACACGTACGCCCTGATCGATTGTCGCAGGTAGGGATATCCGTGGAGCGTGCATTCAGATGGAGGGCTGTAATAATTCCGTCGGCGCAAATTCCCACCAGACCGACACACAGGCACGCAATCGAAACCAGTCGAGAGCCGAGCACGGTATCACAGTGTGAAACCCTCTGCGAAGCGGTTACCAGACCGCCCCGGTCCCATAGCCTTTCACACGACTGTAACTGAATTGTTCAGTGTTCCGATGGACTCAATGTTGATGCTGACTTGATCTCCCTCTTGCAGCGTAAAATCGTCGTCGGGAACGAGCGAGGTCCCGGTAAGTAGCACTGACAGCTCGGGGACTGCGTTGTGCGCGGTGTAGTACGAGACGAGTTCCTCACAGGTGCGTTTCATCTCGCTGGTGTTGGTCTCTCCGTAGTAGACACGGTCACCATCGCGGTGAATCGACATCGAAAGTGCCAGCGAGTGCGGGTCTTCGATGTCCGTGACGACGGCTGGGCCAACCGAACAACAGCGGTCGTACACCTTGGCCTGCGGGAGGTACAGCGGGTTTTCTCCCTCGATAGACCGACTGCTCATGTCGTTGCCGACAGTGTAGCCGACGATGTCGCCCTCGTAGAGAACGATTGCAAGCTCTGGCTCGGGCACGTCCCAGTCTGAGTCGGCTCGGATGCCGACCGCTTCGTCGGGGCCGACAGTCCGAGTGGGCGTCGATTTGAAAAAGATCTCCGGCCGCTCCGCATCGTACACGTCAAGGTACATCTCCGGCGTGCCGCTTTCCTCTGTCCGCGCTTCTTCACTGATCTGGTACGTGACGCCAGCGGCCCAGACTTCGTCGGCAGTGACGGGATCGGTAGCAGTGGCTTCGAGTCGTTGTTCGGACACTGCCTCAGCGGCATCGAGGTGGCGGGCGCTGAGTTCGTCCGGTGCGGTATCCGCAATCGAGGCCGATTTGAGGAGGTCACGGAGCGTTCGAAGCTGCGGTTTGACGCTGGTCAAATCGTACACACCGTCCCCAGTTTCGACCGCTAACCGCTGTGAGTTCCCGTCACGTAGCTGGTAGTACCTCATACAGAGTTGCAAACTGCAACAATACATGAATCTTGTGCTGGCAACGGTATGCTTCTTGCCTGTCGCGAAAGCACTACCGTCGACCGGCAACCCATTCCCAATCGGGCGAACTGCCGTTCAGCAATACGGAACACTACGAATGACAGGCGTACAGACGTTATTCTGGTATCCCAGTGAGCGTGTCGTGAGACACATACTCACCGCTCCCAAGCCCACTTCTACAGCGGAGAGTGATGATACTAGAACGGTTCCGTGTAACACCGCCGTTCAGTAGTTCAGTTCCTATCAGATACACAATTATCGGACTAATATCAATATAATATCAACGAGGCTCCGCTCTGTCACCATCCGTTCAATATGCATTTCTAATGAGCCACAGACACCTCTAAATTTGCACATGAGCTTTCCAAGCACCACCTGCATTTTTACCGCCACATTCAGATTTTTGCCACTCAACTTCGAGCATATATGTATCTATATCAGTTTCCCACCTCAATAGCGCCCTATACAAACCTACTTTCACTACGGCCTACTCAGGTACCTGAAAGATGCGGACAGTATCCCGCTTTCCGTCTATTGAATCGACCTCGGTAAGTCCACAGTCTGTGAACACCGCATTCCAGTCCCGGTAATACAGCGGGACGTTGTCATCGACGTAGTTTACTTCACCCGGGTCGCCGCCTTCGTTCTCGACGGTAATCAGCAGGTCATCTACGATCCGTGCCAGTTCTTCGAACGCCCAGTCGACATCTGGGTGGAGATGTTGCAGTGTTTCGACGGAAAAAACGACATCGTACGTGTCGTCCGCGACATCTGTGACGAACTCCTCAATAGCCATGGCGTGAAACGAGCCGGTGGCTGCGAGGTCGGGGTACGTCTCAGTAAGGACATCTAACGCATCGCCGTTGATATCGACGCCGGTCAAATCCGAGTAGCCAGCTTCAGCTAGTGCAGCGAGGTGCCGCCCGGAGCTGCAGCCAACCTCCAGCACAGCCGCGTCCTGCTCGACATGCTCTGCGAGTATTGACTGCACCAGCTCACTCGTCTCGTCCGCTCCATAGTAGGCATAATACGCGGGAGAGTATTCGCCGGACCGCTCGGCCCACTCGTCCCGAATGTCGGTAGAGTCCACGGTGAAGTCGGGAGGGGAAGACGGAAAGTTCTGCCGGCTCGGGTGTGGCGACGGTGGTTCGACCGAAAGACGCAACAGCCACCCAGACGACCGGTATGCCATGGTCTGGACAGTGATGCCGGACTTCGAGGGGTACGACGAGGCCCACGAGCAGTTCAGCTGGGACCTTCCGTCGTCGTACAATCCGGCGGTCGATTTTCTGCAAAAACACGAGGACCCCGGCAGGGTGGCGCTCGAACAGGCATATCCTGACGGACAGCGCGAGCAGTACACCTTCCGCGAACTGGACGAGCTATCGGACAGACTCGCGGCGGGGTTGGCCAGTCTCGGCGTCGAGGCCGGTGACCGGGTCGGCGTCGTCGTGCCACAGAAGCCACAGAACCCAATAACGCACCTGGCGAACTGGAAGCTCGGGGCCGTCTCGGTGCCGTTGACGGTCCTGTTCGGGACGGACGCGCTCCAGTACCGGCTGGACGACGCTGGCGCGACCGTCGCCGTTATCGACCCGACCGTGCGCGATGATATCGACGCGATACGCGAGGACTGTCCGACGCTAGAGCACGTCCTCGAAATCGAAACTGACGCACCGGCTGGTGATGTCCACGCCTTCGGCGATATGCTTGCTGCGCCGGAAAACACCGACATCGAACCCTACGACTCCACGCCGGACACTGACACGGCGATACTGTACACGAGCGGGTCGACGGGACCGCCGAAAGGCGTCCGGCACTCACACGCACTGTGGCTCGGACGAGCCGCAGCCGCGTACAACTTTTTCGACCAAGGGCTGGGACCGGACGCGACAGTCTGGACGCCCGCGGACTGGGCCTGGGGCGCGGCCCTCGGCGGGACACTCTTTGCGACGTGGCATCACGGTGGAACCATCGTCGGCTATCCCGCCTCAGGGTTCGAGGCCGAGGCGGCGTTCGACCTGCTGTCCGAGTTCGATATCACCCGGTCGTTCATGCCGGCCACCGCCCTCCGAATGCTGATGGATATCGAGGACCCGACAACGACGTACGACCTCGCCATCGAGACGTTTGCCGTCGGCGGCGAGTCGTTGACCCCGGAAATCGTCGACTGGGTGGCGGAGACGTTCGACTCGGTCACCATCAACGAGTTTTACGGCCAGACAGAACTGAATCTCGTTGTCGCCAACAACTCGAACTGGTTCGACACACAGCCCAGCAGCATGGGCAAGCCGTTACCGGGGTATGACCTAGCGATTCTGGACCCCGACGCCGCCGACCGCGGCGTTGCTGCGCCGCTCTCGACCGGCGAACTCGGCGAGATAGCGGTACGACCGCACGACCGCTCGGTGTTCTTCGACGAGTACTGGAACATGCCGGAGAAGACGGCGGCCAAAGAGGTCGACGGCTGGTTCGTTACCGGCGACTTGGCACGACAGGACGCCGACGGCTACGTCTGGTTCAAATCGCGCAAGGACGACGTTATCATCACCAGTGGCTACCGCGTCGGGCCGATGGAGGTCGAGAGCGCGATTCTCGAACACCCCGACGCAGTTCAGGCGGGCGTCATCGGTGTCCCGGACGACACCCGGGGCGAAATCATCAAAGCGTACGTGGAAGCATCGGCCGATGCGCCGGCCCACGAGACGCTCCGGTCAGAAATCCGATCTATCGTCAGAGAGCACCTTGCCGAGTACGAATACCCCCGCGAGATCGAGTTCGCTGATGCGCTGCCACAGACGACAAGCGGGAAGATCCGCCGGAAAGAATTACAGGCGTGGAATGCCGACGACAGCGCCGGCGAGTCGCCGTAGTCTCAAGTGTCGCCACCGATACCGTCGGATGGACGAAATCAGTTAAGGACTCCAGATATTGACGACGACAGGCTGAAAAGCAGCCCCCCTTTATACAAATATACGGATAAGTAGGCAAATTACTGCTCTATATCTCTATATTTGCCCATATATTCTCGATATATGGTGAGATATATCTTCTATATCGGATTTTATGGATAAAATGCCCTATTTACATCTAAATACCGGCCTTCGCGCACAATGTACTGAGAGAGCTCCGCAAAAACGCGTCCAGTACGACTGTTCACGGGTAGTGACTGTAGGTATGAATGGAACGGACAGCCAGGATGGCCCGGCGTTCGGACGCGGGTAATCCCGTTTGCCTCCTCCACCCCGCGACCCCACGAGCGACGGGTGTTCGATGGTCCGCTGCTCACTTCCGTGCCTGGCGGAGTGCCATCGTTTAACCACGTGGGCGCACCCCTGCAGGTGCGACCACGCGGACCGCCGTCCCCGTGGGACGAGGCTTCCACGTTAGCTCACGGGGTCCACGTCCGTCAGACCGGACGCCCCCGGTGTTCGGTCCCCGCTCAAGACCACAGTGCGGGCAAGGAGGGGGGCCTAGCCCCCCGACCTAGTCCATCTGAAAGTCCGCCGCCGCCCCATAAGGGCCTTTCGGATGCGCCCACAGACCGCTGGACGACGCGCCGGTGGACAGACCGGCCTACAGCAGGTCCAGCGCCCGCGCGAACCATGTCCCACCGATCGGGATGAGGAGGCCCGCGATGACGACGCCCCAGCGGTGGTGCTCCATCAGCGTCGACTCAGTCAGTCCCAGCACGAGACTCTCGGGGACGGTGACCGCCCAGAGGACACTGAGGGCGACGATGAATACGCCCATGCCGATGCTCGCGCCCGCCGCGACACTCGGATCCGACCGCCCCTCGCGGCCGGCCGCCAGCACAATAATGCAAACAAGCGCGAATACGCCTGGCAGCAGCGGGGAGAGCGCCCCCGAACTGTAGTACGCCCCGACGGCACTCGCCGTTTCGACGAGGCCGTACGGGACCGCAAGTACAAGGAGATACAGAACGCACCCGACGATGCCGACAGTCGGAGCGAGCCGCAAGTCGTCCATATCGTCGCTCGGTCCGGCGGCGTCTTAACAGCGACGTTCGAGCGAAACGAGGAAATGTCGGCTCGCCGTAGCCAAGGCCATGGGACTGGGCTCCACCGCGAAAAAGATACAGAAGGTCGCCGACATCGCCGAGGATCTCTATAAGAAGGTCAACGAGCTGAAGACACAGCTCGAGGACCTACGGAGCACTGTCGACGAGACGAATACTCGCGTCGATGGAATGGAGCAGGAACTGGCCGAACAGCGCGCGCTCATCGAGGCACTCGCCGAAGAACGGGGTGTCGATACGGACGCGATCGTGGCCGAAGTTGCCACAGACACTGATAGCGACACAGCTGAAGCGGTTTCAGAGTAATCCCCTGACTGCGGTACCATCGCGCGGCGGAACCGGTTGGTTTAAACCATAACACCATCATACCATTGTACGTAGGGCGCTTAGCTCAGCTTGGACAGAGTGCTTGGCTTCGGACCAAACCGTCGGGGGTTCAAATCCCTCAGCGCCCGTGTTCTGCCGCGAGCAAATTCGCGAGCGGCTGCCACGGTAAACTGAAGGATTTGAACCACACGAGACGAGCGAGAGCGAGTCTCGCAGTCGGGTGAAAATCCCTCAGCGCCCGTATCAGATTTCGCGGTTCTAACCGCCCGACAGCGGTGGGCTGGTTCTGCTGATGAACGCAATGTAGTTCCTTTCCGTTCAATCATTGAACGGTCCTGAATTGGAGTAGTATCGTCTGGTGATTTGCGTACATCTACATAGAACACGGCGAGAAAACTAAGCACCAATAGGGCCATTGGCGCCGCTCGTGTGGGGGACCTCACTGTCTCTGGGAGCAGTCTCGCGTCTGGCAAGGGTCCGGCCTAATGAAGCGCGAGAAGTCAGCACCGAGGGGTAAAAAAGTCAACCATTTTATACATGTTGGGAGAAGTTCAGACGAATAATGACGAATAGTGACCGTCTCCTGTCTCGACTCGGATTTTCCGAATCGTCGGGGGCAGGATTTAGTCTGACGTTGGCCGGGTTCATTGGCTTCATGGGGATAATTACCGCTGAGGTCCTCTACCCAAACTATTCGACGAGACAGGACATCAGTGATCTGGGATCGACCCGCCCACCGAACCCCGTGATTCACGAACCGTCTGCGACAATCTTCAACACAACGATGCTGGTAACGGGGGCGATGGTACTCCTCTCGGCATACTTTCTCTACCGGACGATGGACCGACGTGGGTTCCCACTCGCACTCGCAGTATTTGGGTTCGCTGCGTTCGGCGTCGGCGTTTTTCCAGGGAATGTGACACCGTGGCACGGGATATTTGCTCTTCTCACCTTCTTTAGCGGCGGTATCACCGTCGTTCTCTCTTCTCAGGTCGTTTCCAGACCGTTCTCGTTCCTCTGTGGCCTCTTCGGCGGTATCTCTCTGCTGGTTCTTGTCAGTGTCTTCGTCTACGGATTGCTCGTCGGTGGCCCCAGTCCAGTTGAGCCACTCGGACCGGGTGGCATCGAACGCTGGGTCGTCTATCCTATCATCATCTGGTTACCCGCATTCGGTGGCTACCTTCTGGCGTCTTCTGGCGATACGGTAGGCGATTATCCGAATCGACAAACTCCGGAGTGACCCAATTGCTCTCGACCTGTCGTCTCTTCAAAAGCCTTGACAGACTTGCACTGTGTATGCAGTCTTCAGCATTCATTTGCCCGCACTGCCGGCTGTAACGAACTGAAGGAATTCGCCACCTGAGGTGGTGAGTTCCATCTCGCACACACTGACATGGCTTATTCAGCAATTGAGAGAAGTGCGACGGCAAGATGTAGCGTATCTATTAGTCGACTTGATCGCCCATTTGGTGTCTCGACCGAAGCTCAGGACGCGCCACGCCCTCCGCGAAGCCGGTTGTGTCGTATCGCCACCCAGCGTATCCAACAATCTGTCGACACCGACGACCACGGCTGCGATCACTATGAGTCCGGCTTCCGGGCATTCGGTCTTAGTTCGAGATGGGCATTGATGTGGGAAAACTCGCTGTCGAGCTGTATGACGGTTGACTCAACCGTCCGTGGCACGCCCCCTCATTATCAACCCGTTATATTGCGATTTGTCGCCTCTAACTTCATTTTCTCTGTTGGGCACGACGTGATAGATGTGGTGGTCATCGTGCCGCTGGCCAATTCCGATTCTGACAGTCAATGAACAAAAACCATTTATGCATTGATTCCTAATTTTTTATAACAAATAAGTACTAGGATGGATAAAAACCAAGAGGAGAGTGTAGATTCCACGGCGGAACTGCGAAAGACGAAACAGCACTTGAATCTCGTTCTAAAACTTGCCGATATCACCGCCGCTCGGGTCGACACTGACCTCAGGCACACATGGGTTAATGATCAGGGGCCCAACAGTATCTCCGACCCAGAGGCGCTGGGAAAACGGGATGACGAACTCTTTCCGCCCGACATTGCCGAGCCGACGTTAGAACTGAAGAAGGCCGTCTTGGAGACTGGTGAACCAGTCACTCGTAAAGTGACATTCCAGAAGCCGACAGGTGACAGGATATACAATATCCGGGCCGAGCCCATGCGTGACAGCGAGGGCAACATCAAGGGTGTCATGCAGGCTGCAGTTGACACAACCGACGAGCATAGACAGCAACAGCAGTTGAGCGTGGCGACGCGGATGCTGCGGCACAACCTTCGAAACAGAGTCACCACATTGCTGGGGCAGGCAGAGATGCTAGACGAGCATCTCTCGACACTCCCTGACAGCGATAGACTAAGGGCACTGCAAGATGTGCTGGAGACGCTTGACGGGGAAGTAGAGACCAGAGACGTTGATTCTCCCCGCACATCGGATCTGCATGCCCGACTTGTGGAGGCTAAACGACTCGCGGAGGACCTCTCGGATCTCTCGGAATCGAATGTTTCGGACATGTCCAAGACCATACGGCAAGTCACCAATCGACTATACAATGTCACTGAGAAAGTCGACCACTTTCTCATACTGGCCGATTCAGGTACATCCTATGACCGGACTCAGGGCACGGAACTGCG